>CAWJTT010000008.1:0-38382 GCA_963845865.1 uncultured Actinomycetes bacterium
CCGCTGGCTCGCCTACTCGGGTTCCTCCGTGCTACTGGAGGAGCTGCTCTATGTCCCCGCCCACTCCCTGATCGACCAGAGCCTGCACTCGCGGCTCGGGGCGACCACGACGAACGGCGACGGCTTCGGCGTCGGCTGGTACGGCGAGGGCGGGATGCCGGCGGTCTTCCACAGCACCGAGCCGGCGTGGAACGACCGCAACCTGCGCGAACTGGCGGCCCACGTGCGCTCCCAGACGGTCTTCGCCCACATCCGGGCCTCCACCGGCACCGCCATCCAGCAGACGAACTGCCACCCATTCCGCCACGGTCGCTGGCTCTGGATGCACAACGGCGCCATCCACGACTTCGCGCGCGTCAAGCGGGAGCTCACGCTGGCCGTCGACGAGGCGCTGTACCCGGAGCTCCAGGGCTCGACCGACTCCGAGCTCTTCTTCTATCTGGCGCTCACAGCCGGCCTCGAGGACGACCCCCGGCGGCCGTGGCGCGCGCCGTCGGCCTGATCGAGCAGGTCGGCGCAGCGCACGGCGTCGCACACCCCATCCAGATGACCGTCGCGACGACGGACGGGGCGAGCGTGTGGGGGTTCCGCTACTCCAGCGAGGGCCAGTCGCGCTCCCTCTTCTACAGCACGTCGGTCGACACCCTGAAGCACCAGTACCCGGACAACCCGTTGCTGCACGGCGTCGGCGACGAGTCGCGGCTCATCGTCTCCGAGCCGCTCGGCGACCTGAAGGGCGCCTGGAACGAGGTGCCGGAGTCGAGCTACGGCGTCGTGCGCGCAGGCCGGGACGAGCTCGCCCCGTTCGCGCCCCAGCCGTGGGCGGCCCGCGCGCAGGCCGTGGCGTCGGCGAGCTGAGCGCCGGCGTGGGCGCGACGGCACACGGCGGGTGGTGGAGGCCGCGACGGGGGTCATGGTGGATGGGCGTCCTCTTCGCCATGGGCGCCGCGTGCTTCGCCGTCGCCGCGGTGCCGGGCGTCGTCACCGTCGTGGGCTCGGGTCCCGACGCCGTCGTCTACTTCGTCGGGTCGGTCTTCTTCACCACGGCCGCCGCGATCCAGTGGCGGCTGACCGAGGGCCGCGGCGCACTCTGGTGGGGCAGCGCCATCCAGTTCGTGGGGACGATCCTGTTCAACGTCAACACCTTCCGGGCCATGCAATCTGGCCTCGACGCCCACGAGTACGACCGCCTGGTGTGGACTCCGGACGTCCTCGGCTGCATCTGCTTCCTCGTCTCCGGCTGGATCGCCTTCGCCGCCGTGCGCTCGGCCCGTGCGACGCCGGCCCAGGAGACGGCAGTGGCGGATCGCCGCCATCAACCTCGCGGGCTGCGTCGCGTTCGCCGTCGCGGCGATCGGCGGGTACGTCGTTCCGCGGAACGGCGACACGCTCAGCCTCGCGGCCGCCAACGGCTTCACGTGCCTCGGCGGCCTCTGCTTCCTCGTCGGCGCCGTGCTCGGGCTGGCTGCGGACGCGGCGGAGCAGGACGGCGCCGCGCCTGCCGACATCGTCGCCGAGCGGTGAATCTACCCACCGCCCGGAGGCCTCAGGGCGCGGCGAGCCGCACGCCGTTCTGATCGCAGGGCAGCGGGCCCGTCATCCCGACGATCTTGCGGGTCTGGTCGAGGATGTCGAGCGTGCGCTCCATGGCGATCGGCCGCAGCTCGCCGCCGCCGGTCTCGAATGGGCTGTCGAGCACGCGGATGATGAAGAGCGTCGTCGTGATGACCACGGCCACCGTGCCGATCTGCACCGCCTGGACGTACCACCGCTCAGCCGGGTCGGCGAAGAACATCATGAAGCCGAACACCACAGCGGCCATCAGGAACAGTCCCACCCAGACGGAGAGTGGGATGACGCCCTGCGCACCGTGGATGCGGTCCTGGCGCCCCTGCTCGCGATCGGTGCGCTGGTCGATCCACTTGCCGAACGCCGCCTGCTCCGTCGGGGTCTGCGGGTGGACGCCCTGCAGCGCCTTGAAGAGGTCGGCCGACCATGGGTTGATCGACGAGTCGAGGGCGCCGGCTGCGCATCTCCGGCCACTCCTGGTGGACGACCGAGCGCGCGTAGCAGACGAGCCCGTCCGCCAACGGCTTGCGCGCCGCCGGCGGCATGAACTGCGCCGTCTCGAACTGCTGCGCCACGAGCGCCGCTTCCTGCTCCGCGCCGGCGCGTGAGGTGTCGAAGCTCTCGAACGCGAGGAACACGACGAAGCCCAGGATGATCGCGAAGCCCGTGGCGAGCACGCCGAAGACGCCGGCAGCGCGGTCGCCATCGGTGAAGAACCCGTCCTCGGGCGCGCGCCGCCGGACGAGCAGGAGCCCTCCGATGGCGGCTGCGGCGACCACCACGATGACGATCGCCGCCCACAGGTACGTCACCGGCGCGCCTCGTGATCCACCGCGAGAGCGTAATCCAGATTCACCCCCGAGCGCCCACCGCGAGGCTGTGCGAACCATGCCGATTGCGCGACGCCGACGCACGCCGTGCGTTACCAAGGGCGTTACCACGCGAGCTCGGACCGCCATCGCGGATTACCAGCCGCTCCCTACGCAGCGGGTCCAGGCTTCGGCGGATGTCGGCATCGCCGAAGTGCCCGGCGACCGTGATCGCGGCGCTCGAGCTCGCGGCGACGTCGGCACGCGGCGCGCCAAGCTCCAGCGCCTGGCGGTGGCCGGCGTCGGCCGCGGCCAGCCGCACTCGCGGAACGGGGCCACCCCCCCTTTTGATCAACACGCCATCGAGCGACAAGCGCAAACGGTCCCTGGCGTAAATCGCGTCGAGCAGGCTGATGGTCTTGCGGGTGGTCCGGCGAGGCGACGACCTTGCCGCTCGACTTATGCCGTGCCAGGCCGGCTCGACGACACGCGCCGGCTGCTCCAGCGGCACGGTTGCGTGATCGCTACCTCTACACGCTTGCGAGATCGACGCCGTGGGAGAGGTTTCCGTCCGAAGTCAGTCGGCGTTACAGCGTCCGCGAGCGCGGCCTGGATGCGCCTCTTAAGACCCTCGACAGCAATCGCCTCCGATCAGTCGTTCCCCGCCCCAGCTGATCTCGCCGTCGGCATGGCGGCGCGGGCGCATCACGCGCGGCGCGAGCTTCGCCTAGTACGTGGCCATGCACCGTGATTTAAGGGAGCTCGCGCCGGCGGCGGCTCCAACCCACGCAGACATTGAAACGAAGCCCGGGGCGGCCAGCGCCGGGCTTCGCCGGGAAGGGGAATCAGCCGTCCTCGTCCGGAGGGGGATCGGAGGACGGAGGCGACGCGGGAGGGGCGTCGTGGTCGACTGGAAGGGGCGGGCTCGGCTCGAGCCAGGGGTTCGGGTCGATCTCCGCAGCTTCCATGCCCGCTCGCTACCCCGGGCGCGCGAGCGATCAAACGAACACGCTTGGACTAGCGTGAGGCGCGAGGGCAGCCTCGGTCGATCCTCCCGACCCCAAACGGCATACCGCCCGAGGCTGTCCTCACGGAATCCTGGTTGGGCAGCGCCGACGGCCGGCGTAGTCCGCCACGAGCCTGGACGTATGGATAGCCCGGGTCACCCATGGGCGTAGCTCGGGGGGGGAGCATGCGTTTGGTGGATGAGCGAGCGGGAATGCCGGCGCGCGCGGGACGAATCCGGTGCCCCTCGAGCGAGGCACCTCCCAAGGGACCCAGGGAGGTCCGCGTCCCGCGCAGCACATGACGGGTTGGCCGGGTCGGCCGACCGATATCTGAGGCCCCGTGCTGGCGAGGCACGGGGCCTTCCGTCGTTTCGGAGTACTCTGGGATCACGCGCCGCCGAGAATCCCGCGGATCGTTGGTCGACCACTAGGGCTCGTCCTAAAGCCCGGCGGGCCTCGTTAGCCGGCCATCCCCAACCGAAGGGATGACGGTGGCTACCTACGAGGTCTGGTTCGACGGCAGGATCGAGCTCGGACGTGGGCCGCGGTACACCGCTCTCGAGGCGGCTGTTGCCGCAGGCGAGGCGGAGGCCGGGCGTGGCGAGAGGGGCGGCTTCGTCGGCACGACGTACCGCGTGTGGGAGTTCGACGATGAAGGCTGGTTTGAAGGACCGGTCGCTAGCGGCCCGGAACGCACCGAACGCGGCGGCGAGGCCCTCCTGCTCGACGTCAAGACGTAGCGCGCTGCAGCATGGATTTCGAGGAGACGCTGGCTGCGATGCAGGGCTTCGTCGGCGAGAGGGTCGCCGTCGCGGTGATCGTCCACGGCGTCGACGGGCAGTTCCCCGCGGCGACGATGCGCGGCCTGCTGTCGATGGCGACGGAGGGCTTGACCTCGGTCGACGGAGGCGAAGGTGTGCTCGATGGCAGCATCAACTTCATCCTTCGAGCCGACGACGGGGACATCGCGGATGGTTCCAGTTGGCACCCGAGCAGTTCGTGAAGTCGGAGCGTTGGGAGGAGAACCCGGACCGCCCGCTGTTCATTCATCAGCACGGGGTCGCGTTCTCAGTGCATCAGGATTCGCTGTAGCGGGCCTCTCAAGCATCGTTTCGGGGTAAGTGCACTCGGAACCGCGCTCCGCGGGGTGTCAGGCCGATCGGCGGGTTCGGGCGTGGGCACGCATGGGGAGGCCAAACCCCGAGTCTTGCCCACGCGGGGTGGCCGACGGGTGGATCATAGAAGCCGGATTGCAAGTTGCGCAGGGCAGTAGAGTTCCTCTCGACTAAGGCGTTGAGATTGTGCCTCGGGGCGGTTCATGGCTTCCTGACACTAGAGAACAAGCGGGCGAACTCACCTGCCCAGTCGCTCGGCGGTCGCAAGCAACCGACAACCGGCGAGCCAGCAGCTTGGCGCCAGACGCCAACAGTGCATCGACTGGGGATGAGCCAACCCGAACAGGCGCGCATCCGCACGCTAGCCACCCTGCATCATGGGGAAAAGGGCGGTGCACGCTAGGCGCTCGCCCGACACGGCCGGACCACCGCAACGTTGCGTCAAGGGCCTATTTGTAGGATGCGGAAGGTTAGGCGCGGGCTCGAGCGGATATCAGGGCGAATGGGAACTCTCCGTACCCTCTGGCAAGCGCGCAAGTAAGTCCGGTGTTCATGCGCCGGGTGAATGGCTGGCTGACGATCTTCTGGATCGCGATGATCCCCGTGTCGCTCGCGACCGGCTGGGTGCGCAGCGTCGTCTACGTCTCCGCGCTGAGGCTGTGGGCGCTGGTGTCGGGGCACTGGTCGGCGTGGCAGGCGGCGCGCGTCGAGGTGCACCAAGACGATGATGCCGACGTGGCGGATGTCCTCGAAGAGCTGCGCGAGCTGCGTGCCGACCTGGCCGCGATGCGGCGCGAGGCGCCGGTCGAGCTCGCGAGCTGATGCACACGCACACGCACGACTCCACGGAGGGCCCCGCCGAATCGCACAGCCTTCGCGTTCGGGACAGCCTGGTAAGCGTTTCGAAGAGGGTGAGCGGTACGCCGCCAGGGTGCACATGCGGCCGGAAGGGCGAGCAGTGCTACGGGCCGGACTCGCGGCGGATGGCCAGCCGTGACGACACCACCGACTCGCATAACGCCACGATGAGGCGCACCCCCTAGCCCGAATACGCAGGAGCCCGGCGATGCCGCGGGCCTAGGCCGTGATGACCCATGAGGGAAGCCTTCCGCGTTCCTACGCATATATCACGCCTGTAGAGCCGTCGGCTGGCGTACATCGAGCTGAATGCTAAGTCTGCGCGTTCTGCGGCGTGTGCGAGTACATGAGCCAGGAGCACGTCCATCGCCCACTGCCGGTGCAGCTGGATGGGCCTCGAGAAGCCGGGTCGTCTCGAGCGGCGTGTCGCCTCGCTGGCGGCCCGAGTTGTCCGAGGTCGCTGCCGCGTCCGGTTCGGATTTCGATTCAAGTTTGTTCTTGAATGACCGATTCCGTTCGTAATGCTCGTTCCTGCAGCGAACCTCGGGGCTGGTCGGCGATGAGAGGCCTCGTCTCGGCGCGGGCGCGGGGGGTGCGCGGGCAGTCGTCGGTGGAGTTGGCGCTGGTGCTGCCGTTGCTGGTGCTGGTGATCTTTGCCTGCCTGAAGATCGGGATGGCGTTCTTCGCATACGAGCAGGTGGCGTCGGCGGCGAACGCGGCTGCGCGTGCCGCCGCGGTCAATCACGGCGCCGACCCGACCGCCGCGGCGCGCACCGCGGCGAAATCCATCTCTCCGACAGTGGGCTCTGACCGACTCCGAGATCGCCGTCTCCTATGTCTCGACGGCGACGCCTCCGGGCGCGGCTTGGTCGTACCCGGGCACCGTCACGGTGACGATCACGCACCCCTTGACCTTCGACTTCCTCGGCCAGCTCCCGCAGGTCTTCAATCTGAAGGCGACCGCGACGAAGCGGCTGGAGCGGTGATGCGCGCTCGCGGCGCGTGAGGAGCGGGGCAGTCGGCCGTCGAGCTTGCACTGTTCTTGCCGGTGCTGGTGACGATCCTGTACGTCGTGATCCAGTTCGGGCAGGTCTACCTGCAGTACCAGCAGGTGAGTGCGGCCACCAGCGAAGGCGCGAGGCAGGCCTCGTTGATGCCGGCGTAGCCGAACCCGGGCGCACATCCACGATCACCGTCGACCGTACGGGGAGGCACATCGCTGGGGACGACCGAAGCATTCGACTCGGCAGCGGCCTGACGGTTGGCGTCGCCAGCGCGTGGACACCCGGCAGCCCGGTCACCGTCACCTCGACCTACCCCGCTAGCGTCAGCATTCTCGGCGTGACGCTGTTCTCCGGCAACCTGACCACGAAGCGCACGGCGCGGGTACTGAGTTGAAGCGCCGTTTCCATGCGCTGCGCCACCGCGAGGAAGGCCAGGCGCTCGTGCTCTGCATCCTCGTGTTCGCCGCCCTGTTGGGTATCGCGAGCCTCGTCGTCGACGGCGGCAACGCGCTGCTGCAGCGCCGCAACCAGCAGGGCGTCGCTGATGCGGCCGCGATGGCCGCGGTGAAAGAACTGCCGGCGAGTACGAGTCGCGGCCGATACGATCGCCCGCGACTACGCGACGACCAGAACAGCGCAGATCGTCGACCGTCGACCAAGTCGTCGTCACCGGGACGACGAGCGGCTCCTGCGACGGCGGCTTCGGCGCGACCACGCTCGCTCCCGCGAGCGTCTGCGTGATCGTGCACACCAACATCACGGCGCGTTCAGCAGGCTGCTCGGACTGGACACCTGGACGGCGAGCGCACGCGCCATCGCACAAGCCTCACAGGTCACCGCAGTCGGGCGCATGGCTCCCGTTCGGCGTACGCTCCGGGGCGTCTCACGATGCAGTCCCCGACACAACTCGACGATCACGCCCGGCAACGGGTCCAAGAACGTCGGCGGCATGATCAACACGCCGGCAGGCCCCGACTGCAAGTTCTACGGCGGCAACCAGGTCGGCGACGTAATCAAAAGCGCGGCCTACGGCGGCGCCGACGCATGCCCCATCACGATCGGACAAGCGTCCAGACGCAAACGGGTGCAGCACGGGCAACATCACCACCAAGGGCTTCGACCCCCGCATCGGCACCAATACCGACTCCTTCAGCGACGTCTTCGGAAAAGACTCGAGGGGAAACTACTACGTCAAGAAGACCGACTCCCCACGGCTCGGCGTCATACCCATCGCCCAGGACACCACCGGCAACTGGCCGCTCTCAGGCAACGCGACCATGACCGTCAAGGCTACGTCCTCGTCTATATCGGCAACACCAGAACCCGCCAACTACCCAGCCTACTCCGGCGGCGGAAACGGCCTCACCATCTACCTCACACCAGTCAACGCACCCCTACCAGACGCGGGACCGCGTACTCGGGGACTACTCGTCCACCAACCCCAGCCCACTCGTCGACGATCGCCCCACCTCCTATCGGACTCCATCACCGCGAAATTCAGCGGCTAGGCACGCGCCACCGCTGTCGACCGCTGCGCCACCGCCAGCGCATTGCTGAAGTCGATCGTCGCGGTGAGGTGCCGAGTAGAAATTCCAGCACACTTTCTTCGATCCTGAGACGCCCCAGCGCCTAGGCGCTGGGGCGTCCACCTAAGTCACCGCGTCGTCATTGCAGCACGCGCCGACCGCCGCCGTGGCGCCCGCTCACGATCATGCGGTACACCGCCAGCAGGATGATCGAGCCGACGATGGCCGTGATCCACGTCGAGACGTCGAAGAAGTCATCGAGAGGATGGGCGTCGAAGAGCGCCGCCGCCAGGAATCCGCCGATGAGGGCCCCGGCGACGCCGATCAACATGGTCACGATGATGCCGCCGGGATCTTCTTCCGGGAGCATGGCCTTCGCGATGATTCCCGCGAGGAGGCCGAGGATGAGGAATGCGATGATGCCCATGCGGGGCCTCCGTGTTTCGGCGCGCTCGTGGTTGGGAGCCGCGCGGTTGCCGGTCTGTGCGGCGGGCTGATTCCCCGCCACTCCATGACACAAACGTCCCGCGTGTAATGATGTTTCGCGGCGATCGGCGCACTGGCTCGCTCGTGCGATCGCCGAACCGGCACACGGCGCACTCGACCTGCCGAAGCCGAACGGCACGTCCTCGACGAGGATCAGTTCGTCCCGTCGTGCGCGGCCGCGTCGCTGGAATTGAGCGTGTGAGCATGCCCTCGCGGTCGTAACTCGAGGACGCTCATTCGACTTTCTGCTCAACCACGCCCGAACAGGCGTTCCCACGACCCATCGTGCACGAATGGGGCCAGGCCCCGATTGTGCGGCTACGAGACCGGGGACGGCCCGGGGCGGATGTGGGGCTCATCCGGCGCCTCCTCGGCGACGCTTGCGGTGCCGGGCGGGAAGGACGTCACGATCACGCGGCAGTGCGCTCGGCGCAGCAGGTTCTCGATCGTCTCCGAGAACACCTGCTGGCGGCCGGCGAGCGCGCCGATGTGCGGCACGGCGCCGACCAGGATCAGCCCGACGTCCTCCTCGCGCGCGACGCGCGCGATCTCGTGGCTGATCGCGCGGCTGCGCAGCGCCATGAAGTCGACGCGCACGCCGTAGTCCTGGGCGAACATCGCGGTCAGCTCGCGGAGCCGCCTCCGTCTCGCCGGTGCCCGGGATGTCCGCGTCCAGCGGCAGGCGCGAGCGGCACCTCGACGACGTTCACGCCGAGCACGCGCGCGCCCTGCTCCTGCGCGAGCTTGCACGCGATCGCGAGCATCTCCTCCTCGATCGGCCCGCGCGCCTTGAGCGGCACCAGGATCGTCCCGAACTGCATGTCGATGACCTCGAGCGGCGGCGGCGCGACCGTCTCGATGCGCTTCAGCAGCGGCTTGCCCTGCAGGCGCCGCATCACCGACGAACACCAGCGAGCCCGAGCCGAGCCAGATCGGCGGCAGGATGCGCCCGGCCCGGTGGGTGCCGAGGTCGAGCACCCAGAGCGCCCACGACATCGCGAGGCCGAGCAGCGCGAGCACCGGGATGTCGCTGCTGCCGAAGCGGACGCTGCCGCCCATGCGCACGACGCGCGGAAGCGGCGGCTCGCGCACGCGCAGCACGACGACGGCGGCGAACACGAGCCATGAACGCGATCAGGATGCCGAAGGAGTAGATCGACGCGAGCGCGTCGACCTCGCTGCCGAGCAGCGAGACCGCGAGCATCAGCGCGCGCCGAGAGCACGACGAGCAGGACGATCGGCCCCCGGCTCGACGCCGCAGCGGCGCGAGCGGCGCATCAGCGTCGGCGGCAGTCCGCCCATGCCCGGCGAGCGCGCGCAGCGTGCGCAGGCGCCGCGCCGAGCGCGACGCCCGGCGCTCGTCACGAGCACGCCGATCGCGCTCAGGCTCGACGAGCACGCGGACGACGTCGCCGGCCGTCGCGCCGAACGCCTGGGCGCCGATCGCCTCGGCCGCGCCCGCCAGCGGCGCGGTGCCCCAGATCGTCGAGAGGTCGCTGGCGTAGCCCGACGGCGTGCCGGGCGCCTCGTGCACGGGAAGCAGCGAGAGCGCGGCGGTGGCGATCACGACGTAGGCGAGCGACCGTGGCCGCGATCGCGGCCGAGCGTGATCCGGCGCAGCGGCCGGGCGGGGTTCGCCGACTCCTGCAGCAGCCCCGCGACGATCTCGACGCCCGTGAACGCCACGAGCGCGATCGGGAGCGAGTAGCCGAGCGACGTCCAGGTCGGCGCGGCGCCGAGGTCGATCGACTGCGTCAGCGCGTCGAGGTGCCCGAGCGCCGTCAGGCCGAGGACGGCCAGCGTCAGCTGCGCGAGCATGTCGACGATCGCGAGCGGGCGCACGAGGTCGGTGCGCGAGACGCGCGGCACGAGCCTGCCCGCGCCCAGCAGCACGATCACGCCGACCCCGATCAACTCGGCCGAGCGACCGCTCATCTCGCCGATGTGGCCGACGCGCCGCCTCGGCGTAGCGCGGCACGAAGAGCGCCGAGAGCAGCGCGACGACGAGCAGGTCGAGCAGCACCGCCCAGCCGACCAGGAAGCCCGCCGACGTCGCCGAACGCGCGCCTGACGATCAGCGGCGAGCCGCCGCCCGTCGCCGTCGCGCCCTCCGCGTAGGCGCCGGCGGCGAGCGCGACGAGCAGGCCGACGACCGGCAGGACGATCGGCGTCAGGCCGAGCGCGTAGAGCGACGACGACGCCGAGCGCGAAGTACAGCGACGACGAGATCGTGCCGTAGATCGCCGCGAAGAGCGCGTCCTCGCCGACGACGCGCTGCAGGACTGGGAGCTTGCGGGCCATCTAGTCGTCGCGCCTCGACATCTGCAGCGCGAGCCAGCCGCGGCCGAGCCCGGCGAGCGTGAGCGCCGCGCCGAAGATGTAGCCGACGGCGACGCCCTAGCCGCCGCCGAGCGCCGTGCGGACGATCGTGACGATGCCGATCACGACGAGCAACGCGCTGAGGATCAGCGGAGATGCGGTTGCGCGGGGTCACGAGCTGCCTCCTGACTGCCGGCCCGACGGCGCGGCGCGGCGCCCCGCCACTCGGGCGTCGCGCCGACCATCACCTTGCAGCGCGCGTGCCGCAGGACGTAGTCCACGGTCGAACCGAACAGGCGCGCGGAGCGCGCCGAGCGGCCCGGCGAGCCGAGCACGATGATCTCGCTGCCGCGGCGCTCGGCCTCCTCGACCAGCGCGCGCCCGGCGTTGCGGGTGCGCACGAGGCGCGAGATCACCTGCACGCCGTAGAGCTGCCCGAGCGCCTCGGCCTCGGCCAGCTGCCTGTTGGCCCGCTCCTCGTCCTCGGGCGCGATCTCCGACAGCGGGCGCGACGTGGGCACCTCGAGCGTGTACAGCGCGACGACGCGCGCGCGCCGCTCGCGAGGCGAGGCGCGAGCGCGGTGGCCGTCATCTCGTCGGCGACGCGCGCATCGGTGATGTGCAGGACGATCGTGCGGTACTCGATCTCGATCGCGGGCCCGCGCACCTTGGTGTCCGCGAAGACGGTCTTCGTGAGCGGCAGCCCCTGGCGCTTGCGGTAGGCGACGTAGACGATCATGCCGAGCACGAGCCAGCCGAGGCCCGCCCAGCGCACGGCCGGGAAGAGCGTCGCGACGACGAGGAAGGCCGGCGAACGTCCCGAGGCCGCCGAGCACCGCGAACACCGGGATGTCGACTCGCCCACGCGCATGTTCAGGGGCGCGCGGAACGGCTGCTCGGGATCGCGTTTCGACTTGCGCAGGCGCAGCGCGATCACCGAGGCGTGCGCGATCGTGAACGAGAGCATCGCGCCGAACGCGTAGAGGTTGCCGAGGAACGCGACGCCCTGCCCGCCGGCGACCTTGGCGGCGCCGATCATGCCGATCGCCGCGAACGTGTAGATCGACGATCGCGACCCAGGGCGTGCGCCAGGTCGGGTGCACCGTGCGCAGGAAGTCGGGGAACTGCCGGTGCACGCCCATCGAGTACGTCAGGCGCGAGACGCCGATCAGCCCGGCGTTCGTCGCGATGATCAGGATCGTGCCCGCGAGCAGGCCGACGTAGTAGCTCACGGGCGTCGTCAGCGGCCCGAGGCCGAGGTTCTGGACGATGCCCTGCACCGGGTCGCCGGCGTACTTGGCGCCGAGCGCCGTCGTGTAGTGCGTGCCCTCGGTGCCCGGCGGGTTGCGAGAGCGCCGGCGTCTCGTGCACCGGCATCGCCGAGAGCGCGACCGCGGGCAGGAACGCGTAGATCGCGAACACCGCCGCGGCCACGAGGCCGATCGAGCGCGGCACGTCGCGCGCCGGGGTCGCGCGCCTCCTCCGCCATGTTCGAGATCGTCTCGATGCCCGTGTAGGCGACCATGCCGATCGGGATCGAGATCAGGAACGCCGAGACGGTCGGCGTGGTGCCGAAGTGCACGTTGCCGACGAGCACCTGCGGGTTCAGGATCAGCGCGACGCCGACGACCACGAGCAGCGCCTGGGTCGCGAGGTCGGCGATCGCGAGGAAGATGTTGAGCCGCGCCGACTCCTGGATGCCGCGGATGTTGAGCAGCGCCAGCACGATGCAGAGCCCGGCCGCGACGACGACCTGCCCCGTCAGCCCGTTGCGCATGAAGCCGCAGCCCGGGGAACACCGAGAGGTACGGCGGCACGGTGTAGGCCGAGATCGCGATCGTGACCGTGTAGTTGAGCATCTGCGCCCAGGCGGCGAAGAACGAGACGGCCTCGTTGAAGGCGCGGCGCGAGAACGACGCCGAGCCGCCGGCCTCCGGGAAGCGCGCCGTCGCCTCGGCGTAGGTCGCAGCGGTGAACGCGAAGATCACGCCCGAGATCGCGAACGTGACCGGCGTCATCCCGCCCGGCGTAGAGCGCGGTGACGCCGAGCGCGTAGTAGATCGACGAGCCGACGTTGCCGTAGGCCGTCGAGAACATGTCGCCCGACGCCGAGGACGGCGGGCAGGCCATGCGAGCTGCGGCGGCGGAGCAGCGGCACGCGCTACCCGGTGAACTTCCACTGGCGCAGGACACCCTGCGTCGTCGAAGCGCACGAGCACGCGGAGCGTCGTCTGCCGGCCGCCCGTCGGGCCGGCCCCGACGACGAGCGTGCAGCGTCAGCGTGCCCGCGCCCTCGCTGCTTCTTGTCCCCGCAGTGGATGCTGCGGATCGTGTCCTGGCCCTTGAGATCGGGGCGGCTCGGGAACGGGTCGCTGGAGGCGACGTAGAAGCCCTCCCAGTCGTCCTCGATCGTGTTGACGGCGACCTTGCCCGGCGTCATTCGACGTGCCGCAGCCCGTGATCACGAGAGCGACCCCGACCAGACAGCCGGCTGCCAACGACGCGCATGCGGATCGCGAAGATCTAGCGCTCGCGGCGGGAGCGTGCGTGTCCCGCCGCGCCTCGTCTTAGAGGAAGTGGACGATCAGCGGGATGATCAGGATCGCGACGATGTTCGTGATCTTGATCATCGGGTTGATCGCGGGCCCGGCGGTGTCCTTGTAGGGATCGCCGACGGTGTCGCCGGTGATCGACGCGGCGTGCGCGTCGGAGCCCTTGCCGCCGTAGCGCGCCGTCCTCGATCAGCTTCTTCGCGTTGTCCCAGGCGCCGCCGCCGGAGGTCATCGAGATGGCCAGGAAGAGGCCGGTCACGATCGTGCCGACGAGCAGGCCGCCGAGCATCTCGTACGAGATCAGGCCGACGACGATCGGGATCACGATCGGGATCAGCGACGGGATCCGCATCTCCTTGAGCGCCGCGCTTCGTGACGATGTCGACGCAGGTGCCGTACTCGGGCTTGCGCGGTGCCCTCCATGATCCCCGGGATCTCGCGGAACTGGCGGCGCACCTCCTCGACGACCTCGGCGCCGGCGCGGCCGACGGCCTCCATCGCGAGCGAGGCGAAGAGGAACGGCATGATGCCGCCGATCAGGAGGCCGACGAGCACCCACGGGTTCGAGATCGAGAACGGCGACGTTGACCGCCTTGCCCGCGGCCGCGGCCTGCGCGACGAGCTCGTGCGAGTAGGAGGCGAAGAGCACCAGCGCGGCGAGGCCGGCCGAGCCGATCGCGTAGCCCTTGGTGACGGCCTTCGTCGTGTTGCCGACGGCGTCGAGCGGGTCGGTGATGCCGCGCACCTCCTCCGGCATGTCCGCCATCTCGGCGATGCCGCCGGCGTTGTCGGTGATCGGCCCGAAGGCGTCGAGCGCGACGATCATGCCGGCCATCGAGAGCATCGCGACGGCGGCGATCGCGATGCCGGTGATGTCGCCGAGCTTGTAGGCGACGAGGATGCCGACGCCGATCACGAGCACGGGCGCGGCCGTGGCCTCCATCGACTTGGCGAGGCCCGCGATGATGTTCGTCGCGTGGCCGGTCGTCGAGGCCTCGCGCGATGCGCTTGACCGGCCCCCAGCGCGTGCCGGTGTAGTACTCGGTGATCGACCATCAGCAGCGCCGTGATGACGAGGCCGACGAGCGCGCAGAGGTAGAGCTTGCCCCAGCGACGTCGGATGCGTCGACCGGGATCTCGTCGACCATGCCAGTTCATGACCGGGATGAACGACCAGCGCCGAGATGCCCGCGGTCGATGACGACGCCCTTGTAGAGCGCGCTCATGACGCTGCCGCCGCTCGCGCACGCTTGCACGAACTGCGTGCCGATGATCGAGGCGATGATCGAGATGCCGCCGAGCACGAGCGGGATGCGCGACGCCCGCGGCGCCCCAGCCCGGCCTGCTGCGCGAGCAGCATGCCGGCCACGAGCGTCACGGCGTAGGTCTCGAAGAGGTCGGCCGCCATGCCGGCGTCGTCGCCGACGTTGTCGCCGACGTTGTCGGCGATCACGGCCGGGTTGCGCGGGTCGTCCTCGGGGATGCCGGCCTCGATCTTGCCGACGAGGTCGGCGCCGACGTCGGCGCCCTTCGTGAAGATGCCGCCGCCGAGGCGCGCGAAGACCGAGATCAGCGAGCCGCCGAAGCGAGAGGCCGACGAGCGCGCGCACGGCGTCGCTCTCGGCGACGCCGCCGGCGCGCAGGGCGCCGTAGTAGCCGGCGACGCCGAGCAGGCCGAGGCCGACGACGAGGATGCCGGTGACGGTGCCGCCCTTGAAGGCGACGTCGAAGGCCTCGCGCGAGGCCGCGTGCGGCCCGCCTCGGCGACGCGCGCGTTGGCGCGCACGGCGACGTTCATGCCGATGTAGCCCGCCGAGCGCGGAGAGCACGGCGCCGATCACGAAGCCGAGCGCGACCTTCCAGCCGAGGTCGTCGGACCAGATGCCGGCGATCAGCAGCAGCGCGGCGACGACGACGGCGACGACGCCGACGTGCGGTACTGGCGGTTGAGGTAGGCGGACGCGCCCTCCTGGATCGCCGCCTGGATCTCGCGCATGCGCTCGTTGCCGGGCGACTGCTGCCAGCACCCAGCGCGTCAGGTACGCGCCGTAGGCCACGGCCAACAGGCCACAGATCAGGGCGAAGAGCACGTTGTGCTCCACCAGGAACGTCTGCATGGGCGACTCTGCTCCCTCTCGAGAAGAAACCAGCCCGACGCCGCGCGGCAGGCCTCTGGACTCAGGCGCACCGCGGCGCGCGCGGCGATCGTAACAGGCTCGGCCGGTTGCACACGCCGGATGCGCGCTGCTTGTGACTGCCCGAGACTCCCTGGAGCGTCAAGCGCGACGTCGCCGGCCGACGCGGCGCGAGGAGCTCGGCTCAGACCTCGCCGCCGGGCGTCCAGATCGGCGGCCGCTCCTCGCCCGGGCGGTCGTCCTCCGGCGGCTCCGGCTGCCGCGGGCGGATCCTGCTCGGCCGCGGCTGCCGGCGCCGCGGCACCGTGCCTGCACGAACGCCATGCGCAGCTGCGCGAGGTCGCGCCGGAGCGCTTCCAGCTCGTCGGGCTCGGCCGTGCGGCGCCGAGCAGGTCGACGATGCCGGCGAGCGCGTCGATCGCCTCGCGGGCCTGCTCGCGGTCGGCGTGCTCCGGGCTCGCCATCCCGATCCTGATGGCGGCCTGGTTGGCGAGCATCACGGCCGTCTGCGACGAGCAGGTCGCGCGGGCGCAACTGCAGGAGCTACTGCGCCGCCAGCTGCCGCGCGAACGTCGTCGCCGCCGACCGCTCGTGCTCGTGGTCTCAGCCAGCGTGCCGCCTCCTGTGCGATCGACGGCGCATCGACCGATTCGCGCGTGACACGCACCTGGTCGGCGAACAGCTCCTCGAGCGTCGCGCCGGCCTCGAGTGCCGCGATCGATCGCTGCGCCGAGTTGCCGCTCGTCGAGCATCCGCTGCAACGGCTCGAGGTACGGCTCGAGCCCGAGCGCCGCGATCTCGGGCGCGGCGTCGGCGAGCTGCGCGCGCACGCGCTCGGCGGCCGGCACGGAGCGCATGCCGCGCTCGTAGTCGATCAGCTCGCCCGAGAGCCCCCAGCGGATCGCGCGCCACATGTTCTCCTCGATGTGGCGCCCGCGCAGCTCGACGATCTGCTCGCCCTCGTCGATCGCGCGCAGGCGCGCGCGCCGAGAGCGCGTACGCGTAGGCCATCACCGCGAGCGACTCGCGCACGTCGGCGAGCGCGTCGGCGTTGCGCAGCTCGACCGTTCCGTACGACTGGTGCGGCCGCACGCACCACCAGATCTCGGTGTGCTCCTTGATCGAGCCGGTCTCGACCAGCCAGCGCACGAAGCGGTCGTAGTCGGCCCAGCCGTCGAACGGCTCGGGGATTCCGCAGCGAGGGAACATGCGGGTGAAGAGCTGGGTGCGCGTCGAATGCAGGTGGGTGTATCGCCCCTCGTACCAGGGCGACGAAGCCGACAGCGCGAGCAGATCGGGGAGCACGGAGCGCATGGCGTTGGCCAGGGCGATTGCGCGGTCGGCATCGCGCACGCCGACGTGGAGGTGGATTCCGAACGTGTTGTTGCGCCAGGCGACGTAGCGCAGGGTGTGCTCGACGATGCGGTAGTGGGGCGTGTCGATGACCTCCTGCTCCCACCACGGCGACCAGGGGTGCGTCCCGCAGGCTGCGAGCGCGACGCCCATGGCGCCGGCCTCGTCGAGCAGGGCGCGCCGATGCTCGACGAGCCGCGCGCCGCCTCGGCGAACGACTCGCAGCGGCCCGTCTTGAGCTCGATCTCCGACGAGATCAGCTCGCCCGCCGTGTGCTCGCCCAGCGGGATGGCGTCGGTGCGCGCCTTGAGCTCGGCGAAGCGGTTGACCAGGCCGTGCGTCTCGGGGTCGACGATCTGGAACTCCTCCTCGATCGCGAGGGTGAGGTCCTGCGACCGGGCGAAATGGTCGCGCGCCTCGTCGAGCGCGAGGAGTGGGTCGGAGATGCTCTGCCCCATCGGCGCGAGCGTACCAGCGCATCGCTTTTGCCCCTCGTGCACGGGCATCTACCGACGCAGGCCGTCGCCCCGCCGCCGGATTACGTGAGGTAGAAGTAGAGCGCGTGCAGGAGCTCGACGGCCGGGCTCGAGCTGTGCACGGTCACGTCTGCCGGCGTCTGCAGGAGCGCCTCGGAGTAGTTGAAGATGATGTGCACGCCGGCCTTGACGAGCTGGTCGGCGACGCGTCTGCGCCGCCCCCGCCGGGACCGCGATGACAGCGGCGATGATGTTGTGCTCGGCCACCTGCGTCGCCGAGCTCGCCCGTCGAGCGGATGCCGGCGCCGCCCAGCTCGGTGCCGATCTTCGAGGGGTCGTCGTCGAAGATCGTGACGATGTGGAAGCCGTGGTCGGCGAAGATCGACGAGCCGGCGATCGCCTGTCCGAGCCGCCCCGCCCCGACGAGCGCGATGTTGTGCTGCCCCGACGTGCGCAGGATGCCCCGGATCTCTGCGATCAGCGCATCGATGTTGTAGCCGACTCCGCGCTTGCCGAATTTCCCGAAGGCGGACAGGTCGCGCCTGATCTGGGTCGCATTGATGTGCGTGTACTCGGAGACGTCCTGCGACGAGATCGAGCTGCGGCCCATCTTCTTGGCCTGCGTCAGCACCTGGAGGTAGCGCGACAGGCGCGCGGCTACTCCGACCGTGAGACGTTCGCTCACTGGGGACTCCTGCAATCGTCGGTGGGACTGGTGGGCTATCGGAGCGCTCCTCCGACCGGGCTCGTATCAGTAGCATACTGTCGCGCAACGCCGCGTCAGAAGCGGAAATGCGGTGTCACGAACCCTCGTCGCGAGGGGCAGCTTGTGCGCGCCTGACGGCACGCTCCAGCGCATCCGCTCCGACTGCGTAGGTGAAGGCGACCTCGCCCTCGATCACGATCACCGGGAGGTCGATGCGGTAGCGCCGCTCGAGCTCCTCGTCGCCGTCGATCGCCACACGCCGGAGCCGGAAGCCGAGTCGCGGCGACTCGCGCTCGAGGAGGTCCAGAGCGCGGGCACAGAGCCCGCAGCCCTCTCCTTCGAAGAGCACGACCTCGACGGGCCTAGCCGCCGACGGTAAAGCCGAGCTGCCGCTCACTCGTCACGTCGTCGGCCGACACGGCATCGATCACCAGCCGGTAGATGCCGGGGACGAGCGCCTTGCGCGTCGTCGGATCGATGCCCGTGATGCCGTAGCGGTAGCTGCCGGGCAGCAACTGGTGGCGCTCGACCAGCCGGCCGAGCAGGTGCGAGCCGCGGTACAGGTCGACGCTGAGCCGCTGCACCGGCGAGATCTCGAGCCGCGCGCCGCCGTCGGACCGCGCGGTGCCGAGCACGAGCGCGAGCTTCGTGGCAGCAGTGCCGTCGCTCGTGGGCTGCACGAGTGACGGCGTCAGAGACGCTCGCCCGATCAGGCCGGCGGCCAGATCGTCGCTGCGCGAGAGCGCCCAGGGCACACGCAGCGTGCCGCCGCCGTCGATCGAGACGATGATCCAGCCTCCGATCACGGTCGTCTGATCGGGGAGCCCGTGCGCCTGGAGCGTCAGCGGCACGGGCACGGTCGCGCCCGGGGCAATCGCAATCGACGACAGCGCGCCGGAGAGCGCGACCGAGGCGTCGTCGTGCGCGCGGTCGCGGCTCAGCGCGAGCGAGACGTGGGCGGTCGCGCTGCCCGTGTTCGCGAGCGTGAGCACGCGGGAAACGTTCACGGCCGCCGCGCGGGCCAGGCCGAACGTCAGCGACGACGGCTCGGCCACCACCACGGCCGCCGCCGCTCGATCGGGATTCACCGCGCCGCCACCCTGCGCCTCCACCGCGGCGGGCTCGTCACCGGCACCGCCCACCGCCGTGGCCGTCCCGACCAGCGCGCCCCTGACCACGCCCGGCGCCCAGCCGGGGTGCGCCTGGTGCACCAGCGCGGCGACCCCTGCGACCTGCGCGGCCGCCACGGACGTGCCGCTCTCGGCCATGTACAGGCCGCCCGGCGCGGAGGTCGTGACAGCGACGCCCGGCGCCACGAGGTCGGGCTTGATCGAATCGTCGAATGACAGCCCCGTCGACGAGAACGCGGTGACGGATCCGGCCTCGGGATTGTCGTCCGTGTGCTCGGAGCTGAATGTGATCGTCACCGCGCCGCCCGTCAGCAGCGTGGCTGCGGCCGTGGCGCCCTGGTCGCCGGGCAGCACCGCGATGGGCAGCTTGACCCGATCGTCCAGCCCGAATGCCCCTGCGGGGCCTCCGCCGTCGCCGTAGAGCACGAGCGCGCTTGCGCCCGCGGCTCCGGCCGCAGCGGCGCGCTCTGCGATCGGCGCGCCATCGCGTGGCAACAGGACGGCCTTGCCGCTTACGAGGCTCGTGCCGTCGGTGGCGCGGAAGTCGCCCTCGTCGGTGCCCGCGACGACGTCGGCAGGGGCACGCGCGCCGTCGGACTTCGTCGGACCGGCGGGAAGCACGAGCGGCAGGGGGGTGTCGCTCTTCGGGGCGAGCGCACCGAGCAGCGGCACGGCGTCGACCCCGGTCTGGATGCCGTTGGTCCCGAGCGCGACGTCGACCGTCGGCAGCGAGCGCCGGCCATCGCTGGCGCCGACCGCGAGCCAGTCGGGCGAGGAGGCGGGCGAGGCGATCGTGCCGAAGCGACCGCCCGTGGCGCCGTCGTTCCCGGCGGCCGCGACGAGCACGCCGCCGAGGCGTTCCACGCCCTGCGCGGCGACGGTCTCGGCCGATGCCCCGAAGGCGGCGAAGGGCTCGGCCAGCGGCGCGAGGATCACGTCCGCGTGATCGGACAGGTTTCCGTCGCCGTTCGGGTCGAGCGCGCGATCGATCCCCGCCAGGAGCGTGGCGGTGGTGCCCGCGAGCGCGCCCTGCTGCATCTCGAGCACCTGGATCGGCACGAGCGAGGCCGCGGGCGCGACGCCGTGCAGGCCCCGTGGCCCCCCGCGGCCCGCGACGATGCCTGCCATGGCGGTGGCGTGGGCGGCGGCCACCGGATCGGGATCGCCGGTCTGCGGCTTGCCTGCGATCGCGTTCCAGGCTGGGGCGAGGTCGTGCAGGTAGGGATGCGCGCCGTCGATCGGGCCGTCGAGCAGGGCGACCGTGACGCCCTTGCCGTCGCCTCCGCCCGCCGCGAGCGGCCGCGCCGCGGCACCCAGCGCGGCCAGGTGCCGGGCGACCGTGGCCGCCGGATAGAGCCGCCGCACCGAATACACGCCGGCGACCTCGGGAGCCGCGCGCAGCTGTGCGATCTGATCGGGCCGCACCGTCGCCGCGACGGCATTGAGTGCATTGACGAAGCGGTACTGGATGGCCATCCAGATGCCGGCGCGCTCGATCGCGTCGAGGTCGAGTTGTTGCGACGCGGCCGCGATCTTCGACGCGTCCGGGCTGTCGATCGAGACTGCGGGCGGTGCCGCCAGCACGACGATCACCTGCTGCGGCAGCGTCTGGCCCGAGCGGCCGTCGCCGATCAGGACGTCCCACGAGCGCAGCGCCTGAGCGAGCGGATCGGGAGCGCCGTGGACGGGGAGCGCGGCGATGCCTCCGAGCGTTGCCGCCAGGGAGAGAATCAAGGTGCGCGTGCGCAAGCGGCGGCGGCGCGTCATGACCCGGTGAGGGTACACGACCGGCCGAGCGCCCCTACCCGGCCAGCGGGCTGCGAGCGTAGGCGTCGAGCGCGAGGTAGTCGGGGGGCTCCAGCGCCGGCGCCGAGAAGGCCGCCGCGGCGATCATGGCCGCGTTGTCGACGCACAGGGCGGGCGGCAAGAGGCTGAGCCGCGCGCGGTGCTCGGCGCAGGCGTCGGCGAGGGCAGCGCGCAGCGCGCCGTTCGCCGCGACGCCGCCCACGACGGCAAGCTGCGAGCGGCCCGTGGCATCGAGTGCCGCGACGGCGCGCTCGACCAGTTGCCGGACGATGGCCGCCTGAAAGGCGGCGGCGAGGTCCGCGCGGGCCTCGGGCAGCTCGGCACCGAGCTCGCGCACACGTCGCAGGAGGGCGGTCTTCAGGCCCGAGAACGAGAGGTCGTGGCCGTCCTGGCCCTGCAGCACCGGCGGGAAGGGGAAGCGCTCGGCATCGCCGTCGCGCGCGACGAGCTCGAGTGCCGCGCCGCCAGGATCGCTCAGTCCGAGCAGGCGTGCGCCCTTGTCGAACGCCTCGCCCGCGGCATCGTCGCGCGTGCCGCCGAGCCGCACCGGGGCAGCGTAGTCGGGCACGTCGAGCACGAGCGTGTGCCCCCCCGAGGCCAGCAGGCACGCGAACGGCGGCGCCAGCCCGAGCGGTGCGAGCCGCAGCGCCGCCACGTGACCGAGGAGGTGGTCGACGGGCACCAGCGGCAGACCGCGGCCGTAGGCCAGGGCCTTGCCCGCCGAGAGCCCGACGAGCAGCGCCCCGATCAGCCCCGGGCCCTGGGTCACGGCGACCGCGTCCACATCGTCGAGGGTGGCTCCCGACTCGGCCAGCGCAGCCTCGATCACGGGCACGATGAGCTGGAGGTGGCGCCGCGACGCGATCTCGGGCACCACGCCCCCGAAGCGCGCGTGCAGGTCGCCCTGCGACGACCGGACGGCCGCATGCACGGTGCCGTCCCTGCTCACGAGGGCGGCGCACGTGTCGTCGCACGATGTCTCGATCGCGAGGATCACAGGCCCGAGGGGCCGCTCGGCGGATCCCGCCACATGATCAGCGCGTCCTCGCGGTTGTCGGTGTAGTAGCCGCGGCGGATGCCAGTGGGCTGGAAGCCGAGGGATCGATACAGCCGGATCGCGGCGGCGTTCGAGACCCGCACCTCGAGCGTGATGCCGCGCTCGAGGTCGCGCTCGGTGTCCTCGAACAGGCGCCCGAGCAGCCGGCGCCCGATTCCCTTGCGCCAGTGATCGGGGTCGACGGCGAGGTTCATGACGTGCCAGGCGTCCGGATAGCGCGACACGATCAGGTACGCGATCAGCTGATCGTGGTCGTAGGCCCCGTAGCAGCGCCCGCTCGGCTTCGTCAGCTCGCCGCTGAACATGGCGCGCGACCACGGCGTGGGATAGGCGCGGCGCTCGATCGCGTCGATTGCATCGAGCGCGTCGATCTGCAGGGGGAGGATCTCGATCACGCGACCCGCGGCTCCGCATCGGGGCGGCGGACGTACAGCGGTTCCGGGGCGTCGCCCGAGGCCAGGCGCGCGAGCGCGACCACACCCGGCGCGTGGCGTGGGTCGTCGTCGGGCGGCACGTCCGCACCGGCGCCCTCGAGCAGCGCCCGATAGGACAGGGCGCCGTCGCCGACGCAAGGCATCCCGGGCCGCAGCCGCGCCGCGACGTCCGCTGGATCCGCGACCACCGCGGATCCCTCGTCGTCCAGCGCGAAGAGCTCGCCCCTGCGAGCGTCGATCAGCGCCAGGGCGCCGGGGGCGCCGGCAGCCAGGGCGGCCAGCGTCGAGACGCCTGCGCACGGGACAGCGAGCGCCAGCGCGAGGCCGCGTGCGGTCGCGATGCCGATGCGCAGCCCGGTGAACGACCCCGGCCCGCAGCCGACGACGATCTGCCCGACGTGCTCGCGGCCGCATCCTGCCCGCGCGAGGACGTCGTCGACGAGCACGAGTGCTCGCTGCGCGGCGTGGCCTCCCTCGGCGCTCGCGGATGCCAGCTCGCGCCCTCCGCGCACGATCCCGCACACGGCGCGCGCGGTCGCGCTGTCGAGCACCAGCGTCACCCCGTCCGTTTCCACCCCCGACACGCATCCAGACTACTGATGGCCTACGTCTATCTGCCGCGACCCGTCGGCGCGCACGGCGATGCGCACGACGGCGTGCGGCCGGGGCAGGACGCCGGCGCCCGCTCCTGCCCACTCGACGAAGACGGCGCGCACATCCTCGAAGTACGGCTCGAGGTCTCCCCAGGCGGCCTCGTCCAGCCGCTCGCTGCGAGACAGGTCGAGGTGCGCGACCGGCCCCTGAGAGCCGTCGTAGAGATGCGCCACCGTGAACGTCGGACTGGTGACCGAGCCCGTCACGCCGAGCGCCCTGGCCGCGCCCCGCACGAACGCCGTCTTGCCGGCGCCGAGCTCGCCCTCCACGTACACCACGGCGCCGTGCGGCAGGTCGCGTGCGAGCGCTGCGGCCAGCGCGGCCGTCTCCTGCTCAGAAGAGGCCGAGCTGCTGCTCATCCGCTTCGGTGACGGCGGCGTCTCCGGCCGACGGCCGAGCCGCGGGAGGGCGCGCGACGGACGCGCGGCCGAGCAGCTCTCCGAGTCGCGCGACATCGGCCTCGAGCGGCGGCAGGAGCCGGGCGTTGTGCAGTGCCGCGGCGGGATGATAGAGCGGCAACAGCGTGATCTCTCGGCCCGCGAGCGTGCCGCGCCGCACCTGCCCGTGCGTCTGGGAGACCCCATGCGCGGCTCCCGCGAGCGCGCGCGTCGCAAGATCCCCGAGGGCGGCGACGACGCGCGGGCGCACGAGCTCGACCTGACGCTCGAGCTTGTCGCGGCAGGCCGCGATCTCCTCCGGAGCCGGGCTCTGCGTACCCGGCGGGCGACACTTCACGAGCGTCGTGACATACACGTCACGGCGCTCGAGACCGATCGAGGCGAGCAGATCGGCGAGCAACTCGCCGGCCGCTGCCACGAGCGGCCGTCCCAGCCGGTCGTCGTGAAAGCCCGGAGCATCGGCCACGAGCATCAGCTCGGCCGGCATCGGCCCCTCCCCGGCGACCACGACGGAGCGTGAGGCCGAAAGCGCGCAGTGCGCGCAGTCCGCCCATTCGCTTGCGAGATCGGTCGTCAGGACGGTGCTCAGTGACGGCAGCCGCAGCCGCCGCCGCAGCAACCGCCGCCGCCGCGCGGGCATGCGCGGCGCCGGCTGGTCGCCGCCGACGGTGCGCGCAGAGAACGTCGAGAGCAGCTGCGAGACCTCGCCAGAGGTGCACTGCGGGCAGGCGACGAGCGTGCCGTGGCGCGACACGAGCTCCTCGAAGCGGTGCTCGCAGGAGCGGCATGCGTACTCGTAGATCGGCATGGCAGAATCGTATCGCGCTGCGTCGGCCCATCGTCGGCGTGCCCATGTCGCGCGCGGCTACACTGCAACCCGGACTCCATCCACCGGAGGGGTACCGCTCTCAGATGCCGATCGACTCGCCATCGCGCAGGCGCGCGGACGTGGCACGCACGCTGCCAGCCCTGGCGGCTGCGCTCGCCGGCCGTGACGAGGTCGCGCTCGTGCCCACGATGGGCGCGCTGCACGACGGCCACCGCGCATTGCTGCGCGCCGCGCGCGCCTCCGCCGCGACTGTCGTCATGTCGCTCTTCGTGAACCCGGAGCAGTTCGGCCCGGGCGAGGACTTCGACCGCTATCCGCGCGACGAGGAGGCCGACGTCGCCATCGCCGCAGCCGAGGGGGCCGACCTCGTGTTCGCTCCGGGTGCCGAGGTCGTGTATCCGGACGGCTTCGCCGCACATGTCGACCCGGGGCCGCTGGCCGCCGAGCTCGAGGGCCGCCTGCGCCCGGGGCACTTCCGCAGCGTCGCGACGGTCGTGACGCGCCTCTTCGGGCTCGTGCGACCGCAGTGGGCGTTCTTCGGCGAGAAGGACTACCAGCAGCTCGTGATCGTGCGCGGGGTGGCGCGCGACCTCGCGCTCGGCGTGGAGGTCGTCGGCGTGCCGACCGTGCGCGATGCCGACGGCCTCGCACTCTCCTCGCGCAACCGCTTCCTCTCGGCGGCCGAGCGCGAGCGCGCGACCACGCTGAGCGCCGGGTTGCGGGCGGCCGGGCGCCTCTACGCCGCCGGCGAACGCGATGCGCACCTGCTGGTGGACACCGCGCGCACCCGGCTCGCGGTGGATCCGGACTATCTCGAGGTGCGCCGGCGCGACGACCTCGGCGCGTACGACGCGGATCGCCCGGCCATCCTGCTCGTGGCCGCGCGGCTCGGAGCGACGCGCCTCATCGACAACCTCTCCCTGGAGGCCGCATGACGACCGCACCCCGGCCCGAAGCCGCTCGCAGGCTCACACTGCAGGAGATCGCGCAGGCCAAGCGCGAGGGTCGGCCGCTCGTCATGGTCACGGCCTACGACTACCCGTCCGGCCGCATCGCGGAGCGCGCCGGGGTGGATCTCGTGCTCGTCGGCGACTCGGCGGCGATGACGGTGCTCGGGCACTCCTCGACGGTCCCGGCCACGATGGACGAGATGCTCATGCTGACGGCAGCGGTGTCGCGCGCGTGCCGACGGCCCCTGGTGATCGCCGACCTGCCGTTCATGTCGTACCAGGTGAGCGACGAGGATGCCCTGCGCGCAGCCGGGCGATTCCTGAAGGAGGCCGCCGCGCAGGCCGTGAAGCTGGAGGGCGCCGGGCCGATGCTGGCGCGCATCCGCGCGCTCGCAGGGGCGGGCATCCCGGTCGTCGCCCACCTCGGGCTGACGCCGCAGACGGCGACCTCGCAGGGCGGCTATCGCGCGCAGGGCAAGACGGCGCAGGCGGCGCTCCGCCTGCTGCACGACGCGCATGCCGCCGAGGCGGCGGGCGCATTCCTGCTCGTGCTCGAGGCGGTGCCCGCCCCGGTCGCGGAGCGCATCAGCCGCGAGCTCGAGATCCCGACCATCGGGATCGGAGCGGGCGCCGGCTGCGACGGCCAGGTGCTCGTCTTCCACGACCTGCTGGGGCTCGGCGAAGGGCCGCTGCCTCGCTTCGTCGAGCAGTATGCGTCGCTCGGCGACGAGGCCGTCGAGGCCGTGGCTCGCTACGCCGACGACGTGCGCGACCGGCGCTTCCCGCAGGAGCGCCATACCTACGCCATCTCGGACGACGAGCTCGGCCACTTCCAGCGCCTCGTCGAGGCCGGCTCGCCCCTCGGCGCCGAGGACGAGGGCGGCGTGCTGTGACCGGGGACGAGATCGACGGCGCTGCTCGCCGCCGGCGGCGTCCAGCTGCTCGACGTGCGCTCGGCCGAGGAGTACGACGGCACGGACGGGTACGGCTGCGACCCGGTGCAGGGCCACATGCCGGGTGCCGTCAACATCGAGGTTGGGGAGCTCCTCGCCGCCGGGGCGGGCGTTCGCGCCCTGCTGGCCGAGCACGGACTCGACAGCGACGCGCGCATCGTCTGCTACTGCCACTCCGGAGCACGCTCGGCCCAGGCGGTCGCCGCGCTTGCCGCAGCCGGCGTGGACGCGCGAGAACTACGCCGGCTCCTGGCACGAGTGGTCGCGCCGGGACGCGCCGGCTTCGTAGACTGCCGCGCATGCATGGAGCCTTCGTTCACACCTGTTACCGGGTCCTCGACCCCGCAGCCTCGATCCGCTTCTACACGGAGTGCCTGGGCCTCGAGCACGTGCGCGCGTCGCCGATCCGCGACGAGGCCACGAACCACTTCTTCGGCTACCCGGGCGACCCGGAGCCCTGGCTCGAGCTCACGCACAACCACGACCGCACGGAGCCGTACGAGATCGGCACCGGCTACGGCCACATCGCAATCGCGGTCTCGAACCTCGACGAGACGCTCGCCGCGCTCGACAGAAAGGCGTGCAGCCCGAGCGCGCGCCGTACCTCGTGGGCACCACGCGCATCTGCTTCGTGCGCGACCCCGACGGCTACCGCATCGAATTGATCGAGCGTCCGTAGAACTGGTTTCAAGAGTCCCGTGTGTGGTCGGGAGGCTCGAAGCGAGCGGGAGCGGATCGCGGCTCGAAGATCCGGTTGCAACCCTTTCGAGAGCCGGGATCCGTTCCCGCGAAGCCCCCGGGCTCGCTCGGCTCAGCGAGCGGAGTCCCGGGTCGCCGGCAGTCTGATCAGCCGGGCGCCGCACCGCCAGCAGCGCCCAACCCGCAGCCGAGATCGAGCGCCCGGCTGGCAGACTGCAGGCGATTCGAGACTTCCGAACGCCATGCGACTTTTGAAACCAGTTCTTAGAGCTTCTCGGCGCGCCGCGCGAAAGGCGTCGCGCGGGTGTCGCCCCGGGCAGGATGGCGACACCCGCACGCCTGGCTCACATCTACGTCCAGGTCCGGGCGGATGTCAATCACACCGGTTGGGGGGCGGTGCGGATCCCGGTTTCAGACCGCGATGGCCGCCGGCGCGGGCAGGACGCGGCGCAGGAACTGGCCGGTGTAGGACTCCTCGACCTCGGCCACCTGCTCGGGCGTGCCCGTCGCGATCACGCGCCCGCCGGCGTCGCCGCCCTCCGGGCCGAGGTCGATGACCCAGTCGGACTGCTTGATCACGTCGAGGTTGTGCTCGATCACGAGCACCGTGTTGCCGGCGTCGACCAGCCGCTGCAGCACCTCGAGCAGCTTCGCCACGTCGTGGATGTGCAGCCCGGTCGTGGGCTCGTCGAGGATGTAGAGCGTGCTGCCCGGTGGCGACCTTGGAGAGCTCGGCCGCGAGCTTGACCCGCTGCGCCTCGCCGCCCGAGAGCGTCGTCGCGGGCTGCCCGAGCTTCACGTAGTCGAGCCCGACGTCGTGCAGCGTCTGCAGGCGCCGGCGGAGCTTGGGCTCCTTGCCGAAGAACTCGAGCGCCTCCTCGACCGACATCGCGAGCACGTCGGCGATCGACGCGCCCTTGTAGCGGATGTCGAGCGTCTCGCGGTTGTAGCGCTTGCCCCCGCAGACCTCGCAGGGCACGTACACGTCGGGCAGGAAGTGCATCTCGATGCGGATCATCCCGTCGCCCGCGCAGGCCTCGCAGCGCCCGCCCTTGACGTTGAACGAGAAGCGCCCCGGCGTGTAGCCGCGCGTGCGCGCCTCGGGCGTGAGCGAGTAGAGCTCGCGCACGCGCGAGAAGAGATCCGTGTAGGTCGCGGGGTTGGAGCGCGGCGTGCGGCCGATCGGCGACTGGTCGATCTCGATGACCTTGTCGAACTGCTCCAGGCCCTCGATCGCGCGGTGCGCGCCGGGCTTGAGGCGCGCACGCAACAGCCGGTTGGCGAGCGCGCGGTAGACCACGTCGTTGACGAGCGTCGACTTGCCCGAGCCCGAGACGCCCGTGACCGACACGAAGCGCCCGATCGGGATCTCGACGTCGATGTCCTGCAGGTTGTGGGCCGTCACGCCGCTGACCTTCAGCCACGCCGTCTCGCCCTCGCGCCGCGGCGGCACCGGGATCGAGCGCCGGCCGCTGAGGTACTGGCCCGTCAGCGAGCCCGGCGTGGCCGCGACGTCCTCGGCCGTCCCCTCGGCGACGACGCGGCCGCCGTGCACGCCCGCGCCCGGGCCCATGTCGATGACCCAGTCGGCCGAGCGCATCGTCTCCTCGTCGTGCTCGACGACGATCACCGTGTTGCCGATGTCGCGCAGGCGCTCGAGCGTCGCGATCAGCCGCGCGTTGTCGCGCTGGTGGAGGCCGATCGACGGCTCGTCGAGGATGTAGAGCACGCCCACGAGGCTCGCGCCGATCTGCGTCGCCAGCCGGATGCGCTGCGCCTCGCCGCCCGAGAGCGTGCGCGCCGCGCGGTCGAGCGAGAGATAGCCGACGCCGACGTCGTCGAGGAACGTCAGCCGCTCCCGGATCTCGCGGATCACGCGCTCGGCGATCAGCCGCTCGGTGTCGGTCAGCTCGAGCTCGCGGAAGTACGCGAGCGCCTCGTGCACGGCACGGCGCGAGATGTAGTCGATGTTGTGCCCGCCGACCGTCACGGCGAGCGCCTCGGGCCGCAGCCGCGCGCCGCCGCAGGCCGAGCACGGGCGCATCGACATGAACGTCTCGATGCGCTCCTTCTGCAGCTGGGACTGCGTCTCGCGGTAGCGCCGCTGGAGGTTCGCGACGACGCCCTCGAAGGCGGTCATGTACGAGCGCTTGCGCCCGTAGCGGTTCTTGTACGTCACGTACACGCGCTCGCCGCCCGTGCCGTTCAGGTACAGGTCCTGGTGCTCGCGCGAGAGCTTCGCCCCAGGGCCGGTCGAGCGGGACTTCCCAGCGGTCGGCGATCGCCTCGAGCACCTGCTCGAAGAAGCTCGACCCGGCGACGTTCCAGGGCGCCAGCGCGCCGTCGCGGATCGAGAGCACCGGATCGGGCACGACCAGCTCCGGATCGACCTCGAGCGTCGCGCCGAGGCCGGTGCAGGCCGGGCACGCGCCGTGCGGCGAGTTGAACGAGAACGTGCGCGGGGCGAGCTCGGCCAGCGAGACGCCGTGCTCGGGGCACGCGAACTTCTCGGAGTACGTGTGCACCGGGCCGTCGACCTCGCGCACCTCGACGAGGCCGTCGCCGATGCGCAGCGCCGTCTCGATCGAGTCGTTCAGCCGCTGCCGCAGGTCGTCCTTGATGACGAGGCGGTCGACGACGGCCGAGATGTCGTGCTTGTACTTCTTGTCGAGCGCCGGCACGTCCTCGAGCAGGTAGGTCTCGCCGTCGACGCGCACGCGCGTGAAGCCCTCGCCGCGCAGGCTCTCGAGCACGTCGCGGTGCTCGCCCTTGCGGCCGCGCACGAGCGGCGCGTCGATCGTGAAGCGCGTGCCCTCGGGCAGCGTCAGCACCTGGTCGACGATCTGCTCGGCCGACTGGCCGGCGATCGGCCGCCCGCAGATCGGGCAGTGCGGCCGGCCGATGCGCGCGAACAGCAGGCGCAGGTAGTCGTGCACCTCGGTGACGGTGCCGACGGTCGAGCGCGGGTTGCGCGACGTCGTCTTCTGGTCGATCGAGATCGCCGGCGACAGGCCCTCGATCGAGTCGACGTCGGGCTTGTCCATCTGCCCCAGGAACTGGCGCGCGTAGGCCGAGAGCGACTCGACGTAGCGGCGCTGCCCCTCGGCGTAGAGCGTGTCGAACGCGAGCGACGACTTGCCGGATCCGGACAGGCCCGTGATGCACACGAACGCACCCGCGCGGCATGCGGACGGTGACGTCGCGGAGGTTGTGCTCACGCGCGCCGTGGATGACGATTTCGTCGTTGAGAAGGCGGTTTGCGGTCATCGGGACATCAAGGCTTGATCAGCCTAGCAGCGGCCGCTCGAGTCGAACAAGATGTTCGTATGATACCAGGTGGGCAGGACGGAGCCGCCGGGCGGCGAAGCCTGTGTTCTGATGCCGCGCGCGCGCACGAGACTCGAACCCGGCGAGCGCCTGCTGCTCGCCTGCAGGCCGCACCCCGCGGCGCTCCTGCCCGCACTCGCGCGAGCCGTCGGTGACCGTGCTCGCCGCGGCGACGGTCCTGGCCCTGCTCGCTCGCTCCTCGGCTCCGCACGCGGTGCGCGTCGCGCTCGACCTGCTCGCCGTGGCGTTCGCGGCGCGGGCCGCGCTCCGCTTCACGCGCGCCGTCTGGCAGTGGGACCGCACGCTGCTCGCCCTGACGACGCCGCCGCGTCTTCGTCGTCGCCCCGCGCGGCGCCGTGCGGCGCGCGTGGCAGACGATGACGCTCGCGGGCGTTCACGGCACGAGCGTCGAGCCACAGCTTCGGCGGGCGCCTGCTCGGCTACGGCACGCTCACGCTGGGCGAAGGGCCGCAGGAGCCGCGACGTCCGCTTCGTGAGCGATGCGGAGCGCGTGGCCGAGGCGATCCTCGACGCGAGCCCCGACGGCCGCACCTGGGTGCAAAACGAGGGGCCGGCTGATCGCTGATCAGCCGGCCCCTCATTCGCGCCTCGCATGATCGGGGTTGGACCAGGCGGGGTATGTGCGATTGCTCGGTGCGTCAGGCAGCGCGGTCGCGCAGATCCTGAAGCTCGCGAACGGCTGCGAGCTGACCCAGCGTCTCGACCTCGATCTGACGCACGCGCTCGCGCGTGAGACCGAGCTCGCGGGCGATGTCGTCGAGCGTGCGGGCGTCGCCGCCGTCCAGGCCGTAGCGCAGGACGAGCACGCGGCGCCGGCGCTCCGGGAAGCGCGTCGAGCGCGCCCGAGAGCGTGTCGAGCCGGTGCGCGGCGTCGACCGCGTCGACCGGGTCGACGGCCTTGTCGTCGGCGAGCACCTCGGACATGGAGGACTCGCCGGACTCGCCGATGGGCTCGTCGAGCGACATCGAGGAGCGCGCCGCCTCGCGCACGATGCGCACCTGCTCGATCGGCAGCTTGGACTCGGCCGCGATCTCGTCCTCGTTCGGCTCGCGCTGCAGGCGCAGCATCAGCGTGCGCTCGGCGCGGTTGACCTTCTGCAGCCGCTCGACCACGTGCACGGGCAGGCGGATGGTGCGGCTCTTGTCGGCCAGCGCACGGGCCACGGCCTGGCGGATCCACCAGGTCGCGTAGGTCGAGAACTTGAGGTCACGGCGCCAGTCGAACTTCTCGACCGCGCGGATCAGCCCGAGGATGCCCTCCTGGATCAGATCCAGGAAGCCCAGGCCCTGACCGCGGTAGTTCTTCGCGATCGACACGACCAGGCGCAGGTTCGACTCGACCATGCGGCGCTTGGCCAGCATGTCGCCGGCCTCGACGCGCTTGGCGAGCTGGATCTCCTCGACCTTGGTCAGCAGCGGATAGCGGCCGATCTCGGAGAGGAAGCGCTCGAGCGAGTCGGTCGGGCCATCGGCCACCGGCAGGACGACGGGGCCCCGCTGCTCGACGCTGTCCTCGTCGCGCACCTCAATGCCCATGCCGTCGAGCTCGCGCGTGGCCTCCTCGACCGGCATCGCCTCGTCGCCGGCCTCTGCGAGCGCCTCGTTGACCTCGGCGAGCGTCACGTGGCCACGCTCGAGCCCACGCTCGACGAGGCCCTCCAATTCGGGCGCAAGTGCGGTGTTCTCAGTGGCGATCACGGTGTCTCTCAACTCCTCGGCGGTCTGCGCCGTCTGTCTCTCTGTGCAAGCTCGGCACCCGTGGAGGACTCTCGCCCCTCCAGGGTCACCGTCTTGAAGAACGCCGTTCCAGGGAGTGGTATTCCCCGGGCCGGCCCGTTCCTAACCTGCACAATCCCAATGCAACGCCGACTCCCCGCATTGTCCCGAGGCAGGGGTTCAGCACGGGTTAAGGTTGGGCACCCGGGCATCAAGATGCAGTCAAGATTGCCGCGTAAAACTGTGGAATCTACTGGAGTCTCGGTCTTGATTCGCGGCCTCCGGCCGCACTGTGCTAGGCTGCCGCTCGCAACGTCATCCCGAGCGGTCGAGGGAACTGGCCCGACGACACCGCAGCAACCGGGGCTTCGGCCCGCCAGGTGCTCCATCCAGCGCCGAGCGTCTCCGTCCCGGGTGCGCAGAGCGGAAGATGACAGCCGGTTCGTGGAACGCTCCGCGACGCCGAAGGCCCTCCGGGACACGGGGGGCCTTTTTCGTTCCCGGGACGCGAAACGAGAGGAACGCACATGAGTGGACAGCGCGCCGAGACGATCGCCCTGCATGGCGGTCAGTCCCCCGACCCCACGACGAAGGCCCGCGCCGTCCCGATCTACCAGACGACGTCGTACGAGTTCGACGACACCCAGCACGCCGCCGATCTGTTCGCGCTCAAGGTGCCGGGCAACATCTACACCGCGCATCATGAACCCGACCTGGGACGTCTTCGAGCAGCGCGTCACCGCGCTCGAGGGCGGGCTCGCCGCCTGCGCGACGGCCTCGGGCCAGGCCGCCGTGGCGTACTCCGTGCTCAACGTCACGCGAGCCGGCGACAACATCATCTCGGTCTCGACGCTGTACGGCGGCACGTACAACCTGTTCGCGCACACGCTGCCGCAGTACGGCATCGAGGTGCGCTGGGCCGACCCCGACGACCCCGGCGCCGTCGCCCGGCTCGCCGACGACAAGACGCGTCTCGTGTTCGCCGAGACGATCGGCAACCCGAAGCTCAACGTCGTCGACCTGCGCGCCTGGTCCGACGCCGCGCATGCGCAGGGCCTGCCGCTGATCGTCGACAACACGGCGCCGACCCCCATCCACTGCCGCGTGTTCGACCACGGCGCCGACGTCTCGGTGCATTCCGCCACGAAGTACATCGGCGGCCACGGCACGTCCATCGGCGGCATCGTGGTCGACGCCGGTCGCTTCGACTGGACGGCCCAGGGCGAGCGCTTCCCCGGGCTGACCACGCCCGACCCGTCCTACCACGGCGTGGTCTGGAGCGAGGCGCTCGGGCCGGCGGCCTACATCGGCCGCGTGCGCACCGTGCTGCTGCGCAACACGGGCGCGGCGCTCTCGCCTTTCAACGCGTTCCTGTTCCTGCAGGGCCTGGAGACGCTGCCGCTGCGCATGGAGCGGCACTCGGCCAACGCGCTGGCAGTCGCGCGGCACCTCGAGGGGCACTCCGCGGTGAAGTGGGTCAACTACCCGGGGCTCGAGAGCTCGCCGTATCACGACGTCGCCAAGCGGCAGCTGTCCGGCGGCTTCGGCGGGCTGGTGACGTTCGGCATCACGGGCGGCCGCGAGGCGGGTCAGCGCTTCATCGAGAGCCTCGAGCTGTTCAGCCACCTCGCGAACATCGGCGACGCCAAGTCGCTCGCGATCCACAACGCGTCGACGACGCACTCGCAGCTCAACGAGGACGAGCTCGCGGCCTCCGGCGTCACGCAGGACACCGTCCGGCTCTCGGTCGGCATCGAGCACATCGAGGACATCCTGGCCGACCTCGAGCAGGCGCTCGCAAGGGCACGGGTCCCGGTCACGGCATAGCGTGATCGACGTACCGGGGAGCGCCGAGCGCTCGCTCGGTCTGGTCGAGACACAGCGGGTCGCGCTCTGGGACGAGCGCGACCCGCTCGTGCTCGATTCCGGCGAGCAACTGGACTTCGTCGAGGTCGCGTACGAGACCTACGGCGAGCTCGACGCGGCCGGGGCGAACTGCGTGTTCGTCTGTCATGCGCTCACGGGCGACGCGCACGCCGCCGGCCATCACGGCAACCCGGATCGGCGTGGCTGGTGGGACAACCTCATCGGGCCCGGCAAGCCGCTCGACACCGACCGCCTGTACATCGTCTGCGCGAACCTCCTGGGCGGCTGTCAGGGCACGACCGGCCCGAGCTCGATCGACCCGGGCACCGGCAAGCCCTACGGACTGCGCTTCCCGCTCTGCACCGTGCGCGATCTCGTCACGGTGCACCGCCGGCTGCTCGAGCACCTCGGTGTCCGGCGCCCGCTGGCGGCGATCGGAGGGTCGGTCGGCGGCATGCAGGTGCTGCAGTGGGCGATCGACCACCCCGACGAGCTGGGGGCGGGGCTCGTGATCTGCGCCAGCGCACGGCTCACTGCGCAGAACATCGCCTTCAGCGCGGTCGCGCGCGCGGCCATCATGGAGGACGCGAACTTCCACGGCGGCGACTACTACGAGCACGCCGTGCGGCCCGACAACGGCCTCTCGCTGGCGCGGCGGATCGCGCACATCACGTATCTCTCCGAGGAGTCGATGCGCGCGAAGTTCGGCCGTCGCCTGCAGCACGACGGCGAGCCGCTGCGCGGCTTCGGCATCGACTTCGCGGTCGAGAGCTATCTCGAGTACCAGGGTGAGAGCTTCGTCAACCGCTTCGACGCCAACAGCTATCTCTATCTGACGCGTGTCATGGACTACTTCGACCCGATCGGGGACGTCGCGCCCGTGATCGAGCAGCTTCGTGGCAGCCGGACGCGCTTCCTCGTGCTCTCGTTCGACACCGACTGGCGCTTCCCGACGGCCCATTCGCGCGAGATCGTGCGCGTCCTCTCCGCGGCGCACATCCCGGTCACGTTCCGCGAGATCTCCTCCCCGCACGGGCACGACTCCTTCCTGCTGCCGGTGCCCGAGTACCACCGCACGGTGGCGGCGTTCGTCGAGCGCATGCGGCGCGAGGTCTGTGCGTGAGGCCCGACCTCGAGATCGTCGCCGGCATGGTCCCCGCCGGCTCGCGCGTGCTCGACCTCGGGTGCGGCGACGGCGCCCTACTGGCGCACCTGATCGCCGAGCGGGGCTGCGACGGGCACGGCATCGAGATCGACGGCGACGACGTGCTCGCGTGCATCGCCGCCGGCGTGCCCGTGAGCGAGGGGGACATCGAGGACGGTCTTCGCGAGTTCGCCGACGGCGCGTTCGACGTCGTGCTGCTGTCGTGGACGCTGCAGACCACGCGCCGGCCCGCGGCGGTCGTGGCCGGGATGATGCGCGTCGCCCCCGTGGGCGTCGTCTCGCTTCCCAACTTCGCCCACTGGCGGCTCCGCGCGGGGCTCGCGCTGCGGGGACGCATGCCGATCTCGCTCGCGCTCCCCCAGACCTGGCACGAGACGCCCGACATCCACCCCTGCACGCTGGCCGACTTCGAATCGCTCGCGGCGTCACTCGACCTGCGCGTGAGCGAGCGCGTGCTCCTGGGCCCTGCTCGCGGTCCCGCCGGCGCGGCAGTCGCTACGCGCGCCAACCTGCTCGCAGCGGCCGCTGTCTACCGCCTCGTGCGAACCGGGGCCCCCGTTCCTGCGTAGACGGACAGTCCCCATGAGAAGGAGTTCATCGTGCGACCGATCCGCTTCACCGCCTTGCTCGTCCTGGGGGCTGCTGCGCTCGTCGCGCCCACCGCCGCCGGCGCCGCCGCGCCGGTCAAGGTCAGCGAGAAGGAGTACACGATCACGGGCGTCCCCAAGACGCTCAAGCACGGAGTCAAGTACACGTTCACGCTGACGAACAAGGGAAAGTTCCCGCACGACATGCTGTTCGACGGCAAGAAGGTCCACGATGTCGGCGTCCACAACAAGCATGCCGTGGCGCCCGGCAAGAGCGCGTCGTTCTCGGTCACCTTCCCGGCCGCCGGCACCTACCACTTCTACTGCGCCATCAAGGGCCACGCCGCCAAGGGCATGAAGGGCAACGTCACCGTCACCTGAGCCCGGGCGGCGCCGATGTCGCAACGGGTTCCCCGGCTCGCGCACGCCGGTTCGGCGGCGGGCATCCCCCGTTCGGGAGGCAGCGTTCCCCCGTTCGAGCGACGCGGATCCCCTGCAGATGCGGCCGGTCCCGGCCGATGAGTCGGGTGTGGCACGTGACTGGGGATTGACGGGCGGTGGGCGCGACCGGCTCGCCGAGCGCAGCGTCGTCGTCGCGATCGCCGCGCTGCTTGCCGGGGTCACCGGCATCTCGATCTGGGCACAGCACACGACGGCGAACGCCTCGGACAGCGCGGCCTCGCACGTCCGCTCGCTGCAGGCGGCCGAGCTCAGCGCGGCCGAGTTCGCCGGAGCGTCGACCGAGCCCGCGAGCGTGAGGGCGGTCACCCGCGCCTCCACCCGCCTGGCCCGTCTCGCGCCGACTGCGAGCGTCGATGCCGCCCGCGAGGCGCTGGTCGCCGAGCAACGCGCGCTCGCCCTGCCTCCGGGCAGGGCCGCATCACGTGCGGTGCGCCAGGCCGACGCGCGCGTCACGAGCTCGCTCGAGCACCTCGCCGCGACCGAGCGAGGCGCGGCCGCTACCGCTCTCGTCGCAGTGCACCGGGCGGAGGCGCGGGGCTGGCAGCTCACGTTCGCGGCGTTCCCGTCCGGCCTGCTGCTGCTCGGAGCCCTGCTCATGCTGCTGCGAGTGCTGAGGCGCCGAGAGCGCGCAGGCGCCGACGCCAAGCTGGCCCACCTGGAGAAGGCCGCCGTCACGGACCCCCTCACCGGGCTGCGCAATCGCCGGACGTTCGACGACGACCTCGGCCGCGCGCTGGCAAAGGGACGCGTCTGCCTGGTCATGCTCGACCTCGACGGCCTCAAGCAGACGAACGAGCGCCTCGGCCACGCGGTGGGCGACGAGCGCATCCGGGCCGTCTCGGCTGCCGTGCGCGCTGCCGATCGCGCGGCCAAGGGCTACCGCCTCGGCGGGGACGAGTTCGCAGCGATCCTGATCGGCTGCGGCGCGGATGCCGGGCACCGCTTCGCCCATCGGGTGCAGGACGCCATGCGCGTGCAGCACGGAGGGGGTGACCCGAGCGTCGCCGTCGGCGTGGCCGTCGGCGAGATGCGCACTCCGGCCGGCGAGCTCATGCGCCGGGCCGATACCGCGCTCCTGGCGGCCAAGCGCATGAGCTCTCAGATCCGCGTGCACTCGCCGGAGCTCGACCTCGCCACGTTCGAGCCGCACGGCGGAGACCGGCGGCAGGACGATCTCGCGGTCGCCCTGGCGGCCGCCGTCGACGCGAAGGACGGCGACGGCTATGACCACAGCCGCTCCGTGGCCGACCTCGCCGGCGACATCGGCGAGATGGTCGGCCTCTCGATCGAGCAGGTCGAGCTCGTCCGCATGGCCGGGCTGTTGCACGACGTCGGCTACCTCGACGTGGACGACTCGATCTTCGCCAAGGACGAGCAGCCGACCGACGAGGAGTGGGACGAGCTGGCCTCGCACGCGGAGCGAGGCGCGCGCATCCTGTCCCGCTGTGGCTTCGGCGAGATCGCCGAGTGGGTTCGCCACCACCACGAGCGCATCGACGGCGACGGCTACCCCGACGGGCTCGAAGGCGACCAGATCCCGCTCGAGTCCCGCATCCTGCACGTCGCGGACGCCTACGAGGCCATGACGCGCGGTCGCAGCTATCAGCCCCGTATGACAGGCGAGGCGGCGCTTGCGGAGCTGGAGCGTCTCGCCGGCACGCAGTTCGACGCCCGTTGCGTCGCGGCGCTGCGGCGGACGACGGCGACGGCTCAGGCCGCCTGAGAGCTCAGGCGTCGATCGGGATGTGGCCGGGCTCGGCCGCGACGCGCGCGATCCAGGCTTGCACGGCGGGGAAGCGAGCGAGGTCGAAGCCTCCCTCGCCCGCGACGTGCGTGTAGCCGTAGAGAGCGATGTCGGCGATGCTCAACCGGTCGCCGACGAGGTAGAGCCGTCGCGGCAAGTAGCGCTCCATCGCCTCGAGCGCCCGGTAGCCGCCCTCGTGCAGCGCGGGCAGCGCTTCGGCATGGCGCTCGGCCCCGCCCGCGTACTTGATCCAGAAGCGGGCCACGGCGATGTTCGGCTCGACGTCGTACTGCTCGAAGAACATCCACTGCAGTACCTGCGCCGCCTCGTAGCCGTCATCCGGCACGAACCGCGTGCCGGCACCCAGGTAGGAGAGGATGGCGCCCGACTCGCCCAGCGGGCGCCCGTCGTCGAGCACGAGCGTCGGCACGCGCAGCGCCGGGTTGAGCTCGCCGATCACGTCGCGGCGGTTGGAGCGGTCGACGACGTCGAGCGGGCGTCGCTCGAGCGGCAGGCCCAGATGCGCGGCCAGGAGGCGGACCTTGTAGCAGTTGCCCGAGATGGGCGAGTCGTAGAGGATCACGCCGCGACGATAGCTCGCGGACGGCGCCAGGTCGATTCGGATCCGCGCTGACGCGAGCGCGAACCCGAATAGCTCATGCGCCGATC
>CAWJTT010000009.1:0-204682 GCA_963845865.1 uncultured Actinomycetes bacterium
CAGCCCTCGCACGCGCCCTCCGACCGCTCGCTCGCCGAGGCGGTCTGGGGCGCTCGCTGCGCCGGCGCCTACGCACTCGGATCGCTGAGCGCGAGCGGAGCGCGCGCTGTGCTTCGGCTCCGATGCGCCGATCGAGCCGCTCGACCCGCTCGCCGGCGTCCAGGCCGCCGTCGACGCGCGACTGGCCGGTCGCCGAGGCGCTCGCGGTCGAGCTCGCGCTGGACGGCTTCTGGAGCGGCGCCGCCCACGCCCGCCAGGCCGAGCGCCGCCTCGGGCGGCTGCTGCCGGGCTACGCGGCCGACCTCGTCGTGCTCGAGCGCGATCCCGTCACCTGCCCGCCGGACGAGATCGCCGGGATCGCGCGTGGTCGCCACGATGAGCCGGCGGCCGCTGGGTGCACGGCCGCCCGCCCTGGTGACGCTCATCTCGCAGGCGCCGGCGCCGTCGAGCGCCGCGGCGTGACGCGGATGCCGCGCGTCGCCGGCAGCGACAGCAGGACGATCAGGCCGAGCAGCCCGAACGCCAGCCCGGCGGCGTCGTGCAGCTTCGGCAGCGGCGCGACGCCGTCCTCGGCCGCCCTGAGCACCGAGTGCGGCACCGTCTCGAGCAGCACGAAGCCCGCGAGCGCCGCGCCGATGCCCGCGCCGAGCTGGCGCGCCGTCGTGACGGCGCTCGTGTCGCGACCCTCGCGGCCCGGGTCGTCGGAGAGCGCCGCGGGGAACAGCGCCGGGCTCGCGAAGCCCATGCCGAAGCCGGAGATCGTGAAGCCGATCGCGATCGCGAGGCCGCTGGAGACGGGGATCGCCATCGCCAGCGTGCCGGCCGCCACGATCGAGGTGCCGACGCGTGACGATGCGCCGCAGCGACCAGTCGAGGTGCGTGACGAGCCCGGTCGCGACCGTCCAGGTCAGGCTCGAGACGAGCAGCGGGAACGAGGCCCAGAACACCGACCACCCGGAGCCGGCCTGCAGGGCGAGCGTGATCACGGTCGTGCCGCCCGTGAACGCGATGCCGGCCGAGAGCGCGACCAGGCACGTCGCGTAGCCCGAGCGGTGGCGCGGGATGAGCGGCCGGTCGGTGTGCAGCTCCTGCCACAGGAAGGCCAGCGCGAGCGGGATCGAGATCACCGGCCAGGGCGACGGCAGCAGGAGCCCGAGCGCGAAGCCGCCGAGCAGGCACGGCCCGAGGATGTTGGCGCGCGCGTGCTCGTGCGGCGTGAACGGCCTTGCCCCGGAAGCCGCGCAACGGCGAACATCAGCGTCAGCGCGAGCAGCGGGAGGTTGACCCAGAAGACGGCGCGCCAGTCGACGAGCGCCACGAGCAGCGCGCCCGTGGGCGGCCCGATCACGGCCGAGATGGCCCACACGGCGGCGTTCACGGCGAAGCCGTAGCGCTCGAGGTGGCGCGGCAGGTAGGCCGTCCAGATCACGAGCGGCACGGACAGCAGGAAGCCGCCGCCGAAGCCCTGCAGCAGGCGGCCGGCCGCGATCTGATCCATGCTCGTCGCCGTGCCGCCGATGACCGTGCCGACGAAGAACACGCCCGAGCCCGACGAGCAGCGTGCGCAGCGGCCCGATGCGATCGTTGACGGTGCCCGCGAGCGGCATGCCGACCACGCTCGCGACCGAGTACGCGCCGGCGGCGAGCGCGTAGTTGTCGATGTCGCCGACGTCGCGCGCGGCGCTCGGCAGCGCCGAGACGACGATCAGGAGGTCGAACGAGGCCAGGAAGCTCGCGCCCAGGCCTGCCAGCACGAGCGCGCGCGTCGCAGGCCCGAAGAGCTCGCGCAGCGAGCCGCGCGGGACCGTGCTCACTCGACGAGCAGGGCGGCCGCCTCGACGCCCGCGACGGTGCCGTCCGCGGCGCACCGAGAAGCCCGTGGACTCGAGCGGCAGCAGCAGGCGCCAGTCGCGGCCGCCGACCCAGACGCAGCGGCCCTTCGAGCCGGCGTCACGCTGCGGTCGGAGCGCACGCGCACGACCTCGACGTCGCGCGTCTGGCCCGGGCGCATGCCGCCGCGGATCAGGCGCTGCGCGGTGGCGCCGACGAGCGCGGGCGCCCCCTCGACGTCGAGCAGGGCGTCGGGCGGCACTCGAACGGCAGTGCCTGGCCGTCGAGCGTCAGGCTGCATGCGCGCCCAGCGGCCCTCGCCGTCGAGCGACGCCTCGCCGGCCACGAGGCGGTCGGGCCGCGGGTTGCCCACGGAACCCTCGAAGTCCAGCGCCAGGCCCGCGCCGCTCGACGCGCGTGTCGCAGCGCGAATGATCCCGCAGGCAGGCCGTTCTCGAGCAGTGTGTGCTCCTGGCGCACGGCGCGCAGGGTAGCGGGCTACGCCAGGTCGCGGAGGCGCTGCGCCTCGGCCAGCGAGGAGAGCTTCTTGAGCGCCTGGTTCTCGATCTGGCGGATGCGCTCGCGCGTGACGTGGAAGGCGGCGCCGACCTCGTCCAGCGTGCTGGGCTCGAAGCCGCCCAGGCCGAAGCGCATCTCCAGCACGCGGCGCTCGCGGAAGCTCAGCACGCCCAGGATCTCCGAGAGCGTCTCGAGGCGCATCTTGCGCGTCGCCTCGTCCTCGGCGGTCGGCGTCGTGACGTCGGCGATGAAGTGGCCGAGCTGCGAGTCGTCCTCGTCGCCGACCGGCTTCTCGAGCGAGATCGGCGTCTGCGCGGCGCGCATGATCTGCTCGACCTCCTCGACGGGCAGCTCGACGCGATCGGCGATCTCGGTCGTGCGTGGGATCGCGCGCGAGCTCGGTGCGGAGCTTGCGCTCGACGCGGCCGATGCGGTTGAGCTTCTCGACGACGTGCACCGGCATGCGGATCGTGCGGCCCTTGTCGGCCAGCGAGCGGGCGACCGCCTGGCGGATCCACCAGGTGGCGTAGGTCGAGAACTTGTAGCCGCGGCGGTAGTCGAACTTCTCGACCGCGCGCACGAGGCCGATCGTGCCCTCCTGGATCAGGTCGAGGAACGGCAGGCCCTGCTCGCGGTAGTGCTTCGCGATCGAGACGACGAGCCGGATGTTGGCCTCGATCATGTGGCGCTTGGCGCGCATGTCGCCGCGCTCGACGCGCTTGGCCAGCTCGATCTCCTGTGCCGCGGTGAGCAGCTTGGTGCGGCCGATGTCGCGCAGGAAGCGCTGCAGCGAGTCGCTCGAGAGCACCTCGACGGCGTGCACCGGCTCCTCGTCCTCGTCGGCGTCGGCCTCGGCGTCCGCGTAGGCCTTGGCCGCGGCCTCGTCCTCCTCGGAGAGCTCGTCGACCGGACTCAGCGCGAGCGTCGCGACGTCAAAGGGCTCGTCGTCATCGTCGAGCGCAGCGAGGACGCGCTCGTCCAGGTCCAGGGGCGAGGAGATAGTGCTCATGCCCGCCGAGGTTCGCGCTCGGCGCGCCATCTCCTTCTCGTGATCTCGAAATCAGCCCGAGGCCTTCAGCACGCTGCGCGCAAAGCGCCCGATCAGGCCGTTCGGATCGAGCTGCGAGGCCTGCCGGTACTCCTGCTTGGCCTTCGCCTCCTGCCCGATCCACGAGAGCAGCTCGCCGAAGTGGAAGCGCGGGCTCGGCTCGCCCGCGCGGCTCTGCATCAGCTGGCCGAGCGCGCCCGACCGCCTGCGCCGGCACGTCCTTGTCGAAGCCCAGCACGATCACCGCGACCTGCGCGTCGATGTTGCTGGCGTCGAGCGCGAGCGCCTTCTCCGCCACGAGGCGCGCGCGCGTGCGCGAGCCGAACTGGAGGCGCGTAGGCGTAGTCGAGCTGCGCCGCGCAGCGAGCGCGGCGCGGCCACGGCCCTCGCGCGCAACTGCGGCAGCGAGCCGTGCACGAAGCGCGAGCGCACCCAGAGCGGGTAGTTCTTGCGATACGACGGGTGCAGCACGTTGTCGGCGGTGCGCCCGTAGAGCCCGTCGGGATCGAGCGAGCGCGTCTCCTCCAGCTCGGCCGTCGCCTCGGCGCGCTGCCCCGACCAGAGCAGCGCGAGACCGAGGTGGAGCGCGGGCACGGGCGCCCGGTCGTCGTCGGCCACGAGCGCGCGCAGCACGCCGATCGCGGTGTCCACCTCGCCCGGGCGGTAGCGCAGCACGCGCGCCGGCGACCTGCACGCGCATGTCGCCCGCGCCCAGCAGCGCGCGGGCGCGCCGCAGCGACGTCTCGGCCTGCGCGCGCCGGCCCGCGCCGATGTCGGCCGACGACGGCGGCGAGAGCCGCCTCGCCGCCCTTCGGCCGCTGCGGCAGGTCGAGCACGAGCGGCGGCGCTCCGCGTCAGCGGAGCCGACGAGCGGGGCGCCGCTGCCGGCGCGGGACTGCGCAGCGCGAAGGCCCCGACCACCGCCACGGCGACGACGAGCGCGCCCGCCACCGCAACCGGCACGGCGCGCTTCCTGTCGATGCCGGCCGACCACGCAGCGCAGGGTAGGCGCGACGGAATAGCCGGGATGCACGTAGCGTTCGCAGAACGTGCCTTCTTACCAGGAACTTCTCGCTGAGCTGAAGTCGCAGATCCACGAGATCAGCGCCGCTGAAGCCGCCGCCCGCCTGTCCTCCGACGAGCCGCCCGTGCTGATCGACGTCCGCGAGCCCGACGAGTTCGACCAGGGCGCGATCGACGAACTCCGTGCACATCCCGCGCGGCAACCTCGAGTCGCGCATCAGCGGAGTCGTCCCCGATCTCTCGACGCCGATCGTGATCACCTGCCAGTCGGGTGCGCGCTCGGCGTTCGCCGCGCGCTCGCTCGAGGAGCTCGGCTACGAGGACGTCGCCTCGCTCTCCGGCGGCTTCGGCGGCTGGAAGCAGAACGGCTTCCCGCTGGAGCACGCCGCGCGTGCTCAGCGCGGAGCAGCGCGCCGCTACTCCCGCCACACGCTGATCCCCGAGGTCGGCGAGGCCGGGCAGCTGAAGCTGCTCGACTCGAAGGTGCTGCTCGTCGGCGCCGGCGGCCTCGGCTCCCCGGCGGGCCTCTACCTGGCCGCGGCCGGCGTCGGCACGATCGCGATCGTGGACGCCGACGTCGTCGACGAGTCGAACCTGCAGCGGCAGGTGCTGCACTCGATGGCCTCGATCGGCATGCCCAAGACGGAGTCGGCCAAGCAGCGCATCGAGGAGCTCAACCCCGACGTGCACGTCCTCACCTACCGCGAGCGCCTGACGTCGGAGAACATCGACCGGCTGCTCGAGGGCGTCGACGTGATCGTCGACGGCACCGACAACTTCCCCACGCGCTACCTGCTCAACGACGCGAGCCTGCGCCACCGCATCCCGGTCGTGCACGCCTCGATCTTCCGCTTCGAGGGCCAGCTCACGGTCTTCCAGCCGTACGAGGGCCCGTGCTACCGCTGCCTCTTCCCGCAGCCGCCCCCGCCCGAGCTCGCGCCGTCGTGCGCCGAGGGCGGCGTGCTCGGCGTGCTGCCGGGGATCATGGGCTCGCTGCAGGCGAGCGAGGCGCTCAAGCTCCTGCTCGGACATCGGCGAGCCGCCGACCGGCCGCCTGATCCTGTTCGACGCGCTCGACACGACGTTCCACGAGGTGCGGCTGCGCCGCGACCCGGATTGCCCGGTCTGCGGCGCCGACGCCGGCCCGATCGAGTACATCGACTACGAGGAGTTTTGCCTGCCGCCCGCGCGGGCAACGACCTGAGATGGCCACCTTTCGCCTGCCTCCCGTCCTGCGCGCCAATGGCAGGCGGCGCGCGCACCGTCGAGGCCGGCGGTGACAGCCTGCGCGCCGCGCTCGACGACCTGACCGAGCAGCATCCCGCGCTGCGCTCGCGCCTGCTCGGCGACGACGGCGAGATCGCGACGTTCGTCAACATCTACGTCGACAGCGAGGACGTCCGCGTCAGCGGCGGTCTCGACACGCCCCTCGCTCCCGGCGCGAGCGTGATCGTCCTGCCGGCGATGGCCGGCGGCAGTGGAGGCTGAGCCGATGCTCGCCCCGCCCCGGGCCGTGCAGTTCTGCCGGACGGTCGGAGACACGCCACTCGTCGAGCTGACGCGCCTCGCGCCCAGCCCGGACGTGCGCCTGCTTCGCGAAGCTCGAGTGGTTCAACCCGACCGGATCGGTCAAGGACCGCGTGGCGCTGCTCGATGCTCGACGCCGCCGCCGAGGCGGGCGAGCTGTGGCCGGGCAGGCGCATCCTCGAGCCCTCGAGCGGCAACACCGGCATCGCGCTCGCGATGCAGGGCCGCCTGCGCGGGCTCGGCGTCACGATCGTGATGCCCGCGGGCTCGACGCCCGAGCGCGAGCAGCTGATGCGCCTGTTCGGCGCCGACGTCGTCTACTCGCCCGGCGGAGCTCGGCTCCAACGGCGCCGTGACGATGGCGCGCGAGCTGGCCGCCGCCGATCCCACGCTGTACATGCCGTTCCAGTACGGCAACCCCGCGAACCCCCGCGCGCACGAGCGCGGCACCGCCGAGGAGATCCTGCGCGCGTGCCCCGAGGTCGACGTCTTCGTCGCCGGGCTCGGCACGGGCGGCACGCTCATGGGCTGCGCCCGCCGCCTGCGCCGCGACCGGCCCGACGTGCAGATCGTGGCCGCCGAGCCCCTGCCCGGCGAGGGCATCGACGGCCTGCGCTCGCTCGAGGACGGCTACACGCCCGAGATCCTCGACCTCTCGCTGCTCGACCGCAAGCTGCTCGTCAGCAACGAGGACTCCGTGCGCGGCCTGCGCGCGCTGGCGCGCGAGGAGGGCCTCTTCGCCGGCGTCTCCTCCGGCGGCGTCCTGCACGCCGCGATGCGCGTCGCGCGCGACCTCGAGGGCCCCGCGAACATCGTCATGGTGCTCGCCGACGGCGGCTGGAAGTACCTCTCCGCCGGTCTCTGGGACACGCCCGAGGACCGAGCTGCTCGAGCGCATGGAGCAGGGCGTCTGGTGGTAGCACGCTGCCCGCGCGCGCTGGCCGACGAGATGATCGCCCACGCCCGCTCGGAGCTTCCGAACGAGGCCTGCGGCATCTTCGGCGGGGCGCTCGACGGCGCGCTGCGCACGTTCTATCCGGCGCGCAACGCCGACGCGAGCCCGTACCGCTACAGCGTCGACTCGATGGACCTGCTGCGCATCACGACGACGATCGAGGACGACGACGAGGACGAGGTCGCCGCGATCTACCACTCGCACACGATGTCGCCGGCCAGCCCGTCGCGCACCGACATGGAGCTCGCGACCTGGCCCGAGGCCGCCTACGTGATCGTCTCGCTCAAGAGCGATCCGCCCGAGATCCGCGCCTGGCGCCTGGTCGAGGGCAGCCCGCCCGAGGAGCTCCCGCTCGAGATCACCTAGGAGCGGATGACGGCCTCGCCGAGGCGCTCGAGCGCGACGGCGCCGCGCGTCGCGTCACGCAGGCAGCGCTCCAGCGAGTCCGTGCGCGCGAGCGGAACGCGGAAGCGCAGCTCGGCGCCCTCCTCGCCGTAGGCGTGCTCGAGCTCGCGGCCCGCCGTGGCCCGAGACGCAGCGCATGACCGCCGCCGTCAGCTCGTGGCCGTAGCGGAGGCGCACGTCGGCAGCGCGCTCGCAGCGCACCACCGGCGCGCCGTCGAGCGCGCGCGCGAGCGCGCCGCCGTAGGCGCGCACCAGACCGCCGACGCCCAGGTTGGTGCCGCCGTACCAGCGCACGACGACGGCCGCCACGTCGTGCAGGTCCGCGCCGGCGAGCGCCGCCAGCGAGCGGCGCGCCCGCACTGCCCGCAGGCTCGCCGGCGTCACTCGAGAAGCTCGTCCCGTCGCGCAGGCGGAACGCCGGCACGACGTGCGTGGGGTTGCGGTGCGCCCGCCCCTCGCGCGGCGAAGAAGGCCTCGGCGGCGGCGCGGTCGAGCGACCGGCTCGGCGATGGCCAGGAAGCGCGAGCCGCGCTCCTCCAGTTCCGCGCTGACTCGACCGGCGAGCGTGCGGAACGCGTCCAGCGGCGTCAGACCAGGCTCGGGTACTTGGAGCGCGCGATCAGCACCGAGGCGATCAGCAGGACGGCGAACGCGACGCAGCGAGATCGCGACGAGCGGCTGGAGTCCGCGCCGCGCGAGCGCGCGGCGCTTCTCGAGCTCGACGATCACCAGGCCGAGCGCGGCGCCGCCGATCAGCCCGCCGATGTGCGCGCCCTTCGAGATGTTCGGGATCGTGAACGTGAATCGCCAGATTGAGCAGGATCACGGGCCCGATGCCGCTCTGGGTGAGGCTGATGCCGCGCGCGCGGGCGATCACGAGCAGGGCGCCCATGAGACCGAAGATCGCGCCCGAGGCGCCGATCGAGAGCGCATCCGGGCTCGAGGATCATCACGCCGAGCGAGCCCGCGGCGAGCGAGACGAAGTAGATCAGGCCCAGCCGCACGCTACCGAGCGCGGGCTCCATTGCGCGGCCGATGAAGAACAGCGCGAGCATGTTGGAGCCGATGTGGAGCGGGCTCGCGTGCAGGAAGCCGCTCGTGAGCAGGCGCCACCACTCGCCCTCGGCGACCATCGGGCCCCAGAGCGCCGTAGTGCGCGTCGACGGAGCCCTGCACGGGCTGCCGCGCCGGCCGTCGTGCCGCTGTTCAGGATGTAGATGGTGTCGCTGCTCGTCCGCTGCGCCAGATAGACGAGCGACGTTGACGGCGATCAGGCCGATCGTCAGCGGCGCCTCCTGGAGCAGGTCTCCGCCGGCGCCGCCGCGCCGGTAGCTGCTCACGCGTCGCCGTCCTCGTCGTCGTCGGTCCGATCCGGCTTCGGCAGCAGCGTGGCGTCGGCGTGCAGGATGCGCGTGCCGTCGACGGCGGCGACGTCGAACTTGACGTGGTCGATCTCGACGCTGTCGCCGACCTGCGGCGCGCGCCCGAGCTCGCCGAAGACGATGCCGCCGACGGTGTGGTAGTCGTCGTCGGACAGGTGGCGCTCGAAGCGCTCGTTGAACTCCTCGACCGGCAGGCTGCCCTCGACCCGGTAGCGGTCGGGCCCGAGGCGCACGATCGGGGCGTCCTCGGGATCGAACTCGTCGTCGATCTCGCCGACGATCTCCTCGAGCAGGTCCTCCAGCGTGACGAGGCCGGCGACCGAGCCGTACTCGTCGACGACGATCGCCATGTGGCCCTTCAGGCGCCGGATCTCGGTCAGCAGCTGGCCGAGGCGCTTCGTCTCGGGCACCAGGTGCACCGGGTACAGCAGCGCGCGCAGATCGGAGCTGGCCGCGGCTCCGTTCTGCAGGGCCACGAACAGCCGTCGCACGTGCAGCACGCCGAGCACGTTGTCGAACTCGTCGCCGAAGACCGGATAGCGCGTGTACGGGTGCTTCAGCACCTCCTCCATCGCGGCCGTGGGCGTGAGCTCCACCGGCAGGGCGACGATGTCGGGCCGCGGCACCATCACGTCCTCGACGGACGTGTCGGAGAAGTCGAAGACCTTGTCGATCATCTGCTGCTCGTCGCTCTCGAGCACGCCCGCGCGCTCACCCTGGCGCAGCAGCATGCGCAGCTCGATCTCGCTGTGCGAGGCCTCGAGCTCGTTGGTCGTCGGGATGCCGAGCGCGCGCATCACGAGCTGGGCGAGCCAGTCGAGGAACGCGATGAACCAGGCGAAGACGAAGAAGAAGACGCCGATCAGCGGCGCGACGGCGAGCGCGACCTGCTCGGCTCGCGGCAGCGTGTACGACTTCGGCACGATCTCGCCCAGCACGACGTGCAGGATCGAGATGAAGAGGAACGCGACCGCCACCGAGACGCGCCGAGGCTGCCCAGGTCGAGACGCTCGCCGAAGACGCTGTCGAGCACCCGGGCGACCGCGGGCTCGCCGAGCGCGCCGAGCGCCACCGACGAGAGCGTGATGCCGAGCTGGAACGCCGCGATGAAGCGCGACGGGTCCGCGACGATCTTGCGCACGGTGCGCGCCCGGCGGTTGCCCTCGGCAGCCAGCTCGTCGAGGCGCGTGTGGCGCACCGAGACGAAGGCGTACTCCGCCGAGACGAAGAACGCGTTCCAGAGCACGCAGAAGGCGATCAGGACGAGCTCGACCGCGGTGAGGATGCTCATGCGCGGACCTCATCGGCACGCGCGGGCATGCTCAAGAGATCGTCGCCCGGAGGGTCGACGCGCATCATGTGCCTGCCGCGATGCGGAGCGACGTCACGCGCCGCTCCCTGCGTCTGCTCGAACCTGATGGACCGCAAGGGGTCAAGTGGTCGGAAGCATAGCGACGGCGGTGGTCAGCCGAGCACGCGCAGCGCTTCGCGCGCATGCTCGGCGCCCGAGAGCGCCGGGTCGAGATCGAGCGCGTGCGCATAGGCGCCGAGTGCCTCGCGCGGCTGCGCGGCCGCCGCCAGGTAGTCGCCGAGCACGATCCACGCCGCGGCGGAAGCCGGGCGGCGCTGCACCTCGGCGTGTGCGCGCGGCAGGTCGCCCTCGGGGTCGTCGTCACGCTGCACGAGCGCGCGCGCGACGGCGATGTTGGAGGGATCGAGAGCGGCCGCCCGCCCCAGTGCCTCGCGCGCCTGCAGCTCGCGGCCGAGGGCGGCTGCGGGTGAGCCCGGCCAGCGCCCACGCGCCGGGCAGATCGTCGCTGCCCGCCAGCGCGAGCTCGGCCGCCGAGGCGGCGAGCGCGACGTGGCCGCCGCCCAGCAGGCGGTCGCCGAGCGCGACGAGCTGGTCGGGATCGTTGCTGGCCGAGGCGAGCTCGTGGCGCATGACGCGCTCGAAATCGCCGGGCGTCAGCCAGAAGATCTCGCCGTCGGGCCCCTCGATGCGCAACAGCGCGCCGAGATGCTCGAGCCGCTCGAGCACGAAGCCGTCGCCGGGCGCGAGCTCGAGCGCGCGCTCGTAGGCCAGCACGGCGCGCGTCTGCTCGTCGAGCGCCTCCCAGATGCGGCCGCGCAGCACGTGGTAGGCCGACTCGCCGGCATACGCCCACTCGGCCTCGTCGAGCGCCGTGAGCGCGAGCTCCGGCTCGTCGGCGCGCCGCAGCGCGACCGCGAGGTTGAAGCGCGAGGCGGCGTCGAACGGCGTCAGCTCGATGGCGCGCGCGAGCGCCGGCACGGCCTCCTCGAAGCGCTCCTCGCGCAGCAGGCGCTCGCCCAGCCGGCGGTACGGCTCGGCCGTCGTCATCGCGAGCAACGTGGCCGCCAGCTCGTGATCGGCGTGCCCGGCCACGAACGCGCGCGCCCACTCCGCGGCGCGCACGCGCTCGATGGGATCCCCCCGCTCGGCCACCTCGCGCGGCACGGCGAGGCGCGCGGGGAGCCCGGAGCGCGCCGCACCAGCCGGCTCCAGCTCTACTACGACCCAGTCGGCGACCATCGTCCGGCTACGTGCTTTCCACGAACACGTCGCTCGTCACGGTATCGCCGTCGCGCCCCGACCAGAAGAGCACGCCGCCGATGTGGCGGAGGTTGTCGAGCGTCTCTTTGTCGCTCGCACTGTCGAAGCTGCCGAAGGCGCCGGCCAGGTTGACCAGGCTGGGCACGTCGATGTACGCCAGGCCGAGCGTCTTCGAGCCGGCGTCGACGCCGTCCTCGGAGAGCACGCGCTTGAACTTGTCGCTGTCGACGATCGAATCCTTGACGGCGTCGCCGACGGCCTCGTCGGTGCCGATGCCGATCACGTCGTCGACCGCGCGCCAGTGCACGACGAAGCCCTGGATGGCGGCCTGCTGGCCGTCCGCGGTGTCCGTGACCTTGATGCCCTGCGAGCTCAGGAGCTTCGTCAGCGAGCGCATCGTCGTGGCGGCCTTGGACGCGTCGGTCGGGTGCAGGATCAGGCCCGCCGAGACCGGAGCGCCAGGCCCGGCGTAGACGGCCTGGTCGCCGGAGAGCAGCGCGTAGAGGTCGTCCAGCTTGATGCCGAGCAGGGCCTCGACCTGGGAGACCTGCTTCTGCGCGTCCGGCGTTGGTGCCGAGCGCCTGACCGGCCGCCTGCTTGATGGTCTCGTCGAGGTTGCCGAACGTCGCTGCGAACCACGAGTTGCCGGGCACGCGGTCGAGCAGGTCGGGCGTGAACGGCTCGGGCAGGCCGGTCGCCTTGTCGTTGAGCAGCGTCGTCCCGCGGATGCGGAGGCCCGCGTCGGTCGCGTTGATCGCGAAGCCGAGGGTGCGGATGCCTGCGAGCTTCGACGAGATCTGGTCGAGCTGCGCCTGCGGCACCGCACCGCGCGCGGCTTCGGGTCCGCGTTGCTGCGAGTACGCGACGAGCTTCTGGCAGCGTCGAGCCCGGCGCGTAGCCGACGACGATGTTGTCGCTGGGCAGCGTCGCGAGCGTGTCCTTGTAGTCGGCGGAGTCGGACAGGCGATCGCTCGATGCGGCGAGGCGGTCGATCGCGGCGGTGACCGCAGCCTGCGAGTTCGAGACGAGGGCGGTGTCGTCCGAGATGGCGATGGCCGAGGCCGAGCCCTTGCTGTCGGTGAAGACGTCGAAGCCGCCGTGCGTGCCTGCGGCCTTCACGTCCTTCTCCTTCGTGAGCGCGCCCTCGAGGCTGCTCTTGTCGCGTGACCTCGGCGAACCCGAGCACTGTCGGGTCGGAGCCGTCGGCCGGGACGTCGAGAACGCCGATCGCAACCTCGGTGCCCAGCCAGGAGCGCACCTGCGCGAGCGTCGGCCCGCCGTCGGTGGCCTTGTTCGCGGCCTTGTCGAACTCCGCCACGAGCTTCGGCCAGCTCGGGAAGCGCGCGCCGAGCGGCCAGCAGGCGCTTCCAGGCGTCGGACTTCTCGTCGATGTTGGCGTCGGCGAAGGCGACGGTCGAGGCGGGGAACGCCTGGGCGGCGCGGCCGTCGGTCCCGGCGGCGCCGGCGGCTCCGCCGGCCGCGCTCGAGCCGCCGCAGCCGGAGAGCACGACGCCCACCAGGACGAGCGCAGCGAACGCGGCCAGGAGGCGGCGGACGTCGATGAGGCGTCGAGAGGTCATGACCGCACTTTACGACAGGCGGAGGATCGCGAGGCATCGGCGCGAAGCGGTGTCCATGCCGAACATCTTCGAGCCGGATTTCAACCAGCGCCGCGAGCATCCCGGCTTCCGCGCACTGCGCGCACGGCTCGGCTGGGAGCTCGCCACGCGAACGCCTCGGCGCGAGCATCTGGGAGATCGAGCCCGGCGAGGCCGCCTATCCGTACCACTACCACCTCGCCGAGGAAGAGATCCTCGTCGTCCTGCTGGGACGCCCGAGCGTCCGCACGGACGACGAGTGGCGCGAGCTCGAGCCCGGCGACGTGCTGTCGTTCCCGCGCGGCCGCGAGGGCGCCCACCAGGTCGCGAACTGGAGCGACGTGACCGCCCGCTTCCTCGCCGTCTCGACGAGCGGCACCCCGACCTCGTCGTCTATCCCGACAGCGGCAAGCTCGGCGCCTGCGAGCGCCTGCCCGACCGCGCCGGCCTGTTCGAGATCTTCCGCATGGCCGACGCCGTGGACTACCACGACGGCGAGCGGCCGCCCGCGCCGCCGGCGTAGGCGGGGCGCGGCGGCAGCGGACACGTAGCTGCGTGGCGGCCAAATGGCACTCGCCGCGTGTGCCATTTGGTCGCGGATGTGATCGGGCCAGGCGCGGGACGGCACGCCTGACGAGGAGCGCTCACGACGCCGACCCCACTTGATCTTTCGATCATCTTGATCAAGGTAAGTCGGCGAGCCGAGGCGGCTGCGCGACGCTCAGCGGCCAAATGGCACCCGCGGCGAGTGCCACTTGGCGCATCGACTACCGTCGGGCCATGCGGCGGTTGGACGTCACCGCGATCGCGTTCGGCGTCGCCGCCGGCGCGTTCGGCGTGTCCGCGGGCACCGGCCCGCTCATGGGCGGGCTCGCTGCGCTCGTGCTCGCCGGGCTTGCGCTGCGGGCGCGCAGCGCGCTCTACATCGCCGTCTGGGCTGTCGCGCCGCTGTTCGTCTGGGCCACGTACCCCGACCCTTCCGCGATCCTCGCCGCGCGTCGCGCTGGCCGCCAGTGCGCTGTGCGCGCTGCTGTCCGCGCGCGATCGGCCGGAGCCGGGCGACGAGACGCATCGTGGCGGCTCGCGTCACGCTTGCGGCGGCGATGGTCGTGGCCGCCAGCGGGCTGCTCTCGTTCGACATCCTGCTGCGGTAAACGACGGCTCGGACGTCTCGTATGGTGCATCGGCGATGTCCACCGTCACCGCTGACGCACTCGCCGGCTTCTCGCCCCACGCACGCCGCTGGTTCGAGAGCGCGCTCGGCGCGCCCACGCCCGCTCAGACCCTGGGCTGGCCGCCGATCGCGGCGGGCGAGCACGTGCTCGTGTGCGCGCCGACGGGCTCGGGCAAGACCCTGGCCGCGTTCCTGTGGTTCCTCGACCGCGTGCTGACGGAGCCCGGCGAGGGCCTGCGCGTGCTCTACGTCTCGCCGCTCAAGGCGCTCAACTACGACGTCGAGCGCAACCTGCGCGCGCCCCTCGCGGGCATCCGCGCGACCGCGGCGGCCGCGGGCATCGACCTCCCCGCTCCCAGCGTCGCCGTGCGCACGGGCGACACGCCGCCGGACGAGCGCCGGCGCATGCTGCGCACGCCTCCCGACATCCTCATCACGACGCCCGAGAGCCTGTACCTGATGCTCACGTCGCGCGCGCGGGAGTTCCTCACGGGCATCGAGGCGGTGATCGTCGACGAGGTGCACGCCGTCGCGGCCACCAAGCGCGGAGCGCACCTCGCGCTCTCGCTCGAGCGACTCGCCGACGTGTGCCAGAGCGATCCCCAGCGCGTGGCGCTCTCGGCGACGCAGCGGCCGCTGGAGGAGATCGCGCGCTTCGTCGGCGGCGACCGCGAGATGCGCATCGTCGACGCGGGCATGCGCAAGGAGCTCGATCTCCGCATCGAGATGCCCGCCGATCCGGAGGAGGCGGAGCCCGCCGCCCCGCTGGAGTACGTGCAGGGCGCGAACGACGGCGGGGCGCACTCGCTCTGGCCCGCGCTCTACCCGGAGCTGCTCGAGCTCGTGCGGGCGCACCACTCGACGATCGTCTTCGTCAACAGCCGCCGCATGGCCGAGCGGCTCGCGCTCCGCCTCAACGAGCTCGCGGAGGAGCCCATCGCGCGCGCTCACCACGGCTCGCTCTCGCGCGAGGCGCGCGGCGAGGTCGAGGAGGCGCTCAAGGCGGGCACGCTGCCGTGCATCGTCGCCACCTCGTCGCTCGAGCTCGGCATCGACATGGGAGCCGTCGACCTCGTCGTCCAGGTCTCCTCGCCCGGCTCGGTCGCAAGCGGACTGCAGCGGGTCGGCCGAGCCGGCCACAGCGTCGGCATGCCCTCGCGCGGCCGCATCTACCCGCGCTTCCGCGGTGAGCTCGTCGAGACTGCCGCCGTCGCGCGCGGCATGCTCGAGGGCGAGGTCGAGCACACGCGCGTGCCGCGCATCCCGCTCGACGTGCTGTGCCAGCAGATCGTGGCCATGGCCTCGGTCGAGGAGCTGCAGATCGATTCGCTGCACGAGCTGCTCAGGCGCGCCTATCCCTACCGAGAGCTGACGCGCGAGCAACTCGAGAACGTGCTCGACCTGCTCGCCGGGCGCTACCCGTCGGACGAGTTCGCCGAGCTGCGCCCGCGCATCGTCTGGGAGCGCACGACGGGCGCGCTGCGCGCACGCGAGGGCGCCCAGCGCATCGCCATCGCGAACGCGGGCACGATCCCCGACCGCGGTCTGTACGGGGTGTTCCTCGTCGACGGCGGCGGGCGCGTGGGCGAGCTCGACGAGGAGATGGTGCACGAGGCGCGCGAGGGCCAGGTCTTCCTGCTGGGCGCCTCGGCCTGGCGCATCGAGCAGATCGAGCGCGATCGCGTGATCGTCTCCCCCGCGCCCGGCCAGCCCGCACAGGTGCCGTTCTGGAAGGGCGAGCAGGCCGGCCGTCCCGTCGAGCTCGGGCGCGCCGTCGGGCGGCTGCAGCGCGAGCTCGCCGCGCTGGACGACGAGAGCGCGATGCAACGGCTGACCGGGCTGCACGCCTGCGACGAGCGCGCCGCCCGCACGCTCGTGGAGTACCTGCGCGAGCAGGAGACGGCCACCGGCGTCCTGCCCTCCGACCGCACGATCGTCGTCGAGCGCTTCCGCGACGAGATCGGCGACTGGCGCCTGTGCGTGCTCTCGCCGTTCGGCGCGCGCGTGCATGCGCCCTGGGGGCTCGCACTGCGAGCGCTGCTGCGCGAGCAGCACGGCATCGAGACGCATGCGCTGTGGTCGGACGACGGCATCATCCTCCACCTCCCCGACGCCGACTCGCTCCCTCCGGACGAGCTCGTGGCGATCGACCCCGATCGCATCGAGGATCTCGTCGTCGGCGAGCTCGGGGGCTCGTCGCTGTTCGGCGCGCGCTTCCGCGAGAGCGCTGCGCGCGCGCTGCTGATCCCGCGCCGGCGGCCGGGCCAGCGCACGCCGCTCTGGCAGCAGCGGCTGCGCGCGCAGTCGCTGCTCGCGGTCGCCGAGCGCTACGGCTCCTTCCCGATCCTGCTCGAGACCTACCGCGAGCTGCTGGCTGATCACTTCGACCTGGTCTCGCTGCGCGAGCTGCTGGGCGGACTGAGGGACGGCACGCGTCAGCTCGTCGCAGTCGAGTCGCAGACGGCGTCGCCGTTCGCCGCCTCGCTCAACTTCGAGTACGTCGCGCAGTACCTGTACGAGGACGACGCGCCCGCGGCCGAGCGGCGCGTCGCGGCGCTGACGCTCGATCGCGACCTGCTGCGCGAGCTGGCAGGCTCGGACGAGCTGCGCGATCTGCTCGACGCCGACGCGCTCGAGCAGGTCGAGCTCGAGCTCGGCAGCGAGCGCCGCGGCGGGCCCGATGCACTGCACGACCTGTTGCGCCGCGTGGGCGATCTCGCCGAGGCCGAGCTGCCGGCGCGCTTGCCGGGCGACGCCGCGCAGGCCGCGGCCGACCTGCTCGGCGACCGCCGCGCGCTGCGTGTGCGCATCGGAGGCGAGGACCGGCTGATCGCCGCCGAGGACATGGGCCGCTACCGCGACGCACTCGGCGCGATGCCGCCCGGAGGCATTCCCGCAGCCTTCCTCGAGCCCGTGCCCGACGCCCTGCGCTCGCTCGTGCGCCGCTACGCGCGCTGGCGCGGACCGTTCCCGCTGGCGGCGCTCGCAGGCCGCTACGACCTCGAGCCGGCGGTCGCCGAGCGCGAGCTCGCGGCGCTCGAGCGCGAGGGCATGCTCGTGCGCGGCGCCCTGCGACCCGGCGGAAGCGGCCGCGAGTGGTGCGACGTCGAGGTGCTGCGCCGCATCCGCCGCGCGTCGGTCGCACGGCTGCGCCGCGAGGTCGAGGCGGTCGAGCAGCCCGCGCTGGCGCGCTTCCTGCCGGCCTGGCACGGCGTCGGGCGCAAGGGCCGCGGTGGCGTCGACCGGCTGCGCGAGGTGCTCTTCCCGCTCCAGCGACTTCCGCTGGCGCCCGAGGTCTGGGAGCGCCAGGTCCTGCCGCTGCGCATGGACTACCGGCCCGAGCTGCTCGACCAGCTGTGCACGAGCGGCGAGGTCGTGTGGCTGGGCGCCGATTCCGGGCGCGTCGCGATCTCCTTCCGAGAGGACGCCGCGCTGCTCGGGCCGCCCGGCGGCCAGGCGCCGCCGCCCGCCGATCCCGTCTCCGAGGCGGTGCGCGCGGCGCTGGCCGGCGCGCGTCACCTCGCCGAGCTGTGCGCCGAGACAGGGCTGCCCGAGGCCGAGGTCGTCGAAGCGCTCTGGCGGCTCGTGGCCGCGGGCGAGGCCACGAACGACGCCTGGGAACCGCTGCGGCGCACGCGCCGGGCAGCGGCTCCGCGGACGCTCGCGCCGCGCGCCGGCACGCGCCGGCTCACGCGCCGGCGCCCGCCGCTGCGCGGCGCGGCACTCGGCCGCTGGGCGCCGACCGCCCCGCTCCTGGCGGCGCCGATCGAGGAGGCCGACCGGCGCCGCGCGCTCGCGGAGCTGCTGCTCGAGCGCCACGGCGTGCTCGTGCGCGCAGCCATCGTCTCCGAGGGCATCCCCGGCGGGCCCTGCGGGCCTGCGCCGGGCGCTCGGCGAGCTCGAGACGCTCGGGGTCTCTCGCCGTGGCTACCTCGTCGACGGGCTCGGCGGCGCCCAGCACGCGCTCCCGGGTGCGATCGAGCGCCTGCGCGAGGTGCGCGACCCCTCCACCGACGCCCGCGCCATCGCACTCGCAGCCAGCGATCCCGCAAATCCCTACGGCATCGCCCTGCGCTGGCCGGCGCGCGCGGCGGGCCGTGCCTCCCGCGCGGCGGGTGCGCTGGTCGTGCTGCGCAACGGCGAGCCGCTCGCGTTCCTCGAGCGCGGAGCTCGCACCCTGCTCTCCCTGCAGCCGCTCGAGCCCGGCGACTGGGCAGCGGTGGCGGAAGCCCTCGCCACGGCCTCGCTGGAGGGGCGCGCGGGCTCGCTGCAGCTCGAGCGCATCGACGGCGAGGCCGCGACCGCAACTCCGACGGCAGACGGCGTTCAAGGCCGCCGGATTCGTCGCGGGCCCGAAGCGCCTGACGCTGCGCGCGAGGCGCTAGCCCTGCCCGAGGGGCACAACCTCGAGCTCGCGGCGCTGCGCATGGCGCCACTCGTCGGCCATCGCGTGGCCGCACAGGGACCCGGCTACCAGGCGCCCCACGGACTCGCCGAGGCGCTCGACGGGCGCGTGCTGGAGTCGGTCGAGGCGCGCGGCAAGCATCTGCTCGCAGGCTTCGACAACGGCCGCATCCTCCACTCGCACCTGCGCATGACGGGCGCCTGGCACGTGTATCGCGGAGGGACAGGCGTGGGCCCGCTCGCCCCGCAGCGCCTGGCTGGCGCTGACCGCGAACGCAACCTGCGCCGTGCAGTTCGGCGGGCCGGTGCTCGAGTTGCTCGATCGCGCGCGCGTCGCCCTCCACCCCGCCCTGCGCAGCCTCGGGCCCGATCTGCTCGACGACGACCCGCAGATCGCCGTCGCGGTGCGGCGTGCCCGCGAGCGCTCGTCGCCATCGCGTGCGATCGGCGAGGTGCTGCTCGATCAGACGATCTCCGCCGGCATCGGCAACGTCGTGCGCTGCGAGGCGCTGTATGCGCTGCGCGTCGATCCGTGGGCCCCGCTCGGCAGCGTCTCGGACGAGCATGCTGAGCGGGCTCTTCGAGCATTCCCGGCGCATCCTGCAGGCGGGCGTGCGCTCGGGAGGCGCCCTGCCGCGGACGATCTACGGGCGCAAGGTCTGCCCGCGCTGCGGCTCGATCGTGCGCCGCAGGGGACAGGGCGACGAGGCCCGCACGGTGCATTGGTGCGCCGCCTGCCAGCTTTTGCAAAGCGGTTAATACAATCTAAATGTGCTGCGCGCGTAATCAACACTAACGATTTCCGGACGGCTGCCGATAGGGGGATCGGAGAGAGCAGCGCCGACGCCCGCCTTGGGGGATACGCAACGTGACGCAGCACAGACCAGCCGATTACCTGCCTGATCGCCGACGACCATGAGATCGTTCGCGAGGGTCTGCGCATGGCGCTCTCTCGCGAGCCGAACATTCGCGTCGTCGGCGAGGCGAGCGACGGCGAGGCCGCCGTCGTGCTCGCCGAGCGCCGCCGCCCGGCCGTCGTCCTGATGGACGTGCGCATGGGCAACGTCGACGGCGTCACCGCCGCCAGCCGCATCCGCGACCGCGTGCCCGGCACCGCCGTGGTGCTGTTCACGGCGCACGCCGAGCGCAACCTGCTGCAGCGCGGCCGCGAGGCCGGCGCACGCGGCTACGTGCTCAAGGAAGCGGGGCACGACACGATCGTGCGCGCCATCGACCGCGTCGCACGCGGCGAGGACTTCATCGACCCCGCCCTGGCGCCGTCCCTGCTCGAGCTCTCGCGTGAGAGCCTGATCACGGGCCGCGAGCGCGAGATCCTGCAGCTGCTGGCCGACGGCATGTCCAACGCGGACGTCGCCCAGAAGCTCTTCATCAGCCAGGAGACGGTCAAGAGCCACGTGCGCCACATCCTCGCGAAGCTCGAGGCCGACAACCGCACGCAGGCCGTCGCGATCGCCCTGCGCGAATCGATCATCGAGTAGTGACGCAGCGTGCACGGCCGGATCGAGCGGACGTGAGCGTCCACGAGATCGTCCTGGACGTGCTGCTGGCGATCGCCCTCGGCGTGCTCGGGGCGCTCGCCCTGCGCGCCCGCGGCTCGCGCCAGCGCGGCCGAGCGCAACGTCGAGGCCGAGCGCGCGCTGCGCGAGCAGCTGAGCGCGCAGGCCGACGCGCTCGACCGCCTGCTGGCCGCCACGACCGGGCTCGCCGACGAGCTCGACGAGGGCCGCCTGCTCGAGCGCATCGCCGAGGAGGCGCGTCGAGCTCGTCTCGGCCGACTGCGGGCTCGTGCTCGAGCGCACGGACAACCGCTGCACCGTCGTCACGAGCGCACCGCTCGGGCAGGCCTGGCGCCCGGCCGCGCTCGATGCCGGCAGCGCCACCGATCTGGCCGCGGCGCTCGCCGACGGCCTACGGCGGCGCCGTCGAGGTCACTCCTCTGCCCGTCCCCTCGCTGCAGGGCGGCGCGCTGGCCGTGCTGCGCAGCTCCGACGCGCCCTTCAGCGCCGTCGAGCGCGCGCAGCTGCGCGTGTTCGCGGCCGCCGCGGTGCGCACCGCGCACAACGCGCGCCTGTTCACGCTCGCCGAGACCCTGCGGGTCGAGGCCGAGCTGCGCGAGCGCGAGCGCGGACGGCTCTCCGACCGGCTCCTGCGCGTCGAGGAGGGCGAGCGCCGCCGGCTGGCGCTGGCGCTGCACGACGGGCCGCAGCAGAGCATCGCCGGCATCGGCCTGATCGTCCAGGCCGCGCACGACACGATCGAGGCCGGCGAGGTCGACCAGGGCCTCAGCTCGCTCAACCGCGCGCTCGAGCACTGCCGGGGCGTCGTCCGCTCGCTGCGCACGCTGACGTTCGCGCTCGAGCCGATCACGCTGCGCGACCACGGCTTCACGGCGGCGTTCTGCGAGCTCGCCGGTCAGCTCTCGGAATCGCACAAGATCGAGATCGTGGTCGACGCCACGGCCATCGACGCACTCGACCGGCAGGCACAGGTCTCGCTCTACCGCATCGCGCAGGAGGCGACGACGAACGCCGTCAAGCACGCCGGCGGCTCGCGCATCGACGTCACCGCGCGCACGCTCGAGAAGGGCGGCATCGAGCTCTGCGTCGCCGACAACGGCCGCGGCGCGCAGCGAGGAGGAGTTGCAGCGCGGCGGCATGCACCGCGGCGTCGACGCCATGCGCGAGCGCGCCTGGGGCGTCGGCGGCACGATGACGTTCGAGGAGACGACCGGCGGCGGCTGCACCGTGCGCGTGATCGTCCCTCCGCGTCCGGCGGTCGAGGGCCAGACGCCGCGCGCCGGGCCAGCTACGCGCCGCTTGAGACGCGGCGAGCGCCGCCGCAGGCGCAGGAGCACGACCAGCGAGCACGCGAAGACCACGGCGGCGACGACCTGGTTGAGCCGGAACGGGCCGATCTCGTGCGCGGGGTCGACGCGCAGGCCCTCCACGAAGAAGCGTCCCGAGCGAGTAGAGCGCCAGGTAGAGCGCGAGCACGTAGCCCGGCGGCTGCCGCCGCCAGCCCCGCGCCACCCGCAGCAGGATCGCCATCACGATCAGGTTCCAGAGCGACTCGTACAGGAACGTCGGGTGGAAGGTCGCGTCGTCGAGGTACTTGCGCCGGGCGGTTGGCCGGGTCGATCTCGAGCCCCCAGGGCAGGTTCGTCGGCCCGCCGAAGAGCTCCTGGTTGGCGTAGTTGCCGAAGCGCCCGATGCGCCTGGGCGAGCGCCGTCCCGGGCGCCGTGCAGTCCAGGATCACGAGCAGCGGGACGCCGTAGCGGCGCGCGCCGATGGTGGCGCCGATGGCGCCGCCGAGAATCGCGCCGTAGATGCCGAGGCCGCCCTGCTGGATCAGCGGGATGTCGCCCAGGTGCCCCGAGAACGCCGACCAGTCGGTGACGACGTGGTAGAGGCGCGCTCCCACGACGCCGAACGGCACCGCCCAGATCGCGACCTCGCCGGCGAGCGCCGGATCGCGCCCGCGCAGCGCCAGCTGCTGACGCGTGACGAGGATGGCGACGAGGATCCCGACCGCCAGCAGGACGCCGTACCAGCGGGGTGCCAGCGGGCCCAGATGGAAGATGAACGGGTCGGACGGGCTCGGGATCGAGGCCAGCAGCACGCCTCGAAGATACCGTCATCGCCCGAGCCCGGCGGGCCGGGCGCGCCGATGATCAGGTTGCGCCTGCGGTCTGCGGCAATCGCATCCAGCGACTCTGGGCGAACCACCGGCGCATCGTGCGAACGCTCGGCACAGTGGCGTGATCCGCCGCATGCCGCTCGCGCAGCCGCAGGATGGTCGTCAGCACGCGCTCACCGCGCGCGAAGCACGCCTCGGCATCCAGCCGAAGTCGCGGCCACGCATACGACCCTGGCCTCTTCCGCGTCGCGGGACGGCCGAGCGCACGCACCGCGTTGATGTGGTGCTCGAGCGCGCGTGACCGCGCACGCGTGAGGCACCCGTGCGCACGCCAGGTGCGCATGAGCGTCACGGCAAAGTCGCGTCCGGCGTTCGATCGCATGAATGCCACCGAGTGATGCCCCTCGCACAACCAGATCCGCACGCCGTGAGTGAGCTCCCTCTCGAGCGTCCTTGCCGCGCGTACGGTCAAGGCAGATCGCGCAGATCGGCATCTTCACCGGCACGCCGCGGGCCTTGTAGAGGGAGGGCAGACGAGTCATGCGGCGAGCGTGCCATGGCGGGGTAGCACGCGACTGTGACGCCGTGGCTCTGGTGTGTGCCGATCGCCCAATTGGCACTCACCGCGAGTGTCATTTGGCGCGCGCCCGCAGCTGACCGATCGGCGCAGGCGAGAAGCCTTCAAGCACTCTGCCCGCCGACCAGCCTGATCTTTCGATCTTTCAGATCAACGGTGTCGGCGAATTGAGGCGGGTTGCGAGCGCGTGCGGCCAAATGGCACACGCCGTCAGTGCTACTTGACAGAGCACGCCGTTCAGCCGCGCGGCCAGCCACCGACGCGAGCCGTCCACCCCGCCCCGGCGGAGTGACTAGCCCAGCGCCTCGAGCGCGTCCGGATTGACCTGGAAGGAGCGGCCGCAGCCGCAGCCGGCCTCGACCTGCGGGTTGCGGAACTCGAACCCGCGGCCGCCCAGGCCACCGTCGTACTCCAGCACCGTGCCGGCGAGCAGCGGAGCCGAGAAGGGATCGATCACGACCGTCAGGCCCTCGAGCTCCAGCACGAGGTCGTCGTCGCGGCGCTCGTCGTACTCGAGCAGGTACTGGAAGCCGGAGCAGCCCCCGCCCTGCACGCCGACGCGCAGCACGGCGTCCGCCGCGCGGCCCTCGGCCTCGCGCAGGGCGATCGCCTTGACGCGCGCCTCCTCGCTGATGGTGACGATGTCCATCTGGTTCCAGTCTAAGCGCTCGCGGCGAGGTTCCTATTCCCACGGGCGAGGCCGCAGGCCTGCTGCTATCGTCGCGCAACCGTGGAGGAGGCCGCGACGATCGGAACCGCCCCGACGGGCGCGCCGGCCGGTGACGTGAGCGTCCGGCTGGACGGCGTGTCGAAGCAGTTCGGCACCTTCGTCGCCGTCGACGGCGTCGACCTGGACGTGCGCCGGGGCGAGTTCTTCTCGCTGCTCGGCCCGTCGGGCTCGGGCAAGACGACCTGCCTGCGCATGATCGCGGGCTTCGAGCGGCCCGACCAGCGGCACGCGTGCTGCTCGACGGCATCGACGTGACGGCGCGCGCGCCCTACGAGCGCGACGTCAACACCGTGTTCCAGGACTACGCGCTGTTCCCGCACATGACGGTGCAGGAGAACGTCGAGTACGGGCTGCGGGTCAAGCGCGTCGCCAAGGCGGAGCGCGCGCGAGCGCGCCGGCGAGGCGCTCGCGCTCGTGCGCCTCGGCGAGCTCGCCCGGCGCAAGCCGAGCCAGCTCTCCGGCGGCCAGCGCCAGCGCGTCGCGCTGGCGCGCGCGCTCGTCAACCGGCCCGGCGTGCTGCTGCTCGACGAGCCGCTGGGCGCGCTCGACCTCAAGCTCCGCCAGGAGATGCAGATCGAGCTCAAGCACATCCAGCAGACGGTCGGGATCACGTTCATCTACGTCACGCACGACCAGGAGGAGGCGCTCTCGATGAGCGACCGCCTGGCCGTCTTCAACCAGGGCCGCATCGAGCAGATCGGCAGCCCGGCGGAGGTCTACGAGCGGCCGGCGACGGCGTTCGTCGCCAACTTCGTCGGCACCTCGAACGTGCTCGGGCGACGGGCGCGCGGTGCGTCCGGAGAAGCTGCGCCTCGAGGACCCGGACTACGCGCCCGCAGCCCGGCGAGGAGACGCGGCTCGGGACGATCGAGGACGTCGTCTACCTCGGGCCGATCACGCGCTACGTCGTGCGCCTCGAGGACGGATCGGCACTCGGCGTACTAGCGCAGAACCTCTCGCAGACGTCTACGGAAGTACGGGCCGCACAGGGTCGCCCGGTACAGGTCGTGTGGAACGACGCCAACGCCGTCGCCATCACGACAGCAACGAATGAGCGAGGAGAACGGATGAAGAAGCGCATCGCCGTCATCGCACTGGCGACGGCCGCCCTGCTCGCCACGAGCGTCGCAGCGACCGCGAAGCCCGCGGGCAAGAAGCTCGGCGGGACGCTCAAGGTCGTGGCCTGGGAGGGCTACACGGAGAATCAGTGGGTCAAGCCGTTCGAGAAGCAGACGGGGTGCACGGTCCAGCACCAGTACGCCGGCAGCTCGGACGAGATGTACAACCTCATGAAGAAGAACGCGGGCTACGACCTCGTCTCGGCCTCGGGCGACGCCTCCAACCGCCTCATCGCGAGCGGCCTCGTGCAGCCGATCGACCCGAGCACGATCCCCAACTGGAAGCAGCTCACGCCGCAGCTCGTCAAGGGCCCGAACCACTACGTCGGCGGCAAGTACTACGGCGCTGCCCTGGCAGTGGGGCCCGAACGTGCTGATGTGGAACACGGCCAAGTACACCGGCGCGACGAACTCCTGGTCGGCCCTCTACGACCCCAAGAACAAGGGCAAGATCACGATCCCGAACAACCCGATCCAGATCGCCGACGCGGCGCTCTACCTGTCGAAGACGAAGCCCGCGCTCGGGATCAAGGATCCGTACGAGCTGAACTCGGCCCAGCTCCACGCCGCCGTGGCGCTGCTCAAGCAGCAGCGGCCGCTGATCAAGGCCTACTGGGGCTTCGCGACCGACGAGGTCAAGATCTTCCAGACCGGCGGAGCCACGCTCGGCGCGGCCTGGCCGCTCGCGGTCGCGCAGCTCACGCGCGCGGGCATGAAGGTCTCGCAGACCATCCCCAAGGAAGGCGCGACGGGCTGGTCGGACGTCTGGATGCTGGCCAAGAACCCCAAGAACCAGCCCTGCGCGGAGGCCTGGCTGAAGTACGCCTCGGGCGCGAAGGTGCAGGCCGAGGTGGCCAAGTTCAACACCTACACGCCGGCCAACCTGCAGTCGTGCAAGGCGCTCGGCGACGCTCTGCAAGCAGCTGCACGCCGACGGCGACACGGCCTACCTCAACCGCATCAAGTTCTGGAAGACGCCGCTCAGCGACTGCGGCAACGGCAAGAACGACTGCGCGCCCTACTCCGAATGGGTCCAGGCGTGGACGTCGATCAAGGGCTGAACGACGGCCGCTGACGCCATGACGAAGGCGGAGAGCCCGCTCACGCGGCTCTCCGCCTTCTTCTTCCGCCACCGCGGGCTCAAGCTGCTCCTGCTGCTGGCGGTGCCACTGGCGTGGCTGGTCGGCGTCTACCTGGCCTCGCTCGGCAGCCTGCTCGTGCAGTCGTTCTGGCGCGCCGACGAGCTCTCGCCGAACCCCATCCACGTCTGGAACCTCGACAACTACCGCGAGTTCCTGACGGGCGACTCGGTCTACCGCTCGATCGTCGCCCGCACGCTCGGCTTCGCGGCGATCACGACGCTCGTCGACATCGTGCTGGCATTCCCGCTGGCCTACTACCTCACGCGCGTCGCGACGCCGCGCACCCGCCGGCTCGTGCTCGTGCTGATCACCGTGCCGCTGTTCTCGAGCCTCATCGTCCGCCTCTACAGCGTCCGGCTGATCCTCGACGACGGCGGGATCCTGCACTCCGTCCTCGCGACGTTCGGCCTGAACGTGCAGATCGGCTTCACGCGAGCTCGCGATGGCGATCGCGTTCGCCTACGTCTGGCTGCCGTTCATGATCCTGCCGGTCTACGCCGCGCTGGAACGCGTGCCCGGCTCGCTGATCGAGGCCTCGCGCGACCTCGGCGCGAAGGGCTCGACGACGTTCCGCACGGTCGTGCTGCCGCTCGCGTTCCCCGGCGTGGTGGCCGGCTCGATCTTCACGTTCTCGCTCACGCTCGGCGACTTCATCACGCCCGCGATCGTCGGCGGCGACAACCACCAGCTGATCGGCTCCGTCGTCTACAGCAACTTCGGCATCGCCAACAACGCGCCCTTCGCGGCCGCGTTCGCGACGGTTCCGCTCGCGATCATGGCCGTCTACCTCCTGGCCGCGAGGCGCCTCGGCGCCTTCGACCATCTCTGATCATGGAATCGCGCACCACAGGCTCGCTGCTGCGCATCTGGACGATGCTGGTCGTGCTCTTCCTGTACGTCCCGCTCGCGGTGATCGTGCTCTACGCGTTCAACCGCTCGAACGTCCAGACCTGGCCGATCAAGCACTTCTCGACGCGCTGGTTCAGCGTCGCCTGGCACGACCAGGAGGTGCGCGACGCGTTCGTGCTCTCGTTCAAGGTGGCCTGCGCCGCGACGGCCGTCGCGCTCGTGCTGGGCACGGCAGCGGCCTTCGCGGTCGCGCGCTACCGCTTCTTCGGCGTCAACTCGGTCTCGTTCCTCGCTCGTCATCCCGATCGCGCTGCCGGGCGTGATCACGGGCATCGCGCTGCAGTCGTCGTTCGCCGTCGCGGGCATCCCGTTCTCGCTCTGGACGATCATGATCGGGCACGCCACGTTCTGCATCGTGATCGTCTTCAACAACGTGATCGCGCGCCTGCGCCGCATGCAGCCGTCGATCGAGGACGCGTCGATGGACCTCGGCGCCAACGGGCTGCAGACGTTCCGCTACGTGCTCTTCCCGGAGCTCCGCAGCGCGTTCGTCGCGGGCGGCGCTGCTGGCCTTCGCGCTGTCGTGGGACGAGGTCATCGTCACGATCTTCACGGCCGGCGGCAACACGACGATCCCGATCTGGATCTGGACGGGCCTGCGCACCGGCGGCAGCGGCTCCGAGATCAACGTCGTGGCGGCCGTCGTGGTCGTGCTGAGCATCGTGCCCGTGTACTTCGCCCAGCGCCTGACCACCGGCACGGCCGACGGGCGTGCGGCGGCCGAGGACCTGGGCACGCTGGCGGCCGTGGCCGGCGCGCAGTCCACCTGATGGCGCGTGCGCGCCGCCCGCTGGGCGCTGCCCGCTGTTGCGCTGGCCTGCCTCGTCACGGCCTGCGGCACGAGCGGCTCGACGGCCGATACGTCCGCCGGCCGGACCGTCCGCGCCGGCCTCGACGCTGCCGCGCGCCGAGGGCACGCTGCGGCTGCTCGCACGTCAGGGCTACGCCGAGAACGCCTGGGTCAAGCCGTTCGAGCGCAGCACCGGCTGCCGCGTCGAGGTGCGCTACGCCGACAGCGCCGAGAGCCTGCGGCGCGCGGCCAGCGGCTACGCGTTCGACGTCGCCTCGATCCCGGGGAGCATCGCCTACGCCGTCGTCCAGGACGGCGCGGCGCGCGCCCTCAACCCCGCGCTCGTGCCCCAGCGCGCGAGCTTCCGCGCGCCGTTCCGCGACCCGGCGGCGGGGCGCGCCGGTGCGCGCCGCTACGGCGTCTCCTTCCTCTGGTCGCCGCGCCTGCGAGCTCTGGCGCAAGACGATCCGCAAGCACGCGCCCGCGACGTGGGCGCCACTCTCGTGGAACACGAAGGCGCGGCTCGGGCGCGTGTCGCTCGAGGACACGCCGCTCGAGATCGGCGATGCGGCGCTCGTCCCTGCGCAAGCTCGAGCCCACGCTCGGCGATCACCGACCCCTACGCGCTCGACGAGGTCCAGTTCACCGCGGCCGTCGCGCTCACGAAGCGCCGCATGCACCTCGCGGGCGCGCTCTGGCAGTTGCCGGGCGACGAGATCGACGCGTTCGCCGGCGGCCTCGTCGACGTCGGCGCGGGCGACTGGTACACGGCGAGCCAGATCCGCGACCAGAACGTCGAACGTGGGCATCACGCTGCCCGCGCGAGGGCGCGCCGGGCGAGATCGACCTCTGGATGCTCGGTGCCCAGGCGCTCCACCCCGGCTGCGCCTATCGCTGGATGCGCTACGCCTCGGAGGCGCGGGTGCAGGCCCAGGTGGCGCGCTACTTCGGCGCCACGCCCGTCAACCGCGGTGCCTGCGCCGCGCTCGGCAGCGCGGCCTGCAAGGCGCTGCACGCCGACGCGCGCGGCGCGTTCCTGAAGCGCATCGCGTTCCGCCACACGCCTGTCGAGAACTGCGGCGGAGGCCGGATCTGCGTGCCGTTCGCGCAATGGGAGCAGGCCTGGCAGGAGCTGCGATCGTCCTGAGCGCAGGTCGTCGCGACGACCTCGGATCCGTCATTCGCGGCTAGATTTCGCCGCTATGAGCTCCGCGCGCGCAGCCGTGCTCGCCTTCTGCACGCTGCTGATCGGTGCGGGCCTCGGCTACGGCGCGGCGAACCTCGGCGGCTCGCGACGCATGCGGCGACGGCGAGCGCGATCGCGCCGGCCACGGTGGGCACGGCCGAGGTGTCCGGCAGCGGCGGGCTCGCCGCCTGCAAGACAGGAGGAGACGTTCGGCTGCTACCAGCGGGCCTTCCGCGCGATCGTCGACGCCCAGGATCCCGGCGTCGCGCTGGACGACCTGGACGCGCTCTACAAGTCGGACGCCTACGTCAAGCGCACCTGCCATCCGCTCGCGCACGAGATCGGCCACCTCGCGTACGCGAAGTACAAGAGCGTCACGGCCGCGGAGCAGTACGCGCGCGAGACGTGCTGGTCGGGCTACCACCACGGCCTCATGGAGAGCTACATCTCGCAGTTCGACGACAAGCAGCTGCGCACCAAGATGAACGGCATCTGCACGCAGGATCCGTCCCACCCCTACTCGCTGGCCTACTACAACTGCTGGCACGGCCTCGGCCACGGGCTCACGATCCGCTTCACGCAGGACATCTTCCATGCGCTGCGCTTCTGCAACGTGATCAGGCACAGCTGGGAGCGCCAGTCGTGCTACAGCGGCGTCTTCATGCAGAACATCGTCGCCAACGGCAGTGGCATGCACCGCGCCAGTCGACCTCAAGCCGAGCGATCCGATCTACCCGTGCGACGCCGTCGCAGGAGCAGGAGAAGCCGTCCTGCTACCTGATGCAGACCTCGTACGTCCTGCAGGTCAAGAACTGGAACCTGCCGGTCGCGTTCGGGATCTGCGACCGCGTCGAGGCGCGCTACGTGGGCACCTGCTACCGCAGCATGGGCCGAGACATCTCGGGGGCGGCGCTGCTCGAATCCGGGCAAGGTCGTCAAGCAGTGCCGCATGGGCGCTGCAGCGCACCGCGTCGAGTGCATCGCCGGAGCCGCGGCCAACGCCGTCTACGACCGGCACGGGCGCGGCATGGCGGATGCGCTCTGCCGGCTCGTCGACCCCGGCGAGCGGCAAGTCCTGCCGCAAGGCCACCGACGACGCGGTCGCGACGTTGTAGCTGCCGGCCCGAGGATTCGCGCCAACTGCAACTAGTGTCAGATGCATGAGGTGGATGCTCGTCACGGCAACGCTCGCCGCTGTCGCGGCGCTCGCGTTCGGCGTCCTGGCGACGCGCGCCACCCCAGGACAGGCCAGCTTCTCGTCTCGCCGCCGATGATCGCGGCGGCGTCAGCGGCGCCCTCTCCTATCGCGCGCACGTCGTGAGTCCGCCGAAGGCCCACTGGCGCGCGGTGCAGAAGGCCTTCGCGCACGCGCACCCCGATGCGCTGCGCCGGCCGCCCGAAGGCGCTGCGCGAGGCGACGCACGTCGGCGTGCTCTGGGCGCTGGCGAGGTTCGCGCGCCCGAGCGGCGCGGTCGTCGTCGAGCGCTTCAGCTGGAACGGCCACGACGGCTGGCGCGATCTCGGCGCCACCCGTGCGCACTGCCCGGCGGTGCCGCCCGAGGTGCGCTCCGCCTGGCGCCTGACGTCCTGTCAGACCGCGTAGGGCAGGAAGGCGCACTCGCACGGCTGCCCGGCGGCCACGCGCAACTCCGGGCACTCCCGGGCGCATGGCGAGCGACACGACCGTGTCGACCGAGCGGCCGGCCGGGCACTCCGGGATCCTCGGCATGGCGGCAGATCGGCTGCGGATCCGACGCGTGGTCGGCGAGCAGGGCGAGCGCCTCGCCGAGGCCGCGCGGCGCCGCGCGCCGCGCGGTCGCCAGGCGCGCCCGCGAGCCGGGCAGCCACGCGGCGGGCTGTTCCGCCTCGCCTGCCGCCAGCGCGTCGTCGAGGAAGTGATTGGTGTGGGCGAGAAGGCCGTCGCGCGGCTCGATGCGCGCGACGCCGGCGGGTGACAGCTCGAAGCAGGCGCCCTCGCCGTCGGCGTCGATCACGGTGACGCAACTGGAGGCCGAGTACGGCGTCTCGCGCAGCAGCTCCCAGGCGTCGCCGGTGCTCGCGGCTTCCTCCAGCAGTCGCCGCAGGACGAGGTGCACGGGCACGCCCAGCTCGCCCCGTGCCGTCGCTCGCGTGGTAGAGGATGTTGAGCGCGACCGCGATCCCGCGCGTCGAGACGCCGACCTTGGCCAGGATGCCGGCCTCGGTCATCGTCGCGAAGCGGGCGCCCTCGACGGCCGCCGACCACACGAGACAGCGCTCGGGAGTCGTCGGCGTACCAGTCCCAGTTCTGCGCGAGCCACGGCCCCTCCGCGCTCTCGCAGCGCCCGACGGTCGTGCACTCGGCAATCGCGAGCAGCTCGGTGCGCCCGTTGAGCGCCGCGACCAGCTCAGGCTCCAGCCCGGCGCCCAGCGCGAACGCCTCGAGCTCCGCCGCGAGCGGCGGGTGCCAGCTCGCGGTGCGCTCGAGCACGCGCGCGCCGAAGCGCCGCACGTCATCGAGGTCGTGCCCGGAGCTCGCGAAGATCGGAAGGTACGCCGCCAGGGAGAGCGCCGCGGGCTCGGCCAGGGCGGACCCGGCCGCGAGCCCCCGCGCCCGCGGATCGGTCGCGTCCGTGCTCAGCGTCGTCAGCGCCGTGTCGGCGAGCGCGGCCATGCAGGCAGGGTAGAGAAGTCGCTCGCGGCCAAGTGGCACTCGCGGCGTGTGCCATTTGGCCGACGGGCGCCGTGGCTCGCTGAACCGCCAAGTGGCACTCGCGGCGTGTGCCATTTGGCCGTTGCCGAAGTCACGCACGCACGGTCAGCTATTCGCACCCGGGCTACGGCCGATCCAGCGAGCGCCAGGGACGGAGCGTCGGCCGACCTCGTCGCCCTCGCCGGCTGACGTAGGATCGCGCAATGCCTGCAGACACCTCGCTCATGACCACGCCCGACGGACGGCAGCTCGAATACCGCGTCACGGGCCGGCTGGACGGGCCGGCGGTCCTGTTCCACACAGGCACCCCGGGCGCGACTGCCGACTTCAGCGGAGTCACCGGCGCCGCGAGCGCCGCTGGTGTCCGCCTGATCGGCTATTCGCGTCCCGGCTACGGCCGCTCGACGGAACGGCCTGGCCGGAGCGTCGCAGACGTCGTCGAGGACTCCGTCGCGCTGCTCGACGAGCTCGGCGTGCACGAGTTCCGCACGCTCGGTTGGTCGGGCGGCGGGCCGCATGCGCTCGCCTGCGCGGCACTGCTGCCCGGTCGATGCAAGGCAGCAGCGCTGCTTGCGAGCGTCGCGCCCTATGGCGCACGCGGTCTCGACTGGCTGGACGGCATGGATCAGTCCAATGTCGAGGAATTCACGGCCACGCTCGCAGGCGTGGACGAGCTCGTGGCCCACCTGCAGCCGGACGTCGAGGGTCTCGCGAACATCTCTGGCGCCGAGCTCGCCGAGGGCATGGGCGGGCTGCTCTCCAGCGTCGACAAGGCCGCGGTCACGGGAACGCCTCTCCGACGAGCTCGCGTTCGCGTTCCGCGGCGCCGTCGAGAACGGCGTCGCCGGCTGGCGCGACGACGACCTGGCGTTCGCACGGGACTGGGGCTTCGAGCTCTCGGGCATCACGATCCCGGTCGCCGTCTGGCAGGGCCGCCAGGACCGCATGGTGCCGTACGCCCACGGCGAGTGGCTCGTGGCCGAGATCCCGAACGCCCGGGCGCACCTGTTCGAGGACGAGGGCCACGTCTCGCTGATCGCGCAGATCGACAAGATCCTCGCCGACCTGGCCACCCTCGGCGACTGACGAGGCGGACGGCGCCGGGCACGCGCGGCGATAGAGTCCAGAGGATGGGAAGCGACGTGTTTGGCGCGAGGGCGAGCCTCCCGGGGATGCCCGATCTGTTCCGGATCAACCGGCTCGACGAGAGCGGCGCGGCCGACACGCAGCGGCTGCCGCACACGGTGCGCATCCTGCTCGAGGGACTGCTGCGCAACGCCGGCGGGCTGCACGTGCGCGAGGAGGACGTGCTCGCGCTGGCGGGCTGGCCGGCCGCTCCGGGCGAGGGCAAGCGCGTGCCGTTCTTCCCGGCGCGCGTGCTGCTGCAGGACTTCACGGGCGTGCCCGCCGTGGTCGACCTCGCCGCGATGCGCGCGGCCATGGCGCGCGCCGGCCGCGATCCGTCGCGCGTCGACCCGCTCGGTGCCCTGCGACCTCGTGATCGACCACTCGGTGCAGGTCGACGAGGCCGGCACGCTGCAGGCCTACGCGCACAACATCGAGCGCGAGTACGAGCGCAACGTCGAGCGCTACCTGCTGCTGCGCTGGGCCCAGGGCGCCTTCGGCTCGTTCCGCGTCGTGCCGCCCGGCATGGGGATCGTGCACCAGGTCAACCTCGAGCATCTCGGGCGCGTCGTGGCAATCCGCGACGGCGTCGCCGTGCCCGACACGCTGGTCGGCACCGACTCGCACACGACGATGATCAACGGCCTCGGCGTGCTCGGCTTCGGCGTCGGCGGCATCGAGGCCGAGGCGGTCATGCTGGGCGAGCCGCTCGAGCTCGGCACGCCCTCGGTCGTCGGCGTGCGCATGGCCGGCGCGCTGCGCGAGGGCGTGACCGCGACCGACCTCGTGCTGACGCTGACCGAGCTGCTGCGGCGCGCACGGCGTCGTCGGGCGCTTCGTCGAGTTCTGCGGCGACGGCCTCTCGGCGCTCTCGCTCGCCGACCGCGCGACGCTCTCCAACATGTCGCCCGAGTACGGCGCCACCGCCGCGCTCTTCCCCGTCGACGACGAGGTGCTCCGCTACCTGCGCGCCACGGGCCGCGACGACGCTCGTGCCGCTCGTGGACACCGTCACGCAAGGAGCAGGGCCTGTTCCGGCGCGACGGCGATCCGACGCCCGACTTCAGCACGCTGGTCGAGCTCGACCTCGACGCCGTCGTCCCGAGCCTGGCCGGCCCGCGCCGCCCGCAGGACCGCGTGCCGCTGGCCGACGTGCCCGCCAGCTTCCGCGCGGCCTATCCGCAGCGCGAGAGTCGCCAACGGCAAGCTCGTGCACGACGGCAGCGTCGTGATCGCCGCGATCACGTCCTGCACCAACACGTCCAACCCGTCCGTGATGGTCGCCGCCGGCCTGCTCGCCCGCAACGCCGTCGCGCGCGGGCTGCGCGCCGCCCCGCACGTCAAGACGAGCCTCGCGCCCGGCTCGCGCGTCGTCACCGACTACCTCGCGGCGGCCGGGCTGCAGGAGCCGCTCGACACGCTGGGCTTCCAGCTCGTCGGCTACGGCTGCACGACCTGCATCGGCAACTCGGGCCCGCTCTCGGACGAGATCTCCGAGGCCGTGCGCGACGACGAGCTCGCCGTCTGCGCCGTGCTCTCGGGCAACCGCAACTTCGAGGGCCGCATCCACCCGCTCGTGCGCGCCAGCTACCTCGCCTCTCCCCCGCTCGTCGTCGCCTACGCGCTGGCGGGCTCGATCGACGTCGACCTCGAGCACGAGCCGCTCGGCACCGACAGCGCGGGCGCCGACGTCTACCTGCGCGAGCTCTGGCCGTCCAGCGGCGAGGTGCGCGCGGCCATCGAGGCCAGCGTCTCGCCCGAGCTGTTCGAGCGCGAGTACGCGACGATCTGGGACGGCGACGAGCGCTGGCAGCGCGCTGCCGGCCCCGGAGGGCGCGCTCTTCGCCTGGGACGACGGCCTCGACCTACGTGCGCGAGCCGTCGTTCTTCCAGGACATGCAGCCCGAGCCGCAGCCCGCTCGACCGACGTCGTCGACGCGCGCTGCCTCGTGCTGCTCGGCGACTCGGTCACGACCGACCACATCTCGCCCGCCGGCGCGATCCCGCGCGACATGCCCGCCGGCCGCTACCTGACGGAGCACGGCGTCGAGCCGCGCGACTTCAACTCGTTCGGCGCGCGCCGCGGCAACCACGAGGTCATGGTGCGCGGGCACGTTCGGCAACATCCGCCTGCGCAACGCGCTCGCGGGCGGCAAGGAGGGCGGCTACACGGCGCACCTGCCCTCGGGCGATCCGCTCACGATCTTCGACGCCGCCGAGCGCTACGCGGCCGAGAACGTGCCGCTCGTGGCGCTCGTCGGCAAGGAGTACGGCTCCGGCTCGTCGCGCGACTGGGCGGCCAAGGGCACGCTGCTGCTCGGCATCCGCGCCGTGATCGCCGAGAGCTTCGAGCGCATCCACCGCTCCAACCTCGTGGGCATGGGCGTGCTTCCGCTGGAGTACGTCGACGGCCAGTCGGCTGCCTCGCTCGGCCTCGACGGCCGCGAGCGCTTCACGATCCGCGGCATCGCGGGCGGCGTCGCACCGCACGCAGCGCCTGACCGTCGAGGCCACCGCCGACGACGGCCGCAGGACGGAATTCGAGGTGCTCGCGCGCATCGACTCGCCTGCCGACGCCGAGTACCTCCGCCACGGCGGCATCCTCCCGCTGGTCTTGCGGCGCATGATCGCCGCGGCCTGAGCCACCATGCACACATGAGCAACGTCCCGCCCGTCCGCAACGAGCCAGCCCTCACCTACGCACCGGGGTCGCCCGAGCGCGCCGAGATCAAACGCGAGCTCGAGCGGTTGCGCGGCGAGCAACCCGAGGTCCCGCTCGTCATCGGCGGACGAGAGCGCATGACGAACGAGGTGCGCGAGCAGCGCGAGCCGCACCTGCGCGAGCGCGTGTGCGCCACCTGGAGCGCGGCGGGGCCGGCCGAGGCGGCGCAGGCCATCGACGCCGCGCTCGCGGCGCGCCACGACTGGAGCGCCTGGTCGCTGGCGGACCGCTCCGCCGTGCTCGCTGCGCGCCGCCGACCTGCTGGCGGGCCCATGGCGGCAGCGGGTCAACGCGGCGACGATGCTCGGCCAGGGCAAGACCGTGCGCGAGGCCGAGATCGACGCGGCCGCCGAGCTGGCCGACTTCTGGCGCTTCAACGTCTACTTCGCCGAGCAGATCGCGGAGCAGCAGCCGATCTCGACGCCGGGCATCCACAACCGCATGGAGCAGCGCGGCCTCGAGGGCTTCGTCTACGCCGTCACGCCGTTCAACTTCACGGCCATCGGCGGCAACCTGCCGACCGCGCCGGCGCTGATGGGCAACACGGTCGTCTGGAAGCCGTCGCAGACCGCGATCCTCTCCAACTGGCTCGATCTTCCAGATCCTGCGCGAGGCCGGGCTGCCGGACGGCGTGATCAATTTCGTGCCCGGGCGATCCCGGCCCGATCACCGAGGTCTGCTTCGATCATCCCGAGTTCGCCGGCGTGCACTTCACCGGCTCGAGCCCGATCTTCCGCTCGCTCTTCCGCGAGGTCGGCGAGCGCATCGACCGCTATCGCTCCTATCCGCGGCTCGTCGGCGAGACGGGCGGCAAGGACTTCGTCGTCATGCACGCCTCCGCCGACCCGCAGGCCGTCGCGACGGCGCTCGTGCGCGGCTCCTTCGAGTACCAGGGACAGAAGTGCTCGGCGGCCTCGCGCGCGTACATCCCCGACACGCTCTGGCCCGAGGTGCGCGAGCGGGCGGTCGCGATGGTGGGCGAGATCCACCAGGGCGACCCGACCGACCTGACGACGTTCATGGGCGCCGTGATCGACGGTCGCGCGTTCGCGCGGCTGAGCGAAGCCGTCGACGCTCGCGAAGTCGCTCGACGAGCGCGAGCATCGTCTGCGGCGGCGGCTGCGACGACAGCGTGGGCTGGTTCGTCGAGCCGACGATCGTGCGAGACGAGCGATCCGCACTTCGACACCATGGAGCGCGAGCTGTTCGGGCCGTGCCTGACCGTCTATCCGTACGCCGAGTCGCGCTACGAGGAGACGCTGGAGCTGTGCGACGGCTCGTCGCCGTACGCGCTGACCGGCTCGGTCTTCGCCGACGATCGCGCTGCCGTCGCGCTCGCGCACGACAAGCTGCGCCACGCGGCCGGCAACTTCTACGTCAACGACAAGCCGACCGGCTCGGTCGTCGGCCAGCAGCCGTTCGGCGGCGGCCGCGCCTCGGGCACGAACGACAAGGCGGGCTGGTCGAACAACCTCATGCGCTGGTCGTCGCCGCGTGCCGTCAAGGAGACCTCCGTGCCTCCGCTGAGCATCGGCTACCCCCACATGGAGCCCGACTCCCCCGCGTGACGGAGCCGGCCGAGGAGACCACCGCACCCGGCGTGCTCGTCGCCGTCTGCCGCGAGCGGGCAGACGGCGAGCGACGGGTCGCGCTCACGCCCGACGAGGTCAAGCGCCTGGGCGAGTCGGGTGCGCGCGTGCGCCTCGAGCGCGGCGCGGGCATCGCAGCCGGATACCCCGACGAGAGCTATGCGCTCGCACGGCGCCGAGCTCGTCGCCGACGCCGCCGCCGCTCTGGCAGGCGCCGACGTCGTGTTGCGCGTCGCGCCTCCCTCCGACGACGAGATCGCCGCGCTGCCCGCCGACGCGCTCCTGATCTCGTACCTCCGGCCACTCGATCGCCCGGAGCTGAGCCAGGCACTCGCTGCCCGCGGCGCTGACCGCGCTGGCGGTCGAGCTCGTGCCGCGCATCACGCGCGCGCAGACGATGGACGCGCTCTCCTCGCAGGCCAACATCGCGGGCTATCGCGGCGGTGCTCGTCGCCTCGACGCTGCTGCCCCGCTACTTCCCGCTGCTCATGACCGCCGCCGGCACGGTGCCGCCCGCCAAGGTGCTCGTGCTCGGCGCCGGCGTGGCCGGGCTGCAGGCGATCGCGACGGCTCGCCGCCTCGGCGCGGTCGTGAGCGCGTTCGACGTGCGCCCGGTGGTGCGCGAGCAGGTCGAGAGCCTCGGCGCGACGTTCCTCGAGGTCGAGCTGCCCGAGACGGGCGAGACGAGCGGCGGCTACGCGCAGGAGCTCTCGGCGGAGACGCAGCGCCTGCAGCGCGAGCTGCTCGCCGAGCACGTTGCGGCGAGCGACGTCGTCATCACGACCGCGCTCGTGCCGGGACGCGCCGCGCCGCAGCTGATCGGCGCCGACATGGTCGCCTCGATGCGGCCCGGATCGGTGATCGTCGACCTGGCGGCGGAGGCGGGCGGCAACTGCGAGCTCACCGAGCCGGGCGCGACGGTCGTGCGCGAGAACGTGACGATCGTCGGCGACCGCAACCCCGCGGCCGCGATGCCGTACGACGCGAGCCGCCTGTACGCGCGCAACCTCACGGAACTGCTCGGCGTCTGCCTGCAGGAGGGGCGCGTCGAGCGTCGACCGCGGACGACGCCGTGATCGCGGGCTGCCTCGTCTGCCGCGACGGCGCCGTCGTCAATCCCGCCGTCCTGGAGCGCCTGAAGTGAACGCGCAACTGATTCACGAGCTGACCGTGCTCGCCCTCGCGGTGTTCGTCGGCTTCGAGGTCATCTCGAAGGTGCCGACGATGCTGCACACCCCGCTCATGTCGGGCACGAACGCGATCCACGGCATCGTGATCGTGGGCGCGATCCTCGTCGCCGGCGTCGGCGGCAGCGGGATCTCGACGATCCTCGGCCTGATCGCCGTCGTCTTCGGCGCGATCAACGTCGTCGGCGGCTTCGTCGTGACCGACCGCATGCTGCAGATGTTCCGGCGCAAGGACGAGAGGTGAGTCGCAGCGAGGCGATCCAGCTGATCGACCTGCTCGCGATCATCGCGTTCGTCGTCGGCCTCAAGCGGCTCTCGCACCCGGCCACCGCGCGCAGCGGCAACACGATCGCGGCAGCCGGCATGCTGGCCGCCATCGCGGCCACGCTTGGCCGACGAGGGCGTCGTCAGCTACTGGCGCGATCGCCGTCGCGATCGTCGTCGGCGGCGCGATCGGCCTCGTCTCGGCGCGGGCCGTGAAGATGACCGCGATGCCGCAGATGGTCGCGCTGTTCAACGGCGTGGGCGGCGGCGGCGCGGCGCTGATCGCGCTGGCGGAGTACCACCGCATCGCGCCCGAGCCCGGCCGGGCGGCGCTGGCCGAGACGATCGCGATCGCGCTCTCGCTCGTGATCGGCTGCAATCTCGTTCTCCGGCTCGCTGGTCGCCTTCGCGAAGCTGCAGGAGCTGATCGGCGGCCGCCCGATCACCTATCCCGGCCAGAAGGCGGTCAACGCGCCTGATCGCCGCCGCCGTCGTCGATGCTCGCGGCGAGCATCAGCTTCAGCGACGGCGAGTCGCGCCTCGTCGCGGCCGGCGCGCTCGCGCTGCTGCTCGGCGTGCTCTTCGTGCTGCCGATCGGCGGCGCCGACATGCCCGTCGTCATCTCGCTGCTCAACTCGTTCACGGGCATCGCGGCGGCCGCCTCGGGCTTCGTCCTGCACAACGACCTGCTGATCGTCTCGGGCACGCTCGTGGGCGCCTCCGGCACGCTGCTCACGCGGATGATGGGCCAGGCCATGAACCGCCCGCTCACGAACGTGCTCTTCGGCGCGTTCGGCACGCGGCGGCGGCGGGCCGGCCGCGGCGGGCGCGGGGACGACGGGCGGCAGCGTGCGCTCGCTCGGCGCGGCGGACGCGGCCGTGCTGCTGGCCTACGCCAACCGCGTCGTGATCGTGCCGGGCTACGGCCTCGCGGTCGCGCAGGCCCAGCACGTCGCGCGCGAGCTCGCCGACCTGCTCGAGGCACGGCGGATCGACGTCCGCTACGCGATCCACCCGGTCGCGGGCCGCATGCCGGGGCACATGAACGTGCTGCTGGCCGAGGCCGACGTGCCGTATCCGCAGCTCTACGAGATGGAGCGCATCAACCCCGAGTTCGCGCGCACGGACGTCGTGCTCGTCGTCGGCGCGAACGACGTCACCAACCCCGCCGCGCGCACCTCGCCCGAGAGCCCGATCTACGGCATGCCGATCCTCGAGGTCGACCGCGCCAAGCAGGTGATCGTGCTCAAGCGCTCGCTCGGCACGGGCTTCGCCGGCGTCGACAACGCGCTCTACTACGAGCCGAACTGCTCGATGCTGTTCGGCGACGCCAAGGCCTCGCTCAACGCGCTGGTCGCCGCCGTCAGCGCGCTGTAGCGCTACTCGGCGACGACCGGGTTGCTGAGCACCCCGACGCTCTCGATCTCGACCTCGCAGACGTCGCCGTCGCGCAGCCAGCGCTGCGGGTCGCGGCCCATGCCGACGCCGCTCGGCGTGCCGGTGGCGATCACGTCGCCCGGCTCGAGCGTGATGGCCGCCGAGACGTAGACGATCAGGTCCTCGGCGTCGAAGATCATGTCCGACGTGCTGGAGTCCTGCATGAGCTCGCCCGAGAGCGTCATGCGCACCGACGAGGTTGTTGGGATCGAGGTCGCTCGCGTCGGTGATGCAGGGGCCGAGCGGCGCGAACGTGTCGAAGCTCTTGCCGCGCACGAACTGACCGCCCGAGCTGCGCTGCGCCTTGCGCGCCGAGACGTCGTTGAGCGCCGTGATGCCGCCGATCGCCGCGCGCGCCGCCGCGCGGTCGGCGCGGCGGATGCGCGTGCCGATGACGAGCGCCATCTCGGCCTCGTAGTCGGGGCTCGGCTCGTCCTTCGGCAGCACGATCGCATCGCCCGGGCCGCAGTAGGAGTTGGGCAGCTTGCAGAAGACGACGGGCTCGGTCGGGATCGACGCGCCGGTCTCCTCGGCGTGCAGGCGGTAGTTGAGGCCGATGCAGATCAGCTTCGGACGGCACGACGGGCGCGAGCAGCGTGACCTGGTCGAGCCGGAAGCACGCGCCGGAGGCCTCGCGCACGCGCTCCCAGGCCTCGGCGGTCGGGGCGAAGCCGACGGCCGGCGCCGCGCCGGCGTCCCAGACTGCGTCGTCTTCGAGACGACCGATGCGGATGCCGGGGCCAGGCCCCTGGAAGCGGACGGCGCGGGTCATGTGGTCTCCGGGTCGCGGAACGGGAGGTCGATTCTCGCAGGGGCGGCAGCGCATCTGCGACGATGGCGCGCATGACTCGAACGCCCGTGCAAGGAACCACGCCGGCCGGCGCCTACAGCCCCGGGATCATCGCCGAAGGCCGCTTTCTCTACGTCTCGGGCCAGGGGCCGCTGATCGACGGCGCCTACGACGCCGGCCTCGCGTCGAGGAAGAGACGCGCCTCACGCTCGAGAACGTCGGGCGCATCCTCGCCTCGGCCGGCGCCGGCTTCGACGACGTCGTGCGCTGCGGCGTGCTTCCTCGCCGACATCAACGACTTCGACGGCCATGAACGGCGTCTACGCGACGTTCTTCTCCGAGCCGAGGCCCGCGCGCACGACCGTCCAGGTCGCCGCGCTGCCCGGGCGGCATCAAGGTCGAGATCGACTGCGTGGTCGTCCTGCCGTAGCGTGCACGGCTCAGCTGCGGCGACGCCAGCGCCTTGACGCCGATCGACTCGCCCGTGGCGGGATCGAAGGCGTGCATGGCACGGTGGTTGACCGTCAGCGTGATCGGCTCGCCGAGCCTTGACGGTCGAGGCGGCGGACACGCGCGCCGTGAACGTCGAGCGCTCGGCCTCGTCGTGGATGAGGCGGGCGCCGCCCTCCTCGTCGGACTCCTCGGCGGCGCGCACCGCGTCGCTCGAGACCGGCGGCGCGTCGACGCCGAACAGCACGTGCACCTCGGAGCCGAGCTCCTCGACCACGGACGCGACCGCCGGAGATCGTCGGGCAGGTCGGGGTCGCGACCGAGCGCGGCGTCGTCGAAGTCGGACGGCCGGATGCCGAGGATCACGCTGCGGCCCTCGTAGGCCGCCAGGCCCTCGCGCGGCGGCGCCGGCAGCGAGAAGCCTGCGAACTCGACGTTGCCGCCGGTGACCTTGGCCTCGACGAGGTTCATCGCGGGCGAGCCGATGAACGCCGCCACGAACAGGTTGACCGGGAACTTGAAGAGGTTCTGCGGCGTGTCGCACTGCTGCAGCACGCCGTCGCGCATGACCGCCACGCGGTCGCCGAGCGTCATCGCCTCGACCTGATCGTGCGTGACGTAGACGGTCGTCGTCTTGAGCCGGTCGCGCAGGCGCGCGAGCTCGGCGCGCATCTGCACGCGCAGCTTGGCGTCGAGGTTCGAGAGCGGCTCGTCCATCAGGAACGCGCGCGGCTCGCGCACCATCGCGCGCCCCATCGCGACGCGCTGCCGCTGGCCGCCCGAGAGCGCCGCCGGCTTGCGCTTGAGCAGCGGATCGAGGCCGAGGATGTGCGCGACGTCGTCGACGCGGCGCTTGATCTCGACCTTCGGCGTCTTGCGCAGCTTGAGCCCGAAGCCGAGGTTCTGCTCGACCGTCATGTGCGGGTAGAGCGCGTAGTTCTGGAACACCATCGCGATGTCGCGATCCTTCGGCGCCAGATCGGTCACGACGCGATCGCCGATCGCGATCTCGCCGTCGGTGACCTCCTCGAGCCCGGCCACCATGCGCAGGATCGTCGTCTTGCCACACCCGGACGGGCCGACGAGGACCATGAACTCGCCGTCGCCGATCTCCAGCGAGACGTTGTCGACCGCCTGCACGCCGCCCGCAAAGACCTTGCTGACGCCGTCGAGTGTGATACCAGCCACGCGTCGGCTCCTAATCAGAGTCGTTGCCCCGAGGCATGATCATATCCGCGCGGAGGCGCCCGCAGCGAGCGCGTCCAGCGCCGTGCCAGAGCCGATCCCGATCCTCGGCAGTCTCGCTGCGTGCGGGCGAGCCGGTGCGTCGCGCGCACGTGGCGATCGCACCAGAAGCGCCCGGTGACCTGCGCCGGCTCCTCGGCCGCCGCCAGCCAGACGATGGTGTCGGCGCCCTGCTCGGGCGTGCGCAGCAGCGGGCCGCATGATGCGCTGGAAGCCTGGGAGCGAGGTCTTGATCCCGGGCGTGTCGGCCCAGCCCGGGTGCATCGCATGCACGACGACGCCCGTGCCCGCGAGCTCCTCGGCCCAGCGCTCGGCGAGCACCACCTCGGCGCGCTTGCTGCGCGCGTAGGCGACGCGCCCGTCGAACGCGCCCCGGCGCGACTGCAGGTCGTCGACGTCCAGGCGGCGCGTGTACATGCCGCCGGAGGACACGAACAGCACGCGCGCCGGCGCGCTCGCGATCAGGCGCTCGCGCAGGAGGCGCGTGAGCAGGTGCGGCCCGAGCACGTTCGTCGCGAACGTCAGCTCCAGCCCCTCCTCGGTCTCGCGCCGCTCGCGCGGCAGCACGCCGGCGTTGTGCACGAGCACGTGCACGGGCTCGCTCGCTCGCGAGCAGGCGCTCGGCGCAGGCGCGCACGGAGCGGCGCAACGAGATGTCGACGAGCTCGCAGCGCACGTCCTCGTTGCCCGTCTCGCGCGACGATCCGGCGACGGGCCGTCCTCGCCGCGCGCCGCATCGCGCACGAGCAGCCGGAGCGAGGCCCCGAGCCGGGCCATCCCGAGGCTCGCCGCAAGCCCGAGTCCTCCGCTCGCGCCGGTGACCAGGCACACGCGCCCGTCCAGGCGGGGCGGATCGGCCCAGTGCTCGACGCGCCCGCGCACTGCGGGACCGATGCGCGAGAAGCCCCCGATCACGCTCGCCTCGAGTGTCGCGTCGACCAGCCCGGCGAGCCTGCCGCGGGGTGTCATGCGGGCACCATACCCGGGGCAACTCGCCCGAAAACGCGGCGGAGGGCGCCGCAGACGCGCGCGCCCTCCGTCGATAGCGGGGGCAGGATTCGAACCTGCGACCTTCGGGTTATGAGCCCGACGAGCTACCGGACTGCTCCACCCCGCGTCGTCGTCCCGGATGGTAGCGCGCACCCCCGTGCCGATGCAAGACCTGGCACGATTGCCGCGATGCGCGTCGCGGCGGCCGATACCGGCACCAATTCGACTCGCCTGCTCGTCGCCGACGTCGGCTCCGACGGCTCGGTCGCGGAGGTCGAGCGGCTGCTCGAGATCACGCGGCTGGGTGAGGGCGTGGACGCCGCGCGGCACGCTCGGGGAGGTGCCGATGCGTCGCGTGACCGATGCGCTCGCGCGCTACGCCGAGCGCGCCCACGCACTCGGGGCCGAGCGCATGCTGGCCGTCGCAACGAGCGCCGCACGCGATGCCTCCAACGGTGACGACTTCCTCGCGCGCGTCGCGGCGACCGGCTTCGAGCCGAGGCTCCTGACGCGGCGAGGAGGAAGCCCGGCGACCTTCGCAGGCGTCTGCTCCCACGCGCCCGGTGAAGAGCCGCGCTCGCTCGACGGCACGCTCGTCGTGGATGTCGGCGGCGGCTCGACCGAGCTCGTGCTCGGCGCGGCCGGCGGCGTCGCCTGGTCGAGCTCGCTGCAGGCCGGGTGCGTGCGCATGACGGAGCGCGTCATGGGCGAGGACATCGTCGAAGTGGAGGCGCTGGCGGCCTGTGCCGATGCTGTCTCCAGGCTGCTGCAGGTCGTGCCGGACGAGATCGTGGAGGCGACGCGGCAGGTCGTGGCAGTCGCGGGCACCGCGACGACGGTGGCCGCGATCCAGCACGGACGCTACGACCCCGAGGCCGTCCACGGCGCCCGCATCACGCGCGAGCAGTTGCGCATGCAGGAGCGGCGCCTGGCGGCGATGACGCTCGCCGAGCGCCGCGGGGTGCCGGGACTGCAGCCGGCTCGCGCGCCGGTGATCGTCGCCGGGCTGGTCGTGCTGGGCGCCGTGCTCGACCGCTTCGGGCTCGCCGAGGCGACCGTCTCCGAGCGCGACAACCTGCACGGCAGCGCGCTGCTGGCCGCCCGCGGCACCCTGCACGGCTGACGGCCCGAGCACCGACGGGGCGGCGCGCCCGACGTGCGATGCCCGGGGCGGGACTCGAACCCGCATGCCCCGGAGGGCAGCCGGGTTTAAGCCGGCCGTGTCTGACCAGTTCCACCACCCGGGCGGCGCCAAGTCTAACGTGACGTTTCTCACACCCTGCTAGCGTGGAACGGATGGACGAGCGCGAGCGCGTGCTGCTGACGCTGGCCGGCGTACGCGTCTTCATGGGGGTGTTCTGGCTCGTCAACCTGCTCTGGAGGCTCCCGACCGACTTCGGCAAGGGCAACTACTGGGGTCTGCCGCGCACGTTCGAGGTCGCGCGCACGCACGGCTTGACGCCGCCCGTGCGGAGCCTCGTCAGCGACGTCCTCGTGCCTCACACGACGGCCGTCGGGTGGCTGCTGTTCATCGTCGGGCTGTTCACGGGCCTCTCGCTCGTGTTCGGGATCGTGACGCGGCTGGGAGCCGCGCTCGGCCTGCTGCAGGCGATCGTGATGACGCTGTTCCTCGCAAACGCGCCCGGCGAGTGGCTGTACGGCTATCTCATGCTCGTCCTGCTCTCGGCGCTGATGCTGCTCCTGCCCGTCTCGCGCCGCCTGAGCCTCGACGACGCGCTCGGCCGCGATCCCTGAAGCCCGCGCTCCGGGGGCATCTGTCGCTCGATCGGGGGCCTCGGCAGTACCCTGAGGTCATGTGCGGAATCGCCGGCTTCACGATCGCCCCGGGCGTCGAGCTCGAGCGCACCGCGCTCGCGCGGCTGCTGCTCGCGGGCATCGCCGAGCGCGGCACCGACGCGACGGGCTACGGCTACCACGCGCCCGGACGGCACCGTCGAGGTGCACAAGGAGTCGCTGCGCCTGCGCGAGTTCGTCGAGCACGTCGACGTGCCGGAGAGCGCCGGCGAGGCGATCTTCCACGTGCGCGGGTACACGAAGGGCGTGCCGTCGGTCAACGACAACAACCACCCCGTGCGCTACGGACGCGCGTCGTCGTCCACAACGGCCATCTCGACAACGACGACGCGCTCTTCCGGCGCCACGGCGTCCCGCGCTCGACGCCGCACATCACGGTCGACTCCGAGGCCATCGCGATGCTGGCCGACCGCTACGGCGATATCGCGGAGGCGCTCACCGAGGTGCGCGGGAGCGCAGCCGTGGGCGTGCTCTGGGATGGCGAGCCCGGACGGCTGACGCTCGCGCGCCGCGCGTCGCGGCCGCTCTGCCTGGGCCATGGCGACGGCTTCGTGCTCTTCGCCTCGACCGCGGAGCCGCTCGAGCTCGCAGCGCGCGCAACGGGCCGGCGCGTGCGCGATCGAGGAGATCGCCGAGGGCCGCGCGCTGGAGCTGCGCGAGGGCTTCGTCGAGTCGCGCAGCCGCTTCCACGTCGACCGGCGCTACGTCGGCCAGGCGCTCGTCACGTATCCGCCGCTGGCGGAGAAGCCGGCGCTCCTGCGCCTCGCGCTCGCCGCGTTCTAGCCGGGCGCTACCAGCCGGTGCCGGTGAGCACGCCCGCGCCCGGCGTGTTGAACGCCGCGCGCCTCGGGTGCGACGCCCTTCATGCCGGCCCACTTGGCCTGCGCACCGATCAGCGCGTCCTCCTGGAAGCCCTGACAGCTCAGCATGCGCTGCCAGGCCGTGTAGACGACGCGCTTGCCGAGCTTCGGGTACGGCGCCATCAGCGTGTGCGTCCGGTGGCTGAGCACGGCGGCGCGCAGGGCGGCCCTGTCGGCCGCCGAGACCTTGTTGCCGTACTGCACGAGGATGTTGCCGTGCTCGAGCGCGTGCAGGAGGATCCACTGCGGCACCGGCTCGTCGTAGATCATGAGCGGCGGCGGCACCTGGTAGTGCTTGCCCGACGTGGGCGGATCGGACTGCGTGTAGACGACCTTCGTCTTCGGGTTCGTCGTGTGCGTGCGGCCCATGCTCTTGGCGAAGTCGGTCTCGACGCAGGTGCCGTTCTTGATCAGCGACTTCATGCCGGCCTGCTTGTCGCTCCCGAACACGTTGGTCGCGAAGAGGATGACGCCGAGCAGCCGCGACGGCGACCACGGCACCGATCGCGCCCAGCATGCGACGACCGCCCAGGGAGCGGCCGGCTGCTGCGCTTGTAACCGGGAGGGGTGCGGCGGCCCGCTGCCGCCTTGCGTTCCTGGTTCCGGCGCGTTGCCTCGAGCTTACGCTTGCTCACCGAACCTCAGCATAGATCATCGTGCGAGTTCGATTGACCGCGCGAAGAACGCCTCGACATCGGCGATCTCGTGCACGCGGGGCACCGCCGGCGAGCGCCGCGAGCAGGGGCTCCGCGTAGCGCGCCGTGCTGAGCCGGCCGTCCAGCACCGCGACGACGCCGCGGTCGTCATGCGAGCGCAGCAGGCGCCCGAAGCCCTGCCGCAGCATCAGCGCGGCCTGCGGCAGCGCGTAGTCGTCGAAGGCCGAGCCGCCGTCGCGCACGATCTGCTCGCAGCGGCCCGCGACGAGCGGATCGCTCGGCACGGCGAACGGGAGGCGGTCGATGATCGACGCAGGAGCAGGCCTCGCCGCGCACGTCGACGCCCTGCCAGAAGCTCTGCGTGGCGAGCAGGACGGAGTGGACGTCGGCGCGGAAGGCCTCGAGCAGGCGCTCGCGCGGCGCCTCGCCCTGCACGAGCAGCGGGTAGGCGCCGAGCTCTTCGGCCACGAGGCGGCGCACGGCCTCGAGCGCGCGCCAGCTCGTGAAGAGGCACAGCGCGCGCCCCTCGCTGGCGCGCACGATCGCGACGATGTGGTCGGCGATCGCCTGATCCCAGCCCGCGGCGCGCGGGATCGGGCGCGTCGCGCGGCAGGTAGAGCAGCGCCTGCGCCTCGACGTCGAACGGCGAGGCCAGCACGAGCTCGCTCGCGCCCGCGAGCCCCAGGCGCGCGCGCGTGAACGAGAGATCGCCGTCGAGCGAGAGCGTGGCCGAGGTGAGCACGGCGGCGTGCAGCCGCCCCCAGAGGTGCTCGCGCAGCAGCGGCGCGACCGAGATCGGGCGCGGAGCGCAGCTCCGGCCCGGCGCCGCCGCGCTCGCTCCAGACGACTGCCTGCTCGTGATCGGCGCCGAGGCAGGCGTCGAGCGCGACGCGCAGGCGCTCGGCGCGCCGCGCGATCACGTCGCGCTCCTCCCCCATGCCGCCGAGCCGCGCCGTCAGGCTGCCGAGCGCGTGGCGCACGCTCGCGGCCTCGCGCGGGGCGAGGTCGCGCAGCTCGGTCCTCGCGCCAGGCGCGTGCGCCCGCGCGCAGCGGGCAGCCGGGCGAAGAGGCGTGCGCCGCGCTCTCGAGCTCGTGCAGCAGCCGCGCCGGGCGAGCTGGCGTTGTCGAGCCGGCAGGCGCGCTCGCAGTCGCGCCGCAGCTGCCGTGACGTCGCGCAGCGAGAGGCGGGCGCCCAGCCACTCGGCCGCCGCGTCCTCGAGCTCGTGGGCCTCGTCGAAGACGACGGCGTCGTGCTCCGGCAGCACGCCGATCGCGCCGTCCGAGGCGATGCGCAGCCCGAGATCGGCGAAGTAGAGCGCGTGGTTGACGATGATCACGTCGGCGTCGGAGCGCGCGCTCGCGCGCCTCCTCGGCGAAGCACGTGGCCGAGAACGTGCAGCGCGCCCCGAGGCAGCGCTCGGGGCCGACGGCGACCTCGGCCCAGGCGCCCGAGGGCGGCTCGTGGTCGAGCTCGGCGCGGTCACCCGTGAGCGTCGTGTCGAGCCACGGGCGCAGGCGCTCGATGGCCTCGCCGTGCAGCGGGTCGAACAGGCGCATGCCCAGCTGCACGACCATGCGCCGGCAGGCGTAGTTGGAGCGGCCCTTGAGCAGCTCGGCGCGGATCGGCTTGCCGCGCGCCGCGGCGGCCAGCGGCAGGTCGTCGCGCAGCAGCTGCGACTGCAGCGCGAGCGTCGCCGTCGAGACGATCGACGCGGCGCCCCGAGAGCGCCGCGGGCACGAGGTAGCCGAGGCTCTTGCCCGTGCCGGTGCCGGCCTCGCAGACGAGCGTGCCGCCGCGCGCGAGGACGTCCTCGACGCCCTGGGCCATGACGAGCTGCGCCGGCCGCTCGCGGTACGCAGGGTGCGCGCGGGCGAGCGGCCCGCCTGCCGCAAACAGCCGCTCGAGCACGAGGTCAGTCTACGCGGCGGGTCACCGGCGTCCCGGGACGACCACGAGCTTGCCGGTGGCGGCGCCTGCCGCCATGCGGCGGTGGGCGTCGCCGATCTCGTCGAGTCGATACACGGTGTCGATGCCGGGATCGACGGCCCCGCGCTCCACCTGCTCGACGACCGCGCGCAACAGCGGCCCACCGATGCTCGCGTCCGCGGCCTCACTCGAGTGGTAGGCGGTCAGCTTGCGCCCCGCGGGAATGTCGTCGAGCGGCTCGAAATCGTCGATCACCCACTCGCCGCCGAGCATGCCCGAGTTGCAGACCGTGCCTCCGCGCCGTACGAGAGCGAGCGAGTCGAGCACGGCGCGCCCGCCGATCAGGTCGACGACGCCGTCGACGGCGGACTCGGGGAGCGCCTCGCGGGCGCGCGCGGCGAAGTCGGGGCCCTCGATCGCCCAGGCGTCCGCGCCCCGCTGGCGCAGGGCGGGCAGCTTGTCCTCGTTGCGTGTCGTCGCGATGATGCGCAGGCCCGCGGCACGCGCGAGCTCGAGGCAGGCGAGCCCGACCGAGGAGGTGCCGCCGCGCACGAGCACCGTCTGCCCCGCGCCAACAGCGAGCGTCTCGAGCGAGCCGGCGGCGGTGATGAACGTCTCCGGCAGTGCCCCGAGGACATCCCACGGGAGGCTCGTCTCGAGCGCCATGAGCTGCGTTTCGGGCAGGAGCGCGAACTCCGCATAGCCGCCGTCGAAGGCGCGGCCCATGCCGCCCATGACTGCCGCCACCGTGGTGCCGGCCTCGACCGCGGAGCCGGCGGCGAGGCCTCGGCCACGACGCCGATGCACTCGATCCCGAGGATGCGCGGGAAGGCGACCTCGGGTCCCGACCAGCCCCGCAAGCGTCATGTACTCCGAGCGGTTGAGCCCGAACGCCTCGACGCGGACGAGCGCCCAGCCCTGGCGGGGCTCGGGCCGCGGCACCTCGCGCACGACGAGCCCCTCGGCTCCGTCGGGACGCTCGGCCACCGCTGCGCGCATGCTCGCCACGCCGGGCAGTCTGCCAGCCGTCGCGGGCCTGCGCCTCCGACTAGGATCCCTCGGTGCAGGCGGCGCGCGAGCCCGGGGTTTGGACGCGTCGGCGCGTGGCGACGCTCGTGCTCGGCTACCTCGTCGGCCTCGGCGGGATGATCCTCGTCAAGGGCGTCTTCCTCTCGGCCGACCGCTACTTCCTGATCCTGCTGGTGCCGGCGCTCGCGCTGGGCGTCGGGCGCGCGTACGTGCGCGACTTCCTGCCGTTCATCGCGCTGGTGCTGGTCTACGAGGAGGCGCGCGGCGTCGCCCACATCGCTGCACCCGCACCCGTTCTACGAGCCGATGCTCACGCTCGACCGCTGGATCGGCCTCGGCGAGGTGCCGACGGTCCGGCTGCAGGGCTGGCTCTGGCACGGGCACCTCGAGTGGTACGACCATGCGCTCTCGCTGCTCGACCGGCTGCACTTCATCGTGCCCCCCACGCTGCTCCTGCTGATCTGGCTGGAGCGCCGCGAGGTCTTCTACCGCTGCGCCGCGACGCTCCTGGCCGTGTCGTTCGCCGGCGCCGCGACGTTCCTGATCTTCCCGGCGGCACCGCCCTGGCTGGCCTCGAAGCACGAGCTCGTCCCGCACGTCTACCGGATCGGCTACATCGAGGGCGGCAGACTCCCCGGTCGCGACGTCGAAGTCGTGGATCGAGGCGCACCTGCTCGGCAACCCGGTCGCCGCCGTGCCCTCGCTGCACGCCGCCTACGCCACGCTCGTCGTGCTGTTCGTCTACGCCTGGCGCGGCCGGACGCTGGGCGCTCTTCGCGGCGCCGTACACGCTCGGGATGTGGTTCACGGTCGTGTACCTCGGCGACCACTACGTCGTCGACATCATCGTCGGCGCGGCCTACGCGATCGCCGGCTGGCTGCTGGTCCCGAAGCTCCTCCGGCGCGGCGCCGCTCCGCACGCCTGCTCGGGCCGTTCCCGTCGCCGCTCGATCGCCGGGGACAAGGAACGCAGCGATGTTCTACGCTCGGGGCATGAGCGATGACGTCCGTGACCTGATCATCATCGGTGGCGCCTGCGCAGGATTGACGGCCGCCGTGTACGCCTCGCGCGCGAATCTTCGCCCGCTGTGTATCGAGGGCTTCGAGGCCGGTGGCCAGTTGATGATCACCTCCGACGTCGAGAACTTCCCGGGCTTCCCCGAGGGCGTGCTCGGCCCCGATCTGATGGTGCGCTTCCGCGAGCAGGCCGAGCGCTTCGGCACCGAGTTCATCACCGACGACGTGACCTCGGTCGACTTCAGCGAGCGCCCCTTCCGCGTCTCGCGTCGGCTCGCAGGAGCACCGGGCGCGCGCGGTCATCGTCGCGACCGGCGCCTCCGCGCGGCAGCTCGGGCTGGCCAGCGAGCAGGCCCTGCAGGCGCGCGGGGTGAGCTACTGCGCCACCTGCGACGCGGCCTTCTTCCCCGACAAGAAGGTGCTCGTCGTCGGCGGCGGCGACTCCGCGCTGGAGGAGGCGACGTACCTCACGAAGTTCGCGAAGGACGTCGTGCTCGTGCACCGGCGCGACGAGCTGCGCGGCTCCAAGATCATGCAGGACTACGCGCGCGCCAAGCCCAACCTGTCCGTGCTGACGCCGTACGTCGTCGACGAGGTGCTGGGCGCCGAGGCGGGTCGCGTCACGGGCGCGCGCCTGCGCAACACGCTCACGGGCGAGGAGCGCGTCGAGGAGTCGGACGGCTTCTTCGTGGCGATCGGGCACACGCCCAACACCGAGCTCTTCCGCGGCATCCTCGACATGGACGAGAACGGCTACCTCACGGTCGAGCCCGGCACGACGCGCACGAACATCGAGGGCGTCTTCGCCGCCGGCGACGTCGCCGACCACGTCTACCGGCAGGCCATCACGGCGGCGGGGTCCGGCTGCCAGGCGGCGCTCGACGCCGAGCGCTGGCTGACGCATGGTTGAAGCGTTAAGGCGTGATTAAGCGGGCGTAGCGAGCGGGAATCCGCACGCGCGCCTCGCGCGTAATGTTCAGAGCGATGGCGTACTACATCTGCCCCAATTGCGGCCTGCGCTCGATGGACTCCGACGGACGCGACGGCCTTACCCACCAGGCCGTCGGCTGCACGCGCTGCGGCTTCGGCTTCGTCTTCGAGCTGCTCGACGACTTCTACCCCGGCCCGGACGCCGGGATGCTGGCCTGCGATCGCGACGCGCGCATCCTGGCCGTCGGCAAGGGCGTGTTCGAGCTGACCGGCTTCCAGGAGGGCGAGCTGCTCGGGAAGGACCTGCGCGAGGCGCTCACGCTGCACAGCCCCGACGGCGACGATCCCGTCTCGACCGTGCTCGAATGGGGCGTCCGCAAGCTCGACCAGACGCTCGAGCTGAAGCACCGCGCCGGCCTCGTCAAGCTCGTGCGCGCCGACCTCTTTCCCGCCTACGACGAGGACGGCGGCCTGCTCGCCTGCATCGCGCCGCACGCCAGCGCCGCGACGTTCGACGACTGACCGAGCGCTGCCGACGGGCGCACCGCGACCCACGATTCTGGTGGGTCTGAGCCGTCCGCACCTCAGTTGTGTGATGCGCTCGCCCCGAGATAGGTGGAGATTCCGGCGGCTGGAAGGCCCGAACTCCAAACGGGTGATGGTTTCGCGCCAGAACGCCGACCAATCTGTGGCGGTGGACGCCCACTCGCCCGCCAGAAGCCCATTGCGTCGTTTGGCCCTGTTCGCCGCGCTCGTGGGCGTCGGCACTCGTGGCCGTGCCCGCCGCTGCGCAGGCCGACGACCTGATCCAGCTCAACGGCGATCTCCCCGTCACGCTCCAGGGCGGACGTCGGCTACGGCCTGCTGTACCTCGACGGCAACGTGCGCCTCGCCGGCGACACGGCCATCACCGCCACCGACGTCTTCATCGGGCCCGATGCGCAGCTGCAGACCTGCTTCATCCCCGGCGGGAACGGCAACGACTGCACGACCGGCCGCTCGCTCTCGATCACCGCCACGGGCGGCGTCGCGATCTCGCCCGCGATCGACCTGAGGGGCGCCGTCGGCACCAATCGCTCGGGCGGCACCCTCACGATCCGCGCCGGCCACGTGTCGCTCGGCGGCGGCGTCGAGACGGCCGGCACGAACGCCTCGTCCGGCGGCATCTTCATCGACTCCCCGGGCTCGTCGTCACGCAGAACCTGCACGCGCCCGGCGCGGCCATCGTCGGTGCACGGTGCGGGCGGGGTCTCGATCGGCGGCGACGTCTCGAGCGCCGGCACCGACACCGCGACGGGCGCAGACCCGGCCCGCGTCACGAGCGGCGGCGGCGTCGACCTCGCCTCGAGCGGAGGCGACGTGAGCGTGCTCGGCTCGATCGCGAGCTTCGGTCGCGACATGGCCGGGCGCCGGCGCGCTCGAGGGCGGGCACGGCGGCCCCGTGACCGTCGCGCGGCGGCGACATCCGCGTCTCGGGCGGAATCGACTCGAGCGCCTGGCCGAGGCGTCGACATCTCCGCGGGGCAGCCCGGCGCCATCACGCTCGCAGCGCGCGGCTCACTCGTGGTCTCGGGTGCCGTCAGCGCCTCGGGCGACATCTCGACCAGCGGCTACGGATCCAACGGCGCGGCCATCACCATGACCGCCGCGGGTGCGCTCACGGCGGGCTCGATCACGTCCGCGGGCGGCGCGAGCACGAACGTCGGTGCCGGCGCGGGCGGCAACGTGAAGCTGACCGCCGGCGCGGCCTTGAGCGTCGGCAGCATCAACACCTCCGGGGCCGCGAGCCCGATGGGCGGCACCCACGGCGGCGCCGTGGCGGTCACGGGCGCATCGGTGGCGCTGGGCGCGGTCACGGCAGACGCCGGCGACGCGAGCTCCGACGCGGCCGGCGGGAGCGGTGACGCCGGCGGCGCAGTCACGATCGCGGCCACCGGCAACGCCGGCGTCGGCGCGGTGTCCTCGCACGGCGGCAGCGGCCGCACGACGGGCGTCGGTGGCCGGGGCGGCAACGTGACCATCAGCGGCGACCGCGTGACGACCGGCGCGGTCGCGACGCTCGGCGAGAACCTGAGCGCTCCGGGCGGCAGCGTGACGCTGGCTGCTCAGAGCTCGCTGCTCGTCGGCGGCTCCGTCGACACCTCGGGCGCCGCGGGCGCCAACGGCAATCCGGCGCGGCAGGGCGGCAACGCCGGCGCGATGTTCCTGGCCGTGGCCCACGGGCCGCTCACGCTCGGCGGGCGCCTGCGCTCGGAAGGCGGCGCCGGGTGGCAACGGCGCGGCGGGCGCGAACGGCGCGCCCGGCGGCAACGCGGGCGCGATCGAGATCGTCGTGCAGTCGATCGCGTCCTCCGCCGGCGTGCTCAGCGGCGGCGGCAACGGCGGCGCCGCCGGCGCGCAGACCGGCCGCGCGCGGCGTCGGAGGCAACGGCGGCCGCGTGCGCATCTGGTCGCAGCTCCCCTCGCTGATCCTCCTGCAGCTCGTCGACTCCGACGGGCGGCACCGGCGATCCCAACGGCGCCGACGGCCCGCAGATCGAGGAGGCCGCGCCCACCGGGCTCGCGATCTCGAAGACGCGCACGCTCTCGTTCACGACGCATGCGCCGGATGCCGAGGGCTACCGCGTGTTCCAGAGCATCGCCGGCGCGCCGGCCACGGTGGCGCATGACGACGAAGGCCGCCAGCGTCCCGCTGCCGAAGGTCGCGGCCTGCGTCAGCGTCGCCTTCACCGTCTGCCGGCTTCGCCGGCAGCGTCGGCTGGCAGAGCGACCCGATCGGCCCCGCCACGTTCATGGCGCCGCCGTCCGACGACCAGGCCTGCACCGACGCTCCGCAGGTCACGCTCGGCGTGCAGAAGCTGAAGAAGAAGATCCGCGCGCTGAGCAAGAAGAAGTGGCGCTTCCCGGTGCGCTTCCTCGCCGACGGCATGGGCCTCGCGCACGTCGTGCGTCTCGCGCGGCAAGAAGGTCATCACGACGGCCGACAAGCCGCTCGCGGCAGGCCGCCGTAACGTGAGTGTGACGCTCACGCTGCCCGAAGGCCGTACGCAAGTCCGGCAAGTTCCTCGTGACCGTGAGCGGCAGCGCGCCGCTCGGGAAGGCGCGCTCCAAAAGCACGCTCGTTCTGGAGGTAAAGAGATGAACCGCACGACCCGTTCGCTCTGCCTGGCCGTCGGCGCGCTCGCGTTCGGCGCCCCGACGGCGATGGCCTGCGTCAACGTGGGGGTCTACCAGGATCAACCGGCCAAGACGCTGCCCGCCCTGCAGAAGGAGGCGGGCAAGAACGTCAAGACGGTCTCGACGTACCTGACCGTCGGCCATGCGCTGGATCCCAAGCTCGATCAAGCTCGCGAAGAAGAACGGCGTCAAGCTGCTCATCAGCTGGCTGCCCGACGCCGGCCAGGACACCGCCAAGGCGCCCGGCTACCGGCTCAGCGCCATCGCCGCCGGCAAGTTCGACGCCGACCTGAAGGCGCTCGGCAAGCAGATCAAGGCGCTGCCGCACGGAGCCATCGTGCGTCCGATGCCCGACGCCAACACGCCCTGGTACGCGTGGTCGGGCACCGTCAACGGCAATCGCCCCGGCGACTACGCCAGGGCCTGGAAGCACGTGCGCAAGGTGCTGATCAAGGCCGCCGGGCAAGAAGGTCAAGCTGCTCTGGAGCGTGTACGCGCGCAGCGTGCCCGACGCCAAGAACAACGCCCTGTCGGTGTACTTCCCGGGCGCCAAGCAGGTCGACCTCGTCGGCGCCGACGCCTACAACTTCGGCAACGCCCAGGGCCTCACCTGGACGGCGCCCGCCGATCTGTTCGTCCCGGCCTACGGCACCATCCAGAAGCTCGCCAAGAAGCCGTTCTGGATCTCCGAGACCGGCTCCACCGCCCGCGGCGGTGACGAGGGCGCCTGGATCGGCGCGCTCGGCCAGCTGGGCAAGACCATGCCGAAGCTCTCCGGGGTCGTCTGGTACGACGTCAAGGACAGCACCGGCGACTTCCGCGTGCCGCGCAAGGGTGCGGCCGCAGTCCGCGTTCAAAGCGTTCGTGCACGGCGCGTGCAAGTAGGCATCCGCAGCCATGAGAGCCTCGTCGAGGGGGAGTAGCCGATGACGGCCACGAAGAAGAAGCCAACGAAAGCGCACCACAAGCCGGCCAAGGCGCAGACCGTCAAGCCGCGGCGGCACCGGCTGCACGTCCCGCCCGGCGGGGCGTCGGTCACCTTCTACGCCGACGTCGATGTCGCAGGCGATGGTCGACCGGCTGTTCTGGCGCGCGGGCTTCGGGCCGAGCGCCGCCGACCGCGCCGACCTGGACCGGCAAGCCGCTCGACGACGCCGTCGACTCGCTGCTCAACACGCCGCAGGGCGCGCTGGTCGGGGCCGAGCCGACGAACGACGGCAAGGCGCTCGACCCGACGGGCGACGACACCGATCTCGTGCTCGCCTGGGTCGACCGCATGGTGCGCACGACCAACCCGCTGGTCGAGCGCATGACGTTCTTCTGGCACCGCCACTGGGCCAACTCGCGCGTCTCCGTCTCGCCCACGCAGCTGCTCATGAACCAGAACGCGCTGCTGCGCAAGTACGGCGACCTGGCTGCCAACCCCGACGTCTCGTTCCGCGACATGGCGCTCGAGGTGTCCAAGGACCCCTCGATGCTGCGCTACCTGAACGGCGAGTCCAACGTCAAGGGCGGGCCGAACGAGAACTACGGCCGCGAGTTCATGGAGCTCTTCACGCTCGGCGTGAACCACGTCATCACGGGCGCGAAGAACTACACCGAGAACGACGTCGCACAGCTCGCGAAGTCGTTCACGGGCTGGTACATCGACGACAAGGACCCGGCCAACGCCAAGGCGCTGTTCGACTCCGGCCGCTGGTTCAACGGCCCGAAGTCGGTGTTCGGCAAGCTCGGCAACTACAACACCGACAGCGTCGTCGACCTGGTGCTGAGCCAGGACGGCCACGCGCCCTACATCGTCAACAAGCTGTGGGGCGAGTTCATGCCCACGCCGCCCCCGACGGCGACGCTGCAGAAGCTCGTCGGCCGACTACGTGGCGAGCGGCCGCAAGATCAAGCCGCTCGCTGCGCGCGATCCTCACCCATCCGCAGCTGTTCGAGTCGATCGACGAGCCCAACATGATCAAGCCGCCCGGTCGTCTTCGTGAGCGGCGCGATGCGCGCGCTGGGCCTCGGCATCAGCTCCACCGGGCCCGCCGACTACCTCGACTCGATGGGTCAGGTCCCCTACTTCCCGCCGACCGTGGCGGGCTGGGAGGGCGGCCTCTCGTGGCTCAACACGAACACCGCCCTCGCGCGCTTCGGCTTCATCGGGGACGTCATCGGCAACGCGCCGAACGGCTCCCCGGCGAAGGTCGTCGACGTCCCGAACGAGACGCCTGCAGGCGGCCTTCGACCGTGCCTTCGGCGCGGTCGGGGCGCCCTGGATGTCGGCCGGCACGCGCGCGGCGATCCAGGACTACGCCGCGCGCGCCTCGGTCAAGGCCAGCAAGGACCGCATCGCCCGCCAGGTCATGCTGCGCACGCTCATGCTCGCGGGCCCAGACGCACAGGTGATGTGACATGACGATTCAGAGCGAGATCCAGGCGCTCAAGTGCGCCGACTGCGCACGCTCCGACAGCGCCGTGTCCGACCTGCAGCCAGACTCGCTGCTGCCGATCCCGGCAGACGCGCTGTCGGGCTGGCGCGACGGCAAGCCCGGCTCGGCCGGCGTGACGCGGCGCAAGCTGCTGCGCAACGGCGTGCTCGGCTTCGCGGCCGTGTACGGCGCGACGCAGCTGTCCTTCGAGGACGTCTGGGAGTCGGCGGTCGCGCAGGCGGCCGAGCCGATGGGCAAGAGCATCGTCGTGATCTACCTCAACGGCGGCAACGACGGGCTCAACTGCTTCGTGCCCGCGGGCGCGGCGGAGTTCGCCAAGTACCAGACGCTGCGCCCGACGATCGCCCGCACGCTCGGGCCCGGGACGGCCACGGCAGTCGGCACGACGGTCATGGGCGGCACCAGCGGCACGCTGGCGTTCTCGAACAAGCTCGTGTCCGGCGTGGGCGCCGACCAGAACGGCGACACCAAGGGCTTCGACACGCTCTACGGCGACGGCAGCGGCGGCGCCGGGCTCCGATCTCGCGATCATTCCCGCGGCCGACTACAACCCGCCCAACCGCTCGCACTTCGAGAGTCGCGACTACTGGTTCGCCGGTGCGCTCTCGCAGTTGCAGACGGGCTGGCTGGGTCGCTGGCTGGACGTCTACGGCTCGACCTCCAACCCGCTGCAGGCGGTCTCGCTCGACTCGAACCTGTCGAAGCAGATCCGTTCCTCGAAGGCGCCCGTGTGCGCGCTCGAGGGCCTGCAGGGCGTCGGCTTCACGGTTCCCGGCGTGACCGGCGACGTCAACAGCGAGGTCGGCAAGCTCTCCACCGTGCCGTTCGGGCAGGGCAACGACGCGCTCGGCCGCTCCCGCGGGATGTGGGGCCTCACGGTCGACGTCGCGAATCGGCTGACGGCCATCCCGGCCGGCGCCGCGGCTCCCGGCTACCCGCCGAACAGCGGGCTGTCGCAGAAGCTGCAGCTCGCAGCGACGCTGCTCTCGGCCGGGCTCGGCACGCGCGTGGTCACGATCGACTGGGGCAGCTTCGACACGCACGGCGACCAGCTCGCCGGGCAGGATCCCCAGCTCACGACGCTCTCGCGCGCCCTGGCCGCGTTCAAGGCCGACCTGGCCGCGCGCGGCATCGAGCAGAACGTCGTCACGCTCGTGTTCTCCGAGTTCGGGCGCCGCCTCGAGGAGTCCGACTCCAAGGGCACCGACCACGGCTCGGGCGGCCCGATCATGCTCAGCGGCTCGGCCGTCAAGGGCGGCCTCGCCGGCGAGCACCCGGGCGTCAACGTCAACCAGGACGGCGACCTCGTCGTCAAGACCGACTTCCGCACCGTCTACCAGTCGCTCATCTCGGAATGGCTGGGCGGCGATCCGACCTCCATCCTGCCGGGCGGTCCGTTCCCGGGCGTGGCGCGCTACGACGGCGGCACCACGCTGATGAAGGCCGCGTAGCACCTTCACGGTGCTCGCGATGGCTCGACGGCCGATCCTCTTCGCCCTCCTGGTGCTTGCCCTCGCAGCGGCACCGGGAGTGGCGGGATCGGCCGGCGAGCGTCTCCACCGGCTGCACGTCCCGCCACCGCCGGCGCAGGCACTGCCGCAGTCGATCGCGGTGGACGAGGACGAGTGGCACATGCGCGGCACGCACCTCGAGGTCGCCGCGGGCCGCCTGCAGATCCACGTCTACAACCGCGGCATGGACGACCACGACCTCGCGGTCGTCGACGCCCACGGCGAGCTGCACACGCGTCCCGCTCGCCTCGGGCGCCGACGCCGAGCTCGACGTCGACGTCGGGGCCGGCCCGCTGAAGCTGTACTGCTCGCTGTTCGAGGGCACGCCCGACTCGCACGAGGCCAAGGGCATGGTCTTCAACCTCACAGCGCGCTGATCTCGCGCTCGACGTAGACCTGGAGCGCGGCGAGCGCCTCCAGCTGCTCGCGCCGGCGAGCCAGCAGCGCCTCGTCGGCGGCACCGGCGTCGGCCTGGGCGAGCACGCCGAGCGACTCGAGCAGCAGCGAGCGCCCGGCTCCGAGCTCGGCGCGGGCAGCCCGCTCGAGCTCGGCCCAGGTCAGGCGCAGGCGGGCGGCGGCGAGCTCGTCGGCAAGGCGCGAGGCGTGCCGCGCGAGCCGATCGGCGTAGAGCTCGAGGTCCAGTCGATCCATGCCTGCGAGGCTAGGGCCGGCGACGGCGCCGAGACTGTCACGGGGAGGGCCGGGAGCGTGCCGGATGGCCCACGCGGGCCTGGCCCTCGGGGCAGAGGTCGAGCAGGACGCATTCCGGGCAGCGCGGCGCGCGCGAGATGCAGACGGCGCGGCCGTGCCAGATCAGCAGGTGCGACCACTCGATCCAGGCGGAGCGCGGCACGATCGCCATGAGATCGCGCTCGACGCTGCACCGGATCGGTCTCGACCGAGAGGCCGAGCCGGCGCGACAGCCGGCCGACGTGCGTGTCGACGGCGATGCCCTCGCGCCGCCCGTAGGCGTTGCCGCTGACGACGGCTGCGGTCTTGCGGCCCACGCCCGGCAGCTGCACGAGCTGATCGGTGCGGCGCGGGACCTTGCCGTCGTGGCGCTCGAGCACGGCCAGCGCAGCTCCGCGCAGCGAGCGCGCCTTCTGGTTGTGGAAGCCGGTCTGGAAGATCGCCTTCGCGATCTCGCCCTCGCTCGGCGTCCGCGAAGGCCTGCGGCTCCGGATAGCGGCGGAACAGCTCGGGCGTGACCATGTTGACCCGCTCGTCCGTGCACTGCGCCGAGAGGATCGTGGCCACGAGCAGCTCCCACGGCGTCGTGAAGTCGAGCGCGGTAGCGCGCATCGGGATACTCGCGGCGCAGACGGCGCAGGATCGTGCGCACGCGGCGCTCGGGCGCCGAGGTCGGGGTGACGCCGGCTCACGTCGCGCCAGCCCGGCGCCGGGCACAGGCGGTCGAGCGCCGGGCAGGTCGCGCAGTGTCGCCCCGGCGCGCGCAGTGAAGGTCGAGCTGCGCAGCCTGCGCGATCGCGGCGCGCACCTCGTCCGCCAGCCAGCCGGCGTCCGTCTGCGGCGTACGCGCGGCTGACGGTCTCCTCCGGGCGCTCGAGGAAGCAGAACGCGATCTCGCACGCAGGCGCTCCCGTCCGCAGGGCGGCGAGCGCGTAGATCGCCCGTTGCAGCGCGTACTCGCTCTCGACCACGGCTGCGGGCGTCGCGCCCGCCGAGGGCGGTCGTCTTGAGGTCGGCCACGAGCAGTGCTCCCTCGGCGTCCCGCACGCAGATGTCGAGCGAGCCGCGCAGGACGACATCGTCCTCGACAGAACGCGAACGGCAGCTCGTGCTCGATGGTGCCCGCCGCGCGCATGCGCGCCGAGAGCGACGATCGCTCCCACGCCGCGACGAGATTCGCCACGGCGGCGCGATCGTCCGCGCCGAGGTCGGCGGAGGCGCGCTCGACGCCCACGGCGACCGCGCGATGCACCGCGTCGCCGAGCAGCGCGCCCTGGAGCGGCCCGTCGGCGGTGCGCCGCGAGCGCAGCCCGACCACCCGCTCGGCGTAGTAGGAGAAGCCGCAGCGATCGTGCAGGGCGAGCGCGCTGTAGGAGAGCGAGCGCGGCACGTGCAGGGCTGCCGCCGGCAGCGCTGCGAGCGGCTCCGGGAGCACGGGGCGATCGGCAGAGGGGGCCACGACGGGCGCGATGTCGAAGAGGCTGAGCTGGCCCTCGGGCGGGAGCTCCGGCTCCTCGGCCGGCGGCGCCGGCAACGCGGCCGCGCTCTGCACGTCGTCGGCGGTGTGGACGTGCACGCGCACCTGCGTGCCCGCGACGTCGACGTCGGTGAGGCCCGGCTCCAGGGCGGCGCCCACGATGCCGAGCTGGCCGAGGGCGCGCTGGAGCTCTCCACGGCGGCCGCCGAGCCAGCCGCCGAGCAGGAGCCGGTCGCGCGCGCGCGTCCAGGCGACGTAGGCGACGCGGTCGCCCTCGGCCTCCTCGGCCGCCCTGCCCGAGGCCGCGAGGCGCGCGTAGACGGGGCCGTCGAGCAGCTTGCCGCGGGCGTCGCGCAGACGCAGTCCGACCTCGCCGTCGGGACCGACGGCGACGGCGCCCGTCTCGCCGGGCGTCGAGCGGGAGAGATCCGGCACGCACACGACGGGGAACTCGAGGCCCTTGGCCGCGTGGATCGTCATCAGCGCGACGGCCTCCTCGCCGCCGCCGGGCGGTGCGTCCGCCTCGCTCAGGTCGCGCGCGTCGCACAGGCGCATCTGCTCGACGAACCCGGCCAGGTCGGGGCCGCGCTCGCGCTCGTAGGCGCGCGCGGCGCGCACGAGCTTGCGCACGTTGCCGAAGCGGCGCTCGCCGTCGGGCGCCGTCAGGCAGGCCAGGTCGTAGTCGTGCTCGGCGACGATGCGCTCGAGCAGCGCCGCGAGCCCGAGCTCGCCGCTCGCGCGCACGAGCCCGTCGTAGAGCTCCTTGAAGCGGTCGACGAGGGCGCGGTCGCGCTCGGGCAGCCCCTCCAGCTGCCCCAGCTCGATGGGCCAGTAGAGCGCGCGCTGGGCCGCGTTGCGCAGCGCGGACAGACCGTCGTTGGAGACGCCGACGAGCGGCGACGCGAGCACCACGAGCAGGGCGTGATCGTCGAAGCGGTTGCGCAGCAGGGCGAGGTACGCGCACAGGTCGCGCACCTGCTGCGAGCGGTAGAAGCCGCGGCCGAGCTGGCTGCGCGCAACCAGCCCCACGCGTTCGAGCGCCGCCGCATAGGTCGAGGCGTCGCGTGCGGAGCGCAGCAGCACCGCGATCCCGCCCGGCGGCACGCCGCCGTCCACGAGCTCGCGCAGGCGTCGCGCGAGGGCACTCGCCTCGACCTCGCGCGCCGGAGCGGCTCGCGCCGATCCCTCGCCGCTCGCGACCAGGTGGAGCTCGATCGCGGGCTCAGCGATCGGCTCGACCGTGCGCAGCGCGTGCGGCGGCTCGAAGTCGCGCTCGTCGAAGCGCTGGCCGAAGACGTGGCCGATCACCGCCAGCAGCTCGGGCCGCGAGCGATAGCTCCCGGTCAGTGGCAGGCGCAGCGCGGCGGCCTCGCCCCGTGCGCGGAAGAGCTCGACGTCGGCGTAGCGGAAGCGGTAGATGGACTGGCAGGCGTCGCCCACGAAGACCCGCTGGCAGTCGGGCCCGACGAGCGCGTCCAGCAGCCGGCACTGCAGGCCGTTCGTGTCCTGGAACTCGTCCACGAGCACGAGATCGAAGCGCTCGCGCACCTCGCCGCCGATCTCCGGGCGCTCGAGCAGCTCGCAGGCACGCTCCTGGAGGTCGTCGAAGTCGAGTGCGAGCTCGGCCTCCTTGCGCGCGCGATAGGCCTCGCGGTAGTGCGCGAGCAGCGTCGCGACCGCGACTCCGACCTCGTGCTCGAGGCGTGCCCGCGCCTCGAGCTGCGCCGTCGCCAGCAGCTCGGCCACCGTCGCCGGCCGCCTCGCTCTTCGGCGCAGCGAGCGCGAGCAGCTCCCGATCGGCGGGCGTGCCGGCCAGCAGCGCGTCGATCCGCGCCAGCCGGCGCAGGTCGCTCGCCGCCTGCGGGCGATCGTCTCCCGCGAGCGCCGCGCTCGCCCTCTGCGCGGCCTCGCGCAGCGGCGCGAGCAGCGTCGGGCCCGTCTGCGGCGGCGGCAGATGCGGCGCCGCCGCACCGGCCGCGCGCAGGCGCGCGTCGAGGCTGCGAATCAGGGCGCGCGAGCCATCGACGCCGTACTCGCCGAGCAGGTCGAGCACCACGGAGTCGCCGTCGCGGCGCTCGCGCGCGATCGCGTCGCCGAAGGCCGCCTCGGAGAGCACGAGCGCCTCGGCCTCGTCGAGCACGCGCAGCTCCGCCGGCAGCCCGGCCTCCGAGGCGTACTCGCGCAGCAGCCGCGCAGCGAGGGCGTGGATCGTGCCGACCTGCGGCCGCGGGGCGCCCGTGCCGGCGGGCAGCGCTCGCTCGAGGCGCAGGGCGAGCTCGCGCGCGGCCGCCTCCGTGTAGGTGACCACGAGCACGCGCTCGGGCGCCGTGCCGAGCTCCAGCGCCGAGCGCACGCGCTCGATCACGAGCGTCGTCTTGCCCGTGCCCGCGCCGGCCGCGACGACGACCTCGCCGCGCGCCTCGACCGCGACGCGCTGCTGCTCGCTGAGTGCGACGGCGCTCATGGATTGGCCACCCGGCAGACGCCGTGCCAGCGGCACCACGGCGGGCACTCCCCGTCGGGCGGATCGTGCAGCACGTCGCCCACCTTCATGCGCCCGGAGAACTCCGCTGCGCGCTCGCCGGCCTCGTCGAGCAGCTGCTCGAACGCCTCGCGCTCCACGTAGTCGTGCGTGGCGAAGCCCTCCAGCGCGCCGGCGTCGCGCACGTCCTCGCGCAGCAGCCCGCGCGGGGCCTCGTCGCCCTTGACCGACTGGTAGAGACCGCCCACGACGTCGCGCCCCAGCAGCTCGGCGGCGGCGCGGATGTAGAGCGGCATCTGCAGCCTGCCCCGCTCGAGCGTGTTCGGGCCGAGCGGGCCGACCTGGCCCGACTTGTAGTCCCAGATCAGCGCCTCGGCCACCCACTCGCGCTCATCCACGCGATCGATGCGGCCCGTGATCGGCACGCCGCCGACGCGCACGCCTCCGGCCGGCAGCGAGATCTCGAAGTGACGCGGGACGAACTCGTCGAGCCGGTCGGCCTCGACGCGCACGACGGTGCGCAGATTGCGCCGCAACTCGCGACGCAGCGCCTCCCAGGCGACGTCGTCGTCCTCGTAGGACTGCTTCGCGATGGCCGTGTCGATGCGAGCGATCGAGCAGCTCGAAGGCGGCGGGCAGATGCTCGGGGCGCAGCCGCGGCAACGCGCAACTCCGAGGCCACGCCGCCGAAGAAGAGCCGCAGCGCGTTGTGCATCACGCTGCCGGCGACGCGCTGGTCGAGCGGCTGCTCGACGTCGCGCGGGTGCAGCTGGCGCTCCACGAACCACAGCGACGAGCAGGTCTGGAACGTCTCGAGCTCGGTGACGGAGTACGTCTCCTGGCCGGCGAGGCGCGCGAGCACCTGACGGTCGCGCAGGCGCGTCGGCCGTTGCCAGGCCGCCAGCGCGCGCTCGATGCGCGCACCCGCGCGGCCGCCCTGCGCTCGGGCGCGCGCGAGTGCCGACGGCGCGTCCTTGCGCGCGAGCGCCGCGATCGCCTGCAGCCGCTCGCGCTCGTCGTGGCCGTCGAGCGCATGCGCGGCGGGCCGTCAGGGCGATCGGCGCCGAGTCCCCGAGCACGCGCACGACCTCGTCCCAGAAGGGCGAGGGAGCGAGCTCGAGGCTGTCGTCGTCGGTCGCGCGGCGCACGAGCGCGAGATGCTCGTCGACGCGCGCGAGGGCCGCCGCGAACAGGAAGCGATCGCGCTCCTCCTGCCGCGGCCGGTCACCCGGCAGGCCGGCAGGCGTGAGCGCGCGCCGCAGCTCGGCCGAGCCCGCGGCCTCGGCGGGCTCCCGGCGCGGAAGCACGCCCTCCTCGAGCCCGCACAGCACCAGCGCGCGTACGGGCGCGAGCCGGGCCAGGCCGATGCGGACGATGCGGACGCGCCCCCTCGGCAGCCCGTCGCCGAGGCGCACCTGCACGGCATCCAGCGCCGCCAGCACGTCGTCGCCGTCGGCCTCCGGGACTGCCTCGGCACAGCTCGTCCGCGGTGGCGGAGGCCGCCGCGAGCGCGCGGCGCGCCGCCATGCCCGCCCGCGTCTCGGCGAGGACCGGAACGCTGCCGTAGGCGCGCGAGAGCGCGGCATCGGCCAGCGTGCGCAGCGCCCCGGCGGGATCGCTCGCCTCCGCGCAGGGCCGTCAGCTCGGGAACGACGCGCGGCGGCTCGGCCGCCAGCAGCTCGCGCTCGGCGGCGCCCGCCTCGGTGATGCTGCGGACGCGCAGGCGCGCCTCGGAGTCGTGCGCCCGCGAGGCGTCCCACGTCGAGCCGGCCAGGCGGAGCCAGGCGAAGAGGTCGTCGCGATCGCCGTCCGCCCAGGCCACGCGGCAGAGGCGAGCGCAGGGCATTGCCGGCGGGGAGGCTCGTGAGGCGCTCGCTCGTGTCGACCGCGACCGCGACGCCGGCGCGCTCGAGCGCGACGGCGAGCGGCTCGCAGTCGTAGCCGTCGGGCGTCACGACGAGCACCTCGTCGGGGGACAGGCCGAGCCGCAGGAGCCGGCAGACCTCGGCCGCGACGGCAGTCGCCTCGCCATCGGTGCCCGCCGCCTCGATCAGCCGGACGGCACCGTCCGCACCCGGCGGGGGCTCGCTGCGCGCCGAGAACGCCCCGCGTGCGAGAGCGACGGCGCTGGGCGGCGCGCCGTACGGCGCCGCACGCAACTCCTCGACTCGCTCGGCGCGCGCGGCCAGCCATTCGAAGGCGACGTCCAGCGATCCCAGCAGCGGCCGTGCGGGCTCGTACGGGAGCGCGAGCAGGAGATCGCAGCGCCCGGCCAGCGCGGCCAGCAGGCGCAGCTGCGCGGGCGACAGGTCGTCGAAGCCGTACGCGAAGACGGGAGCCCCGTCCCAGGCGGCAAGCTCGCGCTCGAGCCGCTCGGCGGCGCGCACGACGAGCCGGCCGCGGCGCGCGCGACCGGTCGCGGCCAGCGCTGCCTCGTAGGCGGCGTAGGCGGGCGCGAGGCGTGCATCGCCGCCGGGTGCGCGCTCCAGCGCGCCCGGCGGTGCACCCGCGCGGTCGCACTCGCGCGCGAGCCGCTCGAGCGCCGAGGCGAGCGCGACGGGCCGCAGGCCGAGCGACGGCCCGTGGCACGTGCCCGACGCGCCGCCGCAGCGACGCGCTCGAGGGCCTCGGACGCGACCTCGACCTCGCCGCCCAGCACGCGCTCGACCAGCGTGTCGAGCGTGACGACCTCGCCCCCCAGCAGCGCACCCGTGCGCTCGCAGGCGTCGCGTTCCAGCGCGTCGCGCTCGAACGCCGCAGGCACGAGCAACAGCGGCCGCCTGCCCGCCTCGCACGCTTCGGAGAAGCGGCCGAGCAGAGCGCCGAGCTTGCCCGAGCGAACCGGCCCGACGACGAGCTCGAGCGTCATGGCGCGATCACGCGCCTGGACGGAGGAAGGCTCAGTCTGCCGTGAGCTGCGGCGGCGGACTGTCCTCGATCTGCTTCGCGGCCGCCGCGTTGACCGCGTCGATGCCGTCCGAGTACAGGTAGTTGATGCGGATGAAGGGCTCCCATTTGTCCGGCACCGCATCCTCCGGGTAAATGGCCTCCACCGGGCACTCGGGCTCGCAGGCACCGCAATCGATGCATTCCTCGGGATCGATCACGAGCATGCGGTCGGTCTCGTGAATGCAATCGACGGGACAGACGTCGATGCACGACTTGTCCTTCAGATCGATGCAGGGCTCGGTGATGATGTAGGTCATCCGGGGCTCCGGTCGGGGGTCTCTCGATCCATAACCCTAGATCATCAGGTCGTCGACGAGTGTCGCGAGTCGGTCGGCGATGGCCGAGCGCGCGACGACGCGATCGAAGCCTGCGCGACGAGCCGCCAGCAGCGCGTCCGGTTGCTCGTGCGAGCCGAAACCGAGCAGCTTCGCGGGCCGCAGATCGGCGACCGCGCCGACCGGCTCGATGTGCTCCACGTCGCAGATGCAGAGATCGGGCGGCCCGCCGGCGAGCCCCGGGCGAGCGCGCTGCACGCTGTGCCCGAGCGGGGCGAGCTGCGTCTCGATGCGGCTGTAGATCAGCAGCTCGGCGCCGTGGACGTGGATGACTGCCATGGGCCCGAGCGTAGCGCCCTCTAGGTGGCAAAGGCGTCCAGGCCGACGGCGCGCAGGATGCGGTTGACGGCCACCGACAGCCACCAGGTGCGATCGAAGAACACGAGCAGCCCGAGCACGACCAGCACGATGCCCGAGATGACGCGGATGACGTCGTAGCGATCGCGCAGGAACGAGGCCGCGCCGATCGCGCGGTCGAAGGCGAGCGCGCTCGCGATCAGCGGCACCGCCAGGCCCGCGGCGTAGGCGCCGAGCAGCAGCGCCGCCTGGCCGCGCCCCGCCGCGCGTCGAGGCGAGCGCGAGCACCGCGGCCAGCACGGGCCCCACGCAGGGCGTCCAGCTGAGCGCGAAGGCGCCGCCCAGCAGCAGCGCGGAGTGCGGCCTCCTCTCCCCTCCCGTGAGCCCGGGCAGCGACGGCATCGGCAGCGCGCCGGCGATCACCAGCCCCATCGCGACGACGAGGATGCCCGAGGCCTGCGTCAGCTCGTCGCGCCAGTCGTCGAGGGCGGAACCGGCCGCTCCCACGAGCGCGCCGAAGAGCACGAACACGGCGCCGAAGCCGAGCACGAACGGCGCGACCCCGCGCAGCGTGCGTGCCACACCGCGGTGGTGCTCGCAGGTCGTCGACCGAGGCTCCGCCGACGGCCGCGAGGTAGGCGGGGACGAGCGGGAGCACGCACGGCGTCGCGAACGAGAGCGCGCCCGCTCCGAAGGCCGCTGCGAAGCGTGGCAGGGCTCACTCGAGCCGCGCGAGCTCGTCGTCGAGCTGCTGCTCGAGGCGCTCGCGCTCGGCGCTCGCGAGCGCCGGCGCGGGAGCCGCGACGGCACGCCAGCGCCGCGCCAGCAGCACCGCGAGGGCGCCGCCGGCCAGGAGCAGGGCGGTCGGCGCGAGCCACGCCAGCGCGCCGAAGCCCGAGCGCGGCGTATCGGCCAGCACCTCGGAGCCGTACTCCGCCGCCAGCGTCCGCTTGGCCGCGCTGCGGCTCTCGCCGCGCGACTGCAGGCGCACGAGCTCGCGGCGGATCTGGTTGGCCTGCGGCGAGTCCGACTGATCGAGGCGGGTCTTGCAGGTCGGGCACATCAGCTCGGTCGAGAGCTGCGCAATCGTCCAGCCGTGCTCGGGGGCGGCGCCCGGACGGAACGCCCCGAGCGCCCCCGCGATCAGCGCCGCCGCCGCCAGCACGACGACGAGGCCGAGCGCGGGCACGTACAGCCGCTGCTTCACGCCGCCTCCGCGCGTCCCACTGCACGCGCCAGCGCTGCGCGTGCCGGGCAGGCCGATCGGCGCTGCCACGAGCCGCCCGCGCGCGTCGATCGCGAGCAGCGTCGGGAACGACGTCACCCCGAGGTCGCGCTGCGCCTGGCCTCCGCCGCGGCCGCTCGTGTCGGGCGCATCGGCGACCGCGCCCGTCGACCGAGCCGCCCTCCGAGAGGGCGATCACACGCGCGCCGCCCGCCGAGGCCGTGGAGGCGCTGCAGCAGCGTCGTGCAGGCTGCGCAGTCCGGAGCGACGAACGCGACCAGGAGCGGAGAGCCGCGCAGCGATGCCAGCGACTTCCCCGCGACCTTCACGTCGGGGTCGAGCGGCACCGCCCGGCCGCTGCGTGCTGCAGCGATGCGCACGTAGGGCTCCAGCAGCGGCGTGTCGACGGGCCCCTCGATGCGCACGACGGCGCGCCCCGAGCCGTCGATCACGTAGGTCTCGGGCGGCGCGCTGACTCCGAAGGCCTGCCGCACGCCGCGCGTGTCGTGGACGAGCGCGTAGGGCACGTCGTGCCGCTTCGCGAATGCGCGCGCCTCGTCCACCGCATCGTTGAAGTCGACGCCGACGAAGCGCACGCCGAGCGAGCCGTAGCGCACCGAGAGCGCGTTCAGGTCGGGCGCCTCGTCGGCGCAGGGCGGGCACCACGAGGCCCAGAAGTTGAGCACCGCCGCGTGTCCCGAGAGCGCACTCGACGAGATCGTGCCCGGGCTGTCGAGCCGCGGCAGGGCGAACGCAGGCGCCTGCGGCTGACGTCCCGCGCGCAGCGCGTCGCGGAACGCGTTGTCATCGCGATGAGCCAGCTGCCAGGCGAACAGCGCGACGAGCGCGAGCAGCAGCGCGAGTGCCGAGGCTGAGAGCGCGCGTCTCACAGCAGGGATGATCGGTCATCCCGGCGTCGCGGGTGTCCGGCGGCCCGCTTCTAGTGGATGATCCACACGGGGCTGCCCACGCGCACATGCACGAACAGCCATTCGGCGTCCGGGATGCGCATGCGGATGCAGCCGTGCGACGCGCTGTAGCCGACCGAGGCCGCGTCGGGCGTGCCGTGCAGGCCGACGCCCGGCGACGAGATGCCCATCCAGCGCGTGCCGAGCGGGTTGCCGGGGCCCGGAGGCACGGGCTTCTCGCCTGCCGCCCAGGCCGAGTTCGGCGGGTACCACCACGGGATTGAGCTGCTTCTCGATGATCTCGAAGCGCCCGACGCGGCGTCGGATACTGCGACTGCCCGACGGCGACGCCGAGCGTGCGCACCGCCTCGCCGCGCTTGTTGAAGAGCGTGACGTGATGCGCGGAGCGGTCGACCACGAGTGCCGGCGGCAGCAGGCGCTGGGTGACCGCCGGCTTGACGACCTTCGTGGGCAGCGCGAGCGGGCCGCGGTCGGGTCCTTGAGGGCAGCGGCGATCATGGCCGTGGCGGCGCAGCGTGTCGAGCTGCCGGCCCCACTGGTCCGGCACGACGACGGGAACGCTGTTGACGAGCCGGAAGCGCGCATCGACCGGCTCGGCGCGCACCTGCGGCGATCAGCGAGTGGACGAAGTCCGCAGCGCGTTGCCCGTGACTGCGCGTGACGACCGGGATGTCCTGGCCCGGCGTCGACCGGGACCGTGCGCCCGAGCGTCAGGGCCGCGCGCAGCGGGCGCCTTGAGGTACGCGTGCAGCCCGAGCTGCGCCGCTCGTGACCGTCCAGGACTTCGCGCCCACGGTGACCGTGAGCTGGCCGAGCACCTGCTGCCGGATCAAGGGCTGCGCCTGGCTCGCGGTCATGCCTCCCACGGGCACCCCGGCGACGCTCACGCCGGGCGCGATCACGCCCGGCGGCAGGGCCGACGAATCGTCGGTGGAGGCCGCCTCCGCTCCCGCCAGGGGGGCGCACAGAGCGAGCGCTGCGACGGCGCTGAGAAGGCGTTTCGACCAGAGCACGCGGGCAGTGTTGCATGTCTCGCCGGAGCGCACGCGCGATACAACCAGAAGGGTGATATGCCCTGCTCAGGGCGATTTGCGCTTTGTGCGATGACGACCGGAGCGACTGTCTCAGCGCGAGCCGAGCCGGCGCACGGCCTGCGCGGCGGCGACGGTCACCGGGCGCGTCGGGTCGAGCGACACCATGACCACCACGCCGCGGATCGCGCCGGGCGGGCCGAGCGGCACGAGCGCCGCAGACGATCCCGACTGCACGAACGGCGCGAGCGGCCCCGCGTCGGCGTCGTCGGCATCGAGCACGACGACCTCGCCGGCGAGCGCTCGCGCCACCACCGCGGTCGTCACGTCGAGCGGGCGGCCGAGCACGCGCCCGACCGGCTCGCGCAGTGCGTTGCCCTCGACGTGCAGGGCAGCGGGCTCGAGCGTGCCGTCGGGGCGCAGGCGCTGAACGGCGCAGGTCGAGACGGTCGCGATGCGCGCCGCCGCCGCCGCGAGCGCGCCGTCGGGATCGCCTCCCTCGAGCGCGGCATCGGCCAGCGCCTCGTGCGCCTCGAGCCGCACGGCGACCGAGCGCGCGGTGATCTCGCTCGCCTTCGCGCCGCGCGCAGTCTGCTCGGCGATGCGGCGCTGCTCGTCGGCGGCCAGCACGGCGGCCGTCACGCCGGCCACGCGCAGCGCGACCTCGGCGGCGCCCGGCAGGCGGCTGAGGGGCCGGCGAGAGCAGCGCGAGCACGCCGACGTCGAGATCGCGCAGGGCGAGCGGGATGATGACCGCGCTGCCGGCGTTGACCGAGCGCGCCAGCGGCGCGAGGCGCGTGTCGGAGGCGAGATCGCCGCGCAGGGCCGGCGCACTGCCGGCCTCGTCGAGCAGCGCCGCGACGAGCGCGGCCGCCGCCGCCCCTCCTCCGGCCGTCGCGACCTCGCGCAGCGAGCCGTCGGCGGCACGCGCCCAGACACCACCCGTGCGTCAGCCTCGTGAGCCGCAGCGCGGCCTCCAGCGCGCGCTGCGTGGAGGGCTCGCCCGGCAGGCGCCACGGCGTCGCAGAGCGCGCGCGCGTCGGCCAGCTCGACGGCCAGGCGCCGTCCTGCGCGCGCGCGGCTGCCAGCGCCTCGGCGACGCGCGTGGCGAAGACCGTGAGCGCGACGTCGGCGCTCGCGGCATCGGCGCGCTCGCGCTCGGCGAACAGCAGCTGGAGCACGCCCAGCGCCTCGCCGCGCGCGCGCAGCACGACCGAGAGCACGGCGCCCGCAGCCGGCGCCGCCCGCGAGCGCGGCCGAGCCGTCGCCGCCGGTCACGATCGCGTCGTCGTGGCGCAGGGCCTCCAGCGCGAGCGCATCGAGCGGGCCCTGGCGGACGGGATCGGCGAGGCGCGCGCCGAAGCCGGCCAGCACGTGCAGGCCGTCCTCGTCGAGCGAGTGCAGGAGCGCGCTGTCGGCGCGGCAGGCGCCGCTCGCCAGCCGCGCGGCGACGCGCGCGACGGCCGCGGCCGTCACTGGTCGCCGAGAGCGCCTCGCCTGCGATGTCGAGCAACTCCGGCAGGCCCGTCTCGACGCCGGAGCCGGCGCGCGAGAGCGCCAGCGCGGCCTGCGCCGCCACGTGCCGGAGCAGCTGGCGCTCGGACTCGCTGAACGGATCGGGCCCGGCGCGCAGGATCTCGAGCACGCCCACCGGGCCGCTCGCCCCGCCGATCGGCAGCGCCAGCGCGGTCGTCGCGCCGCGGCTCTGCAGACGGCGCGCGACGGCGGGCTCGAGCGCCGCGTCGAGATCGGCCTCGCGGCCGCGCATCGCCTCCTCGAGGCCGCCGTCGAGCGGCGCGCTGGTGCCCGTCAGCTCGGCCTCCAGCGCGGGGGCATCGACGTGCACGGCGCGCGCGACGAGCACGCCGCGCGCGGTGTCGAGGATGCGCACGAGCACGGCATCGGCGCGAGCCAGCTCGGCCGCGACGCGCGCGAGCAGCGCGAGCGCGCGGGCGTCGTCGCCCTCACCCGCCGCCGCGGCCGCCTGGTCGAGCGCGGCGAGCTGGGCCGACAGGCGGCGTGCGCCGACGGCCGCATGCGCGGCCTCGAGCGCGCGGCCCGCGATCTCGGCGATGCCGTCGGCCAGCGCGAGATCCTCCGAGGCGAGCGCCTCGCCGGCGTCGCGCCCGCAGAACACGACCGCGACGCTGGCGCGATCGGCGTCGCGCAGCGCGAACGCCAGCACCGCCGTCGGGCCCGCCGTCGCCCTCGAACGGGATGTCGCTCGGCGTCGCTCGCGATCGCAGCGCCCTCGCTCGTGAGCGCGCGGCCGGCGAAGCCGCCGTCGGCGCGCAGGTGCCAGCGCTGCACCCAGCCGGCGCCGCGGCCCGTGCTGGCGGCGATCACGAGGCGCCCGTCGGGCTCGCGCACGGCGACCGCGGCCCAGTCGCAGGCGAGCCCCTCGGCGGTCGCGCGGCTGATCGCGTCGAGCACGCGGTCGAGATCGAGCGCGACGCCCGCCAGCAGGCTGGCCGCCGCGCGCACGCGGTCGGCGATCGCCGCGCGCCGCCGCAGGGATGCGCGATGCGTCGTGTCGAGCTCGGCTGCGGCCGCGGTGCTGACGCGCTCGAGCACGCCGCCGGCCGCTCCGAGCAGCGCCTCGGCGGCCTCCGGCGGGCGCGCCGGCGACCTGCGTGCCCGAGCTCGACGAACGCGCGCTGCAGCGCGCCCACGAGCGCGACGAAGCTGAGCCCGCCCTGGATGCAGCCGGCGACCTCGCGCTCCAGCACGAGCGACGAGAACGGCGCGCGGTGCGGATCGCGCAGCGAGCGCTCCAGCGCCTCGAGCGCCTGCTCGCAGCCCGCGCGCACGCGCGAGAACGGCACGCCCTCGGGTGCGAGCACCTCGTGCGCGACGAGCGAGCAGCGTTCGAGCAGCGACGCGCGCAACTCCGCCAGCAGCGCGAGGCCGGGCGGCTCGGCCTGGGCAGTCTCGTCGACCACGGCGCTCAGCATAGGGTGCCGTGAAGAGTGCGATGGACTACCCTGATGCGCGTGAGCGTGCCCCCGGGCAGGCGTACCCGCTGGAAGGATCGAGCCGACGACCCCGAGCTCGAGCGGGAGCTCATCGAGGAGCTCGACCGGCGCCGCCGCGCGCGCGAGGAAGATCGCGAGCGCCGAGCGCTGGAACGCCGCTCGCGCTGGGTGATCTGGCTCTTCGTGCTGCTCACGGCCGCGGCGGCTGTTGCGATCGGCTACGGAGCGCTCGCAGTGGCCCGCTCCCTGTTCGGCTGAGCGAGCACGCGCCGTGCAGGCGAGCCCGGCGCGCGACGAGCTGGCGATCGCATAGGATCCCCGCCATGTCCCGACGCTTCGCCGCCCTCAAGCCGCAGCTCAACCGCATTCGCGCTTGGGCGCACGAGGGCTCGACGGACGCCTGGATCGCGCATCAGCTCGAGACCACCGCCGAGGCCGTGCGCGCGTTCCGGCAGGAGCACGGCATCGAGCGCGGCGGCCCGGCGCCGCTCGCGCCGATCACGCCCGACAGCGTCGTCGAGGCGATGCTCGCCGAGGAGGCCGCGGCGCTCGAGGCGGCCCCGAGCCGAGCGAGCCGAGACGCGAGCGCGCCCGAGGCGCCCGCCGGACGAGGAGCCGCGCGCCTGCGCCCCGGCGCAGCAGCACGCCGCCAGCGCGCCGCCGAAGCGACGGCCGAGGAGGCGCCCGCAGGCCGAGGAGCAGTCGCCGAGGAGGCGCGCGCCGCCGAGCGAGGCGCCCGGCCGAAGCACGCAGCCGCCGCCGCGGCGCGCGCGGCGGCGCCGGCGCGCAGCCGCGCGCGCCGCGAGCGGCCGAGCGACCGCCGAGGCCGTCGACGAGGAGAGCCGGCCGCCGAGGCCGACGCGAGGCCGCCGAGGCCGCGGGCGACGACGAGCCGGCCCGCAGCGGCACGGCCCGCAAGCGCGGCGGCGCCGTCGCGGTCGCGGCCGCGGTGCGCGCACGCGGCCTCGAGGCGCGCCTGCTGCCCGGCAGCGTGCTGCTGCTCGACCCCGTCGGTGACGGCCGACCCGACGTTCCAGGAGCACTGGGGCGACGCCGGCGCGCTGCGCGTCGAGATCAGCGCGGACGCGATCGTGCTGCGGCGCAGCGCGGCAGACGCCGAGCCCGATCGCAGACCTAGGCTCTAGCCGAACTGGGTGACGCGGACGCGCAGCAGGGCCTTGGCCTGCTCGACGAGGGCGAGCGGGTCGAGCGGCTTGCCGACGAACGTGTTGGCGCCGTGCTCCTCGGCGTGATCGTCCTCGCTCTCGCCCGAGAACATGATCACCGGCAGCGTCTCGATGCCGTGGCGCTCGCGCACGCGGCGCAGCATCTCCCAGCCGTCGATGCCCGGCAGGTTGACGTCGAGCATCACGAGGTCGGGCGGATCCTCGTCGAGCGCCGCGAGGCCCTCTTCGGCCGTCGCCGGCCTCGCGCACGACCATGCCGTCGAACTCGAGGTTGACGCGGATGAAGGAGCGCAGCTTCGGGTTGTCGTCGACGACCAGGACGACGGCGTCGCCGCGCGGCCGCGAGCCGGCGCCGTTGCGCTGGATGAACGCGTCGAGGTCGGAGCGCAGGAACCGGCGGTGCCCGCCCGGCGTGTAGAACACCGGCAGGCGCCCGCTGTCGGTCCAGACGCGCACCGTGCTCTGCGCGATGCCGAGGTACTTCGCCGCCTGCCCGAGCGTCAACCACGTTCGGCTCGGCAGACCGCGCACCCGTCCGGCGGTGCGGGCGAGTTCGCCGTCTCCCTTCATGCGACTCAGTGTAGCCCGGATCGAGCGGACGTTGCGGTCGGTCAACCGGGCGCGATTCACCCTCTTGCGGCGCTCCGACTCACGGAGCGCGCTAGCCGCACCGTGACGACGGTCACCGTGCGCGTCGCGACGGTCTCGGTCAGCGTCACGCGGGCGAGCCCGCTGATCGGATGTCGTGAGCTCCGGCGCCGGGCGCCTCCGTCAGCGCCTGGCCGACCGAAGAAGCCGCCGACGCGCGACCGCCGGCGAGGAGGAGCAGGACGAGCAGAGCGCAGCCGCGAGTGCCGCCGCTGGCGCACCGCGGCCTTGCGGCGGCGCTCGATGCGCAGCAGCTCGTCGGTCGGCCCGGCGGGCGGCGGCGGGGGCGGCGGCAGCGTCGCTCAGCGCCGGCGTCCAGTCGCGTGCGTTGCGCGCGGCGCGCGGCGCAGGCGGCGTCGGCGAACGACGCTGTCGTGGGCCCAGGCGCGTCTCGGGCGCGACGCGCTGCGCCGCGTCGCGTCCCCAGCGGTCGGCATCCGGTAGACGCGCGACGAGCTCGCGAGCGTGTAGGTCTGCCCGAGCCGCCGGCGCAGCTCGCGCTGCAGCTCGCGCATGACGCTCGGTGACGATCGGGGCGCGCGCGGGATCGGCCAGCACCCGCTCGACGACGCGCTCGCCGTTGCGCCAGTCCTCGCGCGCGAGGCGCACGCTGAGCTCGCTCACGCCCACGCGCAGCAGGCCTCCGGCGTCGCGGCGCCGCGCGCGCTCGAGCACGAGGCGCGCCGAGCGCGTAGGGCGGCGCGGCGAGCGCGGCGGCGGCGTGGGCGTGCAGGCACTTGAGCGGCGCCGCCGGCGCTCCGCCGCTCGAGGCTGGTCGCAAGCGCGGCGCCGCCGTCGGCGCGCGGGCCGCCCGCCGTCGAGGCGCGGCGCGCAGCGCAGCGACGCGGGCGTCGGCGCGGCGCCGGCTCGCGCGCAGCCCGCGGCGCGCGGCGCAGCTCGGCCTCGAGCGCGGCGATGCCGCCGCTCGACTCGAGCTCGCCGACGGCGCGCACGAGCACCCGGCAGGAGAGCCAGAACGTCGTCGGGAACGGCGTCGCCGCCCTCGTCGTACGGGCCGCTGGGCGATCACGCTCGGGCCGCCGTGCGCGCAGCGCGCCGCGACGCCCGCGAGCGCACGCGGCGGCCGGCCGAGCTGGCGCTCGATCGCCTCGCGGTCACGCTCCGTCGCAGCTTCCACGGGCGGAAGTGTCGCATCCGGGGCCCGCCGGCCGCAGGAGGGTCCCGGGAGCGACGGCGCAGACGGCGAAGCCGTGCCGATGCCGCCTCGCCCCCGCCCCGCCCGCGGCGCCCGCCTGCACCGCGCCCGCCGTCTCGGAGCGGTCGCGCTGCTGCTGCTGCTGGTCGTGCTGCTGCGTCGGCCCGGTGCGCTCGTACCTGCGCGCGCGCACCGCGACGCAGCAGCTGCGCACCGAGGTGACGCAGCTCGACCGCACAGCACGCGAAGCTGCAGGCCGAGCTGAAGAGCGCATCGCAGACGCACGCGCGCTGATCGCCCAGGCGCGCGCGGAGGGCTACATCCGCCCGGGCGAGAAGCCCTTCGCGCTCACGCCGCTAGAGGCGCTACGAGCCTCTCAGAGCGTCTGCACGAGGATCGTGTTGGTCGCGCCCGGGCGGTTCACGTTCGTGCCGCTCGTGATCACGACGCGGTCGCCGGGCCCCGCGATGCCGGCCCGCTGCACCGCGTCGATGCGAGCGCAGCCAGAGCGTCTCGACGTCCTTCGTCGGATCCAGCGCGAGCGGCACGACGGCCCAGTCGAGCATCAGCTGCCGCTGGACGTCGACGGCTCGGCGTGCAGGCCACGATCGGGCGGTGCGGACGGTGCCGCGAGACCTCGCGCGCCGTCTCGCCGGAGACCGTCGGCACGATGATCGCGGCGGCCTCGATGCACCTCGGCCATGTCGCAGGCGGCGTGCCCGACGACGTCGGAGATGTAGCGCGGGCCCTGGCGCGTGGCCTCGAAGGGCGTGTCGCGGTAGGCGAACTCCGGCTCGACCGGCGGCCGCGATGCGCACCATCGTGTCGACCGCCTCGACGGGGTACTAGCCGACGGCCGTCTCGCCGCTCAGCATGACCGCGGAGGTGCCGTCGAGGATCGCGTTGGCGACGTCGGAGGCCTCGGCGCGCGTCGGCTCGGGCGCGTCGATCATCGACTCGAGCATCTGCGTGGCCGTGATCACCGTCTTGCCCGCCTCGCGGCCCAGGCGGATCATCCGCTTCTGCAGCATCGGCACCTCGGCGGCGCCGATCTCGACGCCCGAGGTCGCCGCGCGCGACCATCAGGCGCGTCGGTGACGGCGACGATCGCCTCGAGCTGCTCGATCGCCTCGAGCTTCTCGATCTTCGCGATCACGCGCTGGCGGCCGCCGAGGCCCTGGATCAGTCGCTTGAGATCCTCGACGTCCTCGGCGCGCCGCACGAACGAGAGCGCGACGTAGTCGACGTCCCAGCGCACCGCGTGCTCCAGCATCTCGCGGTCGCGGTCGGTGATCGACGGGATCGGCAGGTAGCTGCCGGGCAGGTTCACGCCCTTCTGCGACGGATCAGGCCGCCCGTCTCGACGCGGCAGCGGACGCGCTTGCCGAGCGCCTCGACGACGCGCAGGCGCACGCGCCCGTCGTCGATCATGACCGGCGAGCCGGGCCGCACGACGCGCGCGAAGTCGAGCTCGAAGCCGAGCTCCAGATCCTCGGGCCCGGCCGCGCCCGCGCTCGCGAGCACGAGCTCGTCGCCGCTCTCGACCCGGCGGGGCTCCTCGAGCCGCGCCACGCGCAGCTTCGGGCCCGGCAGGTCGGCGAGGATCGCGAGCGGCCGGTCGAGGCGCTTCTCGACCGCGCGCACCGCGACGCACGAGCGCTTCGAGCTCCTCCGGCGTCGCCGTGCGAGCAGTTGACGCGGGCGACGTCCATGCCGGCGGCGACGAGGCGCTCGATCATCGGCTCCTCGCGGTCGCCGGGCCGATCGTGCAGACGATCTTGGTGCGGCGCGGGGCGATGCTCATGCGCCGCGCCCGGCGAACGCGCCGCAGGCCCGGGTACGTCGCCGAGGCCCCGAGCTGCTCCTCGATGCGCAGCAGCTGGTTGTACTTGGCGACGCGCTCCGAACGGCACGGGCGCGCCGGTCTTGATCTGCCCGGCGTTGGTCGCGACCGCGATGTCGGCGATCGTCGCGTCCTCGGTCTCGCCCGAGCGGTGCGAGATCACCGAGCAGTAGCCCGAGCGCGCACCGAGCGCGATCGCGTCGAGCGCCTCGCTGAGCGTGCCGATCTGGTTGACCTTCACGAGGATCGCGTTCGCGACGCCTGCCGCGATGCCCTCTGCGAGCCGCTCCGGATTGGTCACGAAGAGGTCGTCGCCGACGAGCTGCACGCGCGCGCCGAGCCGCTCGGTGAGCAGGCGCCAGCCCTCCCAGTCGTCCTCGGCCATGGCGTCCTCGAGCGAGAGGATCGGGTAGCTCCCGCACAGCTCCCCCCACCACTCCACGAGCTGCTCGGAGCTCAGCGCGCGCCCCTCGACGTGGTAGGCGCCGTCGCGGTAGAGCTCGGTCATGGCGGGATCGAGCGCGATGCCGACCGCCGTTGCCGTGCCCGGCGTCGGCGGCCGCGGCGAGGATGAGCTCGATCGCGGCCTCGGCCGACGAGATCTCGGGCGCGAACCCGCCCTCGTCGCCGACGGCGGTGCTGAGGCCGTCGCGGTGCAGGCGCGCCTTGAGCGCGTGGTAGACCTCGCTGCCGATCCGCAGGGCCTCGGCGAAGCTGCTCGCGCCGTACGGGACGACCATGAACTCCTGCAGGTCGAGCGCGTTGTCCGCGTGCGCCCCGCCGTTGATGACGTTCATCATGGGCACGGGCAGGACGTGCGCCGACGGCCCGCCGAGCGAGCGCCAGAGCGGCAAGCCCGAGGGCGGCCGCGGAGGCCTTGGCGACGGCCAGCGAGGCACCGAGGACGCCGTTGGCGCCGATGCGCCCCTTGTCGGGCGTCCCGTCGATCTCGCACAGCAGCCGGTCGACGCCGCGCTGGTCGTGCACGTCGTGGCCGAGCAGCGCAGGGCCGAGCTCGTCGTTGACGCTCGCGACCGCGCCCTCGACGGCCTTGCCGCCGTAGGCGGAGCCGCCGTCACGGCGCTCGACGGCCTCGTGCGACCCGGTCGAGGCGCCCGAGGGCACGGCTGCGCGGCCGAGCGCGCCGGCGTCGGTGACGACGTCGACCTCGACGGTCGGGTTTCCGCGCGAGTCGAGGATCTGGCGCGCGTGCACGGATGCGATCGTTGTCACTGTGCCTTCCCTGAGAGAACGCTTGGCGGCTTGATAGTAGTGCTCCTGCTCCGGCGTCCCCGCCGCCCGGAAGGCGACGCCCTCGGCCTCCGCGAGGCGCTCGGCGACCTCGACGCGCTCGCGGAAGCGGGCGGTGGCGGCGCGCAGCGCGAGCTCGGGATCGCAGTTGTACCTGCGCGCCACGTTCACGCACGCGAAGAGGACGTCGCCGATCTCGCCGACGATCGCGGCCAGCGGCTCGCGCTCCGGCTCGGGCTCCTCGCCGCAGCTCGGCCCGCAGCTCGCGAAACTCGCTCTCGAGGTCGCCGAACGCGTCGGCCGCGGTCGCGTACTCGAAGCCGATCGGCGGCGGCGCGGCGCTGCACCTTGCGCGCCTCGAGCAGCGCCGGCAGCGCGCTCGGGCACGTCGTGGAAGATGCCCTCGCGGCCCTCGCTCTCGACCTTGACGCCCTCCCAGCGGTTGCGCGCGTCGCCCGCGGACTCCGCGCTGGCGTCGCCGAACACCCAGGGGTGGCGCACCCGCAGCTTGGCCGCGACGCCGAGCGCGACGTCCACCCAGGCGCCCGCGCCTGCCTCCTCGCACAGGAGCGCCAGGAACGTGGTCTGGAAGAGCAGGTCGCCGAGCTCGTCGAGCAGCTTCGGCGAGAGCCCGGCCTCGCGCACGGCGTCGGCGACCTCGTAGGCCTCCTCGACCGTGTGCGGGACGATCGAGCGTCGCCGTCTGGGCGCGATCCCAGGGGCACTCGCGGCGCAGCAGCGCCGTCAGCTCGAGCAGCGCGCCCGCGGCGGACTGCGCCGCCTGGCGCGCGAGCAGCGGCCGCTCGGGCAGCGTCGGCACCTCCGGCAGGCTGCGCGCGAGCGCGTGGGCGGCGACATCGGGCGCGCAGACGGTCGGCCGCGTCCTCGTCGAAGCGGACGCCGTGACCCTCGAGCGACGCCCGCAGGGCCTCCGGCAGCCCGTGCGGCGCGACGCTCCCGGCCTCGCGCAGCGCAGCGAGCGCGCGGGCGGGCACGAGCTCGGGCTCCCCGGGGCCGAGCGCCACGATCAACGCGCGCGGCGCCAGCTCGGCGCCGTCGGTCACTGCGTGGACGCGATGGGCGGGCCGTAGCCCGGAGCGAACTGGATGTCCCTGCTCAGCTCGATCTCGGCCGTGCTGAACTGCTTCGCGATGCTCTTCTGCCGCCCCTCCTGCTCGAGCTGGGTGCGGATCTGCAGCTTGAGCGTCGGCGTCGAGCGGACGCGCGCCCGCGGGCAGGATCGGCCCCTCGGCCTCGATCAGGTGCCAGCCGAACTGCGTCTTCACCGGCTGCGAGACGACGCCCTGGCGGATCGTGAAGGCGACGTCGGCGAACGGCTTGACGAGATTGGTCTTGCTGGCCTCACCGAGCTCGCCGCCGGTCGTCTTGCTGGCGGTGTCGGTCGAGTACTGCTTCGCGAGCTCGGCGAATTTCGCGTCCGAGGACTCGAGCTGCGCATACAGCTGGTCGGCGAGCGCCTTGTCCTTGACCAGGATGTGGCGCAGCTTGCGGCGCTCCGGCAGCGCGTACGTGGTCGACCTTGTCCTTCTCGTAGCGAGCCTTGACCTGCGCGTCCGTGACGTCGGGCGACTTTGCCGACCTTGTTGGCCGCGGCCTGGGCCAGCAGCTTCGTCTCGGTGCGGCTGCGGAACAGCTCGCGCGTCATGCCGGTGCTCTTGAACTCGGCGTCGACCTTGGCCTGGTCGATGGTGCCCGCCGTCTTGCCGGGGAAGGCATTCGAGAGCGTCTTGCCTTGACGGCCGCGTCGACGGCGCTCGGCTTGACCGTCACGCCGAGGTTCTTGCGCCCACGCGCGCAACTCGGCGTCGTGGGCGAGCGACTCGAGCGCGCGCGTGCGCAGCGAGACCCACTCGCTCGGTGCCCGGCTCCGGATAGCGACGTCTTGAGCGAGAGCCTGGCGATGTTCATCGTGGTCTCGAGCTGCGGCGACCGTGATGTTCTGGCCGTCGACGACTGCCACTGCCCCGGTGGGCACGTCGCTGCCCGAGCCGCTGCTGCCGCCGCAGCCGGCGAGCAGCGCGGCGCCCAGCAAGCCGGCGCTCAGAGCAACTCCTGCAGCCGAGCGTCGCATCAGCCGGTCGTGGTCGCGGGCGCGGCAGTCGTCGCCGCGGTGCTCGTCGTCTTGGCGGGAGCGCATGCCCGCCGCGTAGCGCACGTTCTTCTCGAGCTTCTTCTGGAAGGTCGTGAACCACTTGTTGGCGACGGCTCTGCTTCTTGGTGTTCAGCAGCTGGGTGCGGATCGTCGCCTTCAGCGTCGCGTTGAGCGGCTGCTGCGATGCCGGGACGGTGTCGGCCGTGGCCTCGATCACGTGCCAGCCGTAGCTGCTCTTGACGGGCGGCGCGACCTTGCCGGTCGCGATGCTGAACGCGACCTTGTCGAAGGTCGGGACGGTCTGGCCCTTCTGGATGGTGCCGAGCTTGCCGCCGGTCTTCTTCGAGCCCGGGTCGATCGTGTACTTCTTCGCGAGCGCCGCGAACTGCGCGTCGCTCGCTGGAGAGCTCCGAGTAGATCTTGTCGGCGAGCGCCTTGTCCTTGACCAGGATGTGGCGGACGGCGCGGCTGGCGGGCGTGGCGTAGTTCGTCTTGTTCTTCGTGTAGTAGGCAGCGATCGCCGCGTCGGTGACGGTGATGTTCTTTGTCAGCTTCGCGTAGATCGCCTGGCGCAGGAGGCCGTCCTTGATGTTGTCGACGACGTTGGCCTCGCTCGTGTGGTTGTCCGTGAGGACCTTCTTCCACTTCGTGTCGTCGACCTTGCCATTGGCGCCCTTGGCGTACTGCAGCTCGAGCTTCTGCAGGCTCGAGTCGATGTCCTTCTGCTTGACGGTGACCTTCAGCTGCTTGCCCGCCACGTCGAACTCGGCCTGCTGCACGAGCTGAGCCACGAAGCTCTGCTGCAACTGCTTGCGCGCGGCCGTGCCGGGCTTGGGGCAGGCCTTCTTGGCGGCCTTGTACTGCACGCACACCTGCGCCAACAGCGTCATCCAGCTTCGCCTTCGGCACCGTCTCGGTGCCGACGACGGCGACGGCGGTGGTCGGCAGCTTCTTGTCGCTGTCGGAATTGGAGCTGCCACCGCAGGCGCTGATGAGCAGCGCGGTGGAGCAGAGGGCGAAGCCGGCGAGCGGCACGCGGAGACGGACCGGACAGATGCATGGGACAGCCTTGTGAGTAAATCGCTTGGGCTCAACGGCGCGGGGAGCGTGTACTCCCCCGTTCGGGTGAGCCACCGCGCCTCATCTATAGCAGTAGCGGAGCCCTCCACCTACAGCATCGACGCGCAATGCCTGTCGTCGCAATAGCTCGCAGAGGCCGCTTCACCGAGGCTTAACGAGGTCATCCCGAGCGTGTCGACGAGGGCGATCACCTGCGCCAGCGGGCGCTCCGGCGCGAGCGGCAGGCCGATCTCCCCGGCCGCGGAGTTGTAGAGCACGCGACCGTGGCGCTCGCGCAACTCGCGCAGGTCGGCCGGCCCGAGCGTGATGCGGGCGAGCGACGCGCGCGCGCCGCGCACCGTGAGCGAGTCGGCGCCGAGCGCCGCCAGCTTGATGCGCGCCTCCTGGGCCAGGATCAGGTTCTCGACCGGCTCCGGCGGCTCGCCGAAGCGGTCGGTGAGCTCGATCTGGATGTCGCGCAGCTCGTCGACGCGTCTCGGCCAGCGCGATGCGGCGGTGGACGTCGAGCTTGGCGGCCTCGTAGGCGACGTAGTCGGCCGGCACGTAGGCGTCGAGCGCGAGATCGAGGCGCACGGGGCGCATGAGCGCGCCGCGGTTGCCGCTGAGCTCGGCGACGGCCTCGGCGAGCAGGTCGCAGTAGAGCTCGAAGCCGACCGCGGCGACGTGCCCCGACTGCTCGTCGCCGAGCAGGCTGCCGGCGCCGCGCAGCTCGAGATCGCGCAGCGCGACGCGATAGCCCGAGCCGAGCTCCGTGTAGTCGGCCAGCGCGGCCAGGCGCGCGCGCGCCTCCTCGGAGAGCTCGCTGCCGTCGGGATACATGAGGTAGGCGTGCGCGGCGTTCTCGCCACGGCCGACGCGCCCGCGGATCTGGTACAGCTGCGCGAGGCCGAGCACGTCGGCGCGCTCGATGACGAGCGTGTTGACCTGCGGGATGTCGAGCCCGCTCTCGATGATCGTGGTCGCGACGAGCACGTCGAGGTCGCCGCGCAGGAACTCGACCATCGCCTGCTCCAGCTGCGCGGTCGTCCATCTGGCCGTGACCGACGCCGACGCGCGCCTCGGGCACGAGCCGGCGGATCTTCTCGGCCGCCTCGTGGATCGTCTCGACGCGGTTGTGCAGGTAGAAGACCTGGCCCTCGCGCGCCGAGCTCGCGGCGGATCGCCGCCGCGACGAGCGTCTCGTCGTACTCCGCGACGTGCGTGCGGATCGGCTGGCGGCCGCGCGGCGGCGTCGCGATCACGCGAGATGTCGCGCAGCCCGGCGAGCGACATGTGCAGCGTGCGCGGGATCGGCGTCGCCGACATCGAGAGCGCGTCGACCTCGAGCCGCAGCTGCCGCAGCAGCTCCTTCTGGCGCACGCCGAAGCGCTGCTCCTCGTCGACCACGATGAGCCCGAGCTGCTTGCGGGATCACGTCGCGCGAGAGCACGCGGTGGGTGCCGATCAGCACCTCGATCTTGCCCTCGCCGAACTCCCGCAGCGCCTTCTTGACGTCGCGCGGCGTCGCGCATGCGCGAGACGGCCTCGACGCGCACCGGGAAGTCGCGGAAGCGGTCGCGGAACGTCTGCAGGTGCTGCTGCACGAGCAGCGTCGTCGGCGCCAGCACGAGCACCTGCCGGCCCGAGATGGCGACCAGGAACGCCGCGCGCATCGCGACCTCGGTCTTGCCGAAGCCGACGTCGCCGCAGATCAGGCGGTCCATCGGCTGCTCGCCGGTGAGATCCTCGAGCACCTCGTCGATCGCGCGGCCCTGATCCTCGGTCTCGGTGTAGGCGAACGCGCGCTCGATGCCGCTCGAGCCAGCCCTCCTCGTCGTCGTAGGGCGGCCGCGTGCGCGTCTGGCGCACGGCGTAGAGCCGCAGCAGCTCGCCGGCGAGCTCGTGCACGGCCGCCCGGGCGCGCGAGCGCAGCGTGTGCCAGGCCTTGCCGCCGAGCTTCGAGAGCGCGGGCGGCCGGCCGTCGGCGCCGATGTAGCGCGAGAGCTTCGCCAGCTGGTCGTGCGGGACGAAGAGCCGGTCCTCGCCCTTGAACTGGAGGTTGACGTAGTCGCGCGTGACGCCGCCGACGGTCTTCGTGTCGAAGCCGAGGAAGCGGCCGACGCCGTGCTCGACGTGCACGACGTAGTCGTCCGGGCCGCAGGTCGGCGGCGCTCGAGAGCGCGCGGCCGAGGCGCCCGGCGACCGCGGCGCCCGCGGCGCGGCGCCGGAACAGCTGCTGCGCCGAGACGACGGCGACGCGCGCCGCCGGCCACACGACGCCGCGCCGCAGCGGCGAGACGGCGAAGACGACGCCGGCCTCGTCGGGCAGCGGCTGCCCCGGGCGCGAGCAGCGTCGCCTCGACGCGCCGCAGCGCGAGCTGCGTGCGCTCGGCGTCGCCGCGGTGCGGGAACGCGACGACCACGCGCAGGCCGGAGCGCACGAGCCCGAGCAGCTCGGCCTCGGCCTCGCTGATGCCGCGGCCGGCCAGCGCCGGCCGCTGCGCCTCGAAGGCCGCGTCGCCCTGCGAGCGGTCGAGCGCGCTGACGCCCTCGAGCAGGTCGACGACGCGCCGACTCGCTCACGTAGGCGCGCTCGCGGGCGGCGCTGCGAGTGGCTCGCCGCGGCCTCGGCCAGCCGGTCGCGCGCCGCCGTCGAGCACGCGGTCGGGCTGCCAGGCGCAGATCGACGCCGTGGGCGATCAGCTCGGGCGCCAGCGAGACGAGGTCGTTCGGGACCGGCACGTCCTCCTCGTGCGTCCACTCCTCGACGTCGGCCGGCGAGCGGCGCGCCTCGCGCGCGGGCTGCAGGTCGCTGCGCTCGAGCTCGGCCAGCGAGCGCTGCGTGAACACCGAGAAGCGCGAGATGCGCTCGACCTCGTCGCCGAACAGCTCGATGCGCACGGGCTCGGCGCCGGTCGTCGGGAAGACGTCGAGGATGTCGCCGCGCACGGCGAGCTCGCCGCGGTCGCCGACGCGCTCGACGCGCGTGTAGCCGGCGCGCGACGAGCGCCGCGACGGCGTCGTCGCGCACGAGCTCGCCGCCGCGCTCGGCGTGCAGCGCCGCGGCCCGGCGCTCGCGGCGGCGGGACGCGCTCGACCAGCGCCGCCGCCGAGATCGCCACCAGCCCGCCCGGCCTCGAGCAGCCCGAGCCCGCGTGCGCGCTCGCCGACGAGGTGCGGCGCCGGCTCGAGGCCCGAGCCGTAGGCGACGCCGCGCGACGGCACGAAGCCGACCTCGTCCGCCGGCGCGTACCAGCGCGGCCTCGTCGGCCACCTCGCGCGCGCGTCTCGTCGTCGTCGCACGAGCACGGCCAGACCCGGCCGCTCCTCGCCGCGGCGGCGCTGCCAGAGCGCCGCCAGGAGCGGCGCGAGCAGCGCCTCCGGCACGCGCGCGCGCGCCGGCAGCGCCGAGTCGAGCGCGCTCGCGAGCTGCGCGACGCCGGGCTGTGCGGCGACCTCGTCCGTGACGGACGCGAGGTCGGCGAGGCTGAGTTCGAGGGTGCGGTCCACGAGTTCGGCCGGCACGGGGCCGGCGCCTGCAGGATAGCCTCCGGCCCGTGACGGACACGCTTCTCGACGAGCTCTGCGACTGGCTGCGCATCCCCTCGATCTCCTCGGGCGGCGGCGACCCCGCCGATCTCGAGCGCGCGGCCGACTGGGCCTGCGAGCGCATCGTCGCCGCCGGCGGCAGCGCCGAGGTGCGTCTCGGGCTACGGCAACCCGCTGTGCGTCGGCGAGCTGCGCTCGCGCCGGGCCGATGCGCCGACCGTGCTGATCTACGGCCACTACGACGTGCAGTCGCCCGACCCGCGCGAGCACTGGACGACCGACCCGTTCGAGCCCGTCGTGCGCGACGGCCGGCTCTACGCGCGCGGCGCGAGCGACGACAAGGGCAACTTCCTGCCGCTGCTGCACGTCGCCTGCGAGCTCGCGCGCGCCGGCGAGCTGCCGGTGCACGTGCGCGTCGCTGCTGGAGGGCGAGGAGGAGGTCGGCGGCACGAACGTCCTGCGCTACCTCGACGAGGACGAGCGCGGCGCCGACTGCGCGATCGTCTTCGACGGCGGCATGGTCGACGAGCAGCGCCCGGCGATGCACATCGCCGTGCGCGGCATCGTCGTCGCCCACGTGCGCGTGCGCACGGCGCGAGCCGCGACCTCCACTCGGGCGTCTACGGCGGCGTGGCGCTGAACGCCGCCGCACGTGCTCACGCAGATGCTCGCGCGAGGTCGTCGCCGGCCCCGACGGCCGGCTGCGCGACGAGCTGCGCGCCGGCCTGCGCGCGCCGAGCCCCGAGGAGGTCGCCTCCTGGGCCGAGCTGCCCGCCGGGCGCCGGACGTGCTCGCGGCCGCCGGCGCGCGCGAGATCGCGCCGGGCGCCGCCGCCGAGCTCTACGCGCGCACCTGGGCCGACGCGAGCCTCGACGTCAACGGCATCGAGAGCGGCGACGCCGTGCAGCGCCGCACGATCATCCCGTGCACCGCGAGCGCGCGCCTCAGCGTGCGCCTGGCGCTCGGCCAGAGACGGCGAGGAGATCGCGGCGGCGCTCGAGCGCATCCTGCGCGACGCCGGCGCCCGCCGGGCGCCGAGGTCGAGCTCGACATCGAGCCTCGGCGAGCCGGCCGGCTTCGACGCGGCCGATCCGGTGCTCGCGCTGGCGCGCGAGGCGATCGGCCGCGCCGTGGGCAGCGCTGCCGCTGCTCGTGCGCACGGGCGGCTCGATCCCGATCCTCGGCGGCGCTCGCGAAGCGCGGCATCCCGACGGTGCTGTCGGGCTTCGCGCTCGACGCCGACGGCATCCACGGGCCCGACGAGAGCTACCGCCTCGAGAGCCTCGCGCTCGGCGAGCGGGCCGCGCGCGAGCTCTACGCGGCGCTCGCGACGCTCAGCTAGCGCTAGTCAGGGGTAGGCGGCGAGTGCCGCCTCGATGCCCTCGCGCGCGATCAGCTCGACGCAGTCGGCGGCCGTCCCGACCATCGGCTCCGGATCCTCGTCGGGCTCGAACGGCGAGAGCACCCAGTCGGCGAGGTCGCGGCGGTCGCCCGCGCGCTGGCGGCCGATGCCGCAGCGCACGCGGCCGAAGTCGCGCGTGCCGAGGCGCTCGGCCACGGAGCGCAGGCCGTTGTGGCCGCCCAGCCCGCCGCCGAGCTTGGCGCGCACCTGGCCGAACGTCGACCTCGACGTCGTCGTGCACGCAGACGACCTGCTCCGGCCCGAGCCCGTAGGCGCGCACGGCCTTCTGCACGGGGCCGCCCGAGAGGTTCATGAACCCGAGCGGGCGCAGCAGCGCGACCGTCGTGCCGTCCTCGAGCCGCACCTCGCTGCAGCGCGCCGCCGTGCTTCTCGCGCTCGGCCGGCGCGTGCCAGCGCGCGGCCAGCTCGGCCGCGACCAGGTAGCCGAGGTTGTGACGTGTGCTCGGCGTAGCGCGAGCCCGGATTGCCGAGCCCGGCGACGAGCAGGTCCACGGGCGTGCGCCGTGCTTGCGGAAGCGGAAGAAGCGAGCTACTCCGCGTCCGCGGACTCGCCGTCGCCCTCGCCCTCGGGCTCTGCCTCGCCCGCCTCGGCGCGCGCCTCGGCGGCCTCGGCGGCCTCCAGCGCCTCGGCCTCCGCAGCCTCCTCCTCGGCCGTCGGGCCCTTGGGCTGCGCGACGCTCGCGAGCATCGTGTCGGGATCGCCGATGTAGGTGATGCCGGGATCGCGCGGGCAGGTCCGAGAGCTTGATCGAGTCGCCGATGCCGAGCGCGGAGATGTCGAGCTCGACGTGCTCGGGCAGGTCGCCCGGCAGCGCCTCGATCGTGAGCTCGTGCGCGTTCTGCGCGAGGATGCCGCCGTAGGTCTTGACGCCCTCGGCCTCGCCCATGAAGACGATCGACACGGTGGCCTGGATCGGCGCGGTCCATGCGCACCTCGAGCAGGTCGAAGTGCTGCAGCGTGTCGCGCAGCGGGTGCAGCTGCATGTCCTTGATGATCGCGTGGACGGCGTGCTCGGCGCCGGGCACCTTGACCTCGAGGACGCGTGGCGGCCGCCGGCCGCGGCTCAGCGCCTCGCGCAGATGACGGCTCTCGACCGCGAACGAGAGCGCCTCGCGCCCGTTGCCGTAGAGCACGCCCGGGATCTTGCCCGTGCGGCGCAGCGCGCGCGCGCTCGACGTGCCACCGGTCTCACGTGTCTCGATCTCGAGCATGACTGCCTTCTCGCGTTGTTCGTGGGACGGCTCGCGCCGCACCTAGAAAAGCTGGTTCTCGCCCTTGAAGATCGCCGACACCGAGTCGTCGGTGAAGACGTTGTGGATCGTCTCGGCGAGGATCCGCGCGACCGAGAGAACCCGCACCTTGTCGGGCTTGGTCGTCGGATCGACGGGAATCGTATCGCAGACCACGACTTGCTCGAGCACCGAGTCCTCGAGCCGCTGCAGCGCGGGCTCCGAGAACACCGGGTGCGTGGCGCATGCGTAGATGCAGCGCGCGCCCGCCTCGTGGATCGCCTGGGCGCCCGCGACGAGCGTCCCGGCGGTGTCGATCATGTCGTCCGAGATCACGCAGATCTTGCCCGCGACGTCGCCGATCACGTTCGTGACCTGGGCCTGGCTGTGCGCCGGGCGCTCCTTCGTGAGCACCGCCAGCTCGCCGCCGAGCATCTCGGCGAACTTCTTCGCGAGCTTGACGCGGCCGGTGTCGGGCGAGATCACGACGATGTCGTCGCGCGGCAGCCCGAGATCGAGGAAGTACTGCTGGAACATCGGCAGCGCGGTCATGTGGTCGACCGGGACGCGGAAGAAGCCCTGCACCTGACCGGCGTGCAGATCCATCGTGAGCACGCGGTCGACGCCCGCGGTCTCGAGCATGTCGGCCATCAGGCGCGCCGTGATCGGCTCGCGCGGGGCGGACTTCTTGTCCTGGCGCGCATACGGGAACCACGGGACGACGGCCGTGATGCGCTTGGCCGAGGCCAGGCGCGCCGCGTTGATCATGATCAGCAGCTCGACCAGGTTGTCGTTGCAGGGCCGCGAGCAGGACTGGATCAGGAAGACGTCGGAGCCGCGCACCGACTCGTTGAAGCGCACGTAGGTCTCGGTGTTCGGGAACGTCTTGAGCGTCGAGCTCGCCGAGCGCGACGCCGAGCTCGTCGGCGATGCGCTCGGCCAGGTCGATGCTGGAGCGGCCCGCGAACAGCATCATCCGCCGGAACGAGGTGCCGTCGCGCGAGCTGCTGCGCGGCTCGTCGGCGCCGCCGTTGCTCGCCGCGCGCGGGGAAGGAACTCGCTGGCGCCGAACAGGCTGTCGTCCGTCAGTGCTCGCCCTCCTTCCGGCGCGCGTCGACCCGCGCGGCATATCCAGGCTTGGTCGTCTGGCGCGGGCGCGCGATCGCGAGCGCGCCCGGCTCGACATCCTCCGTGATCACGCTGCCCGCCGCCACATAGGCGCCGTCGCCGATCGTGATCGGCGCGACCAGCGTCGAGTGCACCATCGTGCTGACGCCCTCGCCGATCGTCGTGCGGTGCTTGTCGCGGCCGTCGTAGTTGGCGGTGATGGTGCTGGCGCCGAGGTTGCTGCCGGCGCCCGACGTCGGCATCGCCCGAGGTAGCTCAGGTGCGGCACCTTGGCGCGCTCGCCGAGGCTGGTGTTCTTGAGCTCGACGAAGCGGCCGACCTGCGCGCCCTCGGCGAGCGTGCAGCCGGGTCGCAGGTAGGCGAACGGCCCGACGCGGCAGCCCTCGCCGATCGTGCCGTCGTCGATCATCGCGTACGGGCCGATCACGCTGCCGGCGCCGACTGCGGTCGGCGCCGCGCAGCATCACGTGCGGCTCCAGGCGGCAGCCCGGGCGCGAGCCGCACGCCGCCGTCCACATAGGTCGTGGCCGGATCGACGATGCGCACGCCGGCCAGCATGTGGTCGCGCAGGATGCGCGCGCGCAGCGCGGCCTCGCGCTCGGCCAGCTCGGCCAGCGTGTTGACGCCCTCGGCCGTCTCGGGCGCCGGCTCGTCGACCGCGACGGCCGGCGCTGCCGTCGGCGGCGAGCAGGCCGATCACGTCGGTCAGGTAGAGCTCGCCCTGCGCGTTCTGCGGCGTCAGCCGCGGCAGCGCCGCCGCCAGGGCGGCGCGCCGGAAGCAGTAGAGCCCGACGTTGAACTCGTCGAGCGCGAGCTCCTCGGCGCTCGCGTCGCGCGCCTCGACGATGCGCGCGACGCGCTCGCCGTCGCGCACGATGCGGCCGTAGGCGTGCGGCGGCGCAAGCCGCGCGCTCACGAGCGCGCCGCCGACGCCGTCGCTGCAGGCCGCGATCGCGCGGCGCACCGTCTCGGGCTCGATCAGCGGCGTGTCGCCCGAGAGGACGACGACGAGCTCCGCCGCCGCGGGCACCGCCGCGAGGCCGACCGCGCACCGCGTGGCCCGTGCCGTTGGCCGGCGACTGCACGACGACGCGGCACGTCGGGCAGCGCCGCGGCGATCGCGCTCGGCCGTCTCGGGCCCCGCCACGACGACGACGTCGTCGGCACCGGCGTCGCGCGCGGCCCGGGCAACCCAGGCCAGCATCGGCAGCCCGCACAGCTCGTGCAGGACTTTCGGCAGAGGCGAGCGCATCCGGGTGCCCAGCCCGCCGGCCATGATGATCGTGGAGATGGCAGTCATCGGCGCGGCGCCCGTGGGAGCGCGCGCGCAGTCTACCGGGCATCCTCCGCGTTGACGCAGGACGAACCGCTCAGGGGCCGCTCGGGGCGCTACTCCTCCTCGGCCATGGCGAGGATGTCCTCGCGGCCGAGCTTGCCGATCAGCTCGGGGTGGTCGCGCTCGACGTGGGCGCTGACCGACGCGATCAGCTCGTCATCGCTCTCGGCCCGGATCACTTCACCGCACTCGCAGTTCACGATGCTCGACATCATTGGCTCCCGTTCGGTCGTGGAAACGCAGGGTGCGAGACGATTGTGCCGATTCGGCCTTTCGGCTAGCTTGGCAGAACCTTGGTGCTCCTGGCCGCCAGGATCCAGCTCTGCGGGCGCATGGTCGTGCGCCTCGGCGGGCGCCGCATCGAGCAGGACCTGCCTGGACGCCAGGGCCGAGTCGCATTCGCGTACCTCGCCGCCAACCGCGTCCGGCCCATCCCGCGGTCGGAGCTCGCAGAAGCAGTCTGGCCAGGCTGCCTTCCCGGCAACGTCGACTCCTCGCTCTCGGCGCTCGTCTCGAAGATCCGGCGAGCACTCGGCGCGGACGTGCTCGGGGGACGCTCCACGCTCGATCTCAGCCTCCCGCCGGGCATCCTGATCGACGTCGAGGCCGCCCTCGAGGCCATCCACCGGGCCGAGGCGGCCGTCCGGCGCGAGGACTTCGCGGCGGCGTGGGCCCCCGCGCGCGTCGCACTCCACACGGCGAGCCGCGTCTTCCTCGCGGGCGAGGACTCGTCCTGGATCGACGAGCGCCGGGCGACGCTCGACGACGTCCGTTTGCGAGCGCTCGAGTGCGTCGCCGAGGCCGGGCTCGCGCTCGGGCCGACCGAGCTCGACTCGGCGCTGCGCTCCGGGAGATCGCTGATCGCGCTCTCACCGCTGCGGGAGAGCGGGTACCGCCTCCTGATGGAGGCGCTGGCTGCGCGTGGCGAAGCGGGCGAGGCGCTCGTCGTCTACGACGCGCTCCGCAGCAGGCTCCGCGATGAGCTGGGCATCGCGGTGGGCCCTGCGACGCAGGCGATCTACCGGCGACTCCTGGCGGTGACGTGACGCCCGCGCTCACGCGAGCGCCGCGTGCACGCGCTTCCCCAGCACCGCCAGCCGCTCGACCGGCTCGTTGCTGAAGACGAAGCGCACGCAGCGATCGGCCACCTCGCCGCCCCAGCCTCGCATCGGGGTGGCCGCGACCTGCTGGGTGAGCAGGCGCTCGGAGACCTCGGCGCAGTCCAGACCGAGCGCGGCCACGTCCAGCAGCAGCGACCAGCCGCCGGCGGGGCGGACGACCGGCAGGCCCTCGAGCTGGCGCAGCGTCTCGTCGCGCCGGCGCTGGTATTCGGCCGCCGCCACGGCCAGGTGGTCGTCGCCGAGGTCGAGCGCGACCCGCAAGCCGATCTGGGCGAAGCCGCTCGCCACCAGGCCGTTGTAGATGTGGACGCGCGCCACGTCGTCGACGAGTGCCCCGGGTGCGACCACCCAGCCCACGCGCCAGGCGATCATGCGCTGCTCCAGCGCGGCGCCGACGGTGACGGTGCGCTCGCGCATGCCGGGGAGCGAGGCGGGATGACGGATGGCGCGGCCATCGAAGAGCACGCCCTCGAAGCCGCCCCAGTAGAGCAACCACAGATCGCGATCGCGGCAGGCCGCCGCGATCGCCTCCCACTCGTCGTCGCTCGCGACCCAGCCCGACGGGAACGACGCGCTGTTGACGAAGACCACGCGCGTCCGCGGCGTGAGCGCGGCGGCGAAGGCGTCGAGATCGAGCCTCCACTCGCCGCCGGCGACGCGCAGCGGGGCGAGCCGCGGCGTCGCGCCGGCGAGGCGGACGCGGTTGAGCATGCCGGCGTAGGTCGGATCGGTGAGGACGACCTCGTCGCCCGGATCGGTGAGGCAGAAGAGCGCGTCGAGCATCGCGTCGCCCTCGCCGCTCGTGATCACGATCTCGCGAGGCCCGTCGTAGGCGCGGGCCGCCGCGGCGCTCGATCGACGCGGCCACGGCCTGCTTGAGATCGTCCCGGCCGGTGAACGGCAGCCAGCTGTTGGCGTCGTCCGTGCCCACCGCCGCTCGCGTCGCCTCGACGGCCTCGGCGGGCGGCGGAATGTCGGTGTCGAGGTTCTCCAGGCGCAGGACGTCCGGGTCGTCACCGGCCGCCGCGGCAACGCGGTCGATGCTGAATCCCGGGATCTGCTCGAGACGCTCGACGCTCATACTGGGGCGCCAGGATTCGAACCTGGGATCACGGGACCAAAGCCCGTTGCCTTACCGCTTGGCCACGCCCCACAGGCTCGCCAGTCTACGAACGAGAGCCTTATCCGCGGCTGCGGTCGCCGAGCAGCCGCATCAGCAGCACGAGCAGCACGACGACGGCGATCAGGAAGGTGAAGAAGAGCGTCACCGGGATCGCGACGGCGACGAGCGCGAGCAGGCCCTGGGCGAACGCCACGATCCAGGCGCCCTCGCGCACCGGCCCGGGCGGCAGCTTGCGCCCCATGAACCAGTACGCGGTGACCGCGAGCAGCGCGAACAGCACGAGCACGAGCAGGTCGGCGCCCCAGAACGCCACGGCCAGGAATTCGACCGCTGCCAGCGAGGCCGCGAGCAGCACGCGCCGCTGGCGCAGCTTCGCGTGGAAGCCTCGCGGTCCCGGCGGCGGCACGCGCTTGCCGTCGCGATCGACGACCACCACGTCCTCGGGTCCGACCTGGTAGCTCACGCCGTGATCCTAGCGCCGCCGCCCTGGGTCAGAGGGGCGATCGCCATCCACGGCACGCTGCCCCTGAGCCGCTCCCAGGCCGCCTGCGCGGGCTCTTCCGACGCGAACAGGCCGAACACCGCCGAGCCCGAGCCGCTCACGCTCGCGGCCAGCGGCGCCGTGCGCCAGGAAGCGCGCGCGCAACGCCGCGACTGGGCGGGCAGAGCTGCTCGGCCGGAGCGCCGAGATCGTTCTCGACGAGCGCCGCCAGTTGCTCGACGTCCGCGCTCGCGAACGGGCCGGCCGCCAGCGACGCCACGCGCTCGTGCGCGTCGGCGGGCGGGCGGTAGCGCGCGTAGACCTCCGCCGTGCCGAGCGCGACTCCCGGCCAGGCGACGACGACCCAGGCGGGCGCGGCCACAGGACACGGCTCGAGCAGCTCGCCGCGGCCGCGGGCGAGCGCCGTCTCGCGCCCCGAGACGAAGAACGGGACGTCCGAGCCGACCTCGCGCCGCGAGCGCGATCAGCTCGCTCCGGCGCGAGCGGCTCGGGCAGCGTCGCGTTGGCGAGCGCGAGCGCGGCGGCGGCATCGGCGCTCCCGCCGCCGAGGCCCGCACCCACCGGGACGCGCTTGTCGATGTGAACGCGCCACCCGCCGGCGTGGCCGGTGCGCTGCGCCAGCAAGCCCAGAGCGCGCGTGACGAGCGTGTCCCCGCCGGCCAGGGCGGGCGCGTCGACCTGCGTCGCGTCCGCCGGCTCGAGCTTCAGCATCGTCGCCCAGCGCGAGCGCCGCGATGACGGTCGCGACGTCGTGGTAGCCGTCGTCGCGCAGCGGGCCCACGCGCAGGCAGAGGTTGATCTTGGCGCCGGCGATCACGCGGGGCCGCCCGCCCGGGCGAGCAGGGCGAAGGCCTCGGGCGGCAGGCTCTCGGCGCGTGCGCCCGGCTCGATGCCGGCCGCCTGCAGCGCGACCTCGACCGCGGCGCGATCGTGCCGCCAGCCGGCCGTCGCGAGCGCGTTGGCGACCGTCTTGCGGCGGTACGCGAAGGCCGCGCGCACGGTCGCGACCGTCTGCGGCCAGGTCGCCGGCCAGCTCCCCCCACTCGGCCCTGCGCGCGAACGCGACGAGCGTCGAGTCGACGTTCGGCACCGGCACGAAGACGCTGCGCGAGACGGCGTGCCGGCCCGTCGGCTCGAGCGCGAGCGCGCAGAGGACGCTGGGAGCGCCGTAGAGCTCGTCTCCGGGCGCCGGCCGTCAGGCGCTCGGCGATCTCGCGCTGCACGAGCACGCACCAGCGCTGGATCGCGGGCAGGCCGCCGATCGAGTCGAGCACGAGCGGCGCGGCCACGTGGTAGGGCAGGTTGGCGACGAACGCCGTGGCGACCGGCTCGAACTCCGCCGAGGTCGAGGCGCATGGCGTCGCCCCAGTGCACCGTCACGTTGTCGAGGCCCTCGAGCGTGCGGCTGAGCGCCGGCTCGAGGCGGCGGTCGATCTCGACGGCGTGCACGTGCGCGCAGTGCCCGGCCAGGCGCGCCGTGAGCGTGCCCACTCCCGCGCCGATCTCGAGCGCCACGTCGTCGGGCCGCAGCTCGGCCAGCCGCTCGATCACGCCGAGCAGGTTGTCGTCCACGAGGAAGTGCTGGCCGAGGCTCGTGTCGGGCCGGAGGCCGAGCTCGGCCAGCCGCGCGAGCGTGACCTGGCGCGGGGCGTTCACGGCAAGGCGAAGACGCGGGCGGCGTTGGCCTCGACCTGCGCGGCCAGCTCCGGCACCGCGACGCCGCGCATGGCGGCGACGGCGCCCAGCGTCTCGAGCACGTAGCGGGGGCGGTTCGGCTTGCCGCGGTGCGGCACCGGCGAGAGGTACGGGCAGTCGGTCTCGAGCAGCAGGAGCTCGGCAGGCACGGCGGCTGCCGCGGCGGCCAGCGGTGCGGCCGACGGGTAGGTCACGTTGCCGGCGAAGGACACGTACCAGCCGCGCTCGACCACCTCGTCCAGGTGCTCGGGCAGCGAGAAGCAGTGCAGCACGACGGCGCAGCCCGCCTCGCGCAGCACGGCCAGCGTGTCGTCGGCCGCCTCGCGCGTGTGGATCACGAGCGGCTTGCCGTGCTGCTGCGGCGAGCTCGACCTGGCCCGCGAAGGCCGCCGCCTGGGCCGCTGCGGGAGGCGCGGTCGCGGTAGTAGTCGAGACCGCACTCCCCCACCGCGACGGCCGCCGGGTCGCCCAGCAGCGCATCGAGCCGCGCGCGCAGCGCGTCGTCCCAGAGATCGGCGCGGTGCGGGTGCAGCCCGACCGTCGCGAAGACGCCGGGATGCGTGCGCGCGAGCCCGATCGCCTCCTCGGCGAGCTCGGGCGAGTCGCCGACGCAGACGATGCGCTCGACGCCGGCCTCCGCCGCCTCCTCGATCGCCGCCCCCGGGCCGCCCTCGAGGCCCTGCAGGTGCGCGTGGGTGTCGATCACGCCGGAGGCGCGTCGACGCGCGGGAAGAGCGGCCCGCCCGACGCATCGACCGAGCGACCGCTGCCGTTCGCCGAGCACCGCGCGGTCGAAGCCCACGTCGTCGGTCGCCTCGCCGATCGCTGCCAGCATGAGGGGCGCCTTGGACGGGAGGTAGGGCCAGAGCAGGACCGCGAGGACGCGCACGCCCTCGGTCAGCGTCGCGAGCGTCTCGTCGAGCGCCGCGGCTGCCCCCGGCTCGTCGCTCTTCGCGAGCTCCCACGGCGCGCGCGCCTCGACGAAGCGGTTGAGCGCGCGCACGAGCTCCCACACGCGCTCGAGCGCGCCCGTGAAGTCCAGGTGCTCGAAGCGCTGCTCGTAGGCGTCCGCGACCTCGGCCGCCAGCGCGGCGAGCTCGGCAGCCGGGGCCACCGCCGGGATGACGCCGTCGCGGTAGCGCGTCACCATCGCGATGCTGCGCGACACGAGGTTGCCGAGCTCGTTGGCGAGATCGCTGTGGTAGCGGTCGTGCATGCCCGAGTAGCCGACGCCGCCGTCCTGGCCGAAGGCGACCTCGCGCAGCAGGTAGTAGCGCAGCGCGTCCGGCCCGTAGGCCGTCGCCACCGGCCGGTAGTCCATCGCGTTGCCGCGCGTCTTCGACATGCGGTGGCCGTCCTGGCCGGCGAGCATCCCGTGGATGAAGAGCTGGCGCGGCAGCTCGTAGCCCGCCGAGAGCAGCATGGCCGGCCAGATCACGGCGTGGAAGCGCAGGATGTCCTTGCCCAGCAGCTGCCAGCGCGCAGGCCACAGGCGCGCCGTCAGATCCTCGCCGGGACGCGCGTACGTGAGCGCGGAGGTGTAGTTGATGAGCGCGTCGATCCAGACGTAGATCGCCTGGCTCGAGTCCCAGGGCAGCGGCACGCCCCAGTTGACGGACTCGCGCGTGATCGAGACGTCCTGCAGCCCGCCCTCGACGTGCGATCGCACCTCGTTGAGGCGCGTCTGCGGGCAGCACGAACGGCGGATCCGCGGCGTAGCGCTCGAGCAGCGGCATCGGTGTAGGCGGAGAGGCGGAAGAACGTGTTGCGCTCCTCCGTGAAGACCGGGACGGTGCCGTGCTCCGGGCAGCGGCCGTCGACGAGGTCGTCCTCGTTGTAGAACGCCTCGCAGGCCGTGCAGTAGAGGCCGGAGTACGTGCCCTCGTAGAGGTCGCCGCGCTCGCGCATGCGCTCCACGAAGCGCTGCACGAAGGCCTCGTGCTCGGGATCGGTCGTGCGGATGAAGAAGTCGTTGGTCGCCTCGATGTCGTGGGCGAGCTCGCGGAAGCGCTCCGCGATGGGGTCGGCCCACTCCTTGGGCGAGACGCCCGCGGCCGCCGCCGCCTGCTGCGACCTTCTGCGCCGTGCTCGTCGGTGCCCGTGAGGAGGAACGCGTCGGCTCCGCGAGCGCCGGGCGTGCCGCGTCGCCACGTCGGCCGCGATCGTCGTGTAGGCGTGGCCGAGATGCGGCTCGCCGTTGACGTAGTAGATCGGCGTCGTGACGTAGTAGGGCTCACCCGGGCGCGGCATCAGGGCAGTGTAGGTCGGGGCCGGTCGACGGCCGCGTCGTACAGCGCGCGCCGCGGGGCGCCTGTGAGACGCGCCACGAGCTCGCTCGCGCGGCGGGCCGGCAGGCCCAGCTCCGACGAGCTCGCGCACCGCCTCGAGCGCTTCTGGTGCCGGCGCTCCGCGCTCGGCGCGCGGCGCGGCCGCGACGACCAGGCAGACCTCCCCGCGCTCGGTCACCCCGCGCGCGGCGACCTCGCCTGCGCTGCCGTGCACGACCTCCTCGTGCAGCTTCGTCAGCTCGCGCGCGACCGCGACCGGATGCTCGGGAGCGAGGCGCGCCAGATCGGCCAGCGTCGCGGCGAGGCGGCGCGGAGACTCGAACATGACGCTCGGGAGCGAGGCGGCGAGCGCGGCAGCGAGGAAGCGCGCCCGCTCGCCCGCGGCCCGCGGCACCCAGCCGAGGAAGGCGTAGCCCTCGGCCGCCAGGCCGGAGGCGACGAGTGCGGTCTCCACCGCGCTCGGGCCCGGCAGGACGACCACGGGACAGCCTTCGGCGAGCGCACGCGCCACGAGCAGGCGGCCCGGATCGGCGATCAGGGGCATGCCCGAGTCCGACACGAGCGCGACCTCGCTCGCCGTCCAGCGCCCGCGCGATCAGCCGCTCGGCCACGTGCGGCTCGCGGCGCTCGTCGCAGGCCACGAGCTCGGGTGCCGGGATCTCATGGGCACTCAGCAGCGCGCGTGTGCGGCGCGTGTCCTCGCAGGCGATCACGTCGGCCGCCCGCAGCGCGTCCAGCGCCCGCAGCGTGATGTCGCGCAGGTTTCCGAGCGGCGTCGGGACGACGGTGAGCACCGCCCGACCATAGAGGTTGAGAGCTGGTTTCCAAAAGTGGCGGGGCGTTCTTTGAAACCAGCTCTCCGCGGAGCGCTGGTAGGGTGCCGCCGTGGCCGGGGACGACGCCAAGCCGCCGTTCCGGGTCTACCGCGGGCGGGGCGATGAAGCCGCGGACCCGATCGAGGAGCGCGCGCGAGCGAACGCCGCCGGGGCGCCGCCGGCCTCGCCCGTGGTGCCCGCCGGCGGCGCCGCCCGACGAGCCTTCTGCTCGGCCACGCCGCGATCCGCCGACCTCCCGGCCGGCGCCGCCGCCAGGGCGACCCGGGCGTCGTCGTCCTGCCCGGAGGACCAGCCGCCGCGCCCGCCGGGCCGCCCGCCCTCGCGGCGCCGCGCGCGGCCGCCGCGCCGGCGGCTGCGGCCCTGGCGCCTGATCCTGCTCGCCGTCCTCGGAGCGATCGCTCGTGCTGCTGCTCTGGGTCGGCTACGGCTACTGGCAGTTCCGCGGCTCCATGGACGACGCCAACAAGCGCGTCGACGGGCGCACGCGGGCCGTGCTCACGCCCGGCGGCTCGCTGCTCTCGGATGCCTCGACGACGCTCGTGCTCGGATCCGACCGCCGCCCCGACGGCGGGCCGGGGCGCTCGGACTCGATCCTGCTCGTGCGCGTCGACCCGGGCCGCAACCGCATCGCCGAGCTGTCGATCCCGCGCGACCTGCGCGTGACGATCCCCGGGCACGGCGACGACCGCATCAACGCGGCCTACACGCTGGGCGGCCCGGCACTCGCGATCCAGACCGTGCGGGCGCTCACCGGCATCCCCATCAACCACGTCGTCCTGGTCGACTTCTCCGGCTTCCGCGAGCTCGTCGACGCGCTCGGGGGCGTGACCATCGACAACCCGACGAAGATCATCTCGAACAGCTTCGACGGGCACCCCTGGCGCTTCGGGCGCGGCCGCCTGCACCTCGACGGCCGCCACGCCCTCGCGTATGCGCGCGTGCGCGAGAACACCGTCAACGGCGCCGACAACGACCTCACGCGCGGGCTGCGACAGCAGCGCGTGCTGCAGGCGATCGCCGAGCGGCCTGGCCTCTCCCGGCACCCTGCTGCACCTGCCGCACGTCGGCAGGGCGGTCGGCAAGCCGCTCACCACCGACCTCTCGGCCAACGACCTGATGAAGCTCGGCTGGCGTCAGCTGCGCGCGAGCAGCACGCTGCACTGCCGCCTCGGCGGCACGATCACCTCGGTCGGCGGCGCCAGCGAGCTGATCGGCGGCGACGAGAACCGGCGCGTCATCCTCGCCGTGCTGGGCAAGTCCGCGCCGCTCGCGGCCGCGCCGGGCGACACGTTCGCCGCCGGCTGCACCTAGTTGCCTGACGTCAGCGAGGCGGATTTGGAAGAGCTGTCGCTCTTCTTCGACGAGGACGAGCCCTCGCCGCCCGAGCTCTTCGAGTCCGAGCTCTTGGAGTCCGAGCTCTTGGACTCCGACTTGGAGCTCGAGTCGCCGCTGCCGTTGGACGATGCCGCCGCTTCCTTGGAGCCGGACTCCGAGCCGCCCGATTCGGGCTTGGCGCCGTTGGCGCCCTTGCGGCCGTAGTCGGTCGCGTAGAAGCCCTTGCCCTTGTAGTGCACCGCAGGCGCGAACAGCACGCGCTGCACCGGCTTGCCGCAGACCTCGCAGACCGCGACGGGGTCGTCGGAGAAGCGCTGGACGACCTCGAAGCGGTGCCCGTCGGGGCAGAGATACTCGTAGATCGGCATCCTGCCCTCAGTATATCCAGACGCCTCCCAAAACTTGGCACTCTCGTATCGAGAGTGCCAAGCGATGGCGTCACGGTTATGCTGGCCCGCGCCCCGGCATGCGGATCGCCATCGTCACCGATTACTACTACCCGATGCTTGGCGGCATTACCGAGCACGTCCACGGACAGGCGCGGGAGCTGGCCCGGCGCGGCCATGAGGTGACCGTCGTCACCGGGCACCTGCTGCGCACGCCGCCGATCGCCGACCAGGATGCGCGGCCGCGTCGTCGACGAGGGCTTCGACGTCGTGCGCGTGGGCGTCGGCGTCCCGCTCTACGGCAACGCCTCGCAGACGATCCACACCGTGCCGGCCGGGCCTCGTCCTGCAGCTGCGCCGGCTGTTCAAGCGCCTCGGCGTGGACGTCGTGCACCTGCACGCGCCCTACAACCCGAGCATGTGCGCGATCGCCCCGCTCGCCATCCCCGAGCAGGGCCGTGGGCGTCGCGACCTACCACTCCGTCTTCGCGCCCGGGCGTGCTGCTCGACGTCTTCGCCCCGATCCTGCGGCGCTGGCTCGGCCGTCTCGACGCGCACGTCGTCGTCTCCGAGGCCTGCATCGGCTCGCTCGCCCCGTACTTCCCCTACCAGTACCGCATCATCCCGAACGGCATCGACGACCGGCACTTCTCGCCCGAGGCCGAGCCGCTGCCCGAGTTGCGCGAAGGCGGCAAGCCCCTCATCCTCTTCCTCGGGCGCTTCGATCCCCGCAATGGACTGCCGACGATGCTCGAGGCGTTTCAGCAGGTACATGCCGAGCACGAGGGATCGGTGCGGCTGTGCGTCGTCGGCGACGGGCCGCTCGGCAACGTCTACCGCCGCAAGCTCGCCCGAGCGCGTGGCCGACGACGTGATCTGGGCCGGGCGCGTCGACTGGTCGCGCCCGCGCTACTACGCGTCGGCCGACATCCACTGCACGCCCTGCCAGCGCGCCTCCTTCGGCATGGTGCTGCTGGAGGCGATGAGCACGCGGGCGCCCGGTCGTGGCCAGCCGCATCTCGGGCTTCCAGCTGCTCATGGAGCACGGCAAGCAGGGGCTGATGGTGAGCCCGGCCGACGACGCCAACCGCTTCGCCCAGGCGCTCCTGTACCTGCTCGACCGGCCCGCCGAGCGCGCGCGCATGGGCCGCGAGGGGCGCATCACGGCCGTCACGCGCTACGCCTGGTCGAGCGTGGCGGTGCAGCTCGAGCAGCTGTACGTCGAGCTGCTCGAGCGAACAAGCGAGGGCAAGGCATGAGGAAGCGCGCGGTCGTCCGGCGCTTCATCGGCGCCTCGGCCGTGATGATCGCGACCGGCGCGGCCGTCGCGGCCGTCGTCGGCACGGCGCTGGCGGGCTGGGCCGGCTGGGCGTTCTTCGCCCTCGTCTGCCTGCTCGTCCTGATCTGGGCCTGGGCCTCGTTCACGCCCAACTCGCCGCTCTTCGGCAAGGTCGCTGACCGGGCGCGGCACGCAACGACCGCGTGCTCGCCCTGACCTTCGACGACGGGCCGTCCTCCGAATGGACGCCGCGCGTGCTCGACGCGCTGCGCGCGAGCGGCGCGCGCGCGACCTTCTTCGTGCTCGGCCGCCACGCCGAGCAGCACCCGGAGCTGATCCGCCGGATCAGCGACGAAGGGCCACGAGATCGCGTCGCACGGCTACGACCACGCGCTGCTCACGTTCGCCTCGCAGGCGGACGTCGAGCGCCAGCTCGAGCGCACGGAGGCCTCGCTCGCGACCGCGCTCGGCGAGGCAGCTGCACCCGCTGCTGTTCCGCGCCCCGCACGGCTTCCGCAATCCCGTTCGTCGCGCGCGTGACCTCGCGCCGCGGCTACGAGGTCGTGGGCTGGACGAAGGGCGTCTGGGACACGGCCAAGCCCGGCGCGGAGGCGATCGTGCGGCGCACGATCGGCGGCTTCCGGCCCGGCGGCATCCTCCTGCTGCACGACGCCGACGGCAGCGGCGAGGGCGACGACCGCAGCCAGACCGCCGAGGCCGTGCCCGAGATCGTCGAGCGCGCGCACGCGGCCGGCTACGAGCTCGTGACCGTCTCGGAGCTCGCGATCCGCGCGCCCGCCAAGCGCACGGCGCCCTGGCGCATCGTCGCCGGCCTCGCGCTCTTCGGCGTGCTGCTGGAGCTCGCGCTGCGCTCGGTCAACATCAGCACGGTGACGACGGTCGACGTCGCCTGGTGGTGGGTGATCGCGTCGCTCGGGCTCAACCTGCTCTCGATCCTGCTCAAGGCCGTCGTCTGGAAGATCGCGCTCGACACGATCCCGGGCAAGCCGCGCTTCCTCTACGCGCACGTCGTGCCGGCGCTGTTCATCGGCTTCCTGCTCAACACGCTGCTGCCGGCGCGCATCGGCGAGATCGCGCGCGTCGCGGTGCTGCAGCGCCGGCTCAAGCTCGTCGGCACCGACGTGCCCACCGCGACGCTCGCCGGCTCGGTGGTCGCCGAGCAGATCGTGCTCGCGATCGCCCTGGTCGTGATCATGGCGCTGCAGCTGCCGTTCGTGAACGTGCCTGCGCGCTTCGAGCACATGATCCTGGCCTTCGGCGGCGTCATCATCGTCGTGCTGCTGGCGGTCATCGGCGCTCGAGATGTTCTCGCGCCGCAGCCGCCGCGCGCGTGCGCTCGGACCTCGCGTTCGCGCGCGGGCAGCAGGCGCTCGCGATGCTCCATCCGATCGCGCGCGGCATGCAGCGCGGCCAGACGGTGCTGCGCCGGCCCCGCACCGCCGCCGGGCGCGCTGGCCGCCGGGCTCGCCTCGTGGGCCGCGCAGATCGGCGGCATCTACGCGGCGCTCGCATGCGGCCGACATCCAGCCGTCGATCGGCATGGCAGGGCTCGTCTTCCTCGTCTCCACGCTCGTCCAGCTGTTCCCGTTCTGGCCGGGCAACGTCGGGCTCTTCCAGGCCGCGGTCGCCCAGGTGCTCGTGCAGGCCTATCCCGATCGACTTCCCGCACGCGATCGCGTTCGCGGTCGGCCTGCAGGTGATCGAGGTCTCGCTCGGCGTCGGCCTCGGCTTCTGGTTCCTGTCGCGCGAGGGCCTCTCGCTGGCGGAGGTGCGCGGCCTCCGCGGCGACGACTAGAGCCGCCCGAGAAGCGCGCACCGTCAAGCTCGGGTTGATACGCCGTGCCTTCTCTAGGACGGCGCACGTCCCCCCACGCGGGGGAGATACCGGCACATATCGGAGTCGATATGCACAGCGATGGGCACGGTTCTCCTCGATTCGGCTGCGCGCAGTCGCAACGTCGCTCGCACTCGCGCTGGCGGTGCTGGCCGCTGCCGGCGCTCCGCGCCGACGCCGCGAGGCGCCCGCCCGGGCCCGAAGCAGGCGGCGCCCGCCGCGCGCTCCGTCGTGCGCACCGCGCAGGTGGCGTTCCGCTGGCACAAGGCCAAGCGGGCCAAGGGCTACGACCTGCGGATCGCGCGCGACCGCGCGCTTCACCTCGCAGATGCAGACGGTCCACGTGCGCGCCGCCGAGCGCACGCCTGCTGCTCGCTCCCGGACGCTGGTTCTGGAAGGTCCGCTCGACGGGCAAGGTCAACTCGCGCTGGTCGAACATCACGCAGGTCGTCGTGCGCCCGACAGGGCGACGCGTACCCGCCCACGCGCCCGACCGCGCTGCGGGTGACCGCGGTCGCCGCCGACAGCGTCACGGTCATGTTCGGCGCCTCGCGAGACGACGGCTACGTCGCTCGCTACGAGCTCCTCGCCGGCAGCAAGGTCATCGCCCGCGGCGAGCGCCGCGCCGCTGATCGCGCAGAGCCTGCCCTGCGCCACGCTCTTCACCCTGCGCGTGCGTGCCGTCGACGGCGTCGGCCACGTCTCTGCGCTGTCGCCCGTCGCGCACACCCGCACGCGGCCCTGCACCGACACGATCGCGCCCGACGCACCCGGCAACGTGCACGCGATCACGGTCGCCGACACGAGCGTCGCGCTCGCCTGGGACGTCGCTCACGATCCCGACGGCACCGTCAAGCGCTACGCCGTGTACCGCAACGGCGTGCTGCTCGGCCAGCCCAGCACCACCGGGTTCCTGGCCTCGCACCTGGCGCCCGCCACGAGCTACGCCTTCACGGTCGTGGCCATCGACGGCGGCGGCCACCAGTCCGGCGCCGAGCGCGCTCGACCTCACGACCCTGGCGCCGCTGCCCGCGACCGGCCCGGCCTACGCCTACATGCTGGCGACCACGGGCGCGAGCTTCGAGGACCTGCAGCGGCACTACATGCAGATCGCCGCCGTCTCGCCGACCTACTTCCACCTCGGCCCCGACCTCGCCATCCTCGGCCAGGACGACCCGCTCGTGACCGGCTGGGCGCGCCTGCGCGGCATCGACGTCGAGCCGCGCGTGGAGTCGCAGGACCCGGCCATCCTGCACGCGCTGCTCTCGAGCGCCGCCAACCGCTCCGACCTGATCGCTCGCATCTCGGCGCTCGTCGCGGAGAACGGCTACGACGGCATCAACATCGACTTCGAGGCCGGCGCCGCGGCCGACCGCCCGCTGCTGACGGCGTTCGCGAGCCAGCTCGCGCAGACGCTGCACGCCCAGGGCGCGAAGCTGACGATGGCCGTCGCCGCCAAGACCGGCGCCGACGCTGACGGGCCGCGCCGGCTTCTACGACTATCCCGCGCTCGCCGGCATCGCCGACCGGCTGTTCGTGATGGCCTGGGACCTGCACTGGGCGACGAGCCCGTCGGGCCCGATCTCCGACGCCACCTGGGTGGCGAAGATCATCAAGTACATCACGACCGTCCCGAACTACCACGCGCTTCATCGATCGGCACGCAGCTGTACGGCTTCGACTGGCCGCTCGGCGCCAGGGCCACGCCGCTCGAGTGGGACGACATGACCGCGATGCAGGCGACGCTCGGCGTGCAGACGCGTCTGGGACGCGGTCGCGCAGGAGCCGTACTTCACCTACACGGACACCTCGGGTGTCGCGCACACCGCCTATTACGCCAACGCACAGAGCGTGCAGGGGCGGCTCGGCCAGGCGCGCGCCGCAGGACTCGGCGTCGGCCTCTGGCGCCTCGGCGATGAAGACCAGGAGACATGGAACATCCCATCACTCAAGCCTTGACGCGCATCGGCGACTTCTTTGCCGGGCTCTGCTGGCGAAGCCTGCTCGGCGGCTACTTCCTGCTGCTCGCGGGCATCGTCTGGTTCATCAAGAGCTCGTACCTGCCCGCCCTTTGGCTCGACCCGGTGTTCGGGCTCTACAGCCTCTGCGTGACCGTCTACCTGCTCTCGCGCTTCAGCCTCTCGCTGCTCTACCACCCGGTGCGCCGCGGGCCGGACGAGCTCCCGACGCGTCGCCGTCGTGATCCCGGCCATGAACGAGCAGGCGGCGATCGAGACGACGCTCGCGTCGATCTTCGCGCTCGACTACCCGCAGCACCTGCTGTCGGTGTTCGCGGTGGACGACGGCTCGACCGACGCGACCTGGGAGCGCATGGCCTTCGCCGCGCGGCGCTTCCCGAACCTGCACGCGATCCGCTTCTCGCACAACCGCGGCAAGCGCGCCGCGATGGCCGCCGGCATCCGCGCCACCGAGGCGCAGATCATCTGCTTCGTCGACTCGGACTCGACGCTCGAGCCCGACGCGCTGCGCGAGATCATCAAGCCCTTCCGCGATCGCCGCGTGGCTGCCGTGACCGGCCACGCCGACGTGCAGAACCGCGCCTACAACGTGCTCACGCTGCTGCAGCAGGTGCGCTACTTCGTGGCCTTCCGCGTGATCAAGGGCTCGGAGTCGATCTTCGGCGCCGTGACGTGCGCCTCCGGCTGCTTCTCGGCCTACCGCCGCGACCGCCTGCTCGAGGTGCTGCCGGGCTGGGAGACGCAGTCGTTCCTCGGCCGCGAGGCCACCTTCGGCGACGACCGCGCGCTCACCAACATGCTGCTCAAGCGCTCGCGCGTCGTCTACCAGTCGACCGCGCGCTGCGCCACCAACGTGCCGCACCAGTTCAAGGGCTTCCTCGTGCAGCAGACGCGCTGGAAGAAGAGCTGGCTGCGCGAGTCGCTGATCGCCTCGACGTTCTTCTGGCGCAAGAACCCGATCGCCTCGATCCCGACCTACGCCTCGAACGTGCTTCCCGATCGTCGCGCCCATCGTGATCTTCCACGCCTGCATCTGGAACCCGCTCGTGCACGGCGCGGATCCCTGGATGTACCTGGTCGGGCTCTACGCGATGGCCGTGCTCTACAGCCTCTACTACGGCTTCACGCGCCGCAAGCCCTACTGGTGGGCCGGCATCGCCTTCGTGCTGCTCTACGCGACGGTGCTGATCTGGCAGACGTACTGGGCCATCGCGACCGCCCGCAAGACCGCCTGGGGCACGCGCTCCGGACGGGTCGACGACGGCCTCGGCTTCCGCATCATCGGCACGATCGGCTCGCCGCAGCCCTCGGGCATCCCGCTCTGCGACGAGGTCGAGCGCATCGGCGCGGAGACCGGCAGCGAGCTCGGAGTGGCCGCGTGATCGAACGCAAGTTGCCCTTCAACCTGGTCAGCGGCGCCCTGGCCTGGGTCGTCGGCCTGGTCGCAGTCCCGCTCACGGCGCGTGCCCTTCGTCGCCTACGCGCACTACAGCCAGGAGGGGCGCCTGATCGCGCTGCACGTCGACCGCACATTCCGCGGGCCGGCCTACGCGCGCCTCGAACGGCGCCGACGCTGCGCTACTTCCGCAGCCAGCACCTGCACTACAGCAACGCCGTGATCGTGCTCAACGTGCACGCCGTCATGGACGGCGGCGGCGGCGAGGCGGCCGAACCCCGAGAGCAGCGTGCTGCCCGTCCGCCTGTTCGGCGACGACATGCAGATGCTGCACGAAGCCGGCTACCGCACGGTCACGCCCGAGCAGATCACGGCCTGGCGCGAGGGCGTGCTCGACCTGCCCCACGACGCCCTGCTGCTGACGTTCGACGACGGGCGCACCGACACGATCCTCAACGCCGCGCCCATCCTCAAGCGCGTCGGCATGCGCGCCACCGTGTTCGCGATCGGCGACGCCTGGAAGCGCTCGCCGCTGTACGAGGCCTCGCCCGGCGGCCTGCGCTCGCTGCAGCGCCAGGGCTGGTCGATCGAGGCCCACGCCTCCGCCCCGCTCGCGAGCGTCGACGCCGGCGGCGGCCGCAGCCTCCCGTACCTCAGCGCGCGACGCTCGCACGACGGCAAGCTCGAGACGCTGGCCCAGTTCCGCAGGCGCGCCGCGATCGAGTACGTGAACGCGCGCAAGGCCGCCCAGGGAATCGCGCACCGCCCGGTCGTGGCCTTCGCCTGGCCCTTCGGCGCCTACGGCGCGGACACGCGCACCAACGACCCGCGCGTCGCGGCGATCAACCTCAAGGAGGCCCGCCGCGTCTACAGCCTCGGCTTCAACGAGGACGGCCAGACGACGTTCGGCCTGCTCACGCAGGAGACCGATCCGATGCGCATCGCGCGCTTCGAGATCGTGCCCACGCTCACGCCGCGGCAGCTGTTCGAGCGGCTCGAGCTCGCGATCGCCGCCTCGGCTCCGGAGGTCTCCCGTGCCGGGTAGCGCGCAGCCGCCAAGTGGCACTCGCGGCGTGTGCCATTTGGCCTCGTCGCGCTGCTCGCAGCGGCCGTCACCGCGGCCGCGCGCCGAGCGCGGCCGACAGCTCCGCCACGCTTCCGCCGCGCCCGTCCGGCGGGCGCGCCGATCGTGCTCGCACTCACGGCGACGCATCCGACGCTCGGCCGCGCTCGGGCTCGCTCTCGGCGCATCTCTCCTCGATCGGGCTGCTGTCGCCCGCGTGGCTCGAGCTGCAGCCGAACGGGCGCTTCGACTACAACGCCGAGGACGCCTTCACGGCCGGGCTCACGCAGCGGGGCGCGCGGCTCGTGCCGGTGCTGGCCGATCCCGAGCATCTGGCCGGCGAGCTCCTCGCCAACGGGCCGCTGCGGCGCAGGCTGGCCGTTCGCCTGAGCGTCGCGCTGCGCGCGCTCGGCGCGCGCGGTGTCGTGCTCGACTGGCGCGACCTGCCGCCGGCGGCGCGCGGCGCAGTACGCGATCTTCGTGCACGAGCTGCGCGTCGAGCTCGGCCCGCGGGCGCAGATCGTGGTCACGGTGCCGCCCATGCGCACGATGCTGCGCGCTCAAGCACGGGCGCCTACGACCTGCGCGCGCTCGCGCGGCCCGCCAGGCTGCTCGTGCTGGCGTGGAACGAGCACGGGCCGCGCAGCGAGCCCGGGCCCGTGGCCTCGCTCGCGTTCTGGAAGAGCACGCTGCGCACCGTGCTGCGGGCCGCGCCGCGCTCGCGCGTGCTGATGGGCGTGCCGACCTGGGGCTGGCAGTGGAGCGCCACGGGCCGGGGCCGAGCAGGCGACGCAGGCCGAGCTCTTCCCCGAAGGCCACGGAGCTTGCGCTCTCGACGGCCCTACGGCGCGCGCGTCGGCGAGCGCGCGTGGGTCGAGTCCGACCGCTCCGTGCAGCTCAAGCTGCTCGACCGCGCGGGAGGCGGGCATCGCCGGGCGTCGCGCTCTGGGTGCGCGGCGGGCGAGTCGTCGGCGACCTGGCGTCAGCCGCTCTTGGTACCGGCGGGCGGCGGAGCGCCCTCGCGGTAGCACGGCGCGCTCGTGAAGGGCGCGAGCGGGTCGCTCCCGCGCGGCACCAGCGGCTCGCCACGGCGACGGCGCCGGTCGAGCATCACGACGGCGCCGCCGACGAGACCGCCCACGACCACGCGACGGGCTCGCCGCAAGCCGCGAGCGCCCGCCCGTCACTGAACCCGGCGGTAGGCGACGACGGCGGCGACGACGCCGAACACGAGCTGCAGCGTGATCCAGTTGTTGGACAGTCGCGCGTGCGAGTCGAGGATCGGCACGGCCTGCCAGGCGATCGACGTAGGCCAGGACGCTGCCCCCGGCGGCGATCACGCCCGCCTCGCGGCCGCGGTAGTAGCCGCTCGCGCGCGTGACGACCTCGGCCATCAGCACGCCGATGCCGAACGCGACCAGGAAGCCGAAGAAGCCGAAGCCCGAGTTGGCGAGCGCGCCCATCGCGATGCCGCGCGCCGAGTGCCGTGCCGGCCGCGGCGGCGATGGCCAATGCGGCCTTGGCGGGCTTGAGCCGTACGAGCGCGCTGCTTGGGCATGCGCGCGCAGTCACGGCACTTGACGCCGACCGGCGCGTGCACCATGCAGTCGGTGCAGATGGGCTTCCCGCAGTTCGAGCACGACACGAGCGTCTCGACGCTGGGGTGGTTGGCACAGCGAGGAGCTTGCTCCTCCTCGACGGCAGACATAGCCCGAGCGTAGACGATCTTTTCGGCAGTCCTGCAGGTCACTCGGAGCGTTAATCCGTCGTACGCAGACGGACAACGAGGCGCCCCGAGAGCGCGCCGTAGAGCGAGCGCAGCATCAGGCCCGCGATCGGCCAGGCGACGGCCGCCCAGACGACCAGCGTCGCGATCACGCGGGCGCGCCCGCCGATGCGGCGAGAGCGCGATTCCGAAGGCGAGGAAGAGGGCCGCCGCGAACGATGCGGTGATCGCGCAGGGCACCAGCGAGCGGCGATAGCCGCCGCCGCGCGCACAGCGACAACGCGCGCCGGCAGGCCGTGAGGCCGGCTCCGTCCCCCGCCCCCGCCGCGACGGGCGCGAGCCCGAGCGGCGCCAGCAGCAGCGGCACGACGAAGATCGCGGCCAGGTGGAGGATCGCGATGACGCCGAAGGGCGGAGCGACCAGCAGCGCGGTCGCCACGATGCCCGGCAGCGTGCGCCGCAGACGCTGCCCGATGAACGCCGTCATGGCGCCCGCGAGCGCCAGGGCCGCCGCAGCCGCGGCGAAGGAGCCGACCGTCACGATCACCTCGGCGTCGCGCGTCGGCGCCGCGCAAGCGCGACCACGACGAGCGCCGGAAACGCCGCCGCCACGAGCGCCATCAGGCCGAACGTCGCGAACGCCTGGGCGTAGCGCGTGAGCGCAGTCGCGACGAGATCGGCCGTGCGGATCTCGTCACCGCGCGTCTCGGCCTCCGTCTCCGCTGTCTCGGGGGCACTCACCGCCGCCATTGTGGCGGGCGCGGGCCACACCGGGGTGCCGGGCCGCGCGGCCCGGCACCCCGCGGGGACTACGCGATCTGCGCGACCGCCGTGCCGACCTTGAAGAGCTTCTTGGTCGCGGTGGCGGTGAGGTTGCCCGTCCTGGTCGGCTTGATCGAGAACGTCGCGACGCCCTTCTTGTTCGTCCTGTGCGTCCCCGTCCTGACGCCGGCGCCGCGCGAGCTTGACGGCGACGCCCTTGATCGGCTTGCCCTTGGCGTTCAGCGACGGTGATGACCATCGGGCCGCGCTGCCCGTGCGGCGGCTGGCTGCGCGATCGTGCACCTGCATGCGCGCCAGGAGCGTGAACTTCTTGGCCTTGCTGAACGCGCCGACGTTGCCGTCGGGGTCGACCACGGCGACGCGCCAGTACATGGCGCCGCCGTCGATGAAGTCCTGCTGGGTGAGCACCGGCGTGTACGACGACTGGTCCGTCGTGCTCGTCGAGGAACGGCTGCACGAAGCCCGGCGTGCCGCGAGACCTGCACCTTGTACTGCTTGGCGTTGGTCTTCGTGTTCCAGGCGAACGTCAGGGCCAGCTTGTTGGGCTTGTTGATCAGCTGCGTCTTGGTGCCGCCCGGCTCGGCGATCGTGTGGACGACGTCGCGCGCCGGCGTGTAGGCGCTCTTGGCGCTGTCCGAAGAGCGCGCGCACCTGCACGCGTGCCGTGTCCCGTGCCGGTCATCTTCGTGTAGCTGACCGCCGCGCTCGGGACGGTCGTGGTCACGTGCGCGCTGGCCGTCGGGCCACACGTCCTGCATCTCGTAGCCGGTGGCGCCGTCGACCGGCGTCCACGTGAGCGCCGGGAACGTGGCGCCCGAGGAACGGCGCGGCCGTCGTGATCGTGGGCACGGGCAGCGTCTGCACGAAGCGTCGACGTGCCCGACCAGGCGAGTCCCTTGCTGTCGTCGTTGTTGGCGCGCACGCGCCAGTAGAGCGTCGTGCCGACCGGGTAGATCGTCGTTCGCGGCGTACGCCGTGGCGTCGGTCGTGGCCGACTCGAGGATCGAGCTGAACGAGGGGTCCTGCCGCGATCTCGATCGTGTAGTTCTTGACCTGCTCCGGCACCGGGGTCCACTGGAACACGACGGTGCCGGAGGCGGCGGCGCCGCCGACGGGCTGCGATCGGCGTCGGCGGCACCGACGCGTGCTGGAAGTTCGGAGAGCTCGATGAAGCCGCCCAGCGAGGCCCGCCGCCGGCGTGTAGTTCGCGCCGCCGCTGAGCGTCGGGATGACCTGCCAGTAGTAGAGCGTGCCCTCGTCGACGAGCGGCGATCGCGGCGCGTAGCACGGCTCGTCGGTGTAGGCCGCCTGCACGACCGTCGTGAAGTTGGAGTCGCGCGCGATGGCCACCCAGTAGCCGTTGCTGGGCGTCACGCCAGCGCATTGGGTCCATGTCGGCCGGCTTCCAGCAGATCAGCGGGCTCTTGTTGACGATGCCGCCCAGTCGCCGGAGTGATGACGTCGGTACCGGGGTTGAGCCGCCCGTCGCACGACGAGCCGCGCAACTGGTGCAGTCGAGCGTCGGCGGGTTATTGAAGCCCGCTCGCCGCCGACGTGGAAGCTCGTCGAGGCAGGCGGCCCGGCGATCGGCGTGCCGTCGAGCGCGCTGTCGGTGAAGGCGCGCACGGACACGACGCAGGTGTCACCGTTGCCGCACGGCCGGGTTCTCCGCTGTGGACGCTGACGTTCGGCGCGCTGAAGAGCTGCGGCTTGCCCGCGTTGCCGGTCGAGGCGAACGGCGTCCAGGCGGTGTTCGCCGTGATGTAGATCGTGGTCGCGCCGCTCGGACTGCAGGTCCTGCAGCTCGTAGTGGCGCGCGCCCGGGACCGTCGACCACGTGACGACCGGCTCGTTGACGTTGCCGCCGGGCGCGATCGGCTGTGAGCTTCGAGTCCAGGACCGTCAGGTTGGGCGGTCCGGGGACGACCGTCTGGTCGTAGGTCTTGTCGAACGTCGGGCCGTTGTTCCAGGGGCCGGCCTGGCCCTGCGAGTCGAGGCCGCGGACGCGCCAGTAGTACGTGTTGTTCGGCAGCGTCGCGGTCGGGGCGAACGACGTCGCCGAGGTCGTCTGCGGAGAACAGCTTGCGAGCCGGTCGCGAAGCCCGAGGTCGTGTTGATCTCCATCTCGTAGCTGGCGGCGCCCGGAATCGGGGCCCACTGGAAGAGCGGGTCGTAGATCTCCACGCCCGGCACCATGTCGGTGACCGTCGGCGTGGTCGTGCCGGGCCAGAGCCACACGAACGAGAAGATCTGCGGACGGCGCGCCGGCGTTGCCCTCGGCGTCGACCGGCACGACCTGCCAGTAGTACGTGCCCGGATGCAGCGACGCGTCGAGACGGCGAGGTTCGTGTTCGACGTCGTGATCGGCTTGCCGCCGTCGTTCCACGCGAGCGCGCCGTTCGAGATGATGCCGCCCGGCGCGTCGACGCCGCCGCCGGCCGCGCCGGACGCGACGCGACACGCGATACGTCGACGGCGCCCGGCACCGGCGCCCAGGTGAGGATCGCGGGATTCGGATAGGAGATCGTGCTCAGGCTCGCCGGCGTCAGCGAGCGCCGCCACGGCGTTCCACTTCTTCGTGAACTTGCGCACGCCCGACCACTTCGACGACTCGCCGGCCGCGTCGATGCGAGCGCACGCGCCAGAAGTACGCGCCGTTCGGCAGCATCTTGGCGTTGACGAAGCGCAGGTTCTGCGTCGTGACGTCGACGAGCGCCGGGTTGAAGCCCGAATCGCTCGCGATCTGCACCTCGTACGGCACGGCGCCCTTGGCCTTGTTCCAGGTCAGCGCCGGCATGTTCGGGACCGTCGTGCCTGACCTTCGGCGCGGTCGCCTTGGGCGCCGCCGGCTTGGCCTGCGCCACGGCGGGGACGAGGAGGAGTGCGGCCGCGAGCGTCGGCGCGAGAAGGCGTGCGAAAAGGCGATTCATGCACGTCTCATCGCCCCGATCGGGGCGCTCCTGATCACCCGGGCGGAGTGATCAGGGGCTGCCCCCGTCCGCACGCGAATGCCGTCAGACGGCGCAGCGCGACCGCGGGCTCGACGCGCAGCTCGATCGCGCCGTCGACGGCGTCGACCGCACCGCGGCGTCGCCCGCGGGCGGCGCCTCGAGCAGGAGCTTGGCCAGCGGGTTCTCGATCAGGCGCTGGATCGCGCGCTTGAGCGGCCGGGCGCCGAAGGCCGGGTCGTTGCCCTCCTCGGCGATCAGCTCGCGCGCCGCCTCGCTCACGATCGAGCGCGAGCCCGCGGTCGGCGAGCCGGGCGCGCAGCCGCTCGAGCTGCAGGTCGACGACCGCCGCCAGCTCCTCGCGGCCGAGGCGGTGGAAGATCACCGTCTCGTCGATGCGGTTCAGGAACTCGGGCCGGAACGTGCCGCGCAGCACGTCCTCGACGCGCTGGCGCATGCGCTCCGGATCGCTCTCGGCGAAGATCACCTCGGAGCCGACGTTCGACGTCATGATCAGGATCGCGTTGCGGAAGTCGACCGTGCGGCCCTGGCCGTCGGTCAGGCGCCCGTCGTCGAGCACCTGCAGCAGCACGTTGAAGACGTCGGCGTGCGCCTTCTCGATCTCGTCGAGCAGCACGACCGAGTACGGCCTGCGGCGCACGGCCTCGGTCAGCTGGCCGCCCTCGTCGTAGCCGACGTAGCCGGGCGGCGCGCCGATCAGGCGCGAGACGGAGTGGCGCTCCATGTACTCGGACATGTCGATGCGCAGCACCGCGCGCTCGTCGTCGAAGAGCAGCGCGGCGAGCGTGCGGGCGAGCTCGGTCTTGCCGACGCCCGTCGGCCCGAGGAACAGGAACGAGCCGATCGGCCGGTCGGGATCGCCGAGGCCCGAGCGCGAGCGCCGGATGGCGTTCGAGACGGCCTCGACGGCCTCGTCCTGGCCGACGACGCGCTCGTGCAGGCGCTCCTCGAGCGCGACGAGCTTCTGCATCTCGCCCTCGAGCAGGCGCGAGACCGGGATGCCCGTCCAGGCGGCCACGACCTCGGCGATGTCGTCGGGGCCGACCTCCTCGTTGAGCAGCCGCTCGCCGCCGTGCGCCTCGAGCGCGCTCTGCTCGTCCTCGAGCTCGCGCGCGAGCTCCGGCAGGCGCCCGTAGCGCAGCTCGGCGGCGCGCTGCAGGTCGCCGTCGCGCTCGGCGCGCTCGGCCTCCTCGCGGGCCTCCTCGATCTGCGCCTTGGCGTGCTGGATGGCGGCGATGCGGGCCTTCTCGGCCTGCCAGCGCTCGGTCAGCACGGCCAGCTCGGCGCGCACGCCCTCGAGCTCGCTGGCGAGCGCGTCGCGACGCTCCTCGGAGGCGGCGTCGGTCTCGCGCGCGAGCGCGGCGTCCTCGATCTCGAGCTGCTGCGCCCGGCGCTGCAGCACGTCGAGCTCGTGCGGCACCGAGTCGATCTCGATGCGCAGCCGGCTCGCGGCCTCGTCGACCAGGTCGATCGCCTTGTCGGGCAGGAAGCGGTCGGCGACGTAGCGCTCGGAGAGCGTGCGCCGCGGCGATCAGCGCGGCGTCCATGATGCGCACGCCGTGGTGCACCTCGTAGCGCTCGCGCAGGCCGCGCAGGATCGCGATCGTGTCGGGCACGGACGGCTCGCCCACGAACACCGGCGCGAAGCGCCGCTCGAGCGCGGCGTCCTTCTCGATGTGCTTGCGGTACTCGTCGAGCGTCGTCGCGCCGATCGCGCGCAGCTCGCCGCGCGCGAGCATGGGCTTGAGCAGGTTGGCCGCGTCGACCGCGCCCTCCGCCGCGCCGGCGCCGACGATCGTGTGCAGCTCGTCGATGAAGAGGATGATGCGGCCGTCGGCCGAGGAGATCTCCTCGAGCACGGCCTTGAGGCGCTCCTCGAACTCGCCCCGGTACTTCGAGCCGGCCAGCAGCGCGCCCAGGTCGAGCGCCCAGATGCGGCGCCCCTTGAGGCTCTCGGGCACGTCGCCCGCGACGATGCGCTGCGCCAGGCCCTCGACGATCGCGGTCTTGCCAACGCCGGGCTCGCCGATCAGCACCGGGTTGTTCTTGGTGCGCCGCGAGAGCACCTGCATCGCGCGCCGCACCTCGTCGTCGCGCCCGATCACCGGGTCGAGCTTGCCGCTCTCGGCGATCGCCGTGAGGTCGCGGCCGAAGCGCGAGAGCGAGTCGTAGCGCTCCTCGGCGTTCTCGTCGTCGGCGCGCTGGGCGCCGCGCAGCTTCTGCGCGGCCTCGAGCAGCGCGGCGCGCCCCGCGCCGCCGCGGCCCAGCCGGTCGGCCAGCGCGAGCAGCAGGTGCTCGACGGCGACGAACTGGTCGCCGAGGTCGCGCGCCTCCTTGCGGGCGCGGTCGAGCGTCTCGCGGAACGCGAGCGAGGGCTGCTGCGTGGTCGTCGCGCCGCTCGCGGTCGGCAGCTTGGCGACGCCTGCTCGGCGTGCGCGCGCACGGCATCGCGATCGGCGCCGGCGCCGCGCAGCAGCACGGAGCCGTGGCGTCGGGCTCGGTGCGCGGTCGATCGTCTCGCGGAACGCCAGCGAAGGCTGCTGCGTGGTGGTCGCGCCGCTGGCCGTGGGCAGCTTGGAGATCGCGGACTCGGCGTGCGAGCGCACGGCCTCGGCGGTCGGCGCCGGCGCCGCGCAGCAGCACCGACGCGGTCGCGTCGGGCTCGGCGGTCAGCGCGAGCAGCAGGTGCTCGGGCGTGATCTCGGGGTTGCCGTTGACACGGGCGAGCTCGGCCGCAGCCGCGAGCGCCTCCCGTGCCCGGATCGTGAACTGATCGTTCGTTGCCATGTGCAGAACCTCGTGTGAGTGAAGGAATCAGGGACGTGGTGCGAGCGCCTGCGAGGGCGGCTGCCAGACGACGACCTCGTGCCGGACGCTGCGGTCGCGCTCGGCGACCGCGCGTGCGTAGGCACGCGGCGAAGCTCGGCGAGCTCCTGCTCGAGCTCGGCGACGCGCGCCTGCAGGCGCGTCAGCGTCTGCTCGAGCGCGAGCACGTGCTCGACGCCCGAGTGGTTGAGCCCGAGCGCCGTCGTGAGCGCCTTGACGCTCTCGCAGCCGCGCGAGGTCGGCGTCGGAGTAGAGCCGCCGGCCGCCGGCCGAGCGGCGCGGCACGACCAGCCGCCGCGCCTCGTAGAGGCGCAGCGTCTGGGGGTGCATGCCGACGAACTCGGCGGCCACGGAGATCGCGTACTTCGGCGTCTGGTCGATCATCAGGCCTCCGCTGCGCGCGCGAACAGGTCGGCGCGCGGATCGTCGCCATCGAGCGCCGCGAACTTCTCGAGCGCCTCCTTCTGGGCGCGGCTGAGCTTGCGCGGCACGGAGATGTGCACGCGCGCGAGCAGGTCGCCGCGCTTGCCGGAGTCGCCGTTCTTGGGCGCGCCGCGGCCGCGGGCGCGCAGCAGGACGCCGTCGGCGGTGCCTGCCTTGCAGCTTGATGCCGGACGCGCTCGCCGTCGGGCGCGGGCACGTCGATCGTCGGCGCCGGCCGCGGCCTCGCTGAAGAGCACGGGCACGTCGACGACGAGATCGTCGCCGCGCCGCGTGAAGACCGGCGAGGGCTCGACCGTGACCTGCACGAAGAGGTCGCCGGCGGGCGCGCCGTGCGTGCCCGCCTCGCCCTTGCCGCGCAGGCGGATGCGCGCGCCGTCCTTGATGCCGGCCGGGATCGGCACGGCGTAGCGGCGCAGGCGCTGCGTCGAGCCGCGCCCGCCGCAGTTGACGCACGGGTGCTCGATCACGTGACCGGTGCCGCCGCAGCGCAGGCACGGCTGCGAGAGCGAGAAGAAGCCCTGGGCCTGCGCGCGCACGCCGCGGCCGTCGCAGTCCGGGCACGTCGCTCGGGCCCGTCCCCGGCGCCGCGCCGGAGCCGTGGCAGACCGTGCAGGGCGCCAGCGCCTCGACCGCGATCGAGACGCGCGCGCCGTTCAGGCTGTCGCGGAACGAGATCGTCACGCCCGCCTCGAGGTCGTGGCCTCGCTGCGGCTGCGGACCGCGCGGCCCGCCCCGCCCGCCGCGGCCGAAGATGCCGCCGAGCAGGTCGGAGATGTCGATGCCGTCCTGGTTGAACATGCGCGGGTCGAACCCGCCGCCAGGTGCGGCGCCGCGCATGCCGGCCTCGCCCAGCAGGTCGTACTGCTGGCGCTTCTCGGGATCGGACAGCACCTCGTTGGCCTGCGCGATCTGCTTGAAGCGCTCCTCGGCAGCCGGATCGTCCGGGTGCTTGTCGGGGTGCGTCTCGCGCACGAGCTTGCGATAGGCCTTCTTGATCTCGTCGGCGCTCGCGTTGCGCGGCGACGCCGAGCGTCTTGTAATGGTCAGACATCAGGATTCACCAAAGCCAAAAGTGCCTCGCGGTCCTCGGGACTCACGAGCGCCCCGCCCTCGCGGCCGACGCACGAGCACGGCGCGGTCGCGCGCGGTCAGTGCGGCCGCGTAGCGCGCGCCCTCGGGGCGGTACATGCCCTGGTAGCCGAACAGGCCGCCCGAGCCGAGCAGGCGAGCGCCGAGCAGCTGACGCGGCTCGACCGCCTCGACGCGCAGCGGCCCCTCGACGCGCACGGCGCCGAGGGCTCGCCGCACGGTCAGCCCGCCGTCCTCGATCACGTAGGCGCGCGGCGCGAGCAGCGCGCAGCCGGCGGCGATGCCCGCCATGGCCGCCGCCAGCCCGATCAGCGCGCGCGGGCCCGAGAGCGCGAGCAGGACGGCCAGCGACAGCGCGCAGAAGAACGCGCCCGTGAGCGCGCGCGCTGCGAGATCGAGGCGTGCCGGACGCGAAGCTCACTGCCCGCCTCCCTCCGCGGCCGGTCGCGACGACGACGCGCGCGGGCCGCAGGACCTGCTCGCCCAGCCGCCAGCCCGCCTGGACCACGGCGAGCACCGTGCCCTCGGCGACCTCGGCGGTCGGCTGGGCGACCAGCGCCTCGTGCTCGCGCGGGTCGAAGATCCGCGCCCTCGGGCGCGATCTCGGCCAGGCCCTCGCGGGCGAGCACGTCGCGCAGGGCGCTGCGCGGTGAGCGCCACGCCGCGGCGCAGCGACTCGTCGACGCCCGCCTTCGCGAGCTCGTCGAGCGAGCGCTCGAGATCGTCGAGCACGGGCAGGAGCGAGCGCAGGATGCGCGCGCCGGCCTGCGCCGTCTGCTGCTCGGCGAGCCGCGCCTGGCGCTTCTTGTAGTTGTCGAAGTCGGCCGCCAGCCGTCGCAGGTGATCGAGGTACGCGTCGCGCTCGCGCTCGAGCTCCGCGATCCGGTCCTGCTCGGGCTGGGTCGGCCGCATCGGGGCCGGGCGCGGGCGCCGGCTGGTCGCCGGCGCCCGCGACTGCGGCCTCGTCGGGGTGTCTTGTGATCGTTTGTCATGGCTTACGACCGCGCGTGGTCGCCCTCGTCCACGATCTCGGCGTCCTCGATGACCTCTTCCTCGGCCTCGTCGGACGGAGGCGTGCTGCCGCCCTCGGCGGAGCCGCCGCTCGCGCCGGTGTTCTGGTACACGACCTCGGCGAGCTTGTAGGAGGCCTCGTGCAGCGCCTGGGTGCGCGTGCGGATCGCCTCGGCGTCGTCGCCCTCGAGCGCGCGTGCGCAGCTCGGCCGCGGCGGTCTCGATGGTGCGCCTTGACGTCGCTCGTCGACCTTGTCGCCGTGCTCGCGCAGGGACTTCTCGACCGAGTAGAGCGCCGTCTCCGCCTGGTTCTTGGCGTCGGCGAGCTCGCGCAGCCGCTTGTCGTCGTCGGCGTGCGCCTCGGCGTCCTTGACCATGCGCTCGATCTCGTCGTCGGCCAGGCCGGAGCCCGAGCGGACCTCGATCTTCTGCTCGTTGCCCGTGCCGAGGTCCTTGGCCGAGACCGAGAGGATGCCGTTGGCGTCGATGTCGAACGTGACCTCGACCTGCGGCACGCCGCGCGGCGCCGGCGGGATGCCGACGAGCTGGAACTTGCCCAGCGTCTTGTTGAAGCCGGCCATCTCGCGCTCGCCCTGGAGCACGTGGATCTCGACCGACGTCTGGCCGTCCTCCGCGGTGGAGAAGGTCTCCGACTTGCGCGTGGGGATGGTCGTGTTGCGCTCGATCAGCTTGGTCATGACGCCGCCCTTGGTCTCGATGCCCAGCGAGAGCGGGGTCACATCGAGCAGCAGGACGTCCTTGACCTCGCCCTTGAGCACGCCGGCCTGGATGGCGGCGCCGACGGCGACGACCTCGTCCGGGTTGACGCCGCGGTGCGGCTCCTTGCCCAGGACTTCCTTGACCTTGTCGCCGACCGCGGGCATGCGCGTCATGCCGCCGACGAGGATGACCTGCTCGATGTCCTTGGCCTCGAGGCCGGCGTCCTTGAGCGCCTGCTTGACGGGCCCGACGGTGCGCTCGACCAGGTCGTGCGTGATCTCGTTCAGCTTGGCGCGCGTGAGCGTGAGCTCGAGGTGGCGCGGGCCGTCGCTCGCGAGCGCGATGAACGGCAGGTTGATCGGCGCCGACTGCGCGGAGGAGAGCTGGATCTTGGCCTCCTCGGCCTTGTCGTACAGCCGCTGCAGCGCCATCGGGTCCTTGGACAGGTCGATGCCCTGCTCGCGCTTGAACTCGGCCACCATCCAGTCGACGACGGCCTTGTCGAAGTTGTCGCCGCCGAGGTGGTTGTCGCCCGAGGTCGACTTGACCTCGAACACGCCGTCGCCCAGCTCGAGCACGGACACGTCGAAGGTGCCGCCGCCGAGGTCGAAGACCAGGATGGTCTGATCGGCGCGGTCCTTGTCGAGGCCGTACGCGAGCGCTGCGGCGGTCGGCTCGTTGATGATGCGCAGGACGTTGAGGCCGGCGATCTTGCCGGCGTCCTTGGTGGCCTGGCGCTGCGCGTCGTTGAAGTACGCCGGCACCGTGATCACGGCGTCGGTGACGGTCTCGCCGAGATACGCCTCGGCGTCGGCCTTGAGCTTCTGCAGGATCATCGCCGAGAGCTCCGGCGGTGCCAGCTCCTCGTCGCCCGCCTTGACGCGCACGTCGTCGTTCGGGCCCTGCGACGACGTCGTAGGGGACCATCGTCATCTCCTCGGACACTTCGGCCTTCTTGCGGCCCATGAAGCGCTTGATCGAGAAGATGGTGTTCTTGGGGTTGGTCTCGCGCTGGCGCTTGGCGGTCACGCCGACGAGACGATCGCCGTCCTTCGCGAACGCGACCACGGAGGGGGTCGTCCGGCCACCCTCGGCGTTCGAGATCACGGTCGGCTCACCGCCTTCCAGGACGGCCATGCACGAGTTCGTCGTTCCGAGGTCGATGCCGATGACCTTGCTCATTCCGCGTGTTGCTCCTTGTGCTCGTGCGGCCAGCACGCGTGCGCTGTCCGCCAATTCATGAGTGTTGCTGCAGTGTAAAAGATGAGTGTCTCATTATCAAGAATTGGGACGCGGATGCCGTCGTTCAAATCCCTCACGCGGAGGACAGGCTCCCCTGTCCGGACGCCGACGCTAGGGTGATGACCAGCCAACGGCCGATCCCAGGTTCCACCCGGACCCGCGCCTCGCGCGCCTGCGCGATCGCCGCCGCCGCCCTTGCGGCAGCCGCCCTTCCGTCCACCGCCGCCGCGGCGCCGGGGAGCGGCGCGGGCACACTGGTGTGGGCGCTCGTGGCAGTGGGCGCCGCCGTGCTCGTGTTCACGCTCGTGCGCCTGCGCGGCGGCATCAGACGCGCAACGCACACCAGCAGCGACATCGCCGACGGCCGCGAGCTGCTGATCGCGCGCGGGCGGCGGGTGACCGAGTCGCTGACCTCGCTCGCCGAGGCAGTCGCCGAGCGCGAGGACGAGGGCGCGATCAAGCAGCACCAGCGGGCGCTCGACGCCGTGGCGTCGGCGCGCTCGCGCATCGGCCGCGCCTCGGGCCCGCGCGTGATGAGCAAGGCGCACGAGGAATTGGACGAGGCCGAGTGGCTGATCGGCGTGATGGGCGCGCGACTGGACGGATTCGTCGAGCCGCTGCGACCGCAGCCCGGGCTCCCGGCGACGTGTTTCTTCGACGGTGAGCACGGTCTCGCGACCGTCGAGGTCGACCTCGAGGGCATCGCCCTGCAGCGAGTCCCGGTGCGCTCCTGCGCGGCCTGCGCCGTGGGGCTCGTCCGCGGTGAGCGTCCGCGCGTCGGTTCGGTCTCGGTCGGCGGCCGCTCGCTGCCCTGGCCGGCTGCTCCGCGCTGGTGCGGCTCGTACGCCTGGGCCATCAAGGATCTGAAGCATCTGCAGTACGACGGCTCGCCGCTCTTCGGCGCGCCCGAGCGCCCGGTCGGGCAGCGCAGGCAGACGGTCGCAGAGCGCGCGCGCGGCGTGCGTGCCCGCGTGCTCCCATCCGGGCCGCACGTGCTGCCCGAGGACGAATTCGACGAGATCGAGGAGATCGGGGACTTCGGGGACTTCGACCGTTTCGCCGATTCGGCTCCGGAGCTGGAGCAGGACGAGCAGCTCGAGACCTCGACGGTCAGCAGCGGCGCCTTCGCGGCGATGGAGGGCGAGACGCCCGCCGAGGTCGAGGCCGCGCCGCTCGCGTCCAGCGACGCCCAGTCCGACTAACTCACCCGTCTGAGACGGTCCACATCGCCGGAGCCGCGACGGCGGCTCGGTAGCATGCCGCCGTGTCGAATGTCCTCCTCTGGCCGGTGCGCGCGATCGGCGCGTACCTCCCGGATGGCTGGGGAGGGCTGGCGCGGCAGCTGGCCATCTTCATACCGTTCGACATCGCCTACGAGCTGTCGCGGACGGTCGCGACCGGCGGCAGGGAAACCGCGCTGCAGCACGCGCGCGACGTGGTGCACGCCGAGCAGGTGCTCGGCATCTACCAGGAGCTCGCCGTGCAGCGGTGGGCGATCGACGCGCCCGGCTTCGTCATGGCAGTGGCGAAGTTCACCTACTTCCAGTGCCAGTTCACGATCACGTTCGGATTCGTGCTGTGGGTGTACGTGCGCCGGCACGATGCCTACACGCTGCTGCGCAACACGCTCTTCGCGACGTTCATGCTCGCGCTGCCGGGCTACATCCTCTACCCGACGGGGCCGCCGCGGATGTTGCCCGATCAAGGCTTCGTTGATCCGCTTCAGAACGCGGCGCTCAGCCAGAGCGGCTTTCTCGTCACGCTCTTCGGCAACCCGTACGCGGCCATGCCGAGCCTCCACACTGCAACCGCGATCCTCGTCGGCTCGACCGGCGTGCTCGTCACGCGGAACCTGCTCGTGCGGCTCATGTGGGCGTCCTACCCCGCGCTCGTCGTCTTCGCGATCGTGGCGACGGCCAATCACTTCTTCCTCGACGCGATCGCCGGAGTGGGAATTCTGGCGATGGCGCTGGCCATCGTGATCCCGCTGCACCGGCACATGGGCTGGTCGCTCGCTCCCTTGGTCGACCGCTCACCGGCGGGAATCGACCGCTCGTCGACGGGTCGGGCGAGCGCCGAGCCCGGCCTGCCACCGTCCCTGCGATGAGCACACTGCCCATGCGCCTGGACCGCATCAAGTCCGGATACACCGACGGTGCGCGTCAGCTGGCCACGCGAGCGGTGCGAGTGCTCAGCGAGAGCCGTGTCACGCCTAACCAGTTGACCGCGCTCGGCTTCACCCTCAATCTCGTCGCGGCCGTGCTGATCTTCCGCGAGGACTACATCGCGGCGGCAGCCGTTTTCCTCCTCGGCTCGATCATCGACATCCTGGACGGCGCGCTGGCGCGTTCGCGCGGCCAGGCCACGGTCTTCGGCGCCTTCATCGACTCGACCACCGATCGCACCTCCGAGGGCGCCGTGCTGTGCGCGGTCAGCCTCGTATTCGCCCGCCACGGCGAGACGTGGGCGATCGCGGCGGTGTTCGTCGCGCTTGTCGCTTCCTTCCTCATCTCCTACACACGCGCGCGCGCCGAGGCCCTCGGCCTCGAGGGCAAGGCCGGCCTCATGGGCCGTGGCGAGCGCGTCGTGCTGCTCGGTGCCATCCTGGCCCTCGCACCCTGGGGCGCGCTGCCCTACGGCATCGCGCTGCTCGCCGTCCTGGCAAGCGCGACCGTCGCCCAGCGGATCCTCTCGGTCCATCGTCAGCTCGCCGAGCGCGAGCAGCTTTCCAAGGAGCACGCATGACCCCGAACGGCAACGGCAACGGCCGGGCCCAGGACGGGCGCGTCCGCGTCGCCATCGTGGGCGTCGGCAACTGCGCCTCCTCGCTCGTGCAGGGCGTCCAGTACTACCGCGACGCTGCGGACGATGACTTCGTCCCAGGGCTGATGCACGTCAACCTCGGCGGCTACCACGTCCGCGACATCGACTTCGTGGCCGCCTTCGACATCGATGCCGACAAGGTCGGCAAGGACCTGTCGCAGGCCATCGTCAGCGGCCAGAACAACACGATCAACTTCGCCGAGGTGCCGCACACGGGCGTCACGGTGCACCGCGGCATGACCCACGACGGCCTCGGCAAGTACCTCGGCGAGATCATCACGAAGGCCGACGGGCCGACCGCTGACATCGTCGGGATCCTCAAGGAGTCCAAGGCCGACGTGCTGGTGAGCTATCTCCCGGTGGGCTCCGAGCAGGCCACCAAGTGGTACGTCGAGCAGGCGCTCGCCGCCGGCGTGGCCTACGTCAACTGCGTGCCGGTCTTCATCGCGCGCGAGCAGTACTGGAGCTCCCGCTTCGAGAAGGCCGGATTGCCGATCGTCGGCGACGACATCAAGTCGCAGGTCGGCGCCACCATCATCCACCGCCAGCTCGCGCGCCTCTTCCGGCAGCGCGGCGTGCTACTCGAGCGCACCCATCAGCTCAACGTCGGCGGCAACACGGACTTCCTCAACATGCTCGAGCGGGAGCGCCTCGAGTCCAAGAAGATCTCCAAGACCAACGCCGTCACCTCGACACTCGACTACGAGATGGATCCGGACGACGTCCACATCGGGCCGTCCGACCACGTGGCATGGCTGAAGGACCGCAAGTGGGCCTACATCCGCCTCGAGGGCCGCGCGTTCGGCGACGTCCCGCTCAACGTCGAGCTCAAGCTCGAGGTCTGGGATTCCCCGAACTCCGCCGGCATCGTGATCGACGCGGTGCGCTTCGCCAAGCTGGCGCTCGACAACGGCATCTCCGGCGCGCTCGAGTTCCCGTCGGCCTATCTCATGAAGTCGCCCCCGGTGCAGCACCCCGACGAGTTCGCGCGCGAGCAGGTCGAGGAGTTCATCCGCGTCAACGCCCGTCCCGGCGCGCCCGCGCCCGTGGAACCGACGCCGGTCACGAACGAGATCCGGTAGGTCTCCTTGAGCGCGGGAGCCGGCACGCTGCTGGTCGACCTGCACATGCACAGCGAGCACTCGTGGGACTGCACGACGCCCATCGACGACTTGCTCGACGCCGCGGTCGCCGCGGGTCTCGGAGCGCTCGCAGTCACCGATCACGACACGATCGCGGGCGGGCTCGCGGCCCGTGCGCGCGCTGTCGAGCGCGGTCTGCCGCTGCACGTCATCGTCGGCTCGGAGATCAAGACGGCCGTCGGACGGCGAGGTGATCGGGCTGTTCCTTCATGAAGACGTGCCGCGCGGGCTGTCGTTCGCCGAGACGCTCGACCGCATCCACGGCCAGGGCGGTCTCGTCTACGTCCCGCATCCGTTCGACCGCTTCCACACCACGCCGTCGCCCGCCCTGCTGCACGAGCATGCGGGCGCGTTCGATGTCGTCGAGACGTCCAACGCGCGGCTCTGGCTGGAGCGCGACAACCGCAAGGCCGAGCGCTTCGCGAGCGAGCTCGGCCTGCGGCGAGGGGCCGGCTCGGACGCGCACGTCCCCGCCGGGATCGGAACGGGCGCGCTGCGGATGGCGCCGTTCGACGATCCGACGTCGTTCCTGCGCGCCGTCGACGACGCCGAGATCGTGCGCCGCTCGCGCGGCATGCTGCGCCTCCAGATCGAGAAGCGCCGCCGCCAGCGGGCCAAGACGACCTAGCCTGAGGCGCGCAGTCGGGGTCTGACCCCGACTGTGCAGCGGGGACCGCAGGGATCCGCCGGGTCCGGTCGAACTCCGCAGTGGTGCCCGCCGACGAGCTCTACGAGCGTTACCTGGCGCGTGCGATCAGCGAGGTCAACGCACTTGGCGATGAGATCGCCCGCCGCGGTGACGCTCCCTCGCGCCAGCCCGTGCTCGGCTCCGGGCACCCGCTCGGCGACATCTTCCTGCTCAAGCACGACCCCACGCCGGCGGAGCTGACCGAGGGCGTCGCGTTCTACGGGCGCGTCGGCCAGGCGATCCTGAAGTCGGTGCAGCGGCTCGACATCGACCCGCTGCTGGTCTACGGCACGAACGTCGTGAAGCTGGGAGGCGACCACGGGCGCGACGAGGGTGAGCTCGCCGAGCGCGTCTACCCGATGTGGCTGCTGCGGGAGCTGCACATCGTGCAGCCGAAGATCGTGGTCGTGATGGGCGAGGAAACGCTCGCGGTCGTCAACGGCCTCGACCTGGCGCTGGCGAAGCCGCTCGAGCCCGAGCTAGGCATCGTGCAGCACCTCACGCCGACGATCGAGGCGCTGTTCACGCCGCCACTCGAGCCGTCCCTCGACGACGCCGCCGCCAAGCGCCGGTTCTGGGCGGCCTTCCGCGCGCTCGGCGAGTGGTACGCGGCCCTGCCGCCCTACTAGGCACCGCGGTCGAAACGCGCCACGCACTCGACGTGCGGGGTGTGCGGGAAGAGGTCGAACGGTCGTAGTCGCGTGAGCGCGTAGCCGCCCTCTGCGAGCATCGGCGCGTTGCCGGCCAGCGTCGTCGGGTTGCAGGAGACGTAGACGATGCGGCGAGCGCCGAGCTCGGCCACCCGTCGTGCGGCCTTGGGCGTCATGCCGGCGCGCGGCGGATCGAGCACGACGACATCCGGGGACGGCAAGCCGTCGGCGATCAGATCGCGCGGCGCCTTGCCGGCGTCGGCGCACACGAATTGCACATTCGCGACGCCGTTGGCGAGCGCGTTTTCTCGTGCACGCTCGACCGCCTCGGCGACGATCTCGACGCCCACCACGCGTCGCGCGGAGCCGGCCAGCGCGAGCCCGATCGAGCCCGTGCCGCAGTACAGGTCCCAGACCGTCTCGCCGCCGGTCAGCCCGGCCTGCTCGATCGCGTCGCGATAGAGCACGTCGGCCATCTCGCTGTTGGTCTGCAGGAAGGAGCCCGCCGACACGCGCAGGCGCAAGCCGCAGATCTCCTCCTCGAACCATGGCCGGCCGAACAGCGGCCGGGTCGGGATGCCGGTCGCGACCTCGGCGACGCCGTCGTTGACGGCGTGCAGAACGCCCACGACCCCGGGCGCGCGCTCGTCGAGCAGCGCCTGCAGGCCCTCCACTCCGGGCGGATCGCCCGCGACGGTGACGAGGATGCACAGCACCTCACCCGTGCGCACGCCCTCGCGCACGACGAGGTGCCTGAGGTAGCCGGTGTTCGTGCGCTGGTCGTAGGCCTCCAGCGCCTCGCTCCGCGCCCAGTCGCGAAAGGCCTCGCGCACGGCGTTGCCTCTCTCGCCCGTGAGCAGGCAGACCTCCACGGGAACGATGTCCTCCCAGCGGCCCGCCTTGTGGAATCCGAGCGCGACGCCGTCCTGCGTGCTCGTCCAGGCGTACTCGAGCTTGTTGCGGTAGGCGTACTCGCGCACGGCCGGGACGATCGGCTCGATCGGCGGCTCGGCAAGCCCCGCGATGCGCTGCAGCGCGTCGAGCACCTGCTGCTGCTTGTGCTCGAGCTGCCGGTCGTAGCGCAGATCCTGCCAGCGGCAGCCGCCGCAGGTGCCGAAGTGCGGGCAGGGCGCATCGACGCGATCGGGGCCGCCCGAGAGCCGCTCGAATGCAATCGCCTCGCCGTGACGGCGCTTGACGCGCTGGATCCGCGCCATCACCCGGTCGCCCGGGAGTGCGCGGTCGACGAACACGACGACGCCATCGTGGCGCGCGACGCCGCGCCCGCCCGCTGCCAGCGAGTCGACGGTGAGCTCGAGCTCCTCTCCGACCCGGAACGGTGCAGCCACCCAAGCAGCATAGGCGCGTTAGAACTGGTTTCAAGAGTCCCGTGTGTGGTCGGGGGGCTCGAAGCGAGCGGGAGCGGATCCCGGCTCGAAGATCCGGTTGCAACCCTTTCGAGAGCCGGGATCCGTTCCCGCGAAGCCCCCGGGTTCGCTCGGCTCCATGAGCGAGCCCGGGGTCGCCGCAGGTCTGCCGGTCGCGCGCCAACCCACAAGCACCCGCACCATCACGACGGCGCGCGACCGGCAGGCCGCAGGCAATTCGAGACCTCCGAACGCCACGCGACGCTTGAAACCAGTTCTTACTCGAGAACGGGCTCCCGCATCGGCCGCGGCTCGAGGCCGAGGGTCACGAGCACCCCGACACCCGAGGCCAGGGCCGCCGCCAGCCAGAGGCTGCGGTAGCCCTCGGCGTCGACCAGTGTGCCGAGAGGCACGGCCGCCAGCGCGGCGCCGCCGAACAGCGCCGTCGACATCAGCGCGACGGCCTGCCCCGCTCGGGCTGCGCCCGCGATCTCGCCCGCGATCAGGTAGAGCACGCCGTTGAATCCGAGCGCGCCCAGGCTGAGCACGACGAGCGCCACGATCCGGGCGCTCGTGCCATGCGGCCAAACCACCCAGGTCGCGAGCGCTGCGACGCAGGCCAGGATGCCGACGTCACGCAGCGTCGCTGCCCGCCGGCGGCCTCCGCCGGCATCGGCAAGGCGGCCCCATCCGACGCGCGCGACCATCGCGCTGATGCTGATCAACGCGAACAGGAGACTACCCTCCCGCCGGCCGGCGCCTCCGTCGCGGATTGCCGGCACCGCGAACGTGAGCACGGCGTCGAGCGAGCAGATGTAGAGCACGCCGACGACCAGAAGCCGTGCCATCCCAGGCTCCCTCAGCACCGCGATCGGAGCGACGACGCGCCGCCGTGCGTCCGCCGCGACGATCGGGCCGTGGGGTGTGTCGAGCGCGAACGCGACCGTCGTGAAGGCGGTGAGCACGCCACTCATCGCCAAGTGCCAGACGGACGCCGCCGACGTTCACCGCGAGCGGCAGCAGCAGCGCAGCGAGCAGGCCGCCGAGCGCGACGGACATCTGCCTCATGCCCAGTGCGAAGCCACGGCGATCGGGCGGGAACCCGTGGAACACCGAGACGGTCGCACCGACCGCCACGACCGCTCCCGCAACGCCGCTTGCGAAGAGTGCGACGCCGAGCCCGACGGGATTCTCGAGGAGCGCCCCGGTCACGAGCAGGAGGCCGCACGCCGAGCCCGCGAACAGCAGCGGCCGCCGCGGGCCGGAGCGATCGACGACGACCCCCGCGGCGATCAGCGCCACGGCGTTTCCCAGCGCCGTGGCGTTCACGAGTGCACCGAGGCCCGCGGCGCTGAGGCCGTACCGCTGTTGCAGGTCCGGCGCGATCACGCCCAGGCCCCACTGCACGATGGAGATCGACGCCTGGCAGGCCAGCGCGAGAACGAGCAGCCGGCGGAGGCCGCGCCGAGGGCCCGCTGCCGTTGTCACTCCTCGACAGCCGCCGCGGCCAGCAGCGCCGCGCAGAACAGGCGCCAGGCGAGCTGCGGGTCCTCCTGCGGCGCCGCCAGCTCGCGCAGGACGGCCGCGGCACGCGGGAGATGCGCGCCCGTCGCCCGAGCCAGATCGCCGCGGATCGCGTCCGACAGCGCGCGCCGCCGCTCGCCGCTCGAGAGCTCGTCGGAGAGCGCGGTCACGGCACGCGCATCGGCAGCGTCCATCGCGTCGGCCGGATCTCCCGCGGCTGCTGCCAGCAGCAGCGAGCGCCGCACCGCACCGCGCAGCTCGTCCTCGTCGATGCCCACGTCGTCGCGCAGGCGCGCCAGCAGCGGCGGGCCCGCAAGGGTCGCCCACTCGCTCTCGGGATACGAGGCGAGCGCGAGATCGATGTCACGCAGCCCGGTCACGGATTCGATGCCATCTTGACACCCGGGCGTCGCGTCTTGCCGCGCTCTTTACGCGCATGCCGCAACCATCTGTGCAGACAGCGGTGCGACCGGATGCCTGCCCCGGTCGCACCGCTTTCCTGTTCGAGCCCCCGGCGACACGCGGGACTCTGAAACCAGCGCTTACGGCGGGCTAGGCGCCGACGCGAGCGGACGCGGGCGGGCGGCGGTCGCGCAACGCCTCCTCGAAGGCCTCGACGACCGCGGGGTCGAATTGCGTGCCGGCGTTCGCACGCAGCTCGGCAAGTGCGTCGGCGGCGCTGCGCCCACCGCGGTAGGGGCGATCCGAGACCATGGCGTCGAACGCATCGCACACCGCGATGATGCGAGCGCCCAGCGGAATCTGCTCGCCCGCGAGGCCGTCGGGGTAGCCGCTGCCGTCCCAGCGCTCGTGCGAGAAGCGGACGAGTGGCGCCAGTTGCCGCAGGCGCTCGACCGGCTCGAGGATGCGTGCCCCGATCTCCGGGTGCGCGCGCATGTGCTCGCGTTCCCCGGAGCTGAGCGGGCCGGTCTTGCGCAGCAGCTCCGACGGGATGCCGATCTTGCCGATGTCGTGCAACACCGCCGCGTGCTCGACGTCGCGCAGCGCGGCCGCGTCGAGGCCGAGCACCCGTCCCACGTGCCGCGCCAGATCGGCGATCGACAGCGCGTGCCCGGAGGTGTACATGTCCTGTGCTTCGAGCGCTCGCACGAGCGCGTCGATCGTCGCGAGGAAGCTCGCCTCCAGCTGGCCGGCGATGCGCTGTCCGTCCAGCGCCAGCGCGGCCTGCAGCGCCATGCCCTCGAGCAGCGCGAGCTCGGCGGCCGCGAACGGCGCTCCGGACAGGCGCAGGACGTTGAGGGAGCCGACGAGTTTTCCGTGCAGCTGGAGCGGCACCTCGGCGGTCAGTGCGGCCGCCGGATACCGCGATCCAGGCGGTAGACCCCGCTCGTTCGCCGACGAGACGAGCGTCTCGCGATTCGCGAGACGAACCTCCGAGACGAGCGAGCGATCCCGCTGGTAGCGCTCGATCACTGCTTCGCCGGTGGCGGCTCCGGCGGTGCCGCAGCGCACGCTGTCGCCGTTCTCGTGGAGCCACAGCGAGCAACGGTCAGAGGGCACGCGCTCGAGCACGGCGCGCGTCAGGGCCTCGCCGATCGCGTCGGGCGTGGCGCTGTGCGCGAGCTCGCGCGCGAGATCCATCAGCACCTGCGTGCGAGCGCGCTCCTCAGCCGCCTGCTCGTGCAGGATGGCGTTCTGGAAGGCGAGCCCGGCCACGTGCGCCATCACCTCGAGCATGCGCACGTCGTCGCGGTCGAAGCGGCCCTCGCCGTCGCCGACCAGCACGAGAGCGCCCACCGTGCCGTTCTCGCCCACGAGCGAGGCGGCCAGGAGCGTCGCGCCCGAGGTATCCACGAGCAGCGCCGGGCCGCCGCGCATCGCCTCCAGGGCATGAGGCCGCAGATCGGCGAGGACACGCCGCTTGCGCGTACCGGACGAGGCGATCGGCGCCACCGCCACCTCGTTGCCGATCCGTGCCCAGACCGCGGCACGGTCGTGGGGGAGCGTCTCGCGCAGGACGCGCAGCAACGAGCGCGCAACCTCCGCGGGGCGCTGCGCCGAGGAGAGCGTCCGCGACAGCGTCTGGAGATGGCGCATCTGCTCGAACGAGCGCCGGGTGCGCGCCGCCATGGAAGGCGAGCGGCGTGCGATGAGACGCTCGTCGGCGAACGTGATTCGGTCCTTGCCGAGCCGCTTGGCCTCGTACAGGGCGGCGTCCGCGGCCTGCAGGAGGTCGCGCAGATCGCTGCCGTCGCCGGGCCAGCTGGCCACGCCGAACGACAGCGTCAGCCGCCAGCCGCCCAGTTCGATGCCCGCCAGGCTCCGCTGCAGGCGGCGGCAGACCGTGCGGGCGTTGGCCTTCGAGGTCTCCGGCAACAGCAATGCGAATTCCTCGCCACCGATGCGGAAGACGCTGTCGGCCGGTCGCATGCCCCGGCGCAGCAGCGCGCCGACATCGCGCAACGCGTCGTCTCCGGCCACGTGCCCGCGTGTGTCGTTGAGCTCCTTGAAGTCGTCGATGTCGGCCAGGACGAGCGCGAAGCCCGCCGAGCGCGCCGCGACGAGCCCGCGCATCGTCTCGTGAAAGCTGCGGTGGTTGGCAAGGCCGGTCAGTGCGTCCGTCGCCGCTTCCGCCTCCTTGCGCTCGAACGCGCGCAGGCTCTCGAGCGCGACGGCCGCGTGGGCGACGAGCAGCGCCGAGTCGTCGACGAGATCCGCCGCGAGGGAACCGCGGCCGCCGTGGCCGGCCAGGAACCCGTGCGTGCCGGTCGAGGTGCGCAGCGGCAACCCGAGCCGGCAGCCGTCGAGGTCGACGGCGCGCTCGTAGCCGCCGGCTGCTGCGAGTGAGGCGAGGGAAGCGCCGTCGAGGGCGTACTCGCGCGAACGCTCGTCGCGCAACCAGGTCTGCGCCAGTTGCAGCTCGCCCTCCACGATCTCGCCGATTTGCACGCACGCGAGCCCGAGTGCACTCCCGATCGCACGAGCGACGACGCTCAGCACCGCGCCGTGCTCGCGCGCCTCGGCCAGGCGCGCGAAGGCCTGCCAGAGCCAGCGCGCGCCCGCGGGCTGCCCGGTGTCGGGTGGCTTGCCGTCGAGCGCGCCGCTCAGCATCGCTGCCGCGCTCCGCAGCAAGGCGGCGTGATCTTCGGCGCCCGGGCCCGCGACGAGGATGGCCGCGCCCGCGTCCCCGAGCGGCTCGACGACCGCGCCGGGCACGCCGATGTCGGCCCTGCGCTCAACGATGAAGTCCAGCCCACGCTGCTCGCACAGCGCGAGTCCGCCGTCCCGCTTCACCCACACCGCGACGGGCAGTGCCAGCCGGCGATGCAGGAGCGCGCAGGTGATGTCGCACAATTCGGCAGGCGTCAAGTGACGCGCAAACGCCGCGGCGAGCGCATCATCAAGGTTCTCGGACGACGCGCCGACAGGGTGCACGCACCCCAGTCTAGTCGCCGTTGCTCGTATACTCTTGCGCCTGAGTGAATGAGCATGCAGTAGCGACCTTGCCGGAGCCTCCGGCCTCGCTCGCAGGGCGCGATTACCTGCGCGCACGCGACCTGAGCCGGGACGAGCTCGACGGAATACTCGATCTCGGCCTCGCGCTCAAGGCAGCACAGCAGGCGCGGGTGCCGCACCGCATATGCGCGGGCCGCACGCTCGGCATGATCTTCCACAAGGCCTCGACGCGCACGCGTGTCTCATTCGAGGTCGGCATGGGCCAGCTCGGCGGCGACGCTCTGCATCTCGCCCAGGGCGAGCTCCAGCTGGGGCGCGGCGAAACGCTGCGTGACACTGCGATGGTGCTCTCGCGCTACCTCGACGCGGTCATGATCCGCACGTTCTCTCAGGCCGATATCGACGAGCTGGCGACCTGGGCGGACGTCCCGGTCATCAACGGCCTCTCGGACGATCACCATCCGTGCCAGGCGCTCGCCGACCTCCTCACCCTGCGGGAGCGCTTCGGCCGGGATCTCCGCGGGGTTCGCCTCGCGTACGTCGGCGATGCCAACAACGTGTGCCGATCACTCGTGTGCGCGGCCGTGATCGCGGGGCTGGACGTCGCCGTTGCAGCACCCGAGGCCTACCAACTCGACGAGGCGACCGCGCACTTCGCGAGCCAGGTGAGTGCGGCCGGGGGAGGCTCGCTGACGCTCACCGAGGATGCCGACGAGGCGGCGCGCGGGGCCCAGGCGCTGGCGACCGACGCCTTCGTCTCGATGGGCCAGGAGGTCGAGACCGCCGAGCGGCTCGATGCCCTCATGCCGGGGTACCGCGTCGACGAGCGTCGCGCTTCGCTGCTCGCCGCCGACGGCGTCGTGCTGCATTGCCTGCCTGCGCACTACGGGCAGGAGATCGACGAATCGGTGCTCTACGGAGAGCGCTCGGCCGTGTGGGATCAGGCCGAGAACCGCCTGCACGCGCAGAAGGCGCTGCTGGCGGCACTGCTCGCCGGCTCGGCCTGAGCTGCCGAGCGCCGACTACTCGGGAAGCTCGACTCCCACGTCGGGGCTCCAGCGCCCCGGGCGATCCGTCGCCGCGTCGTGCGCATCGGAGGATGTGCGGGCGACGCTCGCGGTGCGCGCGACGAGGTCGAGCGAGACGATGAACGTGCGCGACTCGCCGCTGAACACGAACGTGATGAACACGCGGCGCGGCAACTCGACGCCTCCGACGCCCAGCATGACCTTGGGACGCCCGTGCCGGGTCGCGAGCTCGCGCACCCGCTGGAGGTGCGGCGACCGATTGAAGGCTCGTGCCGCGATGCCGATCAGCTCGCTCGGGTCTGCTTCCCGTCGCCGCGCGCGCAGCACGCGATCGAGATCGCCCGCGTCGGGGGCGACGGGCGCGCCATCCTGCGCCGCGCTGAGCGCCGCCTTGAGCTCCCGGCGCTCCTCGGCTTCCTTGTGGCGCGCAGCGAGCACGGCCTCCAGCTCGTTGCGGGTCGACGCGAGCCGCGCTGTCAGGCGATCGATCTCGCCATGCGCCGCAGACAGCGCCGCCTGTGCCGCGTCGGCCTCTTCGCGAACCCCCCGCGCCTGCGCGAGCTCCTCCTCGAGCGTCGCGAGCTGCCCCGTGAGCCGCTCGACCAGGGCATCGCGCCGCTCGGCCAACTCGAGCCGCCCGGGGTCGGCCGGCATGCGCAGGTGCCGGCCCGTCGACTCGGCGGGCATCCAGCCGCGAGCCTCCGCAGTCGTGGGACACAACTCGCAGACGCGCACAGCGGCACGACTGGGATGGTCGCGATAGAGGCGAACCGTCTCGCCGGCCAGGAAGCTGCGCCGGCAGATGGCGCACTCGTGCGCGCGATGGGCAGTCGAAGGCATCGGAACGTCCGATCGTAGCGGTTTGCACGCAAAAGACGCGAGCACCGGTTGCACGATGCGCAGCTCGCGGCGGCGCCTCGCACGCTCCGCCAGAGGGCTCCCGGGCTCCGGCGGCGGGCTGCGTGATCGGCCAAGTGGCAGCCGCGGCGTGTGCCACTTGGCCGGCGACCGAGCGCTCCTGATCGACTACCCTGACTGACGAGAGGGGCCGTAGCTCAGCTGGGAGAGCATCTGGTTTGCAACCAGAAGGTCAGGGGTTCGAGACCCCTCGGCTCCATCGCCGCAAAGCCTTTAGGCATGCGTCATCCAGGCGAAATCGGGAGGGCGCGGCGAAGCGCCTCCTACGCATGTAAAAGGGCCCTCAGGCATGCGTAGAGCGTCAATCTCATGCGTGGGACATGCGTGGCGCATGCGTGGATCGGTTCCTCCAGGAGCCCCCTGGACGCCGCCCGCGGCCGGTGCGGCTCCCTCGCCCTCGCCGACGTCGCCCGGCGCGCCACGGAGCCTCTCAGGCAGCCCGAGCGCGGCCAGGCCCGAGCGCTCGAGGTCGATCCCGGCGAGCGCCTGCCAGGGCGGCTCAGCCCGACCTTGCCCTCGGCGGGAGCGTCGTCAGGCTTCGGGAATCGGCCGTCCGAAGGATTCCAGGGTGATGTCGGCCGGCTCTGGTCCGCCGCGCCTGTCGGTGTCGAGCGCGTCGATCGCTGCGAGTTGCCGGTCACTGAGCTCGAAGTCGAAAACGTCGATGTTCTCGGCGATGCGCGCCGGGCGGGTCGACTTCGGGACGACCGAGCGGCCTTGCTGGAGGTGCCAGCGCAGCATGACCTGCGCGGCGGTCTTGCCGTGTGCCGCGGCGATCTCGCCGATCACCGGGTCGTCCAGGGTGCTGCCGTGGCCGCTGTCGCGATAGAAGGTGATGCCGCCGATGGGCGACCAGGCCTGCGTAAGGATGCTGCTGCTCCGCGTTGCGGCGCCTGCACGTCGCGCTGGGCGAAGTAGGGGTGAACCTCGATCTGGTTGACGGCCGGCACGACCGTCGCGTGCTCGCAGCAGCGCATCGAGGTGCTCGACCATGAAGTTGCTGACGCCGATCGCGCGCACGCTGCCGTCGGCGAGCAGCGTCTCGAGCGCGCGATAGGCGTCGAGCGTCTTTTGGAAGTCCGAGGGCAGCGCCTGGTGGAGGATCAGCAGATCGATCTGGTCGACGCCGAGCTTGCCGGCGCTCTTGTCGAAGGCGTGCAGGGTCTCGTCGTAGCCGTAGTCGCTGATCCAGACCTTGGTCTCGACAAAGACCTCAGAGCGATCGAGACCGGACTGGCGCAGCGCGTCGCCGACGCCGCGCTCGTTCGCGTAGGCGGCGGCGGTGTCCATGTGCTTGTATCCGGCCTGCAGCGCCGCCAGCGACCGCAGCCGTGGTCTCCTCGGGCGGCGTCTGAAACACGCCGAAGCCGAGCGCTGGCATTTCGACACCGTTGTTGAGCGTGATCGATGGGACGGTTGTCATCAAGCGCCCCTACGACGCGCACGACCGCAACTCCTCCCCTCAGAGACCCTTGCCGTACCCCTCCCCCCTCAAGGGGGCGGACGCCGCGGGGGTATGCGGCTGCGAGGAATGCTCCGAGAAATGGGGTCGGGGGTCGTGTGCAAGAACGACCCGTCGGGCTGGTTCTGCGAGTCCTGGAGCGCGATCGCTCGCGGGCGGCCCGTTCGCCCATGGGCGAATGGCCGAGTAGACCACTGTCTACTGGAGCGCCGGCGGCGGTAGGCTCGCGGGGTGGCGGTGGACGCATGGAAGCGTTACGTGCCGGGGCGGCGCGAGACGCGGATGCAGGCGGCGCACCAGCTCCGCCTGGCGCGCGCTCTCGGCATGCCGATTCGCACTCGTGATTGTGAGCGTTGCGGGAGCGCGTTCGTGGTGCATGGCCGGCAGCATTTCTGCTCGGCTGAGTGCACGCGGGCGGCTGAGCTCGAGCGCCGCCGGCGGCCTGTCAGGGTGGGTGCGTGCGAGCAGTGCGGCGAGTCGTTCGCGACGAAGCATGCTGGTCGGCGGTTCTGCTCGAGCGCTGCCGGGTGCGTGCATTCCGCGCCCGCTCCTCGAGTGATGCATTTGCATCAGCGAGCGTCTCGGGTTCCTGCGTGCGTGTCGATGGCAGGTGCGAGCGGGCGGAGTATGCGGCCGAGGAATGAGAGTGAAATGACGCGGTACCTGATTTCGTTCCCGAGCGACGCGATGGACCACATCCCCGATGAGGAGGGGCCCGCCGTGGCTGATGCTGCGCACGCGGTAGTCCAGGAGGTCATGGACGCGGGCGTCTTCGTGTTCGCCGGCGGGCTCCACGAGGAAGTGAGCCTAGTAGCCACTGACGGAACGGTGACCGACGCCCCGACGGGCAAGGCGTACATCGGCGGACTGACGATCATCGACGTGCCCTCACGCGAGGAGGCGCTGCAGTGGGCCACCAAGATCGCCGTCGCCTGCCGCTGCCCTCAGGAGTTCCGCGAAGTCGGGCCCGACCCGGCCGTGGGCAACTGATCGGGCGCGGCTCTGGATCCTCTGTCGCTTGGTGCTTGGCATTTGCAGTTCGAGCAGACCGCTAAGCCTGGTTTTTGGGCTCTGCAGCGCGACCCGGCCGCGTAACGGCTCGTTGTCGCGTTAGGCTCGCGCGCTATCCTCTGGGGCGAGCTGGCCAGGTGCCGGCGTAGACGGCCGTAGTGGGCCGTAGGGCCAGGTGCCCACGTCAATCCCGCCGGGCGCGGGACGTGAACCCACGAGTCCAGAGCACGAGCACCCCGCCGGGTAATGGTCGGGTGCTCGCGCCGTTCACGCAACGAGGGGAGCCTGACGTGGCAACCGATTTCAATGGCTTGGTGCCGACGAGCGTCGTCGGCGAACTGATCGCGGCGCTCGAGGAGCAGTCCGTGACGATGCAGCTCGGCCGCGTCATCCGCATGACGACCGGCCAGGCGGCCGTGCCCGTCAGCAAGACGCCGCACAAGAACGCAGCGATCACGTGCATCGCGGCGCCGACGCTTCCCGCTGTGAGCCTTGTGGGGGTTCGTTGGGGGCCGCGTCAGCGCCGATCGCGACGGTACGACGCGCCAAGCCGATCAAGCGCCGCCATGCGACCGGCCGCTCGCTACCCCCGCATTGCGGGAGGTGAGCACATTCGCGCGATCGCAAAAAGGGAAACCACCGCGGCCGTCGCGGCAGGGTCGACCAGCATAGCTGCGATAAGTGCGCTGCCGGCGAGCGTGCGTGCTCGCCGGCAGCGGGTGCGAGGTTAGTCGTCGTCGTGGTTATCGTGCTCGTCGTGGTGGCTGGGTTGGAAGTAGTGGTCGAGGGCGTAGCGGGCGACGGCTCGGCCGAGTTGTACGCCGACCTGGCCGGAGTTGCGGTAGTGCAGTCCGGCCCAGACGCGTGCGTTGACGATCTCGCGGCGCAGGTCGCTGGCGGTGACGTAGTGGCGCGTGGTGGTGAGAGTGCTTGCCCCGCCGACTGCGCCGGGATAGTCGACCTGGATTTTGCGGGTGTGCAGAATCGCCGTCAGAACGTCGGATTCGGCGCCGGTCAGGCAGCCGTGCGCGGCGGGGTATTCGGGGTGGTTGGGCGTGGTCAGCAGCGGCGTCCAGGTGGTGTCCGCGGTGGTGCCGGGGTTGTCGTCGATGTCGGCGTGCTGGATGGCGGTCACGGGTCGCCAGAGCTGGTAGTGGTATTTGGAGTCCCAGCAGGCCATGCCGGCGTCGGTGTCGACCATGTTCGCGATCGCGAAGGAACGAGCGGCGTCGACGGCGTCCATCGCGTGCGCGCTGACAACGCCCGCGATCATGGTGTTGGTTTGATTGGGCGCGAACGCGTTCCAGAACAGCGCCACGGCCGTCTGCTCCGCTGTGCGTAGGGTGCTCGTGGCCGAGCCGTAGGCCTGTACCTCGTTGAGATCGCGCGTGTAGCGGGGACTGGTGAGGCTGGGTGGTGGCCCCACGCGGAACTGCCACGGCGCGCGCAGCAGGAAGGGCCGCATGAACGCCAGCCAGGGCGTCTGGGCCGACTGCAGCGACGGTGGCGGCGCGAACACCCACACACCCGCCACGAGCGGACCCGCGCCGTACGGCGTCGAGATGACGGCGTCCCGCCCGTCGCCGGCGCGCTCGGCGATGATGTCGCTGGCCGCCGCTTGCCCGATCGCGACGCCCGCAGCCTGCCCATCACTGGCAAGGCCGGCCAGGTAGGCCGTATACGTCGCCTGCAGCGTCGCCTGCTGCGATGGGAAGTAGTACGCCAGCGCGGTGTAGGCCGCCGCCGCCACCGCCGCCGGCACAGAAGCGCCTCGCGGCGAGACGGGACTCGCGAAGTCGTGGTAGAGCTCGTAGCGCCCCGCGATCTTCACCACCGCGTCGTACACCGAAGCCTGCACATAGGCCACGTACAGATCGCTCTCGAGCTGGAACTTCGCGGGAAGGGCAGCACGCACGGTCGCCACCGCAGTCGCGTTCCAGTCCAGCACCGCCGTCGCAGGCACAGGCGCCACCTCCCCGCGACCCGTACCGGAATGCCCCGAGCGAGCCTCCGCTCCGCCGGCCGCCGCAGCGATCACCGCCCAGACGACCCCCGCGACGAAAATCTTCCGCCAGAGCCCTAACATTGTCCCTCTCCTCTCGCTCTCTACCTCGCGATCCTCCTCCCCTTCCCCTCTTCTCTCTCCTCGCGACACAGCATCATGCTCCTGCGGGAGACTCGTGTCAATGGTTACTATCACCTCCGCACCGGGAGGTTCGCCGTCTTGCAAGCCATTCGCAGCACGAGGCCAATCCGGCGTCCTTTGCGGGTGCGCGGTGTCGCGATGCGAGGGTGGAGGTCGAGCGAGTCTGGACGCGGCCGCCGTGTCAGCGCGATGCGCTCGAAGGCGGCGAGATCCTGCGGGGTGAGCGGCTGTTGCATCGCTTCTCCTTTCAAAGCCTGGGGCAGACCGACGGTAGGCCTGCGGGATGCGGCGTCGCGTGAGGGAAACCCCGCGCACGGGTGCGCGCCCTGGCGTGCGAAAATGCGGCTGTTGAGAGGCCGTTGCCCTCCTCTTCGGTCGCAGCGAGTGTGGCTGTCCCTAGGCACTGGAGGGCTCTCGCGAGTCGGCGCGCGTCGTCTGCGCTAGTGGGTTGCGGGTCCGTGGGGGGTAGGGGCAATCCCGCGCATGTCGTCATCGGCGCGGCGTGGGCGTAGGGTTGAGCGATGCAGCTCGTCGGCCGGGATCGCGAGTGTGCGAGGATCGATCTGCTACTCGAGCGGGCGCGCGAAGGTCGCAGCGAAACGCTCGTGCTGCACGGAGACGCAGGTATCGGGAAGAGCAGTTTGCTTCGCTACGCCGTCGCCCGGGCGAGCGAGATGCAGGTGCTTTCGGTGGTCGGGGTGGAGGCAGAGGCGGACATGGCCTTTTCGGGCTTGTTGGAGGCCTGCCGTCCGATCCTCGCGGCGCTGGAGGAGATCCCATCGCCACAGGCTGCGGCACTGCGGGCCGCGTTTGCGCTGGGTCCGGCGATGGGCGGGGGTCGCTTCGCGGTGGCGGCGGGCACACTGAGCCTGCTGGCGCACACGGCCGAGATGCGCGCGCTGCTGGTGATCGTCGACGACGCGCAGTGGCTCGATCCGGCCTCGGCGGAGGCACTCGTTTTTGCCGCGCGGCGCCTTGAGGCCGACGCCGTGGCGCTCCTCTTCGGAGTGCGAGACAGCGAGGGCTCCTTTGACGCGGCCGGTCTGGAGCGGCTGACTGTCGGCGCGCTTGATGCCGAGGCCGCGCGGCGGCTGGTCACGGCGAGTGCGCCCACGCCGCTTGCCCCGCATGTTCTGGAACAACTGATCGAGGCAAGCGCGGGCAACGCGCTCGCGTTGGTGGAGCTAGCCGGATCGCTCTCCGAGGCGGAGCGCGCCGGGGCCGCACCGCTTCCCGAGGCGCTTCCGCTTGCCGCCCGACTAGAGCGCGCCTTTGCGCGCAGCCTCGAGCGACTCGCGGCAGGCGAGCGCGAGGTGCTGTTGCTGGCTGCGGTCGGCGTGACCGACACACTCGCGCCGATTCGCCGCGCCGCCGAGACGCTCGGGCTTGATCCCCAGGGCCTGGAAGCAGCCGAGGACGCCGGACTGATCCGGCTCGAGCGCGCGCGCGCAGTCTTCCGCCACCCCCTGCTGCGAAGCGCAGTCGTTCAGCAGGCCCCGCCCTCAATGCGGCGCGCAGCGCACCGCGCGCTGGCCGCGGCCTACGCCGACGGCGCGGAGCAGCGAGCGTGGCATCTAGCCGCCGCTGCCACCGAATCCGACGCCGAAGCCGCGAAGCTGCTCGAGCGGATCGGCGATCAAGCGCGCGCGCGCAGCGCTCACGCCTCCGCAGCGCGCGCCTACCAGCGCGCAGCGGAACTCGAACCATCGCAGGCACGCCAACCGCAATTGCTCCTCGCCGCAGCACGGGATGCCTGGAAGGCAGGGCAAGCCGCCGCAGTGCTCGCTCTGCTCGACCGCGCGCTCGACACCACGCCTTGCAACGATCCAGGCCTGCGAGCGGACATCCAGCACCTACGAGGGCAGGTGCTGACTCGCCTCGGCCACCTGGCCGAGGCCCGTGCTCTGCTCATCGACGAGGCATCGCGCGTCGTCCAGTACGACGACTCGCGCGCTGTCTGGATGTACTGCGACGCCGCCGAAGCGGCCATGTATGAGGGGAACCATTCGGCGCATGTCGAGATCGCCACGAGCGTGGACAACCTTGGTGTTGCGGACGGCGGCCGGGTTGAGCACTATTCGACTGGCATACGCGGCGCCGCGCAGGTAGTCCTGGGCCACGCCGAGCAGGCCCGCACGCTCTTTCGGCGATCCCGAGAGATCTTTCGCAGCAACACGACGCTGCGGCTCGATCTCGCCTCGCTGGCAGGGGTCTACCTTACGTATGCCTGGCAGGACGACTACCCGGCCGCGATGCGCAGCGCCCGGCTCGCGGTCGAGGCAGCGCGGCAACAAAGCGACCTCAGCTGGCTGGGTTACAGCCTCTTCGGCCTGGCGGGGTTGGAATTGGACCGGTCACTGGGATCAGGCCGAGGCCGATGCCAGCGAGTCTGCTCGCCTGACCTCGGAGACGCACCAGATCAGCGACGCGCTCTATGCCCTGAGCTGCGTGGCGTACGTCGCGGCCGGACGCGGACGAACGGACGACTGTCAAACCGCAGCGCGCCAATCCCGCGAGATCGCAACCCGGCTGGGAGCGCTGTACGAGCTTGCGGGCGGCCCGCTGGGCCTCCTCCTGCTCGGATGCGGCGACCCACACGCCGCCATCGAAGCGCTCGCTCCAGTCGCCCGCCTCGACATCGGACAAGGCCAACACTGCCCGGCCATGCAGGTCTACGACCTGATCGAGGCGCAGACCCGGGCGGGCGACCGCGACGCCGCCCTGGCCGGTCTCGCCGCCGTGGAGCGCCGCGCCGTGCGGCCGTGGGAGCGCGCCGGGGCGCTTCGCTGCCGCGGCCTCCTCACCGCCGCGCCCGACTGCTACCAGGCCCTCGACGCCGCCTCGAACGCCTTCAACACGCTCAGCTTGCCGTTCGAACGGGCGCGCACCGACCTCTGCCACGGCGAACTGCTCCGCCGCGCCGGCCAGCGCACCGACGCGCGCGTCCAGCTCCAGCACGCGCTGGAGACATTCGACACACTCGGCGCCGCTCCCTGGAGCAAGCACACGCGAGCCGAGCTGCGGGCAAGCGGAGCGACGCTACGACGCGGACCCGCCCACCATGGCGAGCAACTCACCCCCCAGGAGCTCCAAATCGCCCTGCACGTCGCGGACGGCAAGACCAACCGCCAAGTCGCGGCCTCCCTCTTCCTCAGTCCCAGAACCATCGAACTTCACCTCACGCGCGTCTTTCGAAAACTCGGCCTCCACTCCCGCGCAGAACTGATCCACCACTTCGCAACCCAAGCCGTACCCCGCGACGAGCCACACGCCTAAAGCCGGCAGGCGCCGCACCGACAACCTCGTCGCGTCCTGAGGTCACAGCTGGTAATAGCTGCCACCTCCGCGCGAGCCTTACCCGTGGGGGAGGTGAGCACATATTCGCGATTCGCAAAAGGGGGGCCCGACACGGGGCGCGGTCGCCCGGCTTCCAGCGGCACCACGCCGGCCACCGCCAGGCGCTCGCGGAGGTGCCACCGCTTGCCCGGGTCGGACCTCGTGCTCGAGCCGCCTGGCCTGGCGCGCGATCCGCGCAGCTCGACGCTGAGCTTGCTCCGGAAAGGGACGATCCCGCCGATGGGAGGCCTCTCACGCAAGGTTCCCGCAAGACGGTGCAGCCCGCGAGCGCCTTCTGACGCCTCTAGTCGCGATTCCCGTCCGACGGCCAAGAAGGCGCAATTCCCTCCAGGGGCAGGGATCGCGCCTGTCCGCGCGGTTGCGTCGATCGTCCGGCTGTAGCCCGTGTCGTTGTTTCAATCCCGAGTACGCCCATCTACGTCTCGCAGGCGACGGCGTCTTTGGCGCGGTCGAGAGTCCGCGGCTGAGCGGCATACAGCGAACCTCACGAACGGGCGGCCGGTCAGACCGTTCGCCGTCTTGATCACCTTGAAGTTCTTCGCGATGCCATGCGCGCGGACATTGTTCACGGCCGTGCAGTTCTTGAACACGCGGGGCTTGCTGGCGGACGCTATCGGGGCCACCATCGGCACGGCTCCGACCGGACCTGGGATTGCTGGGACGGCGTAGCGGGCGCGCGCTGCGCGCCCACTACGCCGCGCTGCTACGGGGTGAGGGGGTTGGTGCCGGCCGTGACGTTCCAGAACAGCCAGTGGCCGTGGACCTCTTTGGCGGTGCCGTCGAAGGTGCCGTGGGTGACGACGACCTGCGGGTTTGCCTGCCAGTCAACGAAGTGGCATTCGAAGTAGAGGTGGGCCCAGTCGCCGTGGACCTCGATCCGCGTCTTGAAGCTCGGCGAGAGCGAGACCCAGTTGTGGGTGAACCCGCCGGTCGTCAGGAAGAACGCGCGGATCTCGTCCTTGCCGTGAAGTGTGGTGCCGCCGGCGGTGAACGTCGAGTCGTCTGCCCAGAGTGCCATCAGGTCGTCGATGTGGCCGCCGCCGGAGATTGCGGCGTGGAATCCGGCCTGGAGGTCGTGGAGCGCGGCGACATCGGCGCCGACCTCGTCGCCGCCGCGGTGCGTTGATGCAGTCGCGCCGGTGCCGGTGATGACAAGCACAAGCAGTGCCGCCGCCACGCTGGTCGTCAAGAGCGTCGAGACGATTCGCCTCATCATGTCCCTCTCCTTGTCTCTCTCTACCTCGCGGGCCTCCTCCCTTCCCTCGTCTCTCTCCTCGCGCAGCATCATGCTCCTGCGGGATCCTCGTGTCAATGGTTACTATCACCCTCCGTACCGGGAGGTGAGCACATTCGCGCGATCGCAAAAGGGGGAGCGGCCCCGACGCGGACGCGGTCGCCCGGCTGCCAGCGGCACCACGCCGGCCGCCGCCAGGCGCTCGAGCTCGTACGCCACGTGGCGTGGTCGTGCCGCGAGCTCGGAGGCAGGCGGTATGCCCCCGACGGCGGCGATTCGCCCTCGCGTGGTAACGCTCTGGTAACGCTCAGGGGTCACAGCCTGCACATCGCGCACACATCGCACGCCTCGAACCGATGGTTGCGATGCCTTGAGGCGTCCGCGATCGGCGTGATCTGGTTTGCAACCAGAAGGTCAGGGTTCGAGCCCCTCGGCTCCATCGCCCAGGACGCTGGTCGTCCAACGCGCCGCGAGGCGCGCCGCGGGCGCGCGCCTCCCACCGCGACGGCCTGCCACATCGGCGGCTGACGGAGGCAGGCTACCGCGCTGCACGAACCTCTCCGAGCGCCGCGCTGATGCGCGACGGCGAGATTCCATGATCGCGGAGGATGCGCGCGGCAACGGAATCCCGCTGCTCCGAGAGGCTGATCAGAACGTCCTCGCCGTCACTTCCTCGCCCCGGGCGACCGCCGCCATGCGCGCCGATTCGAGCGCCTGCTTGAGACGCGGGCTCACCCCGAATGCCGCGGAGCCTCCACACCGTCCCTGCCCGCGACGTGCGCGCTCCAGCGATCCCTCGCCGAAGGTCGCCTCGACCCGAGCCCGCACCGCATCGAGGTCGACTCCGATGGAGGCGAGCGCATTCGCATCGAAGACCGTTTCGGGAGAGGGACCCTCCCCGGTGATGCGCCGCACGTCGTCGCGCACGCCGGCCGCCTCGAGCCCCAGTTCCCGCAGGGCTCGACCGGCAGCGTCCTCACGCGTCAGGAGCCCGAGCAGTACGTGCTCGGTTCCGAGGACATCGTGCCTGAGCGCCGTTGCCTCGGCCTGCGCGGCCGAGAACAGCTCGATGACGACGGGTGCCGGTTCGCGCTGCACGTCGCCCTTGACGCTGCGCCGAAGGCGGAGGATCACGAAGGCCGCCGGGACATCCTGCGACCGTCCGCGTACTTCTTGTGGACGGCTTGCTTGCTGACGCCGAGCGCGGCCGCGATCCGCTGCCATTGCCAACCTTGCTCGCGTGCGCGCCCGACCTGGAGCCGTTCCAGGGTGTCGAGCAGGGCGCGCAGGGCGGCAACTGCGGCAAGCCCGACAGCCGGATCGGCGTCGGCAGCGTCGCCGGCGAGCTGCGTCGCTTCTTCCTGCATGGAAAGTCATCCTAGATTGACTCAACGATAAAGTCAACCTCGATTGACCTGCTTGATCGATCGCAACTGCTCCGTCCGGGGGATTCAAGAGTTCCGCCCTGCCGACCGATACAGCCGTGTCTCGACGTTTGCGCTTTGCGCAGTCTCACTAGGGGAGCATGTCTGTGAAGATCAGGACACGAATCGCGCCGCTCGTTGCCGTGTTGGCGCTTCTGGCGATCGGTGCGATCGCCTATGCCTACTGGACCCAGGGCGGTTCCGGCTCGGGCACTTCGACGGCCGGCACGACGGCGGCGATTACTGTCAACCAGACCGGCTCGCCCAGCGGGCTCTATCCGGGCGGCCCGGCGGCCGCACTGGCAGGCACATTCACGAACCCGAATCCCGGCTCGGTCAACCTGAGCTCCGTGACGGCGGCGGTGCATCCGTTCGCGTCGCACGCGGTGGACGCGCTCAAGCCGGACTGCACCCAGGCGGACTTCGCCATCGGCGGCACCTCGGGCGCAAACGTCGTGCCCACGGGCGCAGGCGTCGGCGCATGGTCGGGCCTGACCGTCCGCATGCTGGACAACGGGCTCAACCAGGACAACTGCAAGAACGTCACGATCACAATCGACTACACGGCGAACCCGTAGCCGGAGAGGGACGCGAACAGGCCGAGGCGCAAGCCTCGGCCTGACGCATCCATGACGTGAGCCCTGCGACTCGTCGCATCCTCGTGCTCGTGAGCGTCGTCCTCGGTCTCGGCCTGACCCCGCTGGCCGCGTTCGGATCGTGGACGACCGGTGGCGCCGGCAGCGCCTCGGCGACAGCAGGCACCCTTGGCACGCCGGGCACTCCCGCGATCTCGGTGACGAGCCCGAACGCGACGCTGAACTGGAGCGCTGCGACGGCGCCCGGAGCAGGAGTCGTCGAGTACTACGCCGAGCGCCGCCCGACCGCGGGCGTGACCTGGAGTGCTGCGTGCGGCACCAGCCCCACGATCCGCATCACCGCGCTCAGCTGCTCCGATGCTCCCGGCGACGGGACGTTCGTGTGGAGAGTGACCGCGGTCTTCCACTCCTGGACAGCGGTCAGCGGGACGAGCGCCTCCGTCACCGTCGACGCCATCCCGCCGACCGGATCGATCACCGCGCCGGCGAGCGGCGCGGCCGTCAAGGGGACGGTGACAGTCACGTCGAACTCGGCCGACACCGGCTCGGGAGTCGCATCCGTGCAATTCCAGACCTCCCCCGCCGGGACAGGTTCGTGGACGAACCTCGGGGCGGCAGACACGACGACGCCCTACTCGGCCAGTTGGAACACCACGACGTTCGGCGACGGGCCCTACGACCTGCGCGTGCGTACGACCGACAATGCCGGCCTGACATTCACGTCGCCGACTGTCACGAATGTGTTCGTGGACAACACCGCGCCGACCTCGGTTTCGCTCGCTCTCGGGAGCGGCTCGACGGGCGCGTATCTGAGCCCTGCCAAGCGTGCTCTACTTCAAGGCCAGCGCCGCCGGCAGTTTCGGCCTCGTCGCGACGGTGGCCGACGCCGGCTCGGGTTCGGCGTCGGCGTCGTTCCCGGTCCTGAGCGCCACGGGATGGACCACCCACGTCGCCGAGACGGTCACGACCCCAGCGGGCGGGCCGTATGCCTCGAGCAGCTTCACGTGGGCCGCCGGTGCCCTCGCACCGGCCGCGTACACCGATCACCGGGGCCGACCGTGCGGGCTCGACGGTCACGACGGGAATCACCTTTGCGATCGACAGTACTGCACCGACCGGCACGGTCACCGCTCCGGTAGCCAATGCGATCGTGCGCGGAACGGTCTCGATCACCTCGAACTCCGCCGACGGCGGATCCGGCGTCGCCTCCGCCCAGTTCCAGAGCACGCCCCACGGCGCAGGCACCTGGACCAACGTCGGCCCCGCCGACACGACGACGCCCTACTCGGCGAACTGGGACACCACCACCTCCACCGACGGGCTCTACGACCTGCGCGTCGTCACGACCGACAACGTCGGAACCGCCGCTCACTTCGGCGACGATCGCCAACGTCCGGGTCGACAACACCGCACCCACCGGGTCGATCACCGCGCCGGCCGCCTCGGCCAATGTGAGGGGAACCATCAGCGTCACCTCGAGCTCGGCGGATGCCGGGTCGGGGGTCGCGAGCGCCCTCTTCGAGCGCTCACCTGCAGGCGCCGGCACGTGGACGAGCGTGGCAGCTGCCGACACCACGACGCCGTACTCCGTGAACTGGGCCACCACGGGCGTCACGGACGGGCTCTACGACCTGCGGGTCACCACGACCGACAAGGCGGGCAACACCTTCACCTCGCCGACGATCACGAACGTGCTCGTGGACAACACTGCGCCCGTCGCCTCGGTCGTCATGACGGGCGGTACACCCGACGCCTTCCAGAACGGCAGCACGATCTACTACCGATCGACCACCGCCGGGAGCTTCGGCTCTGGTCGCAACGGTCACGGATGCCGGCTCGGGAGCGGCGTCGGCGCTCTTCCCCGCTCGTCAACGGAGGCTGGACGCACGCGGCGGAGACCGTGACAACGCCCCTCCACGGGCCCTACACGTCGAGCAACTTCGTATGGGCCAGCCGGAGCATCCGCTCCGGGCACCTACACGGTCACCGTGGCCGACGCCGCGGGAAACATCGACGCCGAGCGCGTTCACGATTTCACGCGACAACGCGGCGCCGACCGGCGCTGTCACGGCACCGGCAGCGGCGGCGAACCTGCGCGGCACGGTTGCGGCCACGTCGAACTCGGCCGATGCCCTCTCCGGCGTGCGCTCCGCGCAGTTCCAGACCTCGCCGGCGGGCACGGGAACGTGGTCCAACCTCGGCGCTGCCGATACCGCCTCTCCGTTCTCGGCGACGTGGGACACCACGATCTACGCGGAGGGGCTCTACGACGTGCGGGTCGTTGCCACGGACAACGTCGGCAACACCTCGACCTCACCGACGATCGCCAACGTACGCATCGACAACACCGCGCCCACGGGATCGATCACCGCGCCCGCCGCCAACGCGTTCGTCAACGGCACCAGCGTCGCCGTCTCGGCGAACTCTGCCGACGCCGGTTCCGGAGTGGCTTCGGCCCAGTTCCAGACCTCTCCCCACGGCACGGGAACGTGGTCGAACCTCGGAACCGCCGACACGACGTCGCCCTACGGCGTGACGTGGAACACCAGCACGTTCAGCGACGGCCAGTACGACCTGCGCGTCGTCACCACCGACAGGTCCGGCAACACCTTCACCTCCGCCGCCGTCATGGCCGAGGTGCAGAACGCCGCTCCGACGACGACGGCCCTGCAGTTGCTCGACGGTGGCGGCACCGCCGGCAGGGCCGAGCAGGGAGACCGGATCGTCGCCACGTTCTCCCAGACGCTCAGGGTGTCGTCGATGTGCGCCGGTTGGAGCGGGGACTTCACCGACCAGAGCCTCACCGGGCTCGGCGACGTGACGGTCACGATCACGAACGGCGGGCTCGCGAACGACACGCTGACCGTGACGAGCGCGTCGTGCACATTGCACTTCGGAAGCATCAACCTCGGATCCGCGGGTTACGCGAGCCTCGGCACATGACGTTCTCCGGATCGACGGTCGCGACCCGCTCGACCGTTGCCTGGGACGCTGCGACGCGCACGCTCACGATCACCCTGGGCCAGAAGGCGGGCACGGGCATCGCCGGCACCGTCGCGACGAGCGCGGCGATCTACACGCCGGACTCCGCGATCCGGAACGGCTTCGGCACCGCCATCGGCGGCACCTTCACAACGGGAACCGTCGCGCAGTTCTGACGCTAGAGGTTGGCGGCCGCCTGCACTGCGCGCAGGCGCCGCGTGAGGGTCGCCATGATGGCAAGCGCGATCTTCGGCTCGGACTCGAGCACCTTGAGGAATTTCGCGCGCGGGATCATCAGCACCATGACCTCGGTGACGGCGGTGACGGTTGCAGAGCGCGCCTCGCCGTCGAGAATCGCCATCTCGCCGAAGAAGTCCCCGGCCTCGAGCGTGACGGGCCGACCGGGGACACTCCACGCGAGCGCTGCCGTCGAGGATCACGTAGAAGGCCTCGGCCGGCTTCCCCACACGCACCACAGGAGAGCCCGCGGCGTAGCGCTTCGTGGCGGCGACGCTCGCGATCTTGGCGAGGTGGCGGCGAGACAGCGAGGCGAACAGCGGTACCTGCTCGAGCAGGCCGATGGTCTCGCGGCCGGCTCCGCGTGCGCGCGCTGCAGGAGTGTCGAGTCCACGGTCCGCGCCGCCGACCATCAGTCTCGTCAGTCCCGTCAGATCGTCCATCCAGCCTCCTGTACGGGCGAGTTAACCACAGTTCGCGTCGACGGGGTCAGACGCGCGGCAGGCGACCAATCCTGCCGCAAGTCACCACGACACGCCGGCGCCGTGCCGACTCGCACGCGGGTGCGAGCAAGCAGCTAGGGTCGAGGCGTGACGCAGGTCGCCGCACCGCCGACGCTCGACGCCGCGCGCAGCCTGCTCGCCGGCCGCTTCGGCCTCGAGGCCTTCCGCCCGGGTCAGGCCGCGGTGATCGAGGCGCTGCTCGCGGGGCGCAGTGCGCTCGCGGTCTTCCCGACAGGGTCGGGCAAGAGCCTCTGCTACCAGCTTCCTGCGCTGCTGCTGGACGGCGTGACGGTGGTCGTCTCGCCGCTGATCGCGCTCATGAAGGATCAGATCGACGCGCTCGCCGCGCTCGGCGTGCCGGCGGCCCGCCTCGACTCGACCCTCTCGCTCGGGGAGGCGCGCGACGTCTCGGAGCGACTGCGGCGCCGCGAGCTGCGTCTGCTCTACGTGGCGCCCGAGCGCTTCAACAACGAGCGTTTCGTCGCCCAGCTGGCGGGTGTGGAGATTGCGCTCTTCGCCGTCGACGAGGCGCACTGCATCTCGGAGTGGGGCCACAACTTCCGCCCCGACTACCTCAAGCTCGCGCAGCGTGCGCGCGAGCTGGGCGCCGGCCGCGTGCTGGCACTGACGGCGACCGCGACGCCTGCCGTCGTCGACGACATCTGCGCAGGCTTCGGGATCGAGCGCGCCGATGTCGTCGCGACGGGCGTCTACCGGCCGAACCTCACGCTGCTGATGACGCCTGTGACGGCCGGCGAGCGCGATCACGTGCTGCTCGAGCGGGTGCGCTCGCGTCCGCCGGGATCGACGATCGTGTACGTCACGCTGCAGCGCACGGCGCTGCGCGTCGCCGAGCTGCTGGCGGGCGCGGGAGTGCCGGCGCGGCCGTATCACGCCGGGATGAAGGACGAGGACCGCACGGCCGTGCAGGAATGGTGGGCGGCCTCCGAGCAGGGCGTCGTCGTCGCGACGATCGCCTTCGGCATGGGCATCGACAAGGCCGACGTGCGGTACGTCTATCACTACAACCTGCCGAAGGGCCTGGAGAGCTACTCCCAGGAGATCGGCCGCGCAGGGCGCGATGGTGCGCCTTCCGTGTGCGAGCTGCTCGCGTGTCCCGACGACGTGCCCGTGCTCGAGAACTTCGCCTACGGCGATACGCCGGGCCGCGAGGCGATCGCCGCGCTCCTCGATGAGCTGCTTGCAGGCGCACCTGGTGACGAGCTCGTCGTCGCCGAGCACGACGTCTCGACGCGCTTCGACGTGCGGCCACTCGTCCTCAGGACGCTGCTCACCTACCTCGAGCTCGAGGGGCTCCTGCGGCAGGGCACGCCCTTCTACGCCGCCTATCGCCTGCGGCCGGCGGGCGACGGCGACTTCGACGATCTCCTCGTTCGCTTCGATCCGGCACGCTCGAGCTTCCTGCGCCGCGTCATCGCGGCGGGCAAGCAGGGTCGCGTCTGGGTGACGCTGGCGCCCGAGGACGTGGCCCTCGAGCTCGGCGAGGATCGCTCGCGCATCGTCGCCGCGCTCGGCTACCTCGAGGATCAGGGCCTCGCCGAGTTGCAGCCCGCTGAGGCGCGCCAGCGCTATTCGGTGCTGACCGAGCCGCTCGACCTGCCCGCGCTCGTCGATGCCACGGCGGCGCGCTTCGAACGTCGCGAGCGGGCCGAGATCGAGCGCATCCAGCGCGTGCTCGAGCTCGTGACCGCGGATTCATGCCAGGTGCGAGCGCTCGCCGCCTACTTCGGCGAGCAACGCTCGGAGCCGTGCGGTCACTGCAGTCACTGCCTCTCCGGGGCAGTCGCCCTGCCGCCTGGGAGCGTGACGCCCGCGCCGGAATCGATCGTCTCCCGCGCCGAGCTCGCAGACCTGCGCACCCGCTATCCCGCCGAGCTCGCGCAGCCGCGTCAGCTCGCTCGTTTCCTGTGCGGTCTGTCGAGCCCCGCGACGACGCGCGCCCGGCTCTCGCGCCACGAGCTGTTCGGCGCCCTCGCCGCGCACCGCTTCGACGTCGTTCTGACGGCGGCTGCCGCCTCGTAGCCGGCGCTCAGCAGGCCGCGCATCAGCCGTTCGGCTCGCCGCGCCGGCTCAGCTTCCCCTCCCGCACCGCCAGTGCGGCGATCACGAGCACGTTGACAGTGCTCGCCGGAGCGCGACATCATCGCGTACTCGTTCCGGTGCGGGCCTCTGGCAGCCACGTCTCCGGGCCACACTCGAGGAGGGGCGGGCAGTCGATGCGGTTCAGCATCTACACGGAGGTCCAGCAGCACGGCCAGTCGCCCGAGCAGCTGTATGCCGAGTTGCTCGAGCAGATCGTCAACGCCGACCGGCTCGGCTACGACACCTACGCCGCGATCGAGCACTTCTTCTTCCCGAAGTTCTCCGTCTCGAGCAATCCCACGGCCCTGTTCTCGGCCGCCGCCCAGCGGACGCGGAACATCACGTTCCGCACCATGCTGCACGCCCTGCCGTACCACAACCCGCTCGTGCTCGCCTCCGCGATCGCCGCCACCGACATCCTCACCGGCGGCCGCTACGAGTTCGGCGTCGGACGCGGCCATGGGTGGATTCCGACGAAGGCCGGCGTGCCGCTCGACGAGGATGCCCGGCCGCGCTACGAGGAGGCCGTCGATCTGCTCTTCAAGGCACTCGCGAACGAGCGCTTCTCGCATCACGGCACGTACTTCGACGTCGACGACTCGCATGTCATCCCGTTTCCCACCCGCACGTTCCGGATCTACCTCGGCGGCACCTCGGATCGCACGTACGAGCTGGCGGCCGAGAACGGCTGGGGCGTGGCGGTGCCGCCACTCCTGCCCTACGTCGCGCTGAAGCAGCAACTCGACCTCTATCGCGGCGAGTGCGCGAGGCACGGCACGACCCCGGACATCGTCTGGATCCACGCGTGTCACCTCGACAACGATCGCGACACGGCGATGCGCGAGGCGCGTGACGTGGATCCTCGGCTTCATCCAGGGCAACTGCTCGCCTCTCATCGAGTACGAGAAGCCGCCCGCCGAGGATCTCGTCAAGGCCGGCTACGGCTTCTACACGGCAGGCATCATGGAGTCGCTCGCGGCCCTGCCGTTCGAGCAGCTCGTGGAGGAGGACTACGTCTGGGTCGGCACGCCGCAGGACATCCTCGAACGCATCAGCGCTACGCGCGAGCTGTGCGAGGGTGTCACGGAGATCGGCATCACCGTCAACGCGGGTGGCGCACCGCACTGGATGGCGATAAAGAACCAGGAGCTCTTCGCGCGCGACGTGATGCCGCACGTCTGAGCGCCCGGCGCGGCAGGGCGCGCGTGCGCGCGCCCGCGCGCAGGCGCGCACCGTGGTCGCCCCGCCGTAGCATCACGGCCATGAGCGAATCCACTCCAGTCGCGCCGTACATGGCAGTCGGACTCTCGACGATCGTCCACGGGGTCGCCGAGCGCCGGCACATCCAGCGCAACCTCGACATCATCGAGGACGCGATCCACGCTGCGGTCTCGATCATCGGCATCAACATGCCCGTCAAGCTGATCGCGCTGGCCGAGGGCGCGCTGACGGGCTTCACCGACGAGATCTTCGACATCCCGCACGTCACGGCAGCGCGCGAGCTCTTCATCGACATCCCGGGCCCCGAGAGCGACCGGCTCGCCGATCTCGCGCGCCTGTACGAGACCTACATCGTCGTGCAGTGCAAGGCACGCTGGCCCGAGGTCATGCCCGACCGCTTCTTCAACACGCTGTTCGTCCTCTCACCGGAAGGCGAGGTCGTGCACCGCGCGGCCAAGAATCACCTCTGGTGCCGGGAGCGCTCGTGCACGCCGCACGACGTCTACGAGCGCTGGGTCGAGCTCTTCGGCGACGGCGTCGAGGCCTTCTACCCGGTGCTCCGCACGGACGACATCGGCAACCTCGGAACGATCTGCTGCTCGGACGGCGAGTACCCCGAGGCCGTGCGAGCCCTCGCCTTCGGCGGCGCGGAGGTCGTCTACCGCCCGAGCGAGGCCGTGCCGATGACCCAGAGCGGCGAGCCCGGCGGAACGTGGCTGCTGCAGAACCGCGCACACGCGCACTTCAACAGCCTCTACGTCGTGGCTCCGAACGTCGGGCCCGTCTTCGTCCATCCGCGCATGGAGCACCCGTACGACATCGGCGGGGGCAACTCGCACATCGTCGATTTCCAGGGCGCCGTGATCGGGCACACGGTCTCGGGGGCGAACAGCTTCGTCGCCGGCATCGTCGACATCGAGGCCCTTCGCCAGTTCCGCGTCATGAACCTGAATTCCAACTGGATGAAGGACTTGCGCACGGAGCTGTTCCGGCGGATGTACGAGCAGCCCGTGCACCCGTCCAATCTCTGGCTCGAGCAGGACCCGCTCCGGCACGAGGCCGTGGACGAGGTCTATCGCGGCAACATCGCGCGGCTGGTCGAGCGCGGGTCGTTCACGCCGCCCGCACGCGCCTTCCCGGGCTGCCGCTTCCTGCCGCCCAGCCGCAACCCCGACGACGCGGACTGGGAGAACATCAAGCAGCTCTGGGCGGACGAGTGACGCGCCGCTCCGCGCCCTCGTCGCGCGAGGCGAGCCACTCGCCCAGCTGCGCCACCGTGCTCGGTCGCGCGAACAGGTAGCCCTGACCGAGATCGCAGCCGAGCTCTCGCAGCCAGACGTGCTGCTCGGGTCGCTCGATGCCCTCCGCGACGGCGGGCACCCCGAGGCTCTTGGCGAGCGTCACGATGGCCGCGACGAGCGCGCGATCGCTGCGGCTGGCCGGCAGCCCGGCGGTGAAGCTGCGGTCGATCTTGAGCACGTCGAAGGGCACGCGACGGAGCAGGCCGAGCGTCGACCAGCCCGTGCCGAAGTCGTCCAGCGCCACCGAGACGCCGAGCTCGCGCACCGTGCCGAGCACCTTCGCCAGCGTGTCGACGTCATCGATGCGCTCGCTCTCGGTCAGCTCGACGAGCAGGCTCCCCGCATCGAAGCCCGTGCTGCGCAGGGCCTCCTCGATGCTGCCCGGCAGGTCCCCCTGGAGCACGTGCCGCGGTGAGATGTTGACGCTGACCGAGATCGGCTCGCGATGCAGAGCCGAGAGCTCCAGCGCCATGCTGCACGCCCGTGCCAGCGCGAAGCGCTCGATCTCGGCGATCAACCCGGATTCCTCTGCCAGCGGGACGAACTCGAGCGGCGGCACGACCTGCGTTCCGCGCCGCCAGCGCAGCAGCGCCTCCACGCCGGCCAGGCGCCCTTCGGCGAGATCGACGATCGGCTGCATGACCAGCTCGAACTCCTCGAGCGCGAGTGCCCGGTGGAGTGCGCTCACGATCTCGACGCGGCGGGCCGAGGCCTCCCTGAGACTCGTGTCGAACAGCTCGAGCCGGCCTCGTCCGCGCTGCTTGGCCGCGTACATCGCGACATCCGCGTCCCGGATCAGGGCGGTCGCCGTCTCCGAATCACCGCCACTGACGGCGATCCCGACGCTACCGCCGACGTAGACCTCGCCGCGCCCGACAGGGAACGGCTGTGCGAGCGTGACCAGCACGCGCCGGGCCAGGATCTCGGCACAGCCGGCGTCGCAGTCGGGCAGGTAGGCCGTGAACTCGTCGCCGCCGAAGCGCGAGAGGACGTCGCCCTCCCGCAGCGCTGACTGCAGTCGCCTCCCGGCCTCCCGCAGCAGCGAATCGCCCGCGTCGTGCCCGTGGCCGTCGTTGACGAGCTTGAAGCGGTCGATGTCGATGAACAGCACGGCGCACGACGACGAGCCCTGCCGCGCGAGCTGCTGCTCGAGCTCACGCGTGAACTGGCGCCGGTTGACGAGGCCCGTGAGTGGATCGTGCTGTGCAGTGTGCGTCAGCTCGAGCTCTGCCAGCTTGCGCTCGGTGACGTCGGCGAAGACGCCCTCGAAGCAGCCCTCGCCGTCGTCGCGCGGCACCCAGCGAGCCTGATCCCGCACCCAGACGATGTGGCCGTCGGCGTGCAGGAAGCGGTACTCGTTGTCGAGCAGTCCGGACTTCTTCGCATCGCCCTCGTCGCTCATCACCTGCGCGCGATCGTCGGGATGGATGCGCTGCAGCCAGAGCTCGGGGTCCGCCATCCACTGGTCGGGCGGAAAGCCGAGCATCGCCTCGATCTGAGGGCTCACGTACAGGCACCGCCCGGCCGTGCCCGCCTCCCAGCGATACGCGGCCACCGGCACGCCCTCGACCAGCGCCTGGAAGCGTTGTTCCCGGAGATGCTCAGAGGAGGTGTCGTCCATAGATCGGCCGTCGCACGCGCGGCGCACGCGCGCCAGCACCGTTCCTATCGGCATTGCCAGGCCGCTCCGTGAGCGATCGGGATCGCGTCGTATCCTGCCCGGATGCGGCGCGCGGCAATGATCGTGGGTGCCTGCGCGCTGCTCGCGGCGTGCGCGGCACAGCCGGCCTTCGCGGGCACGCTCGACCGCCTCACCGACGCCCAGGTGGCGGCGCGCTTCTCCCCGCGACTCGTCCTCCACGCCGATGAGCGCTACGCGCCCACGAGCACCGACGCACTGCTCGCGCTCGGTGCGACGCTCGTGAACCGCACCGGCGCGCTCGTTCGTCCGGCTCCGCTCTCCCCCGCGCTCATGCCCGTCGGCGCCAGCTGTAGCGGCGGCCTGCCCTGCGCGTACGCCGTGCGGCTCGGCTGCGGACTGAGCGCGAGCAGTCCCTGCCCAGCGCCGGCCGACGCTCCCCGCCTCATCTACGCGCGCGTCGTGCGGCGTCATCCGGCAAGGGGCACGCCGCCCGGATGGCTCGCGCACCCGGATGCGCGCATGCCGTACCCCGGGCTCGAGATCGTCGTGCAGTACTGGTTCTACTCGCTCGTCGACGACTGGCACTCCACGCCTCGCAGCGTCGCGATTCCAGGTGCCGGCACGGTGCGGCTGCCGGGAATCAACCAGCACCACGAGGGCGACTGGGAAGCCGTCACGGTCGGAGCGTCGGCCGATCGCCCGCTGTTCGTCGACTGGAGCGCGCACTGCTCGGGCGAGTGGCGGCCGTTCGCGGGCGCGACGCTTGCCGCCGGCGCCGGCGGCGAGCGCACGCACCCGGTCTCGTGGGTGGCGCTCGGCTCGCACGCCAATCTGGCGGCGCCGGCCGCTGCGCGCCCGCGCTGGTGGAACTGCGACCCGCGCGTCGCCACGTTCGTGCACCAGCGGGTACAAGCGCTGATCGGACCCGTCGCCGTGGCGGCGCTCGGCAGCCGTCTGGACGATGCGCTCGGCATCCTCGACCGCGCGGGCAGCGGCGCGCCGCAGGCGTTCCCGCTGACACTCGTCAACCGGACCACGTGGCCGATGACGTTTCCCGGCATCTGGGGCGGCCGCGAGCGCATCGACGTCGGCCCCGCCGGGCGGACGCTCGGATGGTCTCCTCCCACGCCCACGCTGCAGCCGCTCTGGCGCGACCCCCTCGCAACGATCTTCGACGATGCCTCGCGCAGCCGCGGCTGAGAACTGGTTTCAAGAGTCGCATGGCGTTCGGAGGTCTCGAATCGCCTCGCCTCCTCCCCCTTCTCGGTGTGCCCCGACCACACACGGGACTCGTGAAACCAGTTCTCAGGCACCCCCGAGCGCGAGGAGTGCAAGGCTACGGGGATGTCGATTCCCCGCCTGCCGGTGCCCTGGCGCACCCCCGTAGCCACCGCTCAGCCGAACCTCGTCGAGGTAGTGCACTACACCGATGCTGCGTGTCCTTGGGCCTACAACTTCGAGCCGACCTTGCGGGCGCTGGAAGCCCGCTACGGCGACCAGTTGAACGTTCGCACCGTCATGATCGGCCTGTCCGAGTCGTACGAGGATTACGTCAAGCGCGGATACACCGCCGAGGGCGCGTCGCTCTCCCGCCGGCGCTTCCGCCGGCGCGGGATGCCCATGGCGACGTTCGCGCGGCCGCGGCCCTTCGGCACCGGGCCCGCGTGCCGCCTGGTCAAGGCCGCCGAGCAGCAGGGAGTGCCGCAGTCCGAGGCGGTGCTGCGCGCCTTGCGGTTCGGCTGGTTCACCACCGACCTCGTCATGGACGACCCCGAGACGCTCCGCGCCGTCGCCGAGAGCATCGACGGTCTCGACGCCGAGCGCGCGATCGCCGCCGCGGGTACGGCCGAGGTCGAGGACGCGTACCAGCGCGACCGCGCCGAGACGCGCTCGCCCACGCGCTTCTCGGTCAAGCTCGGCCGCACGTCGAGCAGCGACGGCCCCGACCGCTACACCGCGCCGAGCCTCGTGCTCCGGGCCGAGGGGCGGGAGCTCGTCGCTCCGGGCTACCAGCCGTTCGAGGCCGTGGACGTGCTCGTGATGAACCTCGTGCCCCAGGCCGACCGGCTCCCGGTGCCCTCGCTCGAGGCACTGCTCGCCGCATACCCCGGTGGGCTGACGACGGCCGAGGTCGCCCGCGTGCTCGCGGACACGACGGACGAGCCCGACCTGCCCGAGGCCGAGGACGCGCTCATTCGCCTCGCCGTCGCGGGCGGCGCCCGCCGCCAGGCCCTCGGCCACGACGCCCTCTGGACTGCGGCGTAGACAGCGTCGCGACGGCGCCGTATGCCAGATCGGGTAACTGAACCCTCGTTGGGGTGATGACGCCCGCCGAATCCTCACCCAATCTGCGAACAGAGCCGCGTCCCGGACGCGGCTCGTCAACGGGGCGGTTGGAAGGAGACGGGATGCGCAGGGCGCGAGCAGAGCGTGGCCAGATTCTCGGGGTGGTGGCACTCGCGCTCGTCGCGTTGCTCGGCATCGCCGCGTTTTCGATCGATGTCGGATACGCCTACTACGCCAAGCGGCAGCTGCAAAGCGCCACGGACGCGGCGGCGCTCGCGGGCGCGCAGGACCTGCCCAACGGCACGAACGCGATCGCGTCTGCCACGGCGTACGCGAACGCGAACACGCCTCCGAATCTCACCGGCTTCGGCTTCACCTACCAGGTGTCCTGCACGGCCACGGCGATCAGCGCCGTGGGCTGCAACGCGGCGGTCAACCCGAACCAGCTCACGGTCTCGGGCACCGCCAGCACCAACACCTGGTTCGCGAAGATCTTCGGCATCAACCACTTCAATGTCGCCACGCACGCCAATGCCTGCAGTCCGTGCGCATCGACGCCTGTCGACATCGTGCTCGCGATCGACCGCACCGGGTCGATGTGCTCACCGACCGGCGCCGGCGGAACGTGCACCGACCTGAACAACGCGAAGGACGGCATCCGCACGATGCTCGGGCTGCTGAGCCCACCGGCCGCACAGGTCGGCATGGTCGCAGTTCCCGCCTGTGCAGACGACGGCCACGAACGTCTGCTCAGCGCCCTACAACTCACTCGGCAGCAACGGCTACGACGGCTACGACGCCGCCACCCGCGGCTACCTCACCGACCAGATCAACAGCAACTACAAGACCGGCACGGCGCTCAATACCTCGTCCGGGCTGTACCTGCATACCGTTGACGGCCCGGCCAGCTCCTGCATCCAGGCCGGCGGCAACACCTCCTACAGCGAGGCCCTGCGCCAGGCCCGTGCCGAGCTCACCGCGCACGGACGCGCCAACATCCCGGACTACATCGTGTTCCTGACCGACGGCGAGGCGAACATCGGCAGCGTCTATAGCCCGACCTACCCGCAGAACAACGCCGACGATCAGCAGCCGTGCCACACCGCGATCAACCTCGCCAACACGTACAAGTCGCAGGGTGTCACGATCTACAGCATCGGATACGCCCTCGGCAGCAACGTCAACTGCACTGCCGGCGCATTTCACAAGAAGAACAGCTCCGGCAACTGGGTCGACGGCTGCACGGCGGGAACGACCGGCTGCTACCACTACGCCAGCAGCAACAACGAGAGCCCCGCGATCACCTCGTACAACACGCTCTCGCAGATCGCGTCGCCCGGCGACTTCTACAACCAGCCGAACGCTGCACAGCTGAACACGATCTTCGCCGCGATCGCAGCCGACATCGGCCAGGGCTCGAGCAGGCTGGTGGATGATGGCTTCTAGCCTGAGGCACCTCATGCGCCGCGAGCGCGGCCAGTCGGTCACTGAGCTCGCCATGACGGCCGGCTTCCTGTGCCTCATGCTGCTCGCCGTCTGGCAGGTCGGCACAATCTTCGCGAACTTCATCGACCTCTCGGAAGCCGCGCGCAGCGGAGCTCGCGCAGCTGCGCTCTCGGGCGCGCCGACGACGACCGGCGACACCGTCTCGCTGACGAACGCACAGACGCAGGGCCGGACCGCAGCGCTCAACTCGGCGAGCGTGCCCGGCATGGCCGTCACGATCTCGGCGATCGGCACGTGGACGGCAGGCTCGAAGGTGCGCGCGACCGTCACGGCCCCGTACTCGCTGAGCCTCTTCGGCATCTCCGTGTCGTCGGGGACGATGAGCGTCACCGACGACATGCGCGTGCAACGGCTGGGCGCATGAGCCGGCTGCGGCGCGAACGCGGTCAGACCGCCGTCGAGTTCTCGCTCTGCGCCCTTGTGTTCTTCATGCTCGTCTTCGGCCTGCTCAAGGTGGCGACGATCTACGGCGACTACGTCGCGCTCCAGCACGCGGCGCGCGACGGCTCGCGTAAGGGCTCCGTCACGCGCGGGACGACCAATGCCAACCCGGTCGCTGTCGCGGCGGCCGTGACGACCGCGGTGCGCGGTTCCAGCGCGTTCCTCGATCCCGCCTCGATGTCCATCACGGTCACAGGCCTCGACAGCAGCTCATCGCCCAACAGCGTGCTCTGGGAAGCCCACGACCGCGTGCAGGTGACCGTCACGTACCCGTGGAAGCTCGACGTCCTCGGGCTGCCCGTCTGGTCGGGCACGATGTCGACCACCACGCAGGCGATCATCGAGTAGCAGCAGGGGCCGGCCTCGGCCTCAGAATTGCAGGCGGAACTGCGGCCAGCGCGCGAGCAGGCGGCTGCGGCCGGTCACCGGCACGTCGTCGGCCTGGCACAGGGCCGTGTCGACGGCGGCTTGCTCGGCGCCCGCGAGCCAATCGCGCAGCGCCTGGCGACGGGCCTCTGAGAGGATCAGCGCACGCACTGCGAGCCGCGCCGGGCGTGCCGGCTGCGCCGTGAGGCGGATCCGCGAGCCGAGGATCCGCACGCGCACGGGACCGTCTGCGGCGTGCACCAGCACCGTCGTGCCGGGCGAGGCCGCAAGCACCGCCCGCGGCGCGAGCCCGGGCAGTGCGACGCCCTCCTTCTGGCCGACGAGCCACGTCACCGGCCGCGCGGTCTCCACGGCGCGCGTGCGCGTTCCGGCGTGCGCCGTGATGTAGGCCTTGACGTCGTCGGTGGAGATCGGAGCGACACGCAGGCTGCGTGCGACCTTGGCCTCGAGCAGCTGGTCCCGGATGGCGTCGCGCGCGACGGCCGGCGTGGCTCCCTCGCTCTGCAGGAACTGGCGATAGGTGCTTCGCTGACCGTCGAACTGCCCCGCGATGACACTGCGCTCCGCACGCAGCATCGCCGTCGGGCCGATCGTCGCTCGCGCCCGAACGAGACTGCGCTCGAGCAGCGCCGTCAGTGCACCCGCGCGCGAGATGCCGGCCGTTGTCAGGGCGGTCAGCTCCGCCGTCGCGAACGAGCCTCCGGCGTACTGGCATTGCGTCGTGGCGGCAAGCTGCGCGCTGCCCGCGGTGAGATCCGGATCGAAACCGGGCACGGCGAGCGCGGGCGCGTCGCAGAGCGTCGTGTCGCGGGCCCACAGGTAGGTGCAGGCTGCAGCCTGCTTGTCGGGGTCGGCGCTGCCGGGCGTCGCAAACGTCCCCCAGCCCCACGACCACACCGTCGAGAGGCCGAGCTCGCGCGCGACGGCGATCCCGGCCTGCGACTGCAGCTTGACGATCTCGAGCCAGGCAGCGGCGGGCTGCAGGCCGGCCCTCCCGCCCTGGCTGTCACCCGACTGGAAGCCCAGCATGAGCCCGATGCGCGAGGCCGGGATGCCGAGCCCGGTGAGGCGGCCCACCCACTCGCGGAACCCGACCCGCATCTGGCGGCTGATCAGGAACGGGTTGCCGATGCTCCACAGGCTCGTCGCCGGCGTGTAGGCCTCCGGAACGAGCCAGCCGACCTGGCCCACCTGGCGCCACCAGTCCTCCGTCCCCCTCACCGTGAACCTGCGCGGCACGAGCAGGAAGGGCGTCGCCCCGTCGGCCGCCAGCCCCCGCATGAGCGCGAGCACGGCGTCGCGATAGCGCTGCGCCGATGCCGGCAGGGGGCCGGCGACATCGGAGCCCAGCAGCTCGTTGAGCGCGATGATCGGATTCGGGCAGGCCGTCGCGGCCTGCGCCTTCTGCACCTCGGCCGCCGCGACGGCGTCCATGGTGGCGGGATCGGCCGGCGCAGCGGGCGTGCCCACGAGCGCGGGCAGGTTCATCTCCCAATAGCCCGTCGAAGCCCCGGCATCGCGCAGCGCCTTCGAGACGGAGTTCCCCGTGGATGCGACCGTGATTCCGGGCCGTGCGAACACCGCCTGGCGGAACGCGACCGAGCCGTCCGAGAACTCGACCGGCAGCGGGGCCGTGGTTGCGAGCACAGGGCACGGCCCCGGGTCGGCAAGGGCCGCAGGCACGGGCAACGCGACAACGGCGGCAACAGCCGCCGTGAGTGCGAGCAGGCGTCTCAAGAGTCAGATAGGCGCCGCGGGGCGGCGGTCACGCGACAGTCAGGCGAGCAGGGCAGGGCGCGCAAGCACCCGGAGCGAGCTCAGTCGCCCCAGTCGAAGTCCTGGCACTGCTGTTGATCGAGCCAGACCTCTTCGGACTGGCCCACGATCGCCGGCTCGAACTCGGAAGTGTCGAGGGCCGGGTAGTCGCCGGTCTCCTCCTCCTCGCGGCGAGCTTCGGCCTCGCTCTTGAACAGCGCGTGGTTGTCGAAGGGGTCTGCAACCTCGTATTCCGACAACGGACGCTGGCCATTGAGATGAGCATTCCGGCGCTTCAGCGCGAGATGCTCTTCGATGACCGCAGCAAACAACGATTTGGATTCAGACATCACACCATCCTCGGTCCTGTGAACAGGCCGCTCCCCTCAAGCGATACTCACTGTACCGCAGCCTCTCGCGGCTTGACAACGGTTGCGCGCGAGGCCTCGGAGACGAACCTTGGTGAAGCTAATGATAGCTTCCCGGTGCCGGATCGACCTCCCCTTCCAGTGTGTCAGCCAGTGAGACACGGTTCTTGCCGGCACGCTTCGAGCGGTAGACCGCGTCGTCCGCGGCGGCCGTCAGCTCGACCTGCGTCGTCCCGGATCCAGGCAGCGCGGCCACGCCGAACGACGCCGTCACACGCACGCTGCGGCCGTCGGGCGTCGGGATCTGGCGCTCGCCGATGGCCTGGCGGAGGCGCTCGGCGAGGCGCGCGGCGCCATCGAGCCCGGTGTGCGGCAGGATGACCGCGAATTCCTCTCCGCCCCAGCGCGCGGGCTGATCGATCTCGCGCGTGCACTGGCGGATCGCTCCCGCTGCGGCCTTGAGCACGCCGTCGCCCGCGAGATGCCCGAAGCGATCGTTGATCAGCTTGAAATCGTCGAGATCGAGCACCACGAGGCCCACCGGGGTGCCGAAGCGCTGGGCGCGCTCGACTTCACGCGCGAGCTGCTCCTCGAACTCGCGCCTGTTGAGCAGTTGCGTCAGCGGATCGGTCTTGGCCTGCTTCTGGATCAGCCGGTGCAGACGCGCGTTCTCGATCGCGACCGCTCCCTGGCCGACCAGGGCGCCCACGCGCTCGGCGTCGTCCCGCCCGAACGGCCGTTCCGGATCGCCCACGAGCGTCAGCAAGCCGAGCACGCGCTCCTCGGCGACGAGCGGCGCCGCCAGCAGCGGCGCCGGCTCGTCGCCGATCGCCGCCTGTCGCGTCTGCAGGGCGCGGCCCTCGATGCCCTCGCCGTAGCGCACGGGCGCGTCCAGCAGTCCGGCTGCGGCTCCGAGGTCGCCGCGCCGCAGTTGCTCGACGAGCACGTCGGTGCCCTCGTCGGCGACGAGCAGCCGCGCGCCGCGCGCCCGCGCCAGCTGAATGGCCGAGTCGACGACGATCTCGAGCAGGCCGGCGACGTCGTGAGTCGAGGCGAGCGCGGCGCCGAAGCGCTGCCCGAACTCCTGTACGCGTCGCCGCTCGGAGTCGAGCTCGCCGATGCGCTGCTCGAGCTGGCTCGACATGTCGTTGAAGGCTGCGCCGAACTGCGAGAACTCGTCATCGCCACGCACCGGCAGTCGCTGGTCGTAGTGACCCTCCGACACGGCGCGGATGCCGTCCGAGAATCCGCGCAACGTGTGCGTGAGGGAGCGGACCGCAAGCGCCGAGCCGACGCCGATGAGCACGAGCAGCAGTCCCATGAGCAGCGCGACGCGCTCGCGCACGGTGCGCGCGTAGGAATCGAGCAGGTGCTGCGGGTACAGCGCGACCACCTTCGAGTCGATCCGCTGCGAATCGCTGATCCCGCGCGCGGCGGCGCGATAGGCCACGCGCTGGATATCGATGCCGAACGGCGTTCCCAGCGGGAGCGCCTTGTTGCTGGGCAGTCCCACCTGGTCATCGCGGAGGTGCAGTGCGTTCCCGGTCGCCAGACCGAGGATGACGTCGTCGTCGGCCTGCTCGAGCTGCGAAATCAGATCGCTCGGGGAGATCCAGGCTCTGACCGTCGCGATCTCTGCGGGGTTCCGATGACCTGGGGCGGACCGATCTCCTGCAACCCGGTGGGCGGGGGCGTGAGGTACTTGTCCGACGGATCCTGCACGGTGATGACCAGACCGCCGCCGGACGCGTTCTCGGCGATCTTGCGCACGGTGGCGTTGTCGTGCTCGACGATCGCCGCGTTGCAACTGGCCGTCGCGCGGCACGGTGTTCAGCGCGCGGCGACCGGCGCCCAGCACGTCGGCGTACTGCGATCCGAGTGTTCCCACCCCGGTCGCCAGCCGCTGGTCGACCGCCGACCGCTTGCTGTCGATAACGGTGCGTTGGATCATCCACCCTCCCACAAGGAGGGGAACTAGCGTTAGAATTAGGAAGAAGATCTGAAGCCGGAGCTTGAAAGCCATGCAGGATTCCCACTCGAAGGGTACGCCAACCCTCAAGGTTCGGGGCTCGCATGCCGACAACCGGCAACAGACCGAGATTAGGGTCGGTACCGGGAAGGTGCAAGCGAACACGATGGATACAGGGCGATGAACCGGGCATGGATCCCCGCAGGGGCACTGGCTGGCGTCAGCGTTGCCGGGCTGATCGCGCTGGGCCCGCTCACCAACTCGCTGACGCAGCAGCCCTCCTTCCCGTCCGCCGTGACGGTTTCCGTGCCGCAGACGCCGCCGAAGGCGTTGCCGGTCAGCTACAGCCGCAGGGGAGCGGTGGGCAACATCGAGCATGCCGCCTTGAAGGTCAGCAGGGGCGGGCAGGCAGCCGGGCAGAGCGGCGACGTCGGTCAGGTCGCTCTCCAGATCAAGAAGAAGCCAGCCCCACAGGCGTCGCAAGCGACGGCTCCGCCGCCGCCGGCCGCACCCGCAAAGCCGCAGAAGAAGGCAGCAAAGCGCCCGGCGACCATCGGCGGCGTCAGCGGGCCGAACAGTGACGCCGGCCTGGCAGGCAGCAACCCGAACGGGTCGACGCATAATGGCGACCTGCAGAGCACGCCCGGCAGCGACACCCCCTGAGACCGTCCAGCGGTCTGGGCGCATTGGTAAGATTGGGGCCCTCGGGGCTATAGCTCAGTTGGGAGAGCGCCTGGATCGCACCCAGGAGGTCAGCGGTTCGAGCCCGCTTAGCTCCATCGCCGCAAAGCCTTTATCCATGCGGTATTGAGACGAAATGCAGAGGGCGCCGCGAGGCGCCCTCTACGCATGTAAAAGCGCCTTCAGGCATGCGTAGAGCGTCAATCTCATGCGTGGCGCATACGTGGATCGGCTTCTCCCAGGAGGCTCCTGGACGCCGCCGCCGCGAACGCATGGCTCGAACGCGCAACGGCTGTCTGGGGGGCGGTTACAGTTCGCGCCATGCACAGGCTCCTCGTTCTCTATCCCCCGCCGTCGGACCCGGACCATTTCCGAAGCTACTACGAGGACACGCACCTGCCATTGGCGGCGAAGCTCCCCGGCCTGCGCGCCTACCGCTACAGCTTCGACGTCGCCGCCGCCGAGGGCGAGTCACCGTACTACTGCGTGTTCGAGGCCGACTTCGACGATGCGGCGGCCCTGAGTGCGGCGCGTGAATCCCCCGAGGGTCAGGCAGTGCGCGCGGACGTCACGAACTACGCCACCGGCGGCGCCGTCGTGCTGAACTACGAACTCCGCGCCGACTGAGCCACGGCTCCGAGGCGGCGGCCGGTCTGGCTCCTCGCTCTCGCCGACGTCGCCCAGCGCGCCACGGGCTCTCTCAGGCAGCCCGAGGGCGGCCCGCGCGTCGAGATCGCCGGCTCGGCGCGCTCGCACGCGGCCGATCGTGCTGCCGGGCGGGCTAGGTTCTCGAGCATGGAGACGCTCGATCGCCCGAGCGCCACCCAAGGGCCGCGGGCGGCGATCCTGCTCAGTCGCTGGTCCGGCCATCGCGCGCGCGAGGTCGCCGAGATACGCCACGGCCACAACTTCTCCGAGGAGGCATCGCGACGAGACCAGCCTGGCTCATACGGCTGACCTTCGCGCTCGTTTTCCTCACGGTCGTTCTCGTGATCGGCCTGGGCGTCCAGATCGTGCTCGCGCTCTAGGTCGTCGCGGCCCTAGGGGGGACATCCCTTGCGAGGGTTCCAACGTCGCGACTCGCTGCTTCAGACTGTGGCCGTGAATAGCGAGCATCAGCAGATACTCGCGGGCGGCAACGTGGCTGGCGAGGTAGTTCGCCATCGGCGCGTCCGTCCCGCAAGCCCATGACGGAAGCGACGCACGCTGTCCAAGCGGCTTGCTGGGCCACGCTGGAAGCCGTCGGGTTCGACGGAGCACCGCGTGCGTTGGGACTCGACGACGACGGGCGGCAAGTCCTCGAATACATCCCAGGATCGATGGCCTCGGAGCTGCCGGGGATGAGGCTCGATCAGCTGCACCGACTGGGCGCTCTGATCCGTCTGCTGCACGACGCCACCGAAACGTTTCAGGCACCCGGTAATGCGCATTGGCAGGTGGTTATCCCGCCTGATCGCGAGGATCTGATCTGCCACAACGACCTCGCTCCCTGGAATCTCGTCTGCGAGGGCGAACGATGGGTCTTTATTGATTGGGACGGCGCAGGCCCAGGCTCGCGGCTCTGGGATCTCGGCCTACGCGGCCCAAGCCTTCGTCCCCATGACAGCGCATGGCGATCCCCAGATCGACGCACCCCGTCTGCGAGCCCTGGTCAACGGCTACGACCTCACTCAGCAACAGCGACGCGAGCTACCCCCGATAATCGAAGCTCATACGCGCAGAATGTACGAACTACTGTGCGCCTCCACCGCGACCGGAGCACAGCCCTGGGCGCGCCTCCATAGGGAGGGGCACGCAGAGCACTGGGGGTGCGCCGCCGACTACATGCCACAGCCACCTCAGCGTCTGGCACGCGGCGATCGCGCCGTAGCAGGTGGGCAGGTGTCCCCCTGCGCCCAGGGGTTGGACGCCGCGGGGTATGCGTCCGTGGAAAATGCTCCGGGAAAACGGGCTCGGGGGGCGTGCGCAGTAATGACCCGACGATGTATTTGCACCAGCATCCGCCGCCGGGGCAGGAGTTCTTGTCCGCGCGGTGGCCGGGCCGCGGAGATATATCTCGCGCGCGCTAGGCTCGCTGGGTGGCGGTCGAGCCGCGGAAGCGTTTCACGCAGTCACGGTGTCGCCGTGTCGATGGGCGACCCTCCACTCGGCGTTCTCGCGTCGGTACACCTGAGTTACGCGCAATGTGGATGTCCGCCGCTGGCCATCAACGGAGGCGGAGATGTGCTCGAGTCCTGCGGTGTACGCCATGTCGCCGATCACGTCGTACGCGATCACCTCGATGGCAAATGACGTGCAGTTGGAGAAGCTGTCGCCGAGAAAGGTGAACAGCTCATCTACCTCACGCTGCCCGCTGGCGTTGCGCCAGGCACCGAGCACGCTGACGGGTTCGTTGCGCGACCACAAGGCCCGGCGGGGGCCCGGGTCGCCGTTGTGCAGGGCACGCTCCGCCTCGTGCAGCGCACCGTGGATCCAGGCCAGGAAGTCCTCGCGCTCGGTCATGCCGACAGCATGCTTGAAATCACGTTGGTGCACAACGAGTCCGCGGTGGGCGTCGGCGCTTCCTCTGGGGCGAGCCAGCCGGGTGCTGGCGGGGCTGCCGTAGTGGGCAGCGGCCCCGTGGGGCAACGGACGGGGCCAGGTGCCCAACGTAAACCGAGCCAGGCGCTCGGAGCGCACGTGAACCGAAGTCAAGCGCAGCAGCCCCCGACGCTCGCCGGGCGCGGTGCTGCCGTTCACGAGGGAGCCTGGATCATGGCAACGGATTACGCAGGACTCGTCCCCAGCGAGGTCGTCGGCGAACTGATCGCCGCGCTCGAGGAGCAGACCGTGACGATGCAACTCGGCAACATCGTGCCGATTGGCACCGGCGCAGCCGCAGTGCCCGTCAGCGGCGACCGCGCCCAGCGCGCGCTTCACGTCGACCAGCTACGGGGGGAGGAAGAACCCGACGGCAATCGACTGGAGCGCGGAGCAGCTCGTGGCCGAGGAACTGGCCTGCGTGCTCGCCATCCCCGACGCATTCATCGACGACAGCGGCATCCCCGTCTGGGATCTCGTGCGGCAGGAAGTCGCGTCGGCGATTGCCACCGAGCTCGACGGCGCAGTGCTGTTCGGCACGCGGCCCCGGCGACCTACCCGGTCGGCGGCATGGCCGACGGCCAGACCGGGCGCCCGTTCGTCAGCTTCAAGCTGTACACCGCGAATCACACGCGCGACCGCGACAACGACGGCGTCGCCTGCGAGGCCTGACGGGCGCCCGACGAGCGGCGCTAGTAGAGGGCGTCTCGCCTGCCGCGAGCATCCCGCATGTACTTCGCGATCCTGCGCTCGCGCGTCTCGGCCCGTCTTGGCCGTCTGCACGCGGTGCAGGATCGCGTAGCGGTTCTGGCGGCTGAGTTTCGCGAACGCGTCGGTGAGGCCTGCTGCTCCGAGCGCCGCGGCGAGGTCCTCGGGCACTGCGGGAGGTGGCCATGCCGTCGTACGCGGCCTCCCAGCGGCCGTCGGCCTTGGCCCGTTCGATCTCGGCCAGGCCAAAATGCTGCATGCCGCCCGCGGCGATCAGCGCCTCGACCTTCTGGCGGGTTGACCTTCGACCACGTACTCTGCGGGCGCCGCGGCGTGAAGCGCTGCACGAACCAGTCGTCGTCGATGCGCTTCGAGCGCCCGTCGATCCAGCCGAAGCACAGCGCCACGTCGACGGCGCCGGCCCAGTCGAGCGACGCGACACCGGTGTGCTTCTTGGCCATCCGGACGAGCACCTCGTCGGCGTCGGCGCCGTTGGCCTCCAGCCAGGCCTCGAACTCCTCGGCGGTCGCGAAGAACTCCACGTCCATCCCACCGCCTTCAACCGCTAAACACTCGGTCCTCCCGTCAGCCGCCTTCCGCCCCCTGCTACCGACCGGCGACAACCTCGATCAACGGCAGCGCCAAGGTGCCCTCCACGAAATCCGCGTGAAGGTGACTTCGTGGTCATCAGGCTCGTAGCGCACGACGAAATCATCGCGCGCGCATCGGCCGCTCGTCTGCCCCCTCGCCGAGCGAGGGGCATCCTGGTCGCGCGATACTTTCTTGCCATCCTTTCTGGACACACGACCTCGACGCCTTCGGGGACGTGATGACGGGCAATCACCCCAGGAGGTCAGCGGTTCGAGCCCGCTTAGCTTCATCGCGCGTTTGCACGACCGCAGGCGTGGGTTGTTCGCCGGCGAGAGCGCGCCTCGTGCGAATGCTGTCCTCTCAAACCGGGATCGCTAGGCCCCGGCGAGCGGCGCGCACTGAGTGTGCACGCCGCTCATCCGGGCCGATCAGCGCAGTGAGCTGAACGCGGCCCGCATCTCGGTCGGCGAAGAGCTCCGGCTCCTCCCACGCGGCGAAGTGCCCGCCCTTGTCGACCTCGTTGAAATAGACGAGATTCGGGTAGACCTTCTCGGCCCAGCTGCGCGGGGCCGCGAAGATCTCGCCGGGGAACGTGGTGAAGCCGACCGGGAGCGCGACCTCCGGGGGGGCCTGGCCGGCTGCGAGAGCGGCGGCCCGTCCGGTCTCCCAGTACGCCCGGGCCGCCGATGCCCCGGTGCCCGTCAGCCAGTACAGCGTGATGTTGTCGAGGATGTGGTCCCGGGTGAGATTGCCCGCGGGCTGGCCGTCGAGGAAGGCGCGGGAGATCTTCTAGTAGCTGTCCGTGTCGTGGTCGAGCATCCAGGCCGCCAGGGCGACGGGTGAATCCAGCAGGGCGTAGCCGATCGTCTGCGGCCGCGTGGCCTGCTCGAGGAAGTAGCCGAAGCCGGTCGCCCTGAACGTGGCGAGCGGCGGCGGCCGCCGCGCGTTCCTGCTCGGATTCGGCCGGCAGCTGGTCGCCGACGCCAGCACCGTCACGAGCAGGTTCATGTGGATGCCGATCAGCCCGTCGGGCGCCTGGCGGCCCATCGCGTCGGTGACGGCGGCGCCCACGTCGCCGCCCTGGGCGACATAGCGGGTATAGCCGAGGCGGTGCATCAGCTCCGCCCAGGCGCGCGCGACGCGGCCGGGGTCCCAGCCGAGCTCGGTCGGCTCGCCGGAGAAGCCGTAGCCGGGCAGGGACGGCAGCACGAGGTCGAACGCGTCCTCGGCGCGCCCGCCGTGCGCGGTCGGGTCGGTGAGCGGCCCGACGGCCTCGAGCAGCTCGATGACCGAGCCGGGCCAGCCGTGCGTCATGATCAGCGGCAGCGCGTTCGCATGCCGCGACTTCACGTGGATGAAGTGGATGTCCACGCCGTCGATCTCGGTCGTGAACTGCGGCAGCGCGTTCAGTCTCGCCTCGCACCGGCGCCAGTCGTACTCGGTCGTCCAGTAGCGCGCGAGCTCCTGCATCGTCGCCAACTGCACCCCCTGCGAGCGATCCGCGACGAGCTCCTGCGTGGGCCAGCGTGTCGCGCGGATGCGGCGACGGAGGTCGTCCAGAGCCTCGTCCGAGATCTCGACGTGGAAGGGATGGATGTCGATGCCGGTCTTGACAGTAGTACTCATAAGGCCTCCCTCGGTGGGGCGGGTTCGTGGACGACACGAAGTCTCACCGTCTCGTCTGCCGGCCGCACCCGTCGAAGCCACTGGTCGGCTCCCTGGCTGCTCCCTGGCGTGCCTTTCCCCGTGCACGTCCTTTCGATGGAAGCCGAACACGTCCGCGCGGAGTCAGGTTGCGACCAACCCGCCAATGCACTCGGCAATCCGCTCGGCTGCGAGCGTCGAGAGGTTCGTGTTCGCCCGTGGGATGGTCGGCATGATCGAAGCATCCGCGACGAACAGCCCTCGATCCCGTAGACGCGGCCGTTTCCGCATTCCAGCGGACCGGGCCGACGGCGTGACCGGGTGGAGGATCGCATCGTCGCCACGTGCTGGCGACGAACGCGCGATGCCACGGCGAGAGCTCATGCGACGCCATCCGGCGTGCGCGCAGCGGTGACCGGTCGTCGCGATCCGTCTCCCACGCGTGCGAGAGCGCCAGCCGGCAAGCGTCGAGAATGTCCGTGGGGCACCGACCATCCGCGCACGGCCCGTAGTCGGGACCTGCCTCGACGAGACAGACGCTTCGGCCGCTCTCGCTCAGCCGTGCAGCGAGCACGCAACCGGCCGAGCCGCCGCCGGCGACGAGCACGTCGAATCGGGGCTGCGCTCCACAGCGTGCGCCGATAACGGCTCCGATCGACGAGAAAGCCGGCGCGGCGAGTCGCCGGGATATGCGTCGCCGCGGGCGGTGCCCCTCGCTCGTCGCGGCGGCTCAGACAGTGACGCTGACCGGCGAGGTCGCGATCCAGAGCGCCGTGAGGAGGAAGACGGCGCAGCCAATCGCGAGCATCGCGACGCGGAGGCTCGGTGTCGTCAGCTTGGTGCTCATGCCTGCGAAAAACAGCGCGGAGGCGAACAGCACGACACCGAGCACGTAGTTCGACGCGCGCTGGATGTCTCGCCGCGCCGCGGCGGCGAAGACCTCTGCTGACGCGCTCAGCCGCGCGGACTCCGCACGCGCAGCGAGCTTGTACTCCGGCATGGCGAACGGCGTGAGAGGGGCGTCCGGGTTCTTGAGCGGCCTGGTGGCGATCCAGGCGTTGACGGCCGGCCTGAATTCCTGGCGAAAGCGCTTGTAGTAGAAGCCCGTCAGCTGGGCGTGGTGCTGGGCGTAGGCATTGACCCACTGCGTGAAGGTCGCCACATCGACCTCCGTCTGGGAATTCGCGAGCCCCGCTGCCTTCGCGGAGTCGATCCGCAGCGCGTTCGCGCGGGCGCCGGCCTTGCTCTGCTCGCCGTTCCAGCGGGTCGACTGGTAGCCGCTCCAGGCCGTCGCGACGGTGGCAAGAGCGAGCAGCACGGTCGCCACGAGCTCGATCCAGTTGCGGCGCGCGTCGACGGTCGTCACCGCGGCAGCGGCCTTCCGACCTGGTCGCACGGCGTCTGCACGTGGACCCCGACCGAGCTCAGAGCCTCATCGATCATCCGCAGCGACCGCTCCATCGAGACCGGCTGCAGGCCGCCTACACCGTCGTGGAACGGCGTGTTGAGCCCATTCAGCAAGAGCAGGAGCACCGTCATGACCGCGACGACCGATCCGATCAGCATGCCCTGGACGACCGTGCGCTCGTCGCTGTCGGCGAAGAAGAGCATGAACGCGAAGATCACCGCCGCGATGAAGAAGAGCACGATCCAGAGCGTGGCCGGGATCACGCCAACGGCGCCGTGGATGCGATCGAGACGCGCCTCCTCCCGGGTTGACGTCTGATCGATCCACTTGTCGTACGCCGACTGCGTCGTAGGGGTCTGCGGTCGTACGGTCTGCAACGTGCGGAACATGCGCACGCCCCAGGGGTTGAGCGCGTCTCCCTGCGTGCCGGCGCTCATCCGCTCCCACTCGCCGTTGACGACAGAGCGGCCATAGCAGATGAGCTGTCCCGTCAACTCGCTGCGAGCAGGTTGCGCGAAGAACTGCGCGTTCTCGACCTGCTGCACGAGGATCAACGCCTCCTGCTCGGCGCCGGTCCGCGACTGGTCGTAACTTTCGAACGCGAGGAAGACGATGAACCCGAGCAGAACCGAGAACCCGGTCGCGAGCACACCGAAGACCCCGGCCGCGCGATCGCCGTCCTCAAAGAAGCCGCCGGCGGGCGCGCGGCGGCGCACCAATAGCAGCGCCGTGACCGCGACCGCGGCCGCGGCTGCGGTGATGAGGATCGCCCAGACGATGTTCACCGCATGCCACTTTCACGCGGAAGCGAGGTGTTCCTTCAGCGCTCGCGTCCGCGCCGCCGCGACGACATTGCCTTTCTGGTCGTGCAGGCCGATCGCAGGGCCGAGCTCGTCCAGCGCCTCCCGCGAGCGTCCGGCCAGGCGGAGGACCTCGACGAGATCCTCGATCGCCCGCGCGTGCAGGTCGAGGTAGTCAGATCGCGCAGCCAGTGCGATCGCCTCGCGCGCGAGGCGATCGGCCTGCTCGAAATCGCCCCGCTGCGCGAGCGAGCTTCGCCTGCACGCGCCGCCAGGCGACCTGCGGGTCGAGGTCGTCGACCAGCGCCGATCGCGCCACCAGCTCTGTCAGCGGCATGGCTTCGTCGGACCGGCCCTGCCGATAGAGCACATCCGCGAGCAGTGGCGCCACCGTGGCGAGGTGGCCCACGTCGCCCCTGCGCTCGAGGGAGTCGACCGAAAGGCGGAGCACGCGCTCGGCTTCGGCCAGCCGGCCGGCAAGGAGCTCGATCTCCGCAGCATCGGATTGCGCGCCCGACGCGTCGACCTCGAGGCCGAGTTGCTCCGTGAGCGCCAGCGCGGCCGCGATCAACTCGCGCGCGACATCGAAATTCCCGCCCATCGCCTCGAACAGGGCTCGAGCCCGCATGACCGTCACCTTGAGCCGGTGGTCGCCCTCGACCTGCCCGCGCATCTGCTCCGCACGCTCCAGGCCGGACGTGACCGTGATGGGTCCGTGCATCGCGCAGATCAGGACGTAATGGAGACTCTCGATCTCCTGCAGGCGGTCTCCCGAGACGGATGCGTGCCAAGCTGCTCGCTCGAGATCCTCGATCGCGGCAGCCGCCTCGCCGGCCCACATCCGGAGCTGCCCGGCGAGGCCGATGGCGCGCGCGAGCCCGGCCTCGTCGCCGAACTCCCGAAACACGGCGACGGCATCTGCGAGCTCGCTCTTCGCCGTTGAATGCGTGACGCCACTCGTGAACAGGCGGAGGTGGGTCAGCGCGACCGCGCCGTCGGCGGCCACCCAGCGGTCGCCTGCGGCGCGAGCGTCGCTGACGGCCTCCGAGAGAACCTCGTCCGCACGCGCCCATTGCCCGGCCTCGAGCAATGCCCTCCCGAGGGGAGGCAGGAGGCGCAGCCGGCGCGCGTCGCCCGCGGGTAGCAGGGAAACAGCGCGTTCGAGGAGACCGTTCGCCGCCCGCACGTCGCCTCGGGCAGCCGCCTTCGCTCCCGCAGCCGCCAGCCGCTCAGCGGCACGGCGGGAAAGCTCCCGCGCCGCCTCGTCCGCAGGGCCGAGCGCGACTCGGTAGCGATATGCCCGCTCGAGGTGGTAGCCGACGACCTCGTCCAGCTCGACGAGATCGGCGCCGCGTTCGGCGATCCAGCCGGCGAAGCGCTCGTGCAGGCCCGCCCGAATCGCTTTCGGGAGCGCCTCGTAGGCCGCATCGCGGATCAGCAGGTGCCGGAAGCGAAAGGCGTCCTCGCCCGGGAAATGCGGTCCATCCGGGCGCAGCAACTCCCTCCGCACGAGCGCCGTCAGCGGCGCGACGAGCTGGGCTCCATCCGGCGAGAGCGCCTCCACCGCCCCGCGGTGAAAGACGCGCCCCTCGACGGAGCCGCGGCCGAGCACATCCCGCTCGACGGGATCGAGTTGATCGAGCCGCGCGGCCAGCAGCGCCTGGATCGTCGCGGGAACCGCGACTTCGCCATCGGGCGAGTCGCGCACGAGGCCGACCATCTCCTCGACGAAGAGCGGATTCCCTTCCGCCGCATCCAGGATCCTCGTGCGCATGGCCTCATCCGCCGGCGTGCCGCCGAGCAGGGTCGCGACGAGCGCGTCGGCGTCACCGGCCGCGAGCGGCTCGAGCAGCACCGTCGTCGCGTTCAGCTTGCCACCGCCCCAGTTCGGCCGCCGGTCGAGCAACTCGGGCCGCGCCATGCAGAGCAAGAGAATCGGCGCGTTGCGGCTCAGGTCGGCCACGTGATCGACGAGATCGAGGAACGCCTCCTCGCCCCAGTGGATGTCGTCCAGCACGACGACGAGCGGGGCACTCGCAGCGAACGCCCCGAGCAGCATCCGCATGGCCCAGGCGATCTCCTCGACCGAGGCCACCACGCCACCTTCGCCGAGCACAGCATGAATGGCCCGGGCAGCAGAGGGATCCAGCCCGAGGTCGGCGAGGCGCTGCTCCGGCGCGGAGCCGAGCAACTGCTTGAGCACCTCGACGACCGGCCAGTAGGTGATCCCGTCGCCGTAGGACAGACAGCCACCCCGAGCGACCGTGACACCGTCGAGCCCAGCGAGGAACTCGTAGGCCAGACGCGACTTCCCCACGCCGGCGGCACCGAGGACCGTGAACAGCTGGCAGGAACGGTCGGCCTCGGCCTGTGCGAGTGCGGCCTGGAGGCGACCCAGCTCACGCTCTCTGCCGATCATCGCGCCGGTCGCGCCGGCGCGACGGCGACTCCGAGCGAACAGCCACGAGACGGTACGCCTTGACCGGGGCCGCCTTGCCCTTCAGCTGCATGGGCTCCACGTCTTCCACGACCACCGCGTCGCGGACGAGTAGCCGCGTCGCCGAGCCGATCAGGATCTCACCCGGCTGCGCCGCCTGTTCGAGCCGTGCGGCGACGTTCACCGCGTCGCCGGTCGCGATGCGCTCCTCCGTACCCGTCACGACCTCGCCGGTGTTGACGCCGATCCGGAGCTCGAGCGTCGTGCCGTATTCGTGCAGCAGGCTCTCGTTGAGCTTCCCGAGGCCGTCGCGCAACTCGGCCGCCGCGCGCACGGCCCGCAGCGCATCGTCCTCGTGGAGGACGGGGATGCCGAATACCGCCATCACGGCGTCGCCGATGAACTTCTCCACCGACCCCCCGTGACGTTCCACGACCAGCCGCGCCGCGTCGAAGTACCGGGCCATCACGCTCCGCAGCGACTCCGGGTCGAGTCGTTCGCCGAGCGCTGTCGATCCGGTCACATCGCAGAACAACAGGGTCACCGTCTTGCGCTGCTCTCCCGCCGCCCCGGCCGGCCTCAGGGCGACGCCGCAGGCCTCACAGAAACGGGCTCCTTGCCGATTCTCATGGCCGCAACTCGCACATCGAGACACGCGCGGAGTCTACGCAGCCACCCTGATCGGGATGGGAGCCGCAGGCACCCGGCGCCTCCTGCATTCACCCCAGGTTGGCGCCCACCCCGGACGAGCCTTCGCCGAGCACGCGCTCGAGGTTGTCGAAGCACGCGCCCCAGCCATCCTCGTGCGAGCGGACGGCCTCGTCGTCCCACAGGCCGCTGTGCGTGAAGCGGACGAGTGTGATCCCATCGGTCTCCTCGAAGTCGATCTCGATCAGCGTCTGCCTGGTATCGCCGTCCCACAGCCAGGTGAACGCCAGGTGCCGCGGCGGATCGATCTCCCTATAAATGCCCCCACCGCCCGCCTCGGCCCCGGTGTGCGGATTACGCATCACCGTGCGCACGGCGCCGCCGACGCGCAGATCGACGATGGCCTCGGGGGTCTCCCAGTCACGCCCGGCGTGCCACCAGCGCCGCATCACCTCCTCGCTGGTCCAGGCGTCGAAGACCGCCTGCGCGGGGGCCTGGAACGTGCGCTCGATACGCAGCTTCAGGTTCGACGCCATTCCTCACGACCCATATTCGTCGTGCCGCCTCCACCACTGATACGGCGGGGTCTGCGGGTAGCCCTCCGGGGAGTCCTCCCATTCCTCCTGCCGCCCGAGCGCCGTGACGTCGAGGTAGCTCCACGTGCTCCCCATCGCCTCGTCGCCGCGAGCGTCGACGAAGTAGGTCCGGAAGACCCGGTCGCCGTCGCGGAGAAAGACATTGGTGCCGTGCCACTCCCCCACGCCGAAGTCGGCGTCGAAGCTGTCCGTGATCGTGTACCACGGGATCTCCCAGCCCATCCGCGCCTTCCAGCGCCGGATATCAGGCTGGGGAGCGCGCGACACGAACGCGAGCGTCGTGTCACGGGCGTTCAGATGCGCGAGGTGGGCGACCTGATCCGCGACCATCGAGCAGCCGGGGCAGCCGGCGTCGGGCCACCCTGCCACGCCTGGCTCGAAGAAGAAGCGGTAGACGATCAGCTGACGGCGCCCCTCGAACAGGTCGAGCAGGCTCGCCGGACCATCCGGGCCCTCGAACGCGTACTCCTTCTCCACGGCCATCCGAGGCATCCGGCGACGCTCGGCGGCGAGCGCGTCGCGTGCCCGGGTCACCTCCTTCTCCTTCACCAACAGCTCCTGGCGGGCGGCTTCCCACTCCTGCGGCGAGACGATCGGCGGGGTGTTCATGGCGATGCTTGCTCCGTGAGGTAGTCGTCGACGACATCGAACAGGCGGTCCCAGAGGACGCGCTGGCGATCCATCCAATCGGCGGCCGCGTCGAGCACCGCGGGCTCGAGCGAGAGCCGATGCGTCCGGCCCACGACGACGCGCTTCACGACGCCCGTTTCCTCCAGCACCTTGACGTGCTTGGAGATCGCCGGCTTCGAAACCCCGAAACCGCCAGTGGCCTCGCCGACCGTCGCCGGCCCGATGGCCAGGCGCTCGACGATCCCACGGCGGATGGGATGCGAAAGAGCCTTGAACGGATCGATCACCATAAGGTTAACAATAGCAGGCATGCCAGCAGGCGACGACCAACCGGTCACGGTTCGTGGCTAACCGCAAGGCGGCGGATCGCGTCGAATGAACGGGTAGGGGAGCGCGCTCCCCAGTGCATCGCTCACCTACCCAAACCCCGCCAGCCATGCGGCGGGCGCCTGACTCGCGTGAGCGCCGGTGGCAGGCGCTGTCGCCCACCACCGGCGCGTGTCGTGTCTCGTCGGCCCTCAGCGCACAGGTGCGAGGACTGCTCTCATGACGCGTCCCTTCCGTGACGCCGGCCGTCCGGGCCCGTCAGAAGGGACAGTTGCCGGGGGACGGCGTGACGTCGATTTTCCTGTCGGCCCCTTGCGGGAGGAACTGCACGGCGATCGTCTCCGCGTCGGTCGTGCCTTCGTTGCGCAGGATGTGCTCGTCGTTGCCACCCGGGTCGACGAACCCCTGTCCGGCGGTGTAGGTCTGCGGAGTGCACGACGGGTCGTCGCTCGTGTAGTTCGTGATCGATCCGGCGACCACGAAGATCAGGCTCGGACCGGCGTGCGAGTGCCAGCCCGTGGTGCCACCCGCAGCGATCTTGTTGTCGACCACGTAGATGTCGGACAGCCCGCGTGTCTTGAGCAGCGCGAGCCAGACGCGCTTCTGATGCGACCAGCCATTCGACCCGGCGACCTTCGTCAGCGCCTGCCCGCGCAGATGGAGATCGTCGAACGTCGACTTCGCGAGGATCGTGGTCGTCAGGCCCGAGCTGGGCGTCGCGAAAACAACCCCGCCGTAGACGGTGGCGCCCAGGACTGCTGCGACGAGCGCCCACACCATTTTCGCCTTCATCTCTCCTCCTCGTCCGTTCGGGTTTCAGGCGACGAAGGGCCGCGGTCGGCGTGCCGGTCGAGCTCTGCCCGGAACGCGAGGATGAGCGCGTCGTGGCGGCTGAGCGTCATGCCGTGTGTCGTCCTGGCATGGCGCCGCACCTGCGCGACCAGTCCTTCCTCGTCCGCCGCACGGGCCTCGAACCCGCATTCGCACCGAAGCACCTTGTCCACCTCGCGGCGAGGCTAGTAACGCACCCCCAGAATGAGGGAAGATCTCGGCAAGAAAATGGCGACGCAGCCTCGGATGAAGGTTTTCCTCGTCGGTCGGGTCGCCGTCGAGAGCGACGGCGTCGTGATCGACGACGCGCGCTTTCCCGGGCGGCAGGGCCGGCTCCTCTTCGCGTACCTCGCAGCCGAGCAGGGACGACCGGTGCCGAAGGACGAGCTTGCCGAGGCCATCTGGGGCGAGGCGCCACCTCCGAGCTGGGACAAGGCCCTCACGGGGGTCGTGAGCAAGGTGCGCGCGCTGCTCTCGAACGGCGGAATCGACGGCGGAAGCGCTCTCACGGGCGCGTTCGGCTGCTACCGGCTCGACCTGCCGGCGGGAACATGGGTCGACGTCATCGCCGCCACCGACGCGGCGATGGAGGCGGAGGCCGCACTCGCCGCCGGCGACCCGCACGCGGCCCGGACCGCGGCAGGGGAGGCCGCATCCCTCACACGCCAGGCCTTCCTGCCAGGCGAGGATGGGTCATGGGTGGAAGAGAAGCGCCGCGAGCTCGCCGAGATCCGTCTCCGTGCGCTGAGCGCGCTCGCGGACGCGTGCCTGTGTGCGGGCGACGGACAGGAGGCGACGAGCTGGGCCGAGCAGGCGGTGCGGCTCGCGCCATTCCGCGAGAGCGGATACCGGCGTCTGATGGAGGCGCACATTGCCGCCGGCAATCGTGCGGAGGCGCTCCAGACCTACGAACGATGCCGCCGGCTCCTCGCCGAGGAACTCGGGGCCTATCCGTCGCCCGAGATCGAGTCGGTCTACCGCCGGCTGCTCGAACGACCATCCGAAGAAGCGCCGGTGGCACCGGTCGACGAGGAGCCGGCACCGGCATCCACAGACGACGAACCCGCAGCGCCTCCGAGGGTGTCCTCGGCGGCCCGCGCCAAGCGCCGGAGCATCGCGGCCGCCGCGGCGATCGCCGCGTGCGCTGCCGTGGCCGGCACGGCGTGGGTGGCAACCCGGGGCGGAAGCTCCGCGGCGCTCGCCGCGGAGAACTCGGTCGGCTTCATCGGCGCGTCCGGGGGCCATATCGCGCGTGTGGTCGCAGTCGGCCAAGCGCCGACGTCGGTCGCGGTCGGTGCCGGATCGGTCTGGACGACGAACGGGACATCGGACACGGTCTCGCAGATCGATCCGCGCTCGAGGACGGTACGGCAGACGATCGTCGTCGGCGCCAGCCCGGAGGGGATCGCCGTCGGCGACGGCGGCGTGTGGGTCGCAAACCACGGCGACGACACGGTCTCCTGGATCAACCCCCAGACGAGCGCCGTCGTGCGGACGATCCACGTCGGCGCGGGGCCGACCGCCGTCGCCTACGGCTACGGCTCGATCTGGGTCACGAACAGCGACGACCGGACCGTGACCCGCATCAACGCCAAGACAGGCACGGTCACGAGGACGATCCGTGCGAATGCGGCCGGTCGCGGCATCGCCGTCGGCGGCGGCTCGGTCTGGGTGACAGACGAGGCCACGGGCAACGTGCGCGGGATCGACCCGACGACGAACCTGGTCACCTCGACGGCGACCGCCGGGTCGGACCCGGCCGGAATCGCCTACGGCGGCGGCTCGCTCTGGGTCGCCAACGTGCTGGACGACACGGTCTCCCGTCTCGACGCGACCACCCTCGGCACGGAGATGACGATTCCGGTGCCCGGCGGGCCCTCGTCGGTCGCCTTCACGCGCGGCGCGGTCTGGGTGACCTCCGAGTTCGGATCCCGCGTCGTGCGCATCGATCCGGGGCGCGGCGCAGTCGTGGGCTCGACGCCGACCGGCAACCGACCTGAGAGCCTCGCGGTAGGCCGCGGAGGCGTCTGGATCGCGGCGCGGGCCTCGGGCGAGGGCCATCGCGGTGGACGACTCGTCGTGCTCGGCGGGAGCCTGCAATCGATCTACCCCTTCGCGGCCCCGCTCCTCTCCGTTGCCTACGACGGGCTGACGTCGCTTCGCCGCGCCGGCGGCGCCGCCGGGACCCAACTCGTGCCTGACCTCGCGGCGGCCCTCCCGCGGCCTACCGCCGGCGGCACGAGCTACACCTTCCGGCTCCGACCCGGCATCCGCTACTCCGACGGACGGCCGCTCCGCGCAGCCGACTTTCGGCGCGCGCTCGCGCACAACCTCCAGGTGAACGGGCCGGTGGCGCCCTTCTTCGCCGGCCTCGCCGGGGCCTCCGCCTGCATCCACCATCACGGCTGCGACCTCTCGCGCAGCGTCACGGTGGAGGGACGCTCGACGCTGACGTTCCGGTTGCCGGCACCCGACCCGCGTCTCTTCTGGGAGCTCGCCTCTCTCGCGCCGATCCCCGCGGGCATCTCGCTCCGCGACGCCGGCACGAAGCCCATCCCCTCGACCGGCCCGTACGCGATCGAGAGCTATCGGCCCGGGCACCTGCTCACGTTCGTCCGCAACCCCTACTTCCACGTCTGGTCGCCGGCCGCGAGGCCGGACGGCTACCCCGACGAGATCGCGTACCGCATCGCCACGAATGAGCACACCGCCGTGCGTGACGTACTCGCCGGCAGGGCCGATCTCCTGTTGCAGGCCGACCTCAGCGGCCCGCTCGTCCGGGACCTCGCCGCGCACCACCCGTTGCAACTCCACCTCAAGCCCCAGCAGGCGACGACGTACGTGTTCCTGAACGTCCGCCGCCCACCCCTGAACGACGTCCGCGTTCGCCGCGCGCTCAACTACGCCGTCGACCGCGCGCGCGTTGCGGCGCTCCACGGCGCCGGGCTCGCGCAGCCAACCTGCCAGGTCGTCCCCCCGACCGCTCCGGGCTACCGTCCGTACTGCCCGTACACCGCGGCCCCCGATGCCGGCGGAGGCTGGAAGGCCCCCGATGAGACGAAGGCACGCGCCCTCATCCGCGCCTCCGGCACGCGCGGCCAGACGATCGTCGTCTGGTCGTTCCCATACTTCCACCGCGAGTCGCAGTACTTCGTCTCGCTCCTGCGCCGCCTCGGCTACCGCGCACGCCTCCACTACGTCCCGGACTTCAACGCGTACTTCACCGCGCTGGCGCGTACGCCCACTGCGCAGGCCGGCTTCGTCGGCTGGTTCGACGTCCCACTCGCTGTCGACATGCTCGACGCGGCCACCTGTCACGCCCCCCCAGGGGCCGACTGGGCGCACTTCTGCGATCCGCTCGTCGCCTCGCAACTCGCACGACTCGAGCAAGACGACCCCGGCTCCGCTGGAACCGCGGCGCTCGCCGCGAGAATCGACCGGGAGGTCACCGATCAGGCGCCCTTGGTGCCCCTCTTCACCCCTCGACTCCCCGACCTCACCTCGAAGCGCGTCGGAGACTACGAGTACCAGCGCGGCTATGTGCTGCTCGACCAGCTCTGGATTCGCTAGCGGCTGCCGCCGCCTCCGGTGGGTCCGGCGGGAAGAGCGATCCACCTCCGCAGCAGAATGGCTCGCAGATCGTGCCTAACTGCGACGCAGCAGGTCGCGTCGAATGAGCGGGTAGGGGAGCGCGCTCCCCAGTGCATCGCTCCCCTACCCAACTCCCAGTGTGCAGTGCTCGCGCGCCGAGTGGTGCCGCTTTGGCGTCACGCGAATTCGATCACGAGCGCGCCGTCGACTGCGACCGTCGGCACGCCAACGAGCGATGGAACGGCTTGCCACAAACATCACGATGGCCTAGCCTCGGCCTCTCACTCCGAGCGAAAACCGGACGACGGGAGGGCGTGACGCCATGGGGACCACCGCGACCGAGGCCATCACCGAGACCGCCTGGGCGTTCTTCGACGCGTGCGAGACCGGCAAGGGCTGGGCCGGCTGCAGCCGCTACTGCCAGCCGGGCGCGACCTTCACGGCCCAGGCCGAGCCGATCGCCGACCTGCACACGCTCGAGGAATACGCCGAATGGATGAAGGGCCTACTCGTCATCCTTCCCGACGGGGCATACGTCGTGAAGTCCTTCGCGACCGACCATGAGCGCGGCAGCGTTTGCGCCTACGGGGTGTTCTCGGGCACGCACACCGGCCAGGGAGGCCCCATGCCCCCGACCGGCAAGCGCGCCAGCGCCGATTATGTCTACGTCATGGAGTTCGACGACGGGAAGATCAGGCACATGACCAAGATCTGGAATGCCGGCCTGACGATGCGCGAGCTCGGCTGGGCGTCGTAGCGACCCACCCACGCGCCGTCAGGCAGCGGGTACGCGGGCTCGATGCCACAGCGAGTGGTCATCCTGGGCGCGGGGTTCGGCGGTCTCGAGCTCGCCACCACGCTCTCCGAAGAGCTCGGTGACGCCGCCGCCGTCACGCTGATCGACAAGAACGACGCGTTCGTCTTCGGCTACTCGAAGCTCGACGTGATGTTAGGGCGCACGACGCCGGAGGCGGTGCGGCTGCCCGCCCTGTCTCCCGACACGAGCAGCCCGGCGACATCGTCGCACTTACGGGTCGACGCTCAGTCGGCCAGCACCGGCTCCCGCGGGGCTGCGGCCGCGTCGCGCTGCGCGAACCACTCCTTCCCCTCGATGGAGAACTGCGGGACGATTCGGTCGAGCCAGCCAGGCAGCCACCAGGCGCGATCGCCGAGGAGGCGCATCACGCCGGGCACGAGGGCGCAGCGGACGACGGTTGCGTCGATCGCGACCGCCGCGGCCATGCCGACGCCGAACTGCTTGATGTTCGGATCCCCATTCAGGATGAACGCGCAGAACACGCTGACCATGATGAGCGCCGCCGAGGTGATGACGCGCGCGGTCCCGGCGAGACCCTCGACGACCGCCTGCCGGGAGTCGCCCGTCTCGAGGAACTGCTCCCGCACGTGGCTCATCAGGAAGACCTCGTAGTCCATCGAGAGCCCGAACAGGATCGCGAACATCATCAGCGGGACATACGAGACGATCGGTACCGCCCCGTCGAGCCCGAGCAGCTGCGCCGTCGAGTCGTGGGTGAAGATGAAGCTGACGACGCCGAACGCGGCGGCGATCGAGAGCACGTTCAGGATCACCGCCTTGAGCGGGACGAGGAGCGACCGGAACGCGATCATGAGGAGGATGAACGACAGGAACAGCACGAGCGCGATGACCTGCGGGAGCTTGCTCGAGATCTGGTTCGCCAGATCGATGTAGCTCGCCGTCGCCCCGCCGACCGACGCGCTCATGCCCTGGCCCGCCGTGGCCTTCGGCAGGACCGTGTCGCGCAGCGTGTTCACGAGCGTCGCGGTCGCGTCGTCGGACGGCGCGCTCTCCGACGTGACCCGGTAGACGGCGGCCGTGCCCGCGTCGTTGACGCTCGGCTGGCTGACGGACGCGACGTCGGACGTGTTCTGCATGTCGGTGCGGAGCGTCTGCAGCCGGGGATCGGAAGCCGGCGTGGCGAGGAACTGCTCTTGTTGCTGCTGCTGCGCCTGCTGCTGCTGCGTCGGCGGCGCAGCCTTGCCCGCGTCGACGGTTTGCTGCTGTTGTTGCTCCTTCTGCTTGAGCTTGTCCAGCGAGGCCTGGTCGTTCGTGGCCGGCTGTGACAGCCGCACGGCCACGAGCAGCGGTCCATTCACGCCCGCGCCGAAGCCGCTTGTCAGCGCGTCGTAGGACTCGCGCGTCTTGCTCCCCTTCGCGGCCGCGCCGTCATCGGTCTGGCCGAGGTCGAGTGAGAGGGCCGGGATGGCGAGCACGAGGAGGATCGCGACCGAGCTCACGATCGCCGTCCACGGGTGGCGGCTGACGGCCCGCGCCCAGCGGTGCCAGACGCCCTCCTTCTGCTCCGCGGCCGGCCGCTCCTTCCAGATCCGCCCGCTGTTGATCCGCGGGCCGAGCAGGCCGAGCATCGCGGGCAGCAGCGTGATGCCGGCCAACATCGCGATCAGGACGACGATCGCGGCGGTGTACCCGAGCGCGGTCACGATCGGGATGCCGGCAACGAGCAGGGAGAGGAGCGCGATGATCACCGTGGAGCCCGCGAACACCACAGCCCCGCCCGCGGTGGCAGTGGCGCGTGCCGCGGACTCCGTCGGATCCATGCCCTCGGCGATCTGGTTCCGGTGCTGGGTGACGATGAAGAGGCCGTAGTCGATCCCGACGCCGAGGCCGATCATCGTCGCGAGCGCGGGGGCCGACGTCGGGACGTCAGTCAGCGAGCCGATCACGCTCACGATGCTGAGGCCGACCCCGAGGCCGCAGATCGCCGTCGCGATCGGCATCGCCATGGCCACGAGCGTGCCGAAGGTGAGCAGGAGGATGATCACTGCCGCAGCGAGGCCCACGACCTCCGAGAGCGTGCTCGACGGCTTGGACAGCTTCTGGCCGACGTAGGAGCCCGCGGAGACCTGGAGCCCCGTCGACTCGGCCGGGGTGGCCACGTCGAGGATGTCTTGCGCGTTTGCGATCGAGAGGTCGCTCGCGCTCTCCTTCAGCGTCAGGCTGATGTACGCGACCTTGCCGTCCTTCGAGACCTGCGCGCTGCCGTCGCTCCTGAACGGGCTGACGGCGGACTGGACGGCGGGATCCTCGGCGTACGCGTCGTACACGCTCGTGATCGCGTTCTTGTAGGCGCTGTCGTTGACGTTGCCGCCCGACGGCGCGACGAACACGATGGGCACGCTGCCGTTCGCCTGTGTCGGGAAGCGCTGCGAGAGCAGGTCGGTCGCCGACTGGCTGTCCGTCCCCGGCAGGGTCAGGTTGTCGGCGAGGTTGTCGCCCTGCGTGCGGTCGAGGACCACGGCGCCGACGACGAGGACGATCCAGAGTGCGATGACGGCCCATCCGTGGCGCACGCAAAGCCGCCCGAGGCCGTAGAGGGCCGGAGTCACGAGTCGAGTGTAGAGACCCTCAGGCCGCGTCGCTCCCGCGAACCTCTGCTCCGAACCGGTAGCCCACGCCGTAGTGCGTGTGGACGTAGGCGAAGCTGGAACGGCGGTCCAGCTTCTCCCGTAGCTTGCGAACGAACACGTCGACCGTGCGATCGCGGTGGCGGTAGGGCACGTCCCAGACACGTTGATGCAATTCGTCGCGACTGAGCACGCGCCCGGCGTTGCGCGCAAGCTGGTGCAGCAGCCGGAACTCGGTGCGCGTGAGCCGGGCATCGGTCGCGACACCCTCGGAACCGAGCAGGAACGCGCGGTGCTGGGCAGGATCGATGCGGAGGCCCGGGAACTCGAGCGCCTCTTCGCGCTCGGAGGGCGGCGCGATGCGGGCGCGCCGCGCGAGGGCCTGCACGCGGGCCATGAACTCGGCCATGCCGAACGGCTTGGCAAGGTAGTCGTCGGCGCCCAGGGCCAGCGTCGCGACCTTGTCGTGCTCGTTCCCGCGGGCGCTCACGGCGAGGATCGGCGTCAGCAAGCCCTCGTCACGGGCGCGCTCGATCAGCCCCCAGCCGTCCAGTCCGGGCAGCATCAGGTCGACGACGCACACATCGGGCCGCTCGAATCGCAGCTTGCGGAGGCCCTTGGTCCCGTCGTCCGCCCACTCGACGTCGAATCCCGAGGTACGCAGGTGCGCCCCCATCGCCCGCGCGATGACGCCGTCGTCCTCGATCACGAGCACTGCAGTCATGCCAGGAACACCTAATAGCTGCGGTGCGCGAGCCCGCGGGAGGCGATCTGGTGAACTCGCGGTGAAAATCCGGTGACGCATCCGCGCACCTTGTGTGCTCAAAGTGGGTACTCAAGCGCTCCAGCCGGTGCGCCGATGTTCCGTATGGTGCGCCCATTCGTCGATCACCCCGGCGCGAGACCGCCCGGAGCGGGCACTCTGCCGACGCTTGCCGCGGCGCTGACCGCGCTCGGGACCTATCGCGCGCGCCTGACCGAAAACGGCCTCGCGCGAGAGTTCGTCGAGGCGGGGCGCCTGCGCAGCGAGGGGGTCGATCCGCGTGGCTTCGCCGCCGCCGTCGAGCCGTCCGACCTGGTCGAGCTCACGCGCCTCGCCAAGGACGTCCGCGAGCACGGCCGGGGCGAGGCGCAGTACCGCCTGCGTGGCGGCCGGGGGGTGCTGTACGTGCGCGAGCGCGCTGCCGCCGACCGCGATGGAACGGTCGTCGGGGTCGTCGAGGACGTCGGCATCGAGCACGAGCGCCTGGTGCGCGCGGAGACGATCGAGCGGCTGCTGATCGAGCTCGAGGAGCACCTCTACACGGGCTGGTTCGACGAGGACGGCACGTACCACGAGACCTACCAGAGCCCGAACGGCAATGCCCTCCTGGGCGGCGTCGAGGCCGACGAGAACGCCGAGAACTGGATGGCCGCGGTGCACCCGGACGACCGGGCCGCCTACGAGGCCTTCATGACGTCGCAGATGTCGGGCGACAACGCCAGCATCGAGTTCCGCCTGTGTGGCGCCGACGGGGTCACGCGCTGGATGCGCGAGCGTTCGAAGAGCCAGAAGCTCCCGGGCGGGTCGTTCGAGGTCATCGGCATCGCCACCGACATCTCCACGAGCCGCGCCGCGGCGGCTGCGCTGGCGGCCAGCGAGGCCAAGCTCGAGCACGTGCTCAAGGCCGTGGACGCCTACGTCTACGTGCTCGAGTGCCGTGACGACGACACCTGGGACACGGTCAGCGCGAGCCCCAACCGCGAGCGCTTCACGGGCGGCGTGGTCGTCGACGGTGACGCATCGCGCAACGAGTGGGTCGACCTCATCCATCCCGACGACAGGGAGGACTTCGACCGCCACGCCGCGGAGACCTACGAGAAGGGCACGCAGTTCGAGGCTTCCTACCGCCTCGTCGGCTACGACGGCGTGGAGCGCTGGGTGCTCGACCGCAACGTCCCGTACGACTCCGGCGACGGACGCAGCGTCCGGCTCGGCCTGGTGCTCGACGTCAGCGATCGTCGCCAGCTCGAACGCCGGCTCCAGTCGAGCGTCGACCAGCTGCGCAGCGCCAACGCCGAGCTGCGGACGCTGCGCATGCAGGCCGAGCAGCAGGCGCGCACCGACGTCGTGACGGGCGCTCACAACAGGCTTGCGCTGAGCGAGCACGTCGCGCTCGCGCTCGAGGCGGGGCACGAGGGCGGGCTCGTGCTGCTCGACCTCGACCATTTCAAGCAGATCAACGACGCCCTCGGGCACGGCGCCGGAGACCGCGTGCTCGTCGAGGTGGCGCGGCGGCTGCGAGCGGCTGCCAGCCCGGTGGACTGCGTCGCGCGCTGGGGCGGCGAGGAGTTCGCCGTCCTGTTGCGCGGGGTCCACGAGGAGCGCGAGCTCGGACGCCGCGCGATCGAGCTCCAGCGCGCGATCGATCATGCGCCGATCGTGGTCGACGGCGAATATCTGACGGTCGAGGTGTCGGGCGGCGCGACGCCACTGTCGCCCGGAGCAAGCCTCGACTCCCTCGTCGAGCAGGCGGATCGCGCTCTCTACGCGGCCAAGCGGCGTGGCCGCAACCGCGTGCTGCTCGCGAGTGAGATCACAGAGAGCGACCTGATCGCCGAGCGGCCCGAGGCGATCCGCATCGCAGAGGCGCTGGCGGTCGCCGTCGGCGTTCGCGAGGGGGCGCCGGGAGAGCACCCCGCCTACGTCGCCTCGCTGGCCGCGCGCATCGCCCGGGCGCTGCACCTCGACTCCCGGAGCGCGTTGCGCTGCGAGCTCGGCGGCTGGCTGCACGACATCGGCAAGCTGTCGGTGCCGGAGCGCGTGCTGCTGAAACCCTCGTCCCTGGACGAGGACGAGTGGACGATCATGCGCCTCCACCCCGAGCTCGGTGAGCGCATCGTCGAGCGCATCCCGGCATTGCACGCCGCCGGGCCGACGATCCGCCACCACCACGAGCGCTTCGACGGCGACGGCTACCCGGACCGGCTCAAGGGGTTCGCGATTCCGATCGAGGCGCGCATCGTGGCCGTGGCCGACGCGTTCTCGGCGATGACCCAGATGCGCCCCTACGCCCCCGCACGCAGCATCGAGGCGGCGCTGCAGGAGCTGCGGCATTGCGCCGGCTCCCAGTTCGACTCGGCCATGGTGGCCGCGCTGGAGCTCGTGCTCGCAGCCGAGGGTGCAGACGCGCTTCCGCGCGCCGCCTGACGCCTCGGGCTCCGATCTGCCCCAGAATGCGCGGCGTGAGCAGGCCGGCAGCACCGAACTCGCGCGAGCGCGTGCGCAATGCCCTGCGCGCGTCGGGACTCGACTGCACGATCGTCGAGACGCCCGACTCTGCGCGCACGGCGGTCGAGGCCGCGGCGGCGGTGGGTACGAGCGTCGGGCAGATCGTCAAGTCGCTCGTGTTCATGTGCGACGACACCCCAGTCCTCGCGCTCGTCGCGGGCGACAACCGTCTGGACGAGGAGCGTCTGGCGGCAATCGCAGGCGGCCGGATCACGCGTGCCGACGCAGCGCGCGTGCGCGCACACACGGGCTTCGCGATCGGCGGTGTCGCCCCCGTCGGATCGCTCGAGCCACTGCGCGTGTTCTGTGACGCCGATCTCCTGCAGCACGACTACGTGTGGGCCGCCGCCGGCGCTCCGCACGCAGTCTTCCGCGTGGAACCCCGCGCACTGGCCGAGGCCGCCGGCGCGCAGGTCGCCGAGCTCGCGCTGCGCGAGCCCGCCGCCGGCTGAGAGCCCCGGCTGCGCGACTAGACTCTGTGCGCTCATGCTCGCCGTGACGGTCACGCCCGGAGGGTCGCCAGCACTGCGCGAGCTCCCCTCCCCCATCGCGCCCCCTGGCGGCATTCTCGTGCGCGTGCGCGCCTGCGGTCTGTGCGGGAGCGACGTCGAGAAGCTGCGCCCCGGCGGCGCGCCGGCGGGCTCCGTGCTGGGCCACGAGGTCGCGGGCGTCGTCGTCGGCGGCGCCCTGCCCGCGGGCCTGCGCATCGCGCTCGCCCACCACGTTCCCTGCGGCGATTGCTCGTTCTGCCTGGCAGGCCACGAGCCCCTGTGCGCGGCGTACGTCGCGAGCGCGCTCGAGCCAGGTGGATTCTGCGAGCTGACCGCGGCCTCGCCGGAGCACGTGGCCCACGCTGCGCTCCCGCTCCCGGACCACGTCAGCGACCTCGCCGGCTCGTTCGTCGAGCCGCTGGGCTGCGTCCTGCGCGGCATCGAAGGCCTGTCCGGCGACACGCTGGTCGCAGGCGCCGGTTCCATCGGCCTGCTCGCCGCGCAGGCGCTGCGCGCGCGCGGCGCGCACGTGCGCGTGCTCGAGCCCGAGCCCGGACGGGCCGGGCGAGCCGCTGCGCTCGGCTTCGCGCCACCTGTTCCGGGCGAGCGCTTCGCCGGAGCGTTGCTCTCCGCCGCTGACGCGTTCGCCGACGCCCTGCCGCTGCTCGAGCCCGGTGGGCAGCTCGTGCTCTTCAGCGGCGGCGCGACGCAGCCGCTCGACGTCGAGCTGGTCTATCGCCGCGAGCTCGTGCTGCGCGGCCTGCGCTCGTCGACGCCGCGCCACCTGCGCGAGTCGCTCGCACTGATCGCGAGCGGGGCCGTGGAGTGCGAGAGCCTCGTCGACTGCGTGCTCGGGCTCGAGGCGTTCGACGAGGGCCTCGCCCGCTACATGAGGCGTCAGGCGCTCAAGGTCGTGTTCGCGCCGTGATGGCGGCGCGCTACTGGGCGCCGCGCGACGTGCGCGTCGAGCAGGTGGCCGACCCGGAGCCCGGCGCGGGCGAGGTTGTGCTCCGCGTCGTGGCCGCCCTCACGTGCGGCACCGACGCGAAGTGCTACCGCCGCGGGCACCCGGTGCTGCTGGGGCCGCCGCCGGCGCCGTTCGGGCATGAGTATGCGGGCGTCGTCGTCGCTTGCGGCGAGGGCGCGCCGTTCAGCGAGGGAGACCTCGTCTGCGGGGTCAACTCGGCGCCCTGCGGGCAGTGCCCCGCCTGCGGGGCCGGCCGCGAGGAGCTGTGCAGCGATCTGTACCCGTTGCTCAACGGCGCGTACGCGCAGATGCTGCGCGTACCGGCTCGCATCGCGCGCGTCAACCTGCACCGAGTACCGGAAGGCGTCCCGCCCGAGGTGGCCGCCGCCATCGAGCCCCTGGCCTGTGCCGTGCACGGCGCCGACGACGCCGACGTCCGGCCCGGCCAGCGCATCGCGATCCTGGGCCGCGGGCCGCTCGGCCGCCTGCTCGCCGTGGCCTGCGAGGCCCGAGGCGCGATTCCCGACCTGCTCGGCCGGGGCGAGGGCCCGCCGCGCAGCTACGAGACGGTGATCGAGGCTGCGGGGACGCCCGAGGCCTGGGCGCACGCGATAGGGCTGGCCGCTCCAGGCGGCACCGTGGTCCTGTTCGGTGGTCTGCCGCGCGACACGGTGGTGCCGGTCGACAGCTACCGGCTGCACTACGAGGCCCTGACGTTGCGCGGCTCGTTCCACCACCGGCCGCGCGACGTGCGCGCCGCGCTGGCACTGCTCGAGCGAGCGGCGTCGACGATTGCACGCTGCCTGACGCACGAGTTCGCACTCGCGGACGTGGTCGAGCCCCTGCGGCGCGGCGCGGGCCTGGCGCCGCGCGACGGGTTGCTCAAGGCGGTGATCCGACCGTGAGGATGTTCGCCTCGCAGCTGCGCCGCCTGCCGGTCAACGACCCGGCGGGCGATCGCATCGGGCGGGTGCGCGACATCGTGGTAGCGATGCTCCCGGGCGGGCCGCCGCGCCTCACGGGGCTGCTCGTCTCGGTCGGCCGCAAGCCGATCTTCGTCGGTGCGGGCAGCATCGCGTCGATCACGGCGGCCGGGATCCAGCTCTCCACCGCACGCCTCAGCCTGCGTCGCTACCAGCAGAAGCCCGGCGAGTTGCGCGTGCTCGGCGAGCTGCTCGACCGCACGGCAGTCGACCGCGAGGGCGACGCGCCGGTTCGTATCAACGACGTGGCAATCGCCCCGTCGCACGCGGGCTGGGAGATCGTCTCGGCCGACGTGCTGCGGGGGCGGCGGACGCTCGGGCGAGGGCGGACGCGCGAGGTCCCGTGGTCGAGGCTCACGGGCATCAGCGCCGCCGACACCGCCGCGAGCCGCGCGGCGCTGCTCGCGACCGCGAGGCCGGCCGACATCGCCGAGGCGCTGCTCGAGCTCGAAACGCCTGAGGCGGCGCGCGTGTTCGCGGCGCTCGACGAGGAGCGCGCGGCCGACGCGCTGCAGGAGATGGAGGACGAGGACGCGGCGCGCCTGCTCGCGACGCTCGACAACGAGCACATGGGCGACGTGCTGGACGCCATGGATGCGGACGATGCCGCCGACCTGCTCGGCTCGCTCCCCGATGCGCGGCGGCAGGAGCTGCTCTCGCTGATGGAGCCGGACGAGGCCGCCCCGGTCCGGCGCCTGCTGGCCTACAACCGCACGAGCGCCGGCGGCCTGATGAAGTCGAACCCGGTCGTGCTGCGCCCCCAGGACACCGTCGCCGAGGCACTCGCGCGCTTGCGCGCGCGCGAGCTGACGCCCGCGATGGCCTCGCAGGCGTACGTCTGCCGGCCGCCGGCCGAGACGCCGACCGGGCAGTTCATCGGCATTGCGTACCTGCAGGCGCTGCTCCGGGCGCGACCGTCGGAGACGGTCGTCGCGGTGCTCGACCGCGACATCGATCCCGTGCCCCCTGACATGGATGGCACGGCCGTCGCCGAACTGCTCGCGCGCTACTCGCTGGTCGCCCTACCCGTCTGCGACGAGGAAGGGCGGTTGCTCGGAGCGGTCACGGTGGAGGACGTGATCGACCACCTCCTGCCGCGCGGCTGGCGCGCACAGCCTGACGACGACGGCGGCGACGCCGACGTCGCAAGCAACGGAGGCGGGGCGTGATCGAACGCCTGCGCCGACGCTTCCAGGGTCGCCGCCTCGACGCCCCGCGCAGCCCAGCCCGTTTCGGCGCGCACTACGACCCGGACGCGTTCGGCCGCTTCTCGGAGGGCATCGCCCGCTTCATCGGCACCGCTCGCTACCTGGTCTTCCAGACGATCCTGGTGGTCTCGTGGATCTTCTTCGGGTACTTCCTGCTCGGCTTCGACCAGCACCCGTCGCTCTTCCTGCTCAACCTCGCGTTCTCGACGCAGGCCGCCTACGCCGCGCCGCTCATCCTGCTCGCGCAGAACCGCCAGGCCGAGCGCGATCGCGCGCGTGCCGAGGAGGATCGCCTCGTCAACCAGCGCACGCAGGCCGAGGCCGAGTTCCTGGCGCGCGAGTTGGCCGCCTCGCGCCTCTCGCTGGGCAAGATCGAGGCCACCCTCGCCCGAGTCGAGGAACGGCTCGAGCGGTACGAGGAGCGCGAGGCCGGCGACGAGGCCGAGCCCGCAAGCTGATCAGACCGAGAGCGCGGCGTGCGCCTGCTCCCACGCCGCTTCCTCCGGCGTGAAATACGAGACGCGCGTCTTCTTGTACTCCTTGGTGGAGTACAGCACGGAGTAGTCGTCGAGCCCGGTCTCGGCTCCGACCGCCGCCAGCACGGCCTCGCAGTCGGCCTTCGTCCGGCCGTGCGTCATGGAGAACAGGTTGTAGGGCCAGTCGGGATAGGTCGGTCGCTGGTAGCAGTGCGAGACGCCCCGGAAGGCCGCCATGGCCTGGCCGCATTCGTCGAGGCGCTCCTCGGGCACGCGCCAGACGCCCATGCCGTTCTGCACGAAGCCGGCGTTGCGATGGGCGAGCACCGCCGCGTAGCGCCGCATCTGCCCCGTCTCGAGGAACGAGTGACCGTGTGCGAGCAGCTCGGCCTGTTCGAAGCCGGCACGGGCGGCCAGCTCGCGGAACGGCTCGGGCTCGGCGGCGAGGTCGCGCTGCAACGCGCGAATCGCGTCGAGATCGCGATCGGTCAGCGCCTCCGGCGGCGGCGCCTTGCGCGCCGGCTTGGGCTTCACGAGCTTGGCGGCAGGATCGCGATCGCCCTTGACGTCGAGGTCGACGCCGATCTTGAAGAAGCGCAGGGCGGGCATCGGCCGGATGACATCGACCTCCGCGAGCTCGCCCAGCAGCTCCACCGTGCGGTCCAGGCCGAGCTGCGAGCGGGGCGACACGGTCAGGGTGAACCACAGATTCAACTCGTGCTCGCGCAGGTAGTTGTGGCTGACGCCCGGGTGCGAGGAGAACACCGCCGCCGCATCGTCCTGCCGCTCCGCCGGCGTGCGCGCCGCCACGAGCATTCCGCGATAGCCCAGCCGGCGGGAGTCGAAGATGGCGGAGATCTGACGGATGACCCTCTGCTCGCGCAGAGCGGCCACGCGCTCGAGCACCGTCGTCTCATCGCTCCCGATCGCCTCGGCCAGGGCGGCATACGGCCGTTCTACGAGCGGCAACTCGGTCTGGATGCGATCCAGCAGCTGCGCATCGAGGTCGTCCACCGCCCTGATCCTACCCCCGATCGCCGGCTGCCGAGGGCCACCGACGCTCTCTGTGGCAGCTGACGGTAGGCTATTCGGCATGCGCGCCCGTCGAGTGCTTCCGGTGCTGCTCGTCCTCGCGCTCGTCGCCGTCGGCGCGACCGGCTGCTTCGAGTCCCAGATGGCCAACACCACCGTCTCGGGCGAGGTCACGGTCGGCCTGGGCCCGAACGCTCAGACCGTCAATCCGGCCGAGGGAGGCTCGGCGAGCACGGCACAGACCGCCTCGACGGGAGAGACGGCATCGACGGGCGAGACCGCCTCGACGGGCGAGAGCGAGCTCACGGGGACGAGGAGCACGGGGACGACGACGGGCGGCAACGCCGGCGCCGATCTGGCCGCGGGCAAGTCGGCGTTCAGCGCGACCTGCGGTGGCTGCCATACGCTCAAGGACGCAGGCACGAGCGGCAACGTCGGGCCCGATCTCGACAGCCTCGCTCCGCTGACGGCCGACCGGGTCGCACAGCAGATCAAGAATGGCGGCGGCCCGATGCCGCCCATGCTCGTGACCGGCCAGGACGCCGCGAACGTCGCTGCGTACGTGGCGTCGGTCGCAGGCAAGTAGAGCTCCGTCCCGGCCGCTCCAGCCGTGCTGCAGCTGCCGCCGGGACTCGACGCGCGCGCCGTGCGCGCAGTCGCGATGGATCTCGACGGCACGGTGCTGGACGAGACCTTCCAGCCCTCGCCGCGCACCGCCGGTGCGGTCGCGGCAGCCGAGGCCACGGGCATCGCCTGTCTCATCGCGACCGGGCGGATGTTCATCTCGGCGCGCCGGATCGCGGAGAAGCTCGGCATCCGCCGGCCGATCGTCTGCTATCAGGGAGCGCTCGTGGCCGATCCGGTGACGGGCGAGGTCCTCGTGCACCGGCCGATCGAGGCTCCCCTGGCGCGCGAGCTCCTGCGCGCCATTCCGGAGGAGCATGCTCGTCGCTCGAACCTCTACATCGACGACGAGTTGTACGTGTGGGAGGAGAACGAGGCGACGCGGCGCTACTCGGAAGTCGCCGGCGTGCCGATGCACATCGTCGGACCGCTCGCCGACTGGATCGAGCAACCGACCACGAAGATCGTCACCGTCGGACTCCCCGAGGCGATGAATGCGCTGCGCGACGAGTTGCAGCCGCGCTTCGGCAGCCGTGCGTTCATCGCCAAGTCGCTGCCGTACTTCCTCGAATTCGCGGCTCCGGGCGTCTCCAAGGCGAGCGGGCTGGCGCTCATCGCAGAGCGGCTGGGCTTCACGGCCGAGGAGGCGATCGTCGTCGGCGACGCCGAGAACGACCGCGAGATGGTGGGGTGGGCGGGTTGGGGACTCGCGGTCGCGAACGCGAGCGAGCAGCTCCGGGCCGAGGCCGATGCCGTGATCCCGTCGGTGCACGACGACGGGGTCGCGCAACTGCTCGAGGCGCTCGCCGACGCACGAGGCTAGGCTGCGAATTCGTGCTCGACATCCGCCTCATCCGCGCCGACACCGAGCGCGTGCGCACGGCGCTCGCCCGTCGTCAGGCCGACGGCCCCCTGGACGAGGTGCTGGCCCTGGACGAGCGCAGGCGCGCGCTGCAGACCCAGGTCGACGAGCTGCGCTCCGAGCGCAACACGGCGGCGCAGGCGATCGGTGAGGCCAAGCGCGCCGGGCGCGATGCTGCCGCCGAGATGGCAGCGGCGGCCGCGTTGCGCGACCGGCTGGCGGTGCGCGAGGAAGAGCTGCGCGGGGTCGATGCGGCCTTCGAGACGGCCATGCTCGAGCTCCCGAATCTCCCGCACCCCTCCGCGGCCGACGGGATGCTCGAGGAGGATGCACAGCTGCATGCGATGTCGGACCGGCCGAAGCCGGAGTTCGACTTCGAGCCGCGCGACCACCTCGACCTCGCCGGCCCGATGATCGACGTCGAGCGCGGTGCGCGCACGTCGGGCTCGCGCTTCGCCTACGTGCTCGGGGACATCGTGCGCCTGCACGTCGCGACGGTGCAGTACGCGATCGACAAGCTCGTCGGCAAGGGCTTCATGCCCGTCATGACACCGGTGCTCGTGCGTGAGGAGGCGCTCGTCGGCAGCGGCTTCTTCCCCGAGGCGCGCGAGCAGGTCTACGCCGTCGCGAATGCCGATCCGGCCCTCTTCCTGATCGGGACATCCGAGGTCGCGCTGGCCGCGCTGCACATGGGCGAGATCCTGCCGGAGCAGGCGCTGCCCCTGCGTTATTGCGGCCTGTCCTCCTGCTTCCGGCGCGAGGCGGGCACGGCGGGCAAGGACATGCGGGGCATCTTCCGGACGCATCAGTTCGAGAAAGTCGAGATGTTCTCGTTCTGCCATCCGGACCGTTCCTGGGAGGAGCACGAACACCTGCTGGCGATCGAGCGCGAGATCGCCGATGAGCTCGGGCTCCACTACCGCGTGATGAACATCGCAGCGGGCGATCTCGGCGCGCCGGCGGCGAAGAAGTACGACATCGAGGTGTGGCTGCCGGGCCAGGGTCGCTACCGCGAGCTGACGTCCTGCTCGAACACGACCGACTACCAGGCGCGCCGGCTCGACGCGCGCTACCGGGACGAGGGCGGCGTACACCATCTCCACACGCTGAACGGCACGGCGATCACATCGTCGCGCACGCTCATCGCGGTGCTCGAGACGCACCAGAGCAGCGACGGCAGCGTGGCCGTCCCCGAGATCCTGCACGGCTTCGGCGCCCCCCGCGAGATCCGGGCGGCGCGTTAGCGCCTCGAGCCGTTCGCGCGAGCGCTACCGGAAGCCAGCGTCGCTCTGGTCGCGCAGGCGCGGCCGAGGCTGCACGGCGTAGCGCACGGCATATGCGCCCAGCGTCCACTCCCCCACCGCCATCAGCGGCAGCAGCCGCACGAAGCGGCGGCGCAGCTGCGGATCCTCGTCGAGCCGGCGGTAGATCACGGGCAACCGCAGGAGCGCGAAGTAATGCAGCGGCACGCGGCTCGTGATCCGCTTGCTCAGGCCCTCGCGCTGCACTGCACCAACACGAGCGGCGGCGAACGCGGTGCGCGACTGCTGGCGGCGCAGCTTCGCGAACGTGTCGCGGTCGTGATCGTGCAGCGCCGCGTAGCGCGGGTCGAAGACGAGCCGGATGCCACGCGCGAGCGCGTCCGCGCTGAAGACGGCGTCCTCGCCCCCGTAGCTCTCGTCGAAGCGCAGGTCGAGCGTGCGCGGAACGAGCATGCAGTAGGACGAGACGAAGCGCACGTCGCGCGGGCGCCCCCGCTCCAGGAAGGGCGTCTCGATCTGCAGGTGCGCGACCCACGACCAGGCGGTGACCGGCGCGAAGCGACGGGCGCAGCCGACGATCGCACCGGGGAACTCGCGTGCCGCGCGTCGCACTCCCGAGCCGAAGCCCGGTAGCGGGACGGCGTCTGCGTCGAGGAAGACGACGACGTCGCCCTGCGCGGCATCCCAGCCGCGGTTGCGTGCGCCGCCGGCGTAGCCGACGCGTCTGCCCTCGACCACACGCGCGCCGTGGGCGAGCGCGATCTCGGCGGTGCGGTCGGTCGAGCGGTCGTCCACGACGATGACCTCGTCGGGACGCTCGGAATCGGCGGCAAGCGCCCCGAGCACGGCGCCCAGCGTCCGCTCGGCGTTGAAGGCCGGGATCACGACGCTCACGCGCTGGCCCTGGTCGGCGGTCATCTCCGTTCATCGTACGCAGGCGCGTCGGGCGCGCCACCCCACGAGCCCGGGACCACCCGACCGGGTAGGTGGTTGCCCTGCGACCCGACCGAACGCGGGTCGTGGCGGGGGTATGCGCGACCTAGCCTGGCGTACGGACGCCCACGCCCCCTGGAGACCGCATGCCCGACGTCAAGCGCGTGATGATCATCGGCCTCGACTGCGCCGAGCCGAGCCTCGTGCTCGGTCGCTTCCGCGACCAGTTGCCCACCCTCTCGGCGCTCGCAGACGCCGGTGCCTACGGTCGCCTCGAGTCGGTGGTGCCGCCGATCACGGTCCCGGCCTGGTCCTGCATGATGTCGAGCCGGACGCCGGGCGACCTGGGCATCTACGGCTTCCGCAACCGCGCCGACCACTCCTACGACGGCCTCTTCATCGCCAACGGGGCGGCCGTCAAGGAGCCGCGGCTGTGGGACATCCTCGGACGGCGCGGCCTGCGCAGCATCGTGCTGGGCGTGCCGGGCACCTTCCCCGTCCGGCCGCTCAACGGCGTCATGGTCTCGTGCTTCCTGACGCCCTCGACGCAGTCCCAGTACACGTTCCCACCCGCCCTGCGCAACGAGGTCGAGGACGTCGTGGGCGAGTACCTCTTCGACTGCACCGAGTTCCGCACGGAGGACAAGGACGACCTCCTGCGCCAGATCTACGAGATGACCGACAGGCGCTTCAAGCTCGCCGATCACTTCCTGAGCACCAAGCCGTGGGAGCTCTTCGCAATGGTCGAGATGGGCACCGACCGCATCCACCACGGCTTCTGGAAGGACATGGATCCGGCCCACCGCAAGCACGTGCCGGACGGCGCCTACGAGAGGGCGATCCTGGACTACCACGTCCACGTCGACAGCCTCCTCGGCGACCTGTTGCGCCATGCCGACGACGAGACCGCGGTGCTCGTGGTCTCCGACCACGGCGCCAAGCGCATGGACGGCGGCATCCGCATCAACGAATGGCTGCGCCAGGAGGGCCTCCTGTCCCTCCAGCGGGAGCCCGAGGACCGCTCCAGCACGCGCGACTGCGGCATCGACTGGCCGCGCACCAGGGTCTGGGCCGAGGGCGGGTACTACTCGCGGGTCTTCCTCAACGTCGAGGGACGCGAGCCCGAGGGGACGATCCCCGCGGCCGACTACGAGCGCTTCCGCGACGAGCTGATCGAGCGCATCTCGGCGATCCCGGACGAGCTGGGCAGACCCATCCCGACGAAGGTGTTCCGCCCGGAGGACGTCTATCCCGAGATCAACGGCGTGGCACCCGACCTGATCGTGCACTTCGGCGACCTCTACTGGCGCGCCGTCGGCACCGTGGGCGGCGACGAGGGCATCTACACGTTCGACAACGACACAGGTCCCGATGACGCCAACCATGCGCAGCACGGCATGTTCATCCTGCGTGCGCCGGGGGTCGAGCCCGGCCTGCGGGAGGGCGCGCACCTGCTCGACGTGGCGCCCACGGTGCTCGAGCTGCTGGGCCAGCCCGTTCCGCAGGCGATGCGCGGCGCCAGCCTCCTGGAGCGCGTAACCGCATGAACTCCGAGCTCTCGCCCCGCGAGCGGGAGGTGCTGGAGCGGGCTGCCTTCGGTCGCTCGAACGGGCAGATCGCGGCGGACCTGGGCGTGACCGTCAACACGGTGAAGTTCCATCTCGCGAGCATCTTCCGCAAGCTCGGCGTGGCCAATCGCACGGCTGCGGCGACCGCGTACGTGCGCATGGCCGCGCGGGACGACGAGCACCTGGCGCCGTGAGCGCCGACAGCCCGGCTCACGCGGCGGGGATGCGCACCGACCTCTCGGCGAGTGCCGGGGCGATGGCGCGCGGGGCTGCGCGGGGAGCCGTGGGGGCGCTGGCGGCCAGCGCGCTCGCACTCGCCTTCCAGGCAATCGTCCGAAACATCGTCGACATCGAGACGATGGGCCTGTTCACGGTGGCGACCACGGTCGTCGTGCTGGCGCAGCTGCCCGCGTTGTTCGGCCTCGAGGCGGGCGCCGTCCGCTACGTCTCGCTGGGAGCGGCCGCGCGCGACGAGCGCGCGGCGCGCGGCAGCGCCCAGGCCGCGCTGATCGCGGGCCTCATCCTCAGCACGATCGCGGCGGTGGCGCTGTTCTGGCTGGCCCCGGCGATCTGCGCACGCTTCGACAAGCCCGAGGCGACGCATCTGCTGCAGCTCGCCTCGCTGGCGCTGCCGCTGCTGTGCACGAGCCGCGTGTGCGCCGCCTGCGTGCTCGGCTTCGGCCTCACCGGGCGCTCTTCCACGATCACCGCGGCCCAGAACGTCACGCGCCTCCTCGTGACGGTCCCGCTCGTGCTGCTGATCTCCGACGTGACGGCGCTCGGCCTCGGCTTCGCGATCGCGGGGCTGGCCGGCACGGTGTTCGCCCTCTGGTTGCTGCGTAGCGTCGCCCCGCGGATCCTGGAGCCCGCGCGCGACCGCTGGGACGTGCGTTCCCTGATCGGCTTCTCCTGGCCGCAGACGCTCAGCCAGAGCCTCTACCTGGCGACGCTGTGGACCGACACGCTCGTGCTCGCGCACTACGGCACCACGCGCCAGGTCGGCATCTACGGACTCGTCGTCGCGCTCCTGGCGCCCGTCTCGCAGCTCACGGTCGCCGTCTCCCAGGCCTTCACGCCTCGCATCGCGGGCACACACGCGCGCGGGGACAGCGCCGGGCTGGCGCAGATGCTGCAGCGCGTGTCGTACTGGAATCTCGCCGTGGCACTGCCGATCCTCGGCTCGATGATCGTCCTCCGCGAGCCCCTGCTCGCCCTGTTCGGCCCTGGCTACGAGGCAGGCGCGGCGGCGCTCGTCATCCTCGCCCTCGGTCAGCTCGTGCTGAACGCCGCCGGCCCGCTCACGGCCGTGATCAACCTCTCGGGCCACCCGCGCGTGACGCTCTTCGACAACGCTCTCGTGTTCGGCGCCAACTTCGCGCTCTGCACCATTCTCGTGCCGCGCTACGGCATGGCCGGCGCGGCGACCTCGACGCTGCTCGCGCTCTGCAGCGTGACGCTGCTGCAGGTGGGCCAGGTGGCGCGGCTGTTCCGCATCCACCCGTTCCGCGACGATCAGCTGCGCACGCTCGCCGCAGGCGGAGTGGCTGCGCTCGTCACGGCAGCCCTGACGTTCCTGCCGTGGCCCTCGGCGCTGCTCGAGGTGGCGGTCGGTGGTCTCGTGTTCCTCCTGGTATACGCGGGCGGCATTGCAACGCTCGGCGTACGCGACGAGACGCGGGAATTGCTGCAACGTGCGCGCGCGCCGTTCTTCCGCCGTGGGCCCTCCTGATACAACGCATGGGTGGGGTGGCTAGCTAGCCCACCCACTCGAAGGGTTGACAAAAAACTTGTTTCCGCTGTAGACGGGTGCGGTCGGGGAAATAGTGCGGACCGGGAACCGCGGGGAGAGACAATGCGCGCACGGCGCGCTGAGGAGGCTGACCATGGCGAACGAATCCGTGGCCCAGGAGCGGCGGTCGCGCATCCGGATCGTGATCGTGGACGACCATCGCCTCGTGCTCAGCGGCTTGCGCGCAGCGCTCGCCGACGCCGAGGGCATCGAGGTGGTGGGTGAGGCGACGACGGGGCGCGCGGCCGTCAAGACGGTCGTCGCGCGACAGCCCGACGTCTGCCTGCTGGATCTCCGCATGCCGGACGGCGACGGCTTCTGGGCGCTGCGCGAGATCCGCCGCGAGGCTCCCAACACGCGCGTCGTGGTGCTTTCGATGCACGACGACCCGCAGCACGTCAACCAGGCGCTGGCCGACGGCGCATGCGGCTACATCGTCAAGTCGATCGAGCCCGGCGAGCTGGCCTCGGCCATCCGCCACACGGTCGACGGCACGGTCTTCACGAGCGCGGGAGCGCCGTCCTCGCTGCGCTCGACCTCGCAGGACAGCCCACAGCGGTTGATCACCGAGCGCGAACTCGAGATCCTCCAGTACGTGGCCGAGGGCCTCTCGAACTCGCAGATCGGCAAGCAGCTGTGGGTCACCGAGCAGACGGTGAAGTTCCACCTCTCGAACATCTACCGCAAGCTCGGCGTCTCCAACCGCACCGAGGCGAGCCGCTACGCGCTGAGGCACGGGCTCGTGCGCTCCGATGACACGTCCCCCGCGCTCTCGCTTCGAACCTGATCGCCTACAGGTAGCCGAGCGCTTCGAGGCGCCGGCGCACGGCGTCGAGCTCCTCGCGCGAGAGCTGGTCGACCGCTGCGCCGGCTGAGTCCGAGCCGTGGCTTGCGACGAGATCACGCAGGACGTACACGGCGAACTCGGTCACCGAACGAAAGCCGGTGCCCTCGATGACCTGCCCGAGCTGCTCGTAGAGCGGCCGGGGGATCTTGAGGGTGACATCGGGAGGACGCTGCTCGGGCACGGGGCTAGACGATCGATCGGGATCGGCGCGCGGAGGTTGACACTCTCACAGGAGTGTCCGCAGAGTGGTGCCGGGAACGCGCATGTCTCCAAGTCTAGGCGCGTGCTTGCGGCGCGGCTCGGACCCGGAGGGGCGCAAGCGGGTGCCTCGAACCTGAGCGTGTATTACTTTGCCTTCTTTCCGCGATAAGGAGATCTGGACATGACGGACACGCAGGGATTCACAATCTGGTTCACGGGCCTGTCGGGCGCCGGCAAGTCCACGATCGCCGACCTCGTGATTCCCGAGCTCGAGCGCCGCGGGCGGGTCGTGGAGCCTCTCGACGGCGACGTCGTGCGCACGCACCTCTCCAAGGGCCTCGGCTTCTCCAAGGAGGATCGCGACACCAACATCCAGCGCATCGGGTGGGTCTCGAGCCGTGTCACGCGCCACGGCGGCGTCGTCGTCGTCTCGGCGATCTCGCCCTACGAGGAGACGCGACAGGCCGCGCGCGAGCTGGTCGAGGAGTTCGGGCCGTTCGTCTGCGTCCACGTCCACGCGTCGGTCGACGAGTGCGTCCGTCGCGACACGAAGGGCCTCTACGCAAAGGCCATCGCCGGCGAGATCAAGGAGTTCACGGGCATCAGCGACCCCTACGAGGAGCCCACGGCGCCCGAGCTCACGATCGACACCGAGAGCGAGTCGCCCGAGGAGAGCGCGGCCCGCGTCGTCGACTATCTCGAGCAGCGCGGCCTGGTCCAGGCTGCGGTCGCAGCGTGACCGCCGGACTGATCCCCCCGCACGGAGGGAGGCTCGTCACCCGCACCGGCGAGCGCCCCGAAGACGTCGAGACGCTCGAGCGGGTCACGCTGAGCGGGCGCGAGGTGGCCGACCTCGACATGCTCGCGAGCGGAGCGCTCTCCCCGCTCCGCGGCTTCATGGGCCGCGCCGACTACGAGGCGACGGTCGAGGGCATGCAGCTCGCCGACGGAACGATCTGGGCCCTGCCCGTGACGCTCGCGGTCGCCGAGGCGCCGCGTGGCGAGCGCGTCGCGCTGGCGGCCGACGACGGCACCCTTCTCGGCGTGCTCGATGTCGCGGAGGTGTTCGCGTACGACGCGCGACACGAGGCCGAGCGATGCTTCCGCACGACGGAGGAGGCCCACCCGGGCGTCGCACGGCTGTACGGCCAGCCCGGGCACTACCTGGCGGGCGAGGTCACCGTGTTCGAACGGCCGCGGCCGGCGTTCCCCGGGCTCGCGCTCGATCCCGAACAGACGCGCGCGGCGTTCGCCGAGCGCGGCTGGAAGCGCGTCGTCGGGTTCCAGACGCGCAATCCGATCCACCGCGCGCACGAGTACGTGACGAAGTCGGCGCTCGAGGTCGTCGACGGCATCCTCATCCATCCGCTCGTGGGCGAGACCAAGGGCGACGACGTGCCGGCCGCCGTCCGCGTCGACTGTTACCACTCGCTGCTCGACAACTACTACCCGGCGGGCCGCACGCTGCTGGCGGCGTTTCCCGCCGCCATGCGCTACGGCGGGCCGCGCGAGGCGGTCTGGCACGCGATCTGCCGCAAGAACTACGGCTGCTCGCACTTCATCGTCGGGCGCGATCACGCCGGCGTCGGCAGCTACTACGGAACCTACGACGCCCAGGAGATCTTCGACGAGCTCGACACCGCAGCGCTCGGCATCGAGCCGATGATGTTCGAGCACTCGTTCTTCTGCCGGACGTGCGGCTCGATGGCCTCGGGCAAGACCTGCCCGCACGACCGCGAAGCCCATGTCTTCCTCTCGGGCACGATGGTGCGCGAGATGCTCGCGCGCGGCGAACGCCCGCCGGAGGAGTTCACGCGCGCCGAGGTCGCGGACATCCTCATCAAGGCGTACGCAGCCGCATAGCCATTCGGGGGGCGTGACCCCGACGGTCGGGTAGGCGGTGGCGCTGGTCGTCGTCGTACGCTGGCGTCCCAGCGCGACCCTTGGGAGGGGGAGATTGGACGTGCGCCGCGCCCTCGGATTTGCTCGATCCACGATGGATCCCCGCGCCTACGCGGGCCTGTTCCGGCTCGTCCACTGGTACAACCGCACGCACGTCAGGCAGAGGCGGCTGCTGACCTGCGGGCACGGCGTGCGCCTATCGCCCATGGTGGCATTCGCGAACGCCGAGCGCATCGCGCTCGGGGATCGCACGCGCGTCGGCGATCACGTGCACCTGTGGGCGGGCGATCGCGAAGGCCGCATCGTCATCGGCAAGGACTGCCTGCTGGGGCCGGGCTCGTTCGTGACGGCGTCGGATTATTCGCTCGATCCCGAGCAGACCATCAAGTCGCAGATCACGCGCGAGCGCGACATCGTGATCGGCGACGACGTGTGGATCGGAGCCGGCTGCATCATCACGGCGGGCGTCGTGATCGGCGACGGCGCCGTCATCGGGGCCGGCTCCGTCGTGCGGCGATCCGTGCCCGCCGCGGCGATCGTGGTGGGCAATCCAGGGCGCTTGAGCGCGTCTCGCCTTACGGGGGGCATCCCGGCCGCGGTTGCGTGATTGGATGGTGTCCGGCATGGCTCCGGACATCTCGGTCATCATCGTCTCGTACAAGGTGCCAGCACTGCTGGGCGCCTGCCTGACCTCGCTCCGGCGGGAGGTAGCGGACTGCTCGTACGAGGTCATCGTCGTCGACAACGCGTCGGGCGACGAGACGGCCGAGCTCGTGCGGGATGAGTTCCCCGACGTCCGCCTGATCGCGCTGGAGGAGAACATCGGCTTTGCCGCGGGATCGAACCTCGGCGCCCGGGCGGCAACAGGCGAGTACGTGCTCATGCTGAATCCCGACACGGAGCTCGTCGGGGACACGCTTGGCGCATTGCTCCGCTATGCCCGCGCTCATCCCGAGGCCGGTCTCGTCGGCGGCCGCACGCTGCGCCCCGACGGCGAGCTCGAGCCAGGTTCCTGCTGGGGCGCGCAGAGCCTCTGGAGCCTCGTCTGCTTCGCATTCGGGCTGTCGTCCATCTTCCGCGGCTCGCGCGTGTTCAACCCCGAGTCGCTCGCCGGCTGGTCGCGCGACACCGAGCGCCGCGTCGACATCGTGACGGGCTGCCTGTGCCTCGTCCCTCGCGCGGTCTGGGAACAACTCGACGGCTTCGACGAGTCGTTCTTCATGTACGGCGAGGACGCCGACCTCGCGGCGCGCGCACGCAGTCGCGGCTATCACCCGGCGATCACCCCCGACGCCGTGATCCTCCATCACGTTGGAGCGTCCTCGCTCTCGGTGGACAAGCGCGAGATGAACCTCCGCTGCCGCGTCGAGCTCGCCCGCAAGCACTGGTCGCCGCGGCGCGCCTCTGCCGCCGTGGCGCTCCTGCAGGCGGGAACGGGCGTGCGTGCGTTCGGTGCCGCAGTCACCCGCCGCCCGTCGTCGACGTGGCCCGCCGTCTGGCGACGGCGCCGGGACTGGCG
>CAWJTT010000010.1:0-85520 GCA_963845865.1 uncultured Actinomycetes bacterium
CGGGTCAGACCCCGTGTTGCAGCTAGTCGCCGAGCTCCGCGCGGCGGCGCGTCACGTACTCCTCGAGCTCGCTTCGGATGGCCGCGTCCATCGCCGGCTCCTCGTATTCCTCCAGCGTCTTTGCGTAGATCTCGCCCGCTCGCTCGGTTGCGTCGCGGCCGCCGAGGCGCTCCCAGCGCTGGAAGTTCTCCGTCGACGAGAGCAGCGGGCGGTAGAAGCACTCGCGGAAGCGCTCCAGCGTGTGCACGGCGCCCAGGAAGTGGCCGCCCGCGCCGACCTCCTGGTGCGCGCCGTAGGCGAGGCTCTCCTCGTCGATCTCGAGCGGCGTGAACTGCACCTGCAGCATGCGCAGGATCTCGATGTCGACGATGAACTTCTCGTAGCAGGCGACGAGCCCGGCCTCGAGCCAGCCTGCCGCGTGCATGACGTAGTTGGTGCCCGCCAGGAACGTCGGCGTCATCACGATCATCGCCTCGTACGCTGCCTGCGCATCGCACGTCTGGCTCGAGGTCAGCCCGCCGCCCGAGCGGAACGGCAGGCCGTAGCGGCGGGCCATCTGGCCGGTGCAGAGCAGCCCGATCGCCGACTCCGGCGTGCCGAGGGCGGGAGAGCCTGACTGCATGTCGGTGTTCGAGAGGAACGAGCCGAGGATCACGGGAGCGCCTGGGCGGATGAGCTGCGTGAGCGCGATGCCGGCCAGCGCCTCGGCGAGCTGCTGCGCCAGCGTCGCCGGTATCGAGACCGGCGACATCGCTCCCATCAACAGGAACGGCGTGATGAGCACCGGCTGATTCGCGCGCACGTACTCGAACATCGCGGAGAGCATGCGATCGTCGAAGCGCAGGGGCGAGTTCACGTTGATCAACGAGATCACGCCCGGCAGCTCCTCGATCGCCTGACGGCCGCCGAACAGGATCTCGGTCATGCGCACCGTGTCCGCCGCGTTCGGCCCCGAGGTCACCGACCCCATGTACGCCTTGTCGGAGAGCGTCTGCAGGGCCAGCACCATGTCGAGATGGCGCGAGTCGAGCGGCGTGTCGTTGGGCTCGACGAGCGTGCCGCCGGTCATGTCGAGCTCGGGGAACGAGTGGGCGAGCTTCGCGAAGTTGCGGAAATCGTCCATCGTCGCGTCGCGACGCACGTCGCCCTGGCGGACGAACGGCGACCCGTACATCGACGAGAACACCATGCTGTCGTCCCCGATGTGCACGTTGTGGGCCGGATTGCGCGCTTGCACGTCGAAGTTGCGCGGTGCCTTGCCCACCTGTTCGAGGATGAAATCCGGGTCTAACCAGACGTTGTCGCCCTCCGTCCGCATGCCCGCCTGGGCGAACAACTCGACAGCCTCGGGGAGCAGGAACTCCACGCCGAGCTCGCTGACGATCCGCTTCCAGCCGTGCTCGAGCGTCTCGACCGCGTCGGGCGAGAGGATCTCGTACCGCGGCAGCTTGTTGACGAACATGCGGCCCCCGGTCTGATGGGTGATTGACGGAACCGGCGATTCGGCGCTAAATTCCACCATAGGAAACATGAGTCCCACGTGCTGAGTCAAGGCGAGACAACTCGCCCAAGCGGTTCGCAGGCCATCGAGCGGGCTGCCCAGCTGCTCGTCCTCGTGCTGGATCAGGATCGGCCGACGACGCTCGGCGAGCTCGCACGTCTCACGGATCTGCCCAAGAGCACAGCCTCGCGGGTCGTCGCGGCGCTCGAGCGAAACGCACTCGTGCAGCGCGATTCCGCCCGCGGCGCCATTCGCCCCGGCCCGGCGCTGTTGCGATTCGCGCAACGCGGGGTCGCGGATGCCGACCTGGTCGCGCTGGCGGATCCGGTGCTGCGCACGCTGGCAGCCGAGAGTGGCGAGACGATCAACCTCGCCGTGCCGGCCGTCACGGGCGTGAATCACCTCGCGCAGGTCGACTCCCGTCACATGATCGGCGCAGCCAACTGGGTCGGGCGCACGGTGCCGTTCCACCCGGCGGCGAACGGCAAGGTGTTCCTCGCCTTCGGCGCCGCGACGCTCCCGCCTGGCGAGCTGATGCGCTTCACGCCGCACACCATCTGCGATCGAGACCACCTCACCGCGGCCCTCGACACGATTCGAGCGGTCGGCTACGCGACTGCCGTCGACGAGATCGAGGTCGGGCTCTCGGCCGTCGCGGCACCGGTGCGCGGCGCGACCGGCACGTGCGTCGCCGCTCTCTCCATCTCCGGCCCGAGCTTCCGGCTCGGGTCGTCCCAGCTCGACAACATGGGTGCGCTGCTCGTCGAGCAGGCCGCCGTCCTGTCCACCCGACTCGGGTACATCACCCTGGAGCGAGGATGACCATGACGCACGACGAGATTCTGCAGGGACTGTTCGACAACACGCTGATCGGCAACAAGCCGGAGGTGGCCGACCTCGTCAACCTGGGCCTCGAAGAGGGCCTGGAGCCGAGCTCGATGCTGTTCGACGCTCTCATCCCCTCGCTCGAGGAGGTCGGGGCGCGCTTCGAGCGCGGTGACTACTTCGTGCCCGAGATGCTGATCGCCGCTCGCGCCATGCAGGGCGCGCTCGACATCCTGCGCCCGTTGCTGGTCGCAGAGGGCGTGCAGCAGATCGGCACGTTCGTGATGGGCACCGTCAAGGGCGACGTGCACGACATCGGCAAGAACCTCGTGAACATCATGCTCGAGGGCGCCGGCTTCACGGTCATCGATCTCGGCGTGAACGTCCCGCCCGAGCGCTTCGTCGAGCAGATCGAGGAGCACAAGCCCGAGATCGTCGGCTTCTCGGCGTTCCTGACGACCACGATGCCGATGTTCAAGGCCAACATCAACGCCATCGAGAAGGCCGGCCTGCGCGAGAAGGTCATCATCATGGTCGGCGGCGCGCCCGTCACGCAGGAGTACGCGGACGCCGTCGGCGCCGACGGCTATGCCGCGGATGCCTCCACCGCGGTGCGCCTGGCCAAGGACCTGATCGAGAAGCGGCGGGCGCTCGTACCCGCGTGAAGCCGCTCGCCCTCATCGAGAAGGCGGTCAAGGGCCCTGTCTGGGGGTGCCAGATGTGCGGTCAGTGCGTGCTGCACTCGACCGGCATGACCTGCCCGATGAACTGCCCGAAGACGCTCCGCAACGGGCCGTGCGGAGGCGTGCGGGCAAACGGGAACTGCGAGGTCAAGCCCGAGATGCGCTGCGTGTGGTTGAAGGGCTACGAGCGCGCAGAGGGCATGCCGGGACTGCCCAGGCACTGGCGCGAGGAGTACAACGACCTGCGCCCTCCCGTCGACAACCAGCTCAAGAACACGTCCTCCTGGGCCAACTTCATCAGCAAGCGCGACCGTCGCACGCCCGCAGGCTGGAAGCCCGGAGACGCCGGCTAGCGGCATGTCCGAGCTCGAGCGCAAACTGGCCGGCGACGGCCTCGTCCTGACGGGGGAACTGCCGGTTGTCGACGGCGGCGGCCTCGAGGCCGTGCGCGCGCGGCTCGAGCAGTACGCGCCCTGGGTGGACGCCGTCAACGCCACCGACAACACGGCCGCGCACGCGCACGCCTCCAACGTGGCAGTGGCCATCGCCCTGAAGCAGTGCGGCGTCGAGCCGATCATGCAGGTCGTCTGCCGCGACAAGAACCGCCTCGCGATCCAGGCCGACATCGTCGGCGCCGCGCTGCACGGCGTGGAGAACATCTCCTGCCTCACCGGCGACGACGTCACGGCCGGCGACGAGCGGGAGGCACGGCGAGTGTTCGACCTGGACGGACCGCAGGCCATCGTCGCCGCAGCCGCGATCGCGCGGGGCGAATACCTCTCCGGCCGCAAGATCGAGCCGGCGCCGCACCTGTTCATCGGCGCCGTCGAGAACCCCGGGGCGCCCCCGCTGGCCTATCGCGCGCAGCGGGCGCACAAGAAGGCGCTTGCGGGCGCGCGCTTCCTGCAGCTGCAGATCGGCTACGAGCCGGCGCATCTCGAGGCGTTCTGCGCCGAGGGCGAGCGCATCGGCCTCTACCGGCACACCGCGCTGCTGCCGTCCATCTGCCTCGTCGCCGGCGCACGGCCGCTCGAGTTCATGGACGCGGAGGTGCCGGGCATCTCGGTGCCGGCGGCCGTGATCGAGCGCGTCAAGAATGCCGCCGATCCACGCGCAGAGGCGTTCGAGCTTGCCGTCGAGCAAGCGGCGCACGCGCTCGGCCAACCTGGCGTACGTGGCCTGCACCTCATCTCGTTCCGCAAGGACGACGCAGTCGGGCGCTTGTGCGAGCGGCTCGGCATCCCAACAACCAAGGAGCGAGAAGCGAGTGGACACGGTTCTACAGTCGCGGTCTAGGACCGTCACCATCGCAATCGACAAGCCGTTCTGCATCATCGGCGAGCGGATCAACCCGACCGGGCGCAAGGCCTTCGCGCAGGAGTTGCGCAACGGCAATCTCGAGCCCGTGCTGGAGGACGTCGACGCGCAGGTCGCCATGGGCGCCGACATGCTCGACATCAACGCGGGCATCCCGCTGGTCGACGAGGCCGATCTGCTTGCGCGCGTGATCCGGCTCGTGCAGGACCACACCGATTTGCCGATCTGCATCGACTCCTCGGTCATCGAAGCGCTCGAGGCGGGGCTCGACGCCTACGAGGGCAAGGCGCTCGTCAACTCGGTGACGGGCGAGGACGAGCGCCTCGAGGCGATCCTGCCGATCGTCGCCAGGCACGGAGCGGCCGTGATCGGGCTCGCCAACGACGAGACGGGGATCCCCGAGACCGCGGAGAAGCGCCTCGAGATCGCGCGCAAGATCGTCTCGGTGGCCGGCGATCACGGCATCCCGCCCTCCGACGTGCTGATCGACCCGCTGGCGATGACGGTCGGCGCCGATCCGCAGGCCGTGCGCATCACGCTGGACGCCATCGAGATGATCCGCGACGAGCTCGGCGTGAACATGTGCCTCGGCGCGTCCAACGTGTCCTTCGGCCTCCCGGAGCGCCACGCGCTCAACGCCGCGTTCCTCGCCATGGCGTCGGCCCACGGGCTGACCAGCGCGATCATGAACGCGCTCTCGGAGGAGTGCGTGCGGAGCGTGCGGGCGAGCGATCTCATGCTCGGCAAGGACGAGTGGGGCGCGAACTGGATCTCGGCTCACCGCGCGCGTCAGGCGGCAGTGCCCTCGTGAGCGTGGCCTCTCAGGAGGCGATGACGGGCGAGGGTGTCGGCCGCGTACGGCTGCGCTTCCTCCCCGACGGGCCGGAGGTGCGGGTGCCGCCCGGCGTCAGCCTGTTCGACGCCGCGAGCTGGAACGGCGTCGCGATCGACTCCACCTGCGGCGGTTACGGCACCTGCAAGAAGTGCAAGGTGCGCATCGTCGAGGGCGAGCTGCCGGTCAGCTCGGTCGATCCGCGCGCGTTCAGCGCCGACGAGCTGCGCGACGGCTGGCGGCTCGCGTGTCGCGCGCAGGCCAGCTGCGACCTCGTGATCGACGTGCCGCCGCTGCAGACGCGGCCCAAGGCGGCCACGGTCGGCGTCGGGCGCCAGGTGATCCTCCGCCCGAGCGTACAGAAGCGCTACCTGGAGCTCTCCGAGCCGACGCTGCAGGATCAGGTCAGCGATCTCGAGCGCATCCTCGCCGCGATGGACGACCTCGAGCTGCGCTTCGGCGTGGACGTCGTGCGCACCCTGCCGCAGCTCGTGCGCGCGAGCGACTGGAAGGTCACGGCCGTCGTGGTCGACGACGAGCTGATCGGCGTCGAGGCCGACGACACGACCGGGCGCATGTTCGGCATCGCGTTCGACCTCGGCACCACCACGGTCGTGGCCACCCTGCTCGACCTCTCGACGGGGACGCCCGCTGCGGTGCGCTCGATCCTCAACCGGCAGCAGCCCTACGGCGCCGACGTGATCCGGCGCATCTCGGCGACGATGATGGACCCGACCGTGCTGCCGAAGCTGCAGGAGCTCGCGCGGGACACGCTCGCCGAGCTCGTCGGCGAGGTGCTGGAGCACGGCGAGGTGGCGCCGGAGGAGGTCTACGAGGTCGCGCTGGCGGGCAACGCCACGATGACGCAGCTGCTGCTCGGCGTCGACCCGGAGCCCGTCGGCGTGGCGCCTTTCATCATGGCGGCGTCGAGCTATCCGCTCATGCGCGCATCCGACTTCGGCATCGCCGTACATCCGCGCGCGCACGCCCACGTCTTCCCGGCCCTCGGCGCCTACGTCGGCGGCGACATCGTCTCGGGCCTGCTGGCGTCGGGAATGACGCGCGACAAGCGACTGCGGCTGTTCATCGACGTCGGCACGAACTGCGAGATCGCACTCGGCAACGCCGAGCGGCTGCTCACCACCGCCGCGCCGGCCGGGCCCGCCTTCGAGGCAGCCCAGATCCGCTGCGGCATGCGGGCCGCGGACGGCGCGGTCGAGACGGTGCGCATCGCGGACGAGGAGGTCCGGCTCGGCGTGATCGGGGACACGGCGCCCCTCGGCATCTGCGGATCCGGCCTCGTCGACGCGGTGGCGGAGCTCGTGAAGTGCGGGCTGCTCGACCACTCGGGGCGCTTCCTGCCCGACGAGGTTGCGGCCGAGCTCCATCCCGTACTCGCCGAGCGCCTGGTGGCGATCGACGGCGAGCGCATCTTCGTGCTCGCCTGGGCGGCCGAGCCGGGCGACCCCGAGGGCGCCGTCTACCTGTCGCAGCGAGACGTGCGCGAGCTGCAGTTCGCGAAGGCGTCGATCGCGACGGGCTGGGCGCTGCTGGTCGAGGAGCTGGGCGTCAAGGTCGCGGATATCCAGCAGGTGCTGCTGGCGGGCTCGTTCGGGTCCTACCTGTCGCCGGCCAGCGCCGTGCGCATCGGGCTCGTGCCCAAGCTCGCGCTCCCGCGGATCGTCGCGGCGGGCAACGTTGCCGGCGAGGGCGCGAAGATGATCCTGCTCTCGGCCCAGGAGCGCGCCGCGGCCGCCGCGCTGGTGCACGAGGTCGAGTACGTCGAGCTGTCCGACCGGCCCGACTTCAACGATCTCTTCGTCGACCAGCTCGCCTTCCCGGCATGACCGTCGGAGTCGTCGCCTGCGGGGCGCTCGCACTGCACGTGCGTGCGATCGCGCGCCGGCGAGGCCTCGATCTCGACGTGCACGCCCTGCCGCCGCAGCTGCACAACCGGCCCGAGCAGATCGCGCCGGCCGTGGCCGAGAAGCTCGCCGAGCTGCGCGGCCGCCACGACCGCGTCGCGGTCGCCTATGCCGACTGCGGAAGCTACGGCGCCGTCGACGCCCTGCTTCAGGGCACCGGGATCGAGCGCCTCGCGGGCGACACGTGCTATGACCTCTTCTCGCTCGAGGAGGTGCGGGAGTCGCTGGCGGAGGAACCGGGCACGTACTTCCTCACCGACTTCCTCGCCCGCACGTTCGAGCACACGGTGTGGCGCTCGCTCGGCCTCGACCGCTATCCCGAGTTGCGCGACGAGTACTTCCATTCCTATCGCCGATGCGTGTGGCTCGCGCAGCGACCGACCCCTGCCCTGCGCAGAGCTGCCGAGCACGCGGCCTCGCTGCTCGGCCTGCCGCTGAGCGAGCGCGTCGTGGGCGAGGGCGGGCTGGAGCGCGAGCTGGTTCGCATCTGCACCGCCCCGACTGCATGAAGGAGCGCGCAGACGTCGTCGTGATCGGCGCCGGCATCGTCGGCTGCTCGGCCGCGTACTACCTCACGCAGGCGGGCCTGCGCAACGTCGTCGTGATCGACCAGGGCCCGATCGGCGACACGGGAGGCTCGTCGTTCCACGCCCCCGGCCTGTGCTTCCAGACCAACGGCTCGAAGCTCTCGTGCACGCTCGCGCAGTGGTCGCGGGCGCTCTATCGCGAGCTCGACACGCCCGAGCGACGCACCTGGTGGGAGGTCGGCTCGCTCGAGGTCGCCACCACGCCGGAGCGGCTCGACGAGCTCCGGCGCCGGCACGCGTTCGCCACGTCGTGGGGTCTCGAGAGCCATGTCATCGGCCCCGACGAGGCGCTGCGCCACAGCCCGCTGCTCGACCGCGAGCGGGTGCACGGCGCCCTGTACGTCCCGAGCGACGGCATCGCAAAGGGCGCCAACATCTGCCAGGCGTTGCAGGAGCGCGCCGAGGAACGCGGCGCGACGTTCATCGGCACCACGCGCGCGACCGGCATCGACATGGCCGGCGGGCGCGTGCGCGGCGTCGAGACCGACCAGGGCACGATCGCCACGTCGACCGCGCTCGTCTCGCTCGGCCTCTGGGCACCCGAGTTCATGCGCTCGATCGGTCTGCCCGTGATCGCGATGCAGCCGATGCAGCACCTCTTCGCCTGGACCGAGCCGCTGCCGGAGCTGGCCGGCGCGTCGGTGGAGATCGAGCATCCGATCCTGCGCCACCAGGACCGCGCCATGTACTTCCGCCAGCGCGGCGACGGCTACGGCATCGGCGCCTACGGCCACGACCCGATCACGATCGAGCCGCACGAGCTCGAGCGGCATCCTGCGGGACACCAGATCGCGACGGGGCCGTTCTCGCAGGAGCACTGGCCCGAGTCGCTGGGCTGGGCGCACGAGCTGCTGCCGCCGCTCGCCGGCGTGGGCATCGCCGAGACGTTCAACGGGCACTTCTCGTTCGCGGTCGACAACAACTCGTTCGCCGGGCCGACGTCGCAGGTCGGCGGGCTCTGGCTGGCCGACGGCATCTGGGTCACGCACGGCGGCGGCACCGCGAAGGCGGTCGTCGACCTCCTGACGACGGGCCGCTGCGAGCTCGACCTGGGGCCGATGCACCCCGACCGGCTGCACCACTTCCAGCAGAGCCCGCTGTACGTCAAGGCGCGCGGTCGCACGCAGTACGACGAGGTCTACGACATCATCCACCCGGGCCAGGTGCTGGCGCACCCGCGGGGAGTGCGCACGACCCCCTGGCACGAGCGCTTCCTCGACCACGGAGCCGAGCTCACCGAGAGCGCCGGCTGGGAGCGCGCGCAGTGGTTCAGGGCCAACGATGCGCTGCCGCTGCCCGACGTCATGCCCGAGCGATCGGCCTGGGCGCAGCGGCACTGGTCGCCGACGATCGGTCGCGAACATCACGCCACGCGCACCGGCGTCGGCGTGTTCGACCTCACGCCGTTCGTGAAGGTGGAGGCAGAGGGGCCCGGGCGTCGTGGAGTGGCTCAACCGCGTCTGCGCGAGCGAGATGGACCGGCCGGTCGGGCGGATCCTCTACACGACGGTGCTCGATCACGACGGTGGCTGTGTCTGCGACCTCACGGTCACGCGCCTGGGCGACGAGCGCTACCTGCTCGTCACCGGTGGCGGGTCGGGGCCACGAGACGTGGCGTGGTTGCGCAGCGAACTACCCGAGGGAGCCTCCGTGCGCCTGCGCGACGTGTCGTCCTCGCTGGGCGTGCTCGGGCTCTGGGGCCCTCGCGCACACGCGCTCCTCGCGCGCGTCAGCCCGGACGACCTCTCGTTCCCCTACCTCGCGGCGCGGGAGATCTGGGTCGGCGCCGTACCCGCGCTCGCGCTGCGCATCTCGTATGCCGGCGAGCTGGGCTGGGAGCTCTACACGCCGACGGAGCACGGCCGCTATCTCTGGGATCAGCTCTTCGATGCCGGCGCCGACCTGGGAGTCGTCGCATGCGGGACGGGCGCCTTCAACTCGCTGCGCATGGAGAAGGGCTACCGCTTCGCAGGCGTCGACATGACGCGCGAGCACACGCCCTTCGAGGCCGGTCTGGGCTTCACCGTGCACTTCACGAAGCCGCGCTTCAACGGCCGCGACGCCGCGCTTGCCGCGCGCGAGCGAGGCCCGCGCAAGCGGCTCCGCTGCCTCGTCCTCGACGACGTCGACGCCACCTGTTACGGGGGCGAGCCGCTGATCCGCGACGGCCGTGCCGTCGGCTACGTGACGAGCGCCGATTTCGGCTACACCGTCGGCCGCCACGTCCTGCTCGGCTGGCTGCCGCCGGAGCTCGCGCACGAGGGCACGGAGGTCGACATCGACATCTTCGGCGAGCACCACGGTGCGACCGTGACCCACGAGCCGCTCTACGACCCGAGCGGCGAGCGTCTGCGCGGCTGAGCCGGCCCCAAACGCTCCGCTTGCACTGAGTCGGCCCGCGTGAGAGAGTCGCACGCGCATTGCTCCCCCGACCGGCTCACGCAACGCAGGAGGGCCCATGAGTCAACCGGCACAGTCCGACGCGCAGGATCTTGCGACGCTCGGGTACAAGCAGGAGTTGAACCGCACGCTTGGGTCGTTCTCGAGCTTTGCGGCCGGCTTTTCGTACATCTCCATCCTGACCGGCATGTTCCAGACCGCGGCTCTGGGCTTCTTCTTCGCCGGTCGCGCCTTCATCTGGGCCTGGCCGTTCGTCTTCCTCGGCCAGATGACCGTCGCCCTGCAGTTCTCCGAGCTCGCGGCTCACTATCCGCTGGCGGGCTCCGTGTACCAGTGGTCGAAGCGGCTCGCGGGCAGACCTTGGGCCTGGAACACCGGCTGGATCTACCTGTGCGCGCAGATCGTCACGATCCCTGCCGTCGCGCTCGCCTGGCAGGTGATCCTGCCGCAGATCTCGGACAAGTTCCAGATCGTGGACTGCACGGCCGGCCCGGCCGACAGCTCGCACAACTGCGCCTTCCAGGATCCCGCGTTCGCCAAGAACGCGTTCATCCTCGGCGCCGTGATGATCCTCCTCACGACGACCGTGAACCTGCTCGGGGTGAAGATCATCTCGACGGTCAACAACATCGGCGTGATCGCCGAGCTGATCGGGGCGGTCGGCCTGATCATCATCCTGGCCGTCAACATCCAGCACGGCCCCTCGGTGCTGTTCAAGACCGACGGCACGGGCGCCGGGCACGATTGGGGGTATTTCGGCGCGCTGCTCCTGGGTGCGATCATGCCGCTCTACGTGATGTACGGCTTCGACTCGGCCGGCTCACTCGCCGAGGAGACGGACGATCCGCGACGCACCGCGCCAAAGGCGATCTGGCGGGCCTGCTGACAGCCGGCATCCTGGGGTTCCTGCTCATCGGCTTCGGCACGATGGCCGTCGATCAGCCGGCCACGGCCGGCGGGCTCACGAGCATCACGAAGGACGTGCTCGGCGACTCCTGGGGCAACCTCTGGCTGGCGGACGTCGCGCTCGCCATCTTCGTGTGCTGCCTCGCCATCCAGGCCATGAGCATTCGCATCCTGTTCGCGATGGCGCGTGACAACAACCTGCCGTTCGCACGCGGGCTCGCGAGCGTTTCCGCGAGGCGCCGGGTGCCGGTCGTGCCGGCGCTCACGTCGGGGATCATCGCGCTGATCATCCTGGCCTTCAACATCCAGAACCCGTCGGCCTTCACGATCATCATCTCGATGGGCATCATCCTGATGTACCTGGCGTACCTGGGCGTGACGATCCCGCTGCTCAAGCAGCGCTTCGCCGGCTGGCCCGGAAACCTGCCGGATGCCAAGGAGGGGCTGTTCAAACTGGGTGGCTGGGGGAAGCCCCTCAACATCATCGGCATCGTCTATGGCGCGGCGATGGTCATCAACCTCGAGTGGCCACGCGTCGCGCTCTACATCGACGACACCTACAAGTGGGGCCCGATATGGCCACGATCGTCCTGCTCGGAGTGGGCGTCGTCTACTACTACGCCGTGCAGAGGCACAAGGGCGGGGTGCTCGAGGAGCATCGCGCCGAGGTTGCGGCGGGCGACTGATCTGCTCGGGGTGGGCGGGCACGTGCCCGCCCACCCCGTACCGCCCTCATGGAGGATCAGCTGCGAGAGCTCGCCCGGCGCGACGCCAGGGCGATCCGGGGGGGCATCGTGCTCGCGTGCATCGCCGGTGGTGCTCGCCGTGCTCGGTCTCTTCGCCGGCGAATTCGTGGGCGGCCTGGCGGCGGTCGTCGGCCTCGTCGTGCAGGCCAACGCCATCGCCGCCTGGCTCGCAGGCCCACGCTGGATGCCCGAGCGGCGTCTCGTGCTCGCGCCCGGAGTCGTTGCGGGCATACCGGTCGCGATGGGCGCCTATGTCGCATTCGGCGCGGCGGCGGCGTTCGTCTGCTCGCTGGTCACGGCGGGGCTCGTCACGATCGTGCTCGGCATGACGATCGCCGCGCACAGGGCGCCCTGACGCCATGGCCACGATCGTCTTCTTCCCCGAGGGCGCCCACGGCCCGACCAACAACTGCGCCGGCATCGGCCAGGTGCTGCGCGAGCGCGGGCACCGGGTCGTCTTCATCGTCGAGGAGTCGTTCGCGGGCACGCTCGAGGCGCGCGGCTTCGAGGAGCGCCTGATGCGGCTCGGCCCGCCGCCCGCGCAGGAGGAGGCGCCCGGCCAGTTCTGGATCGACTTCATCCACGAGACCGCGCCCGTCTTCCGCAAGCCGACGCTCGAGCAGCTGGGCGCGTTCATCGCACCGACGTTCGAGGCGCTCTGCGACGGCGCGCGCTACGTCCACTCGCGGCTGCTCGAGATCATCGACGAGCTGAATCCCGACGTCATCGTCGAGGACAACGTCGTCTCGTTCCCCGCCCTCGCAGCGAGCGGGCGGCGCTGGGTGCGCATCGTCTCGTGCAACCCGCTGGAGATTCCCGATCCCGCGCTGCCCCCCGTGTTCTCCGGCTATCCCGCGGGCGACCGCTCGTCCTGGGCGGCGTTCTCGGCGGAATTCCGGCGCACGCACGCCGACCTGCACGCCTCGTTCGACGAGTTCCGGCGCGAATCCGGCGCACCGCCGCTCCCCGGGCTCGAGTTCATGGACACCTCGCCCTACCTGAACCTCTATGGCTACCCGGACGAGGTCGACTACGCCCGCTCGCATCGCGCTCGACGCGACCTGGCACAACGTGCAGACGAGCGTGCGCTCGGATGAGCCGTGGGAGCTGCCGGAGCACCTGCGCGAGCGCCCGGGATCACTGCTCTATCTCTCCCTCGGCTCGCTCGGCTCGGCTGACGTCGAGCTGATGCAGCGCCTGGTCGACATCCTCGGCGCCACCGAGCACCGCGTGATCGTCTCCAAGGGCCCGCTCGCCGAGCAGATCCGGCTGCACGACAACATGTGCGGCGAGGGGCACCTGCCGCAACCCTCGATTCTCCCCCGGGTCGACCTCGTGATCACGCACGGTGGCAACAACACGACCTGCGAGGCGCTCCACCACGGCAAGCCGATGGTCGTGCTGCCGATCTTCTGGGATCAGTACGACAACGCGCAGCGCATCGACGAGACCGGGCTCGGCGTGCGACTCGCGACCTACACGTGCGAGGCGGCGGAGCTGACGGGCGCCGTCGACCGCCTGCTCGCAGATACCGCCTTGCAGAGCCGCCTCGCGCGGATGGCGCGGCGCCTGCAGAGCAGGTCGGGAACCGCAGTCGCCGCCGAGCTCATCGAGCGGCTGGCGACCCGCTAGTCCTCCGGGAGCCAGACCAGGCAGGGCGTGTCACGGCGCACCCGCCGCGTCCAGGCGCGGTAGCGCCAGCGGCCGGCGGCTGCGCGCGAGGGCCCGAAGACCAGCAGGCCGATGCCTCGCTCGGAGCACAGCGTGGTGGCCGCGGCCAGCGGCCGCGGGCTGTGGAAGATCAGCTCGTCGACATGCACGCCGAGGGAGCGCGCCTCGCCCGCCGCTGCCCGCAGCGACCGGTCGGCGTCGGGTCGCCCGCGCATCCGCAGCACGGCTGCGGCGGAGTTGGGGCCGACGGGCACGGCATCGCAGAGCACGAGCGGGCAGCCTGCGCCCAGGGCGGCCTCCAGCGCGAAGCGCTGCGCGCGCGGGTCGAGCGGCACGTCGAGGGTGAGCAGCATGACCGGCCGTCCCGTGGTGGCGGTGCTGGATCCCGACTGCGGGACGTCGGTGCGCGGGGCGGTCATCGGCGGAGGGACTGCCGCGTCTCGAAGAACACGCCCTGGATCGACTGGAGGAGCGTGCAGCTCACGCGCCGACCATACTCCCACGACCCGGTCAGGGCAACTCGACGTGCGCGAGGCGCCGGCCGCACCACCAGGTGGCCGCCGCCGCGACCCCGGCGAGCACCGCCGCCGCGGCGAACGCGCCGATCGCCGGCACGTTGTAGTCGGTGAATTCCGGCAGCCCGCCGGCCACGACCGCGCGCTGGTACGCGGCGAGCGAGAGCCAGCGCGCGCTGGGCGCGAATGTCGCGATCGAGCCTTCCCAGAAGAGCACGTAGATCAACCCGATCACGACGGGACGCTTGACGCGCAGCGAGAGCGCTCCGAACACCGCCGTGTACGCGCAGGCGCCGGCCACGACGGACGCGATCGCCCACGCGGATGCCGAGGCGCTGAAATCGTCGCCCTGCGAGAGGGCGATCACGATCGCGAGACCCGGCAGACACAGCACGATCGTCGTGAGCGCCGCGGCGACGATTGCCGGGAGGACGATCGCGAGGCGCGTGAGCGGGGTCGATGCGAGATACAGGATCGTGCCGTCGTCACGCTCCTCGCCGATGGCGCTTGCGCCGATCACGAGTGCCAGGAAGGGCAGGATGGTGGGCAGGAAGAGCTGCTCCATGAGCGACGAGAAGGCCCTGGCGTCTGCCGTGCCGCCGGCAGCCTGGACGACGGCCACCAGCGCCGCGAGCATGGGCGCGAACGCGAGCAGGAGGGAGCGTCGGCGCAGCAACAGCCGGCGCAGCGCGAGACGGAACAGCGCGCGGTTCACTCAGCGGCCCCGCCCGCGGGCGTGATCGGTCAGGTACGTGTAGACGCTCTCGAGATCGTCGCCGAGCGGCTCGACGCGATCCACGGTCGCGCCGAGCGCGCGCGCCAGGGGCATGAGACGGCGGCCGAGCGCGTCCATGTCCCCGGTCTCGACCACGAGGAACGCCGGTGTCGAGCCGCACGCCGCTCGCGAGGCCTTCGCCGACGAGCTCGCGGGCCAGCGCCTGCGCTGCGGTGCCGGCGGCGATGCGCAGCGTGCGCGGCCGGTCGCGAATCAGGTCGCGGATCGCGCCCGTCTCGCCCTCGGCCACCAGGCGGCCGTTGACGAGCACGACCACGCGCGGCGCCATGCGCTCGACCTCGTGGCAAGACGTGGGAGGACACGAGCACGGTGCGGCCCTCGGCTCCGAGCCGGCGGATCAGCTCGACGACGTGGCGGCGCTGCACCGGGTCGAGCCCGTTCAGCGGCTCGTCGAGCAGGAGCAGCTCGGGCGAGTGCACGAGCGCCTGGGCGAGCTTGACGCGCTGTCGCATGCCCTTCGAGAAGCCCCCGACGCGTCGTTCCGCGGCGTCCTCGAGCCCGACGGTCGCGAGCGCCTCGGCTGCGGCCTTGCGCGGATCGGGCACGTCGCGCAGGCCGGCCATGAGCTCGACCAGCTCGCGCGCCGTGAGGAAGGGCCAGAGGCCGTCGCGGTCGTGCACGATCCCGATCCGCCGGTAGACCTCGGGCTTGCGGCGAGGATCGAGCCCGAGCACTCGGACCGTGCCCGTGCTGGGATCGGCGAAGCCGGCGCACAACGCGAGCGCGGTGGACTTGCCGGCGCCGTTGTGCCCGAGCAGGCCGGTCACGCCGGGCGCCAGCTCGAACGAGACCTCGGCCAGGGCGACGGTGTCGCCATACCACTTGGAGACGCCCTGGAAGACGAGCGTCAGACGTCTGCCCTCCGGTAGCGCCGCCACAGGCAACCCGCCGAGACGAGCATGACGACCCCGCACGCCGACCACCACCACCAGCCGGCGAGCGCGTGCGCCTGTTCCTGGTTGCCCGGATAGAGGGAGCGTGTCGCCGCGATCGGCAGGCGCCCCAGCATGATCAGCTGCAGATGGCGGTCGAGGCCGGCGCCGAACACGAGCGCGCCGCCGACATAGGTGGGGATCAGCATCAGTGCCGCATAGCCGCCGAGCGCGAACGCCCGCCGGCTCGTGAACGACGCCACCGCGAGCCCGACGAGGCTCACGTATGACGCGAGCAGCAGGCCGGACGCGACGATGCGCAGCAGGTCGAGCCAGTGGTCGGCGAGGTAGCTCGTGGCCGAGTCGGCGAAGAACGTGTTCCCGACGAACAGCAGCAGCACCGGCAGCAGCGTCAGGCAGAGCAACGGCACGAGCGCGGCGAGGAACTTCCCCGACGACGTAGGTGAAGCGGCTCACCGCCGTCGACAGATACAGCGAGAGCACGTTGTCGCGTCGATCGGGACAGAGCAGCTCGGGGCACAGGATCGCGGCGAAGATCGTGACATCGAGACCGATCTCGGTCAGGTACTGGCGATAGGGGATGAGCTCCGGGAAGCGGTCAGCGAAGGTCTGGCCGACGATCGCGCGGATCGCCAGCACCGCGAAGGCGGGGAGGAAGGCGATCAGCGTCAGCGTGATCGGGAGGAACTTGGCGCGCCAGCTCTTGCGCGCGCCAAGCGCCCCGAGGGCACTCCAGCGCGCAAGCGAGACGAGCGCGAACCACGGCGGCCTGCGCACACCGTCGTAGCGCGCGTAGCGGATGTCCTCGAGGCGGGCGCTCATGCGATCGCCCCGATCACGGCGTCCTCGAGCGTGCGATCCCCCGGCAGCAGCGCACGCAGGCTGACCTCGGCCTCGGCACACGCGTCGCGCACCGCGTCAGACAGGATGCCGGCGTCGCCGTGCACGGCGAGCCAGCCGTCGTCGCCATCCTCGACCCGCACGCCGCGGACGCTGAGTGCGGCGCGCAGCGCGCCGAGATCGCCGACCGCGCTGATCCTCGCACTGCCCGCCTCGCGCCCGCGCAGTTCGCTGATCCGCCCCTGCGCGGCGACGCGCCCGTCGCGCAGCACGACCACGGCGTCGCATGTGCGCTCCACGTCCTCCAGCACGTGCGAGGAGAACAGCACCCGGATCCCGAGGTCGCGCGAGAGCCTCCGCACGAGGTCCAGCATCTCATCGCGGCCCTGCGGGTCGAGCCCGTTCGTGGGCTCGTCCAGCACGACGAGCTCGGGCGAGTGGACGAGCGCCTGCGCGAGCTTGACCCGCTGGCGCATGCCAGTCGAGAACGTCCCGATCAGGCGCTGGCGCTCCTCCTCCAGGCCGACCTGGAAGAGCACCTCGCTCGCGCGCAGCACGGCGATGCGGCGAGGCAGGCCACGCAACTCCCCGAGGTGCACGACCAGGTCGCGTGCGGTCATCCAGCTGGGCAGGCACTCGTGCTCGGGCATGTAGCCGATGCGCCGGCGCAGCTCGAGGCCGCGCGCTGTCGCGTCGATGCCGAGCAGCGTGGCGGTGCCCGCGTCGGGCGCCACGAGGCCGAGCAATGCCCGCATCAGCGTCGATTTGCCGGCGCCGTTCGCGCCCAGCAGGCCGATCGCGTCGTCGACCAGCTCCACGCTGACCTCGTCGAGGGCGACGACGTCGTCGTAGCGCTTGGTCAGGCCCGTGGTGGCGATCGTCGTACGCTCGGCGGTCGCTGCCACGCCCGAACCTTAGAACTGTTTTCAAGAGTGGCGGGGCGTTCGAAGCGGCTGGATCGCCTGCAGCCGGATCATCGGCGCTTGCTCCCGCCGGATGAGCACGAGCAGTCGGCGCCGGCCTCAGCCCTCGAGCAGATCGAGAAGGGTCGGGCCCTCCTGCTCGGGCGCTGCGGTGGCCACGGCCAGCCGGCGCGGTGCCCGCTGAACGGTCGCACCGTCCGGTCCCGCGAGCTCCACGACGAGCGCGCCACACGAGCGCTCGAGCCGGTCGGCCAGCGCGGCATGGCAGGTGGAGACCAGCACCTGACGCCCATCGACCGCTCCGAGCACTCCCGCCAGGGCATCGAGCCGCTGGGCGTCCCAGTGCGCGAAGAGCTCGTCGAGGAAGAGCGGCAAGCGCGCCTCGGCGTCGATCGCATCGACGAGCGCCAGCCGGACGGCGACGTAGATCTGCTCGAGCGTGCCGCGCGAGAGCGGCGGGCCGACGCGCACCGGCAACGGCTCACCCGATCGCGTGACTTCCAGCACGGGCTCGCCGGCGGGCGTCTCCACGATTGCGACTCCGCTGTAGCGCCCGTGCGTGATTGCTTCGAGATAGCGGCTCGCGGCCTGCAGCCAGGCCGGCGCGTAGCGCTCACGCACCTCGCGCTCGGCGCGGCGCACGATCGCCGCGGCCAGCGCCAGCCGGTCGCGCTCGCGCCGGACGGCCACGAGCTCGCCCTCGACTGCCTGCAGCTCGCCCTCGACGTCCCCGACCGTGCGCGCCGCAGCGAGCCTGTCGAGCCGGGCGCTCAGGTCCTGCTCGCGCAGCACGAGCTCCTCGGCGCGCGCCCGCGCCTCCCGCACAGTGGCGACGAGCGTCGCGTGGTCGTCGTCCGAGAGCACCAGGTTCTCGCCGCGCGCCTCGCGCTCCCGCGCCGTCGCAAGCAGCGAATCGAGCTCGGGCACCCCCTCGATCAGGCTGCGCTCGCGCTGATCCGCCGCAACGCGACGAGCCGCGGCAGCGTGCAGCCGCTCCAGGCCGTCGCTCTCGTCGTCCGACGGCGATGCGCTGCGCACGATGCTCTCGAGCTGCGCGAGGCGGTCGCCGACCGCGCGCGCTCTCTCGGCCGAAGCCGTCGCCCGGGGCCGTAGCTCGCGGGCGCGCTCCCCGGCGGCGGTGGCCTGGGCATCGCGTCGCTGGGCCGCCTCGAGCTCCTCCGCGAGTCGCTCCGGGTCGTCGGTGCCGAGCACAGCCGCGAGCGCCGCACCGCGCTCGATCGCGCGTCGCTCAGCGTCGATCAGCTGCTCCAGTCGTTGCGTCGCCAGGGCCTGCTCCCGCCTCACCGTCCGGAGCTGCTCGACGTCGCTGACGAGCGTCTGATCCGGGTGCGCGATGCGCGACTCGGCCACCCGCAGGTCGCCCAGCGCCGCGAGCAGCTCGCGCGTGGCGATCGAGTGCTCCTTGAGGGCATCGCGCATCGCCCGGGTCCCCCGTCGCTTCGCGACTAGGAACGCCGCCGCGACCGCAGCGAGCGCGGCGGCGAGCGCGAGCACCGGGCGCGGGCCCGGAAGCGCGATCGCCAGGGCGGCGAGCGTGCAGCAGAGCACGGCGGCGGCCACGATGGCGGGCGCCGAGACGTGCATGACCGGTGCCGTCGCGCCCCGCGTGGCGCTTCCGCAGCGGATGGCCGACGCCTGCAGGTCGGCGATCTGCACGGTCTCGAGCGCGGCTGCGTCGGCCTCCCGGAGCGGACGCCCGAGCACGCGTAACGCGAGATCGTCGCTCCGGCCGGCCTGGCTCTCGGCGCGCGCGCGCTCGACGACCAGCTGGTCGCGGTCGCCCTCCTCGCGCGCGCGCGCCAGGGCCGCCTCGCGGATCATGGCAGCGTGCTCGATCAGCACCCGCTCGCGCTCGCCGAGACGCGCCCCAAGCTCCGCCTGCTCGAGCTCCGCGGTGATCTCGGCCAGCTCGCGCCTGCGCTCGTCGAGCTCCCCCCTGAGCGCCTCGAGACGTTCGGCCGGCTGAGCTCCGACGCGTGCCGCGAGTGCCTCGGGCACGAGCTCCTCGGCCTCGACGCGCAGGCGCTCGAGCTCCTGCCAGGCACGCAGCGCCGGAGCGTGCCGGTCGTGCAGGTCGCGGCGTCCGTCGAGCGCAGCCTCCTCGCGGCGAGCGCGTGCCAGCTCCGCGCGCACGCCCGCCAGCTCCGCGGCCGCCTCGGCATGCGCCTGCGCCCCGGCGAGTGCGTCCCGGCGGGCCTCGCGCAGGGCGCTCAGGCGTGCCGAGAGCTCGGCCGAGCGCGGCTTGCCTCGGCGATCGGCGCGCCAGAGTGCGTCCGCGGCGGCCATGAGATCCTGCGCGGCCATCGCTGCCGGCCGCAGGAATGCAGGCGAGGCGCCGCCCAGCAGGCGCTGCTCGATCTCCCGCCAGGTCGCAGCGTCCAGCCCGCGCAACTCGTCGGCGTCGAGCGCATGCAGCGCCAGGTACGTACCGCGCTCGAGCCACGCGACCTCCGAGAGCGGGCGGTTCGCAAGCTCCTCCTGCGCGTCGCCTCGCCAGGCGCGGCCCGCGGGCCGCGCCCGCAGATGGCGCTCGACGCGCACGCGCTCGCCGCCGGGCAGCACGAGCTCGAGCTCCCCATGGGCGTGGCCGTCGGCGGGCGTCGCCGGATGGTCCTCGCGCGCCGCGGGTGAGAAGCCGTAGAGCATCGAGGCGACGAACGAGCGCATGTTCGACTTGCCGGCCTCGTTCGGGCCGTAGATCACCAGCAGATCGTGCTCCGCGAGGCCTTCCAGCTCGAGCTCGGCGAGCGGTCCGTAGGCGCCGATGCGCAGACGGTCGATCCTCACGGTGCCGCCTCGGCCAGGAGCGTCTCGGCGAGTGTCTCGTCGATCTCTCCGAGCAGGCCGGCGAGATACGCACGCCGCGCCTCCGGATCGCCCGAGTCCTCGCCGGCCAGCACCGAGGGCGCGAGCTCGTCCAGCAGCGCCTCGTCGGACGCGGCGCGACCCGCGATCTCGAGTGCGGCACCGAGCAGGTGCGGTTGGCCCCGGTGCCGCTCGAGATCGAGCGGCGGACGCAGCTCGTCGCAGCGCAGCTCGACGCTCAGCGCCCCCAGCGCGAGCGCGAGCTCCTCGGCGGACTCGCGGCGCTCCTCGGGATCGCGCAGCGCGAGCGCCAGCGGTGAGCGACCGCGCAGCTCGAGTCGCACGATCAGCTCCTCGCCCGCGGCGCCGGGCTGCGTCGCCTCCAGGGCGGCCGTCGCCTCGCCGGCGAGGCCCGCGAGGCCGGACGCGCGGACATCGTCGAGCCGCACGCGCTCGAATCGGACCGCCGCGAGCGGCACGAACTCGACCTCCGCGCGGCCCGCGCCGTCGATCTCCACGACGAGCGCGCCCTTGGCGCCGGGCTCGCCGGCGTCGTGCGGCGAGAGGCAGCCGGGGTACCAGGCGGGAGGCCGCTCGCGGATCTGCTGGCGCTCGTGGACGTGTCCGAGCGCCCAGTAGGCGTAGCCGCGATCGAGGTCCTCGGGCGCACAGGGGGAGTAGCGGTCGCGCGCTCCCGCCGCCCCGTCCACCTGTGCATGCAGGACAGCGATCGAGACCGGGCCGGGCGCGGGCGGCATCAGGGCGGCGAGATTGGCGCTCTCGGCTGCGCCGGCGTGGCCGATCGCCACCACGTGCCCGAGCGGCGCGCCGTCGTCGCCCGTGAGCTCCACCGTGACAGGCTCGTGCGTCAGCGCGAGCGTGCAGCCCGCCTGTGCAAGCGGGTCGAGCGCGCGTCCCGGGTCGTGGTTGCCGCTGGCGAGGATGACCGCGATGCCGGCTTCTCGCACCCGCGCGAGCCGCGCGAGCGCATGGTGCAGCGCGGCCGGGCCGACCTCGCTGCGCTCGAAGAGGTCGCCGGCGACGACGAGGGCGTGCGCGCCGCGCTCGATCGCCAGCTCGCAGACGCGCGCGAACGCCTCACGCTCGGCGGCGCGCACCTGCGCCCGCACCCGGGCGTCGAGGCTCGCGCAGGGGGCGTCGAGGTGGCAATCCGCCGTGTGGACGATCCGCAGCATGGGTGTCGCAGACTAGCCCTGCGGTCGGCTGGCGCCCGACTCCGCACAGGCGCGTCCGACCCCGCTGCTGAGTCGCTGCGCTAGTGGCGCACGAGCGGCTTGTAGCGCAGGCGCTTGGGAGCGGCCGCGTCCTCGCCCAGCGTCTCGCGCCGCCAGCGCTCGTACTCGTCGAACGAGCCCTCGAACCAGCGCACCTGCGAGTCGCCCTCGAACACGAGCAGATGCGTGGCGACGCGGTCGAGGAACCAGCGGTCATGGCTGATCACGACCGCGCAGCCCGCGAAGCGCTCGAGCGCGTCCTCGAGCGCACGCAGCGTGTCCACGTCCAGGTCGTTCGTCGGCTCGTCGAGCAGCAGCAGGTTCGCGCCCGTGCGCAGGAGCTTGGCCAGGTGCAGGCGGTTGCGCTCGCCGCCCGAGAGATCACGCACCTTCTTCTGCTGGTCGCCGCCGCGGAAGTTGAAGCTGGACACGTACGCGCGCGACGAGACCTCGCGCGGGCCGACTCGCATGCGGTCGACGCCGCCCGTGATCTCCTCCCAGACGGACTTCTCGCCGTCCAGCGAGGCGCGCGACTGGTCGACGTAGGCGAGCTCGACGGACTCGCCGAGGCGCAGGCTCCCGCTGTCGGCCGCTTCCTGGCCCGCGATCATGCGGAAGAGCGTCGTCTTGCCGGCGCCGTTCGGGCCCACCACCCCGACGATCCCGCCGGGCGGCAGGGAGAAGTCGAGATCCTCGATCAGCAGGCGGTCGCCGAAGCCCTTGCTCAGGCCCGAGGCCTCGACCACCACGTCGCCCAGGCGGTTGCCGGCGGGGATGTGGATCTCGAGGCGGTCGATCTGGACGTTCGCCTCCTCGGCCAGCAGCGACTCGTAGCGCTGCAGGCGCGCCTTGCCCTTGGCCTGGCGCGCCTTCTGCGACATGCCCGCCCACTCCATCTCGCGCGCGAGGGCGCGGCGGCGCGCCGACTCGCCCTTCTCCTCCAGCGCCAGCCGGGCCTGCTTCTGCTCCAGCCAGCCGGAGTAGTTGCCCTGGTACGGGATGCCCTTGCCGCGATCGAGCTCGAGGATCCAGCCCGCGACGTTGTCGAGGAAGTAGCGGTCGTGGGTGACCGCGACGACGGTGCCGCGATAGTCCGCGAGGAACCGCTCGAGCCAGGCCACCGACTCGGCGTCGAGGTGGTTCGTCGGCTCGTCGAGCAACAGCAGGTCGGGTGCCTGCAGCAGCAGCCGGCAGAGGGCCACGCGACGGCGCTCACCGCCGGACAGGGTGGCGACCTCCGCCTCTCCGGGCGGAACGCGCAGGGCGTCCATCGCGGTGGCCAGGGTGCGCTCGAGGTTCCAGCCGTCGATCGCGTCGATGCGCTCCTGCACCTCCCCCATCTCGGCCAGCGTGCGCTCCATCTCGTCGGCGTCGAGCGGCTCGGCCAGCCGCGCGGAGATCGCGTTGAAGCGGTCGAGCAGGTCGCGCGTCGCGCGCATGCCGTCCTCGACGTTCTCGTACACCGTGCGCGTCTCGTCGAGCTGGGGCTCCTGGTCGAGCATGCCGACCGTCGCGCCCGGCGCCAGCAGCACGTCGCCGCCGACGTGCGTGTCGATGCCGGCCATGATGCGCAGGAGCGAGCTCTTGCCCGAGCCGTTCGCGCCGAGGACGCCGATCTTCGCGCCGTGCAGGAACGCCAGCGTGATGCCGTCGAGCACCGTGCGATCGGGCGGGTAGCGCTTCACGAGCCGGCGCAGCGTGAGGATGATCTGCTCGCTCATCGGCGCCCAGGGTAGCGGTTGACCAGTCCAGAACCCGCCGTCCGGAGCCGGAAACCGTCGCAAGAGTCTCTCCGGGCGAGTGATACCGGAAGTGCCATACGGCTCCGATAGCCCGGGCATGGACGGTTTGCCCCGCCTGCTCGTTCGGATGCTCGTCTGCCTGGCCGCGCTCGCGCTGCCTGCCGCCGCGGGCGCTGCGGAGATCGTCGACCGGGGCGTCGCCGCGCCGAGTCTCGTGGTCAACAGCCACAACGTCGCGCTCGTCACGTACTCGGCGCACGGTGTCAAGCGGCACGTGCTCTACTGGGGCGCCGTCGACTGGGCCGCGAGGTTCCACCGCGACTACTCGGGCGGATGGAAGAGCAAGGTCGCCGACTACAAGCGCTTCAGCAACAACTGCAGGCCCTACACGGGCCCGTCGCTCGCCGTTCCAGATCGCCGCCTGCGACGCCCCCGACGGCTCGCACTGGGCGCTCCAGCAATGGTCGCGGCTGTGGCGGAACTACGGCGGCGACAGCGCTCCCGCCGAGCTCTACATCTCACACTGGCGCGGGAACGTCGGCGAGCTCCAGATCCAGACCGACTACAGCTACCACGGCAAGCACCAGCACCTCTGGGGCACGTTCATGTTCCACCACAAGCCCGTCTTCGGAACGAAGTGGACGATCAAGGGCGTGCCCACCGACAAGCAGGGCCGCAACGTCTACATCGACTACCTCAAGGGCCCCGTGTGGCGCCGCGTGAACAGCTTCCTGACCCACCCGCCCACCGCGGGCTTCTGTTACACGTTCGCCAACCACCCGGCCAGCTCGCCCGCCTGGAACGGCCAGGGCACCGGCGACGCCTACCGCGCCACGGCCATCGGCCCGGGCGTCTCGCCGGTCGTGCAGGTGCATTTCGCGCCGCCCGGCCCGTACAGCAGCGCCGCGGACGCAGCGGCCAATGCGGCACAGCGAGGGCTGCTGGGCCGCGACCGTCGCTGCCGCATCGACTAGAGAACTGGTTTCGAACGTCGCGTGGTTCTCGGGCCCGCTCCGCTCAGGCGCGCTCGCGCCGCAGCTCCATGGTGGTGCAGTGGATCCCGCCGCCGCCGCGCTGGATCTCGCCGTAGGGGATCTCGACGACCTCCACGCCGCGCGCGCCGAGGCGCTCGACCGTGCGCGGCTGGCCCTCGCTGAGGATCACGCGGCCGGGCCGCACGGCCAGCCCGTTGATCGCCCAGCTCTCGTCCTCCGGCGACCTCGATCAGCTCGATCCCGAGCTCGCCCAGGCGCTCGATGAACCAGTAGGGCAGGTGGCGCCGATCGCACAGCGCCTTGTCGCGGTCGATCATCGAGAGATGCCCGTCGAGGTGGATGGACCAGCCCACCAGGGGCACGACGATCAGCTCCACCCCGAGCGGCGCGAGCACCTCGGCGAGCTGCCGCGCGCCCTCGGGGTTGCAGCGGATGGATGCGCCGAACGCGTACACCCGGGGCGTGAGCTTTACGACCGTGCCGCCCTCGAGCATGCCGGTGCCGCAGATCGTGCGGAGGATCGGCATGCCGAGCGCCGCCACGGCCTGCGTCGCATAGCGCTCCTCGCCGCGGCGCATGAGGGGGCCCATGCGGCCGATCACGGCGCCGCCGCGCACCACGCACATCGGGTCGCGTGCGTAGACCGCGTTCATCAGCCGCGGCGGCATCGGCCCGCCGTCGACCACCTCGACGCCCTCGTCGCGCAGTGCGGTCACGAGGCCGGCGTGGTTCGACTGCATGCGCGCCACGTCGGGCGGCTGGCGCGACTCCCAGAACCAGTTGCGCTCGGGGTCGACGAGCGAGCGAGCGCCCTCGTCCCAGCAATCGGCTCGCACGCCGTTCCACTCGTCGCCCGGCCGGCGCACGAGCACGGTCCGCAGCGGGCTCACGTCGTCGTCGCAGCCCCAGTCGGCGTCCCAGTCGCGCGTCAGCGAGCGCGGCCTCGTGGAACGGCGGCTCGGGGCTGGCGGGGAAGAGGCTCTGTACCTGGTGCTCGGGCGAGCGCTCCTCGCTCACAGCAACTCTTGCGGCCGCGGTGGTCCGCCGCCCGCCGATGGCGGGGCGAGCCCGGGAGCGGTTGCCGACACCGACGGGCCGAGGTAGGGCACCGGCCGGTTGCCGCGCCGGTAGCGCAGGTAGTCGGCGAGCGCGAAGCCGGCCGCGAACAGGAGCGCCAGCCCCATCATCCAGTTGCGCAGGCTCAAGACCGTCTCTCGCGCACTTTGCTCCCACTCGCCGCGGTTGAGGAGGTTCGTCGCCCATGCGTCGGGGTGGAGATCCTGGCCCTGGGGGTAGCGCAGCGTGTGGTGCCGGACCCAGGTGTCCAGCCTGTGGGGAAGCACGGCCGAGATGATGAACATCGACGCGCACACGACGTAGACGCCCCGGCGGATGAAGACCGCCGCCACGCCGATCCCGACGACGATCGCGGATGGGATCAACGCGACCAGCCAGATCTTCGCCTCCTGCGAGGCGGCCGTCGGGTGGTAGTGCACGACCAGGTGGCCGTGGTGCGTCCACGCGATCACCCGCGGGCGGTCGATCGCCAGCGACGCGAGCATCAGCGAGAGGAAGTAGAGCGCCGTGGCGAGGATCGAGGCGACGGACAACGGCGTCCGGTCGCGCGCCTGGAGGCCTTTCAGGAACGCGTTCACAGCCGCCCGCCCGCGAGCACGCTGCCCAGGAACGCCCGGGTGCGCTCCTGCTGGGGATCGCCGAAGATCTGGCTCGGCGGCCCTTCCTCGAGGATCACTCCTGCGTCGAGGAAGCAGACCTTGTTGGCCACCTCGCGCGCGAAGTTCATCTCATGGGTGGCGATGATCATGGTCATGCCGACCTCCGTGAGGTCGCGCACGAGCTGCAGGACCTCGCTCACGAGCTGTGGATCGAGGGCGCTCGTGATCTCGTCGAGCAGCATCAGCTTGGGATCCATGGCGAGCGCCCGCACGATCGCAACGCGTTGCTGCTGCCCGCCCGAGAGGCGATCGGGGAACTCCTGGGCCTTGTCGAGCAGGCCGATGCGGTTGAGCAACTCGTACGCGCGCGCCTCGGCCTGGTTCCTCGACTGACCGCGCGTCTTGCGCGGTGCGAGCGTGACGTTCTGGAGCACGGTCATGTGCGGGAACAGGTTGTAGGACTGGAAGACGATGCCGATCTGCTGTCGCAGCTTGTTGACGTTCGGCTTCTCGGCGGTCAGGTTGTGCCCGTCGAACGTGATCGAGCCGGCGTCGATCGTCTCGAGCAGGTTGATGCAGCGGAGCAGCGTCGACTTGCCCGAGCCCGAGGCGCCGATCAGGCAGACGACGTCGTGCAGGCCCACTTCGAGGCTGACGTCCTTGAGCACCTGGTTGTCGAGGAAGGCCTTCCAGACATGCTCGACGTCCACGAAGCTGTCGTTCATGCCGCGGCCCGCTCGCGTGCCTCGCGCTGGCGAATGATGTTGTCCGTGAAGCGCGCGAGGGGGATCGTCAGGAGCACGAAGAAGATCGCGGCCAGCGTGTAGCCCGTGAAGTTCGTGTACGCCGTCGAGTAGTTCTGCGCTGCCAGCACGGCCTCGCCGATGCCGATGATGTAGACGATCGCCGTGTCCTTCTGCAGGCCGATGAAGTCGTTCAGCAGCGGCGGGATCACGCGCCGGATGGCCTGCGGCAGCACCACGTAGCGCATCGTCTGCGCGTAGCTCAGCCCGAGCGAGCGCGATGCCATGCGCTGGCTCGGGTGGATCGATTCGATGCCCGCTCTGTAGACCTCGGCGACGTAGGCCGAATAGATGATCGTGAGCGAGGCGATGCCGTAGGTCGGCGCGCTGCGGCTGGAGATCCAGCCTGCGTCGGCCGAGGGCACGCCGACGCCGATGATCAGCGCGACGATGATCAGCGGCGTGCCGCGGAAGAAGTCGACGTAGAAGATGGCCAGGGCGCGCAGCGGTATCGCTGCGCGCCCTGGGAGTCCTCGTATCACTGCGATCCCCAACGCGAAGATCAGCACCAGGATCTCCGCGACGATCATCATGTGGATGTTCGTCTGGAAACCGAGCCAGACATCTGGCAGCACGTCTCGTAGGTCGTGCGGTGAGAAGAACAGGTCGAGGATTCGCTGCATTGCGGCGAATCTACTTGAAGTCGTGCACCGCGGTTACTTGAAGCTGGGCAGGTCCGCGAAGTTGACGGTCAGCCACTTCTTGGTGAGCTTGCCGACGGTGCCGTCCTTGATCAGGCCCTTGAGGACGGGGTTGACGACCGCGCGCAGCTTGCTGCCCTTCTGGAACACGATGCCGTACTGCTCGTGGGTGACGAGGCGGCCGACGATCGGGCCGTACCTGCCGGGCTTGGAGGCGGCCTCGGAGCCCTCGATCGGAATGTCGTAGATCGATCGCGTCGCACTGCTTGGAGACCAGCTGCTGGAACATGATCGCCGTCGTGCTCGGGTAGAGCGCCTTGGCGGGCTTGATGTGAGCCTTGATGTAGGCGGCGCCCGTGGTGCCGGCCTGCGCGCAGAGCGTCAGCTTCTTGAGGTCGGCGATCGACTTCGGCACCGGCGTGAGGCCCTTGCGGATCATGGCGCCCTGGTCCGCATTGATGTACGGGATCGAGTAGTCGACGTTCTTGGAGCGCTCCGGCGTGATGGTCTCCTCGCCGAAGTAGAGGTCGTAGGGCTTCGGGCCCGGTGCGTACGACTTGGGGAACGACGACTGGTTGTACCACTCGATCTTCTTCAGCCCGAGCTTGGCGGCGATCGCCTTCGCGAGGTCGATCTCCATGCCCTTGGGATTGACGACCGTGGTGCCCTTGAGCGTGCCGACCTGGAAGCCGGACGCAGGAGGAGTCAGGCCGACGATCAGCGTGTCGGGCTTCAGCGTCGGCGGTGCAGCGGTGCGCTTGGCCCCGGCCGTCGCGGCCATCAGGCTGACGGCGAGCGCACTCGCAGCCAGCACCAGGACGATCTTCTTCACGGGTGTACCCCCAGCTTGATTGATGCGCACAAATGTAGTCCAACGCGCGTCGCGCGAGCGCGCGTGGGCCTGCAACGCTTTGACGCCGCCGGCGTCCCGCGGGTTAGAACGTCCGCGTTTCTGACAGAATCGGCGCCGATGTCCCGCGTCCGCTCCCTGGTCGCCGAGCTCGATCGCACGCGGCTCTGGCACCCCTTCACGCAGCAGGCCGAGTGGGAGCGCGAGGATCCGCTCGTGATCGCGGCCGGCGAGGGCGTGTGGCTGATCGACGAGAGCGGACGGCGCTACCTCGACGGCAACGCGTCGCTGTGGGTCAACGTGCACGGCCATCGCCGCCCGGAGATCGACGCCGCGGTCCGCGAGCAGCTCGACCGCGTCGCGCACACGACGTTCCTCGGCCTCACGAACCCCGCCGCCGTGGCCTTCGCCGATGCGCTGCTCGCGACGGCGCCCGCAGGCCTGACGCGCGCCTTCCTCTCGGAGAGCGGCGCGAGTGCCTGCGAGGTGGCGATCAAGCTCGCGCTGCGGCATGCCCAGCTGCGCGGTGAGCCGCGGCGGACTCGCATCGTCGGGCTGCGCAACGGCTACCACGGCGACACGCTCGGCGCGGTCGCGGCCGGGGGCATCGATGCGTTCCACGCCGCCTTCGCGCCGCTGCTCGGGCCGGCGCTGCACGCGCCGAGCCCCGTCGACGACCCGGCCGCCGACGGCCTCGCGGCGCTGCTCGCGGACCAGGGGGACGAGATCTTCGCCGTCATCGTCGAGCCGCTGATCCAGGCCGCGGCGGGCATCTTGGTGGCGCCCGAGGGCTGGCTGGCGCGCGCGCGCGCGCTGTGCGACCAGGCGGGCTGCCTGCTGATCTGCGACGAGGTGGCGGTCGGCCTCGGGCGCACGGGCACGTTCTGGGCGAGCGAGCGCGAGGGCGTCGCGCCCGACATCCTCTGCTGCGGCAAGGGACTGACCGGCGGCTACCTGCCGCTCTCGGCCACGCTCGTGCGCGAGGAGCTGTACGAGAGCTTCCTGGGCGGACCCGAGCGCACCTTCTACCACGGCCATTCCTACAGCGGGAACCCGCTCGCCTGCGCCGCCGCCTGCGCCTCGCTCGCGCTCTACGAGCAGGACGGCACGCTCGCCAACGTGGCGCGCCAGTCGGCACGGCTGCGGGCGCGACTGGAGCCCGCGCCGTATGCGGTCCGCGGGCATGGGCTGATGCTCGCCGTGGCCGGCGGAGGTGCATCCGTGTGCCGCGCGGCACGTCGGCACGGGCTCGTCATCCGCCCGCTCGGCGAGGCGGTCGTCGTCTGCCCGCCGCTCTCGATTCGCGACGAGGAGTCGGACCTGCTCGCGGATGCGCTGCTGGCCGCATACGCCGACGCGGCGTGACGGACCGCTCGCTCCCGCCCCTCGCCGACCTGCTCGTGACCGGGACCGACACGGGCGTCGGCAAGACCTACGTGACCGCCGCCCTTGCGGCCGCCTGCCTGCGGGACGGCAGGCGCGTGGCGGTGCTCAAGGCCGCACAGACCGGGCCAGACGACGACGCCGCCTGGATCGCCGCGCGCGTGCCGGGAATCACGGTGCGGACGGCGCTGCGCTACGAAGCGGCCGTCGCGCCGGCCGTCGCGGCCCGTCTCGAGGGCGCGCCGGAGCCGGGCCTGGATTCCATCGTGGCCGCCGCGCGCGACCTGCGCGCGGGCTCCGACGGCCTCCTCGTCGAGGGCTCCGGGGGCCTGCTCGTCCCGATCAACGAGCGCGAGACGTTCGCCGAGCTCGCGCTCGCGCTCGGCCTGCCCTTGCTGATCGTGGCGCGGCCGGGCCTCGGCACGCTCAATCACACGGCACTGACCGTCGAGGTCGCGCGCGCACGGGGCCTCGCCGTGGCCGGTGTGGTCGTGTGCGGCACGAGCGCGGATCCCGACATCGCCGAGCGCACCAACCTGATCGAGCTGGGGCGCATCGCGCCGGTGCTCGGGGCGCTGCCGCACGACCCCGATGGCTGGCCCGTGCCAGGTATGGTCTCGGCGTGATCGACCTGCAGGCCGTCGAGGAGTGCGTGCTGGAGCGGGGCGACCCGCTGCCCCGGGATGACGCGATGCGCATCACGGCGCTGAGCGCCGATCGTGTTCCCGAGCTCTGCGCGCTCGCTCACCGCGTGCGGCTCGCGCACTGCGGGGCGGAGGTCTCGGTCGAGTCCATCGTGTCGGCCAAGACGGGCGGCTGCAGCGAGGATTGCGCCTTCTGCTCCCAGTCGGCCCGCTTTCCGACGCCCGTGCGCGCCGCCTGGCTGGATGTCGACGGCATGGTGGAGGCGGCACGCCGCTCGCAGGCCGCGGGAGCGACCGAGTTCTGCATCGTCGTGGCAGTGCGCGGCCCGGACGAGCGCCTGCTGAGCCGCACGCTCGAGGCGGCCTCGGCGATCAAGCGCGAGACACGGATGCAGGTCGCCTGTTCGCTCGGCCTGCTCGACGACGACCAGGCGCGGCGGCTCGCCGAGGGCGGCATCGACCGCTACAACCACAACCTCGAGGCGGCTCGTTCCTTCTTCCCGGCGATCTGCACGAGCCACTCGTTCGACGACCGCTACGAAACGTGCCTGCGCGCGCGGGAGGCGGGCATGGAGCTCTGCTCGGGCGGCATCGTCGGCATGGGAGAGAGCTGGGAGCAGCGCGTCGAGCTCGCGTACGACCTCGCCTCGCTCGATCCGGACGAGGTGCCGCTGAACTTCCTCAACCCCCGCCCCGGTACGCCGCTCGAGCAACGCGAGCTGGTCGAGCCACTCGAGGCGCTCAAGGCGATCGCGCTCTTCCGCCTCGTGCTGCCGCGCGCGACGCTGCGCTATGCCGGCGGCCGGGAGGTCACGTTGCGCGAGTTGCAGGCACTCGGGCTCGTCTCGGGCATCAACGCCCTGATCGTCGGCAACTACCTCACGACGCTCGGCCGCAGCGTCGACGACGACCTGCAGATGCTCGACGACCTCCGCATGCCCCTGCGCCCCCTCGCCGAGGCGCTGTGAGCTTCTGCCCGCGCTGCGGCAGTGACGAGCATGAGAGCTGCGATCGCGGCGGCCCTCTCGACCCGCCGCGCTACTGCACGCGCTGCGGGCGGCGGCTCGAGGTGCAGGTGCTGCCCGACGGCTACACGTCGCGTTGCCGCTCGTGCGACGCGGCGGCGTCCTCGGTCGAGGCGTTCTCGTCCGCCGGCTCGTCGTCGGACTCGCCGGGCGTGGCCTCGCGCGCGGACTCGTGCACGCGCTCGCGCGCGGCATCGATTGCGGAGCGGAAGCTCGTGCCCTCGCTGAACGGACGGCTGGGCGCCGGGCGGAGCTCCGGCGGAGGCAGATTCGGCACGGCGACGCCCGAGTCCCACGCGCTCGCGGGCGGGAGCGGCTCGACCTCGTCCGTGTCCTCGCCCGGGGCCTTGGGCGCGTCCGTCTCGGGGGAGATCGCGGGCACGCTCTCGTAGGTCATGTACCCGGTGTCGTGCGCGGGTGAGAACGGCGTCGACTCGGGCTCGGGCTCGGGCGCCGCTTCCGGCTCGGCAGGCACCGCATGGGGCTCCGGCGTCTCCATCGCGCCGAACGGCGCGGGCTGAGGCAGGGCCTGCGGGGGGAACGGCTCCAGCTCGGGCTCTGCCGCGGGCGGTTCCATCGCCGCGAACGGGGAGGGCTCGAGCGGCGCGGGATCGGGAATTGCCCACGCGGGCTCCGGCTCGGCCTCGAATTCGGGCTCGGGCGTTGCCTCGAGCTCGGGCTCGGGTGTTGCCTCGAGCTCGGGCTCCGGTGTCGCCTCGAGCTCGGGCTCCGGTGCTGTCTCGACCGCGGGCTCCGGCGCGGCTGCCGCGAATGGCGGCGCCGGCTCGGCTGCGGGCTCGGGCGCCGCTTCGGGCGCCTCTGGCGCCACGAACGCCTCGGGCGCGACGGCGCCCTCCGGCTCCGCGTGCCCATCCTCCGAGAGGCGCGCGCGCAGGGAAAAGCGCGACTCGCGCGTGTCGAGCGGCTCGTCGCCCTCGTACTCGGCGACCTCGCCGCCCTCCTCCTCGAACCAGCGCCGGTCCTCGGGCTCGAGACCGAGGCGGCGGCGAAGCCACGTGCGGCCCTCGGGGATCACGACCAGTGCGGCCACGCCGACGGCCATTCCGCCGATCAACCATCGCTTCGCCATCGTGCCACCTCCACCATCGAGTCGTTCTCAGGCTAGTCGATATGCGCGGGGCTGTTCCGGGTCAGGGTCGGCTATCCTGCGCGAAACCACAAACGCCTTCTGCTGCGGCGTCGCCCCTGTCTCCTGGCCGGGGGCGTGAGCGGTTCGGAAACCGTACGACGCAGCCGTCTGAGTCCGGAGAGGGGAGACAGGAACCGTGCACCCGTACGAGGTGATGTTGATGCTCGATGCCGACGCCGACGAGGCGCGGCAGAACGAGGTCATCGAGCGCATGCGCCAGATCGTCGAGCAGGGCGGCGGCACGTTCGAGTCCGTCGACGCGTGGGGCCGCCTCAAGCTGGCCTACGAGATCGACCACAAGGGCGAGGCCTTCTACCACATCGTGAACTTCACGAGCTCGACCGAGACGCTCGACGAGGTCACGCGCGTGCTGCGGATCACCGACGACGTCATGCGCCACATGGTGGTGCGACGCACCGGCCGCTCGCACGGCAAGCAGGCCGAGGATCAGGCGCCCGTATCGTGAGCGTCGCGGTCCGTCACGCGTCTGTGCCAGGCCGGCGCGCCGGCTGGCGCTCCGCACGCCGCGCTCGTACACTCACGAACGCACGTTCGATGACGAGCTGAGAAGGGCGAGACGATGGCGAATATCAACCGCGTCGTGATCTCCGGCAACCTGACCAAGGACCCGGAGCTGCGCCAGTTGCCCAGCGGCAACTCGGTGTGCAAGCTGCGCATGGCGGTGAACACGCGCATCAAGGACCGCGACAGCGGTCAGTGGACCGACCGGCCGAACTACTTCGACGTCACGGTCTGGGGCGGTCAGGGCGAGAGTGTCGCGCGCTATCTCTCGCGCGGCTCGGGCCTGCTGGTCGACGGGCGGCTCGAGTGGCGCGAGTGGGATGCCCAGGACGGCACCAAGCGGCAGGCCGTCGAGATCATCGCCGAGAACACGCAATTCATGGGCGGCCGCGATGGCGGCGGCGGTGGCGGCGCGGAGCGCCCCGCCGGCGAGTTCGCGCCTGCGGGCAACGCCCCCATGCCGACGTCGGCACCGATCGCCGACGACGACGACATCCCGTTCTGAGTGAAGGACTGATCGACGTGGCCCGAGCACGACCTACGAGCAAGACGAGCACGAAGCGACGCGGCCCCGGCTCTGCAGCCGGCGGCGGCAAGCGAAAGATCTGCCACTTCTGCAAGGACAAGGTGGAAGAGGTGGACTACAAGAACGCGAACGCGCTCCGGCGCTACATCTCCGAGAAGGGCAAGATCCGCTCGCGCCGCATCACCGGCGCCTGCCGCCGCCACCAGAATCAGGTGGCCGTGGCGATCAAGCGCGCCCGCGAGATGGCGCTCCTGCCGTACACGGGGGCCTGACCCGATGGCGCGCAAGCAGCACAGGGCGATCCTCCTGCAGGACGTCGACCATCTCGGGGCACGGGGCGACGTCGTCTCCGTCAAGTCCGGTTATCTGCGCAACTACCTCGTGCCCCGCCGGCTCGCCGAGCAGGCGACGGAGGCCCGCATCACCGAGATCAAGCAGACCGAATCGGTGCGGGCGAAGCAGCAGGCGCGCACGAGCGAGCAGGCGCAGGAGATCGCGCGCACGCTGACGACGACGATCCTGACGATCCCGGTGCTCGCCGGGGCGGGTGACCGGTTGTACGGCTCGGTGACCCCGGCCGACATCGCCGACGAGATCTGGCGCGCGCGCAAGATCCGCGTCGACCGCCGCAAGGTACAGCTGGACGAGCCGATCCGGCGCCTCGGCACCTATCAGGTCGACATCGAGGTGTTCCCCGAGGTCGTCGCGACCGTCAAGACGATGGTCGTGCCCGCCGAGGGCTCGACGTTCGACCTGCCGGTCCCGGAAGACTGAATCATTTGCGGAGGCAGACCTGGGGGAAGGTTCGAACGTCCCGCCCAGGGCACCAGAGGTCTGATCCCGACGGCAGGCGTCGACGCCGATCACGGCGAGGGGCAGCGGCTGCCCTGAGGAGCGCTGTTCTCGCGCAAAGAGCGGATATGCGTTTCTTCGCTCACGGCCCGGTGTCGCCTCGCACGGTTAAGGTGCCCGCCGTGGAGGGGAGAGAGCCGTGAGCGTGCCCGAGAGGGAGGAGGTTTCGGGGCGCCTGCCGCCCCAGGACCTCGACGCGGAGCAATCGGTGCTCGGCGCGATGCTGCTCTCAGAGGCCGCGGTCGCCGAGGCGACGGAGGTGCTCAAGGCCGACGACTTCTACCGCGGCGGGTACGGAGAGATCTTCGCCGCGATGGTCGACCTGTACCAGAAGTCGGAGCCCGTCGACCAGGTTTCCGTGTGCGATCGGCTCGACCAGCGAGGATCGCTCGCGCAGGTCGGCGGCCGGCCCGCCGTGTTCGCCCTGGCCGAGGCCGTTCCCGTCGTCACGAATGCGCGGCGCTATGCCGAGATCGTGCGCGAGATGTCGATGTTGCGGGGGCTGATCCGCGTCGGCACCGAGGTCGCGCAGCTGGGCTACGACCGTCCGGGCGACACGCGCGAGTTGATCGATATGGCCGAGCAGAAGGTCTACGAGATCGCGCAGAACGGCACGGGCGAGGACTTCACGCTCATCAAACAGCCGCTCGACGAGGCCTTCCACCGACTCACGCTGCTGTTCGAGCATGGCGACGGCAGTGGGGTGACGGGCCTCCCGACCGGCTTCGGCGAGCTCGATCGGCAGACCTCCGGCCTGCAGAAGTCCAATCTGGTGATCCTGGCGGCGCGCCCGTCGATGGGCAAGACGAGCCTTGCGCTCAACATCGCGGAGCACGTCGCGGTGACGCTGCAGAAGCCGGTCGCGCTGTTCTCGCTCGAGATGTCGAAGGCCGAGATCGCGCAGCGGCTGCTGTGCTCCGTCGGCAAGGTCGACCAGAGCCGGCTGAAGCTGGGCCAGCTCGAGGACGGCGACTGGATGCGGGTCACGGGGGCGATGGAGACGCTGGGCAGTGCTCCGCTCTACATCGACGACTCGGGTGCCATGACCGTGATGGAGATGCGCGCCAAGGCGCGGCGGCTCGCTGCGCGGCAGGCGGGCGGCCTGGCCATGGTCGTCGTGGACTACATCCAGCTGATGCAGGCTTCCGTGCCGTCGGACAACCGCGTCCAGGAGATCTCGCAGATCTCGCGCTCGCTCAAGATGCTGGCCCGCGACCTCGACGTGCCGGTGCTGGCGTTGTCGCAGCTCTCCCGCGCGGTCGAGCAACGCCAGGACAAGCGGCCGGTGCTCTCCGACCTGCGCGAGTCGGGTGCGATCGAGCAGGACGCCGACGTCGTCATGTTCATCTACCGCGACGCCTACTACCGCAAGTCCGAGGGCGAGGAAGTGCGTCCCGACGATCCGTCCAACGATCTCTCGGAGGTGCACATCGCCAAGCACCGCAACGGCCCGGTCGGCACGATCAACCTGCGTTTCCAGTCGCGCTACACCCGGTTCGTGGACGACTACGCCGCGGCGCGTGCGTAGAGCTGATTCGTAGGCCGGGGCCTTGGGCCGGCGACCCCGCGGCTACCCTGCCGCAGTGAGCTCGCCCGCAGCGACCGCCACCGTCGTCGTCGGCGCCCAGTGGGGCGACGAGGGCAAGGGCAAGATCGTCGACCTGCTGGCCGAGTCGTTCGCCGTCGTCGCGCGTTACCAGGGCGGCAACAACGCCGGCCACACCGTGCAGGTGGGCGAGGAGACGTTCAAGTTCCGGCTGTTGCCGAGTGGCATCCTCTTCCCCGGCGTGCGTTGCGTGCTCGGCAACGGCGTCGTGCTCGACCCCGAGGTGTTGTGCGAGGAACTCGACGAGCTCGAGGCGCGCGGCCGCTCGGCTGCGGGCCTGCGCATCTCGGGCAGTGCCCACCTCGTCATGCCGTGGCACCGCGTGCTCGATCAGGCGTCCGAGGTGCACCTCGGCGCCCTGCAGATCGGTACCACGCGACGCGGCATCGGGCCGGCCTACGCCGACAAGGCCGCCCGCGTCGGCATCCGCGTGCAGGACCTGCTCGACAGCAAGATCCTGCGCGAGAAGATCGCGACGGCGCTGGAGCTCAAGAACGAGCAGCTCGGCTTCCTGTACGGCATCGGCAGGCTCGATGCCGAATCGATCCAGGCCTCGGCGGTGCGCCACGCCGAGCGTCTCGCGCCCTTCATCGCCGACGTCTCGCTGCTCGTCAACGAGGCGCTCGACCGCGGCGAGTGCGTGCTCTGCGAAGGCGCGCAAGGGACGCTGCTCGACCTCGATCACGGGACGTATCCGTTCGTGACCTCGTCGAACCCGATCGCGGGAGCGGCCTGCGTCGGGCTCGGCATGGGGCCCACGCGCATCGGCGCCGTCGCTGGCGTGGCCAAGGCGTATCTCACGCGCGTGGGCGAGGGCCCGTTCCCGAGCGAGGCCGGGGCGGCCGCCTCCGACGCGCTGCGCGAGGCGGGTGGGGAGTTCGGCACCGTTACGGGGCGCCCGCGCCGTTGCGGGTGGCTCGACCTCGTCGGGCTGCGCTACGCGTCCCGCGTGAACGGCTTCACCGAGCTGGTGCTGACGAAACTGGACGTGCTCTCGGCGGTGGAGGAGATTCCCGTCTGCGTGGCCTACCGCTTCCGCGACGGCTCGGTCAGCGAGCACTTCCCCGCGCACCAATCCGACTTCCACCACGCCGAGCCGGTGTGGGAGACGCTCGAGGGCTGGGGGGAGCCGATCGAGCGCGCGCGGCGCTTCGCGGACCTTCCGCTCGCAGCTCAGCGCTACGTGGCGTTCGTGGCCGAGCGCCTGGGCGTGCCGGTCGGGCTCGTCAGCGTCGGCCCGCGGCGCGATCAGGTGCTGACGGCCGAGGCCTCCACGGCCGCAGCGCGCGCACTCGCCTCGACATAGGCGGCGAAGGCTGCGCGCACGCGCTCCGTCACGGGACGAGCGACCGGCAGCGGCCGCCCGTCGATCTCGCAGACGGGCACGATCTCGGCGCCCGTGCCCGTCAGGAAGAGCTCGTCGGCGGTCCACGAATCGGCGGGAGTGAGCGGAGCCTCGACGCACTCGATGCCCAGTTCGCCCAGCAGCCGCGCGACGAGGGCCCGGGTGATGCCCGCAAGCGCCCCGCTGGCAACGGCGGGCGTGAGCACGCGGCCACGCGCGACGAGGAAGAGATTGTCCGCCGTGCACTCGGCGATCAGGCCCTGGGCATTGAGCAGCACGGCCTCGTCGGCGCCCTGGCGGCGCGCTTCGATCGACGCCAGCACGCTCGTCAGGTAGTTGAGGCTCTTCACCTGCGGTGGCAGCGCGTCGCTGCCGCTACGGCGAAGGCTCGAGGTGACGAGGCGCACGCCGTCCCGGTAGCGCTCGGGCGGATAGAGCGTAAGCGGCGCAGCGATCACGATCAGGCTGGCCCGCGGGCACGTGTGCGGCGAGACCCCGAGCGCGCCGGGTCCGCGCGTGACGACGAGCCGCAGGTAGCCGTCGTCGAGCCCCGCGCGCGCGGCAGCCTCGCGGCAGAGCGCCGCGATCTCCGCCCGCTCGGCGGGCAACTCGAGCACGATGGCGCGCGCCGAGGCCGCGAGGCGCTCGAGGTGCTCGTCGAGCAGGAACGGCGTGCCGCCGTAGACGCGGATGCCCTCGAACACGCCGTCGCCGTAGAGCAGGCCATGGTCGAGCACCGAGATCCTGGCCTCATCGGCCGGCGTCCACTTCCCGTCGACGTACGCGATCACAACCCCACCCCCTAGAGACTAGACAGAGTCTAGTGACTATACGATGTAAAGTGTCTCCATGTCCACGTATCCCTCCGACTGCCCGGTTGCTGCGACGCTCGACGCGGTCGGCGATCGCTGGACCCTGCTGATCATCCGCGACCTGCTGCGCGGCATCACGCGCTACGGCGATCTGGCCCGCTCGCTGGCTCCGATCGCGCCCAACCTGCTGGCCGGCCGCCTGCGCCGCCTGGAGGATCTCGGTCTCGTCACGCGCGAGCGCTACAGCGAGCGACCGCTGCGCGCGAGCTACGCGCTGACGGGGCGTGGCCGCGCGCTCGCGCCCGTGATCATCACGCTCGGGCGCTTCGGCATCGACCAGCTCGGCCGGGACGAGCCCGACTACCTCGCGGCCCACATCGGCTGCGGCGGTCGCGTGCCGCCGACCGCCTGGCGCTGCCTGCGCTGCGGCGACGACGTCACGGCCGCCGAGCTCGAGCTGCTCCCGCCCGCGGAGATCGCGCCGCCGCTCGTCAGCCGCCATGTCGCCGCGCCCGTAGAAAAAGCGCCATGCCCGCGATCCTCCCGGCACGTAGTATCGCGTCGGAGAGGAGAGCAGATTGCGCGTCCGGCTCACGAGGCTCGGAATTCTCTGTGCCGCAGCACTGTGGTGCGCCTCTGCTCCAGCGCTCGCGGACGGCCCACTCGGCCGCGTCGCGGTGTTTCGCGCCGGCCTGTTCAAATACACCCGGCTCGGCGGGCTCGCCAGCGGACCGCGCGGCATGATCGCGTTCGCCGACGCGAACGGCGCCATCGGTAGCGTGAGTGCCACAGGCAAGATCAGAGAGACGACGGTCGCCGGGCAAGGGCCGGCCGATGTGGCCTTCGATCGGGCCGGAAACATTTGGTTCGTCGCTTCGATCAGCGAGTCGATCGGCAAGCTCTCGCCGTCCGGCCGGCTCACCGAGCACAAACTCAAGCAGGCCTACGCACGAACTCCTAACAGCATCGTCTTCGACCGGGTAGGCAACCTTTGGGTCGGGATGGACGGGCAGATCTGCCGCATCCGACCAAGCGGCGTCGTGACCTCCTACCGGGTGCCGCTTGAAGGGCTCGAAGAGGCCAGAGCGAGCTCGTTGACGCTTGGCTCGGACGGCAACGTTTGGTTTGCGGCAACGAGTGGCGAGGACGCGCTGGCCTGGGGGCGCATCACGCCAAGCGGTCAGCTGACGCTGTTTCCCACCACGGCGATGCCCTTGACGATCGGCGCCTCGAAGAGTGGCAGCCTCTGGATCGCCGACGCGGAAGGGATCGGGCAACTGGACACCGCCGGCGTCATCACGCGCATCGCACCGATCTCAGCGTTCGCCGCCGGCTACCCAATTAGTTTCCTCGCAGCCGCTAGCACACACATTGCGTACTTCAGCGACCGCGGGGCCATCGGCAGCGTCGACGGCGACGGGCATGTCGTCGAGCAGAGTGTCGGCGTGCACGACCAGCCCGGAGACATCGCCGTCGCGTCGAACGGCAGCGTCTGGTTTACCGAGTCACACGGTCTCGCGCGGCTGACGCCACGCCCGTAGCCGGGATCTCAGTAAACTCGGCGCGATGAGGATCCTGCTCGTCGGTTCGGGCGGGCGGGAGCACGCGCTGGCGCAGGCGCTCGCCGCGAGCCCCACCTGTCGCGACCTGCATTGCGCGCCTGGCAATCCCGGCATCGCACGGGTCGCGACCTGCCACGAGGTCGCCGTCGACGACGTCGGCGGCCTGGTAGCGCTTGCCCACCACCTCGAGGTCGGGCTCGTGGTGGTCGGACCCGAGCTGCCGCTGGTGCTCGGCCTCGGAGATGCCCTGCGACGGGCTCGCATCGCCGTCTTCGGCCCATCGTCCGGTGCCGCGCGCGTGGAGGGCTCGAAGGCCTTCTCGAAGGAGCTGATGCAGGCTGCGGGCGTGCCGACGGCGCGTGCCATGACGTGCACGGATGTCGAGTCCGCACGCCGGGCAGTCGACGACCTCGGCGGGGCGTGCGTGGTCAAGGCCGACGGGCTCGCTGCCGGCAAGGGCGTCGCCGTGTGCCCGGATCGCGCCTCGGCCATGGCCGCCGTCGAGGCCTGCCTCGTCGGCGGGGCCTACGGCGATGCGGGCACGACGGTCGTCGTGGAGGAGTTGCTCGTCGGCGACGAGGTCTCGCTGCTCGCGCTCTGCCACGGGGAGGCGGCGCGACCGCTTGCCGCCGCGCAGGACTTCAAGCGCATCGGCGACGGCGACACCGGTCCCAACACGGGCGGAATGGGCGCCTACTCGCCGGTGCCGTGGTTCGACGACGCGGCCGCAGCCGAGGCCGCGCGCCTCGTCCACGAGCCGCTGCTCGCCGAGCTCGCACGTCGCGGCCTGCCATTCTCGGGCTGCCTCTACGCCGGCCTCATGCTCACCGCCGAGGGCCCTCGCGTGCTCGAGTACAACGTGCGCTTCGGCGATCCCGAGACGCAGGCGCTCGTCGCGCGCATCGACGGCGATCTCGCAGCCGCGCTCGCGGCGATCGCCTACGGCGCTCCCGACGAGGTCGACCTCGACGTCGGCGAGGACGCGGCTGTGACACTCGTGCTGGCCGCTCCCGGCTACCCGGAGGCCCCGCGCACGGGGCAGCCGATCCATGGCATCGAGCGCGCCGAAGCGCTGGCCGGCGTCGGCGTGCAGCACGCCGGGACGGCGCTGCGCGACGGGAGGCTCGTCGTCGCCGGCGGTCGCGTGCTGGGCATCACGGCGACGGCACCAACGCTCCATCTCGCCCGCGAGCGCGCCTTTGCCGGCGCGTCCGAGATCGCATTCGACGGCAAGCAGGTGCGCAGCGACATCGCTCTGCGCGCAGCCCAGGAGGAAGCACGTGTCTGAGAGCCCAGCCCCCTCGCCGGCCGAGATCGCCGAGCTGATCCCCGGCCTCGAGTCCGACGGCCCGCTCGTCGGGATCCTGATGGGATCGGAGTCCGACCGCCCCGTGATGGAGAAGGCGGCCGCAGAGCTGAAGGCGCGCGCGCTCTCCTACGAGATGCGTGTGATCTCCGCGCACCGCAACCCGAAGGAGGTCGCGGTCTATGCCGAGAGCGCAGCGCTGCGCGGCATCCGGGTGCTGATCTGCGGCGCCGGCATGGCTGCTGCGCTGCCGGGCGTCGTCGCCGCCTACACCGAGCTCCCGGTGATCGGCGTGCCGATCGCCTCGGGTGGGCTCGGCGGCATGGACGCGCTGCTCGCGATCGCGCAGATGCCCCCCGGCGTCCCCGTCGGCTGCATGGCAGTCGGCGGCGCGCGCAACGCCGCCATCTTCGCCTCGCGCATCCTCGCGCAGGGCGGCACGCCGATCGCGTACGGCGAATGAGCGCGTTCGGGACGCCCGAGGAGGCGGCGCGGGCGATCGCGCTCGCCGGTCAGCGAGCCGCTGCCTTCCGCCGCGACGTCAGCGATCTGCCCGCGGCCGTCGTGCTCGGCGACGAGGAGCGGGCGCGCTATCGCACGCCGCTGCCGCGCAGCGGCGTCGGGCTCGAGGCCGCGATCGAGCGGGTCGCGAACGAGGTGCTTCCGCGCTCGCTCTCGCACTCCCACGCTCGATCGTTCCCGTTCATCGACGGGTCCGGGCTGGAAGCCGGGGTCGCCGCTGCCGTCCTGGCAGCCGCGCTCGACGCCAATCTCGGCGGCGGTGCCGCGGCCGCGTCGGAGGTCGAGGACGTGGCCTGGCGCTGGCTGGCCGAGCTGATCGAGTTCCCGGCGGGCATCGGTCACTTCACGAGCGGGGGGACGCACGCGAACCTGACGGGGCTCGCGTGCGCGCGGGCACGCGCACTTCCGCATGCGCGCGAGCACGGCGTGGCCCCGGGCTCCGCGGCCGTGTACGCGTCCGAGCAGGCGCACAACTCGATCGCGCGCGCCTGCGACGTGCTGGGGCTGGGCCGGCGTGCCCTGCGCCCGATCCGCACCGACGCGGCGTTCCGCGTGCGTCCCGACGAGCTGGCGCGCGCCATCCAGACCGATCGCGCAGCCGGCGTCATCCCCGTCGCCGTGGTGGGCGCAGCCGGCACCACGAGCACCGGCGCGGTCGATCCGCTCGACGCGCTCGCCGACATCTGCGCCGAGCATTCGGTGTGGTTCCACATCGACGGTGCGTACGGCGCTCCCGCAGCCGCCGCACCGAGCACCGCTGCGCTCTTCCGCGGCCTCGAGCGCGCCGACTCGGTTGCGATCGACCCCCACAAGTGGCTGTACCTGCCCAAGGCGGTGGGCTGCGTGCTCCTGCGCGACGGCGGCGTGCTCGCCGATGCCTTCGCCGACGATGCCGAGTACCTCGAGAACGTCGGAGACGGGCCTTACGCGGGTCCGGACTGGCCCGTGTTCCAGGGCATCGAGGTGACGCACCCGTTCCGCGGCCTCGGGCCCTGGATGGCGTTCCTCGCCTACGGTGCCGACGCGCTCGTCGCCGCGGTGGAGAACGACGTGCGGCTGGCGCGGCTGCTGGCGGAGGCCGTGCGCGAGGCGCCGGACCTCGAGTTGCTCGACGACCCGCAACTCTCGATCGTGGTCTACCGGCACCATCCGCCAGGGCTGGACGACCCCGGCCGGCTGGATGCGCACAATCGCGCACTGCTCGACGCAATGCAGCGCGACGGGCGCGTGCTCACGTCCGGCACGACGATTCGCGGCATCTTCGCCCTGCGGCCCTGCATGACCCACCATCGCTCGAGCGATGCCGACGTGCTCGCACTGGCGGAGGTGGCGAGCGAGCTCGGTACCGCGCTTGCCCCTCGTATGCTGTCGAGGTGATCGCCCGCTACTCGCTCCCGCGGCTTGCAGCCATCTGGAGCGACGAGGGGCGCCTCGGCTGCTGGCTCGAGGTCGAGCTTGCCGCGCTCGCGGCCTGGCACGAGCTGGGCGTCGTGCCCGAGAGCGCGGTGGTGGCGGTCGGAGAGCGCGCGCGCATCGACGCCGCGTTCGTCGCGCGGGCTCAAGAGATCGAGCAGCGCACCCACCACGATGTGATCGCGTTCACCGAAGCCGTCGCCGAGCAGGTGGGTGGCGAGGCGCGCTGGTTCCACTACGGGCTGACCTCCTCGGACGTCGTCGACACGGCGCTCGCACTGCAGTTGCGCGCGGCCGGCGCCGAAGTGCTCGCCGGCTGCGACCGCGCGCTCCACGCAGTGCTCGAGCGGGCGCTGGAGCACCGCTCCACGCCATGCATGGGCCGCACCCACGGCGTGCACGCGGAGCCGACGACGTTCGGTCTCAAGCTGCTCGGATGGTGGTACGAGCTCCGTCGCTGTCGGGAGCGCGTCGAGCGCGCCTTCGCCGCGGTCGCCGTGGGCAAGCTCTCGGGCGCCGTCGGCGCGTACGGCAACATCGACCCGCGCGTCGAGGACCTCGCCCTGGCCGAGCTCGGCCTGGGGCGCGAGGACGTCGCGACCCAGGTCGTCGCGCGCGATCGCCACGCCGAGCTGTTGGCGTCGCTGGCGATTCTGGGCAGCTCGCTCGACCGGTTCGCAACCGAGGTGCGCCATCTGCAGCGCAGCGAGGTGCGCGAGGCCGCCGAGCCGTTCGCTCGCGGCCAGAAGGGCTCCTCTGCGATGCCGCACAAGCGAAATCCGATCACCTGCGAGCGCATCAGCGGCCTCGCTCGCGTGCTCCGTGGCAACGCCGTCGTGGGGTTCGAGAACGTCCCGCTCTGGCATGAGCGCGACATCTCGCACTCCTCGGCCGAGCGCGTCGTGCTGAGCGATTCGACGACGCTCGCCCACTATCTGCTCGATCGCTTCGCGTGGGTCGCCGAGGGGCTCGAGGTGTATCCCGAGCGGATGCGCCGCAACATCGACGCCGCGCATGGGCTGACGTTCTCCGGCGGTGTCCTGCTCGCCCTCGTGGAGGCCGGGCTCTCGCGCGAGGCCGCCTACGAGATCGTTCAGCGCAACGCCTTGCGCGCGTTCGAGGACGAGCTGCCGCTGCGGCAGCTGCTCGAGACCGACCCGGAGGCAGCGGCGCTGCTCGATGCCGCTACGCTCGATCGCATCTTCGACCTGGACGCCGCGCTGCGCAACGCGGGCGTCGCATTCGATCGCCTGGAGGCAGCTCATGTCTAGCTCGCTCGCGCTCGACCACCTCGCCTCCGGCAAGGTGCGGGAGCTCTACGACGCCGGTGATGGCCGGCTTCTGCTGGTCGCCTCGGATCGCATATCGGCATTCGACGTCATCCTGCCTACGCCGATTCCCGACAAGGGCCGGGTGCTCACGGCCCTCTCGCTCCACTGGTTCGCGCTCACGGCGGACATCGTGCGCAATCACGTCATCTCGGCCCGGCTGCAGGACTTTCCCGAGGGCGCGCGCGACGCGGGGCTCGCCGGCCGCGCGCTGCTCGTGCGGCGGCTGGAGATGCTCCCGCTCGAGTGCGTCGTGCGAGGCTACCTCGCCGGCTCCGGGTGGAAGGACTACGGCCGCACGGGAGCGGTCTGCGGCATTCCGCTGCCGGCGGGGCTGCGCGAGGCCGACCGGCTTCCGCGCACGCTCTTCACCCCGTCGACCAAGGCGACGACCGGGCACGACGAGAACATCACCGCCGAGCAGGGGATCGAGCTCGTCGGCGAGCAGCGCTACCGCGAGGTCGAGCGCGCCTCGATCGCGCTGTACGAGCGCGCGGCCGCAGCGGCGCTCGAGCGGGGCATCATCCTGGCCGACACGAAGTTCGAGTTCGGGATCGACGGCGACGGCCTGCTGGTTGTCGGCGACGAGGTGCTGACCCCCGACTCGTCGCGCTTCTGGCCGGCCGACAGCTACGCGCCCGGCGCCTCGCCTCCGTCCTTCGACAAGCAGTTCGTGCGCGACTGGCTGGAGGCGCAGCCCTGGGACAAGACGGCGCCCGGGCCGGAGCTTCCCGCCGAGGTGCGCGACGGCACTGCCGCGCGCTATCGCGAGGCCTACGAGCGACTCGCCGGGCGTCCGTTCGCGAGCTATCTCGCCGAGATGGGGGTGAGCGGGTCGTGAAGGTCACGGTGCTGGTTCGGCCCAAGGACGGCATTCTGGATCCGCAGGGCGAGGCCATCCGCCAGGCGCTCACGACGCTCGGCTATCCCGCCGGCTCGGTGCGGGCGGGGCGGCTGTTCGACGTCGAGCTCGACGTGGCCGACCCGGCCGAGGCGGAGCGGGTGGGCCGGGAGGCGGCTGACCGCGTGCTGGCAAACGGCCTGATCGAGAGCTATGAGGTCGTCGTCGAGTCATCCGGCGAGCCGATCGCCGCGGAGGTCGCCGCCGAATGAAGCCGCGCATCGGCGTGATCACGTTCCCGGGGACCTGCGACGACCGCGATGCCCTGCGCGCGGTGGACCTGCTGGGCGGCGAGGCCGTCGCGCTCTGGCACGCCGACTCCGATCTCGAAGGCTGCACGGGCGTGATCGTCCCGGGCGGGTTCTCCTACGGCGACTATCTGCGCGCCGGCGCGATCGCCCGCTTCGCGCCGATGATGCGCGAGGTCGAGGCGTTCGCCACGGCCGGCGGCCCGGTGCTCGGCATCTGCAACGGCTTCCAGGTGCTGTGCGAGGCGGGCCTGCTGCCGGGCGTCCTGCGGCCCAATCACCACGGTCGCTTCGTCTGCCGCGACGTCGACCTCCGCGTGGAGCGCGCGGGCTCGCCGTGGCTCGCCGGGCTTCAGCCTGGCGATCTCCTGCGCGTGCCGGTCAAGCACCACGACGGCGCCTGGTACGCGCCGCCGGAGGAGCAGGAGCGCGTGGAGGCCGGCGGCCAGGTCGTGCTGCGCTATGCCGACAATCCGAACGGCGCGCTTGGCGACGTCGCCTGCGTCACGAACGCCGCGGGCAACGTGTGCGGGCTCATGCCGCACCCCGAGCACGCGGTGGACGCGGCACTCGGGCCGCTGGGCGGGCGACCGCTGCTGGAGGGCCTGCTCTCGCTGGCTCGCGCGCGCCGGCGGGCACGGCTCGTCAGCGCTTGACGGGCGCGACGACCGTCGACCGCGCGCGCACCGCCTGAGTTCCGGGTCAGCGCTCGACGGGCGGCGCGACGAGGTCGAAGGAGTCCTCGATCAGCTCCTCGATCATCGTCGGAGCGAGGCTGCCGTCGAGCGTCACCGTGATCCAGTGGCGCTTGTTCATGTGGTAGCCCGCGGCGATCGCTGCGTGCTCGGCGCGAAGGAGCTCGGCATGCTCGGGCTCGCATTTGAGCGTGATCTGGGGCGGTGTGCGCTCGAGCCCGACGATCGCGAAGATCTTGCCGGCGACCTTGAACACCGCCGCCTGCTCGCCGAACGGATACGTGAGCTCTGCGCCCGACTGGCGCGCACAGGCGTCGAGGGCAGCCGTGCGCTCCGCGCTCACCTGCCGATCCGCGCGAGGTAGGCGCGCACGATGCCGGCCGCGTCCTCGTCGCGCGGCAGGCCGAGCGCGTCGGCTCGTGAGGAACGCCAGTCCGTCGCCCAGGTGCGAACGATCGCCTCCGTGGCCGGATCGATCTCGACCGAAACGGGAGCGAGGGTCTCCTCGTCCACGAGCGAGTGCAGCGCGTTCAACAGCTCGGCGCCCGTGACGACGAGGCCCGGGAGGTTGAGCGCCCGGCCGTCGCCGAGCTCGTCGCCGTCGATCTCGAGCAGGCGCGCGAGGCAGGCGACGGTCGTATCCACGCCGATCACGACGGCAGGCTGGTCGAGGGCGACGGGCAGTGTGGTCGGCCGCCCGGCGAGCGGCTCGCGCACGACCGCGCTCGCGAAGCCCGAAGCCGCCGCGTTCGGAGCCCCGGGACGGACGATCACCGTGGGCGGCCGCGCGGAGCGGGCGTCGAGGAAGCCCTTGCGGGTGGCATCCGCGAACAGCAGCTCGAGCATCGCCTTCGTCGCGCCGTAGGTCGTCAGAGGGGTCTGCCGCGTGCCGTCGTCGACGGTGCCGAGGGCGAGCTCGCCGCCGAAGGTCGCGAGCGAGCTCGTGAACACGACGCGCGGTGCCCCCCGGTGCTCCCGGCACGCCTGCACGAGTGCGCGACCGCCGTCCAGGTTGACGTCGAGCGCGAGGTCGAAGTCGCGCTCGGCGCCGCCGCTCACGATCGAGGCGAGGTGAACGACCGCGACCTCGGGGCTGTCGAGCGCCGTACGCAGCAGCGCCGCGTCGCGAATGTCGCCCCGCAGCTCGAGGACGCCGGCGAGGTCGTCGGGCGGCGCAACGGCGGCGGGCACGTCGAGCAGGAGCAGCTCGTCGAGCGGCCGGGCACGGCGCAGGTGGCGCGCGAGCTCGATGCCGAGCATCCCCAGGCCGCCTGTGATCACGATGCGCATCGGCCTATGATCGCCGCTGATGCATGTCGTCGTCGTGGGTGCCGGGCTGATGGGCTCGCAGATCGCCGCCGAGTACGCGCTCGCGGGCAATCGCGTGCACTGCCTGGCGCGCCATCCCGACGCTGCCCGCGCACGGGTCGATTCGGCGCTTGCCACGGTCGTGCGGCTCGGTCTGCACGACGAGGCCTCGGCCCAGGCAGCCGCGTCGCGCCTCAGCGCCGGCGATGCCCTCGGCGGGGTCGAGGGCTGCGAGCTCGTCGTCGAGTCGGTGCCCGAGGACCTCGTGCTCAAGGGCGAAGTGCTCTCGCCGATCGTGGCGCACTTCCCCGATGCGGTCATCGCCAGCAATACCTCGTCGCTCTCGATCGGTGACATCGGCCAGGCCTGCGGCGCGCCGGAGCGCACCGTCGGCACGCACTACTGGAATCCACCGCTCCTGATGCCGCTGGTGGAGGTGATCGCGGGGCCCGACAGCCGGCCGGAGGCCGTCGCGCTCGCCCGCAGTGCGGTCGCCGGCTGCGGCAAGCGACCGGTGCTCGTGCAACGAGACGTCCCCGGTTTCATCTGGAACCGCCTGCAGCACGCACTGCTGCGCGAGGCACTGTGGATCATCGACAACGGCGTCGCCACGCCGGAGGCGGTGGACGAGGTCGTGCGCTTCGGCAACGCGCGCCGCTGGGAGCACGCCGGCCCGTTTGCTGCCGCTGCCCTTGGCGGCATCGGGACCTGGCAGCGCGTCGCCGGCGAGCTCTTCCCAGTGCTCTCCAACGCTCGCGACGCCGGCGACCTCGAACGCGCCCTCTGGGCCGACGACGCGAAGCTCGCCGAGATCGCGGCGGCGCGCGATGCCGGGCTCGCACGCGACCTGCGCGCCGACTGATCATTTGCCGAGCCCGGCCACGAGCTTCCGCAGCTCGGGCTGCTTGCGCAGCGCCCGCGCCAGCGCCTCGACCTCGGCAGGGCGCAGCGTGAGCGGCCCGCGCGTCGTGCGCCCCGAGGAGCGGTAGAAGAAGCGAAGCAACTGCTCGCCGTCGGGACCGCTCAGGCGTGCGACGCCGAGCTCGAGATCGCGCTCGCTCGCAGCGGCGGCGATCGTCGCCTCCTCCTCGACCGTCGCCCGTCCCCAGGGCAGCTGAACCTGCTTGCCTGTCATGCGTTCTCCTCTCGGCTCGGACTGGAGGGTCAGCCTGGCAGGCGCGAGGTGACGTGTGGGTGACGCCGTGTGCCGGGAGTGCGCCGGCAGGCGCTCACGGGCCCGGGGCGCGCCGAGGGTGTTCGATAGCATCACGAGGACGCGTGACACAGGCGACCCAACAGCCGCTCCACCGTGCCCTCGGGCTGACGGACGCCGAGTACGGTCAGATCGAGGGGACGCTCGAGCGGCCGCCAAACGACTTCGAGCTCGCCGTGTTCTCGCTGTTGTGGTCGGAGCATTGCGGCTACAAGCACTCGCGCCTGGAGCTGCGGCGCCTGCCCACGAACGGCCCGCGCGTGTTGCAGGGCCCGGGCGAGAACGCGGGCGTGATCGACGTCGGCGGCGGCCTCGCCGTCGCGTTCAAGGTCGAGAGCCACAACCACCCCTCGGCCGTCGAGCCCTATCAGGGCGCGGCCACGGGCGTCGGTGGGATCCTGCGCGACATCTTTGCGATGGGCGCCCGCCCGATCGCGCTGGGCGACTCGCTGAGGCTGGGCCCGCTCGACGAGGAGCGCCCGCGCGAGCTGTTTCGCGGGATCGTGCGCGGCATCGGCGGCTACGGCAACTCCGTGGGCGTGCCGAACGTCGCCGGTGAGACGGTCTTCGACGCCGCCTACCGGCACAACCCGCTCGTCAATGCCCTCTGCATCGGGCTGCTGCGCGCGGACGCGCTCGTACGCGCGAGCGCCACGGGCCCCGGCAACCTCGTCGTGCTCTTCGGAGCCACCACCGGGCGCGACGGCATCGGTGGTGCGAGCGTCCTTGCGTCGCAGGATCTCGACCCTGGCCAGGAGGACAAGCGCCCGAGCGTCCAGGTCGGCGACCCGTTCACGGGCAAGAAGCTGATCGAGTGCACCCTCGAGCTGGCCGCCCGCCGGCTGGTCGTCTCGGTGCAGGACCTGGGAGCGGCGGGACTCGCGTCCTCGACCGCCGAGATGGCAGCGAGCGGCGGTGTGGGCATCGAGCTCGAGCTCGACCGAGTGCCGCTGCGCGAGCAGGGGATGCAGCCGTTCGAGATCATGATCTCGGAGTCGCAGGAGCGCATGGCGGCCATCGTCGAACCCGCGCACCTGGCCGAGGTCGAGGGGGTCTGCGCGCGCTGGCAGCTCCCCTGCACCGTCGTGGGCCGGGTCACCGGCGACGGCCGCCTGGTCTGCCGGTACGACGGCGAGATCGTCGGCGACATGCCGGCCGAGGCGCTCACGGACGCGCCGCGCTACCCGCTCCGCTGCGAGCGGCCCGACGGCCTTGCCGAGCGCGCGCTGACGACGGAGCAGGTGCCCGCGATCACCGATCCCGGTGCCTTGCTGCTCGCCCTCCTGGCCGCGCCCAACATCTGCGCCAAGACCTGGGTGTACGAGCAGTACGACCAGGTCGTGGGGTCGGGCACCGTCGCCCGTCCGGGCGGTGATGCCGGGGTGGTCCGGCTGACGCCGTCCGAGCGGGGCATCGCGGTCGCCCTGGACGGAGACGGCGCGCGCGTGGCGCTCGACCCGCGGCGCGGCGGCGCCGAGGCCGTGGCGCAGGCCGTCCTCAACGTCGCCTGCAGCGGCGCCGAGCCGGCGGCCGTCACGAATTGCCTCAACTTCGGCAACCCCGAGCGACCGGGCAGCGCCTATGCGCTGCGCGAGGTGATCACGGGCATGGCCGAGGCCTGCGAGGTGCTCGGCACGCCCGTCGTGTCGGGCAACGTCTCGCTCTACAACGAGAGCGGAGGCCGACCGATCCACCCGACGCCGGTCGTCGGCTGCGTCGGCGTGCTGGAGCGCGCCGATGCGGCCGTCCCCACCGCGCCCGCGAATGCGAGCGGGTCCCTGTTCGCGCTCGGGACCTCGTCCCCCGCGCACGACGGCTCGGAGTGGCAGGCACTCGTGAGCGGCGCGGCTGCGGGCCGTATCCCCGAGGTCGATCTTCCTGCGCTGCGCTGGCTCTGCGACCTCCTCGGCGAGCTCGGCCGCGATCGCGTGCTGTCCTCCGCGCACGACGTCTCGGACGGTGGGCTTGCGGTCGCGCTGGCGGAGCTTGCGCTCGTATCGGGCAGCGGGCTCGAGGCCGCGATCGAGCCGGGAGCGGACTCCGCGGCAACGCTCTTCGGCGAGTGCTGCGGTCTCGTCGTCGTGACCTGCGCACCCGAAGACGAGGCACGGCTGGCCGAAGCGTGCGACGCTGCGGAGGTGCCACTCGAGAAGATCGGCGCCCTCGGCGGGCCGAGCATCGCGCTGCGCTGCGGCGAGCTCGCGCTCGACGTCCCGCTGGAGACGGCGCGCGCAGCCTACGAGAGCGCCCTTCCGCAAGCGATGGCGGCCGGCTGATGTGCGGCGTCTTCGGCATCCACGCGCCCGGTCGCGATGTCGCACGCCTGGCCTACTTCGCGCTCTATGCGCTCCAGCACCGCGGGCAGGAGAGCGCCGGCATCGCAGTCAGCGACGGCCGCCGGGTGCTCACCGTCAGGGATATGGGCCTCGTCGCCCAGGTCTTCGACGAGGGCAAGCTGCAGGCCCTGCCCGGTCGCGCGGCGATCGGCCACGCGCGCTACTCGACGACCGGATCGGCGCACTGGATGAACTCGCAGCCGATCGTCGCCCACCGCCCCGGCCGCACGGTCGCGCTCGGGCACAACGGCAACCTGACGAACACCAGCGAGCTGCGCGCGGAGCTGCAGGGCCAGGGCGTCCGGCTCGCCTCCACCTCCGACACCGAGGTCATCTGCGCGCTCATCGCCAACCACGCGGGCACGCTCGCCGAGGGCGCCGTGCACGCCATGGAGCGCATCCGCGGCGCGTTCTCGGCCGTCGTCCTGAGCGAGGACACGCTGCTCGCCTTCCGCGATCCCGACGGCATCCGCCCGCTCGTGCTCGGCGATCTCGACGGCTCGCCCGTGGTGGCCTCGGAGACCCCGGCGCTCGACATCATCGGCGCGACCGCCGTGCGCGAGCTCAAGCCGGGCGAGCTCCTGATCTGCGACTCGCAGGGCTTCCGGGTCGAGCAGGCGGTCGCGCCACGGCGCCGCGAGACGATGTGCGTGTTCGAGCACATCTACTTCGCGCGCCCGGACGCCAAGATGGACGGCCAGACGCTGCATGCCGAGCGCGAGCGCATGGGCGAGCGGCTGGCGGCCGAGGCGCCGGCGGATGCGGACGTCGTGATCGCGGTGCCCGACTCGGGAACGCCGGCGGCGCAGGGCTATGCGCGCGCGTCCGGCCTGCCGTTCCGGGACGGGTTGATCAAGAACCGCTACGTCGGCCGCACGTTCATCCAGCCCGACCAGGCGCTGCGCGAGCACGGCGTGCGGCTCAAGTTCAATCCGCTGCCGCATGCGATCGCCGGGAAGCGCCTGGTCGTCGTCGACGATTCGATCGTGCGGGGTTCGACGACGCGCAAGATCGTCGAGATGCTGCGGGACGCGGGCGCGCTCGAGGTGCATCTGCGTGTCTCCGCACCCGCGATCGTCTCCCCGTGCTTCTACGGCATCGACATGGCCAGGCACGACGAATTGATCGCCGCGGGACGCAGCCTCGAGGAGATCCGCGCGCAACTCGGTGCCGACTCGCTGGCCTACCTCTCGCTCGAGGGCCTGCAGGCCGCGATCGAGCGCCCCGCCGAGCGCTTCTGCCGCGCCTGCCTGACCGGCAGCTATCCCGTACCCGTGCCCGAGGAGGCAGGCAGCAAGCTGCGCTTCGAGCGCGAGCCCGCGCGCGCATGAGCGCGTCCGGCGGCCGCGAGCCGCTGTCCTACGCACAGGCCGGCGTCTCGTTGCACGCGGCGGACGCCGTTGTCGAGCGCGTGCGGCGCGCCGTCGCCTCCACGCGCACGCCGCGCGTGCTGGGCGATCTCGGCGGCTTCGCGGGCCTCGTCTCGGCCGGCGGCTATCGCGACCCCGTGCTCGTGGCGGGCACCGACGGCGTCGGCACGAAGCTGCTGCTGCAGCGCGAGGCCGGCCGCCTGCGCGACTCGGGCATCGACCTGGTCGGCATGTGCGTCAACGACGTGCTCACGTGCGGCGCCGAGCCCGCGCTGTTCCTCGACTACATCGCCGTCGGCCGGCTCGACTTCGAGCGGGTGGCCGAGGTCGTCGAGGGCGTCGCCGACGGCTGCCGCGAGGCCGGCTGCGCGCTGCTCGGCGGCGAGACGGCGGAGTTGCCCGACATGTATGGAGCCGACGACCTCGACCTGGCAGGATTCGCGCTCGGCATCGTCGAGCGCGATTCCGTCATCGACGGTTCCGGGGTCGCGGCCGGCGACGCGGTGATCGGCCTGGCCGCGAGCGGCGTCCACGCCAACGGCTTCACGCTCGTGCGCCGGTTGCTGGAGCGGGCCGGGCTCGGGCCGGGCGACGCGCCCGGCGACCTGCTCGCGCCCACGCGCATCTACGCGCGCGCGGTCGCCGGTCTGCGGGCTGCCTGCCGGACGCGGGCCATGGCGCACATCACCGGCGGCGGGCTCCCCGGCAATCTCCCGCGCGCCCTGCCCGCCGGCCTGGGCGCCCGCGTGGACGAGCGGCGCTGGCCGGCGCCCGGCGGTCTTCGGGTGGCTGGCAGGCCTTGGCGTGGAGCGCGCCGAGATGCGCCGCGTCTTCAACGGCGGCATCGGATTCGCCGCAGTCGTGCCAGCGGCCGAGGCGGAAGCGGCGATCGCTGCCTGCGAGGCCGCCGGCTGCGAGGCCTGGAGGATCGGAGACGTCGTGCCGGGCGAGGGCGTCGTGTACCTCCAGGAGCCATAGGCCGTGCGGCTGGGAGTGCTGGTCTCGGGCGCGGGGTCGAACCTCCAGGCGCTGATCGACCGCGTGCACCGGGTCTCCGTCACGATCGTGGGTGTGTGCTCGAGCAACCACGAGGCGTACGCGCTCGAGCGGGCCGGCGCAGCAGGAATCGAGAGCGCGGTCTTCGCACTCGCGGCCTATTCCGGGGAGCCGGCGCGCCGGGACCGTGCGATGGCGGAGTGGCTCACCCAGCGCCAGGTCGGCCTCGTGGTCTGCGCCGGCTACATGGGTGTGCTCAGCGCCGGCTTCCTGGCGCGATTCCCGGCGCGTGTGCTCAACGTGCACCCCTCCCTGCTGCCGGCCTTCCCGGGCGCGAGCGCCATCGAGGACGCCTACGCGGCCGGCGTCGCCGAGACGGGCGTGACGGTGCACCTCGTCGACGAGGTGCTGGACGGTGGGCCGATCGTCGCCCAATGCAGCCTGCCCGTCAACTACGATGAGGCACCGGAGGGCCTGCGCGCTCGCATCCACGAGGTGGAGCACCGGCTTCTGCCGGCCGTCGTCGAGGACGTCGCCCGTGGCGCCCTCGATCTCGACGTCATCGCAAGGAAGGCCCGCACGTGACGGTCAAGCGAGCGCTCATCTCGGTTTCGGACAAGACAGGGCTGCTGGAGCTCGCCCATGGCCTTGCCGAGCTGGGCGTCGAGTTGATCGCGACGAGCGGCACCGGTGCCTACCTCGAGGAACACGGTTTGCAGGCGACCCGCGTCGAGGACCTGACCGGCGTCGCGGAGATGCTCGGCGGCCGCGTGAAGACGTTGCACCCGAGTGTCCACGGCGCGCTGCTCGCGCGTCGCGACAACGAGGGCGACCAGGCCTCGCTGGCAGAGCACGGCATCGAGCCGATCGATCTCGTGATCGTCAACCTCTACCCGTTCCGGCACGTGGCCGCCAGGCGGGAGTCGAGCGAGGCGGATGTCGTCGAGGCGATCGACATCGGCGGGCCCGCAATGGTGCGCGCCGCCGCGAAGAACTTCGCAGCGGTCGCGGTGCTGGTCGATCCGGAGCGCTACGGCTTCGTGCTGGACGAGCTGCGCGAGTCCTCGGGCGATCTCAGCCTCGACACCCGGCGCGAGCTGGCCGCCGAGGCGTTCGCGCACACGGCGGGCTACGACATCGCGATCGCCAACTGGTTCTCGGACACGGAGTCGTTCCCCGACCGGCACCTGGGCGAGCTCGTCAAGGTGACCGATCTCGCCTACGGCGAGAACCCGCACCAGCGCGCCGCGTACTACATGGATGCAGGTGCTCGTCGCCACCTCCTCTCGATGGTGACCCAGCACGGCGGCAAGCAGCTCTCGTTCAACAACCTGCTCGATCTCGACGCCGCCACCCGGCTCGTGCAGGAATTCACAGTCCCGGCCTGCGTGATCGTCAAGCACGGCAACCCGTGCGGCTGCGCCCTGGCTGCGACGCCCGACGACGCCTATCGCGCGGCGCTGGCGGCCGATCCGGCGTCGGCGTTCGGTGGCGTGGTCGCCGTCAACCGCCCGCTCTCGCGCGAGCTCGCCGCGCTCGTAGCGGAGCAGTTCGTGGAGGTCCTGCACGCGCCGGGCTACGGCGAGGGCGCCATCGACCTGCTGCGCTCGAAGTTGCGCAATCTGCGGCTGCTCGAGTCGGAAGAGCGGCGACGGCCCACGCCCGGGGAGCGCGACGCCCACCGCGTGCTCGGCGGCATGCTGATCCAGGACCGCGACACGGAGTCCGAGGATCGCGACACGATGGAGGTCGTGGCGGGCGCGGCGCCCACCGAGCGCGAGTGGGGCGACCTGCTGTTCGCCTGGCGGGTCGTCAAGCACGTGCGCTCGAACGCGATCGTGATCGCCCGCGACACCGCGACGATCGGCGTCGGCGCCGGGCAGATGTCCCGCGTCGACTCCACGCGCCTGGCGCTCGGCAAGGCGCTCTCGCCCGTGGCCGGCGCGGTGCTGGCATCCGACGCGTTCTTCCCGTTCGCCGACGGCGTCCAGGCCGCGCTGGACGCAGGCGTGCGCGTGATCATCGAGCCGGGCGGCTCGAAGCGCGACGACGAGGTCATCGCCGCGGTCGAGAAGGCCGGCGGCACGCTGGTGTTCACGGGCCGCCGCCACTTCTCGCACTGAGAGCGCCCTGAAATGCGCTCTCGGAGCCGCAGTCCCGCCCTGCGGGGAGGCCACGGCTACGATCCCCGCCGTGCGCGAGTTTCCGACGATCCTCGACCTGGTCGGCGGCACGCCGATCGTCCGGCTGCCGAGAATGCAGCCGCGGGACGGCGCCCGGCTGCTCGCGAAGCTCGAGTACCTCAACCCGGGCGGGTCGATCAAGGATCGCATCGGGCTGCCGATGATCGAGGCGGCCGAGCGCGAGGGCCTTCTGAGGCCGGGCGGCACGATCGTGGAGCCGACCTCGGGCAATACCGGGGTCGGCCTGGCCCAGGTCGCGGCGCAGCGCGGGTACCGCTGCATCTTCGTCATGCCGGACAAGATGTCGCGCGAGAAGATCGCCCTCTTGCGGGCGTTCGGCGCCGAGATCGTCGTCTGCCCCACCGAGGTGGAGCCGGAAGACCCGCGCTCGTACTACTCGGTCTCGCGTCGCATCGCCGCCGAGACGCCGGGTGCGTTCAATCCGAACCAGTACGCGAACCCCGCCAACCCGCAGGCGCACTACGACACGACCGGGCCCGAGATCTGGGAGCAGCTCGGTGAGGAGCTCGACGTCCTCGTTACCGGAGTCGGGACGGGTGGCACGGTCTCGGGGACGGGCCACTACCTGAAGGAGCGCAAGCCCGGCCTGCAGATCGTGGGCGCCGATCCCATCGGCTCGATCTACTCGAGCGAGCACGTGCATTCGTATCTCGTGGAGGGGGTCGGCGAGGATTTCTGGCCGACGACGTTCGACCGGGACGTCGTCGACCGATGGCTCCGCGTCTCCGACCGTGAGGCATTCGCCGCCACCCGCCGGGTCGCGCGCGAGGAGGGCATCCTGATCGGCGCCTCGGGCGGGCTCGCGCTGCACGCCGCGCTCAGCGTCGCCGCCGAGTTGCCGGCCGAGCGCACCGTGCTCGTCATCCTGCCCGACGGCGGCCGGCCCTACCTCTCGAAGGTCTTCAACGACGACTGGATGCTCGTGCACGGCATGTTCGACGGCGCGGTCCGGCCGCCCACCGCCGGCGAGCTCGTCGCGGCGCGCAGGGGAGACGTGCCGGCGCTCGTCAGCGTCGCGCCCGAGCAGCCGGTGGCCGACGCGATCGCGCTCCTGCAGCGCTTTGCCGTCTCGCAGCTCCCGGTGATCGGCGAGGGCGGCGACGTCGTCGGCTGCGTACACGAGCGCACGCTGCTCGACCGCGCGATGCGCGACGGCCGCGGAGCGCTCGAGGCTCCGACGTCCGAGCTGATGAGCGATCCGCTGCCCGTGGTGCAGTCGGCTCGGCGTCTCGACGATGTCTACAACGACCTGCAATCGAGTGCGGCCGTGCTCGTCGCCGATGGCAACACGCCGGTCGGCGTGCTGACCCGCGCGGACGTGCTCGAGTGGCTCGCCCACACGTAGCGACGTCTTGAGAGAGATCTCGCTCGAGGCCGCGCGGCGGCACGCCGTGCGAACGCAGCGCTTCGCGGCCCGCAAGCGCCGTGCCCGCATGGACGAGCTCGTGGCCTGCATCGCGCGCCTGGGCTGCGTGCAGATCGACTCCATCTCGGTCGTCGACCGCTCGCAGCGCCTCGTGCTCGCGAGCCGCTGCGGCCGCGTCCCGGCCGACGCGCACGACACCCTGCTGCGCAGCGGGGAGGTGTTCGAGTACTGGGCGCACGAGGCGTGCCTGCTGCCGTCGGCGGACGAGCCGCACTACCGCCGGGACAAGCGGGCGAGCCGGGAGATCCATCGCTGGTACGGGCCGATCCTGCAGGAGCACAGGCAACTCGCGGACGAGATCATGGCCCTGGCTCGTGAGCGCGGCGAGATCTCCTCGCGCGACTTCGGCGGGGCGGGCAAGGGCTACTGGGAGTGGACGCCGGCGAAGCGCGTGCTGGACGCGCTCTGGACGGCGGGCCAGCTCGCGATCGCGGGGCGCAGCGGGATGGAGCGACGCTACGCCCTGCCCGAGCGTGTCCTCCCGCCGGACGTGCTCGCAGCGCCCGAGCCGAGTGCAGAGGCGACCCGCCGGATGCAGGTGGAGCGCGCCGTGCGCGCGCGCGGCATCGCGAGTGAGGCTCGCGTCTCCGATTACTTCCGCGTCAGGGGCAAGCGGCGCACGCTCGCGCCGGCGATCGAGGAGCTCGTCGCCGGCGGCGTGCTGGAGCGCGTGCGCATGCGCGAGCTCGGCGACCCCTGGCTCGTGCCCGCGGAGGACGCCGAACGCGCCATCGCGGGCGACGACCGGCCAACCGGGGCCTTCCTGCTGTCCCCGTTCGACAACCTCGTGTGGGATCGCTTCGAGGCCGAGCACCTGTTCGGCTTCGAGCACCGGCTGGAGATCTACAAGCCCGCGCCCACGCGCATCTACGGCTACTACGTGCTGCCGCTGCTCGACGGCCCCGACGTCATTGGCCGGGTCGACATGAAGGCCGACCGCAAGGCCGGTACGCTGCGTGCCCTGGCAGTGCACTGGCAGCGCCGGCAGCGGCCACGGGCCTTGCGCGAGGCCCTCGGGCGGCTCGCCCATGCGCTCGGACTCGAGAGGAGCGAGATCCAGAGTGGAGTTTGAGACGCGTGCCATCCACGCCGGGCAGGAGCCCGATCCGCTGACGGGCTCGGTCAACGTGCCGATCTACCAGACGAGCACCTACGCACAGGACGGCGTGCTGAAGATGCGCGGCGGCCATGACTACGCGCGCACGATCAATCCCACGCGCACGGCGCTCGAGCAGTGCCTCGCCTCGCTCGAAGGAGGCGCGCACGGAGTCTGCTTCTCGTCGGGCATGGGCGCGACGACCGCGATCATGGAGCTGTTCGCGCCCGGATCGCGCACCGTCGCCATCAACGATGTCTACGGCGGCACCTACCGGCTGTTCTCCAAGCTGTACGAGCCGAAGGGGTACGCCTACGAATTCGCCGACCTGACCGACGAGGCCACCGCGCGGCAGGCCTTCGAGCGTCCGGCCGACCTGGTCTGGCTCGAGACGCCCTCCAACCCGCTGCTCAAGATCGTCGACATCGCGGCGATCGCCGAGCGCGCGCATGCGGCGGGAGCCGTCGTCGTCGTCGACAACACCTTCGCCAGTCCGTATCTCCAGCAGCCGCTGGCGCTCGGCGCCGACATCGTCGTGCACTCGACCACCAAGTACATCGGCGGCCACTCGGATGCGGTCGGCGGTGCCGCTGTCACGAACGACGCCGCGACCGCCGAGCGGCTGCATTTCGTGCAGAACTCGATGGGCGCCGTGCCGGGCCCGCTCGACTGCTTCCTCACCCTGCGCGGCGCGAAGACGCTTGCGGTGCGCATGGAGCGCCACTGCGACAACGCGGCGGCGATCGCGCGCTGGCTGACCGAGTCGCCCGCCGTCAGCCACGTCTATTTCCCCGGCCTCGCGAGTCATCCGGGCCACGAGACGGCGAAGCGCCAGATGCGCCGCTTCGGCGGCATGATCGCCTTCCAGGTGAACGGCGGTCGTCCGGCCGTCGACGCGGCCCTGGCGGAGACCGGAGTGTGGACCCTGGGTGAGAGCCTCGGCGGGGTCGAGAGCCTGATCGAGCACCCCGGCGCCATGACCCACGCCTCGCTCGAGGGCTCGGGGTTCGAGGTGCCGGACGACCTCATCCGCCTCTCGGTCGGAATCGAGCACGTCGACGATCTCCTGCACGATCTGATCGCGATGCTCGCGCGCGCGACCCAGTCGCGCTCGCGGCCGATTCAGTAACGGCCGGCGTCTGCCGAAGAAGGGGATGTGGCGCAGCTCGCGCATCCCCGCCCGCTGGCAGGCTCGCTCGCGGCGCTCCGGCGCGTGAGCGAAGTCGGCGTGCTCGCCGTCGCGCCGGCCCTGCTGGCGCTGGCCGTGATCGGCGGCGCGATCGGCAACCGCTACGCCTTCGATTTCCACGGCGCGCTCTGGCAGGCGGCGCGGGACGTGCTCGACGGCCGCAATCCCTACCCGCCGCCGACCGCGGCAGGCGTCGCGCCCGGGGATCGCTTCGTCTACCCGCCGCCGGTGGCGCTCCTCCTGGTGCCCTTCGGCCTGCTCCCGTTCCCGGTTGCCGCGGCGATCATCACGGTCGTGCTGATCGCCGCGGTGGCCGCGACACTGGCCGTCCTCGGCGTACGCGACTGGCGCTGCTACGGGGCCGCGTACCTCTCGATCGCGGTGCTGCACGACATCCGCCTGGGCGCCCTGACGCCGCTGCTCGCATTCGGCCTGGCACTCGTCTGGCGCTGGCGCGAACAGGCGCGCGCGGTCGTGCCGCTCGCGCTGATCATCGTGGCCAAGCTGTTCCTCTGGCCGCTCACCGTCTGGCTCGTCGCGACCGGTCGCGTGCGTCTGGCACTGCGCGGCGTCGTGCTCGCGGTGCTCGCGAGCGCGCTCGCCTGGGCGTTGATCGGCTTCGCGGGCCTCGCCGAGTACCCGAAGCTCCTGAGCGTTCTCTCGGTCGCGGAGCAGGGCCGTGGCTACTCGCTCGTCTCGGCTGGGCTGTGGCTCGGCCTCGGGCCGGGGATCGCACGCGTCCTGGCAGTGGCTGTCGGCGCTGCGCTGCTCGCCTTCTGCTGGCGCGCGGGGCGCCGCGGCCTCGACGAGCGTTCGCTGGCGCTCGCACTGGCGGCTGCGCTCGCGCTCTCGCCGATCGTGTGGCTGCACTACTTCGTGCTGCTGCTCGTGCCGATCGCAATCGCGCGGCGCACGTTCGGCGCGATCTGGCTGATCCCGGCGCTGTTCTGGTTCACACCGTACGAGGAGCACTTCGCGCAGCACTGGCGCATCGCGGTCGGCATCGCGGTGTCCGCCGTGGCGCTGGCCGCGGCGGCGCGGGCTGCGACGACGCCCGCGTACGATGCCGCGCGATGACGCGTTCCTGGAACCCCGCGAGCCCGGCCGGCGGCGGGCTCGACATCCCGTACTCGCCGGCCGCCGTCTCCGACGGCTATGTCCACGTCGCCGGGGTCATCTCGACCGACGAGCGCGGCGAGATCGTCGCCGACGACTTCGCGAGCCAGGCGCGGCGGACGTTCGCGAACCTCGCGACGACGCTGGAGGCGGCCGGCTGCAGTGCTGCCGATGTCGTGCACGTGACGACGTACCTCACCGACCGGGGCGATTTCGAGGCCTTCAACGACGCCTTCGTGGAGGCGTTCTCCGAGCCCTATCCGGCACGCGTGACGGTGCTCGCGCAGCTCATCGTGCCCGACCTGGCGATCGAGGTCACCGCCGTCGCAGCGCGCCCCGCGACTGAACGCTCGCCATCAGCCCAGATGGCTCGCGGCCGTGCGGTGCGTCCAGGTCCAGCGCCGGGCCGACGGGCACGATGCGCCTCGGGTTGAGCGAGGGGTGCGTGCGGTAGTAGTGCCGCTTGATGTGATCCATGTCGACGGTGGCGGCGATGCCCGGGTACTGATACAGCTCGCGCAGATAGCCCGACAGCTGCGGGTAGTCGACGACGCGGCGCAGGTTGCACTTGAAGTGGCCGACGTACACCGGATCGAAGCGGAGCAGCGTCGGGAACAGACGCCAGTCGGCCTCCGTGATCTCCCCGCCCATGAGGTAGCGCCGTGACTCGAGGCGCGCGTCGAGCTCGTCGAGCGCATCGAAGAGCCTGCCGAAGGAGCGCTCGTAGGCGCTCTGCGTGCGCGCAAAGCCGGTGCGGTAGACGCCGTCGTTCACGTTCTCGTAGACGAACGCGTTGAGCTCGTCGATCTCGGCGCGCAGCGCCTCGGGCAGGTAGTGGAGCTCGGGGTGCTCGGCGAAGGCGTCGAACTCGCGGTCGAGCATGCGGATGATCTCGCTCGACTCGTTGTTGACGATGCGGCCGCGCGTGCGATCCCAGAGCACCGGCACCGTCACGTGGCCGTCGAAGTCCTCTGCACTGAGGACGTAGGCCTCGCTCAGGAAACGTGAAGTCGTTGACGCGGTCGGGCGTCGTGCCCACGGCGTCGGTGATCGCCCAGCCGCGCTCGTCGCGCTCGGGATCGACGATCGTCATCGAGATCGCGTCTTCGAGGCCCTTCAGCTGCCGGTAGATGATCGTGCGGTGCGCCCACGGGCACGCCGAGGAGACATACAGGTGGTAGCGACCGGCCTCGGCCTTGTACCCGGAGCTGCCGTCGGCGGTCACGAAGTCCCGGAAGCGCGCTTCCTTGCGCCGGAACGACCCGTCGTCACCTTGCTCGGAGGGCAGCGGCTCGCGGGTGTCGGTAGATGTCATACGCACGGCAACGGTATCCGTGCCTCTGGGATTCCGCTGATGCTGACCGGCGGACGCGCGGCCGCGGGCAGGCGTGTAACGTCGGCGCGCACATGGTGACTGGGGAACGTGAAGACGAAGCCGCCCTGCTGGCTGCCCTGCGCGCCGGCGACGAGCGCGCCTTCGAGCGCCTCGTCGACCGCTACCACCCCGCGCTCGTTCGCGTCGCTCGCCAGTACGTGCCGACGCAGGAGATCGCCGAGGACGTCGCGCAGGAGGCCTGGCTCGGGCTCCTGCGCGGGCTGGACGCGTTCGAGGGCCGCTCGTCGCTGCGCACCTACCTCTTTCGCATCGTGATGAACCTGGCCCGTACACGCGGCGTACGCGAGGCGCGCTCGACGCCCTTCTCGTCGCTCGTACGCGACGACGAGGGCGGGCCCGGTCGTCGAGCCCGAGCGGTTTCTCCAGGCGCCCGCGCGCGGTGCCGGGCACTGGGCCTCGCCGATCCGCCCGTGGAGCCTGAGCGCCGAGCAGATCGCGCTCTCGGCCGAGGCGCTGGCGCAGGTGCAGGACGCGATCGCGGAGCTGCCGGAGGTGCAGCGCCGCGTGGTCACGCTGCGCGACGTCGAGGGCTTCGGTGCCGACGAGGTATGCGAGCTCCTCGGCCTCTCCGAGGGCAACCAGCGCGTCCTGCTGCACCGCGCGCGCACGAAGCTGCGCCAGGCGCTCGCGGAGTACTACGCATGAGCGAGCGGATCCTCGACGACTTCCGCCCGGACGAGCTGACGTGCCGGCAGCTCGCGGAGCTCGTGAGCGACTACATCGAGGGCCTTGCTCGCGCCCTCGCTGCGCACGCGGATCGTCGGCCATCTCGCCGATTGCAAGCGACTGCACGTCGTACGTCGATCAGATGCGCGCCACGATCGCCGTGACCGGTGAGCTCCCTGCCGGCGACGTCGCCCCTCCCGTGCGCGATGCGCTGCTCGAGCTGTTCCGGGGCTGGGCAGGGCGCCGGGGGCCCCGCTGACCGGCGCCGCACTCTCCTCAGCGACCGAGATAGGCCTTGCGCAGGCCCTCGTCGTTGAGCAGGTCCGCGGCCTTGCCCTCGAGCACGAGCCGGCCGGTCGAGAGCACGTAGCCGCGGTCGGCGATCGAGAGCGAGACGTTCGCGTTCTGCTCCACGACGAGCACCGCCACGCCCGACTCGTGCACCTGCTTGATGATCTCGAAGCTGCGCTCGACGAGGATCGGCGCGAGCCCCATCGAGGGCTCGTCCATCAGCATCAGCTTGCGGCCGCGACATGAGCGCCCGCGCCATCGCGACCATCTGCTGCTCGCCGCCCGAGAGCGTGCCCGCCAGCTGCCCGCGGCGGTCGTAGACAGAGCGGGAACAGCTGGTAGACGCGCTCGTAGTCCTCCTTCGTGCCGCCGCCGTGCAGGTAGGCGCCCAGCTCGAGGTTCTCCTGCACGGTCATGGGCGCGAACAGCCGCCGGTTCTCCGGCACGATCGCCAGGCCCAGGCCGATGCGGTGGCTCGTCGAGCGCGTTGTCACGTCCTCGCCGTCGAACGTGATCGTGCCGGTGCGCGAGCGCACGATGCCGAGGATCGTCTTCAGCGTCGTCGACTTGCCGGAGGCGTTGCCGCCCAGCAGGCAGACGAGCTCCCCGGCGTTCACCTCGATGTTCAGGTCCTGCAGGATGTGGATCTGGCCGTAGTAGGTGTTGATGCCCTCGAGCTGCAGCAAGCTCACTTGGTCACCGTGGCCTCGGTACCGAGGTAGGCCTCGATCACGCGCGGGTCCGTCGCGACCGTCTCGAACGCGCCCTCGACGATCTTGACGCCGTGGTCGAGCGCCACGACGCGGTCGGAGATGCCCTCGACGACGTGCATGTCGTGCTCGATCACGAGGATCGTGTACCCGCCCTCGCTGCGCAGCTGGCCGATCAGCTGGGTGATCTCATGCGTCTCGACCGGGTTCATGCCGGCTGCGGGCTCGTCCAGGAGCAGGATCTCCGGGCCCGTCGCCATGGCGCGTGCGATCTCCAGGCGCCGCCGGTTGGCGTACGACAGGCTGTAGGCGGGCTGATCCCAGCGGTAGCCCTTGAGCCGCTCGCCGAAGAACGAGAGCTTCTCCTCCGCCAGCGCGCGGATCTGGGCCTCCTCGCGGCGCATCCCGGGCGTGCGCAGCATCGAGCGGAACACGCCGGCCTTGGTGCGCCCGTAGGCGGCCGCCATCACGTTCTCGCGCACGGAGAGGTTGAGGAACAGCCGCAGCGTCTGGAACGTCCGAGCGACGCCGAGACGGGTGATCTCATGCGGTTCCATGCCGGCGATGCTGCGCCCGTTGACGCGGATCTCGCCGTCGTCCGGCTGGTAGATGCCGGTGACCAGGTTGAAGAGCGTCGTCTTGCCGGCGCCGTTCGGGCCGATCACGCTCACGATCTCGCCCTTGTTGACTGTGAGATCGAGCCCCGACACGACTTTGAGGCCGCCAAAGGCGAGCGAGACATCGCTCAGCTCGAGGAGCGGGTCGGCCATCAGACGATCTCGACTCGGCGCTCGCCGAAGAGGCCATTGGGACGGACGATCATGAGCACGATCAGCATCACGCCGAGCACGATGTAGCGCGTCGCGTCAGGCTGGGCCAGCAGGACGTTCTCCCAGACGAACGTGCCGAGGTAGACAGTCGGCACGAGCAGGATGTATCGCGCCCAGCCGTGCAGGAGCGTGAGCGTGAGGACGAGCACGATCAAGCCGATGTACGAGACCGGGCCGAGCCAGTTCACCATGTGCGTCGGGATGATGATCCAGTGAGACAGCACGCGGTCGAGTCCGTTTGCCGAGGGGCCGGAGATCCAGTCGTCGTTGATCGCGCCTGCGACTCCGTGGGCGGCGAAGCCGAAGGCGAGGATCGCCGTCAGCACGAGCGCGAGCTTGCGTGTCTTGCCGAATGCGAAGAGCAGCGCGAGCACTCCGATCAGGTAGAAGAGGATGCGCGCGTCGCCGGGGTCGCGCAGAAGCTCGAGGAGCACACTGACGAGCACCGCGCCGACGGTGACGCCGGCCATGTTGCCCTGTCCGCCGAGAATGACCATCGTGTAGATGGTGATCAGCAATGGGAACGAGAACGTGAGCGGGAACACGCTGGCATTGAGCGACGCGAAGAGCGTGCCCGTGAGCGCTGCGATGGCCGCGCCGAAGGCGAACGCCATCAGCTTGATCAGATTGACCGGCATCCCCATCGCTTCTGCGGCAAGCGGGTCTTCTCGCTGGGAACGCCAGGCCCGTCCCGTGCGCGAGTGGTTGACGAAGTGCAGGGCGACGTAGACGGCGGCGAAGACGGCGACTGCGACGTAGAGGTACGTGAGAGCGAAGGCGCCCTCGTGCTGAACCACCAGGTCGTGACCCAAGAAGTGCAGCGGATCGACCTTGAGGATCCCGTTCGCGCCTCCCGTCAGGTCGTGACCGAAGATCTGATCCCCGTTCGTCGCCAGCGTGAGGAAGATCTCGAGGAAGAAGAGCGTCACGATTGCCAGGTAGTCGCCGCTCAGCCGTCGCGACGGCAGCCCCACGAGGAAGCCGCAGGTCGCACCGACGATGATCACGAACGGGATGACCACGGGGGTGGGTGCGTGGATGCCGAACTTGTCCGAGCTCAGGATCGCGTAGGTATAGGCGCCGATGCCGTAGAAGGCGACGAATCCGAGATCGAGCAACCCGCCCCAGCCGACGACCACGTTCAGACCGAGCGCGAGGATCATGTAGAGCACCGTCTCGAACGCGACGCGATGGACGTAGGTGCTGTGCGCGACGACCGGCATGAGGGCGAACGCAGCGACGAACAGGACGAGCCAACCCCACCACGGCACTCGCTGCAGGCGCTCGTTGAGAACTCCGAGCCTGCCGGTCTGCTGCGAGCGGCGCTCGCCATGCCGCGCAACCCACTCGTCCTGCCCGATCGCGGGACCCGACGGCGGCTGCGGCCCGGTGGGGTCGGCGGGCTCGCTCATACCTTGGTGATTCCCTCCTGCCCGAGCAGGCCACGCGGGCGGAACAGCATGAATACGATGAGGAGCGAGAAGATCACGAGATCCGACCAGCGCGTCGTCCAGTAGCCGGCCGTGTAGGCCTCGGCGAAGCCGAGGATCAGGCCTCCAGCCATCGCCCCGGGGATCGAGCCGATACCGCCGATCACGGCGGCGGTGAAGCCCTTGAGGCCGATGATGAAGCCGAGCGACGCGGCCGTCGGCACGCGCAGTGCGAACATCACGCCCGCCGCGCCCGCGAGGGCCGATCCGATCACGAAGGTGAAGACGATCACGCGGTCGATATCGATGCCCATCATCGCCGCTGCCTCGCGGTCGAACGACGTGGCGCGCATGGCCTTGCCGGTGCGCGTCCGGGTCACCAGCAGCCACAGCACCACCATCAGTGCGAACGCCGAGACGATCGTGATGATACGGATCAGCGGAATGTGCACGTTGCCGATATCGAAGCCCTTGAGGTAGAGCGAACCGCCGTCCAGGCTGAAGACGCCGTAGTCGTATTGCTGCGCGCCGAACATCAGCTGCATCGAATTGGCAAGCACGAACGAGACGCCGAGCGCGCTGATCAGCGGCGCGATGCGGGGTGCGTCGCGGAGAGGCCGGTACGCGAAGCGCTCGATGCTCACGCCGAGCACCGCGCAGCCGGCCATCGAGCCGGCCACCATCAGCGTGATCAGCAGCCATACCGGGACGGCCGGATCGCTGGATCCGCCCAGGATCTTGAGGACGCCGTAGCCGATGAACGAGCCCACGACGAACACGTCACCGTGCGCGAAGTTGAGCAGCTTGAGCACGCCGTACACGAGCGTGTAGCCGAGGGCGATCAGAGCATACGTGCAGCCCTCGGTCAGGCCGTTGAGCGTCAGCTGAGTAAAGGTGTCCAAAGCGCAGCGCCGAGTCTAAACACCAGAGGGCGGCCCGGCGGATGCCGGGCCGCCCTCTGATCGCGCGGCTTTTTTTGGCTCTGGCTACTAGTTGACGAGCTTGTAGGTGCCGTTCGGCTGGATCTGCATGATGTAGAACCGCGTGACGCTGGGGTCACGGGTGTTCTCCTTGCCCCAGGCGAACTTGCCGCCGAGGATCCAACCGGTGTTGATCTGGACCTTCTTGATGGAAGTGATCAGTGCCGAGCGCTTCGCGATCGAGCCCTTGCCGGCGTCGCAGGACTTCTTGAGCGCCGAGAGGATCACCTGGACCGCGCCGTAGGTCGGCGGGCCGAAGGAGCCGACGGCCTTGCCGGGGTTGTCCTTCTTCCAGGCGGCGATGATCGACTTGTCGGCCGCGATGGTGTCGATCTGCGGCGCGAAGTTGGAAACGTACGATCCGGCTGCCTTGAACTGGCCCGGGCCGTTCGTGCCGTCGCCGCCGAAGACCTTCGCCTTCTTGCCCTGCTCAGCGAGCTGGCTGGCCATCGTCTGGGCGGCCGGGGGCTGCTGGGTCGGGAAGAACACGATGTCGGCGTCGCTCGGCACCTTCGTCACGTAGGACGAGAAGTCTGTGACCGTGTTGGCCACGGACTGGTGGCTCACGGTCACACCGGCTGCCTTGAGCGTCTTCTCGACCTCGCCCGCGAGACCCTGCGAGTACGGCTCCTGGAAGTCGAAGACCACGACGTTCTTCACGTGGAGCTTGTTGATCATGTAGTTGGCGTCCGTCGGACCCTGGTAGTCGTCAGCAGGGACGACGCGGAAGAACGCGCTCGTCGCCTCCTGGTTGTCGCCCTTCGTGAGCGTCGAGCGCGTCGCGGACGACGACACCTGGACGAGGCCGGCCTGCTTCAGCGCCGTGCTCGTTGCGGCCACGGAGCCGGACGTCGAGCCGCCGAGGACGGCGACCAGGTTCTTGTTGGCGATGAACTTCTGCGCAACGGTTTGCGCGGCCGAGGGGCCCTGCTCGACCGGCGCGTCGCCCGTGACGAGCTTGACCTTCAGGCCCATCGTCTGGGGAAGCGTCTTGATCGCGAGCTTGGCCCACGAGAGCTGCTCCTGGCCCAGGAAGCCTGCAGCACCCGTGAGGGGCGCCATCATGCCGATCTGGAGCGTCTTGCTGCAGCTCAGCGCGGATGCGCGCGTCGTCTTGGCGCCGGCCGGCGCCGCTGTGACGGTGGCCGCCAGCGCGGTGGCGGCAGCCATCGCAGCGAGCAGCGGGAGCTTGCTCTTCTTCATGTACGAACTCCTCTTCGGGGGGCGGAACGCGGATGCGTAGTCTCGGGCTGTTTGGACGAGAAAGGCGTGGATTTGTTGGATTCGCGGAGCGTGCATCAGGTGGTCAGCGCATCGACCCACCCACGCGTGTCGGTGAACTGGTGGAAGCGCACGGCCTTGCCGCCCTCGAACCTCCAGACGTGGGCGAACGGCACGTCGAGCGGCTTGCCCGTGCCCTTGGCGCGGGCCGTGTAGCGGCCCAGCACGACGACGTGATCGTCCCCGCCGAGGATCTCCGTCGGCACGGCGTCGAAGTCCTCCCACCACTGCTCGTCGAGCGGGTCGAACACCGCGGCGCGCACCGCGGGCAGCCCGTTGTAGACGCCACCGTGCGACAGGCCCTGGGCCTGGTGCCACACGATTCCCTCGTCCATCATGGCCAGCGCACCGTCGAGGTCGCCGCGTCCGAAGGCCTCATAGGACGAACGGACGGCTGCGAGATTGTCTGCGTGCGCGGTCAAGGCGGCCGATTCTACGCGAGTTGGAGCCGCCGTGATCAACTATCAACTCCCTCCGGCGGCGACGCGCGGCGGTCGCCAGTCGCGCTGGCCGGGCACCATGCGCGCGGACTCCGCCGGGCCCCCACGAGCCGCGCGCGTAGGGAAGCGCCGGCGCGTGCTTCTCCAGGACGGGATCGACCACCCTCCAGGCGGCCTCGACCATGTCCTGGCGCGCGAACAGCCGCTGGTCGCCCGCGAGCGCATCGCCCAGGAGGCGAACGTACGCCTCCGGCCCCTCGCCGCCGAGCGCCTCCTCGTAGGCCACATCGAGGTCGACACGCTCGCTCAGCAGGCGGCTGCCCGGGAGCTTCGCCTGCATCTCGAGCGTGATCGTGTCGTCGGGCTTGAGACGGAAGCGCAGCACGTTCGGCTCGGGCGTGTGCGTGGTGTCGGCGAACAGCAGCCGCGGCGGTTGCCGCAGCTCGACGACCGCCTCCTGGACCGTGGCGGCGAGGCCCTTGCCGGCGCGGATGGAGAACGGGACGCCCGCCCAGCGCCAGGAGTCGACGTGCACGCGCAGCGCGCAGTACGTCTCGGTGTCGGAGTCCTTCGCCACGCCCGGCTCGTCCCGGTAGCCGATGTACTGGCCGCGCACGAGCTGCGACTTCGTGATCGGGCGGATGGTCTTCATGACCTTGACCGTCTCGTCGCGCAGGGCGTCGGCGTCGGCTGAGATCGGCGGCTCCGTGGCCAGCAGGCAGACCATGTGCAGGAGATGGTTCTGCACGACGTCGCGCAGGCAGCCGACGCTGTCGTAGAACGAGCCGCGGCCCTCGACGCCGAACGACTCCGCCATCGTCACCTCCACGCTCTTCACGTAGTGACGGTTCCAGACCGGCTCGAGCAGGGTGTTCGCGAACCGGAACACCATCAGGTTCTGAACGGGCTCCTTGCCGAGGAAGTGATCGATCCGGTAGATCGAGTCCTCGGCGAAATGCCTGTGGAGCAGGGCGTTGAGCTCCACCGCGCTGGCGAGGTCGCGGCCGAACGGCTTCTCGAGCACGATCCGCCCGCCGCGCTGGACATCGATTCCCGCGAGCCCCGCGGTGACGTCGTCGAAGAGCGCCGGCGGGATGGCGAGGTAGCAGACGGGATGTCTTGGCCGCGCCCAGGGCGCCGCGCAGAGCCTGGTAGGTGGAGGGATCGCCGTAATCGCCCCGGACGTAGCGCAGGCGCGCGCACAGGCGCTTGACGACCGCCGGCCTTGACGCTCCCGGACACCGTCGCGCGCACCTCGGCGCGCAACTTCGCGTCGTCCCAGTCGCTGGATGCGACGCCGATCACGGGCATGTCCAGCGCGCCTGCGGCCTCGAGGCCGGCAAGCGCTGCGTACAGCTTCTTGTGCGCCAGGTCGCCGGTGATGCCGAAGAGGACGAGCGCGTCGCCTCTCACGACGGCGGTGTCTGCTCGACGTGGCCGCCGAACTGCTTGCGCAGGGCGGACAGCAGCTTGTCGGCGTAGTCGGCCTCGCCGCGCGAGCTGAAGCGCTCGTACAGCGCGGAGGCGAGCACGTGCGCCGGGACGCTCTCGTCGATCGCCGCGAGCACCGTCCAGCGCCCCTCTCCCGAGTCCGAGACGTGGCCCGAGAAGGAGGCGACCTCGGGATCCTCCTGCAGCGCCTTGGCCGTCAGGTCGAGCAGCCACGAGCTCACGACGCTGCCGCGGCGCCAGACCTCGGCGATGTCGGGCATGTCGAACTGGTACTGGTAGTAGTGCGGATCGCGCAGGGGTGCGTTCTCGGCGTCCTTCACGCGCTCCCGGAGCCCGGCGTCGGCCTTCTTGAGGATCGACAGCCCCTCGGCGAGGCGCTGCCATCATCCCGTACTCGATGCCGTTGTGGATCATCTTCACGAAGTGCCCGGCACCGTGGCCGCCGCAGTGCAGGTAGCCGTGCTCGGCCTGCGCGGGGGGGCCCTTGCGCCCGGGAGTCCGCGGCGCCGTCTCGACTCCGGGCGCGAGCGTCCGGAAGATCGGGTCGAGGTGCCTCGACGATGCGCGTCTTCGCCGCCGATCATCATGCAGAAGCCGCGCTCGAGCCCGAAGATGCCGCCGCTCGTGCCGACGTCGACGTAGTGGATGCCCTGGCCCTGCAGCGCCTCGGCTCGGTCGATGTCGTCGCGGTAGTAGCTGTTGCCGCCGTCGATGACGATGTCGCCCCTCTCCAGCACGGCCGCGAGCTCGTCGACGGTGCTCGCCCGCGATCGCAGCGGGCACCATGATCCAGGCGGCGCGCGGGGCCGTGAGCTTGCTCGCGAACTCGGCCAGCGAGCGCGCGCCCGTGGCGCCCTCGCTCTCGAGCTGCGCGATCGCCGCCTCGTTGACGTCGTAGACGACGCATTCGTGGCCGTCCCGCATCAGGCGTCGCACGATGTTTGCCCCCATGCGGCCGAGGCCGATCATTCCGAGTTGCATGACCGTGTTCCTCCGCGGTGGTGTGAGACGAGCGCGCCGCCGTCGCGGCGCCTCAGTGTCGCACGCCCATCCAGACGGCCGCCTGCGGGCGTAACGTGTCGTGTGATCGCTCAGCGAACGCGGAGGCTGGCATGGAGCTAATCGGCATCGACGTCGGCGGGACCGGCATCAAGGCCGCGGTCGTCGAGACGACGACGGGCGAGCTCGTAACGGCCCGCGTGCGCGTCGAGACGCCGCATCCGGCCAGGCCCAAGGCCGTGGTCAAGGCGACGGCGGGGCTCGTCGCGGAGCTGCCGGCCGCACTGCACGCCGGCATCGGCTTTCCGGCCGTGATCCTCGACGGCGTCGTGAAGACCGCGGCCAACATCGACCGCTCGTGGATCGACACTCGGGCCGATTCCCTGTTCGCGGATGCGCTCGACCGCAGGCTCCTGATCGGGAACGACGCCGATGCCGCGGGCCTGGCCGAGATGCGCTTCGGCGCGGGCCGCGGGCAGGCGGGCACCGTACTCATGCTGACGCTCGGAACGGGCATCGGCTCGGCGCTCTTCCGCGACGGCGTACTGCTCCCGAACACCGAGCTCGGGCACCTGCAGGTGCGGGGCAAGGACGCCGAGCAGCGCGCCGCCGCGTCCAAGAGGGTGAGCAAGGGCCTGAGCTGGCACGCGTGGAGCAAGCTCCTGGCCGAGTACGTCGACGCCGTCGACGCGCTCCTCTGGCCTGATCTCGTGATCATCGGCGGCGGCATCAGCAAGGAGGCGGACAAGTTCATCCACGATCTCCCGTCACGCGTGAAGTGCGTGCCGGCCGCGCTGCAGAACCAGGCCGGCATCGTGGGCGCCGCGATGCTCGCCGCCGAGGCGGCGCGGCTCACCTCGCCGCATGCCGCCGCAGGTGCCGCCTAGATGGCGCGCGTGGCGCCGGCACAGCGGCGAGGGCATGAACGGACGGCCAAGAGCTACCTGCCGATCGAGGATCACGGCATCATCGGCAACCTCCACACGGTGGCGCTCGTCGGCAACGAGGGCACGATCGACTGGTTCTGCCCCGAGCGCTTCGACGCCCCCAGCATGTTCGGCTCGATCCTCGACTCCGGCGCCGGCGGCAGCTTCTCGCTCCAGCCCGTCGGGGAGCGCTTCACGACGAAGCAGCTCTACCTCCCGGGCACCGCCGTGCTGGTCACGCGCTTCTTCACCGAGGGCGGCGTCGGGGAGATCACCGACTTCATGCCGCTCGCGGACGACAATTGCTCGATCGTGCGCCGCATCGACGTCGTGCGCGGCTCCCTGCGCTTCCGCTTGGGATGCCGGCCCGCGTTCGACTACGCGCGCGCGCCGCACAGGCTGGCGGTCGACGGACAACTGGCGACCTTCCTCGCGGCGGACACCATGTGCGAGCTGCGATCGGCGACGGTCGCGCTCGAGGCAGCCGAGGACACGGCCGTCGCCGAGCTGACGCTCGCCCGCGGCGAATGCGCTTCGTTCGTGCTCTCCGTGGGCAAGCCCGGCCCGGTGTGGGACGAGGCATCCGTCGACGTCGCCTTTCACGAGACCGTCGACTTCTGGCGCCGGTGGATCGGCCAGAGCACCTATCGCGGACGCTGGCGCGAGGTCGTCGACCGCTCGGCGATCACGCTCAAGCTGCTGACCTTCCTACCGACGGGGGCGGTCGTCGCGGCGCCCACGACCAGCCTGCCCGAGCACATCGGCGGGCCGCGCAACTGGGACTACCGCTACTGCTGGCTGCGCGACTCGGCATTCACGATGTTCGCGTTCCTGCGCCTCGGCTTCCGCGAGGAGGCGTTCGCCTACATGACGTGGCTGCACGGGCTCGGCTACAAGCGTCCCGACGGGGCGCCTCTGCAGGTCATGTACACGCTCGACGGGCACAGTGACCTCAAGGAATTCGAGCTCACCCACCTCTCCGGCTACCGCGACTCGCATCCCGTGCGCATCGGCAACGGCGCGGCCGAGCAGCTCCAGCTGGACGTCTACGGCGAGGTCATCGACGCGGTCTACCTCGCGGAGCGGGGTGGGATGCCGCTCTCCTACACGCTCTGGGTCAAGCTGCGCACGATCCTGGATTGGCTGGCCGAGAACTGGGATCGGCCGGACGAAAGCATCTGGGAGGTGCGCGGCGGCCGGCGCAACTTCACCTACTCGCGGATCATGACCTGGGTCGCGTTCGACCGCGCGATCCGCATCCAGACCAAGCGCGGCCTGCCGGCCGACACGCGCGCCTGGCGACTCGCCCGGGACGCCGCCTACGAGTGGGTCATGACGCACGGCTGGTCGGATGCGCGCCAGGCCTTCAACCAGTACGCCGACAGCGACGTGCTCGACGCGAGCGTGCTGATCCTCCCGCTCGTGCTGATGATCGCGCCCAGCGATCCGCGCATGCTCTCCACGCTGGACGCGATCCGCGATGAGCTCGTGAGCGACAGCTTCGTGTTCCGCTACGACCCGGAGGAGGCGGCCGACGACGGCCTGCCGGGTCGCGAGGGGTCGTTCTCGCTCTGCAGCTTCTGGTACGTCGAGTGCCTGACGCGCGCCGGGAGGCTGGACGAGGCGCGCCTGGTGTTCGAGAAGATGCTCGGCTATGCCAACCACGTCGGGCTCTACTCGGAGGAGATCGGTGCCAGTGGCGAGGCGCTCGGCAACTTCCCGCAGGCGTTCACGCACCTGGGCCTGATCTCGGCCGCCTTCGACCTCGACCGCGCGCTCGGCTAGAGCTAGATCGCCGCGCCGAGGGCCCAGCCGAGCACCACCGCGGCGAGGCCGACGGCCAGGCTGCCCGCGACGTCGAGGAGGGCGAGACTGCCTCTCGCCTCTTCGGCCAGGCGCTCGCTCTGGACCATCCAGGTCGAGAACGTCGTGAAGGAGCCGAGCAGCGCGGTGCCCGAGAGCAGGAGCCCGTCGCCCGCGGCGCCGGCGCCGTGCAGCAGACCGAGCAAGAGGGAGCCGAGCCCGTTGACGACCAGGATCCCGAGGGGGAACCGGCCCGGCCTGCGGCTCTGAACCGCGACATCGAGAAGGAAGCGCAGGCACGCACCCGCGCCGCTCACGAGCGCGACCGCCACCCACAGGAGCAGGCTGCCCGTCAGAACGCACGCCCCCTGCGGTCGAGCGCGCGGACCGCGAAGGCCGTGACGAGCCCGGCTGCGATGCTGCCGAGGCCGTAGGCCACGCCCAGTGCGCGCGTGCCCGCCGTGGACGAGCACGACGATCTCGAGTTGCAGCGTGGAGAACGTCGTCAGCGCACCGCACAGCCCGATGCCGAGCAACGGGCCGAGGGAGTCCGCGCCCGCCGACAGCCGCCGCGCCACGGCCGGCAACGACGCGAGCAGCGCCGTCCCGGCGACGTTGACCGCGAACGTGACCCAGGGCCAGCCGTGTCCGGACGCGGGCCACGCCTGCTCGAGCACGGCGCGCGCCAGGCCGCCGACGGCGCCGCCGACGAAGATCGCAGGAAGGAGTCGCTCGCGCACGTCATGAGCCTGGCGGAACGTCGCGGATTCGTGATTCACCCGCAAATCCCGGGAAGGGCGGTCTGAAAACACCTTACGGAAACCTGACCTGCCGGTGAGCTTCTACTCGCATCTGAGCGCGACCGTGTCGCCTGAACGGTCGCCAACCACTGGAGGTTCCACCGATGAACGTACGTCTCCCCGTCCGTCCGATCGCGGTCTTGCTCGCTGGTGCCGTCGTTGCCGTGGCTGCCTTCAGCACCAGCGCCTCGGGCGCCGGAGGGCCGGCGATCTCGACACCCCCGACCGTCGCGGGAGCGGCCAAGTCGGGCGAGAAGCTGACAGCCACCCCCGGAACGTGGGCGAGTGCGCCCACCTCGGTCGCCTACGCCTGGCAGCGCTGCAGCGACACCGGCAGCTCGTGCGCGGCCATCGACGGCGCAGCGGGCGCCACGGCCACCACCTACGTGCTGACCTCCGCCGACGTCGGGCAGACGGTGCGCGTCGTCGAGACCGCCACCGACGCCGGCGGGACGACGGACTCGCCCTCGGCGGTCACGGCGGTGGTCGTTTCCGGCGCGGGCCCGCAGAACAGCGTGCCGCCGACCATCTCGGGCACCACGACCGAAGGTCAGACGCTCGTCGGCACCGACGGTACCTGGGCCGGCGCCGCGCCGATCACGTTCACGTACGCCTGGTCGCGCTGTGACGCGACCGGAGCCGCGTGCACCCCGATCACGGGCGCGACCAGCAAGACGTACGTGCTGGTCGCCGCCGACAACGGCAAGACGCTGCGCCTCTCGGTGACGGCGAAGAACACGCCAGGCAGCGATACGCAGACCTCCGCACCGACCGCGGTGGTGGTCGCGCTGAACCCTCCGAGCGTCGTCACGCTGCCCTCCGGCGGCAAGTCCATCGACGCCGTCGACGTGCACGCGCCCGCCGCCCAGCTGATCATCGACAGGGTGTCGTTCTCCCCGAACCCGTTGCGCTCGCGGGCCGCGTTCACGGCCAGGATCCACATCTCGGACTCCCGCGGCTACTCGGTGCGCAACGCCCTCGTGTTCGTCGAGGGACTGCCCTTCGGCCGCTCGTCCACTCCCGCCGAGGTCAAGACGGGCTCGGACGGCACGGCCACGTTGACGCTCATCCCGACCACGAAGCTCCCGCTCCAGAAGGGCGCGACGCTCGTGATGTTCGTGCGCGCTCGCGTGGCGGGGGACAGGCTGATCGCGGGCGCCTCGGCGCGCCGCCTCGTCAACCTGCGCGTCGTCCCGAGCTGAGCTAGCGCTTCCGGCGGTACAGATCCAGGGCGCGGTCGATGAGCACATCGGCCGCGCCCACGTACGTCTCGGGCACGAAGGCCGCGTCGAGCTCGGCCGTCGTGAGGGGAATCCTGCGGTCGGCGGCGAGCTCATCATGCAGCGCGGTGCCGCGCTCGCCAGCCAGTGCTGCGGCCTCGCTCACGAGCCTGCGCGCTTCCTCGTGGCCGATCCGCGCCGCGAGCGCGAAGACGAGGCGCTCGGACATGATCTGCCCGCGCGAGGCCCCGAGGTTGACGCGCATGCGCTCGGGATGCACCTCCAGCCCATCGAGAACCTCGGCCATGTTCGCGGCCGCTCCGCCCGTCGCGGCGAGTACCCCGGCGATGCCTTCCCACTCGGCGTGCCAGGCCCCGACCGCGCGTTCGTGCTCCTGGACGATGCCGCCGGTCAGGAGCGAGGCGTGGGCCTGCGCCCGGCGGGCGCACGCCAGAGTCAGGATGGACCCGATCGGGTTGCGCTTGTGCGCGAGGGTCGACGATCCGCCGCGGCCCTCGCCGCCCGGCTCGCTCAGCTCACCGACCTCGGTCTGCGCCAGCAGCACGACGTCCAGCGCGATCTTGCCGAGCGCACCGGCCAGGGTCGCGAGCGCGGACCCGAGGGCCGCGACGCGCACGCGCGACGTGTGCCAGGGAACGACCGGCTCCGCCAGGCCGAGCTCGCTCGCCATCCGGCGAGCGACGTCCGGTCCATCGTCGCCCAGCGCGGCGAGCGTGCCCGCCGCGCCGCCGAGTTGCACGGCCAGCCGGTCGCGTGCGTCGAGCACGAGCCCGCGTGCCTCGAGCACGCCGACGAGCCACGTCGCGGCCTTGATGCCGAACGTCGTCGGCAGGGCCTGCTGGAGCAGCGTCCGCGCCACCATCGGCGTCGCGCGATGGCGCTCGGCGAGCGCGGCGCACGCGGATGTCACCTGCGCGACGTCGACCAGCACGAGCTCGAGGGCGCGCCGGCTGACCAGCATCGCCGCCGTGTCGACGATGTCCTGGCTGGTCGCCCCGTAGTGCACGTAGCCGGCGGCTTCGCCTCCCACCGCAGAGCGCAGTGCACGCACGAGCGGCTCGGCCGGGTTGCCGGACCCGCGCCCCTCGCGCCCGATGCGCTCGCGGTCGTAGAGATCGGCCCGGCACGCGGCGGCGATCGCCTCGACGGCCTCGGCCGGGATCAGGCCGGCCGCTGCCTCGGCCTGCGCCAGCGCCCGCTCGCTGTCGAGCATGGCCTGGAGCCAGGCGCGATCGCCGAGCTCGTCGAGCAGGTCCTGTGGCGCGAAGATCGCGTCGAACACGGCTAGACGCGCTCGAGCCCGACGTAGTTCTCGGCCAGCACCGTCGCGGCCGCGTGCGAGGAGACGACGTTGCGCAGCTGCGAGAGCTGGAGCTTCCGCTCGAACGGATCGCCGCTCGGGCGAGCGGTGCAGCATCGACGTCATCCACCACGAGAAGTGCTCGGCGCGCCAGACGCGCCGCAGGCAGGTCTCCGAGTAGGCATCGAGCAGCGCGTGGCTGCCCGTCGCGTGCCAGCTCGCGAGCGCCTCCGCCAGGATGCGCACGTCCGCGATCGCGAGGTTGAGGCCCTTCGCGCCGGTCGGCGGGACGATGTGCGCGGCGTCTCCAGCGAGGTACAGGCGCCCGTAGCGCATCGGCTCGACGACGAAGCTGCGCATGCCGATCACGCCCTTCTCGAGCACGGGGCCCTCGGCCAGCGTCCAGCCGTCGAGGCCGAGCCGCGAGCTGCAGCTCCTCCCAGATGCGCTCGTCCGGCCACTCCCGATGTCCTCGTCGGGCCGGCACTGCACGTACAGCCGGCTCAGCTCCGGCGAGCGCAGGCTGTGCAGCGCGAAGCCGCGCTCGTGGTGCGCGTAGATGAGCTCGTCGCAGGAGGGCGCGACCGCGGCCAGGATGCCCAGCCAGCCGAACGGGTACTCGCGCGAGTACGTGCGCAGCGCCGCCTCGGGGATGGTCGCGCGGCAGACGCCGTGGAAGCCGTCGCAGCCGGCGATGAAGTCGCACTCGAGCTCCTGCGTGCGCCCCTCGTGCTCGTAGCGGATCAGCGGGTCGCTCGGACGTCGAGCTCGTGGAGCGCTGACGCCGGACACCTCGAACAGGAGCGGCGCGCCGCTCGCGAGCCGCGCGGCGATCAGGTCCTTGACGACCTCGGTCTGGCCGTAGACGACGATCGTGCGGCCGCCCGCCAGGTCGCTGAGCGGGATCCGGTGCCGCTCGCCGTCGAACTGCAGCTCGATGCCGTGGTGCACGAGGCCCTCGCGGCGCATGCGCTCGCCCACGCCCGCGGCGTCGAGCAGATCGACGGTGCCCTGCTCGAGCACGCCCGCGCGGATGCGCTGCTCGACGTGCTCGCGGCTGCGCGCCTCGAGCACGACCGCCTCGATGCCCTGGAGCTGGAGCAGCTGCGCCAGCATCAGGCCCGCGGGGCCGGCGCCGACGATGCCGACCTGCGTGCGCATCAAGCCCGCGGGCGTCCGCTCGAACAGCGCCGCCTGGCCCTGCCCGACGCCGACGCAGAGCGTCGCGAGCCCGTAGCGGCCGCCGCGGCGGCGCAGCTCGTGCGCGAGCGAGACGACGAGCCGGGCGCCGCTCATGCCGAGCGGGTGGCCGAGCGCGATGGCGCCGCCGTTGACGTTCACGCGCTCCGGGTCGATGCCGAGCTCGCGCACGACCGCGAGGCTCTGCGAGGCGAAGGCCTCGTTCAGCTCGACCAGGTCGATGTCGCCGATCTCGCACGCCGGTGCGCGCCAGCAGCTTGCGCACGGCCGGGATCGGCCCGATGCCCATGACGCGCGGGTCGACGCCCGCGACCGCGCTGCCGGCGAAGGCCGCCAGCGGCTCGATGCCGAGCGCGCGGGCGCGCTCCTCGCTCGCGATCACGAGCGCCGCGGCGCCGTCGTTGATGCCGCTCGAGTTGCCCGCCGTGACGCTGCCTCCGGCGCGGAAGGCCGGGTCGCAGCTTCGCCAGCGCCCTCGGCAGTCGAGTCGGGCCGCGGGTGCTCGTCGACCGTCGACGTCGCCGACGGCGATCGAGCTCGTCCGCGAAGCGCCCGGCCGCCTGCGCCTCGGCCCAGCGCTGCTGCGAGCGCAGCGCGAACGCGTCCTGGTCCTCGCGGCTGACGTCGTAGCGCTCGGCCACGTTCTCGCCCGTCTCGCCCATGCTCTCGAGCGGGAACATCGCCTCCATCGCCGGATTGGGGAAGCGCCAGCCGAGCGTGGTGTCGTAGAGCGACGCGGTCGCCGCGCGGGAAGGCGCGCTCGGGCTTGGCCGTCACGAGCGGCGCGCGGCTCATCGACTCGACCCCGCCGGCCACGAAGAGGTCGCCGTCGCCCGCGAGCACGGCGTGGCAGGCGGCGGCGATCGCCGCGAGCCCGGACGCGCAGAGCCGGTTGAGCGTCACGCCTGCGACCGATTGCGGCAGGCCGGCCAGCAGCGCCCCCATGCGCGCGACGTTGCGGTTGTCCTCGCCGGCCTGGTTGGCGCAGCCGAAGTAGACGTCCTCGATCTCGGCCGGCGTCGATGCCGGCGCGCTCGACCGCCGCCGCGATCGCGATGCGCGGCGAGGTCGTCGGGGCGCACCATGCGAGAGCGCGCCCGCCGTGCCTGCCGATCGGCGTGCGCACCGCGGAGAGCAGCACTGCGCGCGTCACGTGGCCCCTTCCTCGGCCAGCACGGCCTGGGCGATGGCGAAGGCGCCGTTGGCGGCGGGCGCACCGCAGTAGGCGGCCGTCTGCAGCAGGATCTCCTTGATCTCCGCGACGGTCAGCCCGTTGCGCAGCGCGGCGCGCACGTGCATCGCCAGCTCGCCCTCGCGCCCGAGCGCGACCAGCGCGGTCAGCGTGACGGCGCTGCGCATGCGGCGGTCGAGCCCGGGTCGCCCCCAGACGCCGCCCCAGATGGACGCGCGTGATGTAGTCCTGGAAGTCGGCGGTGAAGTCGGTCGTCCGTTCGATCGCGGCGTCCACGTGCGCGTCGCCGAGCACCTCGCGCCTGATCTGCATGCCGCGCTCGTACGCCTCGTCGGTCATGCCACCTCCACCGCGGGCCGTGTCGTCAGATGGTCGAGCAGGAGACGGTTGAACGCTGCGGGCTCCTCGAGGTTGGCCAGGTGCCCGGCTCCCTCGAGGATGCTCATCCGCGCCCCGGGGATGCGGCCTGCGATCTCCGCGCCGCTGGCGGGCGGCGTGGCCGGATCCTCGCCACCCGCGAGCACCAGCGTCGGCGCGCGGATCGTCGCCAGCTCAGTCTCCGGGCTCCCAGTCGCCGAGCGCCTCGCAGCATCCCGCGTACCCCTCGCGGCTCGGCCGAGATCATCATCTCGCGGTAGGCGGCGACGAGTGCCGGCTGCATCGCGGTGCGTCCGCGGCGTGAACCACAGCCGGAGCACCGCGTCCGCGATCGCCTCCATGCCCTCGGCCCGCACGGTGGCGGCTCGCGCCAGCCAGTTCTCACGCGTGCCGAAGCGCGCCGACGTGCAGGCCAGGACGAGCCGGTCGATCCGCTCCGGCGCGTGCATCGCGAGCCACATGCCGACCACTCCGCCGAGCGAGAGGCCGCAGAACGAGACGCGCTCCAGCCCGCGCTCGTCGAGCAGTCCGAGCACGCCGCGCGCGAGCGCCTCGGCCGAGCGCGCGGGCGGGCTGTCACGGCTGCTCCCGTGTCCCGGGTGGTCGTAGCGAAGCACCCCGAACCGCGGGCTCAGGGCCGCCACCTGCGGCTCCCACATCGCAAGCGTCGTGCCCAGCGAGTTCGAGAGCACCACGACCGGCGCGTCACTCGGGCCGTCGAAGCGCGAGGCGGTCACAGGCCGGAAGCAGGTGTCGTGAAGAAGACCGTCTGCCCGTCACCCTGCAGGCGGATGTCGAAGCGATAGCCGTCCGGGCCGGCGGCCGCCGCGATCAGGCTCGCGCGGTCGTCGTCCGCGAGCGCCTGCAGGACGCGGATCGCCGGCGTTGGCCTCGAGCTCGTCGGGGAAGTAGATGCGCGTCAGCACCGGCTTGAGCAGCCCGCGCGCGAAGCACAGGACCGTCAGATGGGGCGCGTGCGCGGTGCCGTCCGCATCGCGCACGATGCCCGGCTTGACCGTGGTGAAGGCGTAGCCACCGTCGGCCTCGGTCTGACAGCGGCCCCAGCCCCGGTGGCCGTCCTCGTAGCGCCCGTCCACGCCCGCCTGCCAGATCTCGACGAGGCCGTCCGGCACGGGCTCGCCCTCGCCGTCGAGCACGCGGCCCTCGACGCGGATCGCGCCCGCCGAGCCCTCGTCGACGAGCGACGGCTTCGTGACCATGCCGAACTCGAAGAACGGCCCGACGGTCTGGGAGGGCGTGCGCGGGAGGCTCACGCGCTCTCGAGCGGCGTCGCGCCGCTGCCCCCGAGCACGATGTCGTAGCAGTAGGCGAGCGCCCATTCGGGCTTCGTCGAGGCGAGGTCGAACGTGCTGACCATGCGCTCGCGCGCCTGCGGGTCGCGCACCGACTGGTAGATCGGGTCGTAGGCGAAGAGCGGGTCGCCCGGGAAGTACATCTGCGTCACGAGCCGCTCGGTGAAGGCGCGACCGAACACGGAGAAGTGGATGTGCGCCGGGCGCCAGGCGTTGTCGTGGTTCCTCCACGGATAGGCGCCGGGCTTGATCGTGATGAAGCGATAGCGGCCGTCGTCGTCGGTGATCGCGCGGCCGCCGCCTGTGAAATTCGGATCGAGCGGCGCCGAGTGCTGGTCGACCCGATGGAGATAGCGACCGGCCGCGTTGGCCTGCCAGATCTCGACCAGCGAGTTGCGGACGGGGCGGCCGTCGCTCCCGAGCACGCGACCGCTGACGATGATGCGCTCGCCCAGGGGCTCGCCCGCGTGCTGCGTCGTCAGATCGCTGTCGCCCGGGCGGACGTCGTCCGGCCCGAACGCCGGGCCGGTCAGGTCCGAGAGCGTCTCCGGCAGCAGCAGGAGCGGCCGGCGCGGCGCGCGCAGCCGGGTCCCGACGTAGTCGGGGGAGAGGTACGCGGGATCCGCGTCGCGCGTCGCGCGCTCGTCGTCGTCGATGCTCTGCAGTCCGGCGGTCCGCTCGCTCAAGCGGCACCCTCCTCTTCGCTCGCGGATTTGAGGATACCGGCGCGCTCAGGGCCCTCGCGCTCCAGCGCGCGCCCGCAGCGGACGAGCGCGTCGCGCAGCCGCCCCGCCTCGTCGGCGGCGAGGTCGCCCAGCATCTCCCGCTCGACTTCGTCGACGGCGCGGTCGCAGCGCTCGAGCGCGCGGCTGCCCGCCTTCGTGAGCTCGATGCGGATCACGCGGCCGTGCCCCGGCTCGGCCAGTCGCCGCACGTACCCGCGGCCGACGAGCAGTGCGAGCACCTCGCTCATCGACTGCGGCGTGACCAGCGAGCGGCGCGCCAGGCGCGCGTTGGAGAGCCCGTCCTGCGCGCGCAGCACCGAGAGCGCGGTGTAGGCGGGCAATGTCAGGCCCTGCCGGCTCGACCGCCGCCGACAGGCGGCGGCGCAGCACGCGGTCGAGCCGGCCGATGAGGTAGCTGAGCCGCGGCTCCACGTCAGGAGCCGGCCGGCCGCTCGTAGGTCTGCAGGCCGGGCTTGATGCGCTTCTCGTCGAGGAACTGCTCGAGTCCCTGCTCGCGGCCGTGCTCGGCGTCGAGGAACTGCGACTGCTCGAGCTTCGCGTAGAGGTAGTCCTCGGCCTGGTCCCAGCTCATCGTGCCGGTGTGCTTGTAGCCGAGTCTCGCCGCACGCAGAACGACCGGGTTCTTCGCGAGCAGCTCGCGCGCCAGCGACTCGACCTCGGCGCGCAAGCGGGCGCGCGGAACGCTCGCGTTGACGAGGCCCATCTCCGCCGCGCGCTGGCCGTCGAACGTGCGGCCGGTCATCACGTAGAGCAGGCCGGCGCGCGCGCCGACGGTGTCGGACAGCGCCTTGCTGACGACGCTTCCGGGCGGGATGCCCCAGTTGATCTCCGACAGTCCGAACGTCGCCTCGTCCGCCGCGATCGCGAGGTCGCACGCGACCAGCGGGGTGAACGCGCCGCCGAAGCACCAGCCGTTGACCATCGCGATCGTCGGCTTCGCGTAGGTGCGCAGCAGCCGCCACTGCCAGTACGCCGCATCGCGGCGCACGCGGCGCTGCACGTGCTCGGGCTCGCCGTCGACCTCGCGGAAGTACTCCTTGAGATCCATGCCGGCCGACCAGGCGTCGCCGGCGCCGGTGAGCACGAGCACGCCGCACTCGTCGTCGGCGTCGAGCGCGAGCAGCACCTCGACCATCTCCGCGTTCAAGGTCGGGTTCATCGCGTTGCGCTTCTCGGGCCGGTTCAGCTCGACCCAGGCGATGCCCGCGTCGATCTCGACCTTCACGGTCGTCCATCGATCCGCGTACGGCACGGTGGTCTCCTTCGCTCGCGTGCCGGCAATATATCAGGCAGCCTGATATGCGGCCGAGCTCGGCGGGTCCGTATCATCGGCCCATGACCGATTTGCAAGCACTGGACGCCGAGACGGCTCGCATGGTCGCCGGCGTCTGCGACGCGATCGTCCCCGGATCGGCGCGCGTGCGACCGGAGATCTACGTCGACGCGCAGCTCGCGCGCATGCCGGAGGGGGTGCGCGCAGCGGCGCTGGCCGCGTTCTCGTCGCTCGCCGACGGCGACCTCGCGGCCGCGGCGGGCACGCCCGACTTCCTGTGGGTCCGCGCGCTCGCGATCGAGGCGTTCTACAGCGACTTCGTCGCCCCGGGCGTCGACGGCGACCGGCGCGTGGGCACGAGATCGACTTCAACAGCCCACTCGCCACGCGCCTGGCGAAGGACTGGTCGTACCTGGGCATCTCGTGAGCGAGCGCTTCGACGTCGTCGTCGTCGGCTCGGGTGCGGGCGGCGGCATCGTGGCCGGCGAGCTCGCCGAGAGTCGGCCGGCGCGTGCTCCTGCTCGAGTGCGGCCCGCATCTCACGGCCGCGGATTTCTCGCGCTGGGAGGCGAAGGCCACGCACGACCTGTTCTGGCCGATCCGCTTCGCGCTGATCGACGGCGGCGCCGGTGGCGCGGTCGCGCTGCTCGGCGGTCGCTGCGTCGGCGGCTCGACCACCGTCAACACGAAGGTGGCGTTGCGTGCGCACGCAAAGGATCTTGTCAAGTGGCACGCGGCAGGCGGCCTGACGGGTAGCGGAGGCGCCCCCTTCGGCTCCTCCGACCTCGCGCCGTACTACGACCGTGTCGAGGCGCGCCTCGGCGTGCGAGAGCGCAACGACTGGCCGAAGAGCGTGCTCACGGTCGCGCCCGCCTTCGAGGCGCTCGGCTCGGAGCTCGAGTCGGTGCGCTCCTACACCGACGGCAACTGCATGCGCTGCGGCTCGTGCCTCCAGGGCTGCCCGACCAACGCCGGCAAGTCGACGCTCAACACCTACATCCACGACGCCTGGGCCGCGGGCAAGCTCGAGCTGCGCGCCGGCGCGCACGTCGAGCGCGTCGTGATCGAGGGCGGCGAGGCGAGGGGCGTCGAGTACACCGACGGCGACGGAATGCTGCAGCGGGTCGATGCGGGCGCCGTCGTCGTGGCCGGGGGGACGCTCAATTCGCCGCAGGTGCTCCTGCGCTCCGGATTGCCCGACAGCCCGAGCAGCCGGCTGATCGGCCGCAACCTCGGCTTCCATCCGGCCCGTCTCGTCTACGGGCTCTTCGACGAGCCGCAGGACGCGCACATGGTGTATCCGATCACCGCGCACGCGATGGGGCACCAGCACGACGAGGACGGCGGCTTCGTGATCGAGGCGACGACGATCCAGGACCCGATCGGCTTCGCGACGACGCTCGAGGACGAGAACGGCCCGCTCTGGGGCGCGCCGCTCGTCGAGGCGCTGCGCGGCTTCCGCCGCTGGATCGGCGTGCTCGCAATGGCCAACGACGAGAACAACGGCAGCGTGAGCATCGACGAGAACGGCGTGGAGTCGTTCGCGGCGTCGTTCAACGAGCGCGAGCGCGCGCGCACCGACGACGCGCTCGACTTCTCGCGCAAGGTGCTGCTCGAGGCCGGGGCCACGAGCGTTCGCTGGACCGGCCTCATCACGACGCACGTGCAGGGGACGTGCCGCATGGGCAGCGACCCGGAGCGCTCGGTCGTTGATGCGAACGCGCAGTCCTGGGACGTCAAGCGGCTCTACGTGGGCGACGGCTCGCTCATCCCGCACACGCTCTCGGTCAACCCGTCGCTCACGATCATGGCGCTCGCGACGCGCCTCGCCGCGCACCTCGACGCCGACCCGCACGGGTACCTCGCATGAGCGAGCCGGTCCGCGACATCGCGCATCTCTCGCACATCGAGCTGCTCACGCCGAAGCCGGAGGAGAGCCTCTTCTACTTCCGCGAGCTTCTCGGCATGGAGGTCTCGGGCGAGAGCGGAGACTCGCTCTACCTGCGCTGCTTCGGCGACTACGAGCGCTCGTCGCTCAAGCTGACGGCGTCGCCGCAGTCGGGCGTCGGGCACCTCGCCTATCGCACGCATTCGCCGGAGGCGCTCGAGCGCCGGGTCGCGGCGCTGCGAGGCCGGCGGCGTCGAGGGCGACTGGCTCGACGGCGACCTCGGTCACGGCCGCGCCTACAGCTTCCTGGACGCCGACGGCCACCGCGTCGAGCTGTTCTACGAGTCCGAGCGCTACACGGCTCCGGCGGAGCTGCGACCGGCGCTCAAGAACCAGCCGAACCGCTACCCGGGCCGGGGCGTCGGCGTGCGCCACCTCGACCACGTCAACTTCCTGGCCGTCGATCCCGGTGAGAACCGCGTCTTCTGCGAGCGCTACCTGGGGCTGCGGCTGACCGAGCAGATCGTGCTCGACGACGGCAACGAGGCCGGGGTCTGGCTCGCGTCCAACCAGAAGTCCTACGACCTCACGTACACGCGCGACGTCACCGGCACGCGCGGTCGCCTGCACCACATCGCCTTCTTCGTCGATCAGCGCGAGGACGTGCTGCGCGCGGCCGACATCTTCCTCGAGCACGGCATCGTGATGGAGTCGGGGCCGCACAAGCACGCCATCCAGCAGACGTTCTTCCTCTACACGTACG
>CAWJTT010000011.1:0-87790 GCA_963845865.1 uncultured Actinomycetes bacterium
CGGCGGGCCGTTCACGACGCTGTGGGACTTCTGCGAGCGCGTGGACGCGCAGCAGATCAACAAGCGCGTGCTCGAGAGCCTCGTCAAGTGCGGCGGCCTCGATTCCACGCTCGCGACCCGCGGCGCGATGCTTGCCGCGCTCGAGGCGGCCGCCGCGGCCGGGCAGAAGACGCAGGCCGACGCCCTGGCGGGCCAGGCCTCGATCTTCGACCTCGGAGGCAGCGGCGAGGAGGAGCCGCAGCGGCACCATCCGGCGGTGGCCGGGCCCGAGCTCGAGCGGAAGGAGCTGCTCGCGTTCGAGAAGGAGACGCTCGGGCTGTATCTCACCGATCACCCGCTCGCCGAGGTGGCCGATCAGCTGCGCCGCCGTGTCGACCTGCCGTTGCGCGACCTGGCCGGCCGGCGCGAGCACGAGACGGTCTCGGTCGGTGGTCTGATCGCGTCGCTGCGCGTGACGACCTCGCGCAGCGGCGACCCCATGGCCTTCGCGCGTCTGGACGACGGCATGACGCAGGTCGAGGTCGTCGTCTTCGGCAAGGTCTATGGCGCGTGCCGCGAGCACCTCGCCGAGGATGCGGTCGTGATCGTCAAGGGCCGCGTCGATCGGCGCGACGAGGGCGAGACGAAGCTGCGCGCGATCGAGATCGCGCCCTTCGAGGCGGTGCCGGCGCGCGGCGAGGTGCGCCTGCGCGTCGACGGACGCGTGGCCGGCCCCGGCTTCGTGAGCGAGCTCGCGCGCCTCATCAACGAGTTCCCCGGCGAGGCGAGCGTCGTCATGGAGGTCGCGACCGAGGAGGGCGAGCGCGTCCTGCGTCTCGGTCCCGCCTACAAGGTGCGGCCGGCCTCCGAGTTCTTCAGCGAGGTGCGCGTGCTCGGCGGAGAGGCACAGCTCGTCTGAGGTGCAGGAGATCCCGCTCACAGGTGGCCGTTCGTCGGCCGGCGTGGTCCGCGTCGGCGAGACCGTCCGGCGGCCGGGGGGACCGTGGTCGCCCGTCGTGCAGGCCTGGCTCGAGCACATGCAGGGCGACGCCGGCTTCACGGGCGCGCCCCGTCCGCTCGGCTTCGACGAGCACGGCCGCGAGGTGCTGGAGTTCATCGAGGGTGACGTCCTCGCGATCCCCCAGGATCCATTCGGAGATCTCGTGCTCGGCCGCTGGCCGGACGCGTGGCGGAGCGAGCGCGCGCTGGCGGCGGCCGGCGAGCTCGTGCGGCGACTCCACGAGGCGTCGCGCGGCTTCCTCACCGAGCACTCCACGTGGCGCCTCTACGACCACCCGATGCGCGCTGGCGAGATCCTCTGTCATGGCGACGCGGCGCCGTGGAACGCCGTCTATCGCGGCGGGGAGCCCTATGCGCTGATCGACTTCGAGTCTGCCCGCCCCGACACGCCGCTGCTCGACCTCGCAACGACCGCCTGGCACTTCGTGCCGCTGGCGGATGCGAAGACCGCGCGCGCCCTCGGCTTCGACGAGGTCGCCTACGGGGCACGCCTCGCGCTGTTCCTCGACGCGTACGGGCTCGCAGATCGCAGCGGCTTCGCGCAGGCGCTGCAGCGGGTGAAGGCGCGCGAGGCGGGGTACCCGCGATTCTGGGGGCTCGGGCCTTCCGCGACTGCCGGCTATCTCGACCACCTCGCGGCGCAGCTCCGCTGGCTGGCCCTCGAGTTGCCGGCGATGGAGCGTGCGCTCGCCTGAGAAGTTCCGCGCATCCGGGGTCGTTGCCACAATGCGGGTGTGAACGGATCCGTCCTCGAGCTCGACCTCGACTTCGACGCGTTCTCGGGGCCGTTCGACCTGCTGCTCGCCCTCGTGCTGCGCGAGGAGCTCGAGCTCGTCGAGGTTCCGATCGTCGACGTCGTGCTGGCGTACCTTGCGCGGGTCGAAGGCGCTCAGGAGGTCGATCTCGAGTCGCTTTCGGAGTTCCTCGTGCTCGTCGCGGCGCTGTGTGAGCTGAAGTCCCGGTTGCTCGTCGATGCCGACGCCGAAGACGAGGAGGAGCTCGACGCCGAGAGCGCGGCCGAGGAGCTCGCGCTGCGCCTCGCCGAGTATCAGCGTTTCAAGCGCGCCGCGGAGTGGCTCGCGCAGCGGCGTGCGGCAGCAGGCCTGCGCGTCTTCCGCACCGGCCCGGCGCCCTACGGGCCGCCACGGCCTGCGGCGCCGCTCGTCGAGGAGCAGCCCGCGCGCCTGGCAGAGGCGATGTTGCACCTGCTCGAGCCTCCCGCGCGCGTCGACACGACGACGATCCGGCGCCGCGCAGTCGCGATGCGGCCGTTCGTGGAGCGTTTCCGCCTGCTCGTCCATGGTCGCGGCGGCTTCGTCTTCGACGACGAGGTCGCGGACCTCGAGCGGGGCGCACAGGCGGCCGCGTTCGTCGCGCTGCTCGAGCTGATCAAGAGGGGCGAGGCGCGCGCGGACCAGGCAGCGCTGTTCGCGCCGATCCGCGTCGGCCGCGCTGGCGCAACGCTGCGTGTCTCGGCGCAGGTCGTGGATGCGGCGGAGGCAGTGGCATGAGCGAGGCGCTCGTCTCGGCCTGCGAGGCGCTGCTGTTCGTGGCCGGCGAGCCGTTGACGGTGCCCGAGATCGCCGCGGCGGCCGAGGTCGACGAGCAGTCGGTGCCGGGCGCGCTCGACGAGCTCGAGCGCCGTCTCGCCGAGCGCGGCGCGGGTGTCGTGCTCGACCGCACCGGTGCCCGCTACGGGCTGAGAGCCGCTCCGGGCGGACCGGCGGAGGCTGCCAGCCGCCTGCAGGCGCGTGCTCCCGAGCGCGGGCTCAGCCCGGCGGCGCTCGAGGCGCTCGCCGTGGTCGCGTATCTCCAGCCGATCGGCCGGCCCGAGATCGCGCGCATCCGCGGGGTCTCGTCGGATGCGGTCGTCGCGGGCCTGCTCGAGCGGCAGCTGATCGAGGAGGCCGGCCGCGGCGACGGGCTCGGCACGCCCGTCCTCTACCGCACCACCACGATCTTCGAGCGCATCTTCGGGCTCGAGGAGGGCCTCGAGGGCCTTCCCCCCATCGACGCCGGCGACGAGCTCGACGGCCCCGACCTCCGCCAGAGGCTCCACGCGGTCGCCGCCGAGCGCGGCTGAGAGCCGGCTCCGGGATGAGCGTGTCTGGCTCGGGAGTGTGCAGGCGCGCCAGATGCCGTGCCCGTTCTGGAACCAGTTCCAGGCCCACGCATCGATTGCGATGAGCTCCGAGGCCCCGCGCCTCAACCGCTACCTCGCGGCGTGCGGACTGGGCTCGCGACGCGGTGTCGAGACGCTCGTCGCGGACGGGCGCGTCGTCGATCGACGGCGTCGTCGCCGCGTCGCCCGGACAGCGCGTACCCGAAGGCGCGCACGTCACGCTCGACGGGCGTCCCGTCGCACCCGATCCGCACGCCTACGTGCTGCTGCACAAGCCCGCCGACGTCGTCACGACCGTGCGCGACACGCACGGACGGCGAACCGTGGTCGACCTCGTCGGCGCCGATCGCCGCCTCTTCCCCGTGGGCCGGCTCGACGCCGACACGACGGGCCTGCTCCTGCTCACGAACGACGGAGAGCTGGCCGCCCGGCTGATGCACCCGCGTCATGGCGTCGAGAAGACCTACGAGGCGACCGTGGTGGGCGAGGTGCGCCCCGAGACGGCCGCCACGCTGGCCGCCGGCATCGAGCTGGACGGGCGCCGCACCGCGCCCGCCCGCGTGCGCATCCTGCGGGCATCGCCCAGGCAGAGCGTGGTCGAGATCGTCCTCCACGAGGGCCGCAAGCGCCAGGTGCGCCGCATGTGCGAGGCCGTCGGCCACCACGTGCTCTCGCTGCACCGCTCGGGCTACGCCGGCCTGCGCCTCGGTGCGCTCGCCCCGGGCGCCTCCCGGCCATTGCGACCTTCGGAGCTCGAGCTGCTGCGCAATGCAGCGCAAGGAGGCTGAGATGGCTGCCACGCGGCTCAATCGCTACCTCGCACTGGCCGGCCTGGGCACCCGGAGGAGCGTCGAGGGGCTCGTGCGCGCCGGCCGCGTGGCCGTCGACGGCGTCGTGGTGCAGGAGCCCGCGGCAGCGGTGGAACCGGGTGCGACGGTCACGCTGGACGGCGCACGCGTGGCAACCGACGGTCAGGCCGGCGTGCTCGTCGCGCTCGTCGGCGGGGACGTGCCGCCGCTCGCGCACCCGAGCGACCTGCACCTGGCGGGCATCTCGCCGGACGGGCGCCTTGCGGTGCTGCTCAGTGACGAGCGGCTGGCCCGCCGCCTCCGCGCCCTGGGCTACGACGCCGGGCGCCTCGGCGGGTTGCGCCCGGAGGCCGGCGCCTTCCGGCCGCTCGACGCCGGCGAGCTCGACGCGGCGCGCGGCCTGGCGCGGGCCGCGCAGCGTGCGCGTGCCCGCGCACGCGACGGTGAGCAGGAGCCCCCAGGCGAACAGCCGCCCGGCCATTCACGCTGATCTCGACGCGAGCTTCGTAGACTAGGGCTCGCATGGCAGTCACCGAAACTCCCTGGACGCCTGCCTCCTGGCACGCGCACGAGGCACTGCAGCAACCGGTCTGGCCCGATGCCGCGCGCGCCGAGATCGCGCGCGAGCAACTGCGCGGGATGCCGCCGCTCGTGTTCGCGGGCGAGGCGCGGGCGCTTCGCGACGCGCTCGCCGACGTCGCGGCCGGTCGCGCCTTCCTGCTGCAGGCCGGCGACTGCGCGGAGTCGTTCCACGACACCTCGGCGGTGACGATCCGCGAGAAGCTCAGGATCCTGCTGCAGATGTCGGTCGTCCTGACCTACGCGGCGGCGCTGCCGGTCGTGAAGGTCGGCCGCATCGCGGGCCAGTTCGCAAAGCCGCGCTCGCTGGCCACGGAAAGGGTCGGGGCGGTCGACCTGCCCTCGTTCTACGGGCACGTCGTCAACGACGACGCGCCCACGGCCGAGGCGCGCGTACCCGATCCCCAGCGCATGCTGCGCGCCTACGACCAGTCGGCGCGCACGCTCAACCTGCTGCGCGCGTTCGCGAAGGGCGGCTTCGCCGACATCACGCGCGTGCACGAGTGGAATCAGGAGTTCGTAGCGAGCTCCGCCGAGGGGCAGCGATACGAGCAGGTCGCGAGCGACATCGAGCGCGCGCTGCGCTTCATGACGGCCTGCGGCATCGACCTGGCGCGCGAGGCGCAACTGCACCAGGTCGATGTCTGGACGAGTCACGAGGGCCTGCTCCTGGACTACGAGGAAGGCCTCACGCGCCGCGACTCGCTGACCGGCGACTGGTACGACTGCTCGGCGCACATGCTCTGGATCGGCGAGCGCACGCGGCAGCCCGACGGTGCGCACGCGGCCTTCTTCGCGGGCGTGCACAACCCGCTGGGCGTGAAGGTCGGTGCCACCGCGACGCCGCGCGAGGTCGTCGAGCTGTGCGCGAAGCTCGATCCCCTGCGCATCCCGGGTCGCCTCACGTTGATCGCCCGCATGGGCGCTTCGCACGTCCGCGAGGCGCTGCCGCCGTTGCTGCGTGCCGTACGCGAGGCCGGGCACCCAGTGGTGTGGTCGTGCGATCCCATGCACGCCAACGGCATCCGCACCGCGTCCGGCCTGAAGACGCGTCGTTTCGACGCGATCATGGACGAGCTCGAGGGGTTCGTGAGCACGTGCCGGAGCGAGGACACATGGCCGGGCGGGGTCCACCTGGAGTTCACCGGCGAGGACGTGACCGAGTGCCTGGGCGGCGCCGAGGAGGTGCTCGAGGAACAGCTCGAGACGCGGTACATGTCGCTGTGCGATCCGCGCCTGAACGCCCGCCAGTCGCTCGACCTGGCCTTCCGCCTGGCCGAGTTGATGCGCGGCGATGCGCGACCCGCGTGATCCAGCGTCTCTCGATCGTCGGGCTGGGACTGATGGGCGGCTCGCTCGGACTGGCGGCGCGCGGTCGCGCGGGCGCCGCCCGAGTCGTGGGCTGGGATCCCGATCCGGCCGCCGGCTCCGACGCACTGGCCCGCGGGTGCGTGCACGAGACCGCCCGGGACCTGGCGGAGGCCGTGGCCGAAGCCGAGCTCGTGGTGCTGTGCGCCCCCGTGACCGAGCTCCCCACGCGTGCTGGCGGAGCTGGCTGCACTCGCCTCGGACGCGACGATCACCGACATCGGCTCGACCAAGTCCGGTGTCGTCGCCGCGGTTCCGGGCGATCTTCGCCCGCGCTTCATCGGCGGGCATCCGATCGCAGGCATGGAGACCCGGGGAGCCCGCAACGCACGCGCCGAGCTGTTCGAGGGAGCGACCTGGTACCTCACGCCCCTGGCCGAGACGGAGCCCGCGCGGCTGCGCGACCTGCACCGGCTGGTGGCGGCGCTCGGGGCAACGCCGGTGGCGATCGACGCAGGCGTCCACGACCGCCTGCTCGCCGTCACCAGCCATCTCCCGCACGCGCTCGCCAATCTGCTGGTCGTGCAGGCCGGCGAGGCGCGCATCGACGGGCACGACCCGCTCACGGCGATCGGCGGCTCGTTTCGCGACATGACGCGCGTCGCCGGAGCGAATCCGCGCATCTGGGTCGACATCTTCCTCGACAACCGCGACGCGCTCGGAGCCGTGCTGCGCGAGCATCAGCGCTCGCTCGGCGAGGTGCTCGCGGCGCTCGAGGCGGGCGACGCGGGCTATCTGGCGCGCTGGATCGGCCAGGCCTCGGGCCATCGGCGGCGCGCGCTCGAGGCGCAGTTCGATCAGCGGCCCGAGGAGCTCTTCCGCGTGCAGGTGCACGTTCCCGATCGTCCCGGCGTGTTCGCGGGCATCACGCAGGCCCTCGGTGCCGCGCGCATCAACATCGAGGACTTCGAGCTGCATCACTTCACGCCGGAGCGCGGGGGCACGGTCGAGCTGCTCGTCGCAGGCCGCGAGGCCGCCGACGCGGCGGTCGAGCTGCTCGACGCGCAGGGCTACGGCGCACTGGCCGCGCCGGTGCTGGCGGACGCCACATGAGCGCGGCGACCGGAGCCGACCGGCTGGAGGTGGCGCCGGCTGCCGCGCTCGTCGGCGAGCTGGCGCTCCCGGGCGACAAGTCGATCTCGCACCGCGCGCTGCTGCTCGGCGCGGTCGCCGACGGCGCGACCGAGATCAGCGGCTTCGGCCCCAACGCCGACACGCTCGCGACGCTGGCCGCGGTCGAGTCGCTGGGCGCGCGCGTCGAGCGGCTCGACGAGGCCGGGACGCGCCTGCGCGTGCATGGCTGCGGCCTGCGTGGCCTGAAGGCGCCGGACGGCGCGATCGACGTCCGCAACGCGGGCACCCTCATGCGCCTGCTCCCGGGGCTGCTCGTCGGTCAGACGGGCTCCTTCACGCTCGACGGCGACGAATCGATCCGCCGGCGGCCGGTCGACCGCGTGGCCATGCCGCTGCGGCTGATGGGCGCAGTGCTCGGCGACAGCGACGGGAGGCCGCCGCTGCACATCGACGGCGGCGGCGAGCTGCAGCCGATCGGCTACGAGCTTCCGGTGGCCTCCGCGCAGGTCAAGTCGTGCGTCCTGCTCGCGGGCCTCTACGCGGCCACGGGCCCGACGACGGTGATCGAGCCGGTGCCGACGCGCGACCACACCGAGCGCCTGTTGCGCGCGGCCGGGGCGCGCGTCGCCAAGGGCCCGCGCACGGTCTCGGTGTGGCCCGCCGAGCGACTGCACCTGGGCAGCGTCGACGTCCCCGGCGACATCTCGTCGGCAGCCCCGTTCCTCGTGGCGGCCACGCTGCTGGCCGAGTCCCGCCTGTTCGTGCGCGGCATGTCGACGAACCCGACACGCACCGGACTGCTGACGGTGCTGGAGCACATGGGCGCCCGCATCAACCTCTTCAATCGCCGCACGACCTCGGGCGGCGAGCCGATCGCGGACGTCGAGGTGCATCCGGCGGAGCTCGTCGCCACGGAGGTCGGGCCCGAGATCGTGCCCAGCCTGATCGACGAGCTGCCGCTGCTCGCCCTCGCGGCTGCGATGGCGCGTGGGCGCACGGTGGTGCGGGGCGCCGGCGAGTTGCGCGTCAAGGAGTCCAACCGCCTCGAGACGGTCGCCGAGCTGCTGCGCGCGATCGGCGCGCACGTGCACGCGACGGCGGACGGGTGGGAGATCCAGGGCGTGCCGGCCCGGCCGGAGGGAGGCCGTGTCGTCGCCCATGGCGATCACCGCATCGGCATGCTCGGCGCCGTAGCGGGCCTGGTCTCGCGCGCCGGCGTGCGCGTCGAAGGCGCCTCGGCGATCGGCGTCTCGTATCCCGGCTTCGCCCATGAGCTCGAGCGCCTGGCGGTGCGGCCGTGGTGATCGCGATCGACGGCCCCGCGGGCGCCGGCAAGTCCACGGTCTCGCGGGCCGTCGCCGAAGCGCTCGGCTATCGCTACCTGGACACGGGCGCGATGTATCGCGCTCTGACGCTCGCGGCGCTGCGCGCCGGGGTCGACAGCGCGAACGCGGACGGTCTCGCCGCGCTCGCCGACCTGGCCGTGACCATGACCGGGGACCGCGAGCTGCGCACTCCCGAGGTCGAGCGCAACGTCTCCCTGGTGGCCGCCCATCCGCAGGTGCGAGCCGCGCTGCACCGTGCCCAGCGCGCGTTCCTCGAGCAGGGCGATGCGGTCGGCGAGGGACGCGACGTCGGCGGCGCCGTCTGGCCCGGGGCCGAGCTCAAGATCTGGCTCGACGCCGCGCCGCTTGTGCGCGCGCGCCGCCGCGTGGAGGAACTGGGAGACCCGTCGGCGGCAGCTGCGCTGGCCGAGCGCGACGAGCGCGACGCGGCGCAGACGATCCACGCGCCCGACGCCGTGGTGATCGACAGCACCGATCTCGAGCTCGACGCCGTCGTCGCCCGCATCGTCGAGCTGGCGCGAGCGCGGCGGCCGTGAGCGACGTCCCCGCCGACGACTACCGCATCGCCACGCCCGATCGCTTCTGGGGCTTCTGGCGCCTGCTGCTGCAGCGGCTCTTCACGTGGTTCTTCCGCATGCGTGTCTACGGAGCGGAGCACGTGCCGCGCACGGGCCCGGCCGTGATCGCCTCCAACCACATCGCCGGCATCGACGTCGTGGTGCTGGGAGCCGCGTCGCCGCGCACGCTGCGCTACATGGCCAAGGCCGAGCTGTTCACGTACAACCGCGCCCTCACCTGGATGCTGCGCCACGCCGGCGCCTTCGGCGTGCGCCGCGGCGAGTCCGACCTCGAGGCGTTGCGCCTGGCCCGCCGCGTCCTGCGCGCAGGGCATGCCCTGGGCGTCTTCTGCGAGGGCACGCGCCAGCCGTCCGAGGCGATCGGCCCCGTGCAGCCCGGCGCGGCACTGATCGCCCTCGCCGAGGGCGCACCGATCGTGCCCGTCGTGATCCAGGGCACGATCTTCATCAAGCAGTCGCTGCGGCATCCCGTCACGGTCATGTTCGGCCCGCCGCTCGCCGTCGCGCAGACGGCGCAGCGCGGAAAGGCCTACCGTGAAGCGGTGGTGACGACGACATCGCAGCTGCAATCGGAACTCGAGCTGCTCCAGCGGCGCACGCAGGCGGCCATCGCGGCAGGGCGCCCACGCGACCTCGCCGGCGTCGACGCGCGGAGCGCCTCGTGAGCGACGAGGCCCCGCGCTCGCGCAGTTCCCGGCAGCGCACGGCCGAGGCGCAGGCGCAGACCGAGCGCACGCTGCTCGGCACCGTCGCGATCGTCGGCGAGCCGAATGCCGGCAAGTCGACGCTCGTCAACCGCCTGACCGCGACACGCGAGACCGTCGTGCACTCCGAGCCGGGCGTCACGCGCGACCGCAAGCAGCTGGTCGTGGAGTGGGGCGGAGACCTGTTCGCGCTGATCGACACGGGCGGCGTCGACGCGGGCGACGATGGCCCCTTCCAGAGCGAGATCGCGCGCCAGGCCGAGCTCGCGATCAGCGAGGCCGATCTCGTCCTCCTGCTCGTCGATGCGACCACCTCGCCCGGCGCCGCCGATCTGGAGCTGGCGGAGCGGTTGCGCCGCGCGCGCGTTCCCGGTACTGCTCGTCGCGAACAAGCTCGACAACCCGGCTCGCCACGACGAGGCGCTCGAGTACCACGAGCTCGGCCTGGGCGATCCCTTTGCGCTCTCGGCGCTGCACGGCATCGCCACGGGCGATCTGCTCGACGAGATCGTGGCGCGCCTCCGGTCGCTGGACGTGGCGCGCGTCGAGCGCACCACCGACGAGATCGGCGTGTGCATCCTCGGCCGCCCGAACGTGGGCAAGTCGTCGCTCCTGAACGCGCTCTGCGACGAGGAGCGCACGATCGTGAGCGAGCTGCCGGGCACGACGCGCGACTCGATCGACATCCGGCTCGAGCGCGGCGAGCGCGTCTACCGCCTGATCGACACGGCCGGCCTGCGCCGGCACCGGGCACAGCGCCAGCAGGTCGAGTTCTGGAGCGAGGTGCGCTCGCTCGAGGCCGCTCGCCGGGCGGACATCGCACTCGTCCTGATCGACTCCACCGAGGGCATCACGGAGCAGGACCTGCATGTCGCCGACGTCGCGCGCCGCGCGAACTGCGCCACGATCTTCGTGCTCTCGAAGTGGGACGTCGCGCAACTCGAGCTCGAGGATGTGCGCGGTCGCCTGCACAGCAAGGCGCGGCAGCGGCCGCCGATCGTCGTCACCTCGGCGCTCACGAAACGCGGCCTGGAGCGGCTGATGCGCGTCGTCGACGACGTCTACGACCGCTACGCGAGCCGCGTCGGTACCGGCGAGCTCAACCGGCTGCTGCGCGACATCCTCGCCACGCGCGAGGCGCCGCTCGTGCGCGGGCGCCGGCTCAAGATCTACTACGGGGCGCAGGTGCAGGCCCGGCCGCCGCGCTTCCGCCTGACGGTCAACGACCGCGGCCGCGTCACGCGCGACTACGCCTACTGGCTCGAGAATCAGCTGCGCGAGGCGCTCGCCCTCCAGGGCGTGCCCGTGATCCTGGACCTGGTCGAGCGCTGAGACGTGCGCGCGCTGGTCGTCGGCGGCGGCTCGTGGGGCACGGCCTTTGCGGGGGTGCTCGCCCAGGCCGGGCACGCCGTCGAGCTCGCCTGCCGCGATGCGCACGCGGTCTCGCAGCTGACGCAGCGCCGCGAGAACCCGCGGTACCTGCCCGGCATCCGCCTCGCCGACGGCGTTCACCCCGTGCTGCTCGACCTTGCCCGCCAGTCGCCGGAGGCCGATCTCATCGCACTCGCGCTGCCGGCCGCGGCCTACGCCGAGACGTCCGCCGCGCTCGAGCTCCGCCAGGACGCGCTCGTGATCACGCTCGCCAAGGGCCTCGACCCGGTCGCGCACCGGCTGCTGTCCGACGTCGTCATCGACGCGACGGGACACGACGCGGCGAGGGTCGCACCGCTCTCCGGGCCGAACCACGCCGAGGAGATCGCCGCCGGGCAGCCGGCGGCGAGCGTCATCGCGAGCACGGACGCCGAGGTGGCGTGCGCCCTCCAGCGGGCGCTCTCGACGACCCGCTTCCGTGTCTACGCGTCGGCGGACGTCCGCGGCGTGCAGCTCTGCGGCGCGGCCAAGAACGTGATCGGGATCGCCGCGGGGATCTCGGACGGGCTCGGGTTCGGCGACAACGCGCGCGCCGCCCTGATCACGCGCGGCCTCGCCGAGATGACGCGGCTCGGCTCGGCGCTCGGCGCCGATCCCCGCACCTACGCGGGCCTTGCGGGGCTGGGCGACCTCGTCGCCACCTGCACCTCGAGGCATTCGCGCAACCGGGCCGCCGGCGAGCTGCTCGCGCGCGGGACGGCTCCGGATGCCGCGGAGCGCGAGGTCGGCATGGTCGCGGAAGGGCTCCACACCGCGCCTGCCCTGGCGGCGCTCGCGCGCGACGCCGGCGTCGACCTGCCGATCACCGATGCGGTCTGCAGCGTGATCGCCGGCACGTCGATTCCCGACGCGCTCGCGACGCTGCTCGAGCGCGCAGCGCCGGCCGGCGAGTTCTGACGGGGTCTGTTCTCAGGCTGCCAATCGCAGCCCGGCGAGCGGTGCTGCGCCGACGACGCGCGAGAGCGCGTCGAGCACGACGGGATCGAAGCTGCTGCCACTGCCCTGGTGGAGGATCGCCAGCGCCTGCTCCTGGTCGTAGGCGCGGCGGTAGACGCGTTGACTGCTGAGCGCGTCGTAGACGTCGCAGACGCCGAGGATGCGGAGCTCGAGCGAGAGCTCGTCGCCGCGCAGGCCGTCGGGGTAGCCGCTGCCGTCGAGGCGCTCGTGGTGCCCGCGCACGAGCGGCACCTCTCCGGCGAACCCGCCGATGTGCCCGAGCAGCTCGGCGCCGTCGCCCGGGTGGCGCTTGATCACGGCGAACTCCGCCGGCGTCAGCGAGCCGGTCTTGCCGAGGATCGCGTCGGGCACCTGCAGCTTGCCCACGTCGTGCAGCAGTGCCGCGACGGCCAGGCTGCGCAGGCGCGCGCCGCGCAGCCCGAGCTCCTGCCCGACGAGGACGCTGAGGCGCGCGACGCGGCGCGTGTGCTCGCGCGTCGAGGAGTCCTTGACGGCGAGGCGGGCGAGCAGACGCGCCACCCAGGCGCCGAGCAACTCCTCCTGCTCGGTGACGACATCCGAGACGGCCATCGCGGAGTGCAGCGTGCGCGACGGGGTGGCGCGCACGAGGTCGCTCACGATGGCCGTCGTGATGACGAGGAAGGCTCCGAGCTCCAGCACGTGCCCGCTCCAGAAGCCGACCGACCAGACCGGGCTGAGCAGGTAGGTGGCGACGGCGATCGCGAGCCACACGAGCCCCGCCGAGACGGCCAGGTCACCGAGCCGGCGCGTGAGCTGGAACGTGCGCAGCGCCCGCATCGAAAGGACGCCGTAGATCAGGGCGTTTGCGCCCACGACCCACCAGACCAGCGGACGCAACGCGACCGGGATCTCCGGGATGGTCTGGGGCTGCAGCAGGGCCAATCCACCGAACGCGAGCACGGCCGCCACGATGCCGGCCTGCAGGAGGACCAGGTCGCGCACGTACCCAGCTGCCGTGGCCGCGAGAGCAAGGTGGCGAGGATCACGGCGCCGCCGAGCGGCACGGCGAGCGCTCCTGCGACTCCCACCGCGGCCGTGTACTCCGACTCGACCAGAAAGCCCGGTGTGGTCAGCCCGTGCACTGCCAGCAGCGCGGCCATGACCGTGAAGCCGGCGCCGATGCCGGCAGTGCGGCGGTCGCGGCGGCGCGCACCGAGCACGCCGAGCGCCAGCGCCAGCGCGGCGCACGTGAGCGCGGTCGCCGAGACCGCGTAGAAGTGCACGTCCGGGACGGCGAAGGAATCGTGGTCGTGCGTCAGGAGGAGCGGCACCACGGGCGCCAGCCCGATGGCGACGCCGCCCCCGGCCGCGCCGAGCAGGCCTGCGCGGTTCATGCGCGATATATCGGGCAGATCACAAGCGCGCTAGAACTTTAGTGGTTTAGCGCGGGTTTCGGCGTTCTCGAGCGGCCGTGCGGGTGCCGCGCCCCTCTGCCGTACACTCTCTCGACCCCCACCACGAACGAAGGGACCTCGCCGATGGCGGGCGATATGGTGTTCACCTCGGAGTCCGTGACCGAGGGCCACCCGGACAAGATCGCAGATCAGATCTCCGACGCGGTGCTGGATTCGGTGCTTGGCCAGGACCCGCTCGGGCGGGTGGCTTGCGAGACGCTCGTGACGACCGGCCTCGTCCTGGTCGCAGGCGAGATCTCGACGAGCGCGACGCTGGACGTGCCTCAGATCGCGCGCGGCGTCGTGCGCGACATCGGCTACACGAGCTCCGAATACGGCTTCGACGCCGACACCTGCGCCGTCAACGTCGCGCTCGACAAGCAGTCTCCCGACATCGCCCAGGGCGTCGACTCGGCCCTGGAGACGCGGGCGACCGGGGGGGACGCGCTCGACCGGATCGGCGCGGGCGACCAGGGCATGATGTTCGGCTTCGCCTGCGACGAGACGCCTCAGCTGATGCCGCTGCCGCTGATGCTCGCGCACGCCGTCACGCGTCGTCTCGCGGCCGTGCGGCGCGACGACACGGTCTCCGATCTGCTGCCGGACGGCAAGGCCCAGGTCACGGTGCGGTACCGGCGCGACGCCGACGGCGCGCCCGAGCCCGTGTGCGTCGAGCGCGTGGTCGTCTCCTCGCAGCACCGGCGCGGATCCGACATGGACGAGCTCCGCGCGAGCATCATGGAGCACGTCGTACGGGTCGCGATCCCGGCCGAGCTGCTCGACGACGCCACGATGCGCGGCCGCGACTTCGTGCTCGTGAACCCGACGGGGCGCTTCGAGATCGGCGGGCCGATGGGCGACGCCGGCCTGACCGGCCGCAAGATCATCGTCGACACCTACGGCGGGATGGCGCGCCACGGCGGCGGCGCCTTCTCGGGCAAGGACCCGACCAAGGTCGACCGCTCGGCCGCATACGCCTGCCGGTGGGTGGCCAAGAACATCGTGGCCGCCGGTCTCGCGCGGCGCTGCGAGCTGCAGGTCGCCTACGCGATCGGCGTGGCGCATCCGGTGAGCCTCAACGTCGAGACGTTCGGGACGCATCGCGTCGACCCCGTCGCGATCGAGGCGCTCGTACGGGAGCACTTCGACCTCCGCCCGGCCGCGATCCTGCGCGACCTCGACCTGCGCCGGCCGGTCTACCGCGCGACCGCGGCCTACGGCCACTTCGGTCGCGACCAGGAGGGCTTCACCTGGGAGCGCACGGATCGCGCCGACACGCTGGCACGGGCGCTCGGCGCCGGCGCGGCGCACGCCTGAGCACGCCCGGCGCGATCGCGTTGCATTCGCGCGCGGGCTGCGACGACCCCGTGCGCGATGATCTCACGGTGTCTCCGCCGCTCGTTGTCCGAGTCGTTCCGCTCGTGACGACGCGGGCGCTGCGCGAGCCCCTCGACTACCTGGCGCCCGAGGGCGCCGAGCTTGCGCGCGGCGATGTCGTCCACGTGCCGCTGGCGGGGCGCAGCGTGCGCGGCGTCGTCGTCGAGACGGGCGGACCGGCGAGGCACGAGGGCGAGCTGTCGCGCGTGGAGCGACTCGCGGAGGAGCCGCGCATGGCTCCCGTCGTGCTCGAGCTGTGCCTCTGGATCGCGACCTACTACGGCTCGACGCCGGCGCGTGCGCTGTCGCTGGCACTTCCGCCGCGCGTGCGCGCGCCCAGCGACACGTGGGTCTCCGCCACCGGCTCCCCGGCCGGGACGGCGCGGCGTCGTGCGCTGCTCGAGCTGCTCGCGGACGGCCCGTTGCCCCTCGCCGAGCTGGTCGAGCGGGCAGGCACCACGCCCGCCACGGTTCGCCGGCTGGCGAAGGAGGGCCTGGTCGCTCTCGAGGCGCGCCTCCGGGTACCGCACGTGATCGCCGGCCGAACGCCTCCCCCGGAGGCGCTGACGGATGCCCAGACCTCTGCGGTCGCCCGCATCGAGACGCTGATCGAGGCGGGCGGTGGCGACCTCCTGCTCCACGGGGTGACAGGGTCGGGCAAGACCGAGGTGTACCTCCGCGCCGCCGAGAGCGCGCTCAGGCGCGACCGCAGCGTGCTCGTGCTGGTGCCGGAGATCGCGCTCTCGCCGCAGACCGCACGCCGCTTCGCCGCGCGCTTCGGCGACCAGGTCGCCGTGCTGCACTCCGGGCTCTCCGACGGCGAGCGCAGGGCGGTCCACGAGGCCGTCGGCGCGGGCCTCGTGCGCGTCGTCGTGGGTGCGCGCTCGGCGGTCTTCTCGCCCCTGCCGCGCGTCGGCCTGATCGTCGTGGACGAGGAGCACGAGTCCGCCTACAAGCAGGGCGACGATCCGCGCTACGACGCCCGCCGCGTCGCCGCCAAGCGAGCGCGTCTCGAGGGTGCCGTGCTCGTGCTCGGATCGGCCACGCCCCGCCCGGAGAGCTGGCAGCGCCTGCCGCGCGCAACGCTGCCGGCACGCGTGGGGGGCGACCTGCCGCGGGTCGAGGTCGTCGACCTGCGCCACGACGGGCTCTATCCGCTCTCGCGCCCGCTGCGCACGGGGCTCATGCGACTGGCGGACGAGGGCGGCCGTGCGATCCTCCTCCTCAACCGGCGCGGCGAGGCGCCCGCGCTGCACTGCCGGAGCTGCGGCGAGGGCTTCCGCTGCGAGCGCTGCGACGTCAGCCTCGCGCTGCACGCGGGCGGGCGGCTGCGCTGCCATCACTGCGGCTTCACGCAGCGTGCGCCGAGCGAGTGCCCGGTCTGCGGCTCGGTGGAGCTCGCGCGCCTGGGTGCGGGCACCGGACGCGTGAGCGAGGCCGTGAGCGAGTTGCTCCCGCACGTCCCGGTGCTGCGGCTCGACGCCGACGCCGTCGAGCGGCGCGGTTCGCTCGACGCCACGCTGGAGCGCTTCGCCGCCGAGCCGTCGGCGGTGCTCGTGGGCACGCAGATGGTCGCAAAGGGGCACGACTTCCGCGATCTGCGCCTGGCAGCGGCGATCGATGCCGATCAGGGCCTGGCCTGGCCCGACTTCCGTGCCGAGGAGCGGACGTTCGCGCTGCTGGCCCAGCTGGCGGGGCGCAGCGGCCGTCGCGGCGATCCCGGATCGGTCGTGTTCCAGGCCTGGGATCCCGACCAGCGCGTCGTGCGGCTGGCCGCCGAGCACGCGGTGGAGGCGTTCCTGGCCGGCGAGCTCGAGCGACGCGAGCGCCTCGGCTACCCGCCGTTCAGGCACCTCGTGCGGGCCGAGGTGGCGGCGGTGGCGCCGGGCGCCGCGATGGAGGCGCTCGTCGCGCTGCGCGCCGCCGCCGAGCCCGCGCTCCCGGGCGACGATGTGCTCGGGCCGGCGCCGCTCTTCCGGGTTCGGGGCCGCGAGCGCGCGCAGCTGATCGTCAAGACGCTGCGACCGGCGCGTGCCGGGAGCGTGCTGGCCGAGCTCGTGGCGCGTCAGGGCCGTGCCCTGCGACGTGCCGGTGCGAGCGCGGTCGTCGACGTCGACCCGCAGTAGCGGGACACGCGACTCCTCTAGGATGCTCTCGATGGCGACCACCGAGCACTCGCACGACCACGAGCACGAGCACGATCACGATCACGACCACGATCATGCCGAGGCCGCGGCGCCCGAGCAAGAAGGAGCTGGAGCGCGAGGCGCGGGCGCGAGCCCGTGAGATGGTCGCACGCAGCCAGATCCGCCAGTACCCCGATCCGGTGCTGCGCGAGCCCGCCCGGCCGGTGAGCGAGTTCAGCGACGACCTGCGCGCGCTCGTGAAGCGCATGATCACGCTGATGGACGACGCCAACGGTGTCGGCCTGGCCGGAAACCAGGTCGGTCTGGTGCGGCGCGTGCTCGTCTACCGGCCGGATCGCGAGGATGCCGAGCCGAGGGCGCTCGTCAACCCGGTCATCGTCGAGCGCTCCGAGGAGACGGCGACCGACGAGGAGGGCTGTCTCTCGCTCGGGCCGCTGCGCGTGCCCGTCGAGCGCAACCTGCGCATCTCGGTGGACGCCCGCGACGAGAACGGCGAGCCGGTGCACGTGGACGCAGACGACCTCGAGGCGCGCATCCTCCAGCATGAGATCGACCACCTCGACGGCGTGCTGACGATCGACCGCACGTCGCCCGAGGCGCGCCGCGAGGCGCTGGCCGCCCTGCGGCCGGAGCCCGGCGCCCGGCGCTGAGCGACCGGCCGTGGCCGTTCGCGTCGCGTTCGCAGGCACGAACTGGTGGGCGGCGCAGGTGCTGGAGCGCCTCGCCGGCGTGGCGGGGCTCGAGATCGCGCGCGTGATCAGCCAGCCCGACCGGCCCGCCGGCCGCGGGCGCAAGCCCGCCTCGCCCGCCGTCGCCGTGACGGCCCGGACGCTCGGGCTCGCGCTCGCGCAGCCCGAGCGGCCGGCGGAGGTGCTCCCGCTGCTGGAGCGCGACCAGGCACAGGCGGTCGCGGTCGTGGCATACGGCGAGCTCGTGCCGCGCTCAATGCTGGACGCGGCTGCCGTTCGTCAATCTGCATCCGTCCGCTCTGCCCCGCTGGCGCGGTGCCGCCCCGATCGAGCGCGCGCTGATGGCGGGGGAGTCCACGTCCGGTGTTGCGGCCATGCTGCTCGTCGAGGCACTGGACGCGGGCCCGGTGGCCGCCCTGGAGCGCTTCGAGGTCGGCCCAGACGAGGATGCCGGGACGGTCTACGAGCGAGCGCTCGAGCTGGGGCTCGATCCGTTCGCCCGTGCGCTGCGCGACGCCGGGCGCGGACAGCTCGCGACCGTGCCGCAGATCGGCGAGGCGACCTACGCCGCCAAGATCACGGCGGCGGACCGTGTGCTCGACCCGCTCCGCCCCGCGCGCGAGCTGCACGATCGCGTGCGCGCCCTGTCGCCGCACATCGGCGCGCGGCTGGCCGTCGCCGGCGGGCCGCACACGATCTGGCGGACGCGCGTGCTCGCGGCCGGCCCGGTGCCGGGCAGCCTCGAGCGCGAGGGTGATGCAGTCGCCCTCGGCTGCGGCGAGGGCGCGCTGGAGATCTGCGAGCTGCAGCCGCCGGGCGGCCGGCGCATGCCTGCAGCGGACTGGCTGCGCGGCGTGCGCGGCGCACTGCCGGCGGTGACCCGCGCGTGAGCGACGCCCGCGCGCTCGCCCTGCGGGTCGTGAGGCGGGTGTTCGACGAGGGCGCCTACGCCGACCGCGCCTTCTCCGGGGAGGCCGAGCGCGCGCGTGTCGATGCGCGCGAGCGCGCGCTCGCGATGCATCTCGCCTTCGGCACCGTGCAGCGCCGCCGCACGCTCGATGCGGCGCTCGAGGAGATCGCGGGCCGTCCGGTGCAGCGGCTCGAGCGCCGCCTCGCGCACGTGCTCCAGCTCGGCGTCTTCCAGATCCTGTTCGCCGACGGCATCCCGCCCCACGCAGCCGTGTCCGAGAGCGTGGAGCTGGCGCGGCAGGAGATCGGAGCGCGGGCGACCGGGCTCGTCAACGCCGTTCTCCGCCGCATCGCCGGCGAGGGGCCCGGCTGGTATGCCGCGCTGCCCGAGGAGACGCCGGAGGAAGCCGCGCTGCGGCACTCACTGCCGGACTGGATCGCCGAGCTCTGGTTCGACGCCTACGGCGAGGGCCGGGCACGCGCGCTGTGCGCGGCGGCCAACCGCGCGCCTGTGCTGTCGCTGTGGCCGAACCCGCTGCGCGACGGCGAGGCTGCGGTCGAGGCCTGGTTGCACGAGGCCGGCGCCGAGGCCGTACGCGACCCGGCGACCGGATGCCTGCGGGTCGACGCCCCGCTCGACGTGGCCGGGTCGGATGCGTTCAGGAGCGGTGCCGTCGTGCCGATCGCCCGCGCGGCCGTGCTCGTCGCCCGGCGCGTGGGCGCGGCGTCCGGCATGCGGGTGCTCGACCTCTGCGCCGCTCCGGGCGGCAAGACGGCTGTGCTCGCAGCGAGCGGGGCCCGCGTGACCGCCGTCGACTCCCACCCCGCACGCGCGAAGGCGCTCGCTGCCACGCTGCGCCGCCTGGGCGTCGAGGCAGAGGTCGTCGCAGCGGACGGGCGCGCCTACCGCGGCGGTCCCTTCGACCGCATCCTCGTCGACGCCCCCTGCAGCGGCCTGGGCGTGCTGGCGGGCCGCCCGGATGCACGCTGGCGGCGGACGCCCGAGGACGCCGCGGAGCTCGCCGTGCTCCAGCTCGAGCTGGTGGGGCAGGCAGGCGAGCTGCTCGCGCCGGGGGGAGAGCTGCACTTCGCGGTCTGCACCCTCAATCCCGAGGAGAACGAGGCGGTCGCCCGGGCCGCGAGCCTGACCGCGCACGACGAGCTGCGCACCTGGCCGGACGAGGGTGACGACGGCTTCTACGCGGCTCGGCTCGCGTGACGCTGAGCGGTCCCGCGGCTGCGGAGAACCGGTTTCAATCGAACGTCCGTTAGGATGTTCGATCATGTTGGACGACCGTTGTGATCTGCTCTGCCTCGACCTTCCGACGGCCGAGCGGCTCCGGCAGGGCCGGCTCGCGGCCAGCACGGCCGAGGCGGTAGCTGCACGAGCACAGGGGCTCGCCGATCCGACGCGGCTCACGCTTGCTGCGGCGCTGCTCGACGCCGACGAGCTGTGCGTCTGCGACCTGGCCTGGGTTGTCGAGCGCTCCCCCAACCTCGTTTCGCATCACGTGCGGGCCCTGCGGGCGGCCGGGCTTGTTCGCGCACGCCGCGAGGGGAAGATGGTGATGTACGCGCTGACGGCGGAGGGCCGAGCGCTCGTCACCTCCGTCCTGTCGCTCACGGTGGCACGTGTCTGACCACGGCGCCCGCCTCGTGCAACTCGGCGCCATCCGGCCCCCGGCCGAGCGCAACAGGCTCGAGCGCCGCGCGCGCGTGCTCGCGTGGGTCGGGATCGGCTGGCACGTGGTCGAGTTCGCGGTCGCGGTCGGCGCGGGCATCGCCGTGGGCTCGATCGCGCTGATCGGCTTCGGCGCGGACAGCCTGATCGAAGCGCTCGCCGGCCTCGTCGTCGTCTGGCTCTTCACCGGCGACCGTCGCGGCTCGCAGGCGGCAGAACGTCGAGCCCAGCTCCTGATCGCCGGGACGTTCTTCGTCCTCGCCGCCTACGTCGGCGTCGAGGCGGTGCGCTCACTCGTGAGCGGCGACCATCCGGGCGTGAGCTGGATCGGGATCGGTCTCGCCGCCTTCACGGCGCTGACCATGCCGCTGCTGGCGGCGGCGAAGCGCCGCGTCGGCACGGGGCTGCGCTCGGCTGCGGCCGTGAAGGAGGCCGGACAGACCCAGCTGTGTGCCTACCTGTCGATCACGCTGCTGATCGGCCTCGGCGCCAACGCGCTCCTCGGCTGGTGGTGGGCCGACCCGCTTGCGGCGCTCGCCATCGCCGGAGTCGCCGTTCAGGAAGGGCGGTCGAGCTGGCGCGGCGAGGGCTGCTGCGACGCCTGCTGACCCAAGACGGCACGACCGGCAGACGCCATTCGAAGTCGGGTCTAGCGCACGTAGGTGCGCTTGCCGCCGACCGTGAGCGAGTCGAGGATGGCGACGATGGCCGCGTCGATCGGGCCCTGGACGCGGACGGCCGCGCGCGCGGCCGAGCCCTGGGCGACCAGCACCAGCTCGCCGTCGCCGGCTCCGACCGTGTCGACCGCGACGAACGGCGCGCCCGCCTCGGCGCCGGCCGTGTCGGTCGGATGGACGATCATGAGCGACACGGCGCGCAGGGACTCGGTCTTGACGGTGGCCACGGCCTGGCCGATCACGCGGCAGACGATCATCGGCGTATCGTAGGGACGCGGCGGCGGGCGCGGTCCACCCGCCACGAGCGTGGCTACACTCGGACGCGTGACGTGGCCCGCCGGGAAACTCGTGCTGCCGTCGATCCTGTCGGCCGACTTCGGCGCCTTCCGCAGTCAGGTCGTCGAGCTGCTCGACGCGGGCGCGCGGGCGTTCCACGTCGACGTGATGGACGGGCACTTCGTGCCGGTGATCACATTCGGGCCGCGCGTCGTGTCGTCGTTCGCCGACCTCGTGCACGAGCGCGGCGGCACGATCGACGTCCATCTCATGATCGAGCAGCCCGAACGGCAGCTGCCCGAGTTCGCGAAGGCCGGGGCCGACTCGTGCACGGTGCATGTCGAGACCTGCCCGCACCTGCACTACACCCTGGAACTGATCCACGGCCTCGGAATGACGGCCGGAGCGACGCTGAACCCCGCGACGCCCACGGGAGCGCTGCGCGAGGCAGCCCGGGGTGCGGACGTGCTGCTCTGCATGTCCGTCGATCCCGGCTGGGGTGGCCAGAAGTTCATCGAGGCGTCGATCGATCGCCTCGCCGAGCTGCGCGCCCTGCTGCGGCCGGGCATGGGGCTGGAGGTGGACGGGGGCGTCGCGCCGGCCACCATCGCGCGCTGCCACGAGGCCGGCGCGAACCTCATGGTCGCGGGCTCGGCGATCTACGACCAGCGGTCACCCGGGGAGGCCTGGCAGGCGCTGACCGCGCTCGTCGCGGACGCGTGAACGAGCGCGACGCGGAGCTGCTCGAGCGCGCGCTCGACCTGGCCGAGCGGGGACGCCGGAGCGCCAGCCCGAATCCGCTCGTCGGCTGCGTGATCGCCCGCGACGGACGCATCCTGGGCGAGGGATGGCACGTCCGTCGCGGCGAGCCGCACGCAGAGCGCAACGCGCTGGACGCCTGCCGCGAGCCGGTCGTCGGGGCCACGGCCTACGTCTCGCTCGAGCCGTGCAGCCACCACGGTCGTCAGCCGCCGTGCGCCGACGCCCTGCTCGCGGCGGGCATCGCGCGCGTCGTCTGCGCTATCGGCGATCCCAACCCGGAGGTCGACGGGCGCGGTCTCGGGCGCCTGCGCGCGGCCGGCGTGCAGGTGGAGCTCGCAGGCGGGGCGATCGAGGCGCGGGCGCGCCGCCAGAACGCCGCCTTCCGCACCCACGTCGTGCGTGGTCGTCCGTTCGTGCTGCTCAAGCTGGCCACGACCCTCGACGGCCGCATCGCGACGAGCAGCGGCGAGAGCCGCTGGATCTCCTCGCCCGCGAGCCGCGCCCTGGTGCATGCCTGGCGGGCGGAGTTCGACGCGGTCGCGATCGGAAGCGGCACGGCCCTGGCAGATGACCCCGAGCTCCTCCCGCGCGATCTCGAGCCGCCGCCGGAGCGCCTGCCGCTGCGCGTCGTGTTCGACCGCCGGGGACGGCTCGACGCCGGGGCCAGGCTCGTGCAGACCACGGCGATCGCGCCCGTTGTGCGCGTCGCGCCGGCGGACGCACCTGCCCCGCCCGCCGGCGTCGAGGCGCTCGCGTCGGCCTCGCTCGAGGAGTCGCTCGCCCTACTGGGCGCGCGCGAGGTGACCTCGCTGCTCGTCGAGGGCGGAGCCGGGTTCGCGGCTGCGCTGATGCGCGCGGGCCTGGTGGACGCGCTGGCGCTGTTCCTCGCGCCGAAGCTGATCGGCGGCGACGGCCGCCCGTCGCTCGGGCCGCTCGGTGTGACGGCGCTGGCGGATGCGCCGCACCTGCTCGACACGCGCATGCGAGAGGTCGGTCCCGACGTGCTGATCGAAGGGCTCGTGCAGCCCCTGCCCTAGCTTCCTGGCCGCCGCTCGTACAGTGCAGCCATGTTCACGGGCATCGTCGAGGAGCTCGGGGTGATCGCGGCCGTCGAGGGCGACGGCGATGGGCTGCGGCTCCGGATCGCGGCGCCGAAGCTGGCGCCGCTCAGCCGCATCGGCGATTCGATCAACGTCTCGGGCTGCTGCCTCACAGTCGTGGACGTGAACGGCGGCACGCTTGCCTTCGACGTCGTGCCCGAGACGCTCCGGCGCACGGCGCTGGCCGGCCTCGAGCCCGGCGCGCCGGTGAATCTGGAGGACGCGTTGCGTGCGGGCGAGCCGTACGGGGGACACATCGTGCAGGGCCACGTCGACGGCGTGGGGGAGCTCGTCGAGCGCCGCGAGGAGGGCATCGGCCTGTGGCTGCGCTTCCGCGCACCCGGTAACGTCCAGCGCTACCTCATCGAGAAAGGGAGTTTGACGGTCGCCGGAGTGAGCCTGACCGTCGCGGCGCTCCACGACGACGGCTTCGCGGTCGCGATCGTCCCGCACACCCTGCAACTGACGACGTTCCGGACGCTCGCCGTGGGCGACTCCGTGAACCTCGAGGCCGACATGATCGCGCGCTACGTGGAGCGCCTTGTGCGTACCGCGGCGCCATCTCGCTGATAGCCTCCCCGTAGTGCAGACCCCTCCAAGGGCTCCGGCCCCTGTCGACCGAGGAATCGAGATGAGCGGAGAGCCGTCGCCCTTCTGCACGATCGAGGAAGCGATCGCGGAGATCAAGGCTGGTCGCATGGTCGTGGTCGTGGATTCTCCCGACCGCGAGAACGAGGGCGACCTGTGCATGGCGGCCGAGTACGTGACCGCCGAGTCGATCAACTTCATGGCCACCAACGGCCGCGGCCTGATCTGCCTCACGCTCACCCCCGAGCGTTGCGAGGAGCTCGGCCTGCAGATGATGGTCCAGCACAACCAGACTCCCTACGAGACGGCCTTCACGGTCTCGATCGAGGCCCGCGAGGGCATCGAGACGGGAATCTCGGCCAAGGACCGCGCGCGCACGATCGAGGTCGCCTGCGCGACCGCGACGGGCCCGCGCGACATCATCAAGCCCGGGCACGTGTTCCCGCTGCGCGCGCGGCCGGGCGGCGTGCTCGAGCGCACCGGCCAGACCGAGGCGTCCGTCGACCTCGCGCGGCTCGCGGGCGTGCGGCCCGCCGGCGTGATCTGCGAGGTCATGAAGGCCGACGGGACGATGGCGCGCGTGCCGGATCTCGTCGCGTTCTGCGCCAAGCACGGGCTCAAGCTCTGCTCGGTCTCCGACCTGATCGAATACCGCCGCCGCACCGAGCGCCTCGTGGAGCGCCAGTCGTCCGTGCGCCTGCCCACACCGTGGGGCGAGTTCACGGCGGTCGGCTACCGCGAGCTGATCAGCGGCAAGCAGCATCTCGCGCTCGTGCACGGCGACATCGCGGGCCGCGACGACGTGCTCGTGCGCGTGCACTCCGAATGTGTCACCGGCGATGTCTTCGGCTCGCTCCGCTGCGACTGCGGCGAGCAGCTGCACCACGCGCTGGAGCAGGTCACCGCGGAGGAGGCAGGCGTCGTGCTGTACCTGGCGCAGGAGGGCCGGGGTATCGGGTTGCTCAACAAGCTGCGCGCCTACGAGCTGCAGGAGCAGGGCCTCGACACCGTCGACGCCAATCTCGAGCTCGGCTTCGCACCGGACATGCGCGACTACGGCATCGGCGCGCAGATCCTCGCAGATCTCGGGCTGACCTCCATCCGCGTGCTCACCAACAACCCGCGCAAGATCGTCGGCATCGAGGCCTTCGGGCTGACGGTGACCGAGGAAGTGCCGATCGAGGTTGCTCCGCAGGAGCACAACGTCGACTATCTGCGCGCCAAGCGCGACAAGCTCGGCCATCGCCTCCATCACCAGCACCTGAGGCTGGACGCTACCCCGATCCCGGCCGAGCCGCCCGTGTCTTGAGCGTCGAGACGCACGGCGACGGGACGCTCCGCAGTCCCGGCGCCCGCGTGCTGGGCGCCGCAACGCTGCCGGAGGGCGCGCGCGTCGCCGTCGTCGTCAGCCGCTATCACTCACTCGTCACGCAGCGCCTGCTGGACGGCGCGCTCGAGGCTGCGCGTGCGCGAGGCGCCCAGGCGGACGTGATCCTGTCGCCGGGCGCGTTCGAGCTCGGCATCCTCGCGCTCGAGGCGGCGCGCAGCGGTCGTTATGCGGGCGTCGCGGCGCTCGGTTGCGTGATCCGCGGCGACACGACGCACTACGACTACGTGTGCAGCGAGTGCGCGCGCGGGGTGCTGCGGGCGGGACTGGAGACCGGCGTCCCGGTCGCGTTCGGCGTGCTCACCTGCGAGACGGCCGAGCAGGCCTTCGCACGTGCCGGCGGCACCGCAGGCAACAGGGGATTCGATGCCGTCGAGACGGCGCTCGACACGGCCGCGGCACTTGACGCGGTCCGCGCGCCCGGCTGAGGGCCGGTTTCGGTAGGACGCCGCGGCCTACTGAGGTGGGCCCTAAAGCGCCTTGTGGACCTTGCCCGCCTTGATGCAGCGCGTGCACACGTAGGCGCGCTGGGCCACGCCGTCGACGAGGACGCGCATGCGCTGGAGGTTCGGGTCGAAGCGGCGCCGGGTGGCCGCCATCGAGTGGCTGCGGTTGTTGCCGAAGCCCGGCTTGCGGCCACAGATGGAGCAGACTCGGGACATGAGGTTCTCGTTCGGATTCGCGGGACCGTGCAGCGGCTAGGCCGCGGCCTGGATGCCCTGCAGTATGCGCGAATGCGCTCGGCGCCGCAAGATTCAGGCGTCCCGGGCGCTACCATCGCATCCGATGACCGCTGCGCCCACCGCCGGCGATGCGCTCGCACTCGTGCGCCTCGCCGCCACCGGCGCGGTTGGCGCGCTTGCGCGGCACGCGTCGCGCATCGACGACATCAACGTCTTCCCGGTGCCCGACGGCGACACCGGCGCGAACCTCTCGCAGTCGGCGCGATCGGTGCTGGACGCTCTGCAGGCGAGCTCTGACACCGAGCCGTCCGCGATCGCACGGGTCGGCGCGCGAGCCGCCCTGCTCGGTGCGCGCGGAAACTCAGGGATCATCCTCTCGCAGCTCGTGCGGGGCGCCTGCGGCCGTCTCGGAGAGGGCGGCGGGCTCGACGGACGCGCCGTCGCCGAGGCGTTGCGAAGAGCGAGCGTCGAGGCGGACTCGGCGCTGCGCGAGCCGGTCGAGGGCACCATCCTCACCGTCGCGCGCGCGCTCGCAGACGGCGCGGAGGCGGGTTGCTCGGACGATCCGATCGCGACGCTCGCGGCCGGCCTCGCGGCCGCCGAGGAGGCGCTCGCGCGCACGACCGACATGCTGCCGTCGCTGCGCGCAGCGGGTGTCGTGGACGCCGGGGGCGCCGGTCTCGTCGAGCTCGTCCGCGGTGCGCTCGCGGCGCTGCGCGGGGAGCCGGTCGCGGACGCGCCGCTCTGGGAGCACGCCAACGAGCCCATCGCCGCGGACTACTCCGGGCCCCGCTACTGCACCGGATTCCTCGTGGCCGGCAGTTTTCCGCGCGAGCACCTCGAGAGCCGGCTGGCGCTCCTCGGCGACTGCGTCGTGGTTGTCTCCGACGGTGAGCTCGTCCGCGCGCACGTGCACACCGACGATCCCGGCGCTGCGCTCTCGGCGGCCACGGCGCTGGGAGGACTGTCGGCCGTCGAGATCAGCGACATGCACGCGCAGCGCGATGCCCTCGCCGAGCGGACGGGCGCGCCCGCGACGGCGCTCGAGGACGACGGCAGGCTCGCCGACGTGCTCGCGATCGTCGATGGAGACGGCAACCGCGTGCTCTACGCGAGCCTCGGCGCGCGGCTCCTGCTCGGCGGGCGGCCCACCGCGGAGGAGCTGCTCCAGGCGATCTCGACCAGTCCGGCCGCGGGCATCGTGCTGCTGCCGAACGACCCGGGCCTGCAGGTCGTCGCCGAGTACGCCGCGCAGGCGGCTCCGGTGCCCGTGCACGTGGTGCCGTCCCGCGGGCTCGCGCAGGGGCTCGCGGCGCTCGTGGCGTATCGCACCGATCAGTCGGCGGCGGTACTCGCGGCGGCGTTCGCGGCGGCTGCAGCATGGGCGGGCAGCGCCGAGGTCGCCGGCGGCATCGACGATGTCGCGACGCTGCGCGATGCCGTCGCCCGCACGCTGGCGCCCGGCTCCACCCTGGTGACGGTCCTGGCCGGCGCGACCGCGGAGCGGGAGGCGCTGGATGCGCTGGCGGTCTGGCTGGCCTCGGCTCACCCCGGCGTCGAGCTCGAGCTGCACGCGGGCGGACAGGCGCATCCGCGCTACTCCGTGAGCGCTGAATGACGAGCGAGGCGCTGACCGCCGAACGCTGTGCGATCGTGCTCGACTCGACCTCCGACCTCCCCGACTGTCGCGAGCGTCACGCCAACATGCGCATGGTGCCGCTGACGGTCCGCTTCGGCGACGAGGAGCTGCTCGACTACGACGAGATCACTCCGCAGCGCTTCTACGAGCGGCTCGCGAACGACCCACAGCCGCCGCACACGGCCGCGCCGCCGCCCGAGCGCTTCACCGGCTGCTACCGCGAGCTGCTCGAGGCCGACGGCTTCGACCAGGTGCTCTCGCTGCATCTCTCCGAGGCGCTCTCGGCGACGGTCAGCTCGGCGCGACTTGCGGCGGCGGAGTTCGGCGGTCGCGTCACGGTCGTCGACACGCGGACGGTCTCGATCGGCCTCGCGCTCGCCGCACTCGAGATCGCGCGGCAGCTCGACGCGGGGCGAAGCGCGCTGGCCGATCTGGTGGCCACGGCAGAGGACTTCCACCGTCGCTCGCGTCTCGTGTTCGCGTTCGAGACGCTCGAGTTCCTCCAGCGCAACGGGCGCATCGGCCGCGGCCAGGCGCTCGTCGGCGGCCTGCTGGGCGTGCGGCCGCTGCTCACGCTGGTCGAGGGCGAGGTCGAGCCGCTCGGGCGCGTGCGCGGTCACGCGCGCCTGCTCGCCGAGCTGGGGCGGCTGGTCTGCGAGGACACGCGGGCCGACGAGCGGCTGCGCGTCGGCGTCGCCCACGCCCAGGCCGAGGCGATCGCGAACGACATCGCGGAGACCGTGCGCCGCGCCCGGCCGCAGTCCGTGATCGAGCTCGTGGCGCCGCTCGGCGCCGTGGTTGGCACCAACACCGGCCCGGGCGGCGCAGGACTCGTGTGGGCGCGCGAGCCCGGCTAGCCGCCACGCTGAAGAGGGGCTACGCCGGCCTACGGGCTCGGCCGCGCCTGTTCGCGGGCCTCCAGATCGCGGCCGTCGCCATCCTGGTGACTTTTCTCGCCTACGAGTTCGGCGACGCGGTGCGCGATGCCTGGCCGCGCCTCCGTCATGCCGATCTCAAGCTCGTCCTGCTGGCACTGGTCCTGCTGGCGATCTACTACCTGCTCTTCGTGCTCGGCTGGCAACGCATCCTGCGCGCCTACGGGATCCGGCTCGGCTACCGCACGGTGCTCGGCGCGGAGATGCTCTCGATGCTGGCCAAGTACATCCCCGGCGGCGTCTGGACGCCCGCGGCGCGGGTCGTGGCGGTGCGCCGCGCCGGCGTCGACAACACCTCCGTCGTGCTGGCGACGATCGTGCTCGAGGCGGGACTCTCGGCCGTGGCCGGCGTGATCGTGCTCGCGGCCGGCCTGTCGTTCGTCTCGGGGGTCGACGCGCCTGTCTGGCCGGTCGTGGCATTCGCGCTCCTGGCGGCGCTGCTGCTGCATCCTCGCGTCTTCGCGCCGCTCGCGACCCGGCTCGCGCGTCCGCTCGGCGGTGCCGAGATCGCGCCGCTGCCATGGCGGACCGGGATCGGCGTGCTGCTGTTCTACTGCTTCACGTGGCTGGTCGGCGGGGCGGCCCTGACGGCGCTGCTCGCCTCCGTCGGGACCCATCCGGGCGTCGGCGCGATCCCGTACCTCGGCGGTGCCAGCGCCGTGGGAGCGATCGTCGCCGTCGTCACGGTCATCTTCCCGTCGGGCCTCGGCGTGCGGGAGGGGGCCGTCGGCGCGTTCATGCTCGCGCTCGCCCCCGAGAGCGCGGTGGTCGGCGCGGTGGTGCTCAACCGGCTGGCCATCACGATCGTCGAGGCGCTGCTCCTGGCGGCGGCCGTGGCTCTCTCCCGCGGCCGCCGCCATTCGTATCCTGCCCCGGAATGACGTTCGCGGTGCCCGCGCGCGAGCGGCCGAAGCCGCGCTCCGCGCCTGATCTCGACCGCCTGGCCGCCCTGGTCGAGGTGCGCACGACGACGATCGCCGGCGCGCTCGCGAAGCGCGGCATCCATACCGCGGGTGATCTCCTCGAGACACCGCCGCGGACGTGGCGCGACTACTCGGAGGGCGTGACGTCCCTGAATGACGTGGTGGTCGGGGCGGAGGCCACGGTGCGCGTCGAGCTCGTCTCGGTGCGTGTGCGGCCCACGCGCCGTCGCAACCTGCGCATCGTCGAGGCTGCGGTGCGCGACGACTCCGGCGCTGCGACCGCGATCTGGTTCAACCAGGGCTTCCTGGCGCGTACGCTCCTGCCGGGGCAGGTGCTCCAGCTGCGCGCCACGGTGCGCGCGGGACGCGGGCTCGAGCTGGCCGTGCGCGAGCACGAGGTGCTGGCCGAGACGGGCGAGGGACTGCACACGAGCGGAGTGGTGGCCGTCTACGACGCCTCGCGCACGCTCTCCACCCGCGTGCTGCGCGAGCTGGTCGAGCAGCACCTGCCGCGTACCGACGCGATCGCCGATCCGCTCCCGGTCGGCGTGCGCATCGGCAGGCGCCTCCCGCTGCGCCGCGACGCCATCGCGGCCCTGCACGCGCCGCGCTCGCCCGAGGACGCCAAGATCGCGAGCGACCGGCTGGCGTACGAGGAGCTGCTGCTGCTGCAGATCGCGCTGGCCGAGCGACGCGCGGGCGGCCCTGCCGCGGACTCGCTCGGCAGGCCGGGCGAGCTGCTCCGCCGCTACCACGCCTCGCTCCCGTTCACGCTCACGACGGGCCAGAAGCGCAGCGTGCGCGACGTCGACCGCGATCTCGCGCGCGGAGGCCGCCCGATGCGCCGCCTGCTCCTCGGGGACGTCGGCTCGGGCAAGACCGTGGTCGCGGTGCACGCGATGCTGCGCGCTGCAGAACGCGGCGGCCAGGCTGCGCTGCTCGCGCCCACGGAGGTGCTGGTGCAGCAGCACGCCGCCACCGTGAGGGGCCTGGTGGAGCCGCTCGGAGTCGAGCTCGCCGTGATCACGGGAGATCTGCCGGCGGCCGAGCGGCGTGCGCGCCTGCAGCGCATCGCCTCGGGCGACGCCTCGCTCGTCGTCGGCACGCACGCGCTGCTCGAGTCGAGCGTCGAGTTCGGGAGCCTGCGCGTGATCGTCGTCGACGAGCAGCATCGCTTCGGTGTCGAGCAGCGCGCCGCGCTCTCGGAGGGCCATGGCGCCCACGCCCTGCACATGACCGCGACGCCGATCCCGCGCTCGCTGGCGCTCTCCCTCTACGGCGACCTCGACCTCACCGAGTTGCGAGAGCTGCCTGCGGGGCGTCAGGCGGTGATCACCCGCCGGGTCGCGTCGGAACGCCGTCCCGCCTGCCACGACTGGCTGGTCAGGGAGTGGCTCGAGCACGGCCGCCAGGCCTACGTCGTGTGCGCCCTCGTCGAGGGCTCCGAGACGGTGCAGGCGCGCGCTGCCGAGGAGCTGCACGCCGAGCTCGTGGTCAAGCTCGCGCCGCTCAACGTGGGGCTCGTGCACGGCCGTCAGAAGGCCGCCGCGCGCGCCGCGACGATGCGCGCGTTCGCCGCGGCCGAGGTGCACGTGCTCGTCGCGACCACCGTGATCGAGGTCGGCATCGACGTCCCGAATGCGACTGCCATGGTGATCGAGGACGCCGATCGCTTCGGGCTGTCGCAACTGCACCAGCTGCGGGGCCGCGTCGGGCGCGGGAGCGAGCAGTCGTACTGTTTCCTGTTCGAGTCGCCTGAGCCGGGAGAACTTGGACAGCGCCGCCTCCAGGCGCTCTGCGAGCACGCGAGCGGCTTCGATCTGGCCGAGCTCGACCTGCGCATGCGCGGCGAGGGCGAGCTGGCCGGCCTGCGCCAGTCGGGCGCCAGCGACCTGCGTCACGCGAGCCTCTCGCGCCACCGGCGCCTCGTCGCGCGCTCGCGGGCCGATGCGCGCTTCCTCGAGCGTGCGGGGCCGTTCGACGCGGTGCTCTCGCGGGCGGCGCGCGAGCGCTTCGGTGAGCTCGTCGAGCGGATCGGGCGGGCGTGAGGATCGTCGCCGGCGCGCTTGGCGGACGACGCCTGGCAGCGCCGCGCGGCAGACTCGTGCGACCGACGTCCGAGCGCGTCCGCGAGGCGCTGTTCGCACGACTCGGTCCGCTGCCCGGCGGTGCCGTGCTCGATCTCTTCGCCGGCTCGGGGGCGCTCGGCTTCGAGGCGCTCTCGCGGGGCGCGGCCACGTGCCTGTTCGCCGACGACGCCGCCGCGAGCATCGCCTGCGTGCGCGCCAACATCCGGGCGCTCGGGCTGGAAGGGCGCGCGACGGTGCGCCGTGCCGACTTCAAGCGCGTGCTGCGCGACTCCTCGCGAGGCGCCGTGCGCTACGACCTCGTGCTGCTGGACCCTCCCTACCAGGCCGCCGCGGGCTATGCTGCGGCGCTTGGCGAGCTTCTGCCCGCTGTGCTCGCGCCCGGCGCGCTGATCGTGATCGAGAGCGCGCATGGCCTGGAGCTCGCGCTCGACCTGCCCGCCGAACCGCCGCGCCGCTACGGCGCCTCGACGATCCAGATCATCCGCAATGCCCCCTGAAATCACTCCGTCGACCGCCGATGGGCGTACCGCGCTCTGCCCGGGCACGTACGATCCCGTCACGTACGGTCACCTCGACATCATCGAGCGCGCCTCGGGCATGTTCGACCGCGTCGTCGTGGGCGTCGTTCGGCATCCGACGCACAAGGAGCCGTTCTTTCCGATCGGGCAGCGCCTCGAGCTTCTGGAGGAGGTGCTGGCGCCGTTCCCGAACGTGATCGTGGCAGGGTTCTCGACTCTCGTCGTCGAATACGCGCGGGCGTGGGGGGCGTGTGCGCTGGTCAAGGGGCTGCGTGCCGTCTCCGACTTCGAGTGGGAATTGCAGATGGCACACCTCAACAAACGCATCGCACCGGAGATCGAGACCGTCTTCCTGATGTCGTCGCCCCGTTACAGCTTCCTGTCGTCGAGCGGCGTGCGCGAGCTCGCGGCCTTCAACGGCCCCATCGCTGACTTCGTGCCGCCGGTCGTCGCCGAGGCCTTCGCGAGGCGCGCTCTCTAGGAGGCTGCATGGATGTCCTCGTTCTCATCGACAAGCTCGACGAGCTGGTACACGGCGCGAAGGCCGTGCCGCTGACCGATCAGGTCCGCATCGACCGCGAGGAGATCTGGGAGATCCTCGACCAGATGCGCGCGACGATCCCCGAGGAGATCAAGCAGGCGCGCTGGATCGTCAAGGAGCGCCAGGAGATGCTGGCCGAGGCCAAGCGCGAGGCCGAGCGGCTGGTCGCAGAGGCGCGCGAGCGGGCCGCAGAGCTCGCCTCGCAGCAGGAGGTCGTGCGCCAGGCCGAGCAGCAGGCCCGCTCGCTCCTGGGCGAGGCGCGGCGCCGCGAGCGCGAGGTGCGCCTGGGCGCCGAGGACTACGCCGACGAGATCCTGGCCACGCTCGAGGTCAACCTGGGCAAGTTCCTGACCGCCGTGCAGCGCGGCCGCGAGCAGCTGCAGCGTCGCGCCGACGAGCCGTCTGCGCTCGAGCTCGACGAGTAGCGGTCCCCCGGAGCGTGGGCCTCTAGCCTGCAGGCAGAGATGACGAAGCTCGACCTGCGCACATTGCGCCTCGCCCCCGGCGACTACCGCCGCGAGCAGGTGACCGCCTCCATCGCCCCGTTCACGGCCGGCGCCCAGTCCTACCATGCCGAGCCGCCCGAGGTGCAGGCGAGGCTCGGCCTCACGCGGCTTCCCGGAGGCCTGCTCTTCGACCTGGCCTTCGACGTCGCGATCGTCGGGCCGTGTCAGCGCTGCCTCGAGCCTGCACGCGCCGACCTCTCGGTGACCGCGCGCGAGTACCAGGCCGACGTCCCCGAGGTCGTCGACGAGGAGACGACGCCCTATCTCGAGGGCGAGCTGCTCGACGTCGATCGCTGGGCCACGGACGCGGCGATCCTCGCGCTCCCGCTCGTGATCCGCTGCAAGGAAGACTGCGCCGGCCTCTGCGCGCAGTGCGGCGCCGACCGCAACCGCGTCGAGTGCGGCTGCGAGCCGCCTTCCGATGCTCGCTGGGAGGCCCTGCGCGGGCTGTTGTAGCTCGGAGCCCAGCCCGTCCGCTACGCTTCCGGCCAGCATGCCCGTTCCGAAGAAGAAGACCTCGAAGTCCCGCCGCGACAAGCGTCGCTACCAGGGCGTGCCGCAGCCGATCGCTGTCAGTGTCTGCGCGCAGTGCGGTTCGCCGACCCGCGCGCACCGGATGTGCCCCACGTGCAAGACGTACAAGGGGCGCGAGATCGAGCCGCTCGGGGCGTGAGCACCACGGTCACCGTCGCGCTCGACGCGATGGGCAGCGACCGGGGCGCGGACGTGATCGTCGCGGGGGCGCGCGACGCGGTGGCGCATGGCGACCTGCGCGTGCTCGTGTGCGGGCCGTCGTCGCTGCTCGAGCCGCTCGTGCGCGACGTGCCCCAGATCGAGGTCGTGCACGCTCCCGGCCTGATCGCCCACGACGAGGAGCCCGCACGAGCCGCGCGCGAGCGCTCCGACTCGTCCGTCGTCACCTGCATGCGCCTCGTGCGCGAGGGCCGCGCGCAGGCCGCGGTCTCGGCCGGGCCGACCGGCGCGGTGCTCGCGGCAGGGCTCCTCGAGCTGCGCAGGCTGCCCGGCGTGCTGCGCCCGGCGATCGTGCAGCCGCTTCCGTCCTGGAAGGGGCCGATCGTCGTGCTCGACGTCGGCGCCACGCCGGATCCCCGGCCCAATCAGCTGCACCAGTTCGCGCACATGGGCTCGGCCTTCGCCTCCAGCGTGCTGGGCGTGCACGAGCCGCGCGTCGGGCTGCTCTCCAACGGGCACGAGGAGGGCAAGGGCAACCGGCTCGTGATCGACTCCTACCGGCTGTTCGCCGAGGACGAGCGGCTGCTGTTCGCCGGCAACATCGAGGGGCGGGACGTGCCGCTCGGCGCTGTCGACGTCGTCGTCACCGACGGCTTCACGGGCAACGTCGCGCTCAAGCTGCTGGAGGGCACCGGTGCATGGCTGTTCGACGAGATCCGCCGGGCGGCGACGTCGTCCTGGCAGGGCAAGCTCGGAGGCCTCCTCCTGCGGCCCAAGCTGAGGCCGCTGCGCGAGAAGGTCAACCCCGACACCTACGGCGGGTCGTATCTCATCGGGCTGCGGGCGATCGCCGTCAAGGCGCACGGCAACTCCGGGCCCGTCGCGATCTCCAACGCTCTGCGCCACGCGGCGCGCGGTGTGCGCGAGGGGCTGATCGAGGATATCGCCCGCCGCGTGCACCCCGAGCCCTCCGCCGCCGAACACGAGCAGGCGGCGAGCAGCGACGCACAGGTTTCGCCTGCATCGGCGAACCGGGGGCAATAGCCACCCACCTGCGCGCATGCTACGCTCGCCCGGCCGCACACCGCTCATCCCATGGAGGCACGTTGGCGACGCGCGAAGAAGTCCTCGACCAGGTCAAGCAGATTCTCGTCCAGCAGCTCGGTGTCGACGAGGGCCAGGTCACGCCCGAGGCGTCCTTCCAGGACGATCTCGACGCCGACTCCCTCGACCTCGTCGAGCTCATCATGGAGCTCGAGGATCAGTTCGGCGTGAAGATCCCGGACGAGGAGGCGCAGGGCATCAAGACGGTCAACCAGGCCGTCGACTACATCATGGAGAACGCCTCCTAGCGCTGAGCGTGTCGGCGCTCGCAACGCTTGTCGCGCGGCTTCCCGAGGAGCTGCGACGGCACGCGTTCACGCACTCGTCGTGGGTCGACGAGCGCACCCGCTCGTACGAGCGGCTGGAGTTCCTGGGCGACTGCGTGCTCGGGCTCGCAGTCGCCGAGGAGCTCTATCGCCGCGCTCCCGACGCCGACGAGGGCCGGCTCGCGCAGCAGCGCGCCTACGTCGTCTCGCGCAGCTCGTGCGCGCTCGTGGCGCGCACGCTCGACCTCGCGGCCGCATTCGAGCGGGAGCGCGAGCTGCGCGGCGCCGAGACCCGCATCGAGCCCAGCCGCAACGTCCTGGCCGCCCTGTGCGAGTCGGTGATCGGCGCCGCGTTCGAGCACTTCGGCTACCGCGAGACCGCCGATGCGGTCGTCGAGGCCTTCCAGGAGCGCATCGAGTACGCCGAGCAGGGCTTCGTCGATCACAAGACGGAACTGCAGGAACGACTGGCACGTCAGGGGGCGTCCGTAAGCTACCGGTTGATGGAGGCAACGGGACCACCGCATCGCCGCAGCTTCACGACCGCGGCGGTGCTCGACGGCGAGATCATCGGCACGGGCGAGGGGTTCTCGAAGAAGGCCTCCGAGCAGGCGGCCGCGGAGGAGGCCCTGACGCGCGTGGACGGGGAGGGACGGCTGTGCACCTGAGCGCCATTCGCCTGCGGGGCTTCAAGTCGTTCCGCGATCCGCTCGAGCTGAGCTTCGAGCCAGGCGTCTCGGTCGTCGTCGGCCCCAACGGGTCCGGCAAGTCCAACATCGCAGATGCGCTGCAGTGGGCGATGGCCTCCCACCCGCCGAGCCAGCTGCGCGCCCAGACCGGCCAGGACGTGCTCTTCGCGGGCTCCGAGGAGCACACTGCGAGCGGGGTCTGCGAGGTCGAGCTGGTGATCGACAACAGCGACGGGCGCGTCGGCATCGGCCGCAACGAGCTGTCGGTCATGCGGCGGCTCGACCGCTCGGGTGACAGCGACTACCTGCTCAACCGCCAGGCCGTGCGGCGCCTCGACGTGCGCGATCTCCTGGCGGAGGCCGGGCTCGGCCGCGACCTGCACTGCATCATCGCCCAGGGCACGGTCGACCAGGTGCTGCTCGCGCGGCCTGAAGAGCGCCGAGGCCTCGTCGAGGAGGCCGCAGGGCTGGGCAAGTTCAAGCGGCGCCGACAGCGCGCCGAGGCCAAGCTCGCGCGCGTCGTGGCCGATCTCGAGCGCGCGGGCGATCTCGAGCGCGAGCTGCGCGCCCGTCTGCGCCCGCTCGAGCTGCAGGCCACCGCCGCCGAGCGGTCCGAGGCACTGGGCCGGCAGATCGCCGAGGCGCGCCTGCGCCTGCTCGCCTCCGCGCTGGCGGAGACGCGCCGCACGCGCAGCGAGCGGGAGGGCGAGCTGGTCGCCGCCCGGGCGCTGCGCGACGCCGCCTCGGCGCGCCTGGCCGAGATCACGGCGCGCCGGGCGGAGGCCGAGGCCGAGCTCGCCGCGATCCTGGGCGAGCAGGAGCAGGCGGCCGCGCGCGGCATCGCGCTGGCCACCGCCTCCGAGCGGCTGGCATCGCGCCGCGAGGCCCTCGAGCAGCGCCTCGGCGACGTCGCCGCCGAGGCGGCGCGCGAGCGGGAGCTCGCCGGCCGGCTGGCTGCCGAGGCGTCCTCGCTCTCCTCGCAGGCCGCGACGGCGATCGCGGAGGCCGAGCGGCTGACCGCGGCCGAGGCGTCGCTCGCTCCGGTCGACGAGGCAGAGCTGGCGACGGCCGTCGCGCGAGCGGGCGAGAGCGGCGAGGCGGCACTGGCTGCTCGCCGTCGCGCGGCCGAGCTGACCGGCGCCGCGGCACACGCCGAGGCGGCGCTCGCGGCCCAGCGCGCCAGGGCGACGCAGGGCGCCGAGCGGCGTCTCGAGCTTGCCGCGGCCGCGGGGCAGGCACGCGCCGATCTGGAGGCTGCCGAGCTCGCGCTCGCCGAAGCCGAGCCGGCAGCGGCGAGGGCACGCAGCGGACACGAGGCCGCTGTCGCGGCCGAGCGCAGCGCGCGCTCGGAGGTCGATGCCCTGCGCGCGCGGGCTCGTGACGCCGAGCGGCACGCTGCCGAGGCGGCATCAGCTGCGGCCGCCGCGAGCGCACGCGCAGAGGCGCTCGGTGCGGCCGTCGAACGCGCCGACGGCATTGCCCCGTCACTCGCAGAGCTCGTGCGCCGCGGTGCGACGCTGGCCCTTGCGCTGGTCGAGCCGGAAGCGGGGTACGAGCTGGCAGTCGCCGCCGCGCTGGAGCGGTGTGCCGCACTGGCCTGCGCGGACGATCTCGGAGCCGCGCTCGCGCTGCTCGAGGCGGCCGAGGCCGAGGGCGGTGCGCTGCACGTCGGGCGGCCCTCGGCGACGCCGGCAACGCCGCCCGCGGGAGCGAAGCCGCTGGCCGCGCACGTACGGCTGACCGAGCGTGCCCCGGCGGAGTTGCTGGCCGGCGTCTGGCTCGTCTCCGACGCGTCGGCCCTGCTGAAGGTCACGAGCGGCATCGCGGTCACGCGTACGGGCCTCGGCTACGACGCCGACCGGGGCGTCGCGTTCCGCTCGGGAGCCAGCGGGGAGGCCGCTCTGCTGCGCGCGCGTCGCGAGCTCGAGGGGGCCCGCGCCTCGGCCTCGAGCGCCGAGGCCGAGAGCGCCTCGCGCGAGGGCGACGCGGCGAGTGCCGGCACCGCGCTCGCCGCGGTCGAGGCGTCCGAGGCCGCCAGCGCGGAAGCCCTCGCTGCCGCTCGCCGCGCGCTCTCGGCGGCCGAGCTCGCTGAGCGCGACGCGATCGCGGCGCGGGAGGGCGCGGCACGTGCAGCCGAGCGAGCCGAGCACGATCGCGAGGAGGCCGAGCGGCTGGGCGTCGAGCTGGCCGCGGCCATCGAGACCGCCGAGCACGAGGCCGCAGACCTGGCGCAGGCGGCGGTCACCGCCGGCGAGGCGGCGGTCCGGGCCGATGACGAGTACTCCGAGCTGGAGGCGTTGCGCAGCGCGCTCGCAGAGCAGGTCGCACGGGCCCGCGCCGAGCGCGCAGCAGTCGCCGAGCGCGCCGAGCACGCGCGCCGCGAGCGCGACCGCCTCGTCGCCGCCCGCGCCTCGGCCGAGCGCAGCGCCGAGCGCACGCGCGAGCGGGGCGATGCGCTGGCGGTGCTCGCGGCCGGCGACGGCGCGGCCCTGGTGGCCGCGCTGGAGGCGTGCGGTGAGGCCGCCGAGCGCGCGCGCAGCCCGCTCGTGCAGCGCGGTGCCGAGCTCGGGCGCCGCAGCGAGGCGCTCACGTCAGCACTTCGCGCCTGCGCACGGGACGAGGCGGAGCACGCGGGCGCCGAGCGCGATGCGGCGGCGCGCGCCGGCTCGCTCGAGCGCGAGGCGGCGCACGCCGAGGAGCGCCTGGCCGAGTTGCGGGCGCGCGCCGCGGAGCTTGCCGAGGAGCACGGCCTGGCAGCGGTGGACGCGGTGGAGCCGCTACCGCCCGAGGAGCTGGCCGGGCTCTCGGCGCGGGTCGAGCGGCTGGAGCGCCGCCGGGCCGAGCTCGGGGCGGTCAACCCGCTCGCCAAGCAGGAGCTCGAGGAACAGCGGCAACGCCTCGACGACGTCCGCACCCAGGTCGACGACCTGGCGGCCGCCACGCGTGAGCTCGAGCGCGTCATCCGCAGCCTCACGCGCGAGATCCGCGAGCGCTTCGAGATGACGTTCGCCCGGGTGCAGGAGGGCTTCGACGAGGTCGTGGGCACGCTCTTCCCGGGTGGCCGTGGCCGCTGCGTCCTGACCGAGCCCGAGCCGGACGGGGACCCGGAGGCGCCCGAGGTGGGCGGGACGCCGGCGGAGCCGCGGGAGCCTGGCGTCGAGCTCGAGATCCAGCCGGCGGGCAAGCGTCTTGCCTCGATGGCGCTGCTCTCGGGCGGCGAGCGATCGCTCGGTGCGCTCGCGTTCCTCTTCGCGCTCATGCTGGCGCGGCCCTCGCCGTTCTACGTGCTGGACGAGGTCGACGCGGCGCTCGACGATGCCAACATCGCGCGCTTCCTCGAGCTCATCGAGCGCTATCGCGAGCGCGCGCAGTTCATCGTGATCACCCATCAGCAGCTGACGATGGAGATCGCCGACGTGCTCTACGGCGTCTCGATGGCCGGCGACGGCGTCTCGACCGTGCTCTCGCGCCGCGTGCGCGAGCCCGTGGCGGTCTAGTTGGCCTGGGACGAGATCCTGCTTGGGCTCGCGCCCGCGGCCGAGCGTCCTTCCGAGCCGGAGGAACGCCGGGGAGGCTTCTTCTCGCGCCTGCGCGACAATCTTCGCCGTTCCAGCCGCGCGCTCGCCCAGGGGCTCAACGAGCTGGCATTCGACCCGAACGACGCGGGCGTCTGGGAGCGTCTGGAGGAGCTCCTGATCGCCGCGGACGTAGGTGTTCCGGCGACCGTCGAGATCGTCCAGGCGCTGGAGGCGGAGGCGGCGGCCGGCCGCCTGCGGACGCCCGAGGAGCTGCGCGACGAGCTGCAGCGCATCGTCGCAGCCCGGCTCGAGCAGCCGCTCGAGCGCCGGGCGCTCGACCTCCGCGACGAGCCGGCCGTGATCCTCGTCGTGGGCGTCAACGGGACCGGCAAGACGACGACGATCGGCAAGCTGGCCTACCAGCTGCACGAGGCCGGTGCGAGCGTCGTGATCGGGGCCGCCGACACCTTCCGGGCAGCCGCGGCGGAGCAGCTCGAGACGTGGGCCGAGCGCGCGCGCGCCGACTTCGTGGGCTCGGCCAGCGGCTCGGATCCGGCCGCTGTCGCCTACGACGCCGTCAGCGCCGGCGTCTCGCGCGCTCGGCGCGTCGTGATCGTCGACACGGCGGGTCGCCTGCACACGCAGGAGCACCTCATGGAGGAGCTTGCCAAGGTGCGACGCGTGATCGCACAGCGACTGCCCGGGGCCCCGCACGAGACGCTGCTCACGATCGACGCCACCACGGGTCAGAACGGACTGCAACAGGCGCGGCTCTTCACGCAGGCCGCCGAGGTCACGGGGCTCGTCCTGACGAAGCTCGACGGGAGCGCGAAGGGCGGGATCGCGATCGCGATCGCACACGAGCTCGGCCTGCCCATCAAGCTGATCGGCATGGGGGAGGCGCTCGAGGATCTGCGGCCATTCGACGCCGACGCGTTCGCCCGCGCACTGTTCACCGAATGACGCCCGCATCCGGCCCCGGGGCCGAAAACGAGCGGCGTGTATCATTCAGTTGTCAAAGTGGAGGCGTCACCCGTTTCCCACCCGCCGGTCAGAGGTCTGTTGCCGCGTCGGGTCGTGCAGTTCCTGTGCGTGCACACCGGGTGTCGCCGCTGCGCATGAGAGGAGCAGGTTGAAGCATTCGGTGAAGCGCCAGTGAGGCCGCGCGGTGGCGCGGATGTGCGGCCGGCAGAGCCGCGCACCCGTGTCAATGAAACCATCCGCGTACCGCAGGTGCGGTTGATCGACGACGACGGGTCGCAGATCGGCGTCAAGGCGCGCGATGAAGCTCTGGAGTACGCCTGGGCCAAGAACCTCGACCTGGTCGAGGTGGCCCCCGACGCGAATCCACCCGTCTGCCGCGTCATGGATTACGGCAAGTACCGGTACGACCAGGAGCAGAAGCAGAAGCTGGCGCGCAAGCACCAGAGCACGATCACGATCAAGGAGATCAAGCTCCGCCCGAAGATCGATCCCCACGACTACGCCACCAAGAAGGGCCATGTCGTACGCTTTCTGCGCCAGCGCGACAAGGTCAAGGTCACGATCATGTTCCGCGGGCGCGAGATGAGCCACCCCGAGCGCGGTCGTGCCCTGCTCGAGCGGCTCGCAGAAGATGTGTCCGAGCTCGGCGTGATCGAGTCCGCGCCGATCCAGGACGGCCGCAACATGGTGATGTTGCTGGCGCCCGTCAGAGAGGTGCCGCCAACGAAGCCGGGCGCGAACGAGGCGCCCGCACAGTCCGCTCCGCCGCGAGCCCGAGGCTCCGGCGCCGGCGGCCAAGAAGAAAGCCGCGAAGCCGAAAGCCGCCAGCGTGGCAGCCGCGGCACCCGAACAGGAAACGACGAGCACCTGATGCCAAAGACGAAGACCCACTCCGGCGCCAAGAAGCGCTTCAAGCTGACCGGCAGCGGCAAGCTGACGCGCCGTCACGCCATGCGCTCGCACATCCTGGAGAAGAAGACGCCGAAGCGGAAGCGCGCCTTCCGTCAGGCTCAGCCGGTCGCGCACGCGGACGAGAAGCTCGCCAAGAGCCTGCTCGGCCTGCGCTGAGGGAGGAACAGGCTCATGACCCGCGTCAAGCGATCCGTTCACGCGCGCAAGAAGCGCCGCAAGGTGCTGTCCCAGGCCTCGGGCTACTGGGGCCTGAAGTCGAAGGTCTACAAGCGCGCCAAGGAGCAGGTCCAGCACAGCCTGCAGTACGCCTACCGCGACCGGCGCGTGCGCAAGCGCGACTTCCGCCGGCTGTGGATCGTCCGCATCAACGCGGCCGCTCGCATGCACGACCTCTCCTACAGCCAGATGATGCACGGGCTGAAGCGCGCCGAGGTGGCCGTCGATCGCAAGGTGCTCGCCGACCTCGCGGTACACGAGCCGAAGACGTTCGCGGCGCTCGCCGAGCGCGCCAAGGCGGCGCTGGCGCAGTGACCGTCCGCGAACGCGGGTGAGACTCCACGATCACCCGCGCTCGGGCAACGCGCAGAAAGTGCGGTTCCTGCTGGGCGTGCTCGGGCTCGAGTACGAGCGGCTCACGGTGCCGTTCGAGGAGCCGCGGCCCGATTGGCACTACGCGGTCAATCCGCTCGGCGGCATTCCGGTGCTGCTCGACGGCGACGTCGTACTGACGGAGTCGAACGCCATCCTCCGCTATCTGGCGGCGCGCGAGGGCCGCAGCGACCTGTTGCCCGTGGTCGCGCGCGAGCGGGCTCCGGTCGACTGGTTGCTGGATGCGGCTGCGTTGACGCTGCGCCCTGCCGCCCGCGAGGTCGACGCGCCCGCGTACGGCTGGCGCCTGCGGCGCGGGATAGGCGCACAGCCACCGCAGCCCGGCGAGCTGGCCGCCGCGATCGCAGGCGTCGAGCCGCGCCTGACGGCCCTCTCGCGCCTGCTCGGAGAGGGCGGCTATGCCTGTCTGGGGCGCTTCACGCTGGCCGACTGTGCCGCCATGCCGTCGCTCTGGCGCCTGCTGCACGCCGGCGCCCTGCGGGGGCACGCGCGGCTGCAGGCGTGGGCGGAGACGGTCGCCCGTCAGCCCGCGTGGGAGGCCGTCGCAGCCGAGAGCGGAATTCCGGATTGATCACGAGCCGCGCGAACAGCCACGTCAAGGCGGCACGCGCGCTGGGCGACGCCAGGGAGCGCAAGCGCACGGGTCTCTTCCTCGACGAGGGCGAGGACTCCCTGCGCGCCGCGCTGGACGCCGGCATCGCACCGATCGAGGCATTCGTCGACGACGACCTCGGGAGCGACCGCATCGCCGAGGAGCTGGCCGCGGCCGGCACGAAGGTGCTGCGCTGCACGGCGGAGGTGATGGCCGCCCTGTCGTCGCTGTCGCATGCGAGCCGCGCCGTCGGCGTGCTGCGCGCCGGCGATCTTCCGCTGCTGGTCGCCGGATCGCCGGCCGGCGAGGTCGGGCTGCACCTCCACGGCGTGTCCGACCCGGGCAACCTCGGCACGCTGCTCCGCAGCGCGCAGGGCTTCGGTCCCGCGCACGTGGCGCTCGCGGTGGGCTCCGCGGATGCGCTCTCGCCGCGCGCCGTGCGTGCGGGCATGGGCGCCGTCTACTCGGTGCCGGTGCTCGGGCTGGGCGAGGCCCCGCTCCTGCCGGTGGTCGCATTGGACGCCCACGGCGAGCGCACGCTCGGCGAGGTCGCACCTCGCCCTCCGGTCGCGTTCGCGCTCGGAGGCGAGCGCACGGGCTTGCCGGAGGAGGTCATCGCCGGCGCGAGCGCCGTCGCGCGCATCCCGCTCGCGGACGGCGCCGAGTCCCTGAATGTGGCGATCGCAGGCGCCCTCGCTCTCTACGAGCTGCGCCGCTGAGTGCGATGGCAGGGGCCGGGATCCGATCCCGGGCCGCGCCTCAGGCGAGTGCGCAGATGTAGACCTGGTCCCCCTGCTGATCGCCCAGGGGATCGCCGCCGAAGCCCGCTTCCGACGACAGCACCGTCAGGCCCGCCTCGAGGCAGAGGGCGCGCCACTCCTCTGCGCTGCGCCACTCGAGCGTCATGCCGACGAGACGGCCGGGCAACCGGACGTCGAGCTCCAACCTGCGTTCGGCTTCGTACCAGAGCGGGCGCTCCGAGATCCCCTCACGCCGCGCGATCCAGCGGTCGTGCGTCGCACGGATGTCGGCGGCACTCGGCTCGAAGACGTCGAACACGAACCGGCCGTCCTCGGCCAGCAGCGATGCCGCCGCGGTCAAGGCGCGGCGACGCTCCGCGTCGCCCGCGAGATGCATGAAGGTGCGGAACGGGGCGATCACGCGGTCGCTCCGGGGCAGAGCCGGCGGATCGCGCAGGTCGCCGAGCACCGTCTCGAGCAGGTCGTCGACGCCCAGGCGGTGGGCGCGGCGCCGCGCCTGGGCGAGCATCGCGGGTGAAGCGTCCAGGGCGACCACGCGATGGCCGTGCCGCGCGAGCTCGACCGCGATGCGGCCGCTGCCCGCGCCCAGCTCCACGATCGGCCCCGTGGCGCCCTCGCAGGCGAGCACGTAGAACGCGACGTCGTGGTCGACGCCGGCACACCAGCGGTCGTAGAGCGGCCCGAGCCGCTCGTATGGCTCCCCGCCGGGTGCAGCTGCTCCGCGTCGCACACGCGGTAGAATGGCGGCTCCGGCGCCGACGGAGACGAGTAGGCGGGCGCCGTCCGGACAGGGAGCGGGGCCGTGACTGAGAGCCCCCGCGCGGGCGGTTCGCCGAAGTTCACCTCCCGAGCCGGACGGGACGCCGCCGAGCGGGCGGAAGCGAGAGGCGCCGATACGGCGCAAGCAGGGTGGTACCGCGGGGGCGTGCCCCTCGTCCCTGCATCGACGCGGGGATGTCAATGGACGACGCGGCCACGCTCGAACAGCAGGGGCGCGAGCAGCTCCAACGGGCCGCGACGGCCGTCGAGCTCGAGGACGCGCGCGTCGAGACCCTGGGCCGCTCGAGCGCGCTCACGCGCGCGCTGCGCGAGCTGCGCGATCTTCCCGCCGAGCTGCGGGGAGCGCGGGGCCAGGAGCTGAATCGCGTACGCGGCGCGCTCGAGCAACTGCACGCCGAGCTGCGCGATCGCTTCGAGACGCGGGAGCTCGACGCGGAGCTGCAGGCCGCCGCCGTCGACGTGACGCTGCCCGGCGATCCCGTGCCGCGCGGCACCGCCCATCTGCTGACGCAGGTGCAGCGCGAGATCGAGGACGTCTTCGTGGGGCTCGGATTCCGCATCGCCGAGGGTCCCGAGGTCGAGCTCGAGTACTACAACTTCACCGCCCTCAACACGCCCGACGATCACCCGTCGAAGGCCGAGTCGGACACCCTCTGGATCAGCCCCGGCGTCTGCCTGCGCACGCAGACCTCCCCGGTGCAGGTGCGCGTCATGGAGCAGCAGCCGCCGCCCGTCTACGTGATCTGCCCCGGCCGCGTCTACCGCCGCGACGCGCTCGATCCCACGCATTCGCCGATGTTCCAGCAGGTCGAGGGCCTGGCAGTCGACCGCGGGCTCTCACTCGCGCACCTCAAGGGCACGCTGGAGCACTTCGCGCGGGCGCTCTTCGGGCCCGACCGTGAGATCCGCCTGCGCTCGCACTACTTCCCGTTCACCGAGCCGAGCGTCGAGCTCGACGTGTCCTGTTTCCTGTGCGGCGGCGTCGGCTGCCGCGTCTGCTCGGGCGAGGGCTGGATCGAGATCCTGGGCGCCGGCATGGTCGACCCCAACGTCTTCGGATTCGTTCCCGGCTACGACCCGGAGGTCGTGTCCGGCTGGGCCTTCGGCATGGGCATCGAGCGGGTCGCGATGCTCAAGTACGGCATCCCGCACGTCAAGAGCTTCTACGACAACGACGTCCGCTTCCTGGAGCAGTTCCGCGGGGCCGTGCGATGAAGGTCCCGCTGCAATGGCTGTCCGACCACCTCGCCGAGCTGCCGCCGCTGGATGAGCTCATCGAGCGGCTCTCGTTCGCCGGCGACAAGGTCGAGGGCGTCGAGCGCCGCGGGCTGCCTGCGCAGGACGGCGTCGGGGAGCTGATCGTCGCCGGGCACGTGCTCGAGGCCGGCAAGCACCCGAACGCCGACCGTCTGCAGTTGTGCCACGTCGACGTCGGCGAGGCCTCGCCGCGATCGATCGTCTGCGGTGCCTGGAACTTCGCCGCGGGGGACACCGTGGCCGTCGCGCTGCCGGGGACGGCGTTGCTGGACGGGCGTCGCATCGCGCGCTCCAAGCTGCGCGGCGAGACCTCGGACGGCATGATCCTGTCCGAGCGAGAGCTGGACATCTCGTCCGAGGGCGACGGCATCATCGTGCTCGGCGACGGGTGGCGCCCCGGCGAGCCACTCGCAGCGCGCCTGCCGCTCGTCCACGACGTGCTCGAGCTCGAGGTGACCTCCAACCGGGCCGACCTGCTCTCCATGCGCGGCGTCGCCCGCGACGTCCACGCGATCTTCGGCATCGATCTCTCGCCGCTCGACGACAGCGAGCCTGCGGCGGTCGGCGATCGCCTCACGGCCGACTGGATCACGATCTCGATCGACGACGAGGAGCTCTGCCCGCGCTTCACCGCACGCGTCTTCCAGGACGTGACCGTGGGCCCCTCGCCGCTCTGGCTGAAGGCGCGGGTGCACGCCGCCGGCATGCGGCCGATCTCGAACGTCGTCGACATCACGAACTACGTCATGCACGACCTCGGAAGCCCGATGCACGTCTACGACCATGCCCGGCTGCGCGGCGCACGCCTGACGGCGCGGCGCGCGCGCGCAGGCGAGACCCTGCGCACGCTGGACGGGCAGGAGCGCCCGCTCGACCCGTCGATGCTCGTGATCGCCGACGCCGAGGCGCCGCAGGGCATCGGCGGCATCATGGGCGGCGCCGACTCCGAGGTCAGCGAGAGCACGGCGACAATCGTGCTCGAGGCGGCCAACTTCACGCGCGCCCAGATTCTGCGGACATCACAGGCGCTCGGTCTCCGCTCGGAGGCCTCCAACCGGTGGGAAAAGGGCGTCGACGCACATCTGGCGCCGGTGGCCTCGCGGGCCGCGGCGCGTCTGATCGTGCAGCTCTGCGGCGGCCGCATGACACCGCGTCCCATCGACGTCTGCAGCGACCTGCCGCCTCGTGCGCAGTTGCGCGTGCGCATGGAGCGCGTCGCGCACATCACGGCGCTCGAGGTGTCGCTGGCGCGCGCGGTCGAGATCCTCGACCGGCTCGGCTTCGATCCGCGCGCCGGACAGGGCACGATCGACGTGCGCGTGCCCGCGACACGCTTCCTCGACGTCACGCGCGAGATCGACGTGATCGAGGAGATCGCACGGATCTACGGCCTCGAGCACGTGCCCTCGCTGCTCTCGGTCGGCTCCGGCGGCGGTCTGACGGCGCCGCAGCGCGTGCGCAGGGCGGTGGCCGACGCGTGCCTGGGCGCGGGCCTGACCGAGGCCCAGACGCTGTCCTACGTGCCGGCGGACACCCCCGATCGGCTCGGCCTCGCCGCCGACGACCCGCGCCGCGCGATGATCGCCGTGGCCAACCCGCTCTCGCAGGACCATTCGCACCTGCGCACCATGCTGCTGCCGAGCCTGCTCGAAACGCTGGCGCGCAACGCGGCCTGGGGACGCGACGATCTCGCGCTGTTCGAGATCGCGCATAGCTACCACAACGTCGAGGGCCAGCAGCTGCCGCGCGAGCCGTGGACGTTCGGGGCGGTCATGCGCGGGCGCCTGGGTGGCGCGGCCTGGCGCCGCGCGGGCGAGCCCGCATCGTTCTTCCTCGGCAAGGGCGTGCTCGAGTCGATCCTCGGCGCGGTGGGCGTGACCTGCCGCGTCGTCGCAATGCCTCCGTCCCATGACCCGTTCCTGCACCCGGGCCGCAGGGGATTCGTGCAGGTGCCCGGCGAGCAGGCGCTCGGCTTCGTGGGCGAGCTCCACCCGCTGACGGCGCGGCGCTACGGCTTCGACGACGCCGTGGTGTGCATCGAGCTCGATCTCGACCGGCTGTGCGAGCGGCTGGGGGACCCGCCGATGGCACTGCCGCTGTCGGAGTTCCCGCCGCTTCGCCAGGACATCGCGGTCGTCGTGTCCGACGAGCATCCCGCAAGCTCGGTGCTGGCCGCCGCCCGCACCGCGGGCGGCGAGCTCCTCAGCGAGGTGCAGGTGTTCGACGTGTGGCGCGATGCCGAGGCGCTCGGCGCAGGCCGGCGCTCGCTCGCGCTCCGGCTCACGTTCCAGGCACAGGACCGGACGCTCTCCGACGAGGAGGTGCGCCCGTTCCGGGAGGCCATCGTCCAGCGGCTGCGCGAGGTTGTCGGCGCCGAGCTCCGCGGCTAGCTTCTGGCTTCCACCGCCTGCGGGGAGGTAGCGTACGGACATGGCTGCGGCCTGGCCCGAGCTCGACTACGACTCCTGGAGTGCAACGCGCGACACGCTGCACGCGCACACGCAGGTGCTCGGGAAGTTCGCGGCCACGCTGGCCCCGCCCGAGCCGCAGCTCCAGCACGCGGCCCTGCGTGTCACCGCGCGCGGCTGGGAAACCGCGCCTCTCCCCGCGCCCGACGGCTCCGGAGCGCTCGTCGTCGCGCTGGACCTGCATGCCTACGAGGCCGTCGCCGAGCACAGCGACGGGCGCGAGCGGCGCGTCCCGCTCACGCCCGATCGCGCGGTGGGCGAGGTCACGCGCGAGCTGCTCGACGCCGTGGGTGGCCTCGTCGGCCCCGTGACGCTCAACCTCGCGCCCCAGGAGACGCCCTGGACAACGCCGCTCGACCAGGACGAGGAGCACGCGTCGTTCGACATCGCCCGGATCGACGCCTATCTCGCCGCGGCCATCCGCGCCGAGCTCGTGCTGGCCGAGCTGCGCGCGCCCTATCGCGGGCGCTCGACGCCGGTCAACGCCTGGTGGGGGACGTTCGACCTCGCCGTGAGCCTGTTCTCGGGAAAGCCGATCGAGCCGCAGAGCGAGGACTTCATCATGCGCAACGCGGGAGATGCGGAGCAGGTCGAGATCGGCTGGTGGCCCGGCGATGCGCGCTACCCGCGCGCGGCCTTCTTCGCCTACGCCTATCCCGCGCCCGCGGGGTTCGAGAACGCGACGCTGCAGCCCGCCGCGGCGCACTGGGATGCCACGCTCGGCGAGTTCATCCTGGACTGGGACGACATCCGGGACGACCCGGATCCGCATGCAAGTGCGCTTGCGTTCGCGCGTTCCGCGGTCCTGCACGCATGTGCCGTCTGCGGCTGGGAGCCGGAGCTGGCCGCAAGCGCCGAGGGCCGGCCGCCACCGCTTCACTGACGGCGCGAGCGGCCCGTCGCTAGACGGCGTTGATGCCCGACACCGTGTGCCCGGCCGGGCACGTGCAGGTGTATGCGAGCTGGACCTCGTCGGCCTGGTGCTGCATGCCGTCGGGCTCGTAGGCGGCTCCGCAGGCCGTGCAGAAGGCGGGCGGCCGCCCGCGCAAGGTCTCGGCGCAGGCCGGGCACGTCGTGGAGGCATGGCGCGTCGTGACCAACCTGCCGCCGGCGAACTCGTGCCGCTCGCCGCCGGCTTCGGCGAGCGCCCGCGCCGCACGCGCTGCAAAACGCGGGTTCGTGTGCGCGCTCGACGCCGCAGATGATGTCCGCGGCCACGGTCGTGCGCGCATCGGAACCGGCCTCGATGCCCTCGATCTCGCCGTCGAGCGAGATCACTGCGCGCTGCTCGCTGACGCGGCCGAAGCGCACGAGCGCCATCGCGAAGATGCGGCCGTCGAGCGCGGCGTCCGGGCCCGGGACATCGAGCAGCAGCTCGCTGCACGAGAGATCTCCGGGGGCGCTCGCCGGCAGCCAGCCGGTGACATGCAGCAGATGCGGTCCGCCGTGCGCGGTCAGTGCGAAGGCGATTCCGTCGGCGTCACCGGCCGTACCCGGGCGCCACACCATGCGGCCGCCGCCGAGGTCGACCTCGTCGCCGCCGATTCGGAGGAAGGACGCCATGGGACGCGGGCAGACGCCACGAGGGCGCCTAGACGTAGCCTTGCGTGGCGACGGGCGAGACGGCGTCGACGCCGCCGAGCAGCGTCAGCGAGCCGCCGAGGCCCTCGGCGTCGAGCACGCCGAGACGTGTGCGCACGAGCCCGGGGAAGGCGCCGTAGCCGAACCTCGCCGCAGACAGGAAGCGCAGGATGCCGATGCGGTAGTCGTCGTCACGCCGCCAGGGATTGAGCGGGGCGAGCACGACGCAGGCGCGTTCGGTGCGTTCGGCATCCTCGAGACGCAACTCGAGCCCGATCTGTGACCAGTCTCCGGGCTGCTCGGAGAGGATCGCGTCCCACTGCTCGGAAAGCGGCGTCACGGGGGGCATCGTAGATCATCCGAGTCGGGGTGGCGAAGCGTTTGCGCCTGCTAGTTTGGCTGCGCAAGCGACCCGAGAGGAACCCAGCATGGAGTGCGATCTCGTCGTCCTCGGCTCAGGGCCGGGCGGCTATCCAGCGGCGATTCGCGCCGCTCAGCTGGGGGCATCCGTCGTGGTCGTCGAACAGGCGGAGACGGTCGGTGGCACCTGCCTGAACATCGGCTGCATCCCGACCAAGGCGATGGTGCAGTCCGCCCATGCCTACGACGATGCTCAGGGCCACTTCGCACAGCTGGGGGTGCGCCTCGGCAACATCGATCTGGACTTCGAGCAGGTCCAGAGCAACCGCCGCGGGATCGTCGACGGCGTGGTCAGGGGCCTCGCGGGGCTGCTCAAGGGCTACGGCATCCAGGTGGTCAAGGGTCGCGGCCGCTTCAGCGGCCCCACCACGCTCGCGGTCGAGGGCGCCGAGGACATCCAGTTCAAGAGCGCCGTGATCGCGACCGGCTCGCGCCCCGCAGCGCCGCCGATCCCCGGGATCGAGCACCCGCGCTGCATCGACTCCACGGGCGCGCTCGAGCTCGATGCCGTGCCGCGGCGACTGGCGGTGCTCGGGGGCGGCGTGATCGGGGTCGAGTTCGCCTCGATCTACGCCCAGTTCGGCTCGGCGGTCACGGTCGTCGAGATGCTGCCCAATCTGATCGGCGACGAGGACGCCGATGCGGTCGGCGCCCTGCAGCGCGCCTTCCGCCGTCGCGGCATCGCCGTCGAGCTGAGCGCGCGTGCCACGGGCGTCGAGGAGCGTGACGGCGATCTCTCGCTGCGCTACGAGACCGCCGAGGGCGAGGCGAAGGAGCTCGGGGCGGATGTCGTGCTCGTCGCGACCGGCCGCGTCGCGAACGTGGAGGACATCGGGCTCGCTGCCGCGGGCGTGACGGCCGAGCCGCGCCGCATCCCGGTCGATTCGCACATGCGCACGAACGTTCCGCACATCTTCGCCACCGGTGACGTCGCGGCCAACTGGCAGCTCGCGCACACCGCCTTCCGCGAAGGAGAGGTCGCCGCCGAGAACGCGCTCGGGCACGACGCGGAGATCGACTACCGGTCGACGCCGCGCTGCGTCTACACGAACCCCGAGGTCGCGTCGGTCGGGATTTCCGAGGCGCGCGCGCGCGAGCTCCACGGCGACCGCGTCGTGGTCGGGACGATGCCCTACGCGGCGATCGCGCGCGCCGCGATGTACGGCGACCGGACCGGCTTCGTCAAGATGATCGGCGAGGCACGCTACGGCGAGCTGCTCGGCATGGTCTCGTTCGGCACGCAGGCGACCGAGCTGATCGAGGCCGGCGTCGTGGCGATCGAGGCCGAGGCCACGCTGGAGACCGTGGGCGACTCGCTCGCCGCGCACCCGACACTGGGCGAGGCCACCAAGGAGGCGGCGCTCGTGGCGCTCGGACGACCGCTGCACATCCCGGCGGCCAAGCGGTGAGCATGCGCGCGACGCGCTACCTTCTCCCGACCCTGCGCGACGCGCCGGGCGACGCGGTGGCCGAGAGCCACAAGCTGCTCGTGCGTGCCGGCATGGTCAGGCAGGTCGGCGCCGGCATGTGGACGTGGCTGCCGCTCGGCTGGCGGGTCAAGAAGCGCGTGCAGGAGATCATCCGCCAGGAGATGGACCGCATCGGCGGGCAGGAGATGCTCATGCCGGTGCTGCACCCCGCCGAGATCTGGAAGCGCTCGGGACGCTACGACCTCGACGTGGTCTTCCACCTGCGCGACCGCGCCGAGCGCGAGCTCGTGCTCGCGATCACGCACGAGGAGATCGTGGCGCTGCACGCGTCGCAGACCATCCGCAGCTATCGCGACCTGCCCCAGATCTGGTACCACATCCAGATCAAGGAGCGCGACGAGCCGCGGGCCTCGGGCGGCGTGCTGCGCACCCGGGAGTTCACGATGAAGGACTCCTACACGCTCGATCGCGACCAGGCCGGCCTGGACGAGGGCTACGCCAAGCACGAGGAGGCCTACGACCGCATCTACCGGCGCTGCGGCCTGACCTTCTACAAGGTCGAGTCCGATACCGGGCTCATGGGCGGGAGCATGGCGCACGAGTACATGGCGCCGTCGGAGGCGGGCGAGGATCGCGTCGCGCGCTGCAGCGGCTGCGACTACGCCGCGAACGTGGAGATGGCGGTCTCGCGCATCGAACGGGCGCCCTCGCCGCCCAGCGCGCCCGTGACGGAGGTCGAGACGCCCGGCGTGACCACGATCGAGGGGCTGGCCGGCTTCCTCGGGGTCGACGCCCGGACGACCAGCAAGGCGATGCCCGTGGTGGCCGACGACGGCAAGCTCTGGCTCGCCCTCGTACGCGGCGACCGCCGCCTGCATGAGCTCAAGCTGGGCAAGGTGCTGAAGCAGGGCACGCGCGCGGCGACGCCGGAGGAGATCGAGGCGGCGTTCGGCGCGAAGCCCGGCTCGATCGGCCCGGTCGGCATCCGCGGCGGCGCGATCGGCGGCATCGTGGCCGACGAGACGCTGCGCGAGGGCTCCTGGGTCACGGGGGCCAACCGCACAGGCTGGCATCTGACCGGCGTCGAGGCGACGCGCGACTACCAGCCGACCTTCGCCGACCTGCACGAGGTCGAGGCCGGCGACGCGTGCCCGAACTGCGGGGGCGTGCTCACGATCGAGCCGATGATCGAGATCGGCAACATCTTCAAGCTCGGCACTCGCTATGCGGACGTCATGGGCGCGACCTACCTGGACGAGCTGGGCGCCGAGCAGCCGATCTGGATGGGCAGCTACGGCATCGGACCCGCCCGGATCGCGGCTGCCGCCATCGAGCAGTCCTTCGACGAGCACGGCTGCATCTGGCCGGCTCCCATCGCCCCGTTCGACGTCTGGATGGTCGCGATCGGCAACGACGCGCCCGGGCACGCCGACCGGCTGGCCGAGGAGCTCGGGACGCGCGGCCTGACGTCCATGGTCGACGATCGCGAGGGCAGCCCGGGCGTGCGCTTCGCAGACGCCGATCTGATCGGCGCTCCCCTGCGCGTGACCGTGGGCAAGCGCACCGTCAGCGACGGCACGGTCGACGTGCGCCGCCGACGCACGGGCGAGTCCGAGACGGTGCCGCTCGAGGAGGCCGCGGAGCGCATCGCGGCCCTCCATGCCGGCCTGATGCCGAAGCTAGACTGAGCCGGTGAGCGCTACACAGCACTCGTCAGTCGCGATCGACGCGACGACGGCCGAGCGCCTGCTGCGCCAGATGCTGCTGATCCGCAGATTCGAGGAGCGGACGGAGGAGCAGTACACCCGCGCGCGCATCGGCGGCTACTGCCACCTCGCGATCGGCGAGGAAGCGGCGAACGTCGGCGCCATCGACCCGATGGAGCCCGGCGACTACGTGCTGGCGAGCTACCGCGACCACGGCACGGCGCTGGCGGTCGGCTCCGAGCCGCACCGTGTCATGGCCGAGCTGTTCGGCAAGGCCACGGGCGTCGCCGGAGGCTACGGCGGCTCGATGCACCTGCTCGACGTCGAGCGCCGCTTCCTCGGCGGCTGGGGCATCGTCGGCGGGCAGCTGCCGATCGCCGTGGGCGTCGGGCTCGCGCTCGACTACGAGAGCAAGCCGAACGCGGTGCTGTGCCAGCTCGGAGAGGGCGCCACGAACATCGGCGCCTTCCACGAGTCGCTCAATCTGGCGGCGATCTGGCACCTTCCGATCGTCTTCCAGGTCATCAACAACCGCTACGGCATGGGTACCTCGGTCGAGATGGCCTCGGCCGAGCCCGAGCAGTGGAAGCGCGCCGCGGCCTACCGCATGCACGGCGAGCGCGTCGACGGCAATGACCTGCTGGCGGTGCGCGAGGCGGCCGGTCGTCTGCTGCGCCGCGCGCGCGACGAGCGGCAACCAGCGCTGCTCGAGACGACGACCTACCGCTTCCGCGGGCACTCGGTGGCCGACGCGGGCAAGGTCTACCGCGCGGCCGAGGAGGTCGCCGAGGCGAAGAAGCACGATCCGATCAGCCGTTTCGTGGCCCAGATGGGGATCGACGCCGAAAGCGTCGCGCGCCTGCGCAGCGAGGTCAACGCGGAGATCGATGCCGCCATCCGCCAGGCCGCCGCAGATCCGGCGCCCGATCCCGCCGGTCTCTTCGACAACGTCTACGGCGATCCGGGTTGGCGCGAGCAGTTCTCCCGCATGCAGCGCGGCGGGCCGTTCGGCGAGCGGGAAGGGACGCGCGGATGGCGGGCGTGACCTATCGAGAGGCGCTGAGGCGGGCGCTCGACGAGGAGCTCGCGCGCGACGACAAGGTCTTCCTGATGGGCGAGGAGATCGGGCGCTTCGAAGGCTCCTACAAGGTCACGGCGGGGCTCTATGCGAAGTACGGCCCGCGGCGCGTGCGAGAGACGCCGATCGCCGAGGAGGGCTTCGTCGGCGCCGGCATCGGCGCCGCGATGCTCGGCCTGCGGCCGGTCGTCGAGATCATGACGATCAATTTCATCCTGGTGGCCATGGACATGGTCGTGAACCACGCGGCCAAGGTGCGTCAGATGTTCGGCGGCAAGGTCGGCGTGCCGCTCGTGATCCGCACCCCGGCGGGCGCGGGCGCGCAGCTGACGGCGCAGCACTCCCAGAGCCTCGAGGTGATGTTCGCGCATACCCCGGGGCTCAAGGTCGTGGCGCCCGCAACGCCGCTGGACGCGTACGGTCTGCTCAAGTCGGCGATCCGCGACGATGACCCCGTGCTCTTCGTCGAGAACCTCGTGCTGTACAACGTCAACGGGGCGCTGCCCGAGCCGGGCGACGACTTCACGGTGCCGATCGGACGCGCGCAGGTGGTGCGTGAGGGCCGCGATCTCACGATCGTCGCCCACAGCTACACGGTGCGGCGTGCGCTGACCGTCGCCGACCGCCTCTCCCAGCACGGCATCGAGGTGGAGGTCGTCGACCTGCGCTCGCTGCGGCCGCTGGATGCCGAGACGGTCTGCGAGAGCGTCGCGAAGACCTCGCGCGCACTTGTTGCCGAGGAGGGCTGGGCGACGTACGGCGTGGGCGCGGAGCTCGCCGCGCGCATCTCGCGGGAGTGCTTCGACGATCTCGACGCGCCCGTCGAGCGCGTCGGTGGCGCCGAGGCGCCGATGCCGTACTCCAAGCCGCTCGAGCTCGCCGCGCTCGCGCTCGAGGACAAGATCGAGAAGGCCGCGCGCGGCCTGCTGGCCGATTGCGGACTACTGGCGGAGGCGTAGGTGGCTGAAGAGATCGTCATGCCGAGGCTGTCGGACACGATGGAGCGGGGCACGATCGCGCGCTGGCTGGTGCACGAGGGCGACGCCGTGCACGAGGGCGACGTTCTGGCCGAGATCGAGACCGACAAGGCCACCATGGAGCTCAACGCCTACTCCGACGGCGTGTTGCTGCGCATCCTCGTGCAGGACGGCGAGGCGGCCGAGCTGGGCGCGCCGATCGCGGTCGTCGGAGCCGAGGGCGAGGATGTCTCGGGCTTCTCCGCGGCCACGGCCAACGGCGATGCCGTCGCGGCCGAGGGAGCGGGGGAGAGACAGGCGCCCAGCGCCACCGCCGTCGCTGCGCCGGCGCCCGTGGCTGACGAGCCGGCCCCCGCCGCCCCCGCGGCCGGTGGCGGCGATGCCCTCAAGGCAAGCCCCGTCGCGCGGCGCATGGCGTCCGATGCAGGCTTCGACCTGCGCACGCTGGCCGGCAAGGGCAGTGGCCCGGACGGCCGTATCGTGCGCGTGGACGTCGAACGCGCGCTGGCAGGCGGGAGCACCGCCGCGTCACCCGCCTCGTCCCCCGCCGAGGCTCCCGCAGCGCCGGCTCCGGCACCCGCACCGGCGCAGCGCGCCGCTGCTCCGCCCGAGGCCGAGACGGTGATCGAGCCGAGCCCGATGCTGAAGGCGGTCGCCCGGCGCATGAGCGATTCGAAGGCGCAGGTGCCGCACTTCTACCTGCAGTGCGAGATCGACATGGGCAAGGCACTGGCGCTGCGCGAGGAGCTCAACGCCGAGCTCGAGGACGACGGGGTGAAGCTGACGGTCAACGACCTGATCGTGCGCGCCTGCGCGCTCGCGCTGCGCGACCACCCGCAATTCCACCGCTCCTGGATCGACGGCAAGCTGCATCAGCACCGCGCGGCGCACGTGGGCGTCGCCGTGGCACTGGACGAGGGCCTGATCGTGCCCGTCATCCGCAACGCCGACTCGCTGCCGCTGCGCGAGCTCGCGGTGGTCGCACGCGACCTCGTGACCCGTGCACGCGCAGGCTCGCTGCGCCAGCCCGAGATCGAGGGCGGCACGTTCAGCGTCTCCAACCTCGGCATGCTCGGCATCACGAGCTTCCAGGCGATCATCAACCCGCCCGAGCCCGGCATCCTCGCGGTGGGCAGCGTCGTGGAGCGCGCGATCGGCCTTGGCGGCCAGGTGGTCGTGCGGCAGCTCATGACGGTCAACCTGTCGGTCGATCACCGCGCCGCCTCGGGCGCCGACGGGGCGCGCCTGCTGCAGACCGTGACCCGCTACCTGGAGCACCCGCTGCTCCTGCTCGTCTAGGGTCGGGCCGTGGAGCTCGCCGATCTCATGAACACGAGCGTTCTGTCCGTGACTCCGGACACGACGCTCGCCGAGGCGGCGCACCGCATGGTCGACCACGACACGGGCGCGGCCTGCGTGATCGACGGCGACAAGCTGGTGGGCGTGATCAGCGAGCGCGACCTGCTGCGCGTGCTCGCGCAGGGCTTCGACCCCGACCTCAGGGTCAGCGACCGCATGGTCGCGCACGTGCTCACGGCGTCGGCCACCACGGGCCTGCCCGAGGCGATGGCGATCATGGTCGACGGCCACTTCCGTCACCTGCCGATCGTCGATCACGGGCGCGTCATCGGCATGGTCTCGATGCGCGACCTGATGGCCTGGGCCGCGCTGCGCCTCCGCCACGGCGCGAGCGACCACGAGGACGATCCGGTCGACACCGCCGAGCTCGTGGCCACGATCAACCGCATGCGCACCGGCGCGGGCTGACCGAGGGCTCGGAGGCTTGTCTCAGCCGTAGCCGAGCTCGTCGAGGCGCTCCTCGCCGAACCCGAACAGATGCGCGAGCTCATGCGCGACGGTGATCTGGACCTCGCGGCGCAGCTCGGCCGGGTCGTGCCCGAAATCCTCGACCAGCGGACGGCGGAAGAGCGTGATCACGGGCGGCAACTGCCCGACCGGATCATCGCCGAGCGCGGGCCCGTCGAAGAGCGCGTACACATCCCCCTCGCCCCGCGGCGGCCGCTCCTCGATCTGTACGCTGATGCCCGCCAGGTAGGGCGCGAGCCAGTCCGGGAAGTCGTCGAGCGCATCGCGGACGAGCGTCTCGAAGGCCTCGGGGCTCGACTCGCGCACGGCCGAAGGCTACGCGCAGGAGCCGCCGCGCACGGGCCTCGTATGACCGGGGGCTATACTGGCCGGCGAACGGGGCGTAGCGCAGTCTGGTAGCGCACCCGGCTGGGGGCCGGGCGGTCGGAGGTTCAAATCCTCTCGCCCCGATCAACGAAAGGCCCGCAAATGCGGGCCTTTCTCGTTTCCGCTCTCGGCTCGTGATGGCGCCGTGGTTCTACCGTGGTTCTAAAGGTGCTGCTAAATCCGCGTCAACTCCGGCACGCTCAGCTGCCCGGCGCCCTCGTGGGAGGACGACACCCCCGATTGGCAAGCCACCCCAGCATGATGGTCGAGCACGACAACTATCGCTGATGGAATCGTCGGATCATGGAAGGCGGGTGATCAGCGGAGGCGCGCGATTGGCGGTGCTGGTGCTGGCTGTGATGGTTGGGGGCGGGTCGCTCTAAACCAGCGTGATCTGAGCGAACTGAGAGCACCCAGCATGAAGCAACCATGCGTGACCGAACCCGCGTGAAGTAAGTCCGTCAGGTTGTGGTCTGGGAGGCGCTGACCCGTTGTCCGCTCTGGCGTATACCCGGGGCGATCATGTAATCGTGGGCGATACGTAGGAGCCGGGCGGCGCATGAACGCCCCCGGCAGCGACTAAGATCGCCATGGGAGTCCCGATGTCGAGCAGTAAGGCTGCCGACGGGACGACCTAGATGTCCTGCCTTCAGAGGTTGTGAACGCGGCTGATGGGTGGGTGGCTGCCCAGTGAGCTGTGCGGTCTGCGCGTGTTGTAGTGCTGGAGCGAGTGTGGCAGGGCGGCGTTGCGGGCGTGGTGGGAGGCGTAGGTCTGGCCGTGGGCCCATTCGCGGCTCATGGTCTGGTGGAAGCGTTCGACCTTGCCGTTGGTCTGCGGTCGGTGAGGCCGGATCTTGAGGTGGCGGATGTGCTGGTCGGCGAGCAGTCGCGCGAGGCTGTGGTTGCGGGTGTAGGCCCAGGCGTTGTCCGGGGATGAAACTTCCGTCCGACCCCGCCGTGAGCATGGTGCTTCCGGGACCTGGGGCGTGTTGGGAGACGCGGTTGGGCAGGCCGTTCTGACTGATGAGCTGGGAGCTCGACGTTGTTCGTGGCCGCCCCTGCGACTTACCCGGATGTGCCGAGAGCACGTATCCGTCGCTGTCGTGTGTCCGCCGTGCTCCCGTCCAAGCTGTCGGCGAAGGGAGAGTTGTGCGTGGGTTTGGGTTGGATGTCCATCGAGACTTCTGCGAGGTCGCGATCGCCGAGGAGGGAGGGATCCGCTCCGCGGGTCAGATCGCGACGCGTGTGCCGTCGCTTGAGCTGTTTGCGCAGAGCTTGGCGACGAGCGATGTGGTGGCGCTCGAGGCGACGACCGGGGCTGACAAGATCGTTTCGCTTCTGCAGGCCCATGGGATCGAGGTCGTCGTCGCGAATACGCGCAAGCTGAAGTCGATCACGGAGGCCAAGGCCAAGACTGATCGGCTCGACGCGCGCACGCTGGCGCGGCTGCTGGTCTCGGGTTTGCTCGATGAGGTGTGGACGCCGGATGAGCGCACGCGCACGTTGCGGCGGCTGACCAACCGCCGCGAGCGGATCGTGCGTGCGCGCACTCGCGCGAAGAACGAGGCACACGGCGTGCTCGCGCGCAACCTCTGCGACCGGCCGCCGGTGACCGACGCGTTCGGCAAGGCCGGCCGGCGCTGGCTTGCGCAACTGGAGTTGCCCGTCGACGAGCGACTGACGCTCGATGGCTGCCTGCGTCAGGTCGACTTCCTCGACAGCGAAGTCGCCGCTCTCGATCGCGAGATCGCCAAGCACGCTCTTGCCTGGCCGGAGGTCTGCGTCTGATGAGCGTCCCGGGCGTCAACGTGCAGACCGCGGCGGCGTTCATGGCCTCTGTCGGCGATATCCGCCGCTTCTCCACGCCGCGCAAGCTCGTGAGTTACCTCGGCCTCGACCCGCGCGTACGCCAATCAGGCGCGGGACGGGCCCATCACGGCCGCATCTCGAAGGCCGGAGCGTCCGAGGCCAGGCACATGCTCGGCGAAGCCGCCTGGAAAGTCACCCTCACCCCAGGCCCCCTGCGAGCGTTCTTCCAGCGGGTACGCGCACGCCGCGGCACGCAGATCGCCGCAACAGCAACCGCCCGCAAGCTCGCTGTGCTCTTCTGGCACCTGCTCAGCCGCGAGCAGGACTACGCCTTCGCGCGACCAGCCATGACGCGCAACAAGATCCGCACGCTTGAGCTGCTCGCAGGCGCACCCTCCCAAAAAGGCCGCAAGGGCGTCGCCGGAGGCAAATCCAAAGCTGTCTTCGATGCCGAACGCGAGCTCTCCCGCCAAGCCGAGACAGCCTACCGCCGGCTCGTCAGCGACTGGACCGCGAGCGGGCCAAACAACGCGGCGGGGGGTGCGGGCGCGACACCGGGGCGCGCATCTCAGAAGCCCTCAAAGGGCAAAGCAGCGCGGCAGGCCTCAAGCCCCAACACCTGCGCTTCGCTCCGTCAGTCACCCACACCCACGACCACTCTCGCAAAAGACGCCCCGCCCGTCCAGACCACTTGACTTTCATCCGTCGGTCATCAGCCTGCGGGTCGTGATGCCGAGCGACGAGAAGTGCAAGGCGCGTGTGAGGAAGGCGGTGACGGTCGCGGCGCGCTCGTCGGGGTGCAGCTCGCTGTAGGCCAGGCGGGTGTGGTCATCGACGATCGTGTGCGCGAACTCATGGCCCCAGCGTGCGCGTTCTCGGCGCTGGTCTTGTCGCGCTTGCCGGTGACGGCGTGGCCGGGCCGCTCGAAGCGCGCGAAGCGCTTGCTGTCCATGTGCAGCAGATCGCCGGGGCAGGGCCACTCGTAACGGCGCACCGCGGCGCGCGGGCTGCGGGCGAGGCGCGAGAGGCCGTGGCGGCGGAGCGTCTTCCAGACCGTAGAGTGCGGCCGGCCGAGCTCGCCGGCGATCAACCGCGGGCCCCAGCCCGTGCGCCGACGCTCTGCGCAGATACGGGCTTGGTCGTCTGCGCAGAGCATCCGCGGACTACGCCGAGGCCGGCTCGAGCGGTCGGCCAGGCAGGAGCTCGAAAGGCGCGCCGCTGTGCCGGCGGCATGCCAGCGATGCCACCAGCGGTGCGCAGTCGCTGGCGCGACGCTGAAACAGGCCGCGGCCTGCCTCATCGTCGCACCCCGCTCGATCGCGCGCACCAGCTCGCGTCGACCAGCAGGTCCGAGCTTAGCGTTACGGTGAAGCCGCATCCGGGCGCCCTCCTCAGGCTTGAGTCCTCGCAGACCCACAGCCTGAGCAGCCGCCCGGATGCCTCGCTACCCGTTCACAACGTGCGTAGGCACGTCACCTAGAACGCGAGCGTTCCGCTCGAGGCGAACGTGTCGACGTCAATCAGCGGCACCTGCGTCTGCGAGCAGCTTCCGTCGGGGTCGCGCCGTGCGACGCCGTGCACGCTCACTGTTGCCGTGCTCGTCCCGCTCGCCGAGGCGAAATTGCCGGTGCCGCCCTCGATAGTCCCGGTCTGCGTCAAGGCGACGCTGTACACACAACTGCGCGGATCGATCGAGAACGACTGGTCGGTCGTGACGCTGCGAAGGTGCATCGATCCGCCGCGGAAGACGAGATCGTCCCTGCTCACGTTGTCGGGGTCGCCCGGCAGGTTCTCGACCTCGACTACTCGTCCCACGCCGTTGAAGACGCCCCTGGCGACGACGACGCTCGAGACCACGGTGCGAACCCCGCCCTTCCCCGAGGCGACGATCACGTCGTTGAACGTCTCCGCCCCGCCGGCATTCGCAGCCGCTGTCCCCGTCGCTGCGGTGAGCGCCACTCCGAGTGTGAGAAACGCCGTGCCGAGTGTGAGCTGAAGCTTGCCCATCGATGCCTCCTCGTCACCTGCCCTGCCTGCCGTCTGGGTCGGCACCCGGGACCCGGGACTATCGCAGGTGGCGGCCGCCGTTCCAGCCTTATGCGCACGGGCGCGACTCTGCCTCCGGGCGTCCGCGCCGTCACGCCGTAGAGGGACGTCACGCCGGGGGTGCTGGGACTTTGCCTCACTCGCCCGAGCGTTAGGTCCTCGGCACGACCTGCCGGGGCCGGAGCGACGCTAGTGGCGCGCCAGGACGCGGGTGAGCTCGGTGACGGCGTCGAGTTGCCCCTCCGGATCGTGCAGCGGGTTGAGGACGAGCATCTCGGCGCCGGCGTCGAGGATGCGCTCGAGCTGCTCGCCGCAGTGCTCCGGCGGCCCGCAGACCGCCACGCGGTCGGTCAGACCCGGCGCCCCGTACTGCCCGTCGAGAACCGGCTGCAGGGCGGCGTGGGCCCGCTGCACGCTCTCGCCGACGGCGATGTAGACACGCTTTGCGATCGGGAACGAGGCCGGATCACGGCCGGCAGCCGCCAGTTCCTCGCGCAGCAGGCTGGCCCGCTCCGTGAACTGCGAGGTGGAGGACGAACCGGCTCCGATCCATGCGTCGCCCTCCTGCGCCGCAAGGCGAAGCCCGCGCGGGCCACCGAGGCCGAACCAAAGGGGCGGGTACGGCCGCTGGAGCGGCTTTGGCTCGAGCGGGCAATCCGAGAAGCGCCAGATCTCACCCTCGAACGCAGCCCGCTCCTGCGTCCAGAGAGCCTTCATCACCCCGACCCCCTCCGCGAGTCGACGGAATGGCCGATCGGCGGGAAAGCCGAGGCCGGTGAGCGCCGCGAGCGGATGTCCCAGGCCGACGCCGGCGTCCAGGCGGCCACCGCACAGCACGTCGAGCACCGCCAGCTCACGCGCAATCTGGGCAGGGTTGTAGCGGGGGAGGACGAACACCGCGATGCCAAGGCGGATGCGCTCCGTGTGGCCGGCGACGAACGAGAGCAGGGGGACAGGCGCCAGCTGTGGCTGGCTCGGCATGGCGTTGTCCATCGCCCAGAGGCCGGCATAGCCAAGCTCCTCGGCCCGACGGCAGACGCGCGCTACCAGCGCCGCATCTCCTCGCTGGGGTACGTCCAGTGCAAAGCGCGGCCGCGTCTGGCTCACGCTGCTGGACGCTACCAGTCGCGCATCGGTGCGAAGGCACGCTCTGGAGCAGCCGAGAGCGGATGAAGGGGCTCGAACCCTGCGGAGGTCCCCTAGGGCCACGTGCTCGTGCACGCTATGCCCGGACTGCGCGCGCTATGTTGCCGCTATGGCAACGCCTGAAGTGGTCGCTCGCTTGCCGCGTGAGCGCTCCCGTCAGGCGCGGTGCGGCGCGATCGACTGGACTGCTCGCCGTGTTCGGGTCAGGCAGGCATTCGTGCGCGGTGAGTTCACGACGCCGAAGAGCGCGCGCGGAAGCCGTAGCGTCCCGCTGGCGGCTCGGGTCTCCGCAAGTTGGACGAGCTGAGCAAACGCTCCGCCTCCGCGGCCGACGCTGACCTGGTGTTCGCTTACCCGCTGTTGGGCAAGCCGCTCGACCGCTCGAAGGTGCTGAAGCGGTTCAAGGCCGCCTTGACCGCGGCCGGCGTGCGGGACGTGCGCTTCCATGACCTGCGGCACACGTTCGGCACGCGCATGGCGGCAGCCGGTGTGCCCATGCGGACGCTGCAGGAGTGGCTCGGCCACAGCGACTTCGCCACGACGCTGATTTACCGCCGACTACCAGCCCAGCGCAGGGGAGGCCGATCTCGTGGACGATGCGTTCCGCGGAGCCGAGATCGCCTGTGGCACGGTCGTCGATGCGGATGCCATCGCGTAGCCATCGCCAGTGGTCGCCGCCGTCATCTTCGCCTCCGCGCGCCCGACACGCCTGCGGCGTGACGGTAGGGTACGGATCACTCCTCCGATAGGAGCGGCGCAGCGACTCGAGTCCGACATCGTCGCCGGCAGCCGACCCGAGGGGCACCCGCTTTTTTGCGAATTCGTGATGTTGATGGGGTCCCCGAACCTCCCGGTCTGTATGTCCAGCCAGATCTAGGCCGGCTGCATCCGCGGTCACCTCCTCTGCCCCGGCGGTTACGCTTTCCGCGTGGTGGCTCAACTCGCAATCTCACGGGTTTTCTCACCGGTTGTCGGTGAGGTAGCGGTTGCGGCGCCGCGGAATCCTGGGGCGAGATGACGTCTGTTCGCCCACGCAGCCGTGAGCTGGCCGAGCGCTCGTCGAACGGGACGCAGGTGCGGCTGCTCTGGCGGCGCGGAACGAGACAGCTGTGGGTCGAGGTGCGGGAACCGGACGGCGGGGCGCTCGCGATCCCGGTGCAGCCGGAGCGGGCGCTCGATGCCTTCCATCACCTTTACGCCCACCCCGGTTTGCACCGTCTCTTGCTCCCGGCCGAGTCGCTCGCCGTTTATGACCGCGGGTCGCGGCAGCCGGCAAGGAATACCCGTGAGCAGTGACGCATTGCGACCGACGGTCGCCCAGATAGAGCACATCGCGCTAGCGACGAACGATCTCGAGTGCCTGTGCGACTTCTACCAGCAGCTGGGGGCGTTGGCCTCGCCGCCTTCCACCGACCCCGACACCGGTCTTCGCAGCTGCGTGCTGGATTTCTGCGGCGTCCGCTTGGAGGTGTTCGAGCGGTCGCGCGGCCGCGGAGGTGCGGCCGGCATCGGGCGGTCGGCGGGGCTTGTGCACCTCGGCTTTGCGCTCGGCTCCGCCGACGCCGTCGACGAGCTCAGCCGCGTGCTCGCGGCGGCCGGCCACCGGGTGCTCGAGCCGCCGCACCGCACCGGCGAGCTGGGCCGTTACGAGAGCGTCGTCCTCGACCCCGACGGCAACCGGCTCAAGCTCATGGTCTGAGCGGCCCGGCGATGCCTGGAGCGCGGCGCGGCGCCGCTCTAGAATCGGGTCGTGGGTGTGCAGCTGGCTCCGCTCGTGGAGCGCGAGCTCGAGCTCGAAACGGTTGAGCGGTTGCTCGCCGGGGCCGGTGCGGGCTCTGGCGGGGCTGTGGTCTTCGAAGGGCCGGCGGGGATCGGCAAATCGAGTCTGCTCGCGGCCGCTCGGACCGCGGCGGCGGTCGACCTGCGCGTTCTGTCGGCGCGGGGCGGCGAGCTGGAGCGCGAGTTGCCGTTCGGGATCGTCCGGCAGCTGCTGGAACCGGTGGTGGTGGCCTGCGACGCTGAGGAGCGTGAAGCGCTGCTGGCTGGGGCGGCGGTGCTGGCGAAGCCTGTCCTTTTTGCGGCCGATCCGGAAGCCGGCGCCGAGCCGTCGTTTTCCGCGTTGCACGGGCTCTACTGGCTCACGATCAATCTGGCCGACGCACAACCGTTGCTCGTGGCCGTCGACGACGCGCACTGGGCGGATGTCGCCTCTTTGCGCTGGCTGATCTATCTCGCCCGCCGGCTGGCGGGCGTGCCGGCTGGCGCTCGTGCTGGCGACGAGGCCGGCCGAGCCCGGCCCGGTGCAGGAGTTGCTCGACGAGCTGCTCGTCATCCCCGAGGTCGTAGTCCTTCAGCCGGGCGGGCTGAGCGAGCAGGCGATCACGATGCTCGCCGTACAGCTGCTGGCCGCTGAGCCCGATCCGAGCTTCGTCACTGCGTGCCGGCGGGCGACCGGGGGCAACCCGTTCTTGCTCCTGGAGCTCTTGCGCGAGCTCGACCGGCGGGGGATCGCACCGAGTCGCGAGAACGCCGGCCTGGCCAGCCAGCTGAGCTCGCACGGCGTCGGCCGAGCCGTGCGCGCTCGTCTGAGGCGCCTGCCACCGGAGTGCACCGCTCTCGCTCGCGCTGTCGCCGTGCTCGGCGACCCGGCCGAGCCGGCCCTCGCAGCGCAGCTCGCCGGCCTCGACGGCGACGCGGCCTCCCGCGCCGCCGACGCTCTGGCCGAGGCGGTGATCTTCGAGCCCGGCCGGCAGCTTGCGTTCGTCCACCCGCTCGTGCGCTCGAGCGTCTACTCGGAGCTGAGCTCTCAGGAGCGTGCCCGACACCACGAGCGCGCCGCCCGTCTGCTCACAGGTGCGGGCGCGGCCACGGATCGGATTGCCGTTCACCTCTTGGCGACCAAGCCTCGGCGGCGATGCGGAGACGGTGAACACGCTGCGACAGGCGGCTAAGGGCGCAAGCAATCGCGGCGCCCCGGACGTTGCCGTCACGTACCTGCAGCGAGCTCTTGCGGAGCCGCCGTCGCCGGAGCTCGAACCGGTGCTTGTCCACGAGTTGGGCAAGGCCGCGCTCAGTGCCGGCGAGCTCGGGATGGCGATCGAGCAGCTCCGGCAGGCAACTCGGGATCTTGCCGATGGGCGGCTGCGCGCGGAAGCGGCGAACGCGCTGGGGTCGGCGCTCTTCCTCGCGCACCGGCCGGAGGAGGCGATGACCGATCTCACGGCGGTCATCGACGAGCTACCGGAGGGCGAGCGCGAGCAGGGACTGCGGCTGCAGGCGACGCGCTGGGTGGCCGTGAGGGGCAGCGTTGCGGTCTGGCGTCGTCTCCAGGCAACCGGGGAGCGGTTCGTCGTCACGTCCCGCACGCCGCGGACGATCGGGGAGCGCCTGCAGGTCGCTGCCGCGGCGTACGACGCCGCTCGAACGGGGACGGCCCAGGAGGCACGCGAGTTGGCCCTGCAGGCGTTCGCGGACGGGCGGCTGCTCGAAGATCCGGGTCCGGAGTCGGGTGGCTTCTGGATCGTGCCGACCGTGCTCCTCCTCGCCCACGCCGATGACGACGGGGCCAGGGTCAGCACCGCGGTGATCGAGTGGGCGAAGCAGCACGGGTCGCTGCCGGCGTTCTCGATGGCGGCTCAGCTGCGCGCGTACATCTGCCTGCGTCGCGGCTCACTGGCCGAGGCGGAGGCGGATGCGACGGGCGCGCTCGAGCACCCTGGCGTGCTCGGGCTTTCCCCCCTACGGCCGCGTGGCGCTCGCCAACGTCCTGCTCGCGCGGGGCAAGCCCACCGAAGCCGCCGAAGTCTTTGCGCAGGCTGGGTCCGAGCCCGCAGCAGCCGGTCACATCCGCTACCTGCAGACGCGCGCTCGCCTACGCGCGGCCTCCCAGCACCCCGACGAAGCGCTGGAAGATCTGATCGCCTGCGGCCGTCTCGAGCAGGAGTGGGAAATCCGTACGCCCGCGTTCAGCACCTGGCGCGCCGACGCCGCGCCGCTGCTTGCATCGCTCGGCCGCCACGACGAGGCTCGTGCGCTGGCCCGTGAGGAGCTCGAGCGCTGCCGCGCCTTCGGCGCACCAGGTCCGCTCGGGGCTGCGCTGCGTACGCTTGGCCTCATCGAGCCGGGAGCCTCGGGGATCGGGCTGCTCGAGCAAGCCGTCGCCCAGCTCCAACGATCACCGGCGCGGCTCGAGCACGCGCTCGCGCTGCTCGAGCTGGGCGCGGCGACCCGCCGCGGCGGCCGGCGCGCCGACGCGCGCAAGCCACTCCGCGAGGCGCTCGAGCTGGCCCGTGCCTGCGGTGCCGACGCGATTGCTGTGCGCGCCCACGACGAGCTCGTCGCAGCCGGTGCCCGCCCCCGCCGAGACCCCACCGAGAGCCGCAGCCATCTCACCGCCTCCGAGCTGCGCGTCGCTCGCATGGCCGCCGAGGGGATGACCAACCGCGAGATCGCACAGGCGCTCTTCCTCACCGAGAACACGATCGAGACTCACCTCCGCAGCGTCTTCCGCAAGCTCGAGATCCGTTCGCGCTCGCAGCTCGCCCGCGCCCTCTAGCAGCGCCCGGGCGGCCTGTTTCTCACGGAGTTCCTCACCGGCGCTCCGTGAGGCGGCCGCCCGCGCGCTGCCTCGATCCTGGTTGCGACAACCCCACTAGCCCTGCGCCTCGGGCTCAAGACGCAAAGGAGACGAGATGCATGTCTCTTGCGCACAAGCGGTCAACCACTGAGAAAGGAAGAACTATGTCCCAAAGCACAATCGGCAGGCGAGGGGGCGTGCTCGTCGCCCTCGCCGCCACCGCGCTCGCGCTCGCGCTCGCCGCCTCAGCACTGGCAGCAAGCGACGGCCAGACCGGCTTCGGCTTCAACGCCAGGGACATCAGCGGCTTTCCGACCGGTTCGGCCACGCTCACGGGCGGCGGCGCCTACAACCCCGTGAGCGGCTTCGTCCACTCTGCGGGCGGCTTTCGCTGCACGAGCGACGTCGGCCAGGGCCCCCTTAACGGGTGTCTCGCGGGCGAAGGCGTTCGCTGGGACACGGTCGATCTCCGAAGGAGCACGAGCTTCAAGTGCACCGGGGCGGCGGCAGAGCCGCTGAAGACCGTAAGCACCGATGAGAACACGGTCGGGCTTGACGCGGACTTCTACCGCGCCGGCGACGGTAACGACGAGTCCTTCACCGCGCAGATGATCGTCTCCGCCGAAGACCTTGCACCCGACATCGCAGGGATCCAGAACGTCTGGATTCAGGGCGTCGGCTGCGCCTCGGCGATCGCGAACTTCAGCTCCTGACGGCGACCCAGAAGGGAAGAGATCATGGAAACGACCGAACACTCGGAGCATCGCACCAGCCGGCGTTCCTTCCTCGTCAAGGGGGCCGCGCTCGGAGCAGGAACCCTCGGCGCGGGGCGACTGCTGACCGATGCCCCAGCGGCCCTCGCGAGCGGCGGCCTCACCAAGGGAGATGCGGCGATTCTTCGCTTCCTGGCTGCGGCCGAGATCCTCGAGACCGATATGTGGCAGCAATACAACGAGCTCGCCGGCATCCAGGACAGCGAAGTCCCCGGCGGAACAGGCAATCCCGACTACACCGAGGCCGTCGCGGTGCTGGACGAGGACATGGCCCAGTACATCCACGACAACACCGATGACGAGATCAGCCACTTCACCTTCATCAACGCCTACCTGCAAGCGCACGGCGCGCAAACGGTCAACCTGGACAAGTTCCGCACCCTGCCAAGCAGCAAGGCAACCGGCGCCCAGCAGATCGGACGGCTGACCAACCTGATGCAGCTGACCGTCAACACCAGCTTCTGGACGCGCTACCGCAGCGACTCGCAGAACCCCGACTTCGGCGACGTTCTCCCAAATGCCGTCCCCGACCTCGCCAACGGACAGCACCCGGCGATCCCGCGCAGCGACGCCGACCTCGCCCCGCCCGACCACCTCCAGGCGATCGCCAACACGGCCGGCTTCCACTTCGCCTGGATCGAGCAGGGCGGTACCAGCCTCTACGCCGGGCTCGCCCAGCGGGTCACCCATCCCGAGGTGCTGCGGATCCTGCTCAGCATCGGCGGCTCCGAGATCATGCACTTCCAGACCTGGCAGGACAAAGCCGGCAACGCGCTTCCCCTCACCGACCCCACCACCGGCCTCACGTTCCCCGACCTCAACGCCGACGGCGAGCTGACCCAGACCAACCTGATCATGCCCGAGCCGACGATCTTCCTCGATCGCAAGTTCCCGGTCGTCTCGATCATCCGCCCGACGGAGACCGACGGCGCCGCCATGGGCACAGTCAAGGCCTTCACCGACGACGGCCTCTTCATCGGACAATCACCGGAGTTCTTCACCGTCATCACAGGGCTGGCACAGGCCGCAGACGCGGCCCGACACGGATCGTGAGCGACGTGCCGCACGCCGATCGGTCACACCAACCGAGCGCACGGGAGGCCGATCTCGTGGACGATGCGTTCCGCGGAGCCGAGACGGCCAAGATGCCTCACGCCGACGCACACGTAGTCAGCGTAGACGGCATCAAGCGAGTCGGCCTCAGTGCTGGTTCGCGTCGCCCGATGGCAGCTACGTGCCTGACCTGATGGGAGATCATCTGGCACCCGAAGAGAGCTCCATAGGAGTGGCTCGGCCACCCAGACTTCGCCACCACGCTCATCCTCGCCGACTGCCAACCCAGCGCGCGAGAGGCTGACCTCGTGCACGAAGCGTTCCGCGGAGGAGACGATGCGGGTGACGACGCACCTCGCGGATCCCAGCGTGCGTCAGGCCGTCGCTCGCCGCGCTCGATCTCTGCGCCGCGAACTCCCGACGCAGCGTCTCCTGCGACATCCCCGGCCGTCGCGCCGGAACCAAATCCGATTCGGGAGATCTCGCGTATGCTTATCTACTACACATCAATAGTAGTAGGTCGTGAAGGGTCCGAGACTGAATCTGATCGGACGGAGCGCATCGCAAGCACGGTAGCGGCTCCGGCTCCTTCCTCCACCAAGCGGCAACAAACCACTCGACGAACGGAGTTCACATGAAGCGGCTCTTCGCACTCGTAACCGCGCTCAGCGCGGGTCTGATCGTATCGGGTCTCCCAAGCTCCTACGGCTCGACAGTTCCGTCCAGCGCGCATGCCGGCGGGGCGACGGTCGCCCTCGCCAAGTCCCCGCTCGGGCGGATCCTGGTCGACGGCAAGGGGCGAACGCTCTACGACTTCCCGCCGGACAAGCACGGCATGAGCACCTGCTATGGCGCGTGCGCTGCGCTCTGGCCGCCGCTCACGACGCACGGCAAGCCGGTCGCGGGCCACGGCGTGCGCGCCTCCCTGCTGGGCACCACGAAGCGTAAGGATGGCAAGCTGGAGGTGACGTACAACCATCATCCCCTCTACTACTTCGTCAGCGATCAGAAGTCGGGCCAGACGACGGGCCAGGGCGTCAACCAGTTCGGCGCCCCCTGGTGGGTCATCTCCGCCGCAGGCAAGGAGATCCACCGTGGCTAGCATGCACCGCCCGACGACGCGCGGCCGAGGCATCGGCAGCGACAAGTCCACACGCACGCGCCCGGCTCGCGCGGTCGACCGCGGCTTCCTGGTCGGCGAGATTGCGCGCTACCTGGGCGCCCTCTCGCTGGTGGTCGTCGGGATCATCCACGCCCAGCAGTACTACTACGATTACTTCAACGTCGTACCGACGATCGGTACGCTCTTCCTTCTCAGCTTCGTCGGCGCCGGCGTCGTCGGGGCCATGCTGATCATCCCCGTCAGACGACTCGGCCGGAATATCGGCGACCTCATCCTCGTCCTTGCCGCTCTCGGCGGCATCGGCATCGCGTTCGGGTCGCTCGCAGCCCTCATGATCAGCGAATACACACCGCTCTTCGGGTTCATGGAGTCCGGCTATCGACTCGCAGTCGTGCTCACACTCATCTTCGATAGCCTCACAAGCGTCCTCCTCGCACTCTTCGTCGTGGCACTCGCGCGGTCAAGACGACAGCGCGCCGCGCCAATGTCGACGAGGCCCGGCGACGTCGTGTCGAAGGCGACACCTTAGGATCGGTACCTCTGTCGCGCTCGACGATCGTGAGCGAGTTTGGACAGCCTCGCGGCAACCCGAACATCGGCGGCACAGTGCGCACCCCAGCGCGCGACCTCCGCATTGATGTCGACTGCGACGGCCTCGAGCGTCGCGCGGTCAGCATCGATCTGACGGCCTTCTGAAGCGTGCCGGACGCTTCCACTCCGGTTCCTCGGAAGGCCGCAGCCGAGGCGTATGGAGGGGTGGGGCCCAGCCCACCCGTGCCTCCAAACCTCGCCGCGGTCTCGCAAGAAGCGGAGCCGCTGCTGCGCAGTGGGAAAGCAGCGTGCCCATTGTTGTGGCCGGCGAGCTCGCCAGGCGGACTTGCGCGCCGGGCATTTGCCGGTCGAATTAACTCCGACTAGGATGTAGTACATGCCACCCAGGGACAGACGCACGTCGCGCCAGCGGTCGAGCAGGGACCCGGTCGCGAGCGAGCTCGGCGCCGCTCAGGCGGAGATCATGAATGTGATCTGGGCTAAGGGGGGCGCCACCGTGCCCGAGATCCACGCGGCAATCAACGAGACGCGAAAAACCGACGCCGCGTATACGACCGTATTGACCTTCGTGCAGCGCCTGTCCGCGCGCGGACTCTTGGAACGCGAGCCCGAGGGCCGAACGTTCCGGTACAAAGCAACTCAGAGCCGCGACGAACTCATTGCAACCTGGTCCGACGAGATGATTGATCGCCTGATCAACGATTACGGGCAGATCGCGATCGCCCGCCTTGATGATCGCATGCAGTCCCTCGACGCTGAACGTCGAGCGAAGCTGCGCGCGGCACGCACCAAGAAGTGAGCGAGCGCCCCAACCTCATCTTCGGCGCGTTTCTCGCGCTGGCCGGTGCCGCTGCGGCTGCGCTTCTGATTGGGTTGGCCGAGGCCGGCGCGGGGGGTGCTGCTGGCTTTGCAGCGGTGAGCGCCGGGCTCGTCAGCGCGTGCGTACGGTTCGCAATCGAGCTGCGCGCGCTTCCGCCTGCGCTCATCCTGTTGTCTGTGACTGCGGTCGCCTCGGGTGTGGCGCTTGTGCACGCGCTGTGCTCGATCTGGCGCGAGCAGCGCTCGATCCGTGCACTTCCGGTCATCCCGCTCGCCGCAAGCGACTACGGCGACGCGCTCCTGGTTCCCGGTGATGCGGAGGTCGGGGTACTTCGCTCGCGCCGGCAGGGCGCGTTCTGCGCCGGCCTGCTGCGCCCGCGGGTCGTGTTGACGAGCGCGCTGCTCGACGCCCTTGATCCCGACGAGCGCCAAGCGGCCGTCGAGCATGAGCTCAGCCACGTCCGCGGCGGCGCGCCGCTCAAGCTCCTGCTCGGACATCTGGCCGTGCGGACGTTGTTCTGGGTTCCCCTCCTGCGGGATCTCGCCGACCGATATGTACTCCTGACCGAGCTCGAGGCCGACCGGGATGCGATCGCGGCCACGAGCCCGTCCGCGCTGGCCGGCGCGCTCTCCGAGGCCCTCAAGGCGCCGGCGATTGTCGGCAGCGCGGGGCTGGCCGACCATGCCGCCGCTCGCATCGACCGGCTGTTCGACGCGCGCGCGAAGCTCCCGCAGTTGATCAACCCGCAGCGAGCCGCGGTCACGCTGCTCGCCGTGGTCACGGTCGCCGCAGTGGCCTACTCGTCGCCGCGCCTGAGCAGCAGCCAGAGCGCGCGGCTGCACGCCATGTCGGTCAACCTGCTCGCACACCACCTGCAGGCCCGTCTCGTCGGACTCGCCGTCACCGCCGTGGGGATCGGACTCCTCGTCGTCGCGCTGCGCGGGCTCCCCGCCCGCCGTCAGCGAGCCCGGGCGGCTGCGGTCATTCAGCGCGCCTGGCGGTAGCCCTTCCGCGCGCCTGCCCGTCGCCGCTCCAGCGACCGCGCTTCCCGCCCGTCCACCTGAGATACTACGCAGTATGTAGTAATATGCGCGCATGAGCAAACAACGACAGCAGCCGCGGCAACCTCCTCGGCGTCGCGCTCGCCGCAAATCGAGGCGGGAGCGGACCTATCGGCCCGTAGCGCTTGCGCTCTCGATCACATTTCTGGGCCTCGGCATCACCTTCTGGCAGCACGACGAGGCGAGTGGAAGCGGTGGCACGCGCTCGCTCAAGTCTCGGGCGCTCGCCCGTTCAGTGTCCCTCGGCCCGGAGGGCGTGCCGATCCCGGCTGCCCCGGTCCTGGCCGGGCCAGGCGAGCCTGCGGTCGGCGGGCGCGTCGACGGGATCTCGTGCGGCGCGATCGAGCAACTCGCCTTCCACGTCCACGCCCACCTTGCCATCTTCGAGTCAGGCCGCCAGCGGCGTGTCCCTGCAGGCGTCGGAATCGGCGCACCGCGCACCGTGGTTCCGGCACCGGGCGGCGCGTTCGTGGCCGGTGGCGCCTGCTTCTCGTGGCTGCACACGCACGCAGCAGACGGGATCATCCACATCGAGTCGCCCGTGCAGCGCGCGTTCACGCTTGGCGAGTTCTTCGACGTCTGGAAGCAGCCGCTCGGCCGAAGCCGTGTCGGGTCGACGACGGGGCGCGTCACGGCGTTCCTCGACGGCCGGCCCTATCACCGCAACCCGCGCGACATTCCGTTGACGCGCCACGCGCAGGTGCAGCTCGACATCGGCCGCCCGGCCGTCGCTCCGGTGTCGGTTCACTTCCCGCAGGGTCTGTAGGGCGCGTTTCGCCCGGCGCCCCGCGGGTCGACTCTCGGTTCACACGAACGGCCGTCTTGTCCCCGCCGCCGGAGAGGCAGGGACGAGACCGGCCGCGTCAGACTCGGCGCCGGTCGCCAGACGGCGCCGAGCTCGAGGGTCTAGTGACCGATCTTCTTGCCCGTCGCGGAGAGGACGTACCAGCTCGCGCCGAACTCCTGTGAGTCCTGGCCGTTCGTCTGACCGGCGCGGGTGTCCTGCACGAAGCGATAGAGCGGGTGCCCGGCGTAGGTCACCTGCGCCTCCCCGCCGGCGCGGTGCGTGATCCCGAGGAGCGATCCCTTGATCCCCTTGCCAGCGGCGGGCTTGCCGTGCGTCAGCAGCGGCGGCCAGTACGTCGCGCAGGTGCTGGCGCAGGCGCTGCGGTCCCGCTTGTCCTTCTCGAACAGATAGAGCGTCCTCCCCTGGCTGTCGACCAGGATGCTGCCGAGGGCCGAACGCGAGAGCGCGACCTTCGCCGGCTGTGCAGAGGCGGTCGTCGCGTACGACGTGGCGGGGCTGACGGCGACGATGGGGAGCGTCAGCGCTGCGGCAGCGAGAGCGAGCCGCGAGAGCGAGTTCTTCATGTGAGTGTGCTCCTTCTGGTTTTTGGGATTTCGAACGGTGGATCGGTTCCGCGTGGGCGCGGGCGATGAGCGGCCCGCGCCCACGCGGCGGCCCTTACTTGGCCGAGAAGCTGCGGACGGGCTGCAGCGCGTTGTCCAGCACGAAGCGGGCGACCTTGTGCCCCAGCCGGAGGCCAGCCTCGTGATCGAGCGGCGTGTGGACGCCGGCGTAGATCCTGCTGAGGCCCGCTTCCCGGACTGCCGCGCTGAAGCTTGTGAACGAGCGGGTCACGCCCGGGAGAGCCGGCGAGGTGATCGAGAAGTGCTGGTGATCACCGTAGAAGCTCGCCAGGACGGCCGCCGCTGCGGCGCTGATCGTGCTGTGGGCGCCGGGATACGACGGGTCCGCCGGAGTGTTTCCCGCGAGCGGGAGCCAGTTCGGGTCAGCCGTGGTCCGGGGATTGCCGTCGGTGTCGGCGAGCCTGATTGCGGTCACCGGCCGCCAGCGCTGGTAGGTGTACTTGGCGTCGTAGAGGCCGATCGTCGCATCGGCGATGCTCAGGTCCAGCGTCGCGAAGAGACGCGCCGTGGTGGGGAGATCAGCGTTGTTCAGCGAGGCGACGGTCTGACCGATCTGGTTCCAGAAGTTCTGGATCGGAGGCGCCCAGAACTTGCCGATCACGGTCTGGTCGGCAGTGCGGGTCGTGCTCGTGGCGGAGCCGAGGCTCTGCACCTCATTGATCGCGGAGGCGTACTCGGGACTCGTCAATGCGGGCGGGGGCGCGGGCCGGAACTGGTCGCCGCTGTCGAGCACGAACGGCGTGACGCTTCCCCAGTTGCTGAAGACCGGCGCCGCCAGATTCGGTGGCGTCGGGCGGTAGTCGCCCGGATTGGTCCCGGGAACGAACGGCGGCGGGGCGACGTTCGAGCCGTCGCCTGTGCGGATCGCGAGCAGGCCACGGGCGACCATCTCACCCACTTGCACGCCCTCCTGCTTCGCCGGCGCATCGGGCACCTGGCCGAGCTCGAGCGCGTATTCGGCATCGACCGTTCCCAGTTGCGCGGGATAGAGGGCGGCGAGGACCGCATGCGCGGCGGCGTCTGCCGCCGCGGTCTCGGAGGCGCCGCGGGGCGCCCGCACGCTGATCACGTAGGGATCGTGCGAGCGGTCGATCGAATTGACTGCGTCGTAGATCGCGGCATGCAGGACCGCGAAGCTCCAGGTCGGCTGGATGTTCGCCGGCTGGGCGCCGGGCGTGTTGACGATCGAGATCAGATCCTGGTTCCAGTCGAGCACCGGCTTTCCAGACTCGCGCACGGTGCGAGCCGAGGTCAGGCTCCCATGCCTGGTTGATTGCCCCAGCGCCGTCGCCGCCGTCAGGGCGAGGGCGAGCACGAGGGACACGGTGGTGAGTACGAGCCGTTTCATCTGTGCGAACTCCATTCGTGGTTGCTGACTACTATAATTATGTAGTAGCATATCTCCACGGAGTTCGTCGCCACCCGCTCCCGCCGCCCGCACCTCGGGGCGAGCAATGATCGAACCATTCTACTACGAGACCGTAGTAGATACGAACTCGAGGAGGTTTCTCCCATGAGCCCGATGCCGAGAGACGACCACGACCACGACGCGGCGATTTCTCGTTCCCGCTGACGACGCGCGCGAGTGCAGTGGTTCTACCTGGCACTAAATTTCGCGCGACCACGTCCGTGACAGGCGCAATTAGGTCCATCCCGTGGTCGCTTTCCAAGTCGCGCGCGTTCGGTGCACGGGCCGTACTTCCAGCCGTACGTTGGAGGCGGAGTTAGGCGCCATGCGCTCGTGCACACGAGGGCCGGAGACGTTTTGCGGCCACGCATCATTTGACACATACTGATCTCAATGGCTAACTTCGGGGAGCTCCACGCGAGCCGTCCTGTCTGCGGGCTTGGCCGGAGCCGCAAGCACGCGCCAAATCGACCAAATAGCCGCCGACCCGCAACGCCGGCGCCTCGTGGATGAGCTCGTCGTCGGTTCGCTAGGGTCGGATGACCTTCCACTGCGACCGAGAGGAGTTCGGCATGGCGTCCATTTCGGAGCGGGAGAGCAGGGAGATCGAGGCGGCAAACGCCTCCGGCACCACTCCGGTCGTCTTCATCCACGGCCTCTGGCTGCTGCCGAGCAGCTGGGCCAACTGGGCGGACTTCTTCAAGCAGGCCGGTTACGCGCCGCTGACGCCGGACTGGCCAGACGATCCGGAAACGGTCGAAGAGGCGCGGGCGAACCCGGACGTCCTCGCCAAGAAGACGCTGAAGCAGGTTGCCGACCACACGGCCGACGTGATCGGCAAGCTCGAGAAGAAGCCCGCCGTGATGGGGCACTCGACCGGCGGATTGCTCGCCCAGATGCTCGCCGGCCGTGGGCTCTCGGCAGCCACGGTTGCGATCGACCCGGGCGTGTTTCGCGGCGTCCTGCCGCTGCCCGCTCTCCACGCTCAGGGCGAGTGGACCTTTCCTGTTGAACCCCCGGTATCGAGGCCGCGCCATCACGCTCACCTTCGACCAGTTCAAATACGGCTGGACGAACGCCCTCGATGAGGACGAGGCGAAGCGCCTTTACGACACCTACCACGTGGCCGGGTCGGGGATCGCCCTGGCCCAGATGGGCAACGCCAACCTCAACCCCTGGACCGAGTCGAAGGTCGACACGAAGAACCCCGATCGGGGCCCGCTGCTGATCCTCGACGGGGAGAAGGACCACACGGTTCCCTGGGCGATCGCCAACGCCTCCTACAAGCGGCAGAAGCGCAACCCGAGCGTCACCGAGATCAAGAAGATGCCCAACCGCGGCCACTCGCTGACCATCGACCACGGCTGGCAGGAGGTCGCGCAGACCGCGCTCGACTTCGTCAAGCGGTTCGTCCCGGCCAAGCCGAGCTAGCTTCAGGTCCGTCATCATGAATCGCGCATGAACAAGCCGCGCATCTTCCTCGGGTCGTCGGGCAAGCAGGCCAAACTGCTCCAGGCGATCACGCGCGGGCTCGAGGACGTCGCCGACGTCGAGCCCTGGACGACCACGTTCAACCCGGGGCGGTCCACCCTCGACCGGCTCGTCGAGCTCTCCCAGGAGGTCGATTTCGCCGCGTTCGTGTTCGCCCAGGACGACTGGACGACGACGGATGCCTCCGAGTCCGGCCAGGCGTCGCCGCGCGACAACGTGGTGTTCGAGGCCGGGCTGTTCGGCGGCGCGCTCGGCATCCGGCGCACGTTCATCCTCCACGCGAACGGTTCGAAGCTGCCGAGCGACCTGCTCGGGCTGACCTCCGTCCGCTACGACCCGGCCACCAGCCCGGCGGAGGTTCGCGCGATCAACCAGAAGCTCCGCAAGGCGATCGAGACCGAGGGTCGCCGCGGCCCGGTCGAGGGGCTGTGGTGGCAGCTCTCGCTCACCATGCGCAGCGAGGAAGAACCGTCGGCGGTGAGCCTCCTGCGCATCTCGCGGGACCGCGACGGTGGCCTGAACGTGACCGGCCGGGCCTGGCAGGAGGACGGCACCCTGTCGGCCCGCTACTGGAGCGAGGCTGCGAAGGAGCGCAGGGATCCGGCCGGCATCTTCTACTTCTGGAAGGGCGAGCGCCCTCGGCACCCGAATGCCCCGCAGCTCGAGGGCACCGGCGAGATCAGGGTGGAGACCGCCGACCGCGCCACCGGGTACTGGACGACACGGTCGGATCGCGACCCCGGGCTGAATGCCCGAACCGCCGGCGTCTACCTTCGAGCCGACCCCTCAGACCTCCAGGTGCTGGACGGCGGGAGCGAGGAGGAGCGGGCCCAGCTCATCGCGCAGCGCCTCAGCGAGTGGAAGTCGGCCGCGAACGCATTCTGAGCACCGACCGCGTAGCGTGAACGATCGGGTCAGCCTTCGATCGCCCGTAGGCGAGATCGATTACTGAACGTGCGTCCGGGCGACGCTACCTGCGCTCTCCCTCTGAGGGCTCAGAGATCGCCTCGACGAGCTCACCGGTCTTCTTCTCGTTCTCCCTGAGGGCGATGTCGGCCTGGGCAACGATGCCGACGAGCCTGCCGTTCTCGACAACGGGCAGCCGCCGAACTTGGTGGCGGGCCATGAGTTGGAGCGCCTCTTCGAGGTCTTTGTCGGGCTCAACGCTGATGAGGTCCCGAGAGTAGACGTCCCCGACCGACGTCATCTTGGGGTCTGCGGCCTCGGCGACCACTCTCGTCGTGATGTCTCGGTCGGTGATCATCCCGACAAGCTTCTCGTCGTCGGTTATCGGGAGCGAGCCGATGTGCTCCTCTCGCATCAGTCGCGCGGCCTCGACCACCGACGCCGATGCGCCGATCGAGCGGGGATCCTCGGTCATCGCGTCGCGAACGCTCTTCGCCATCGTGCCTCCTCTCCTCTTCATTTGCGATCTTAGCTGTCTTGCGGCTTCGCCGACATCCGACCCGGGTACCGCGATCGAGAACCACTCGCCGTCGAGTCGTGCGCCTCGAGCAACATGGGACCCACCCGACGCGATGGCGCAAGTCTCCTAGCTCGTGCCGTCCAGTGAACCACGGCGGGCAGGCAGGCCCGCCCAGCGCGGCCTGTCGGCCCCAGCTCACACGAATCTCTGGTCCCAGATCTGCGGCCGGTCGAGCGATGTCGTGGTTCTATCTGGTGGTTCTAAACCAGAGTGACCCAAGCGAACTGAGAGCACCCAACATCCCTCAACCATGCGTGACGGAACTCACGTGACGTGGGTCCGTCAGGTTGTGGTCCGGGAGGTCGCGGGTTCGAATCCCTCTCTCACCTTTTTAGGCAAGCCAGACCTGACGGGCGGACGGCAGGGTCCCGTCAGCGCAACGCGGCGAAAGAAGTCGGGGTACTACGCGGGGTACTAAACCAGCGTGACCTGAGCGAACTGAACGCACCTCACCATGACGCAACCATGCGGAGCAGGCCCTAGGAGACCGGGGTCTGGACGGGCTGGGGGCCGGGCGGTCGGAGGTTCAAATCCTCTCGCCCCGATAAAAGGAAAGCCACTATCCATCCCGAATCCGGTGTCTTGGCGCCACTCCTGGCGCCAGAGGCACGAGTGGGGAGGAGCAGTGAAGCCGCACAGCGCCATCGCAGTCGTCCTGGCGGCTATCGTCGGGCTCGAGCTCGCGGCTCCTGGGAGCGCGGCAACGCCGCGCATCTTCAAGAACTGCAAGGCCGTGAACAAGGTCTACGCGCACGGCATCGCCAAGAACTTCCGGGTGATCAAGAAGGCAGACGGCCTGACCGGCCGCCCGTTCGTCAGCTTCAAGCTGTACGTCGCGAATCACACGCGCGACCGCGACAAGGACGGCGTCGCCTGCGAGACCTGACGGGCGCCCGACGAGCGGCGCTAGTAGGGCGTCTCGCCTGCCGCGAGCATCCCGACGTACTTCGCGATCCTGCGCTCGCGTGTCTCGGCCTTCTTGGCCGTCTGCACGCGGTGCAGGATCGCGTAGCGGTTCTGGCGGCTGAGTTCCGCGAACGCGTCGGTGAGGCCGGCCGCCTCGAGCGCCGCGGCGAGGTCCTCGGGCACTGCGGAGGTGGCCATGCCGTCGTACGCGGCCTCCCAGCGGCCGTCGGCCTTGGCCCGTTCGATCTCGGCCAGGCCGGCCGGCCGCATCCGGCCCGCGGCGATCAGCGCCTCGACCTTCTGGCGGTTGACCTTCGACCACGTGCTCTGCGGGCGCCGCGGCGTGAAGCGCTGCACGAACCAGTCGTCGTCGATGCGCTTCGAGCGCCCGTCGATCCAGCCGAAGCACAGCGCCACGTCGACGGCGCCGGCCCAGTCGAGCGACGCGACACCGGTGTGCTTCTTGGCCATCCGGACGAGCACCTCGTCGGCGTCGGCGCCGTTGGCCTCCAGCCAGGCCTCGAACTCGTCGGCGGTCGCGAAGAACTCCACGTCCATCCCACCGCGTTCAACGGCTAGGCGCTCGGTCCTGCCGTCAGCCGCCTTCCGCCCCCTGCTACCGACCGGCGACAACCTCGATCAACGGCAGCGCCAAGGTGCCCTCCACGAAATCCGCGTGAAGGTGACTTCGGAGTCCTTCAGATGCGAGTGACTCCGACTGCGGCTCGCTGAAACGCGCGCTCGGTCGGGTTGCGGCACACGGACCCGGTCAAAGCCCCGCCAGACCTGTTTCGCGGCGCCGAGATTGAGGTCGAGCCGCTGACCGACTGGCCCGTCGTCGGCTAGGTCGCCGCCCCGGGTCATCCGCTCGACGCTGCCAGGCGCGAACGTGGCTAGCCGTCGATCATTCCTCGATCTCGTCGACGGGGGCGCCGCCGTGGCGGTTGATCGCCGCCGCGAACCGCCGCGCGGAGCCCGACCGGAGCGGCCCGATCCGCGTCGCGCCGCCCTGGCTGCTGGGCAGCGAGACGTTGACCCAGCCCTCCCACGGGCCGGTGCGGACGAGGACGTTCTGAATGGCCGAGAGCGGCACGGCCATGACGACGCGGTGCAACAGTCCCTGTTCGACCAGCAGCCGGCGGTCGGTCACGCTGAACCGGGTGGCGCGGCGATCGAGCTCCCACATCCCGAGGCTCAGCAGGTAGCGCATCACGACCTTGCGGGGGCGGACGCTGACCGCCAAGGACTCCCCGGCCTGAAGCTCAGGCGGCGCCGCGCGGCGCCGCGCGAGCAGCGCGCTCGCGGCGAGTCCGACGACCATCGCGCCGCCCAACGCACGCACGACGGCCTGGCCCGTCGGCAGCTCCCAGCCCGGTGTGCCGGCCTCGGCGGCCGGCATCGTCCCCGCTTCGGTATCGGTCGGTGCCTCCGTCGCAATCGTCGCCGGTCCGCCAGGGGGCTCAGCGGCGTGCTCGAGATCGTCGGGATCGGCGGTCAGCACGACCCGGCCATGATCCGCGTCTGTCATGGTGGCTCCTCGGTTCTTTCGCTGCGTAGCATCGACGATAGCGCGTCTGCGGGGAACAACCCGGTGCGGGTGACGTGCGAGAGCAGGCACATGCCCCGCCGGAGGGCGTCCGGTCACGTGGCGGCCCTCGCGAGTCTTCGGGCCCCGCACGGCGAGAAGCTTGTCCGTCAAGCGGTTCGCTCACGTCGCCCTTCCCGGTCTCGTCAGGGCCGTGACCTGGGGCTCCGCCGTCTCCACACACGGCGGACATCACATTCAATCGCTTTGGGGAGTGCTCGCGCGCTCGTCCGAGCACGGCGCCGTTGCGCTCGGCCCGCGCGGCGCCCACGACCTCGCCGAAGGTCGGATCGAGGGTCGGCCTCCCGTGTGCGGAGCCACGCTTTCCCAGGGTGGTTCAGTGCTCGACCCGTGAACGCACCAGGGTCTACACGGGCGCGACCAATCGCCGGAATGGCGATCCTGAGCGTCGTCTCGAGAAAGGAGATCTCATGGGCACGTCGTTCGGAAAGTCCACGTCGGAAGCGGGCTCGGTCTCTGTGGCGCCGAACCCGCTCGCCAGCACGTTCAGCAGCCTGATGCCGCACGACGGGATCGAGCTTCGGGAGGGTTACGCCGAGGTCGGCGATCAGAGGTTGCATTACGTCGAGGCCGGCGATGGGCCGCTGATCGTTCTGCTGCACGGCTTCCCGGAGTTCTGGTTCGGTTGGCGGCTACAGATCGCGCCGCTCGCGGCGGCGGGTTTTCGGGTCGTCGCGCCCGACACGCGTGGCTACAACCTGTCATCGAAGCCAGAGGGATTCGAGGCCTACGCCGTCGACCTGCTCGCCGCCGACATCCGCGGCCTGATCGGAGAACTCGGTGCCAAGTCCGCGCTGTTGGTCGGTCACGACTGGGGCGGATCCATCGCCTGGACGACCGCGATGAATCATCCCGAGGTCGTCGACCGACTCGCCATCCTCAACGCGGCCCATCCGCGGAGGCTCTCGGAGGGACTGCACCACCCGAGCCAGCTCCGGAAGTCCTGGTACTTCTTCTTCTTCGCGGTACCGGGACTGCCCGAGGACGTGGTGCACGCCAGAGACTGGCACTTCTTCCGACACTTCCTGCAGGACGCGAACCCGCCTTACACGCCGCAGGAAATCGAACGCTATGTCGAGGCGTGGTCGCAGCCAGGCGCAGCGGCCGGGATGATCAACTACTACCGCGCCTCGGTGAGACAGTCCCAGAAGGAAGCCGCAGCAAAGCTTCGCCCGATCTCGGCGCCGACACTGGTCATCTGGGGGGAGCGCGATTCCTACCTCGGCTCCGAACTCGCCGAGCCCGACCGCGACGACGTGCCCAACCTCGACCGCGTCGAGCGCCTGCCCGACGCGTCGCATTGGGTCCACCACGATGAGGCTGAACGCGTCAACCAACTGCTCATCGACTTCTTCGCCTGAAAGAGGTTGCCGTCACGGAGCTTCTCGACGAGTTGCTCGCTGCTGTCGCCGGACCGACGAGACGTCGGATCGGCAGCGTCCCATGAATGGCCTGGTCGGCGCTTGGCGGCGGCGGGTCGGCCTTCGCGAAGGGTTTTCACCCTCATAGGGTGAGCCTTGCGTGCCGCCGAAGGGCAACGGTTGTCAGCGATGACCGCAGTCAGCCCGAGGCGCATGATCGGTGGAGGCCGGAGTGCCCGTGGCTGATGCGACTGCAGAGTTCTTCGCCGAACTCGCTCGGCGAGGGCACGAGCCGTTGCTCCAGAAGGTGACGGGGACGTTCCGCTTCGAGGTGACGGGGGAGCGGGCCGAGCACTGGTTGGTCGGCGTGAAGAAGGGTGACGTCACCGTTTCGCGCGGCAACGTCAAGGCCGACGCGGTCGTCAGGGCAGACAGGAAGGTCTTTGACGCGATTGCGAGTGGCGAGATGAACGCGCTCGCGGCCACCCTGCGCGGTGCGGCGGTCATCCAGGGCGACCTCGGTCTCCTCGCGGGGTTCCAGCGGCTCTTCCCCGGGCCGCCCGGTGCGAAGTCGACGGCGCGGACCGCCAGGTCGGTGAAGGGGTAGCGCATGAGCGACGTCGTCAGCATCCTCGACGGCAACACGTTCGTCGTGAGCGACGCGCAGGGCGATATCGAGGCATCGCTGACCGACCCGACCGGTCTCTTCTCATACGACACGCGCTTCATCTCGAAGTGGGTGCTGACGATCGACGGCCAGCGGCTGAGCGCGCTGTCAGTTGACGACCTGCACTACTGGGAGACGCGCTTCTTCCTCACGCCCGGGACGGGGACCGTGTACGTCGACGCGAAGGTGTCGGTGATCCGGCAGCGCGCCGTCGGCGGCGGCTTTCACGAGGAGATCACGATCCTGAACCACGACGTGAAGCCGATCGGGCTGACCGTCCGCATCGACGCAGGCTCGGATTTCGCCGATCTGTTCGAGGTCAAGGACGCGCTCGAGAAGACGGGCACGTACTCCACCCGGGTCGATCGTGGCCGCCTGGTGCTCGGGTACGAGCGTGAGACGTTCAGACGCGAGACGACGATCTCGGCGACGGCTCCGGCGAAGCTCGACAAGAGCGGCTTGACCTTCAGCGTTCACATCGAGCCCCACGGCGAATGGACCACCGCTGTCGACGTCGTCACCGGGGGGCTGTTCGTAGGGCCGGGCAACGGGGCGCACCAGCGGAAGCGCTCGCCGAGCGACATGCAGAGGAGTCTCGACCGGTGGCTCGCGCAGGCGCCCCGGCTCGAATGCGACTCGGAGGCCCTCAGAGCGACGTACCACAGGTGCCTCGTCGATCTCGCAGCCCTGCGGTTCTCGCCGGCCGTGGCCGGCGGCAAGAATCTGCCGGCGGCCGGGCTGCCGTGGTTCATGACGATGTTCGGCCGAGACAGCATCTTCACGAGTCTGCAGGCCTTGCCGTTCACCTCCGAGCTGGCCCTGGCGACCCTGCGCGCGCTCGGGGAGTGGCAGGGCACGCGCACGGACGACTTCCGTGACGAGGATCCCGGGCGGATCATGCATGAGATGCGTTACGGCGAGATGACGGCGTTCGAGGAGCGGCCCCACTCGCCCTACTACGGCGGGGCTGACACGACGCCCCTGTACGTGATCCTGCTGGACGAGTACGAGCGCTGGACGGGGGACACGAAGCTCATGCGCGACCTCGAGGTCGAGGCACGCGCCGCGCTCGCCTGGATCGATCAGTACGCCGACCTGCAGGGCAACGGCTACATCTGGTACCGGCGGCGCAACGAGCAGACCGGACTCGAGAACCAGTGCTGGAAGGACTCCCCGGTTTCGATCTCCTACCGCGACGGCCGCTTACCCGGATTCCCGCGGGCGACCGCCGAACAGCAGGGATACGCCTACGACGCCAAGATGCGTGGCGCTCGGCTGGCCCGTCACATCTGGAAGGACGCGGCGTTCGCCGACCGGCTCGAGCGGGAGGCGGCCGACCTCAAGCGTCGCTTCAATCGCGATTACTGGGTCGAGGACGACGAATACTTCGCGCTCGCACTCGACACCGAGGGCAAGCAGGTCGATGCGCTCGCATCGAACAACGGCCACCTGCTCTGGAGCGGGATCGTCGACAAGTCGAAGGCCAAGGCCGTGGCGCGGCACCTCGTGGGACCGCGGCTGTTCTCGGGCTGGGGCGTGCGCACGCTGGCCGAGGGCGAGGCGCGCTACAACCCGATCGGCTATCACGTCGGCACCGTCTGGCCCTTCGACAACTCGTTCATCGCCTGGGGCCTGCGCCGCTACGGCTTCAAGGACGAAGCCGCTCTGATTGCCGCGGGCATTCTCGACGCCGCCGAGTTCTTCGGCGGGCGCCTCCCCGAGGCATTCGGCGGCTACGAGCGCAGCCAGACGAATTATCCAGTGCAATACCCGACGGCCTGTAGCCCGCAGGCGTGGTCGACGGGTGCGCCGCTGCTGTTCCTGCGCACCATGCTCGGCCTCGAGCCGATCGGCGACCACCTCATCGTCGACCCGGCAATCCCGGCCGGCATCGGGCAGGTCGAGCTGCTCGACATCCGCGGTCGCTGGGGCCGCATCGACGCGTTCGGGCGCGCGCGCAAGCAGACGGCCAAGACGCAATCCGCGAGGCCGCGACGTGGGCCAAGCAAGGCATGAGCCCTCGACATCCACGATGGACGACTCGGTCTGCTGTCAGAGCCGATTTTCGTCGCCGACATCCACCCAAATGGAGGGATGATCTGGCGGGCGCAAAGCTCGCGAGTTAGACGCTGACTTCAAGGCCCCCTGACTCCCTGCGGCTCATTTGCAGGGAGCCTCCGCTGGTCTCGTCCGACGTTTGGCGGATTTCAGAGCGGTACTGCCGTTCTTGCCACCCTTGCCTTTCGGCTTGGCTCAACTCGCCGCGTGCGGGTGGACGGCTCACAATCCAGCCATATTGTGGCGATATGCGGGGACTTTGTCTACTCGCCTGTCTAGGTGTCGTCTTCGCGCTGCCGCTGAATTCCACGGTGCAGGCCGCCATCCGGCCGATACCGAGGCCCGACGCGCCCAAGCCCGTCCGCTCGCCAAAGCCGAAGCCGAATACACATCCAGCGGTGCAGCATCAAGCCGCGCGGCGGCAGCCGGTGAGGAGTCCGTCCGTCGCGACGAGGACACCCGCACCGCGCAGGAGGACACCCGCACGGCGCAGGCGGACACCCGCACCGGTGGTCTCGAGGGGCGGGCGCGTTCGGCGGCCGTTCGCGCCCGCCGTCAGCAGAGGTGGCCACATTCATCCGGCATTGCCGCGTGCGCGAAGCGCCGAGATCGTCCCGACGAGGTTAGCGGAGGTCGGCCATGAGTCGCTGCCAAGTCACGACGCGTGGCCGTCCTGGTTGCTCGCCGTACTTGCGCTTCTGGCCTCCGCCGAGGCCTTCCTGCTCGTCCGCCTCGCGCGGCCTCTGCGCGTGCGGAGTCCCAGCAGCGCACCGAGCGCCGCTCACATCCCCGGGAGCAAACCCCACAGCGCCGCCGCAGGGCCACCGCAATCCCCCGAACGCGCATGACCTCTGCGCGAGCCCTCCCGTGGTAGCGGTAGTGCTCATCGCTCGGCCGCTCACGCGGGGCACTCGCCCTGATCATCCGCGACCGCGGCAACCCCTTTCGCGAGTTCGCGATGCTCCTGGGGTCGCGGCAGATTGACTCGCGTGCGGGTCTGATCTCGATCAGCGCCGCTCGGGCGCCGGCTGCGGGCGAGATGTCGAGAGTGCCGCGCGTACTCTATGCTGGCGAAAAAGGAGCGCGATGGCTGATCTTGGCGAGCGTTTCGTCGGGCGTGTCGGCGAACTTGGCTCCGTATCACGCCTCCTAGCCCAGCTCGAGCATGGAGGGTGCGCCGTACTCGAGCTCGTTGGCGAGCCGGGAATCGGGAAATCTCGCTTGCTCGCGGAGCTCGGGGCGCTCGGCGACGCGCGCGGTCACCTCGTGCTCACGGGCGCGGCTTCCGAGGGCGAGCGAGACGTGCCGTTCGCGATCTTCGTAGACGTGCTCGACGACTATCTGCATGGCCTGGAGCCAGCTCGCCTGGAACGCCTCGCCGCGGATGTCCGGACCGAGCTCGCGGGCGTGTTCCCGTCGCTGGCGAGCCTCGGGAACGGGGGCGTGGCCACGCTGCAGCACGAGCGGTTCCGCGCACATCACGCGGTACGCGACCTGCTCGAATTACTGGCAGTGACAAGGCCTGTTGTGCTCGTGCTGGACGATGTTCACTGGGCCGATTCCGCGTCCGTCGAGCTGATCGGGGCGCTGCTGCGCCGCCCGCCCGCTGCAGACGTGCTGATCGCGATGGCTGTGCGTCAGCGCCAGTTGCCCGAGCGGCTCGGCGCGGCTCTCGAGCGGGCGCATCGCGATGGAACGCTCACCCGAGCGGAGCTCGGAGCACTGACGCACGGCGAGGCGTCAGATCTCCTCGGCGAAGGGATCGGAGCCGTCGACGCCACCGCGCTCTACGAGGCGAGCGGTGGAAACCCGTTTTACCTCGAGCAACTCGCGCGCGCACACGCCCGTACTCTCGTTCTGGAAGGACCGGATCATCCTGCGCGCCTGGCCGACATCGGGATTCCGCCCAGCGTGGCGGCCGCCTTGACGGCGGAGCTTGCGCTGCTGCCGCCCGATGTACGGCGCGTGTTGGAGGGAGCGGCAGTGGCCGGGGACCCGTTCGAGCCCGAGCTTGCGGCGGCGGCCGCCGCGGCCGGTGAGGAGGCCACGCTCGAGGCACTCGACGATTTGTTGCGTCTCGATCTCGTGCGCTCGACCGATGTGCCTCGCCGATTTCGCTTTCGGCACCCCCTTGTTCGCAGGGCCGTCTATGAGTCCACGCCAGGCGCGTGGCGTCTGGGCGCTCATGAGCGCAGCGCTGACGCGCTCGCGGCTCGCGGTGCCAGTGCGACCTCGCGTGCACATCATGTCGATCAGTCAGCTCGCGCGGGCAATTGGGATGCTGTCGCGACTCTGCGCGAAGCCGGTGAGGCTGCTGCCATGCGTGCGCCGGAGAGCGCTGCGCGCTGGTTTGCCGGTGCGCTCCGTCTGATTCCAGAGGATGCGCCACCCGAGCAGCGCGTCGAGCTGCTCCTCGCCAGGGCGGCGGCGCTCGCCGCGACCGGCGACTTCGGCGAGTGCCACGCTGCCCTCCTGGAGAGCGTGGCCCTCGCGAGCGGCCAAACGGTCACGTTGCGCGTGAAGGCTACGACGGCATGTGCGGCGGTCGAGCATCTGCTCGGTCGTCACGAGGCGGCGCACGCGCGGCTCCTGACTGCCCTGGACGGCCTGCGAGAAGGGTCCCCCGAGTCGGCCTCTCTGATGATCGAGCTCGCCATCGACGGGCTCTATCGCGCGGAGTACGACTCCATGCGGGAGTGGGCCGAACGTGCGCGAGACGCTGCCACTCCTCGTGGCGACGGACCGCTGACCGCGGCGGCGCTGGCCGTGCTCGCGCTCGCGGGTGCATTCGCCGGCCGCGTGCCCGAGGCCGAGCTTCATCGTGCCGAGGCCACGGCCCTCATCGATGCGCTACCGGACGCTGCGCTCGCGATGCGCCTCGACGCGGCCGCCAATCTCGCCGCCGCAGAGCTCTACCTTGATCGCTACGAGGAGGCCACGGCGCACGCGGAGCGGGCGCTGAGGATTGGCCGGGAGACTGGTCAGAGCGACATCGTCCCAGTGCTGTTCCCTACGCTCGGATCGGCTGCCCGCATCGCGGTCGCTCGCTGAATCAGCGGAGCTGCTCGAGGGAGCCGTCGAGGCGGCGCGGCTGTGGGGAATGCGCAGGAGTTGGCCTGGAACCTTCTCAACCGCTCCATACTGCGCTTCAGATGGGCGATGTGGAGATGGTGGCGGCTGCAGATGAGAGTGTCGCTCTCACGCGTCACCTGGATCATGGCCTCGTTACGGCCTATGCCGCGTCGCGCTGGCCGGCGCGCTGCTCGCGTCCGGAGATCCCAACCAAGCGGTCGGGGTGCTCCTTGCGCTGGCCGGAGGCGACGAGCTGCTTGACATCCCCGGAGGGTGGCGGGCGAAGTGCTTGGATCTGCTCACGCGCTGCTGCCTCGCGTGCGGCGGCCGTGAAGAAGCAGACCGCGCAGCTGCATGCGCTGAGGCCAGAGCGGTCGCCGTGCCGCTTCAGATGCCCGTCGCGATGGCTCGGCGTGCCCGCGCGGCCGTCGTGCTCGACGCGCAACCCAAACTCTCGGCAGAGCTCGCGCTCGCGTCGGCCGTTGCCGCGGAGAATGCCGGTGCCCCGGTCGAGGCC
>CAWJTT010000012.1:0-100678 GCA_963845865.1 uncultured Actinomycetes bacterium
GGCGTCGTTGCCGCCCACACCACGTGGTCGGCGAGCAGGCTCGCGTCGGTGACGTCGGTGACGGCCTCCCACTGCTCTCGCGAGCCTGGGAAGTGGAACCCGCGGCCCGTCTCGCGGCAGATCGCCCCGTAGACGGCAAGCGTCACCCCCATATTCATCGCATTCCCGAGTGCCCAGCCGATCAGCGTGTGCGGCCGGTGCACCGACCACGTAAACCCGTCGCGCTCGGCGGCCGCGAAGAGGATGTCCTCCTGCACGTAGTAGAAGTTCTCGTACGGCAGGCGGGGCTGATCCTCGGAGAATGGGGTGTCCGGCTGGGCTTTGGCGTAGGCCTCGAACGGACCGAGGTAGTGCTTGAGCCCCGTGACGAGCGCGACGTGGCGGACGGACTTCTCGGCGCCCGTCGCGTCGAGCAGGTTCTGCAGCATGCGCCCGTTGACGTCGATGTTCTCGGCCTCCGTCGGGCGACGCTGCCAGGTCGTGAAGAAGACGTGCGTCGGGGCGGTGCCACGCACCGCAGCGACGACCGATTCGGCGTCCAGGAGATCCGCGGTCATCGGCGTGATCCGCTCGTCGAGATCACGAGGGCGCCGGCACAGGCCCGAGACGTGCCAACTGTCGGCCAGCAGACGTTGCGCGAGATTGCCCCCGCTGATGCCGGTCACGCCGACGACGAGTGCGCGGCCGCTCATCGGATGCGCCGTTCGTCGCCGGAAGCTCCAGCCCGCCGAGGACGCATCGAGGTGCGGATTCACTCCGCGTCGGCCGCGGACAATCCAGATGGCTCGTGCTGTCTCGGTGCCCTCGTTGCTCAGCCGGTGGGGTGTCGACGACGGGAAGGTGATCGAGTCGCCGGGCCCGAGGACGAACTCGTCGAAGCCGACGACGACATGTAGGTTGCCTGAGAGGACGTGCCCGAACTCGTGGCCGCTGTGACGCACGAGCGCGTCGGCCGGGCCGGATGCACCGCCGGGTTCGTACGTCGCCTCCATGAACTCCACGTCCTCGTCTCCCCAGAACATGAGCCGCTCCCACGTCACGCCCGAGTTGAGCGTGATGGCCGGGCGTCCGTCTGCGCGCTGCACGGCGAGCCCGGGCTCCTCCGCGGCCTGGGACGATTCGGACACCGCTGCCGACGTAGCCTCCCGCGATGCGCGGCGCCTGGTCGAAGAGCACCTCGTCGACCGTGACCCCGAACTCGGACACGAACGCGTACAGCGTGCGCACCGACGGCTGCATCTTGCCCGTCTCGATCTGTGAGATCGAGCTCGGCGACAGCTCGAGCCTGCGTGCGAGCTCGCGCAGGCCCAGCCCGCGGCTGCGCCGAATCGCGCGAAGCCGCGGCCCGAGCCCCGACGATTCGTCCAAGGCGTTCGTCACGGAGCTCTTACTTGCACCATCCGGACCGGGTCCAGAACGGGATCGTTCTGATGGGTGTCGATGGGCCCCATTGGCTTCTGCACTACGGTTGGCGCGGCGCGAGCGTCCCGCTGCGACGCACCTGGCTGTAGATGAGGGCCGCGGCGACGATCAGCAGGCCCTGGAAGATGTACTGCCACTTCTGATCGAGGCTGAGAAACACCGTGGCGTTCAGGACCTGAACGCTGAGTCCCGCGCCCATCAGCGTCCCGATGAAGGTTCCTCGCCCGCCGAGCAGGCTCGTCCCGCCGAGAACGACGGCCGTGATCGAGGTGAGGGTGTAGCCGGTGCCCTGTCCCGGGTCGCCGACGCCGAGCTGCGCGAGCAGGACGACCGCACCGCAGAGCGTGAGCAGGGAGGCGCCCAGGTAGCCGAGCAGCGCCGTCCTGTTGATCGGCACGCCGACGCGCCGCGCCGATTCCTCGTCCGAGCCGACCGCGCGCAGCCGCATGCCGAAGCGCGACTTGCGCAGCATGAACTCGAGCGCCAGGGCGGCGAGAACGAAGATGATAAAGGCGATCGGAACCGGGCCGACCTTCGTGGAGATGCGCTCGGTCACGGACGCGGCGATGTAGCCGTCCGGCGCATCACGCAGCGTGAAGGCGAGGCCACCAAGCGCGATGTACGTGACGAGCGTGGCGGCAACCGGGGTGAACTTCGCGAAGCGTATGAGCGCGCCGTTCAAGAGACCGACGGCGACCGCTGAAACGAGCATCACCACGAAGCCGAACACCCACACCGCGGTTGATTTGCCGTCGAGCACGAAGAATGACGCCGCGACGACGAGGAAGCCGGCGAGCGGACCCACGGAAAGATCGATCCCGCCCAGCATCAAGGCGAATGTCTGACCCAGCGAGATGAAGCCGAGCGCCGCGCAGGCGAACATGACGGACGTGATGTTGAAGTCCGAGAGATACCGGCTGTTGTGCGTCCACACATACGCCCCGAGGGCGAGAATCACTGCTGCGAGGATCAAGACCGGGGCGTAATCGCCCTCGATGAAGCGGGAGAACCTCGACCAGCCGCTCTGCGCTCGCGTCGGCCTGCTCGGCCGTGTGCGTCGTCGCGCTGATCGCCGCATGGATGATCTTCTCCTCGGTCACGGCGTCGCCCTCGAGCGTCGCGACCGCGTGGCCGCGGGACATCACGATCACGCGATCGCACAAGCCCTTCGAGCTCCAGGGCGTCGCTCGAGGCGAGGACGACTGGCACGCCGCCTGCGCTCACCTCGCGGAGGATGCGGTAGATCTCGGCGCGCGCGCCAACGTCGACGCCCTGGGTCGGCTCGTCGGCGACGAGGATGGCCGGCTTGGAGATCATCGCGCGCGCCATCACGACCTTCTGCTGGTTCCCGCCCGAGAGCGCCGAGACCGGCGCCTCGAGCGATGGCGCCTTGACGGCCAACTCGGAGAGCTCGCGCTCGACCACCTCGATCTCGCGGTGGCGGCTGATGAAGGGCCCCGACTTGAGCGAGTCGAGCGCGGTCAGCGCAGCGTTCTCGCGCACGTTGAGCGTCGGTCATCAGGCCCTCGGCGAGGCGGTCGGCCGGCATGTAGGCCGAGCTCTGGAGCAGCGCCCGCCGCGAGAGATCCTTGCCGTCGACATTGACCGAGCCGTTCGCGCGTTTGGCGCCCGGAGAGGGCGCGAAGGAGCGCCGGCTGACCGTTGCCGACGACGCCTGCGATGCCCACGATCTCGCCCTTGCGTGCGCTGAACGAGATGTTGTCGAAGCCGTCTCCGCTCAGCCCGTCGACCTGCAGCAGCGGCGCCTCGTCGGCCGCCGGCGCGTGCTTGGGCGGGAAAGTGGCCTCGAGCGTGCGGCCGATGATCATGGCGAGGAGGTTCGCGTCCGAGATCTCGGACACGGCCGACGTCCCACGGAACTTGCCGTCGCGCAGGACGGTGACGCGGTCGGCGATCTCGCGTACCTCGCCCAGTCGGTGGGTGATATAGACGATGGCGGTTCCCGCCGCGGCCAGCCTGCGAACGGCAGTGAAGAGGAGCTCGACGGAGTCGAGCGACAGGGGCGCGGTCGGCTCGTCGAGGATCAGGACCCGCGGCGAGACGGCGAACGCCTTGGCGAGCTCGAGCAGGTGGCGGCGGGAGACGCTGAGCGACGAGACGCGATCCTCGAGATGGCCCGCGAAATGGACGTCGTCGAGCAATGAGCGCATCGCCTTGCGGACGTCCGGATCGCGGCGTCGCAGATGCTCGCGCCCGACCGCTACGAGGATGTTCTCGGCGACCGTCATGTCGGGCAGGAGCGCAGGATGCTGGTGGACGATCGCGATGCCCAGGTCTTGCGCGATCGCCGGCTTGAGGTGCTCGACAGGCGCACCGGCGAGGCTGATCGTTCCGCTGTCGGGCGTCGTGGCGCCCGAGGCGATGTTCACCAAGGTCGACTTTCCGGCCCCGTTCTCCCCGAGCAGTGCATGCACCTCGCCTGGGAGGACGTCGAACGAGACGTCCGTAAGCGCCGCAATCGCGGCGTAGTGCTTCGTGATGTCGCGCAGCGACAGCGTTGGCTCGATCGCGGTCTCGATCATCGCTGCATCGAGGCTGACGGTGGGTTCATTGGGCATCCCGATTCCCTCGCCGGAGGTGCGCGCGGCGGCCCGATGACCGCCGCGCGCAACGCTCGCTGCGTTCCTTACTTCTTCACCAGCTTGGCCTGCGCCGCAGGCGACAGCTCGGCGGAGAGGTAGATATCACCCGGCAGGTTTGCCTTGCACTCCACCGGATGCGGCTTGCCCGTCGTCGAGTCCTCGAACACCAACGACGGGAAGTGCGTCGTGGCCGGCTTCTTGCCGCCCGTGGCGAGCGCGATCGCGTAGTCCATCGCGAGGCGCGCGTGGTCGTTCTGCGTCGAGACCGTGAACAGCTTGAACGTCGGGTTCGCGGCGTGGTTCTTCTGCCAATAGCACCCGAGCACGTTGCCGTCGGAGGTCGCGAGCGCCGGGATCGTCCGCCCGCTCTTCTTGAACTCGGGCAGAGCGCCCACGAGCGAGGGGCCGAAGTCCGACACGATGACGTCGATCTTCGGGTACTTGGCGATCGCCGCCGAGAGCACCTTCTGCGTCAGGGCGGGGTCCCAGTTCGTCACCTCGAACGGCTTCTCGCCGATGAACTTGTACTTGCCCGAGGCATCGAGGATCTTGTGCAGGCCCTGGTTCTCCTCGACGCCCTGGCTGTTGCCCTTGGGGCCGCTGAGCATGAGCACGTTGCCGCCCTTCGGGAGCACCTTGAGGATCCACCGGCCCCAGTTCTCTCCCGCCTGCGGGAAGGGGGTGTCGATGAACGCGTTGTAGTTGACGCCGGCCTTGCCACCCGGCGTGACGCGGTACGGAACCGTCACGACGCCGGCCTTGTAGGCGCTTGTGAGAGCCGGCAGGATCGCCTTGCCGGCATCCGGGAACACGACGAGCGCATTGACGCCCTTCGCGACCATGCCCTGGATGTCGGAGATCGCCTTCTGCGTATTGCCCTGGCCGTCGGCGTAATCCAGCTCGGTCACGCTCGGGCACTTCTTAGCCTCGGCGCGCGCCGATGCGGTCGTAACGAGGCGCCAGCTGTTGCCGCCGAATCCATCGGTGAAGCCCAGCTTGATCTTCTTCGAGCCACACCACGACGGTACCGCGGACGTCCTCGCGGACGACGTCGCTGCGGCAGTCATGACGATCGCCGCTCCACTGATGAGCGCCAACGCGAGAAGCGCTCCACCTCTCTTCTTGGTCATCGTGCGCGTGCTCCCTTCGTGTCGTCGATGCACTGCTTGTCCAATGGTTGAGAAGACGCCCTGCCCGACGGTCGGTTAGGTTGGCGCGACGCTCGCATGACGACGTCCGGAGATGCGTCTCGTGATCGCTCCCCAGTCGATCGTGTAGAGCGCGACGCCCACCGCGAGCGCCCCCGCCTGGACGAGCGAGCGGGTCGCGTACGTGACGCCGAGGGCGAGCACGAACTGGTCGAGCTGCGACAGGAAGAGCGCTGCAATAGCCGTCGCGACGAGGTTGCCGCGACCGCCGAGCAGCGACGTGCCGCCGAGCACGACTGCTGCGACGGTCGGCAACAAATAGCTGTCGCCCTCGTACGCCGTCGGCTGGTTGACGATGCCCGCGTGCAGGATGGCGGCGAGGCAGTAGAGGAGCTGCGCCCAGACGTACGCGCCGGTGCGATGGCGTCGCACGCGGATCCCGGCGGTACGCGCTGCGGTCTCGTTGGCGCCCACGCCCTCGAAGCGACGACCCGCTGGGGTCAGCTTGATCACCGCAGTCACCATGGCCGTGATCGCGACAGCGAAGTACACCGGAGCCGGGATGCCGAACCACAGCCCGCCCCCCACCCGCGCGAGCCGGGCAGTCGTCGTGGTCGGGATGCCGGCCGTGTACCAGAGCACGGCGCCATACATCAAGGCGTTCGTGCCCAGCGTCGCGACGATCGGGTTGAGACGCATGCGGCCGATCAGGAAGCCGTTCAGCGAGCCGAAGGCGACCGCCGCGAGCAGCGCGATGCCAATCGCCGGCAGCAGCCGGCCGTTGTCGCCAGCCGGGTACTTCGTGACGATCACGACGTAGAGCGACAGCCCGCCGGCCACCGAGAGGTCGATGCCGCCCTGCATGACCACGAGCGTCTGGCCGAGCGACGCGATCGCCAGCGCCGAGGCGAATGGCAGCATCGTCAGGAGCGTGCCGCGGTCGAGGCTCGTTGGCGCGAACAGGAGGCTCGCCACGACCAGCCCGAGCGTGGCCACGATCACGGTCGTGAGACCGCGCGACAGCAAGCGTCTCGATCCCCGCGGGACGGTGTCCTTCGCCGTGCTCGAGGCGGTCATCTCAGCTCGCGGGTCACGTCGGTCGGCGATACTAGCGGTGGCGCTATGCGTTTACAAGTAGTGATCGCTGAGTTCAGTAGCACTGCGCGGTGATGCGCGGCAGACAGAGCCGGGAATCGAGCTGAAACTCGGATGTACTCTCTGTATGCTGTGCGTTTCCACGCCTGAACAGTGAAGTAACAAGGGATCTGAATCGACCGATGCGCGTTTGTCATCGGCAAACATCTATCCAGATGTGATGAACAGCCGCTGCGCATCGCCGTCATCCACGACCATCTGCTCGTTGAGGGACGACAAGGGGGGAGCGAGAGTATGAACATCGCCTCGCGCGGCGCGACGATGGCGGTCGACTGGGAGCAGCGAATCGACTTCGCCAGGCTCCGCAGCGAGCGACTGGAGAAGGCGCGCGCGTCGCTGCGCGAGTCCAGCCTTGGCGCGGTGCTGCTCTTCGACCAGAACAACATCCGGTACGTCTCGAGCACGCACATCGGCGAGTGGGCGCGCGATAAGAGCGCGCGCTGCGTGCTGCTCCCACGTGAGGGCGACCCGGTGCTCTGGGATTTCGGCTCGGCGGCGAAGCATCATCAGCTCTATGCCCCCTGGCTCCCCGAGTCGAGCTGGCAGGCCGCCGTCACCTCAATGCGCGGTGCGATGCCCCGGGAGACCGGAATGCCCGATGCCCTCGCCGCTCGCATCCACCGCGAGCTCGCTGATCGCGGACTCGCCGGCGAGCCGCTGGGCATCGACCTCACGGACATGGAGACGCTCTACTCGTTGCACCGCCAGGGGCTCGAGACGGACGATGCGCAGCCCGTGATGATGCGCGCCCGCGCGCTCAAGACCGACGACGAGATCATGCTGCTCGAGCACGCGGCCGCGATCGTCGACGCGGTCTACGACGAGATCTATCGCATGCTGCGGCCTGGCGTGCGCGAGCACGACGTCGTGGCACGGGCCATGCAGATGCTCTTCGAGCTCGGCTCGGAGCAAGTCGAGGCGATCAACGCAGTCTCAGGCGATCGCTGCAACCCACATCCGCATGTGTTCTCGGACCGCTTGCTGCGGCCGGGCGACCAGGCGTTCTTCGACGTCATCCACTCGTTCATGGGTTACCGCACGTGCTACTACCGCACGTTCAACGTCGGCGGCGTCACGCGCTCGCAGATCGAGGCGTACAGGCAGTGCCGCGAATGGCTCGACGCCGCAATCGAGTTGGTGCGCCCGGGCGCCACGACGGATCAGATCGCGAGCGTCTGGCCGACCGCGCAGGAGCTCGGCTTCCCCGACGAGCAGTCGTGCTTCGGTCTGCAGTTCGGCCACGGGCTAGGCGTCGGCCTCTACGAGGCACCGATGATCTCGCGCGTACACTCGCTCGACCACCCGATGGAGATCAAGGAGGGCATGGTGTTCGCCCTCGAGACGTACTGCGCCGCGAGCGACGGCGAGTCCGCGGCCCGTATCGAGGAAGAGGTCGTCGTCACCGACACCGGGTGCCGCCTGATCACGCGCTTCCCGGCCGAGGAGCTGCTCGTGTGCGGCAAGACCTACGTGCGCGGCGCCGACCTGCTCGAGCGCGAAGAATCGACTGTCTGATACCGAAGGGGATCGAGATGGGACGTGTCCAAGACCGCGTCGTAATCGTCACCGGAGGAGCCGGCGGAATCGGCGCCGCGGCGTGCCGGGCAATCGCGGCGGAAGGCGCGAAGGTGCTCGTCGCCGACCTCGACCCGGATGCGGCACGGGCCGTCAAGGACGAGATCCTCGCGAGTGGCGGCAGCGCGGAATCCATCGGCGTGGACGTCACCGACCGCGCGCAGGTGCAGGCCATGGTTCGAAAGGCGGTCGACGCGTTCGGCGAGCTGAACGTGATCTTCAACAACGCCGGAATAAACCGCCCCCGCCACTTCATGGAGGTCGACGAGGCGAACTTCGAGGAGACCATGCGCGTCAACACGTGGGGCGTGATCGTCTGCACGCAGGAGGCCGCGAAGCAGATGATCGCCCAAGGCTCCGGAGGCAAGATCGTCAACACCGGATCGATCGCGAGCCGCCAGGGCTTCTGGGACTTCGTCCCGTACTGCTGTGCGAAGTTCGGCGTGCTCGCGATCACCCAGGCGACCGCCCGCGGCCTCATCGAGCACGGGATCACCGTCAACGCCTTCGCGCCCGGCGTCGTGGACACGCCGATGTGGGTGGGGCTGAACGAGGACATCCGGGCGATCCACGCCAAGTCGGCCGACGAGGACCCGATGCGCGAGTTCGCGACCGGAACGCTCATCGGCCGCCCCGCGGCGCCGGCGGAGTTGGCGCCGTTCCTGGTCTACCTGGCCTCCCCCGAGTCCGACTACATGACGGGGCAGATGTACATGGTGGACGGAGGGCAGGTCCTTGTCTGACGTATCGTCCGCTGTCCCGTGAGCATCCCAACGTCGGGTTTGGCGGGGATAAGTCGGGCTGCGGGGCTGCTCGACGAGGTGCTCGGACCGTCTCGCCGAGCACGCATCACGAATCCACGACAGCACAGGGGGAGCCATGAAGGGTCTGCACCACGTTGGCGTCACCGTGAAGGACCTCGAGGCGTCGATCCGCTTCTACCACGACATTCTCGGACTGCAGTTCTCGAACGAGCCCAGTCCCTGGTTCGAGGGCGAGGGGCTGGAGAAAGGCGTCGGAGTTCCCGGCGCAATTCTGAGGCAGGTGAGCCTGCTACTCGGGGACACGACGGTCGAGCTCCTGGAATACAAGAGCCCGCCGAGCGGAACCTCGAGGCCGATCACATCGAACAGCTTCGGTGCCTCCCACATCGCCTTCCACGTCGACGACATCCACGCGAAGAAGGCCGAGCTCGAAGCCAAGGGCATCGCGTTCTACAGCGACGTCAATGTGGTCGACGAAGGTGTGCTCGCGGGCTGGCGCTGGGTCTACTTCGAGGATCCCGATGGCTATCCGCTCGAGCTCGTCGAAGTCGCGTACTACAACGCGGACGAGCGGCGAGAGGGGGTCGCGGCGTATCTCGCGGCGCGGTAGTCGGGCGTGAGTTGCGGTTCGACGCTTCTCCGCAGGCTCCACGCGCAGACGCGAGCGGATTCTGTGTCACTGGGTGCTTGAGGAGCTCGGATCGCGCTGCGGCGGACCAGGGCTTGCGGCGGCGCTGGGTACAGCGACCTCGTGCTCGGGGTCGCTGGGCGTCCCGGCTCGGCGCAGACGCTACGCGCGCCCATATTCCGTCTATGGAATGGGCACCAACCTCGGCCACAACAACGGCGTGTCTGCCGGAACTGCGAGAGCCGGCGCGCTCCAATCCGACCGCCGGCGTCTCGGCGCAAGCGAGTAGTCAGGCCGAAACGCGGCGGAGGGCGCCGCAGACGCGCGCGCCCTCCGTCGATAGCGGGGGCAGGATTCGAACCTGCGACCTTCGGGTTATGAGCCCGACGAGCTACCGGACTGCTCCACCCCGCGTCGTCGCCCGGATGGTAGCGCGGCGCCCTTGCCGATGCAAGACCTGGCACGATTGACGGCGATGCGAGTCGCCGCGGCGGATATCGGCACCAACTCGACGCGCCTGCTGGTCGCCGACGTCGGCGCCGACGGCTCGGTCGCGGAGGTCGAGCGAGTCCTCGAGATCACGCGCCTCGGTGAGGGCGTCGACGCGACAGGCACACTGGCCGAGGCGCCCATGCGCCGCGTCACCGACACGCTCGGACGGTTCGCAGAGCGCTCCCGCGCGTGCGCCGCCGAGCGCATGCTCGCGGTCGCCACGAGCGCGGTGCGCGATGCCACCAACCGGGACGAGTTCATCGCACGCGTCGCGGCGAGCGGCTTCGAGCCGCGATTGCTCTCGGGTGAGGAGGAAGCCGCCACGACCTTCGCGGGTGTCTGCTCGCGAGCGCCCGGAGGCGCGGCCGTCTCCGCCGACGGTACGCTCATCATCGACGTCGGCGGGGGCTCGACGGAGATCGTGCTCGGTGCAGAGGGCGGCGTCGCGTGGTCGCGCTCGCTGCAGGCCGGCTGCGTGCGCATGACCGAACGCATGCTGGGAGAGGACGTGGCGGCGGACGCGGATCTCGCGGCCTGCGCCCTCGCGGTCTCGGAGCTGCTGGAGGTCGTACCCGACGCCGTGGTCGAGGCGACGCAGCGCGCCGTCGCGGTCGCCGGCACCGCGACGACCATCGCCTCGATCCTGCACGGAAGCTACTCCGTCGAGGCCGTGCACGGCGCCCGCATCTTGCGCGACGACGCGCTGGCACTCGAGCGACGCCTGGCCGCCATGCCACTCGCCCGTCGGCGCGAGGTTCCCGGCCTACAGTCCGAGCGAGCTCCGGTGATCGTCGCGGGCCTGGTTGTCCTCGTGGCCGTGCTCGACCGCTTCGGGCTCGCCGAGGCGATCGTTTCCGAGCGGGACATCATGCACGGCGCGGCCCTGCTTGCCGCGGGCAGCGCCGCGCACGCCTGAGATCGTCTTGTGCCCGGGGCGGGACTCGAACCCGCACACCCGAAGGCAGCCGGGTTTAAGCCGGCCGTGTCTGACCATTTCCACCACCCGGGCGGCGCCAGTCTAGCCACGTGACGCTTTCGGCACCCTGCTAGCGTGGCGCCGATGGACGAGCGCGAGCGCGTGCTGCTGACGCTGGCCGGCGTGCGCGTCTTCATGGGGGTGTTCTGGCTCGTCAACCTGCTCTGGAGGCTTCCGACCGATTTCGGCGAGGGCAACTACTGGGGCCTCCCGCGCACGTTCGAGATGGCACGCGAGCACGGACTCACCCCGCTCGTGCGAGGCCTGGTCGGGGACGTGCTGGTTCCGCACGTGACCGTCGCGGGCTGGCTGCTGTTCATCGTCGGGCTCGCCACGGGCCTCTCGCTCGTGCTCGGGCTCCTCACCCGGGTGGGAGCATCGCTCGGCCTCCTGCAGGCGATCGTGCTCACGCTGTTCCTCGCCAACGCTCCGGGCCAGTGGCTCTACGGGTATCTCATGCTCATCCTGCTCAGCGCGCTGCTCGTGCTTCTCCCCGTCTCGCGCCGTCTGAGCCTCGACGACGCGCTCGGACGCGAGCCCTAGGAGGTTCCGGCGGGGAAGTGCCGGTCTGCCAGGGCCCCCGCAAGTACCCTGGAGTCATGTGCGGAATCGCCGGCTTCACGATCTCCCCCGGGGTCGCGCTCGAGCGGACAGCCCTGGCGCGACTGCTGCTCGCGGGCATCGCGGAGCGCGGCACCGACGCCACCGGGTACGGCTACCACGCTGCCGACGGCACCGTCGAAGTGCACAAGGAGTCGCTGCGCCTGCGCGAGTTCGTCGAGCACGTGGCCGTTCCGGAGAGCGCCGGTGAGGCGATCTTCCACGTGCGCGGCTACACGAAGGGCGTGCCATCCGTCAACGACAACAACCACCCGGTGCGCTACGGCCGCGCCGTCGTCGTCCACAACGGCCACCTCGACAACGACGATGCCCTCTTCCGGCGCTATCGCACGGCGCGCTCCACCCCGCACATCACGGTCGACTCCGAGGCCATCGCAATGCTGGCAGACCGCACGGGCGACATCGCCGAAGCGCTCAGCGAGGTACGTGGAAGCGCGGCCGTGGGCCTGCTCTGGGATGGCGAGCCGGGACGGCTGACGCTGGCGCGGCGCGCGTCGCGACCGCTCTGCCTCGGCCACGGCGACGGCTTCGTCCTGTTCGCGTCGACGGCGGAGCCGCTCGAGCTCGCGGCGCGCGCAACCGGTCGCAAGCTGCGGATCGAGGAGATCGCCGAGGGCCGCGCGCTCGAGCTGCGCGAGGGCAGCGTCGAGTCGCGCCGTCGCTTCCACGTCGACGGGCGCTACGTCGGCCAGCCGCTCGTCACGTACCCGCCGCTCGCCGAGAAGCCGGCGCTGCTGCGTCTCGCGCTCGCCGCGTTCTGACGCAATTACCAGCCGGTGCCGGGAAGCACGCCCGAGTCGGGCGTGTTGAAGGCCGCGCGCTCCGGCGCGACGCCCTTCAAGCCGGTCCACTTGGCCTGCGCCCCGGTCAGCGCGTCCTCCTGGAAGCCCGTGCAGCTCAGCATCCGCTGCCAGGCCGTGTAGACGACCCGCTTGCCGAGCTTCGGGTACGGAGCCATCAGCGTGCGCGAGCGGTGACTGAGGACGGCGGCGCGCAGTGCGAGCTTGTCGGCGGCCGAGACCTTGTCGCCGTACTGCACCAGGATGTTGCCGTGTTCGAGTGCGTGCAGCAGGATCCACTGCGGCACGGGGACGTCGTAGATCATGAGCGGCGGCGGCACCTGGTAGTGCTTGCCCGAGGTCGGCGGATCCGACTGCGTGTAGACGACCTTCGTCTTCGGGTCGGTCGTGTGCCCGCGACCCATGCTCTTGGCGAAATCCCTCTCGACGCACGTGCCGTTCTTGATCAGGGACTTCATGCCCGCCTGCTTGTCGCTGCCGAACACGTTGGTCGCAAAGAGCACGACGCCGAGCAGGCCGACGACGAGCACGGCGCCGATCGCGCCCAGCGCGCGACGACCGCCGAGCGAGCGGCGGCTACTGCGCTTGTAACCGGGGGGAGTGCGGCGACCACCTGCCGCCTTGCGTTCCTGGTTGCGGCGCGTTGCCTCGAGCTTGCGCTTGCTCACCGCACCTCAGCATAGATCATCGCGCGAGCTCGCCCGACCGCGCGAAGAAGGCCTCGACGTCGGCGATCTCGTGCACACGGGGCACGCTTGGCAATGCCGCGAGCAGGGGCTCCGCATAGCGCGCCGTGCTCAAACGGCCGTCCAGCACCGCGACCACTCCGCGATCGTCGTGCGAGCGCAAGAGCCGCCCGAATCCCTGCCGGAGCATCAGCGCAGCCTGCGGCAGTGCGTAGTCGTCGAACGCCGAGCCGCCGTCGCGGACGATCTGCTCACAGCGCCCGGCTACGAGCGGATCGCTCGGCACCGCGAAGGGCAGCCGGTCGATGATGACGCAGGAGCAGGCTTCGCCGCGGACGTCGACACCCTGCCAGAAGCTCTGCGTGGCGAGCAGGACGGAGTGGACGTCTCCCCGGAAGGCCTCGAGCAGGCGCTCGCGCGGCGCGTCGCCCTGCACCAGGAGCGGGTACGCCCCGAGGTCATCGGCCACCAGTCGCCGTGCCGCCTCGAGGGCACGCCAGCTGGTGAACAGACAGAGCGCGCGTCCTTCGCTCGCGCGGACGATGGCGACGATGTGGTCGGCGATCGCCTGGTCCCACCCGGCGGCGCGCGGGTCGGGCGCATCGCGGGGGATGTAGAGCAGCGCCTGGGCCTCGACATCGAACGGCGAGGACCAGCACGAGCCCGCTCGCCCCTGCCAGGCCGAGGCGCGCGCGTGTGAAGGAGAGATCGCCGTCGAGCGAGAGCGTGGCCGACGTGAGCACCGCCGTGTGCAGCCGATCCCACAGGTGCTCCCGCAGCAGCGGGGCGACCGAGATCGAGGCCGAGCGCAGCTCGGGCCCTGCGGGGCCCCGCTCGCACCACACGACTGCCTTCTCATGATCGGCGCCCAGACAGGCGTCGAGCGCGACGCGGAGGCGCTCGGCGCGCCGCGCGATCACGTCGCGCTCCTCGCCCATTCCGCCCAGATGGGCGCTCAGGCTGCCCAGGGCGTGCCGGACGCTTGCAGCCTCGCGGGGCGCGAGGTCGCGGAGGTCGGTCTCCGTGAGTCGCGTGCGCCCGCGCGCGGCGGGCAGGCGGGCGAAGAGGTGGTGCGCCGCGCTCTCGAGCTCGTGCAGCAGACGGGCCGGCGCACGCGCGTTGTCGAGGCGGCAGGCGCGCTCGCAGTCGCGCCGCAGCGCCGCGACGTCACGCAGTGAGAGGCGCGCGCCCAGCCACTCGGCCGCCGCATCCTCGAGCTCGTGCGCCTCGTCGAACACGACGGCGTCGTGCTCCGGCAGCACGCCGATCGCGCCGTCCGAGGCGATGCGGAGGCCGAGGTCTGCGAAGTAGAGCGCGTGGTTGACGATGATGACGTCGGCATCGCCGGCCCGCTCGCGCGCTTCCTCGGCGAAGCAGGTCGCCGAGAACGAGCAGCGCGCCCCCAGGCAACGCTCGGGGCCGACCGCCACCTCGGCCCACGCCCCCGCGGGCGGCTCGTGATCGAGCTCGGCGCGGTCGCCGGTCGACGTCGTGTCGAGCCACGGGCGCAGGCGCTCGATCGCGTCGCCGTGCACGGGGTCGAAGAGCCGCATGCCGAGCTGCACGACCATCCGCCGGCACGCGTAGTTCGAGCGGCCCTTGAGCAGCTCGGCGCGGATCGGCGTGCCGCGCGCGGCGGCTGCCAGAGGGAGGTCGTCGTGCAGCAGCTGCGACTGCAGCGCCAGCGTGGCCGTCGAGATGACGACGCGGCGCCCTGAGAGCGCCGCGGGAACCAGATACGCGAGGCTCTTGCCCGTGCCGGTCCCCGCCTCGCAGACGAGCGTCCCGCCGTTCGCCAGGACGTCCTCGACGCCCCGCGCCATGGCGAGCTGCGCCGGCCGCTCGCGATAGGCGGGATGCGCCCGTGCAAGCGGCCCGTCCGCCGCAAACAGCCGCTCGAGCACCCGTGCAGTGTACGAGGCGGGTCACCGGCGTCCCGCGACTAGGATCCCACGGTGCGAGCGGCGCGCGAGCCCGGGGTCTGGACGCGTCGGCGCGTGGCGGCGCTCGTACTCGGCTACCTCGCCGGTCTCGCCGGGATGATCCTCGTCAAGGGCGTCTTCCTCTCGGCCGACCGCTACTTCCTGATCCTGCTCGTACCGGCGATCGCACTCGGCGTGGGGCGCGGCTACGTGCGCGACTTCCTGCCGCTGATCGCGCTCGTCCTGCTCTACGAGGAGGCGCGAGGCCTGGCGCACTCGCTGCATCCGCACCCCTTCTACGAGCCGATGCTCACGATCGACCGCTGGATCGGTCTCGGCGAGGTGCCGACGATCAGGCTGCAGGACTGGCTCTGGCAGGGGCACCTCGAGTGGTACGACCACGCGCTGTCGTTGCTCGACCGCCTGCACTTCATCGTGCCCCCCACGCTCCTGCTGCTGATCTGGCTCGAGCGGCGCGAGGTCTTCTACCGCTGCGCCGCGACGCTCCTGGCCGTGTCGTTCGCAGGCGCGGCGACGTTCCTCCTCTTCCCGGCGGCGCCGCCGTGGCTCGCCTCGCAGCACGGACTGCTCCCCCACGTCGCGCGCATCGGCTACATCGAGGGCGGCAATTCGCCCGTCTCGACGTCGAAGTCGTGGATCGAGTCGCACCTGCTCGCCAATCCGGTCGCCGCAGTGCCCTCGTTGCACGCGGCCTACGCCCTGCTGGTGCTGCTCTTCGCCTGTGCCTGGCGCGGCCGCGTCGGCCTCTGGGCGCTTCCCTACACGCTCGGCATGTGGTTCACGGTCGTCTACCTCGGCGACCACTACGTCGCCGACATCGTGGTCGGGGCCGTCTACGCCTGGATCGCCTGGATCGCCGTTCCGCGCCTGTTCGAGCACGGGCCGTTCCGCCTGTTGCGCGGGCCCTTCCCCGCGCCGCTCGAGCAGGCCCGCTGGGGCGGCGACTCCAACAGCGGGGATGATCTACGCTCGGGCCCATGAACGACGTTCGCGACCTCATCATCATCGGCGGGGCGTGCGCAGGATTGACCGCGGCGGTCTACGCATCGCGTGCCAACCTGCACCCGCTCTGCATCGAGGGCTTCGAGGCCGGCGGGCAGCTCATGATCACCTCCGACGTCGAGAACTACCCGGGCTTCCCCGAGGGCGTGCTCGGTCCCGATCTCATGGTGCGCTTCCGCGAGCAGGCCGAGCGCTTCGGCACCGAGTTCATCACCGACGACGTGACCTCCGTCGATTTCAGCGAGCGGCCGTTCCGGGTCTCCGTCGGCGCGCAGGAGCATCGCGCGCGCGCCGTGGTCGTGGCCACCGGAGCCTCAGCGCGCCAGCTCGGACTGCCGAGCGAGCAAGCCTTGCAGGCGCGCGGAGTGAGCTACTGCGCCACCTGCGACGCGGCCTTCTTCCCCGACAAGAAGGTGCTGGTCGTCGGCGGCGGCGATTCCGCGCTGGAGGAGGCGACCTACCTCACCAAATTCGCCAGGAACGTCGTGCTCGTGCACCGGCGCGACGAGCTGCGCGGCTCGAAGATCATGCAGGACTACGCGCGCGCGAAGCCCAATCTCTCCGTGCTGACGCCGTACGTCGTGGACGAGGTGCTGGGCGCCGAGGCCGGGCGCGTCACTGGCGCCCGCCTGCGCAACACGCTGACCGGCGAGGAGCGCGTCGAGGAATCCGACGGCTTCTTCGTCGCGATCGGCCATACGCCCAACACGGAGCTCTTCCGCGGCATCCTCGACATGGACGAGAACGGGTACCTGGCGGTCGAGCCCGGCACGACGCGCACGAACGTCGAGGGCGTCTTCGCGGCGGGCGACGTCGCCGACCACGTGTACCGCCAGGCCATCACGGCGGCGGGCTCGGGATGCCAGGCCGCGCTCGACGCCGAGCGCTGGCTGACGCACGGCGACCGTTAAGCGCCTGTAGCAAACGGGAATCCGCCGGCTGCCTGGCGCGTAATGTTCTAGGCGATGGCGTACTACATCTGCCCCAATTGCGGCCTGCGCTCGATGGACTCGGACGGGCGTGACGGCCTCACGCATCAGGCCGTCGGCTGCACGAGATGCGGTTTCGGCTTCGTCTTCGAGCTGCTCGACGACTTCTACCCGGGTCCGGACGCAGGCATGCTGGCGTGCGATCGCGACGCGCGCATCCTGGCCGTCGGCAAGGGCGTCTTCGAGCTGACCGGCTTCCAGGAGGGCGAGCTGCTCGGCAAGGACTTGCGCGAGGCGCTCGCGCTGCACAGTCCCGACGGGGACGATCCCATCTCGACCGTGCTCGAGTGGGGCGTCCGCAAGCTCGACCAGACCCTCGAGCTCAAGCATCGCGCCGGCCTCGTCAAGCTCGTACGCGCCGACCTCTTCCCCGCCTACGACGAGGATGGCGGCCTGCTCGCCTGCATCGCCCCGCATGCCGGCCCCAACGACATGGACGACTGATCCCGGCCGCGAGCGAGCGAAAAAACCCAGAGGTGTGATACCCGCCTGCCGAGAAAGGATGAGGTTCCGGCATTTGGAGGGGTCGGACGCCAGACGGGTGATGTTTTCCGACCCAAAGGCCACCAATGTGTGAGCGTGGACGCCTCCCCGCCCTCCAGGTTCCCATTGCGTCGATTGGCCCTGTTCGCCGCGCTGGCCGCGGTCGGGCTCGTGGTGGTGCCGGCCGCTCAGGCCGATGACCTGATCCAGCTCAACGGCGACCTGCCGGTCACGTTTGCCGGCGGCTATTCCTACGGGCTGCTCTACCTGGACGGTGCCGTACGCCTGAACGGCGACACGTCGATCACGGCGACCGACGTCTTCATCGGGCCCGACGCGCAGTTCGACGGATGCGCCGAGGCAGGCTGTGTCAATGGCCACTCGCTGACGATCAACGCCTCCGGCGGCGTCGCCATCTCCCCCGCCATCAGCCTCCAGGGCCGCAACGGCGCCAACCGGGTCGGTGGGACACTCGCCATCCACGCCGCACGCGTCACGCTCGGCGGCCCGGTCGACACGAGCGGAACGGCTGCCCCGTCCGGTGCGATCTCAATCGATTCGTCCGGTCTCGTCGTCACGCAGAGCCTGCGATCGCCGGGTGCCGGCATCTTCGTGCACGGCGCGGGCGGTGTGCTGATCGGCGGCGATATCACGAGCGCAGGCGCCGCGGTCGTGAACGGCGCCGGAGTGGATCTTGCGTCGGCGAGCGGTGACGTGAACGTGCTCGGCTCGATTGCGAGCAGCGGGGTCAACGGCGCCGCCGGCGTCGTGCCCGGCAGTGGCGGTCCCGTGTCGATCGCAGGCGGCGACGTGCACGTCTCGGGGGGCATCGATTCGCACGGCGGAACCGCCGTCGACACCGGGGCGGGGCAAGCCGGCGCGGTGGCCCTCAGCGCCAAGGGAGCGCTCGCCGTGGGAACGGTCAGCGCGCAGGGCGGCAGCTCGACCAGCAACTTCAGCGCACCCGGGGCGCCGGTCAGCCTGACGGCCGCCGGGGCCCTGATCGCGGGCAACATCAACACCGCGGGTGGTAGCAGCGCGGGCATCGGGGCACACGGCGGCGCCGTGACCGCTACCGGTGCGTCTCTGGCGCTCGGGTCGATCACCGCCGACGCGGGAGACGCGACGTCGGACCCCCTCAACGGGAGCGGTGAGAGCGGCGGCCCCGTGACCCTCAAGGCAACGGGAGTCGTGGGCACCGGCGCCATCTCCACGCGTGGCGGCAGCGGCCGGGCGCTCGGCGGAGGCGGGCCCGGCGGCCCCGTCAGCATCAGCGGCGACCGCGTGTCGACCGGGTCCATCACCGCGCCCGGCGAGAACCTGAGCGCGCCGGGCGGCAGCGTGAACGTCTCGGCTCAGAGCAGGTTGATCATCGGCGGCTCGGTCGACGCCTCGGGCGCCGCGGGCGGCAATGCCTCGCCGGGCGGCGCGGGCGCGCCGGTCTTCCTCGCTGCAGCGCACGGACCCCTCACGCTCGGCGGTCGCGTGCGCTCCGAGGGGGGCGCCGGTGCAGCCGGGGCGCACGGTGGCAACGGCGGTTCGGTCGAGCTCGTCGTGCAGTCCGTCGCATCCTCCAACGGCGTGCTGGCCGGTGGCGGCAACGGCGGCACCGGAGCCCCTGGCGGCAACGGCGGCCGGGTGCGCATCTGGGCGCAGATCCCGTCCCTGATCCTCCTGCAGCTCGTCGACACGAGCGGCGGCACCGGCGGCGGCACGGGCATTCCGAACGGCATCGACGGCCTGCAGCAGGAAGAGTCGGCACCCACGGCCCTCTCGATCGTGGCCAAGACGGGAGCGCTGTCGTTCACGACGAATTCGCCCGACGCCGAGGGCTACCGCGTCTTCGCGAGCCTCGCCGGCGCGCCCGCCAAGGCGATCATGACGACCAAGACCGGCAGCGCCGTGCTGCCCAAGGTCGCTCCCTGCGTCAAGGCCGACTACACGCTCTCGGCGTTCATGACCTCGGTCGGCTGGCAGAGCGATCCCATCGGGCCCGTGAGCTTCATGGCGCCCCCATCCGCCACGCAGGCCTGCACCGATGCCCCCCAGCTGACGTTCGGGGTGCAGAAGCTCAAGAAGAAGATCAAGGCGCTCAAGAAGAAGAAGTGGAAGGTCTCCGTGCGCTTCCTGGCCGACGGCATGGGCAACGCGCACGTGGTGCTGTCGCAGAAGAAGAAGGTCGTCGTCGCGGCCGACAAGCCGCTGGCTGCAGGCCGCCGTAACGTGACCATGAAGCTGTTGATCCCGAAGAAGCTCCGAAAGGCCGGGAAGTTCCTCGTGACGGTGACCGGCAGCGCGCCGCTCGGCAAGGCGCGGTCCAAGAGCACGCTCGTCCTGGAGGTAAAGAAGTGAAGCGCTTGATCCGTTCGCTCTGCGTAGCCGTTGGTGCGCTCGCGTTCTGCGCAGTCCCGGCCCTGGCCTGCGTCAACGTGGGCGTCTACCAGGACAAGCCCGCCTCGACACTGCCGGCGTTGCAGAAGAAGGCCGGCAAGAACGTCAAGACGGTCTCGACGTACCTGACCGTCGGCCACGCGCTCGATCCGAAGCTCGTCACGCTCGTGAGGAAGCGTGGCGTGAAGCTGCTCATCAGCTGGCTGCCCGACGCGGGCAAGGACTCCCCCAAGGCGCCCGGCTACCGGCTGAGCGCGATCTCGATCGGGAAGTTCGACAGCGACCTGAGGGCGCTCGGAAAGCAGATCAAGGCGCTGCCGCACGGCGCCATCGTCCGTCCCATGCCCGATCCCAACACGCCCTGGTACGCCTGGTCGGGCACCGTCAACGGCAACCGGCCCGGCGACTACGTCAAGGCGTGGAAGCACGTCCGCAAGGTGCTCCGCGCAGCGGCGGGCAAGAAGGTCAAGCTGCTCTGGAGCGTGTATGCGCGCAGCGTTCCGGACGCGAAGAACAACGCGCTGAAGGTGTATTTCCCGGGCGCCAAGCAGGTCGATCTGGTCGGCGCCGACGCCTACAACTTCGGCAACGCCCAGGGCCTGACCTGGACCGCTCCCGCCGATCTGTTCGCGCCGGCCTACGGCACGATTCAAAAGCTCGCCAAGAAGCCGTTCTGGATCTCCGAGACCGGCTCCACCGCCCGTGGCGGCGACGAGGGTGCCTGGATCGGCGCGCTCGGCCAGCTGGGCAAGACCATGCCGAAGCTCTCCGGAGTCGTCTGGTACGACGTCAAGGACAGCACCGGCGACTTCCGCGTGCCGCGTTCGGGTGCGGCAGCCGTCGCGTTCAAAGCGTTTGTGCGCGGCGCGTGCAAGTAGGCATCCGCAGCCATGAGAGCCTCGTCGAGGGGGAGTAGCCGATGACGGCCATGAAGAAGAAGCCACACAAGCCGCACCACAAGCCCGCCAAGGCGCGCACCGTCAAGCCGCGGCGACACCGCCTCCACGTCCCGCCGGGCGGGGCCTTCAACGGCTCGCCGACGTCGATGTCGCAGGCGATGGTGGACCGGCTGTTCTGGCGCGCAGGCTTCGGGCCGAGCGCCGGCGACCGCGCCACCTGGACCGGCAAACCGCTCGACGACGCGGTCGATTTCCTCCTCAACACGCCTCAGGGCGCGCTGGTCGGCGCCGACCCCACGCGTGACGGCAAGCCGCTCGATCCGACCGGCGACGACACCGATCTCGTACTCAGCTGGGTCGACCGCATGGTGCGAACGAGCAACCCGCTGGTGGAGCGCATGACGTTCTTCTGGCATCGCCACTGGGCCAACTCGCGCGCGTCGGTCTCGCCCACGCAGCTGCTCATCACCCAGAACACGCTGCTGCGCAAGTACGGCGACCTCGCCACCAACCCGGACGTGACGTTCCGCGACATGGCGCTCGAGGTGACCAAGGACCCGTCGATGCTGCGCTTCCTGAACGGCGAGTCCAACGTCAAGGGCGCGCCCGAACGAGAACTACGGCCGCGAGTTCGTAGAGCTCTTCACGCTCGGCGTGAATCACGCCATCACGGGCGCGAAGAACTACAGCGAGGCCGACGTCGCGCAGCTCGCCAAGTCGTTCACCGGTTACTACCTCGACGACACCAACCCGGACGACGTGAAGGTGCTGTACAACCGGTCAGAATGTTCGCCACGGGCCTGAAGTCGATCTTCGGCAAGCTCGGCAACTACAACGCCGACAGCGTGGTCGACCTCGTGCTCGGCCCACGACAGCGCACGCCCCGTACATCGTCAAGAAGCTCTGGGGCGAGTTCATGCCCACGCCGCCGCCGCCCGCGACGCTGCAGAAGCTCTCGACCGACTACATCGCTTCGGGCCGCAAGATCAAGCCGCTCGTGCGCGCCGATCCTCACCGACCCGCAGCTGTTCGAGTCGATCGACGAGCCGAACATGATCAAGCCGCCGGTGGTGTATCGTCAGCGGCGCCCTGCGCGCCATCGGCCTCGGCGTCAGCTCCTCAGGGCCGGCTGACTACCTCGACTCGATGGGTCAGCTCCCCTACTTCCCGCCGACGGTGGCGGGCTGGGAGGGCGGGCTCTCGTGGCTCAACACGAACACCGCCCTGGCACGCTTCGGCTTCATCGGCGACGTCATCGGCCATGCGCCGACCGGGTCCCCGGCGAAGGTCGTCGACGTCCCCGGCGAGACGCCGCAAGCGGCGTTCGACCGTGCCTTCGGTGCGGTGGGAGCGCCCTGGATGTCGGCAGGCACGCGTGCGGCGATCCAGGACTACGCCGGGCGCGCCCCGGTCAAGAGCAGCAACGACCGCATCGCCCGCCAGGTCATGCTGCGCACGCTCATGCTCGCGGGCCCAGACGCACAGGTGATGTGACATGACGATTCAGAGCGAGATCCAGGCGCTGAAGTGCGCCGACTGCGCACGCTCCGACAGCGCCGTGTCCGACCTGCGGCCCGACTCGCTGCTGCCGATCCCGGCGGACGCGCTGTCCGGCTGGCGCGACGGCAAGCCCGGCACGGCCGGTGTGACGCGGCGCAAGCTGCTGCGCAACGGCGTGCTCGGATTCGCGGCCGTCTACGGCGCGACCCAGTTGTCGTTCGAGGATGTCTGGGAGTCGGCGGTCGCGCAGGCGGCAGAGCCGATGGGCAGGAGCCTCGTCGTGATCTACCTGAACGGCGGCAACGACGGGCTCAACTGCTTCGTGCCGCAGGCGCCCACCGAGTACATGACGTACCAATCGCTTCGCCCCTAGCATCGCGCGGGTGATCGGGCCCGGCGTCGGCGCTACGCGTCGGCACGACGCTGATGCCGGGTACCGGCAGCTCGCTGGGGTTCTCGAACAAGCTCGTCTCGGGCACCGCCGCCGACCAGAACGGCGACACCAAGGGCTTCGACACGCTCTACGGGGACGGCACGGGCGGCGCGGGATCCGATCTCGCGATCATCCCGGCCGCCGACTACAACCCCCCCAACCGCTCGCACTTCGAGAGCCGCGACTACTGGTTCGCCGGAGCGCTCTCGCAGCTCCAGACCGGCTGGCTCGGTCGCTGGCTGGACGCCTACGGCTCCACCTCCAATCCACTCCAGGCAGTCTCGCTCGACTCGAGCCTCTCCAAGCAGATCCGCTCCTCGAAGGCGCCGGTGGCCGCGCTGGAGGGGCTGCAGGGCGTCGGCTTCACCGTCCCCGGCGTGACAGGCGACGTCAACAGCGAGGTCGGCAAGCTCGCCACCGTGCCCGTCGGGGCCGGCAACGACGCCCTCGGCCGCTCGCGCGGCATGTGGGGCCTCACCGTCGACGTCTCCAACCGGCTCACTGCGATCCCCGCCGGCGCCCCGGCTCCCGGGTACCCGCCCAACAGCGGTCTCTCGCAGAAGCTGCAACTCGCGGCCACGCTGCTCTCCGCCGGTCTCGGCACGCGCATCGTCACGATCGACTGGGGCAGCTTCGACACCCACGGCGACCAGCTCGCCGGGCAGGATCCGCAGCTCGCGACGCTGTCGCGCGCCCTGGCCGCGTTCAAGGCGGATCTCGCCGCACGCGGCGTGGAGCAGAACGTCGTCACGATGGTGTTCTCGGAGTTCGGGCGCCGTCTCCAGGAGTCGGACTCGAAGGGCACCGACCACGGCTCGGGCGGCCCGATCATGCTCAGCGGCTCGGCCGTCAGGGGCGGGCTCGCGGGCGAGCACCCGGGCGTCGACGTCAACCAGGACGGCGATCTCGTGGTCAAGACGGACTTCCGCACCGTCTACCAGGCGCTGATCGCCGAATGGCTCGGCGGCGACCCAACGGCCATCCTGCCAGGAGGCCCGTTCCCGGGCGTGGCGCGCTCCGACGGCGGCACCACGCTGATGAAGGCCGCGTAGCACCTTCCGGTGCTCGCGATGGTTCGACGACCGACCCTCCTCGCCCTCCTGGTGCTCGCCCTCGCAGCAGCACCGGGAGTGGCGGGGTCGGCCGGCGAGCGACTCCATCGGCTGCACGTCCCTCCCCCGCCCGCGCGGGTCCTGCCGCAGTCGATTGCGCTCGACGAGTTCGAGTGGGGCATCCGCGGCACTCACCTCGAGATCGCCGCCGGGCAGTTGCGGATCCACGTGTACAACCGCGGCATGGACGATCACGATCTCGCGGTCGTGGACGCCCAGGGCGTGCTGCACACGGTCCCGCTCGCTTCCGGCGCCGATGCCGTGCTCGATGTCGACGTCGCGGCCGGGCCCGTGAAGCTCTTCTGCTCGTTGTTCGCCGGCACGCCCGACTCGCACGAGGCCAAGGGCATGGTGTTCAACGTCACAGCGAAGTGAGCGTCCGCTCGACGTAGACCTGAAGGGCCGCAAGTGCCTCCAGCTGCTCGCGCCGGCGTGCCACGAGCGCCTCGTCCGCGGCGCTCGCGTCGACCTGCGCGAGCACGCCCAGCGACTCCAGCAGGAGCGAGCGCCCAGCTCCGAGCTCCGCCCGGGCGGCGCGCTCGAGCTCGGCCCACGTCAGGCGGAGGCGGGCCGCGGCGAGCTCGTCGGCGAGCCGCGACGCGTGCCGCGCGAGCCGATCGGCGTACAGCTCGAGGTCGAGGCGATCCACGCCTGCGAGCGTACGCGCGCTGCCAGCGCCGGGTCTGTCACGAATCGTGCCGGGACGGCAACGGGCGGCCAACGCGCGCCTGCCCCTCGGGGCACAGATCGAGCAGCACGCACTCGCTGCAGCGCGGCGCTCGCGAGATGCAGATGGCCCGTCCATGCCAGATCAGCAGGTGCGACCACTCGATCCAGGCCGAGCGCGGCACGATGCCCATCAGATCGCGCTCGACGCGCTCCGGATCGCTCTCGGCCGTCAGGCCGAGCCGTCTGCTCAGGCGACCGACGTGGGTGTCCACGGCGATGCCCTCGCGGCGCCCGAACGCATTGCCGCTGACGACGGCGGCCGTCTTGCGGCCCACACCGGGCAGTCGCACGAGTTGTGCGGTGCTGCGGGGCACCTTGCCGCCGTGCCGCTCGAGCACGGCGAGTGCCGCGCCACGCAGCGAACGCGCCTTCTGGTTGTGAAAGCCGGTCTGGAAGATGGCCTTCGCGATCTCGCCCTCGTCGGCGTCGGCGAATGCCTGCGGGCCGGGGTAGCGGCGGAACAGCTCGGGAGTGACCATGTTGACGCGCTCGTCGGTGCATTGCGCAGAGAGGATCGTCGCCACGAGCAGCTCCCACGGCGTCCCGAAGTCGAGCGACGTGCGCGCGTCCGGGTACGCGGCTCGCAGGCGGCGCAGGATCGCCCGCACGCGGCGCTCCGGCGCCGAGGCCGGGCCGATCCGGCTCATGCGGGCTCCCGTTCGCGCCAGCCCGGTGCCGGGCAGAGGCGGTCGAGCGCCGGACAGGTCGAGCAGTGCGTCCCGGCGCGGGCCGTGAAGCGCGACGCGCGCAGCCTGTCGATCGCCGCTCCGACCTCGTCGGCCAGCCACCCGGCGTCGGCCTGCGTGTAGCGGCGGCTCACCGTCTCCTCGGGGCGCTCCAGGAAGCAGAACGAGACCTCGCCCGCCGGTGCCCCGCCTCTCAGCGCGGCCAGCGCGTAGATCGCGCGCTGGAGCCCGTACTCGCGCTCGACCACCGCCCCGGGCTCGTGCGCGCCGAGCGCCGTCGTCTTGAGGTCGGCGATGAGCACGGCGCCGTCGCCGTCGCGCACGCAGATGTCGAGCGAGCCGCGCACGACCACGTCCTGCTCGCAGAACGCGAAGGGCACCTCGTGCGCAATCGAGCCGGCCGCTCGCAGCCGGGCCGACAGCGAGGATCGCTCCCAGGCCGCGACGAACTCCACGACGGTCGCGCGATCGTCGGCGCCCAGATCCTGGCACGCGCGCTCGACGCCCACGGCCACCGCGCGATGCACGGCATCGCCAAGCAGCGCGCCGCGCAGCGCGCCGGCCGCCGAGCGCTGCGGGCGTAGCCCGACCACGCGCTCGGCGTAGTACGAGAAGCCGCAGCGATCGTGCAGCGCGAGCGCGCTGTAGGAGAGCGAGCGCGGAGCGTGCAGCGCGGGCACGGGCAGCGGCGCGAGCGGCTCCGGAAGGTCGGGGCGATCCCCACCGCCCTCGGTGAGCTCCTCGGCGTCGAACAGGCTCAACTGTCCCTCGGGACCCGACTCGGGCTCTTCCGGCTCCGCTGGCTCTGGCGACGACGCAGCGGCCAGGGCCTGGACGGCCTCGGCCGTGTGCACGTGCACGCGCACCTCGGTCCCTGCGACGCCGGCGTCCGTAACGCCCGGCTCGAGGGCGGCGCCGACGATGCCGAGCTGACCGAGCACGCGTTGCAGCTCGCCGCGCCGCCCGCCCAGCCACCCGCCCAGCAGGAGGCGATCGCGCGCCCGCGTCCAGGCCACGTAGGCGACGCGGTCGCCCTCCGCCTCCTCGGCCGCTCTGCCCGCCGCCGCCAGGCGGGCGTAGACCGGGCCGTCGACAGATCGGCCGCGAGCGTCGCGTAGACGTAGCCCGACCTCGCCGTCGGGGCCGACCGCGACGGCACCGCCCTCCACCGGCGTCGACCGCGACAGGTCGGGAACGCACACGACCGAGAACTCGAGGCCCTTGGCTGCATGGATCGTCATCAGCGCAACGGCATCCTCGCCACCGCCCGGGGGCGCGTCCGCCTCGCTCAGGTCGCGCGCGTCGCACAGGCGCATCAACTCGACGAAGCCCGCGAGATCCGGCCCGCGATCGCGCTCGTAGGCACGCGCTGCGCGCACCAGCTTGCGCGCATTGCCGAAGCGACGCTCGCCGTCGGGCGCGGTGAGACAGGCGAGGTCGTAGTCGTGCTCGGAGACGATGCGCTCCAGCAGCGCGGCGAGCCCGAGCTCGCCGCTCGCGCGCACGAGCCCGTCATACAACTCCCTGAAGCGATCGACGAGGGCACGATCGCGTTCGGGCAGACCGTCGAGCTGCCCGAGCTCGATCGGCCAGTAGAGCGCGCGCTGGGCGGCGTTGCGCAACGCCGAGAGGCCGTCGTTGGAGACGCCCACGAGCGGGGAGGCGAGGACGACCAGGAGCGCATGGTCGTCGAAGCGGTTGCGCAGAAGCGCGAGGTAGGCGCACAGGTCGCGCACCTGCTGCGAGCGATAGAAGCCGCGGCCGAGCTGACTGCGCGCCACGAGCCCGACGCGTTCGAGAGCGCCGGCGTACGACGAGGCGTCGCGCGCGGAGCGCAGCAGCACCGCGATCTCGCCGGATGGCACCCCGTCGTCGACGAGCTCGCGTAGACGCCGCGCCAGCGCCGTCGCTTCCACCTCGCGCGCGGCGGCCGCGCGCGTCGCTCCCTCGCCGCCCGCGACCAGGTGCAGCTCGATCGCGGGGCCCGCCATCGGCTCAACCGTCCGCAGCGCGTGCGGCGGCTCGAAGTCGCGCTCGTCGAAGCGCTGGCCGAAGACATGGCCGATGACCGCCAGGAGCTCGGGCCGGGAGCGGTAGCTCCCGGTCAGCGGCAGGCGCAGCGCCGCCCGCTCCGCGCGCGCCCGGAAGAGCTCGACGTCCGCATAGCGGAAGCGGTAGATGGACTGGCACGCGTCGCCGACGAACACGCGCTGGCACGCGGGCCCGGCGAGTGCGTCGAGCAGACGACACTGCAGCCCGTTCGTGTCCTGGAACTCGTCCACCAGCACGAGGTCGAAGCGATCGCGCACCTCCGCGCCGATGCCTGGTCGCTCCAGCAGCTCGCACGCGCGCTCCTGAAGGTCGTCGAAGTCGAGCGCCAGCTCCGCCTCCTTGCGTGCGCGATAGGCCTCGCGGTAGCGCTCGAGCAGCGTCGCGACCGCAGCTCCGACCTCGTGCTCGAGCCGGGCACGCGCCTCCACCTGCGCCGAGGCGAGCAGCTCGCTCACCTGGGCGGCGTGCTCGCTCCTCGGCGCCGTGAGCGCGAGCAACTCGCGATCGCCCGGCGTCCCTGCGAGCAGCGTCTCGATGCGGGCCAGACGACGCAGATCGCTCACCGCCTGCGGGCGCGGATCGCCCGCGAGCGCCGCGCCGGCCGAGCGGGCGGCACCGAGCAGCGGCGCGAGCGGCGACGGGCGCGTCGGTGCGGGGGGCAGCAGCGGGGCCGGTGCGCCGGCGGCGCGCAGGCGCGCGTCGAGGCTGCGGATCAGGGCGCGCGAGCCGTCGACGCCGTACTCGCCCAGCAGATCGAGCACGACGGAGTCGCCGTCGCGCTGGTCACGAGCGATCGCATCGCCGAAGGCGGCCTCGGAGAGCACCAGCGCCTCGGCCTCGTCAAGCACCCGCATCTCCGCGGGCAGCCCGGCCTCGGATGCGTACTCCCGCAGCAGGCGCGCCGCGAGCGCATGGATGGTGCCGACGTGCGGCCGCGGGGCACCGGAGCCGCCGGGCAGCGCCCGCTCGAGGCGCAGGGCGAGCTCGCGCGCAGCCGCCTCCGTGTAGGTGACGACGAGCACGCGCTCGGGTGCCGTCCCCAACGCGAGAGCCGCACGCACGCGCTCGATCACGAGCGTCGTCTTGCCCGTGCCGGCGCCGGCGGCGACGACGACCTCGCCGCGTGCCTCGACGGCGACGCGCTGCTGGTCGGTGAGGGCCACCGTGCTCATGGATTCGCCACCCGGCACACCCCGTGCCAGCGGCACCAGGGCGGGCACTCCCCATCGGGCGGATCGTGCAGCACGTCCCCGACCTTCATCCGACCGGAGAACTCGGCGGCTCGGACACCGGCCTCGTCCAGCAGCTGTTCGAACGCCTCGGCCTCGACGTAGTCGTGACTGGCGAACCCGTCCAGGGCACCGGCCTCGTGCACGTCCTCGCGCAGCATGCCGCGCGGTGTCTCGTCACCCTTGACCGACTGGTAGAGGCCGCCCACGACGTCTCGCCCGAGCAGCTCGGCGGCCGCGCGGACGTACAGCGGGAGCTGCAGCCGGCCCTTCTCGAGCACATTGGGGCCGAGCGCGCCGACCTGACCCGACTTGTAGTCCCAGATCAGCGCCTCGGCGACCCACTCGCGCTCGTCCACGCGATCGATGCGGCCGGTGATCGGCACGCCGCCGACCCGCACGCCGGTCGCCGGCAGCGAGATCTCGAAATGCCGCGGGACGAACTCGTCGAGCCTGTCCGCCTCGACGCGCACGACGGTGCGCAGATTGCGCCGGAGCTCGCGGCGCAGCGCCTCCCAGGCGACGTCGACGTCGTCGTACGACTGCTTCGCGATGGCCGAGTCGATGCAGCGGTCGAGCAGGTCGAACGCGGCGGGAAGATGCTCCGGGCGCAGCCGGGCGACGCGCAGCTCGGAGGCCACGCCGCCGAAGAAGAGCCGCAGCGCGTTGTGCATCACACTGCCGGCGACGCGCTGATCGAGCGGCTGCTCGACGTCGCGCGGGTGCAGCTGACGCTCGACGAACCAGAGCGACGAGCAGGTCTGGAACGTCTCGAGCTCGGTGACGGCGTACGTCTCCTGTGCCGCGAGGCGGCCTAGCACCTGCGCGTCGCGGAGGCGGGTCGGGCGCCGCCAGGACGCCAGAGCACGCTCGACGCGCTGGACGGCGCGGCCGCCGTGGGCTGTCGCACGTGCCAGGGCCGCCGGCGCGTCACGCCGGGCGAGCGCCGCGATGGCTTGCAGGCGCTCACGCTCGTCGTGGCCGTCGAGCGCGTGCGCCGGAGCCGCCGGGATGATCGGCGCGGCATCGCCGAGCACCCGAACGACCTCGTCCCAGAATGGCGAGGAAGCGAGCTCGAGGCCGTCGTCGTCGGCTGCCCGCCGTACGAGCACGAGGTGCGCATCGACGCGCGCCAGAACCGCCGCGAACAGGAAGCGATCGCGCTCTTCCTGCCTGGGCCGATCACTGGGGAGCCCTGCGGGCGTCAGCGCGCCCCGCAGCTCGGCCGAGCCCGCGGACTCGGCGGGCTCGCGACGCGGGAGTACGCCGTCCTCGAGACCGCAGAGCACGAGCGCCGGCGCCGGAGAGAGTCGTGCGAGGCCGATGCGGACGATGCGCACGCGCCCTCGTGGCAGGCCGTCGCCCAGGCGCACCTGGATCGCATCGAGCGCGGCCAGCACGTCCTCCCCGTCGACTCGTGGCACTGCCTGCGACAGCTCGTCGGCAGCCGCGGAGGCCGCGGCCAGGGCACGGCGTGCCGCCATGCCCGTGCGCGTCTCCGCCGGCGCCGGCGTACTGCCGTACGCGCGGGAGAGAGCAGCGTCGGCCACGGCGCGCAGGCCTGCGGCCGGATCACTCGCATCGCGCAGCGCCGCGAGCTCGGGCACGAGTCGCGGCGGCTCTGCTGTCAGCAGCTCGCGCTCCGCCCGGCCGAGATCGGCGACGCCGCGCGCACGTAGGCGCGCCTCGGAGTCATGCGCGCGCGATGCGTCCCAGCTCGAGCCCACGAGCCGCAACCAGGCGAAGAGATCGTCGCGATCGCCGTCCGCCCAGGCCGCGCGGCAGAGCGAGCGCAGCGCATGACCGGCGGGGAGGCTCGTCAGCCGCTCGCTCGTGTCGAGGGCCACCTCCACGCCCGCTCGTTCCAGCGCAACGGCCAGTGGCTCGCAGTCGTATCCGTCAGGCGTCGCCACCAGGACGTCGTCGGCGCTCAGGCCGAGCCGCAGCAGGCGGCACACCTCCGCCGCGACGACCGTGGCCTCACCGTCCGTCCCCGTGGCCTCGATCAGGCGGACGGCACCGTCGGCCGGCGGCGGTGACTCGCTGCGCTCCGAGAACGCGCCGCGCGCCAGCGCAACGGCGCTCGGCGGTGCGCCATAGGCCGCGGGTCGGAGCTCCTCGACGCTCTCTGCGCGCGCGGCCAGCCATTCGAAGGCTGCGTCGAGGGTTGCCAGCAGCGGTCGACCCGGCTCGTAGGGAAGAGCCACCGTCACGCGGCAGCGCCCGGCGAGGGCGGCCAGCAGCCGCAGCTGCGCGGGCGAGACGTCGTCGAACCCGTATGCGAACACGGGCGCTCCGTGCCACGCCGCAAGCTCCCGCTCGAGTCGTTCGGCGGCACGCGCCACGAGCCGGCCGCGGCGCGCCCGCCCGCACTCATCCAGCGCAGCTTCGTACGCTGCGTAGGCGGCGGCAAGGCGCGAGTCCCCGGCCGGTGCCCGCTCGAGTGCGCCTGACGCGGCACCGGCGCGATCGCACTCGCGCGCGAGACGCTCCAGGGCGGAGGCGAGCGCGACCGGGCGCATGCCCAGCCCAGGCCCGAGGGACTGGCCGACTCGCCGCCGCAACACGCGCTCGAGCGCATCCGATGCAACCTCGACGTCACCGTCGAGCACGCGCTCGACCAGCGTGTCGAGCGTGACTACCTCGCCGCCCAGCAGCGCACCGGCAGCCGCGCAGGCCTCGCGCTCCAGCGCGTCCCGCTCGAACGCCGCAGGCACCATCAGCAGCGGCCGCTCGCCGGACGCGCAGGCGGCGGCGAAGCGGTCGAGCAGCACGCCGAGCTTGCCCGAGCGCACCGGCCCGACGACGAGCTCGAGCGTCATCGCGCGGCCCGTCTGGAGAGGAGGGAGCTCAGTCCGCCGTGAGCTGCGGCGGCGGGCTGTCCTCGATCTGCTTCGCGACCGCCGCGTTGACCGCGTCGATGCCGTCCGAGTACAGATAGTTGATGCGGATGAAGGGCTCCCACTTGTCGGGCACCGCATCCTCGGGGTAGATCGCCTCCACCGGGCACTCGGGCTCGCACGCACCGCAGTCGATGCATTCCTCGGGATCGATCACGAGCATTCGATCGGTCTCGTGGATGCAATCGACGGGACACACGTCGATGCACGACTTGTCCTTCAGGTCGATGCAGGGCTCGGTGATGATGTAGGTCATCCGGGAAACTCCGGTCGGGTAGCTCGCTTCCGAACCCTAGATCATCAGGTCGTCGACGAGCGTCGCGAGCCGCTCGGCGATCGCCGAGCGCGCGACGACGCGATCGAAGCCCGCGCGACGGGCCGCCAGCAGGGCATCGGGCTGCTCGTGCGAGCCGAACCCGAGCAGCTTCGCGGGCCGGAGATCCGCCACTGCAGCCGCCGGCTCGACCCGCTCGACGTCGCAGATGCAGAGATCGGGCGGGCCGCCGGCGAGGCCTGGGCGAGCTCGCTGCACGCTATGCCCGAGCGGGGCGAGCTGGGACTCGATCCGGCTGTAGATGAGGAGCTCGGCGCCGTGGACGTGGATGACCGCCATCCACCCGAGGGTAGCCGAGCACGCGAGTGAAAACGCTCACGTCGCGAAGGCATCCAGGCCGACGGCCCGCAATGCGCGGTTGACGGCCACCGAAAGCCACCACGTGCGGTCGAAGAAGACGAGCAGTCCGAGGACGACGAGCACGATGCCCGACACCACCCGGATGACCGAATAGCGGTCACGCAGGAACGAGGCTGCGCCGATCGCCCTGTCGAAGGCGATCGCGCACGCGATCAGCGGAACCGCGAGGCCCGCGGCAAAGGCACCGAGCAGCAGCGCCGCCTGGGCCGCGCCGCCACGCGTCGAGGCGAGCGCGAGGACGGCCGCGAGCACCGGGCCGACGCACGGCGTCCAGCTGAGCGCGAATGCTCCGCCGAGGAGCATCGCGGAGTGCGGCCGGCGCTCGCCCGACGTCAGTCCGGGCAACGCCGGCAGCGGCAGCGCGCCGGCGATGATCAGCCCCATCGCGACGACGAGGATGCCCGACGCCTTCGCGACCTCGTCGCGCCAGTCGTCGAGCGCGGACCCGGCCGCGCCGACCAGCGCCCCGAAGAGCACGAACACCGTCCCGAAGCCGAGCACGAACGGAGCGACGCCGCGCAGCGTGCGGGCGACTCCGCGTCGGGCGCGCAGATCGTCCACCGATGCGCCGCCGACGGCTGCGAGATAAGCCGGGACGAGCGGCAGCACACAGGGCGTGGCAAACGAGAGTGCGCCTGCGCCGAAGGCAGCTGCCAGCGTTGCGGGGCTCACTCGAGCCGCGCGAGCTCGTCGTCGAGCTGCCGCTCGAGCCGGTCGCGCTCGGTTTCTTCCAGTGCGGGGACCGGCGCAGCGACACTCCGCCAGCGGCGCGCCAGGAGCACCGCGAGACCGCACCCCGCCAGGAGCAGCGCGGTCGGCGCCAGCCACGCCAGCGCACCGAAGCCCGAGCGCGGCGTATCGGCCAGCACCTCGGAGCCGTACTCGGCCTCCAGCGCCCGCTTGGTCGCGCTGCGGCTGTCTCCGCGCCGCTGCATCCGCGCCAGCTCGCGCCGGATCTGATTCGCCTGCGGAGAGCTCGACTGGTCGAGTCGCGTCTTGCAGGTCGGGCACATGAGCTCGGTCGACAGCTGGGCCACCGTCCAACCGTGCTCGGGCGCCGCGCCCGGACGAAATGCGCCGAGCGCGCCCGCAATCAGCGCAGCCGCCGCGACCAGCGCCACCAGTGCGAGCGCGGGCACGTACAGACGCTTCCTCACGACGCCTCCGCCCGCTTCAGTGCCTCGCTCAGGGTCGCCGCCCCGGGCAGGCCGATCGGCGCTGCCACCAGTCTGCCGCGAGCGTCGATCGCGAGCAGCGTGGGAAACGAGGTGATCCCCAGGGCGCGCTGCGCCTGCCCACCCCCACGGCCGGTGGTGTCGGGCGGGTCGGGCACGCTGCCGGCGACCTCGCCTCCCTCCGAGAGCACGATGACGCGCGCGCGGCCGCCCAGCTCCGAGAGGCGCTGTGCCAGGGTCGTGCACGACGCGCAACCCGGGGTGACGAACGCGACCAGAAGCGGCGTGCCACGCAAGGACGCAAGCGATTTCCCGCCGAGGCGCACGTCCGGGTCGAGCGGGACGACCCGCCCGCTGCGCGCCGCCGCGAGGCGCACGTAGGGCTCGAGCAGCGGCGTGTCGACCGGCCCCTCGATACGCACCACGGCGCGTCCCGAGCCGTCGATCACGTACGTCTCCGGCGGCGCGCTGACCCCGAACGCCTGACGAACGCCACGCGTATCGTGCACCAGCGCGTACGGCACGTCGTGTCGCTTCGCGAATGCGCGCGCCTCGTCCACCGCGTCGTTGAAGTCGACGCCGACGAAGCGCACGCCGAGCGAGCCGTAGCGCACCGACAGTGCGTTCAGGTCGGGTGCCTCGTCGGCACAGGGCGGGCACCACGAAGCCCAGAAGTTGAGCACCGCAGCGTGTCCCGCGAGCCCCTTCGACGAGATCGTCCCGCGACTGTCGAGCCGGGGCAGCGCGAATGCGGGCGCCTCGGGCTGGCGCCCCGCGCGCAACGCGTCGCGGAACGCATTGTCATCGCGATGGGCGAGCTGCCACGCGAAGAGCGCGACCAGGCCGAGCAACAGCGCAAGTGCCGAGACTGAGAGCGCGCGTCTCACAGCCCGGATGATCGGTCATCCCGCCGAGCCGCGTGGCCACCACGCGACTCTTGAACCAGTTCTCAGGGAGACGGGCGCTTAGTGGATGATCCACACGGGGCTGCCGACACGCACGTGCACGAACAGCCACTCGGCGTCCGGGATGCGCATGCGGATGCAGCCGTGCGACGCGCTGTAGCCGACGGAGGCCGCGTCGGGCGTGCCATGGAGGCCGACGCCCGGCGCCGAGATGCCCATCCAGCGCGTGCCGAGCGGGTTGCCGGGGCCGGGAGGGACGGGCTTCTCGCCCGCGGCCCAGCTGGAGTTGGGCGGATACCACCAGGGGTTGAGCTGCTTCTCGATGATCTCGAAGCGCCCGACCGGCGTCGGATACTGCGACTGGCCGACCGCCACGCCGAGCGTGCGCACGGCCTTGCCGTGCTTGTCGAACAGGGTGACGTGGTGGAGGCTGCGATCCACCACCAGCGCGGGCGGCAGCAGGCGCTGGGTCACCGCGGGCTTCACGACCTTCGTCGGCAGGACGACGGCGCCCCGGTCCGGCTGCCGGAGAGCGGCGGCGATGGCAGCCGTCGCTCCGAGCGTGTCGAGCTGACGGCCCCACTGATCGGGGACGACGACGGGAACGTTGTCGACGAGCCGGAAGCTCGCGTCCACGGGCTCGGCGCGCACCTTCGGGGCGAGTGAGCGCACGAACGCGCGCAGCGCACTCCCCGTGATGCGGGTCACGACGGGGATGTCCTGGCCGGGCTCGAGCGCGACCGTGCGCCCAAGGGCGAGCGCCGCGCGCAACGGTGCCTTGAGATAGGCATGCAGCCCGAGCTGCGTCGTCGGCACGGTCCAGGACCTGGAGCCGACCGTGACGGTGAGCTGGCCGAGCACTTCCTGCCTGACCCAGGGCTGCGCCTGGCTGACAGTCATGCCACCGACCGGCACGCCGGCCACGCTCACGCCGGGCGCGATCACCCCGTTCGGCAGAGCCGACGAATCATCGGTCGAGGCCGCCTGCGCCCCCGCGAGCGGGATGCACACGGCGAGGATCGCGGCAGCGGAAATGAGGCGTCCCGGCCCGAGCACGCGGTCAGTGTTGCACGTCGCGGCCGAGCCCGGGCGCGATTCCACCAGAAGGGTGATATCCCTGCTCAGGGGCACGTGCGCTTTGTGTGATCGACGACCTCCGGCAGTAGAGGTTCTGAGCCAGAACCTCTCAGCGCGAGCCGAGCCGGCGCACAGCCTGTGCCGCGGCGACGGTGACCGGGCGCGTCGGGTCGAGCGACACCATCACCACCACGCCGCGGATCGCTCCAGGAGGCCCGAGAGGAACCAGAGCGGCGGACGAGCCGGACTGCACGAAGGACGCGAGCGGCCCTGCATCTGCATCGTGGGCGTCGAGCACGACGACCTCCCCCGCGAGCGCACGCGCGACGACGGCAGTCGTCACGTCGAGCGGGCGGCCGAGCACGCGGCCGACCGGCTCGCGCAGCGCGTTGCCCTCGACGTGCAGTGCGGTGGGCGCGAGCGTGCCGTCCTGACGCAGCCGCTGGACGGCGCAGGTCGAGACGGTGGCGATGCGGGCCGCGGCCGCAGCGAGCGCGCCGTCGGGATCGCCGCCCTCGAGTGCCGCATCGACGAGCGCCTCATGCGCCTCGAGCCGCACCGCGACCGAGCGCGCCGTGATCTCGCTGGCCTTCGCGCCGCGCGCGGTCTGCTCGGCGATGCGCCGCTGCTCGTCGGCTGCCAGGACCGCGGCCGTGACGCCGGCGACGCGCAGCGCCACCTCGGCCGCGCCGGGCGGCGGTTGGGCCGCCGAGGAGAGCAGGGCGAGCACTCCCACGTCGAGGTCGCGCAGCGCGAGCGGGATGATCACCGCGCTCCCGGCGTTGACCGAGCGCGCGAGCGGTGCCAGGCGCGTGTCCGACGCGAGGTCGCCGCGCAGGGTGGGCGCGCCGCCGGCCTCGTCGAGCAGCGCCGCGACGAGCGCGGCAGCAGCGGCGCCGCCACCGGCTGTCGTGACCTCGCGCAGCGAGCCGTCGCCGGCCCGAGCCCAGACTCCGCCCGTCGTCAGCTTCGTCAGCCGCAGCGCGGCTTCCAGCGCTCGCTGGGTGGACGGCTCGCCCGCCGGTGCGATCGCGTCGCAGAGTGCGCGCGCATCCGCCAGCTCCACGGAGAGGCGGCGCCCCGCCCGGGCGGCAGCGAGCGCCTCGGCCACGCGAGTGGCGAAGACGGTGAGCGCGACGTCGGTGCTGGCGGCGTCGGCGCGATCGCGCTCGGCGAACAGCAACTGCAGGACACCGAGCGCCTCGCCGCGTGCGCGCAGCACGACCGAGAGCACAGCGCCGGCTCCGCTTCCACCGGCGAGGGGAGCCGAGCCATCGCCTCCCGTCACGATCGCGTCGTCGTGCCGCAGCGCCTCGAGCGCCAGCGCATCCAAGGGGCCCTGTCTGACCGGGTCGGCGAGCCGCGAGCCGAAGCCGGCGAGCACGTGCAGGCCGTCCTCCTCGAGCGAGTGCAGGAGCGCGCTGTCTGCCCGGCAGGCACCGCTCGCGAGCCTGGCGGCGACGCGTGCGACGGCGGCGGCGTCGCTCGTGGCAGAGAGCGCCTCGCCGGCGATGTCGAGCAGCTCCGGCAGCCCGGTCTCGACGCTTCCGCCGGCGCGCGACAGGGCCAGCGCGGCCTGCGCCGCGACGTGCTGGAGGAGCTGGCGCTCGGAGTCGCTGAACGGATCCGGCCCTGCCCGCAGGATCTCGAGCACGCCCACGGTGCCACTCGTCCCGCCGATCGGCAGGGCGAGTGCGGTCGTCGCCCCGCGACTCTGCAGGCGGCGCGCGACCGCAGGCTCGAGCGCGGGATCGAGCTCGGCCTCGCGTCCGCGCATCGCCTCCTCGAGCCCGCCCTCGGCCGGCACGCTCGTGCCGGTCAGCTCGGCCTCCAGCGCAGGGGCGTCAACATGGACGGCGCGAGCGACGAGCACTCCCCGAGCGGTGTCGAGAACGCGCACGAGCACGGCATCGGCGCGGGCCAGCTCCGCCGCCACACGAGCGAGCAGCGCGAGGGCGCGCGCATCGTCGCCCTCGCCTGCCGCGGCTGCGGCCTGGTCGAGTGCCGCGAGCTGCGCAGAGAGGCGTCGCGCCCCCACCGCGGCATGCGCGGCCTCGAGTGCGCGCCCGGCGATCTCCGCGATGCCGTCGGCCAGCGCGAGATCCTCGGATGCAAGCGCCTCGCCGGCGTCGCGGCCGCAGAAGACCACGGCGACGCTCTCGCGATCCGCGTCACGTAGCGCGAACGCGAGCACTGCAGTGGGGGCGCCATCACCCTCGAACGGGATATCGCCGGGCTCGCTCGCGATCGCTGCGCCCTCGCTCGTGAGTGCGCGCGCCGCGAATCCGCCGTCGGCGCGCAGGTGCCAGCGCTGCACCCAGCCGGCCCCGCGACCGGCGCTCGCCGCAATCACCAGGCGGCCGTCGGGCTCGCGCACGGCGACCGCCGCCCAGTCGCACGCGAGGCCCTCGGCCGTGGCGCGGCTGATCGCGTCCAGGACACGATCGAGGTCGAGGGCGACTCCGGCCAGCAGGCTGGCGGCGGCGCGAACGCGGTCGGCGATCGCGGCGCGGCGACGCAGTGAGGCTCGATGCGTCGTGTCGAGCTCGGCGGCTGCAGCCGTGCCGACGCGCTCGAGCACGCTTCCCCCGGCCGCGAGCACGGCCTCGGCGGCCTCCAGCGAAGCCCCCGCGACCTGCGTGCCCAGCTCGACGAACGCGCGCTGGAGCGCGCGCACCAGCGAGACGAAGCTGAGGCCGCCCTGGATACAGCCCGCGACCTCGCGCTCGAGGACAAGAGATGAGAACGGCGCTCGATGCGGATCGCGCAGGGAGCGCTCCACCGCCTCGAGGGCCTGCTCACAGCCCGCGCGCACGCGTGAGAACGGCACGCCCTCGGGTGCGAGCACCTCGTGCGCGGCGAGCGAGCAGCGTTCCAGCAGGGAAGCTCGCAGCTCGACGAGCAGCGCGAGGCCGGGCGGCTCGGCCTGGGCAGTCTCGTCGACCACGGCGCCAGCATAGGGTGCCTGGAGGTGCATGGACTACCCTTATGGGCGTGAGCGTGCCCCCGGGCAGGCGCCGTACACGCTGGAAGGATCGAGCCGACGACCCCGAGCTCGAGCGTGAGCTCATCGAGGAGCTCGAACGGCGTCGGCGAGCGCGCGAGGAGGACCGCGAGCGGCGCGCACGCGAACGGCGCGCTCGCTGGATGATCTGGTTGTTCGTCCTGCTCACGGCGGCGGCCGCGGCGGCGATCGGATACGGGGCGCTCGAAGTCGCTCGCTCGTTGTTCGGGTAGCGCTGCAGACGCTGCCGGATGCCCGGCGGCAGAGCGCGCCATCCGGCGTGCGGGACGTCACGGGCAATCGCATACGATCCTCGCCATGTCGCGACGCTTCACCGCTCTCAAGCCGCAGCTCAACCGGATTCGCGCGTGGGCGCACGAGGGCTCGACGGACGCCTGGATCGCCCACCAGTTGGACACCACCGCCGATGCGGTACGCGCGTTTCGCCAGGAGAACGGCATCGAGCGCGGCGGGCCGGCCCCGCTTGCCCCGATCACGCCCGACAGCATCGTCGAGGCGATGCTGGCCGAAGAGGAGGCGGCGGCTGCCGCGGCGGCCGCCGACGGAGGGCCGAAGGCCAGGACGCCCGAGCCGGAGGCGGCTCCGGCTCCCGCAGCGGCACCAGCGCCCGAGCCCGCGGCCGAAAGCGCCGCGCCGCGCCGCCGCACGCGCAAGCGCGCGGCGGCCGCCTCGGCGGACGAATCGAAGCACGTGGGCAGCGAGGCCGACACGGCGGCAGGTGCGGAGGAGGCCGCCGCCACCGCGGCTGCGCCGGCAAAGAGGAGCCGCCGCGGCACCCGCAGCGGCTCGAGCCGGAGCAGTTCAGCGACCGCCGAGACACCGGTGGAGCCACCGGCCGCAGCCGAGGGGGGCGAGGAGGCGACCGGTGAGGACGAGCCGGCCCGCACTGGCACAGCGCGCAAGCGCGGCGGCCGCCGGCGCGGCCGCGGCCGCGGCCGCGGGCTCGAGGCTCGCCTGCTGCCGGGCAGCGTGCTTCTCCTCGACCCCGCCGTCACGGCGGATCCGGCCTTCCAGGAGCACTGGGGAGACGCCGGGCCGTTGCGCGTCGAGATCAGCGCCGACGCGATCGTCCTGCGGCGCTCGGCTGCGGACGCCGAGCCCGACCGCCAGCCCGGCTGAGCAACTCAGCGGCGCTCAGACGTTCTCACGGAACGAGCTGAGGGCTGCCTAGCCGAACTGGGTGACGCGCACGCGCAACAGCGCCTTGGCCTGCTCGACGAGTGCGAGCGGGTCGAGCGGCTTGCCGACGAACGTGTTGGCCCCGTGCTCTTCGGCGTGATCGTCTTCGCTCTCACCCGAGAACATGATCACGGGGAGCGTCTCGATGCCGTGGCGCTCGCGCACGCGCCGCAGCATCTCCCAGCCGTCGATGCCCGGCAGGTTGACGTCGAGCATCACGAGGTCGGGCGGGTCCTCGTCGAGCGCCGCCAGGCCCTCCTCGGCGGTGGCGGCCTCGCGCACGACCATGCCGTCGAACTCGAGATTGACCCGGATGAACGAGCGCAGCTTGGGGTTGTCGTCCACGACGAGCACGACGGCGTCGCCACGCGGACGGGAACCGGCTCCGTTGCGCTGGATGAACGCGTCGAGGTCGGATCGCAGGAAACGGCGGTGGCCGCCGGGCGTGTAGAAAACGGGCAGGCGCCCGCTATCCGTCCACACGCGCACAGTGCTCTGCGCGATGCCGAGATACTTCGCCGCCTGCCCGAGCGTCAACCACGTTGGCTCGGCAGACCGCGCACCCGTGCGCCGGTGCGGCGATTCGCCGTCTCCCTTCATGCGTCTCAGTGTAGCCCGGATCCAGGACATCGGTCGGCCCCGGCCGCGAATCACCTCTCTGGTATGGCACTTGGCATGCCTATCGGCCAGTGGTGACGGTGACGGTGCGCGTGGCGACGGTCTCGGTCAGCGTGACCCTGGTGAGCCCGCGATCCGACGTCGTGAGCTCGGGCCCGGGCGCCTGCGTGAGCCGCTGACCGGCGAGGAAGCCGCCCACGCCGACGGCCACGAGCAGGATCAGGACGAGCAGGACGCGCATCCGCGAATGGCGGCGCTGCCGCACCGCGGCCTGGCGGCGGCGCTCGATGCGCAGCAGTTCCTCGGTCGGCCCGGACGGCGGCGGTGGCGGCAGCGCGCTCAGGCCGGAGTCCAATCGCGGGCGTTGCGCGCTGCGCGCGCGCAGGCCGCGTCGGCGAAGACGCTGTCCTGGGCCCAGCCGATCCCGGGCGCCACGCGCTGGGCCGCCTCGCGTCCCCAGCGATCCGCGTCGGCGTAGAGCGCGACGAGCGCCGCAAGCGTGTAGGTCTGCCCCAGCCGCCTGCGCAGCTCACGGTGGAGCTCCTGCATGACGTCCGTGGCGATCGGCGCGCGCGCGGGATCGGCGAGGATGCGCTCCACGACCCGCTCCCCGTTGCGCCAGTCCTCCCGCGCGAGGCGCACGCTCTGCTCGCTCACGCCCACGCGCAGCAGGCCTCCGGAGTCGGCGGCCGAGCGCGTTCGAGGACGAGCCGCCCGAACGCGTAGGGCGGCGCGGCGAGCGCAACCGCCGCGTGCGCGTGCAGGCACTTGAGCGGCGCCGAGGGGATTCCGCCCTCGAGGCTGGTCGTCGACACGCTGCCCGCATCGGCCCGGCGCCCGCCCTGGTCGAGCGCAGAGCGCAGCGCCCGAACGCGGGCATCGGCCCGCAGCCGGCTCTGGCGCAGAGCCGGCCGCGCCGCGAGCTCGCTCTCCAAGGCCGCGATGCCGCCGCTCGACTCCAGCTCGCCGATCGCGCGCACCAGCACGCGACACGAGAGCCAGAACGTCGTCGGAAAGGGCTCGCCGAGCTCGTCGTACGGCCGCTGGGCGATCACGCTCGGGCCGCCGTGCACGCAGCGCGCCGCGACGCCGGCGAGCGCACGCGGCGGCCGCCCGAGCTGACGCTCGATCGCCTCCCGATCACGCTCCGTGGCGTCTTGCACGAGCGGAAGTGTCGCATCCGGGAGGAGCGGCGGCGCTGGCGGCGAAGCCGTGCCGATGCCGCCTCGCCCCCGCCCCGCTCGACGCGCGCGCCTGCACCGCGCCCGGCGCCTCGCGAGCGGTCGCGCTACTGCTGTTGCTGCTCGTGCTGTGCGTCGGGCCCGTGCGCTCGTACCTGCGAGCGCGCAGCGCGACGCAGCAGTTGCGCACCGAGGTCACGCAGCTCGATCGGCGGCACGCGAAGCTCCAGGCCGAGCTGAGGAGCGCGTCCCAGCGCACGGCGCTGATCGCCCAGGCGCGCAAGCAGGGCTACATCCGCCCCGGCGAGCAGCCGTTCGCGCTCACGCCCTGAGCTGCGGCGGTCAGAGCGTCTGCACGAGGATCGTGTTCGTGGCGCCCGGGCGGTTGACGTTCGTTCCGCTCGTGATCACGACGCGATCCCCCGGCCCCGCGATACCGGCGCGCTGCACGGCGTCGATCGAGCGCAGCCAGAGCGTCTCGACGTCCTTCGTCGGGTCCAGCGCGAGCGGGACCACGGCCCAGTCCAGCATGAGTTGGCGCTGGACATCGAGACTGGGCGTGCAGGCGACGATCGGCCTGTGCGGACGGTGGCGCGAGACCTCGCGCGCAGTCTCGCCCGACACGGTCGGGACGATGATCGCCGCGGCCTCGATGATCTCGGCCATGTCGCAGGCGGCATGCCCGACGACGTCCGAGATGTAGCGCGGGCCCTGGCGCGTGGCCTCGAAGGGCGTGTCGCGGTAGGCGAACTCGGGCTCGACGGCGGCCGCGATGCGGACCATCGTGTCGACCGCCTCGACCGGGTACTTGCCGACGGCGGTCTCGCCGCTCAGCATGATCGCCGAGGTGCCGTCGAGAATGGCGTTGGCGACGTCGGACGCCTCGGCGCGCGTGGGCTCGGGAGCGTCGATCATCGACTCCAGCATCTGCGTCGCGGTGATCACGGTCTTGCCCGCCTCGCGCCCCATGCGGATCAGCCGCTTCTGCAGCATCGGCACCTCTGCGGCGCCGATCTCGACGCCCAGATCGCCGCGGGCGACCATCAGGGCGTCCGTGACCGCGACGATTGCCTCGAGCTGCTCGATCGCCTCCAGCTTCTCGATCTTGGCGATCACGCGCTGTCGCCCGCCGAGGCCGTGCACGAGGCGCTTGAGATCCTCGACGTCCTCGGCGCGGCGCACGAACGAGAGCGCCACATAGTCGACGTCCCATCGCACCGCGTACTCCAGCATCTCGCGGTCGCGATCCGTGATCGACGGTATCGGCAGGTAGCTGCCCGGCAGGTTCACGCCCTTCTGGGAGCGGATCAGCCCACCCGTCTCGACCCGGCAGCGCACGCGGTTCCCGAGCGCCTCGATGACTCGCAGCCGCACGCGCCCGTCGTCGATCATGACCGGCGAGCCCGGTCGCACGACACGCGCGAAGTCGAGCTCGAAGCCGAGCTCGAGATCCTCCGCGCCCGCGGCGCCCGTGCTCGCGAGCACCAGCTCGTCGCCGCTCTCGACGCGGCGCGGCTCCGCAAGGCGAGCGACGCGCAGCTTGGGACCCGGGAGGTCGGCCAGGATGGCGAGCGGCCGGTCGAGCCGCTTCTCGACGGCGCGAACCGCCATGACGAGCGCTTCGAGCTCGGCCGGGTCACCGTGCGAGCAGTTCACGCGCGCGACATCCATGCCCGCCGCGACGAGGCGCTCGATCATCGGCTCCTCGCTCGTCGCCGGCCCCATCGTGCAGACGATCTTGGTGCGGCGCGGCGCGATGCTCATGCGCTGCGCCCGGAGAACGCGCTCAGCCCGGGGTACACCGCCGACGCCCCGAGTTGCTCCTCGATGCGCAGCAGCTGGTTGTACTTGGCGACACGCTCCGAGCGTGCGGGGGCCCCGGTCTTGATCTGCCCGGCATTGGTCGCCACCGCGATGTCGGCGATCGTGGAGTCCTCGGTCTCGCCCGAGCGGTGCGAGATCACCGAGCGGTAGCCCGAGCGCGCCCCCAGCGCGATCGCATCGAGCGCCTCGCTGAGCGTGCCGATCTGATTCACCTTCACGAGGATCGCGTTCGCGACTCCTGCGTCGATGCCCCTCGCGAGCCGTTCCGGATTCGTCACGAAGAGGTCGTCGCCGACGAGCTGCACCCGCTCGCCGAGCCGCTCGGTGAGCAGCCGCCAGCCGTCCCAGTCGTCTTCGGCCATCGCGTCCTCGAGCGAGACGACCGGATAGCGCTCGCACAGGCTCTCCCACCACTCGGCGAGCTGCGCCGAGCTCAGCGCCCGGCCCTCGACGTGGTAGGCGCCGTCGCGGTAGAGCTCCGTCATGGCCGGGTCCAGCGCGATGCCGACGGCGTCTCCGTGCCCGGCGTCGCCGGCGGCCGCCAGGATGAGCTCGATCGCCGCCTCGGCAGAGGAGATCTCCGGAGCGAAGCCGCCCTCGTCGCCGACGGCCGTGCCGAGACCGTCGCCGTGCAGACGCGCCTTGAGCGCGTGGTAGACCTCGCTGCCCACCCGCAGGGCCTCGGCGAAGCTCGCCGCGCGCGTGCGGGACGACCATGAACTCCTGCAGGTCGAGCGCGTTGTCGGCATGCGCACCGCCGTTGATCACGTTCATCATGGGCACGGGCAGGACGTGGGCGGCGGGCCCTCCCAGCGAGCGCCAGAGCGGCAAGCCGAGTGCCGCCGCCGACGCCCTGGCGACTGCCAGCGAGACTCCGAGCACCCCGTTGGCGCCGACCCGGCCCTTGTCCGGCGTCCCGTCGATGTCGCAGAGCAGACGGTCGGTTCCGCGCTGGTCGTGCACGTCACGGCCGAGGAGCGCCGGGCCGAGCTCGTCATTGACGCTCGCGACTGCGCCCTCGACGGCCTTGCCGCCGTACGCAGAGCCGCCGTCGCGGCGCTCCACGGCCTCATGCGACCCGGTCGATGCGCCCGACGGTACGGCCGCGCGCCCGAACGCGCCCGCGTCGGTGACGACCTCGACCTCGACTGTCGGGTTTCCGCGCGAATCCAGGATCTGGCGCGCGTGAACGGATGCGATCGTTGTCACTTGCCGTCCCTGAGAGAACGCTTGGCCGCCTGATAGTAGTGCTCCTGCTCCGGCATCCCCGCCGCCCGGAAGATCACGCCGTCGGCCTCGGCGAGTCGCTCCGCGACCTCGACGCGCTCGCGGAAGCGGGCGGTCGCGGCACGCAGCGCGAGCTCGGGATCGCAGTTGTACCGGCGCGCCACATTCACGCATGCGAAGAGGACATCGCCGATCTCGTCGACGACTGCGGCCACGGGCTCGCGCTCGGGCTCGGGCTCGTCGCCGAGCTCGGCTCGCAACTCGCGCACCTCGCTCTGCAGATCCCCGAATGCCTGCGTCGTGCTGGCGTACTCGAAGCCGATCGCGGCGGCACGGCGCTGGACCTTCCGCGCCTCGAGCAGTGCCGGCAGCGCACGCGGCACGTCGTGGAACACGCCCTCGCGGCCTTCGCTCTCGACCTTGACTTCTTCCCACAGGTTGCGCGCGTCGCCCGCGGAGTCGGCGCTCTCGCTTCCGAACACCCACGGATGGCGCACCCGCAGCTTGGCCGTGACGCCGAGCGCGACGTCCACCCACGAGCCCTGCCCGGCCTCCTCGCACAGCAGCGCCAGGAAGGTGGTCTGGAAGAGCAGATCGCCGAGCTCGTCCAGGAGCTTCGTCGAGAGGCCCGCCTCGCGCACCGCGTCCGCGACCTCGTATGCCTCCTCGATGGTGTGCGGGACGATCGAGGTGGCGGTCTGGGCCCGATCCCACGGGCATTCCCGGCGGAGCACCGCCGTCAGCTCGAGCAGCGCGCCCGCCGCAGCGCTCGCCGCCTGGCGGGCGAGCAGCGCGCGCTCCGGCAGCGTGGGCATCCGCGGGAGGCGGCGCGCGAGCGCATGGGCCGAGCAGTCGGGCGCACACACGGTGGGCGCGCCCTCGTCGAACTGGATGCCGAGGCTCTCGAGCCACGTGCGCAGGGCGGCGGGCAGCTCGTGCGGCGCGACGCTCCCGGCTTGCCTGAGCGCCTCGAGCGCCGGAGCCGGCACGAGCTCGGGCTCGCCCGGGCCGAGCGCCACGATCAACGCGCGCGGCGCCCGCTCGGCGCCGTCGGTCACTGCGTCGACGCGATGGGCGGGCCGTAGCCCGGCGCGAACTGGATGTTCCTGCTCAGCTCGCCCTGAGCCGCGTCGAACTGCTTCGCGATGCTCTTCTGGCGGCCTTCCTGCTCGAGCTGCGTGCGGATCTGCAGCTGGAGCGTCGCGTCGAGCGGCCGCGTGCCGGCGGGCAGCACGGGCCCCTCGGCCTCGATCAGGTGCCAGCCGAACTGCGATTTGACCGGCGTCGAGACGACGCCCGGCCGTATCGTGAACGCGACGTCGGCGAACGGCTTGACGAGACCGCTGCGGTTGGCCACGCCGAGCTCGCCTCCCGAGGCCGCGCTGCCCTTGTCGGTGGAGTACTTCTTCGCGAGCTCGCCGAAGCTCGCGTCGGAGGATTCGAGCTGCGTGTAGAGCTGGTCGGCGAGCGCCTTGTCCTTGACCAGGATGTGCCGGATCTTCCGGCGCTCGGGCAGCGCGTAGGAGGACTTGTCCTTCGCGTAGCGAGCCCTGACCTGCGCGTCCGTGACGTTCGGCGAGACCGCGACCTTGTTGGCGGCCGCCTGTGCCAGCAGCTTCGTCTCGGTGCGGCTGCGCAGCAGCGCCCGCGTCATGCCGGTGCTCTTGAACTCCGCATCCACCTTGGCCTGGTCGATGCTTCCCGCCGTGCTGCCCGGGAAGGCGCTCGCGAGCGTCGACTTGACGGCGGCGTCCACGGCGGCGGGCTTGACCGTCACGCCCAGGTTGCGCGCCCAGGCGCGCAGCTCGGCGTCATGGGCGAGCGACTCCAGCGCGCGCGAGCGAAGCGAGACCCAGCTGTCCGTGCCCGGCTCCGGGAACGACGACTTGAGCGAGAGCCTCGCGATGTTCATGGTGGTGTTGAGGTCTGCAATGGAGATGTTCTGGCCGTCGACGACCGCGACGTCACCGGCGGGGACGTCGCTTCCCGAGCCGCTGCTCCCACCACAACCGGCCAGCAGAACGGCACCGAGCAGGCCGGCGCTCAGAGCAAGTCCTGCCGCCGTGCGCCGCATCAGCCGGTCGTGGTTTGCGCCGGCGCTGCCGTCGACGCTGCGGTGCTCGTCGTCTTGGCAGGAGCGAGACCCGCGGCGTAGCGCACGCTCTTCTCGAGCTTCTTCTGGAAGGTGGTGAACCACTTGTTGGCGACGCTCTGCTTCTTGGTGTTCAGGAGGGTCGTGCGGATCTGCGCCGTCAGCGCCTTGTCGAGCGGCCGCTGCGACGCCGGGACGGTGTCCGCCGTGGCCTCGATCACGTGCCAGCCATAGCTGCTCTTGACGGGCTTGGCGACCTTGCCGGTCGCGACGCTGAACGCGACCTTGTCGAAGCTCGGGACGGTCTGGCCCTTCTGGATGCTCCCCAGCTTGCCCCCGGTCTTCTTCGACCCGGGGTCGATCGTGTACTTCGCCGCGAGCGCCGCGAACTGCGCGTCGTTGCTGGCGAGCTGCGCGTAGATCTTGTCGGCCAGCGCCTTGTCCTTCACCAGGATATGGCGGATCTGCCGGCTGGCGGGCGTGGCGTAGTTCGCCTTGTTCTTGGCGTAGTAGCTCTTGATGGCCGAGTCCGGGACCGTGATGTTCTTGGTCAGCTTCGCGTAGATCGCCTGACGCAGCAGGCCGTCGCGGATGTTGTCGAGGACGTTCGCCTCGCTCGTGTGGTTGTCCGAGAGGACCTTCTTCCACTTCGCGTCGTCGACCTTGCCATCGGCGCCCTTGGCGTACTGCAGCTCGAGCTTCTGAAGGCTCGAGTCGACATCCTTCTGCTTGACGGCGACCTTGAGCTGCTTGCCTGCGACGTCGAACTCCGCCTGCTGCACGAGTTGCGCCACGAAGCTCTGCTGCAACTGCTTGCGCGCGGCGGTGCCCGGCTTGGGGCACGCCTTCTTGGCGGCCTTGTACTGCACGCACACCTGTGCCAGGAGGTCGTCGAGCTTCGCCCGCGGAACCGTCTCCGTGCCGACGACGGCGACGGCCGTCGTGGGCACCTTCGAATCGTCGGAGTTCGAGCTGCCGCCGCACGCGCTGATCAGAAGCGCGACGGAGCAGAGAGCAACGCCGGCGAGCGGCATGCGGAGTCGAGCGGACGGATGCATAAGACAGCCTTGTGAGTGATCGCTTGGGCTCAACGGCGCGGGGAGCGTGTACTCCCCCGTTCGGGTGAGCCACCGCGCCTCATCTATAGCAGTAGTGGCCGCCCGCCAACCACAGCATTGACGGCAATGCGATTTGCTGCAATAGCTGCACAGGCCGCTTCACCGAGCCTTAACGAGGTCGCCGAGCGTATCGACGAGCCCGATCACCTGGGTCAGCGGGCGCTCCGGGGTGAGCGGTAGCCCGACCTCTCCGGCCGCGGAGTTGTAGAGCACGCGGCCGTGTCGCCCGCGCAGCTCGCGCAGGTCGGTGGGCCCGAGCGTGAGACGGGCAACCGAGGCCCGCGCGCCCCGCACCGTGAGCGAGTCGGCGCCGAGCGCGGCCAGCTTGATGCGCGCTTCCTGAGCCAGCATCAGATTCTCGACCGCCTCCGGCGGCTCGCCGAAACGGTCGGTCAGCTCGATCTGGATGTCGCGCAGCTCGTCCACCGTCTCGGCGAGGGCGATGCGCCGGTGCACGTCCAGCTTGGCCGCCTCGTAGGCGACGTAGTCGGCGGGCACGTAGGCGTCGAGCGCGAGATCGAGGCGCACCGGCCGCATGAGCGCCCCGCGGTTGCCGCTCAGCTCCGCGACGGCCTCCGCCAAGAGATCGCAGTAGAGCTCGAACCCGACCGCCGCCACGTGCCCCGACTGCTCGTCGCCGAGCAGGCTCCCGGCGCCGCGCAGCTCGAGGTCGCGCAGCGCCACGCGGTAGCCCGAGCCGAGTTCCGTGTAGTCGGCGAGCGCGGCGAGTCGTGCGCGTGCCTCCTCCGAGAGCTCGGTGCCGTCCGGGTACATCAGGTACGCGTGCGCGGCGTTCTCGCCGCGGCCCACGCGGCCGCGGATCTGGTACAGCTGCGCCAGCCCGAGCAGGTCCGCCCGTTCGATCACGAGGGTGTTGACCTGCGGGATGTCGAGCCCGCTCTCGATGATCGTCGTCGCGACGAGGACATCGAGGTCGCCGCGCAGGAACTCGACCATTGCCTGCTCGAGCGCGCGATCGTCCATCTGGCCGTGACCGACGCCGACGCGTGCCTCGGGCACGAGGCGGCGGATCTTCTCCGCCGCCTCGTGGATGGTCTCGACGCGGTTGTGCAGGTAGAAGACCTGGCCCTCACGGCCGAGCTCCCGCCGGATCGCCGCGGCGACGAGCGCCTCGTCGTACTCCGCAACGTGTGTGCGGATCGGCTGGCGGCCGCGCGGCGGCGTCGTGATCACGCTGATGTCGCGCAGCCCCGCGAGCGACATGTGAAGCGTGCGCGGAATCGGCGTGGCCGACAGCGCCAGCGCGTCGACCTCGAGCCGCAGCTGTCGCAGCAGCTCCTTCTGTCGCACGCCGAATCGCTGCTCCTCGTCCACCACGATCAGTCCGAGCTGCTTCGGGATCACGTCGCGCGAGAGCACCCGGTGCGTGCCGATCAGCACCTCGATCTTGCCGTCGGCGAACTCGCGCAGCGCCTGCTTGACCTCGGCCGCCTCGCGCATGCGAGAGACGGCCTCGACGCGCACGGGAAAGTCGCGGAAGCGGTCGCGGAACGTCTGCAGGTGCTGCTGCACGAGCAGCGTCGTGGGAGCCAGCACGAGCACCTGCCGACCCGCGATCGCGACGAGGAACGCCGCGCGCATCGCGACCTCGGTCTTGCCGAAACCGACGTCGCCGCAGATCAGCCTGTCCATGGGCTGCTCGCTCGAGAGGTCCTCCAGCACCTCGTCGATCGCTCGGCCCTGATCCTCGGTCTCGGAGTAGGCGAACGCCCGCTCCATGCGCTCGAGCCAGCCCTCCTCGTCCTCGTACGCCGGCCGCGTCCGGGTCTGCCGCACGGCGTAGAGCCGCAACAGCTCGCCCGCGAGCTCGTGCACGGCCGCCCGTGCGCGGGAGCGCAACGTGTGCCACGCCTTGCCGCCGAGCTTCGAGAGCGCGGGCGGGCGGCCGTCGGCCCCGATGTAGCGGGAGAGATTGGCCAGCTGGTCGTGCGGGACGAACAGCCTGTCCTCACCCTTGAACTGGAGGTTGACGTAATCGCGCGTGACGCCGCCGACGGTCTTGGTGTCGAACCCGAGAAAGCGCCCGACGCCGTGATCGACGTGCACCACGTAGTCGCCGGGCCGCAGATCGGCCGCACTCGAGAGCGCGCGGCCGAGGCGTCCCGCGACCGCTGCGCCCGCCGCGCGACGCCGGAACAGCTGCTGCGCCGAGACGACTGCAAGCCGCGCCGATGGCCAGACGACGCCGCGGCGCAGCGGCGAGACGGCGAAGATCACGCCGGCCCCGTCCGGGAGCGGGCTGCCACGGGAGAGCAGCGTGGCGTCGACGCGGCGCAGGGCGAGCTGCATGCGCTCGGCGTCGCCGCGGTGCGGGAACGCGACGACGACCCGAAGGCCCGAGCTCACGAGACCGAGCAGCTCCGCCTCGGCCTCGCTGATGCCACGACCGGCCAGCGCGGGCCGCTGCGCCTCGAACGCCGATTCGCCCTGGAGCGTGTCGAGCGCGCTGATCGAGTCGAGCAGCTCGACGACGGCCCGCTCGCCGACGTAGGCACGTTCGCGGGCCGGGCGCGAGTGACTCGCGGCTGCCTCCGCCAGGCGATCGCGCGCCGCCTCGAGGACGCGATCGGGCTGCCACGCGCAGAGCACGCCGTGCGCGATCAGCTCCGGTGACAGCGCGACGAGGTCGTCGGGCACGGGAGCCTCGTCGGAATGCGTCCATGCCTCCACGTCGGCCGGTGCGCGACGCGCTTCACGAGCCGGCTGGAGGTCGCAGCGCTCCAGCTCGGCCAGCGAGCGCTGCGTGAAGACCGAGAAGCGCGAGATGCGCTCGACGTCGTCGCCGAACAACTCGATGCGCACGGGCTCGGCGCCCGTCGTCGGGAACACGTCGAGGATGTCACCACGCACGGCCAGCTCGCCGCGGTCGCCGACACGATCGACGCGTGTGTATCCGGCAGCGACGAGCGCGGCGACGGCCTCGTCGCGCACGAGCTCGCCCCCGCGCTCCGCGTGCAGGGCCGCGGCCCGGCGCTCAGGCGGCGGGATACGCTCGACCAGCGCGGCCGCGGAGATGGCCACGATCCCACCGGCCTCGAGCAGCCCGAGACCCCGGGCGCGCTCGCCGACGAGGTGTGGCGCGGGCTCGAGCCCCGAGCCGTAGGCGACGCCGCGCGAGGGCACGAACCCGACCATGTCCGCAGGCGCGTACCAGGCCGTCTCGTCGGCTACCTCGCGCGCCGTTTCGTCGTCGTCGACGAGCACCGCCAGGCCGGCCCGCGCCTCGCCGCGGCGGCGCTGCCAGAGCGCGGCCAGCAGGGGCGCGAGTGCGGCTTCGGGAACGCGTGCACGCGCAGGCAACGCCGAATCGAGCGCGCCCGCGAGCTGCGCGACGCCGGTCTGCGCGGCGACCTCGTCCGTGACGGACGCCAGGTCGGCGAGGTTCGATTCGAGCGCTCGGTCCATGCGTTTGGCCGACACGGGGCCGGCGGCTGCAGGATAGCCTCCGGCCCGTGACGGAGACGCTTCTCGGCGAGCTGTGCGACTGGCTGCGCATCCCATCCATCTCGTCCGGTGGCGGTGATCCCGCCGATCTCCGGCGAGCGGCCGAATGGGCGAGCGAGCGCGTGCTCGCCGCCGGCGGCACCTCGGAGGTGCTGTCGGGTTACGGCAACCCGCTGTGCGTCGGCGAGCTCCGCGCGCGGCGCGCCGATGCGCCCACCGTGCTCCTCTACGGCCACTACGACGTCCAGTCGCCCGAACCACGCGGCCTCTGGACGAGCGACCCGTTCGATCCCGTCGTGCGTGACGGCCGCCTGTACGCGCGGGGAGCCAGCGATGACAAGGGCAATTTCCTGCCGCTCCTGCACGTCGCGTGTCAGCTGGCGCGCTCCGGCGACCTGCCGGTGCACGTGCGCGTCCTGCTCGAGGGCGAGGAGGAGGTCGGGGGGTCGAACGTCCTGCGCTACGTCGATCAGGACGAACGCGGCGCCGACTGCGCGATCGTCTTCGACGGCGGCATGGTCGACGAGCATCGCCCCGCGCTCCACATCGCCGTGCGCGGCGTCGTCATGGCCCATGTGCGAGTGCGCACGGCGAGCCGCGACCTGCACTCCGGTGTGTACGGCGGCGTGGCGCTGAACGCGGCGCACGTCCTGATGCAGATGCTTGCCGCCGTCCTGGCCGGCCCCGACGGCCGCCTGCGCGACGAGTTGCGCGCCGGCATCCGATCGCCGGGTGCCGAGGAGGTCGCGTCGTGGGCGGAGCTGCCGGCGGGGGCGGACGTACTGGCCGCAGCCGGCGCGCGCGAGATCGTGCCGGGGGCGGCCGGCGAGCTCTACGCGCGCACATGGGCGGACGCAAGCCTCGACGTCAACGGCATCGAGAGCGGCGACGCGCTGCAGCGCCGCACGATCATCCCCTGCGCCGCGAGCGCTCGCCTGACGATCCGCGTGGCCCTCGACCAGGACGGGGCCGAGATCGCCGCGGCGCTGGAGCGCATCCTGCGCGAGGCGGCGCCCCCCGGCGCCGAGGTCGAGCTCGATATCGATCCCAGCCAGCCCGCCGGCTTCGACGCGTCGGACCCCGTGCTGGCGCTCGCGCGCGACGCCATCGGCCGGGCCGTGGGCGCGCGCCCGCTGTTCGTCCGCACCGGCGGCTCGATCCCGATCCTCGGGGCGCTCGCGCGGCGGGGCATCCCGACGGTGCTGTCCGGCTTCGCGCTCGACGCCGACGGCATCCACGGGCCCGACGAGAGCTACCGCCTCGAGAGCCTGGCACTCGGGGAACGTGCGGCGCGCGAGCTCTACGCGGCGCTCGCGACGCTCCGGTAGCGCGCGGGGTCGGTCACGGGTACGCCGCGAGCGCTGTCTCGATGCCCTCGCGCACGATCAGCTCGACGCAGTCGGCAGCCGTGCCGACCATCGGCGCGGGATCCTCGTCCGGCTCGAACGGGGAGAGCAGCCAGTCGGCCAGGTCGCGGCGCTCGCCCGGCCTCGGACGCCCCACGCCGCAGCGCACGCGACCGAAGTCGCGCGTGCCGAGGAACTCGGCCACCGAGCGGAGCCCGTTGTGCCCGCCAAGGCCGCCTCCGAGCTTCGCACGCACCTGCCCGAAGCGCGCCTCCACGTCGTCGTGCACGCAGATCACCTGATCCGGCTCGAGCCCGTAGGCGCGCATCGCCTTGCGCACCGGGCCACCCGAGAGGTTCATGAACCCGAGTGGGCGCAGCAGCGCGATCGTCGTCCCGTCCTCGAGCCGCACTTCGCTGAGCGCCCCGCCGTGCTTCTCGCGCTCGGACGGCGCGTGCCAGCGCGTCGCGAGCTCGGCCGCGACCAGGTAACCGACGTTGTGACGTGTGAGCGCGTAGCGCGAGCCCGGATTGCCGAGCCCGGCGACGAGCAGGTCCACCGGCGTTCGCCGAGTGCGGAAGCGGAAGAAGGACGCTACTCCGCGTCCGCGGAGTCGCCGCCCTCGCCTTCGGCCTCGGCCTCGGCGCCCTCGCGCGCCTCGGCAGCCTCTGCTGCCTCTGCCGCCTCGGCCTCGGCAGCCTCCTCCTCGGCCGTCGGGCCCTTGGGCTCCGCGACGCTCGCGAGCATCATGTCGGGATCGCCGATGTAGGTGATGCCCGGCCGCTCCGGCAGATCCGAGAGCTTGATCGAGTCGCCGATCCCGAGCGCGGTGATGTCGAGCTCGACGTGCTCGGGCAGGTCGCCCGGCAGGGCCTCGATCGTAAGCTCGTGCGCGTTCTGCGCGAGGATGCCGCCGTAGGTCTTGACGCCCTCGGCCTCGCCCACGAAGACGATCGAGACGGTGGCCTGGATCGTCCTGTCCATGCGCACCTCGAGCAGATCGAAGTGCTGCAGCGTGTCGCGCAGCGGGTGGAGCTGGATCGCCTTGATGATGGCGTGCACCGGCGTCTTGGCGCCGGGCACCTTCACCTCGAGCACCGCATGCCGGCCGCCCGCGTCGCTCAGCGCCTCACGCAGGTGACGGCTCTCGACCGCGAAGGGCAGCGCCTCGCGCCCGTTGCCGTACAGCACACCCGGGATCTTGCCCGTGCGTCGCACGGCGCGTGCGCTGGACGTGCCACCGGTCTCGCGTGTCTCGATCTCGAGCATGACTGCCTTCTCGCGTGTCCATGGGACGGCTCCCGCCGCCCCTAGAAAAGCTGGTTCTCGCCCTTGAAGATCGCCGACACCGAGTCATCGGTGAAGACGTTGTGGATGGTCTCGGCGAGGATCCGCGCGACCGACAGCACCCGCACCTTGTCGGGCCTGGTCGTCGGATCGACGGGAATCGTATCGCAGACGACGACTTGCTCGAGCACCGAGTCCTCCAGGCGCTGCAACGCGGGCTCCGAGAACACCGGGTGCGTGGCGCACGCATAGATGCAGCGCGCGCCCGCGTCGTGGATGGCCTGCGCGCCTGCGACGAGCGTGCCGGCGGTGTCGATCATGTCGTCCGAGATCACGCACGTCTTGCCCGCGACGTCGCCGATCACGTTCGTGACCTGCACGTGGCTGTGGGCGGGACGCTCCTTGGTGAGAACAGCCAGCTCACCGCCGAGCATCTCGGCGAACTTCTTCGCGAGCTTGACGCGGCCGGTGTCGGGCGAGATCACGACGATCTCGTCGCGCGGCAGCCCGAGGTCCAGGAAGTACTGCTGGAACATCGGCAGCGCGGTCATGTGGTCGACCGGCACGCGGAAGAAGCCCTGGACCTGGCCCGCGTGCAGGTCCATCGTCAGGACGCGATCGACGCCCGCCGTTTCCAGCATGTCAGCCATCAGGCGCGCGGTGATGGGCTCGCGCGGCGCCGATTTCTTGTCCTGGCGCGCGTACGGAAACCACGGCACGACGGCGGTGATGCGCTTGGCAGAGGCCAGGCGCGCCGCGTTGATCATGATCAGGAGCTCGACGAGATTGTCGTTGCACGGGCGCGAGCAGGACTGGATCAGGAAGACGTCGGAGCCGCGCACCGACTCGTTGAAGCGCACGTACGTCTCGGTGTTGGGAAAGGTCTTGAGCGTGGACCCGCCCAGCGCGACGCCGAGCTCGTCGGCGATGCGCTCGGCGAGATCGATGCTGGAGCGCCCCGCGAACAGCATCATGCGGCGGAACGACGTGCCGTCGCGCGAGCTGCTGCGCGGCTCGTCCGTGCCGTTCCCCTCGCCGCGCTGGGGAAGGAACTCGCCGGCGCCGAACAGGCTGTCGGCCACTAGTGCTCGCCCTCCTTCCTGCGCGCCTCGACCCGCGCGGCATATCCAGGCTTGGTGGTCTGGCGCGGACGTGCGATCGCCAGCGCGCCCGGCTCGACATCCTCGGTGATCACGCTGCCTGCCGCGACGTAGGCGCCATCGCCGATCGTGACCGGTGCGACGAGCGTCGAATGCACCATCGTGCTCACGCCCTTGCCGATCGTCGTGCGGTGCTTGCGCTGCCCGTCGTAGTTGGCGGTGATCGTGCTGGCGCCGAGATTGCTGCCCGCGCCGACCTCGGTGTCGCCGAGATAGCTCAGGTGCGGCACCTTGGCCCGTTCGCCGAGGACGGTGTTCTTGAGCTCCACGAAACGCCCCACCTGCGCGCCGTCGGCGAGGATGCAGCCGGGCCGCAGATAGGCGAACGGCCCGACCCGGCAGCCCTCGCCGATCGCGCCGTCGTCGATCATCGCGTAAGGGCCGATCACGCTGTCTGCGCCGATCGCAGTGGCACCGCGCAGCATCACGTGTGGCTCCAGCCGGCAGCCTGGCTCGAGGCGCACGCCGCCGTCCACGTACGTGGTCGCCGGATCGACGATGCGCACGCCCGCCAGCATGTGCTCGTGGAGGATCCGCGCACGCAGGCCGGCCTCGCGCTCGGCGAGCTCGGCCAGCGTGTTGACGCCCTCGCCCGTCTCGGGCACCGGCTCGTCGACTGCGACGGCTGCGCAGCCGTCGGCCGCCAGCAGCCCCAGCACGTCGGTCAGGTACAGCTCCCCCTGGGCGTTCTGAGGTGTGAGACGCGGGAGCGCCGCCGCCAGGGGAGCGCGCGCGAAGCAGTAGAGGCCCACGTTGAACTCGTCGAGCGCGAGCTCCTCGGCCGTGGCATCCCGTGCCTCGACGATGCGGGCGACGCGATCGCCGTCGCGCACGACGCGACCGTAGGCGTGCGGCGGCGCGAGTCTCGCGCTGACGAGCGCGCCGCCCACACCGTCGGCACAGGCGGCGATCGCGCGGCGCACCGTCTCGGGGTCGATCAGGGGCGTGTCGCCGGACAGGACGACGACACGCTCCGCCGCGGTGGGCACGGCCTCGAGCCCGATCCGCACGGCATCCCCGGTGCCGTTCGCCGGCGACTGCACCACGACGCGGACGTCGGGGAGCGCCGCGGCGATCGCCTCGGCCGTCTCGGGGCCGGCGACGACGACGACGTCGTCTGCCCCCGCAGCGCGCGCGGCGCGGGCAACCCAGGCAAGCATCGGCACTCCGCACAGCTCGTGCAGGACTTTCGGCAGAGGCGAGCGCATCCGGGTGCCCAGCCCGCCGGCCATGATGATCGTGGAGATGGCAGCCATCGGCGCGGCGCCCGTGGGAGCGCGCGGGCAGTCTACCGGGCATCCCCCGGCGTGACGACTCCACACCTGCGACGCGGGGCTACCTGCCTCGCCGAGGGCCGCCGGCTCGGGCCGTCCGACTCGATGCTATTCCTCGTCGACTTCCGCCATGGCGAGGATGTCGTCACGGCCGAGCTTGCCGACCAGCTCGGGATGGTCGCGCTCGACGTGCGCGCTGACTGCCGAGACGAGCTCGTCGTCGCTCTCGGCGCGGATCACCTCTCCGCAGTCGCAGCTCACGGTGCTGGACATCTCGAACCCCCGTTCTCGATGACTCGCGCTGGGGCGCCGGACGATTGTGCCGATCCGCCGTTTCGGCTAGCTTGACACACCCTCGCTGCCCGCGGCAGTTCCGGCAGGACGACGCCGCGTGGGCGCCATGACGCGCACCGGCCCGACTGGGGCGCCAGGATTCGAACCTGGGATCACGGGACCAAAGCCCGTTGCCTTACCACTTGGCCACGCCCCACCGGCTCGCCAGTCTAAGTCGAGTCCGGCTACCCCCGGCTGCGGTCGCCGAGCAGGCGCATCAGCAGCACGAGCAGCGCGACGACGGCAATCAGGAACACGAAGAACACCGTGACCGGGATCGCCACGGCCACGAGCGCCAGCAGGCCTTGCGCGAACGCGACGATCCAGGCGCCCTCGCGCACCGGACCGGGCGGCAGCTGACGCCCCGCGAACCAGTAGGCCGTGACGGCCAGCAGTGCGAAGAGCACGAGCACCAGGAGGTCGGCGTGCCAGAACGCCACGGCCAGGAACTCGATCGCGGCCAGCCCTGCAGCGAGCAGGACGCGGCGCTGACGCAGCTTGGCATGGAGGCCGCGAGGCTCGGGCGGCGGCACCCGCTTGCCGTCGCGATCGACGACCACGACGTCTTCCGGTCCGACCTTGTAGCTCACAGGGTGATCGTAGCGCCAGCCGCTGGTTGCGCCAGCCGGCTGACCGCCGCCCACGGCACGGCTCCCGCCACCCGGTCGGCGGCCGACCGTGCGGCGTCCTCGCCGGCGAAGAGCCCGAACACGGCCGAACCGGAGCCGCTCATGGCCGCGGCGAGAGCGCCTTCGGCGAGCAGCCGCGCGCGCAGGGATGCGATCGGCGGGCAGAGCTGCTCGGCGGCGGGCGAGAGGTCGTTCTCGATCAGCGCGGCCAGGCACGTGACGTCGTCGCTCGCGAACGGCTGTGCGATCAGCGACTCGACGCGCTCGCGCGCACCGGCGCCCGGCTCGTGCAGGGCGTAGACCTCGGCCGTCCCGAGCGAGACTCCCGGCCAGCCCAGGACGATCCAGGCCGGTGCGCGTACCGGGCACGGCTCGAGCACCTCGCCGCGGCCGCGGGCGAGCGCCGTGTCGAGGCCGGAGACGAGGAAGGGAACGTCCGAGCCCACCTCGCCCGCGAGCAGCATCAGCTCGTCCGGCGCGAGCGGCTCCGGGAGCGTCGCGTTCGCGAGCCGCAGCGCGGCGGCGGCGTCGGCGCTTCCCCCGCCCAGGCCCGGCGCCGACGGGAATCTGCTTGTCGAGCCGCACCCGCCAGCCCGCGGGGTGGCCCGTGCGCTCCGCCAGGAGCGCCAGCGCACGCGTGACGAGAGAGTCGCCGCCCGTCAGCCCGGGCGCTTCGACCCGCGTCGCGGCGGCCGGCTCGAGCTCGACGACGTCGCCCACCGCGAGCGCCGCGAGCACGGTGGCGACGTCGTGGTAGCCATCCGGCCGCGCCGGTCCCACGCGCAGGCAGAGGTTGATCTTGGCCCTGGCGCGCACCTCAGCTGCCTGCATCCGCCAGGGCGAGAAAGGCGGTCGGCGGGAGCGTCTCGGCGCGCGCGTTGGGATCGATCCCGGCACTGCGTAGAGCCATCGCGACGGTCGCGCGGTCAGGTCCCCAGCCGGCCGTGGTCAGGGCGTTGGAGAGCGTCTTCCTGCGATACGCGAACGCCGCGCGCACGGTCGCGACGATCTGCGGCCAGTCGGCTGCGAGCTCGCCCCATCCGGCCCGGCGTGCGAACGCGACGAGTGCCGAGTCGACGTTCGGCACGGGCACGAAGACGCTGCGCGAGACGGCGTGCCGGCCTGTGGGCTCGAGCGCGAGCGCGCAGAGGACGCTGGGTGCGCCGTAGAGCGCGGCCCCGGGGACGGCCGTCAGGCGCTCGGCGATCTCTCGCTGCACGAGCACGCACCAGCGCTGCACGGAGGGCAGGTCGCCGATCGAGTCGAGCACGAGCGGCGCGGCCACGTGGTAAGGAAGGTTCGCGACGAAGGCCGTCGCCGGCGGCTCGAAGCCGGTCAGGTCGATGCGCATCGCGTCGCCCCAGTGGACGGTCACGTTGTCGCAGCCTTCCAGGGTGCGAGTCAGCGCCGGCTCGAGCCGCCCGTCGATCTCGACCGCATGCACGTGCGCGCAACGCTCGGCGAGGCGTGCCGTGAGCGTGCCCACGCCGGCACCGATCTCGAGCGCCACGTCGTCGGCGCGGAGCGCCGCGAGCCGCTCGATCACGCCGAGCAGATTGTCGTCCACGAGGAAGTGCTGGCCGAGGCTCGTGTCAGGCCGGAGGCCGAGCTCGGCCAGCCGCGCGAGCGTGACCTGACGCGGAGCGTTCACGGCAAGGCGAAGACGCGCGCGGCATTGGCCTCGACCTGCGCGGCCAGCTCGCCCGCCTCGACGCCGCGCATCGCCGCGACGGCCTTCAGCGTCTCGAGCACGAAGCCGGGACGGTTCGGCTTGCCGCGATGCGGGACCGGCGAGAGGTACGGGCAATCGGTCTCGAGCAGCAGCAGCTCCGCCGGCACGCTCGCTGCAGCCGCGGCGAGCGTGGTGGCCGAGGGATAGGTCACGTTGCCCGCGAACGACACGTACCAGCCGCGCTCAACCACCTCGTCCAGGTGCTCGGGCAGCGAGAAGCAGTGGAGCACGACGGCGCAGCGCGCCTCGCGCAGCACCGCGAGCGTGTCGTCGGCCGCTTCACGCGTATGGATCACGAGCGGCTTGCCGTGGCGCTGCGCGAGCTCGACCTGGCCCGCGAAGGCCGCGGCCTGCGCGGCGCGGGAGGCACGGTCGCGGTAGTAGTCGAGCCCGCACTCCCCCACGGCCACTGCCGCCGGGTCGCGCAGCAGCGCATCGAGCCGGGCGCGCACGTCGTCGTCCCAGAGCTCGGCGCGGTGCGGGTGCAGCCCGACCGTGGCGAAGACTCCCGCGTGAGCGCGCGCCAGGTCGATCGCCTCCTCGGCGAGCTCCGGCGAGTCCCCGACGCAGACGATGCGCTCCACCCCGGCTGCGGCGGCCTCCTCGATCGCGGCACCGGGGCCGCCGTCCAGGCCCTGCAGGTGCGCATGGGTGTCGATCACGCGGCAGGCGCGTCCACGCGCGGGAAGAGCGGCCCGCCCGAGGCGTCCACCGGGCGACCGCTGCCGGTGCCGAGCACGCTCCGCTCGAAGGCCACGTCGTCTCCCGCCTCACCGATCGCCGCGAGCATCAGGGGCGCCCGGGAGGGCAGATAGGGCCACAGCAGCACCGCGAGCACGCGGACGCCCTCACACAGCGTCGCCAGCGTCTCGTCGAGCGTCGCGACGGCCTGTGGATCCTCGCTCTTGGCCAGCTCCCAGGGCGCGCGCGCCTCGACGAAGCGGTTGAGGGCGCGCACGAGCTCCCAGACTCGCTCGAGCGCGCCCGTGAAGTCCAGATGCTCGAAGCGCTGGTCGTAGGCGGCCGCGACCTCGGCCGCCAGCGCGGCCAGCTCGGGTGCAGGCGCGACCGCCGGGACGATCCCGCCGCGGTAGCGCGTCACCATCGCGATGCTGCGCGAGACGAGATTGCCGAGCTCGTTCGCGAGATCGCTGTGATAGCGCTCGTGCATCCCCGCGTATCCGACGCCGCCGTCCTGCCCGAACGCGACCTCGCGCAGCAGGTAGTAGCGCAGAGCGTCGGGGCCGTAGAGAGCGGCCACCGGCCGGTAGTCCATCGCGTTGCCGCGCGTCTTCGACATGCGGTGGCCGTCCTGTCCCGCGAGCATCCCGTGGATGAACAACTGCCGGGGCAGCGCGTACCCCGCCGAGAGCAGCATCGCCGGCCAGATCACCGCGTGGAACCGCAGGATGTCCTTGCCGAGGAGCTGCCAGCGTGCCGGCCACAGGCGCGTCGTCAGATCTTCCCCTGGCCGCGCATAGGTGAGCGCGGAGGTGTAGTTGATGAGCGCGTCGATCCACACGTAGATCGCCTGATCGGCGTCCCACGGCAGCGGCACGCCCCAGTTGACGGACTCGCGGGTGATGGAGACGTCCTGCAGGCCGCCTTCCACATGCGAGCGGACCTCGTTCAGGCGCGTCTGCGGCAGCACGAACGGCGGGTCGGCCGCATAGCGCTCGAGCAGCGCCTCCGCGTACGCCGAGAGGCGGAAGAACGTGTTGCGCTCCTCCGTGAAGACCGGGACGGTGCCGTGCTCGGGACAGCGCCCATCGATCAGGTCGTCCTCGGTGTAGAACGCCTCGCACGCCGTGCAGTAGAGGCCGGAGTACGTGCCCTCGTAGAGATCGCCGCGCTCTCGCATGCGCTCCACGAACCTCTGGACGAAGGCCTCGTGCTCGGCGTCGGTCGTGCGGATGAAGAAGTCGTTGGTCGCCTCGATGTCGTGGGCGAGCTGGCGGAAGCGCTCGGCGATCGGGTCGGCCCACTGCTTGGGCGAGACGCCGGCGGCCATCGCCGCCTGCTGGACCTTCTGCCCGTGCTCGTCCGTGCCCGTCAGCAGGAACGCGTCGGCGCCGCAGCGGCGGGCGTGCCGCGTGGCCACGTCGGCGGCGATCGTCGTGTACGCGTGGCCGAGGTGCGGCTCGCCATTGACGTAGTAGATCGGCGTCGTGACGTAGTAGGGCTCACCGGGGCGCGGCATCACGGCAGTGTAGGCCGGGGCCCGCGAGCGGCAGCGTCGTACAGCGCGCGTCGCGAGGCGCCCGTCAGGCGCGCGACGAGCTCGCTCGCCCGGCGCGCCGGGAGGCCGTGCGCCACGAGCTCGCGGACCGCGTCGAGCGCCTCGGGAGGCGGCGCCCCCTGCTCGCCGCGAGGCGCGGCCGCGAGCACGAGGCACACCTCCCCGCGCTCCATCACCCCGCGGGCGGCGACCTCGGCCGCACTCCCGTGGACGACCTCCTCGTGCAGCTTGGTCAGCTCGCGGGCGACCGCGATCGGGCGCTCGGGATCGAGGCGCGCGAGGTCGGCGAGCGTCGCCGCGAGACGCCTCGGGGATTCGAACATGACGCTCGGCAGCGCTGCGGCGAGGGCCGTGCCGAGGAAGCGCCCACGCTCGCCCGCGGCCCGGGGCACCCAGCCGAGGAAGGCGTACCCCTCCGCCGCGAGGCCGGAGGTGACGAGGGCGGTCTCAACGGCGCTCGGGCCGGGCAGCACCACGACCGGACAGCCGGCAGCGAGTGCGCCGGCGACGACCAGGCGACCCGGATCGGCGATCAGGGGCATGCCGGCGTCGGAGACGAGGGCAACCGGCTCGCCGGCCAGCGCGCGGGCGATCAGCCGCTCGGCGACCTGCGGCTCGCGCCGCTCGTCGCAGGCGACCAACTCGGGCGCGGGGATGTCATGGGCGCTGAGCAGCGCGCGCGTGCGGCGCGTGTCCTCGCAGGCGATCACGGCGGCCTCGCGCAGGACGTCGAGCGCGCGCAGCGTGATGTCGCGCAGGTTTCCGAGCGGCGTCGGGACGACGGTGAGCACGCCGCGACGATAGAGCCTCGCGAGTGCGCTGGTAGGGTGCCGCCGTGGCCGGGAACGACGCCAAGCCGCCGTTCCGGGTCTATCGCGGGCGGGGCGACGAAGCCGCGGACCCGATCGAGGAGCGCGCACGAGCCGGCGCAGCCGAGGCTGCTTCCCGGTCGCCGGTGACGCCGCCGCCGCCCGCACCGCCCGAGGGACCGCCGACTCCCCCGTCCTCCCGGCCCGCGCCGCCGCGAGGCCGGCCCGGGGTCGTCGTACTGCCCGAGGAACAGCCGCAGCGACCACCCGGGCGGGCGCCCTCCCGGCGCCCGCCACGGCGGCGGAGACCCTGGCGCCTGGTCGTGCTCGCGGTGCTCGGAGCCCTGGCCGTCCTGCTGCTCTGGATCGGCTACGGCTACTGGCAGTTCCGTGGCTCTCTCGACGACGCCAACAAGCGCGTCGACGCGCGCACACGCGCCGCGCTCACACCCGGTGGCTCGCTGCTGTCCGACGCGTCGACGACGCTCGTGCTCGGATCCGACCGACGGTCCGGCAGTGGGCCGGGGCGCTCGGACTCGATCCTGCTGGTGCGCGTCGATCCCGGCCGCAACCGCATCGCCGAGCTCTCGATCCCGCGCGACCTGCGGGTGACGATCCCCGGCCACGGCGACGATCGCATCAATGCGGCCTACACGCTGGGCGGCCCCGCGCTCGCGATCCAGACTGTGCGGGCGCTGACCGGTATCCCGATCAACCACGTGGCGCTGGTCGATTTCTCGGGCTTCCGGGAGCTGGTCGACGCGCTCGGCGGCGTGACGATCGACAACCCGTCGAAGATCATCTCGAACAGCTTCGACGGCCACCCCTGGCGCTTCGGACGCGGACGCCTGCACCTCGACGGCAGGCACGCCCTCGCGTACGCGCGCGTACGCGAGAACACGGCCAACCCTTCCGACAACGACCTCACCCGGGGATTGCGCCAGCAGCGCGTGCTCCAGGCGATCGCGCACGAGCTCGCCTCGCCCGGCACGCTCTTGCACCTGCCGCACGTCGGCAGCGCGATCGGCAAGCCGCTCACCACTGACCTCTCGGCCAACGATCTGCTGAAGCTCGGCTGGCGGCAGCTGCGCGCGAGCAGCACGCTGCACTGCCGCCTGGGCGGCACCATCACGTCGGTGGGAGGCGCGAGCGAGCTGATCGGCGGCGACGAGAACCGCCGCGTCATCCTCGCCGTGCTGGGCAAGTCGGCCCCGCTCGCCGCCGCGCCCGGCGACACGTTCGCCGCCGGCTGCACCTAACGGGTCTTACTGAATGAGCGTGGCGTCAGGCGGCCGGCTTGGAGGCGTCGCTCTTCTTCGAGGAGGAGCCGTCGCCGGACGAGCTCTTCGAGTCGGAGCTCTTGGAGCCCGAGTCCTTGGACTCGGACGACGAGCCCGAATCGGAGCCGCTGCCCGACGACGCGGCCGCACCGTCCTTCGAGCCGGACTCAGATGCCGCCGACGAGTCGGGCTTGTTCCCGTTGGCGCCCTTGCGGCCATAGTCGGTCGCGTAGAAGCCCTTGCCCTTGTAGTGCACCGCAGGGGCGAACAGCACGCGCTGCACGGGCCTTCCGCAGTCCTCGCAGACCGTGACGGGATCGTCGGAGAACCGCTGGACGACCTCGAAGCGGTGCCCGTCCGGGCAGAGATACTCGTAGATCGGCATTTCGCTCAGTATATCCCGAGCTTCTCCCGGACACTGGCACTCTCGCGACGAGAGTGCCAGCGCGGAGGCCGACAGTTATGCTGGCGCGCGCCCAGGCATGCGGATCGCCATCGTCACCGATTACTACTACCCGATGCTTGGCGGCATCACCGAGCACGTGCACGGACAGGCCCGCGAGCTCGCCCGGCGCGGTCACGAGGTGACCATCGTCACCGGGCATCTGCTGCACACGCCGCCGATCGCCGATCCGGACGCCCGGCCGGTCGTCGACGAGGGCTTCGAGGTCGTGCGCGTGGGTGTCGGCGTCCCGCTCTACGGCAATGCCTCGCAGACGATCCACACCGTGCCGGCCGGCCTCGTCCTGCAGCTGCGCAGGCTGTTCAAGCGCCTGAACGTCGACGTCGTGCATCTGCACGCTCCCTACAACCCGAGCATGTGCGCGATCGCCCCGCTCGCCATTCCAGGCAGCGCCGTCGGAGTCGCCACGTATCACTCCGTCTTCGCACCGGGCGTGCTGCTCGACGTGTTCGCCCCGATCCTGCGGCGCTGGCTCGGCCGGCTCGACGCGCACGTCGTCGTCTCCGAGGCCTGCATCGGCTCACTCGCCCCGTATTTCCCATTCAGCTATCGCATCATCCCGAACGGCATCGACGATCGCCACTTCTCCCCCGACGCCGAGCCGCTGCCCGAGTTGCGCGAGGGCGGCAAGCCGTTGATCCTGTTCCTCGGGCGCTTCGACCCCCGCAACGGACTGCCGACGATGCTGGAGGCGTTTCAACAGGTACATGCTGAGCACGAGGGGTCGGTGCGGCTGTGCGTCGTCGGCGACGGGCCTCTGGGGAACGTCTACCGTCGCAAGCTCCCCGAGCGTGTGGCGGGCGACGTGATCTGGGCTGGACGCGTCGACTGGTCTCGGCCGCGCTACTACGCCTCGGCCGACATCCACTGCACGCCCTGTCAGCGCGCGTCGTTCGGCATGGTGCTGCTGGAGGCCATGAGCACCGGGCGCCCGGTCGTCGCCAGCCGCATCTCGGGCTTCCAGCTGCTCATGGAACACGGCCGCCAGGGATTGATGGTGAGCCCGGCAGGCGACGCCAACCGCTTCGCCCAAGCGCTTCTGTACCTGCTCGACCGACCGGCCGAGCGCGCGCGCATGGGGAGGGAGGGACGCGTCACTGCCGTGACGCGCTACGCCTGGTCGAGCGTCGCCGCGCAACTCGAGAACCTCTACGACGAACTGCTGGTGCGCACGCGGGGATCGAGATGAGGAAGCGGGCCGTCGTCAGGCGCTTCGTCGGGGCGTCGGCCCTCATGATCGCCGTCGGCGCCGTCCTCGCCGCAGTCGTCGGCTGGGCGAGCGTGGGCTGGGCCGGCTGGGCGTTCTTCGCCATCATCTGCCTGCTCGTCCTGCTCTGGGCCTGGGCCTCGTTCACGCCGAACTCGCCGCTCTTCGGCAAAGTCGTCACCGGGCGTGGGACGCACGACCGCGTGCTCGCGCTGACGTTCGACGACGGGCCCTCCTCCGAGTGGACGCCGCGCGTGCTGGACGCGCTGCGGGCGAGCGGGGCGCGCGCGACGTTCTTCGTGCTCGGACGCCACGCCGAGGAGCACCCCGAGCTCATCAGGCGCATCAGCGAGGAAGGCCACGAGATCGCGTCCCACGGATACGACCACACGCTGCTGACGTTCGCGTCGCAGGCGGACGTCGAGCGACAACTGGATCGCACCGAAGCGTCGCTCTCGACGGCGCTCGGCAGGCAGTTGCATCCGCTGCTGTTCCGGGCCCCGCACGGCTTCCGTAACCCGTTCGTCGCGCGCGTGACTTCGCGCCGGGGCTACGAGGTCGTCGGCTGGACGAAGGGCGTCTGGGACACGGCCAAGCCGGGTGCCGAGGCAATCGTGCGTCGCACGACGGGCGGCTTCCGTCCGGGCGGGATCCTCCTGCTGCACGACGCAGATGGAAGCGGAGAGGGCGATGACCGCAGCCAGACCGTCGAGGCCGTGCCCGAGATCGTCGAGCGCGCGCACGCTGCCGGATACGAGCTCGTGACCGTGTCGGAGCTCGCGGTGCGCGCACCCCCCAGGCGTACCGCTCCGTGGCGCATCATCGCCGGGCTCGCGCTCCTCGCAGTGCTGCTGGAGCTCGCTCTGCGCTCGGTGAACGTCAGCACGGTGACGGCGGTCGACGTCGCCTGGTGGTGGGTGATCGCATCGCTCGGACTCAACCTGCTCTCGATCCTGCTCAAGGCCGTCGTGTGGAAGGTCGCCCTCGACACCATTCCGGGCAAGCCGCGCTTCCACTACGCGCATGTCGTCCCGGCGCTCTTCATCGGCTTCCTGCTCAACACCCTGCTGCCGGCCCGCATCGGCGAGATCGCGCGCGTCGCGGTGCTGCAGCGCCGGCTCAAGCTGGTGGGCACGGAGGTGTCCACTGCGACGATCGCGGGGTCGGTCGTGGCCGAGCAGATCGTGCTCGCGATCGCTCTGGTCGTGATCATGGCCCTGCAGCTGCCGTTCGTGAACGTGCCTGCGCGCTTCGAGCACATGATCCTGGCCTTCGGCGGCGTGATCATCGTCGTCTTGCTGGCAGTCATCGGGCTCGAGATGTTCTCGCGCCGGAGCCGCCGACGCCCGCGCTCGGATCTGGCGTTCGCGCGCGGGCAACAGGCGCTCGCCATGCTCGAGCCCATCGCGCGCGGCATGCAGCGCGGCCAGACGGTGCTGCACCGCCCGCGCACGGCCGCCTTCGCCCTGGCTGCCGGGCTCGCCTCCTGGGCTTGTCAGATCGGCGGCATCTATGCGGCGCTCGCGGCGGCCGACATCGATCCGTCGATCGGGATGGCGGGACTCGTGTTCCTGGTCTCCACGCTCGTGCAGCTGTTCCCGTTCTGGCCGGGCAACATCGGCCTCTTCCAGGCTGCGGTCGCCCAGGTGCTCGTACAGGCCTATCCGATCGACTTCCCGCACGCGATCGCCTTCGCGGTCGGCCTGCAGGTGATCGAGGTTTCCCTCGGCGTCGGAATCGGCTTCTGGTGCCTCTCGCGCGAAGGTCTGTCGCTCTCGGAGGTCCGCGGCCTGCGCGGAGACGACTGAGAACGAAGCGGTTCTCAGAACTGGTTTCAAGAGTCACGCCACGGGACTCTTGAAACCAGTTCTCAGAGCGAGCGACTCGCGGCTCGCCCCGGCACGCGACGTCCCCCCACGCGAGGGAGCTAGGGGCGAATACCCGCGTCGATACCCACTGATATGGGCAGGCATTCTTCGACTCGGCCGCAGGCCGTTGCGGTGTGTGTCGCGCTCGCCCTGGCAGTCTTGATTACGGCCGTGCCGGCAGGCGCCGCCCGGCGCCCTCCCGGCCCGAAACAGGCTGCGCCGGCCCCGCGCGCGGTCGTCCAGACCGCACAGGTGCCGTTCCGCTGGCACAAGGCCAGGCGCGCCCGGGGCTACGACCTGCGGATCGCACGCGACCGGCGCTTCGCGTCTCAGATGCAGACGGTCCACGTGCGCAAGGCAGGCGCACGCCTGCTGCTCGCGCCCGGACGTTGGTTCTGGAAGGTGCGCTCGACCGGCAGGATCAACTCGCGCTGGTCGAACATCACACAGGTCGTCGTGCGCCCCAAGGGCGACGCCTACCCGCCGAGCCGGCCGACCGCGCTGCGCGTCACGGCCGTCGCGGCCGACAGCGTGACCGTGATGTTCGGCGCCTCGCAGGACGACGGCCGAGTCGAACGCTACGAGCTCCTCGGGAACGGCAGGGTCATCGCGCGCGGCACGACCGGGCCGCTCACCGCGCAGGGCCTCCCCTGCGGGAGGCTCTTCGTCCTGCGCGTCCGGGCGATCGACGGCGTCGGCCACGTCTCCGCGGCGTCACCCGTCGCGCACGCGCGGACGCGGCCGTGCACCGACAGCGTGCCACCCGACCCGCCCGGCAACCTGCATGCGATCACGGTCGCCGACACGAGCGTCGCGCTCACCTGGGATGCCGCGCACGATGCCGACGGCAGCGTCCAGCGCTACGCCGTGTACCGCAACGGCGCTCTGCTCGGGCAACCCCGCAGCACCGGCTTCCTCGCCTCGCACCTCGCGCCGGCGACGCCCTACAGCTTCGCGGTCGTCGCGATCGACGGCGGCGGACATCGCTCGGTGGCCAGCGCGCTCACCGTCTCCACCGTGGCGCCGCTGCCTGCGACGGGTCCGGCCTATGCCTACATGCTGGCCACCACCGGCGCGAGCTTCGACGACCTGCAGCGCCACTACATGCAGATCGCGGCCGTCTCTCCGACCTACTTCCACCTCGGCCCGGACCTCGCCATCGTCGGCCAGGACGACGCGCTGGTGACGGGCTGGGCGCGCCTGCGCGGCATAGACGTCGAACCTCGCGTCGAGTCGCAAGACCCGGCACTCCTCCACACGCTGCTCGCGAGTGACGCCAACCGCTCCGATCTGGTCGACCGCATCTCGGCGCTCGTCGCCGAGAACGGCTACGACGGCATCAACATCGACTTCGAGGCCGGCGCCGCCGCCGATCGCCCGCTGCTGACGGCGTTCGCGAGCCAGCTCGCGCAGACGCTCCACGCACAGGGCGCGAAGCTCACGATGGCCGTCGCAGCCAAGACCAGCGCGACACTCACGGGCCGGGCCGGGTTCTACGACTACCCGGCGCTCGCAGGCATCGCCGACCGGCTGTTCGTGATGGCGTGGGATCTGCACTGGTCGACCAGCCCGGCCGGCCCGATCTCGGACGCGACCTGGGTCGGGAAGATCATCAAGTACGTCACGAGCGTCCCGAACGCTCAGCGCTTCACGATCGGAACCCAGCTGTACGGCTTCGACTGGCCGCTGGGTGCGAAGGCCACGCCGTACGAATGGGACGACATGACGGCGTTGCAGTCGACGCTCGGGGCACAGACGCTCTGGGATGCGGTCGCCCAGGAGCCGTACTTCACCTATGCGGACGCCTCGGGCCTCGCGCACACGGCCTACTACGCGGACGCTCGCAGCGTGCAGGGGCGACTCGGCCAGGCGCGCGCCGCCGGGCTCGGCGTCGGCCTCTGGCGCCTCGGCGACGAAGACCAGGAGACATGGGACATTCCCTCGCTCAAGCCGTGACGCGCATCGCAAGCATTCTGTCCGGGCTGTGCTGGCGAAGCCTGCTCGGCGGCTATTTCGTGCTGCTCGCGGCCATCGTCTGGTTCATCAAGAGCTCGTATCTGCCCGCGCTCTGGCTCGATCCGCTGTTCGGGCTCTACAGCCTGTGCGTGACGGTCTATCTCGTGTCGCGCTTCAGTCTCTCGCTGCTCTACCACCCCTCGCGCCGCGGACCCGACGAGCTGCCGACCGTCGCAGTGGTGATCCCGGCGATGAACGAGCAGACGGCGATCGAGACGACGCTGGCGTCGATCTTCGCGCTCGACTATCCGCAGCACCTGCTCTCGGTCTTCGCGGTGGACGACGGCTCGACCGACGCGACCTGGGAGCGGATGGCCTTCGCAGCGCGCCGGTTCCCGAACCTGCACGCCATCCGCTTCTCGCACAACCGGGGCAAGCGCGCGGCCATGGCGGCGGGCATCCGCGCGACCACGGCGCAGGTCGTGTGCTTCGTCGACTCGGACTCGACGCTCGAGCCCGATGCCCTGCGCGAGATCATCAAGCCGTTCCGCGATCACCGGGTGGCCGCCGTGACGGGTCACGCGGATGTCCAGAACCGCGGCTACAACGTGCTCACGCTGCTGCAGCAGGTGCGCTACTTCGTCGCCTTCCGCGTGATCAAGGGCTCGGAATCGATCTTCGGTTGCGTGACGTGCGCGTCGGGATGCTTCTCCGCCTATCGCCGCGACCGCCTGCTGGACGTGCTGCCGGCCTGGGAGACGCAGAAGTTCCTCGGCCGCGAGGCGACGTTCGGCGACGACCGCGCGCTGACCAACATGCTGCTCCGGCGCTCGCGCGTCGTCTACCAGTCGACCGCGCGCTGCGCCACGAACGTGCCGCACGCATTCAAGGGCTTCCTGGTGCAGCAGACGCGGTGGAAGAAGAGCTGGCTGCGCGAGTCGTTGATCGCCTCGACCTTCTTCTGGCGCAAGAACCCGATCGCCTCGATCCCGACGTACGCCTCGAACGTGTTCCCGATCGTGGCGCCCCTCGTGATCTTCCACGCGTGCATCTGGAACCCGCTCGTGCACGGCGCGGATCCCTGGATGTACCTCGTCGGGCTGTACGCGATGGCGGTGCTCTACAGCCTCTACTACGGCTTCACGCGCCGCAAGCCGTACTGGTGGGCCGGGATCGCATTCGTGCTGCTCTACGCCACGGTGCTGATCTGGCAGACGTACTGGGCCATCGCGACCGCCCGCAAGACCGCCTGGGGCACGCGCTCGGGCCGGGTCGACGACGGGCTGGGCTTCCGCATCATCGGCACGATCGGCTCCCCGCAGCCGTCGGGCATCCCGGTCTGCGACGACGTCGAGCAGATCGGCGCAGCCGCCGGCGGCAACATCGGAGTCGCTGCGTGATCGAGCGCAAGCTGTCCGTGAACCTCGTGAACGGCGCACTCGCCTGGGCCGTCGGACTGATCGCCATCCCACTCACTGCGGTGCCGTTCCTGGCGTATGCGCACTACAGCCAGGAGGGCCGGATGATCGCGCTGCACGTCGACCGCAGCTTCCGCGGCCCGGCGTACGCGCCGCTCGGCGGCGCCGAGCTGCGCTACTTCCGCGACCGTCACCTGCATTACAGCAACGCCGTGATCGTGCTCAACGTCCACGCCGTGATGGATGGCGGCGGCGGCGAGGCTCCGAATCCCGAGAGCAGCGTGCTCCCGGTCAGGCTCTTCGGCGACGACATGCAGATGCTTCACGACGCCGGGTATCACACCGTCACGCCGGAGCAGATCACGGCCTGGCGGGAGGGCGTACTCGACCTGCCGCACGACGCGCTGCTGCTGACGTTCGACGACGGGCGCGCCGACACCGTGTTGAACGCTGCGCCGATCCTCAAGCGCGTCGGCATGCTGGCAACGGTCTTCGCGATCGGCGGCGCGTGGAAGCGATCTCCGCTGTACCAGGCATCGCCCGACGGCCTGCGCTCGCTGCAGCGCCAGGGCTGGTCGATCGAGGCCCACGCCTCCGCGCCCTTCGCAAGCGTAAACGCCGGCGGCGGCCGCCACCTCCCGTACCTCAGCGCCCGCCGCTCGCAGAACGGGCAGCTCGAGACGCTGGCCGAGTTCCGCAGGCGCGCAGCGATCGAGTACAGCAACGCGCGCAAGGCCGCGCAGGGGATCGCGCACCGGCCCGTCGTGGCGTTCGCCTGGCCCTTCGGCGCCTACGGCGCAGACACGCGCACCAACGATCCCCGCCTGGCGGCGATCAACCTCCACGAGGCCCGGCGCGTCTACAGCCTCGGCTTCAACGAGGACGGCCAGACGACGTTCAGCCTGCTCACGCAGGCGACCGACCCGATGCGCATCGCGCGCTTCGAGATCGTGCCCACGCTCACTCCCCGCCAGCTGTTCGAGCGCCTCGAGCTGGCGATCGCCGCGACGGCACCGGAGGTGTCCCGTGTCGCTTAGGGGCATCCCGGCCAAATGGCACTCGCTGCGTGTGCCACTTGGCCTCGCAGCCCTCCTCGCGACAGCCGTGGCCGCGACCGCCGCCAGTGCGGCCCCGCCGTCCGCCGGGCTCCCCCGCGCCCGCCCTGCCGGCACGCCGATGGTGCTCGCGCTGACGGCCACGCACCCCACGTCGGCGGCGCTCGGGTCGCTCTCGGCGCATCTGTCGTCGATCGGGCTGCTCGCGCCTGCGTGGCTCGAATTGAAGCCAGGCGGGCGTTTCGACTACAACGCCGAGGATGCCTTCACTGCCGGCCTCGCGCAGCGCGGTGTGCGGCTCGTTCCCGTGCTCGCGGACCCGGAGCATCTGGCCGGGAAACTCCTCTCCAACGGGCCCCTCAGGCGCCGGCTGGCGCTTCGCCTGAGCGTCGCGCTGCATGCGCTCGGCGCGGGTGGCGTCGTGATCGACTGGCGCGACCTGCCGCCGACCGCTCGCCGCCGGTATCCGGTCTTCGTCCACGAGCTGCGTGTACAGCTCGGGCAGAGCGCCCAGATCGTCGTCACGGTGGCGCCCGTGCGCACACTGATCGCCCTCAGGAAGGGCGCCTACGATCTGCGCGCCCTTTCGCGGCCGGCCAGGCTGCTCGTGCTCGCCTGGAACGAGCACGGGCCCCGCAGCGAGCCCGGGCCGGTGGCCTCGCTGGCGTTCTGGAAGCGCACGCTGCGCACGGTGCTCCGGGTCGCGCCCCGCTCGCGCGTGCTGATGGGCGTGCCGAACTGGGGCTGGCGCTGGAGCGCGGCCGCCGGAGCCGAGCAGGCGACGCAGGCCGAGCTCTTCCCCGAGGCAACGCAGACGGCACTCTCGCGACCCTACGGCGCGCGCGTCGGGGAGCGCGCCTGGGTCGAGTCCGATCGCTCCGTCCAGCTCAAGCTGCTCACCGCCCGGCAGGCGGGCATCGCCGGAGTCGCGCTCTGGGTCCGCGGCGGAGAGTCCGCCGCGATCTGGCGTCAGCCGGTCGTCGGGCCGCCGCGATAACGCAGGCGGAAGGACCTCACTGGGACGGGGCCCGCGGGGCGGGCGGAGGCGTGCCCTCGCGATAGCACGGCGCGCTCGTGAACGCCGCGAGCGGATCGCCGCCGCCCCGCACAGGCGCCGGCTCGCGCTGCCGGCGCTTGCGGTCGATCAGAACGACCGCACCCCCGACGAGCCCGCCCACGACGACACGGCGCGCACGCCGCAGCCGCGAGCGCCCGCTGGTCATTGCACCCTGCGATAGGCGACGACTGCGGCGACGACGCCGAACACGAGCTGCAGCGTGATCCAGTTGGTGGAGAGACGCGCGTGCGAGTCGAGGATCGGCACTGCCTGCCAGGCGATGACGTAAGACAGGACGCTGCCGCCGGCAGCGATCACGCCGGCCTCTGGACCGCGGTAGTAGCCGCTCGCGCGCGTCACGACCTCGGCCATCAGCACGCCGATCCCGAACGCGACCAGGAAGCCGAAGAAGCCGAAGCCCGAGTTGGCGAGCGCTCCCATGGCGATCCCGGCGCCGAGCGCCGTGCCGAGCGCGGCACCGATGGCCATCGCCGCGCGCGCCGGCTTGAGGCGCACGAGCGCGCTGCGCGGCATGCGCGCACACTCGCGGCACTTGACGCCGACCGGTGCGTGCACCATGCAGTCGGTGACAGATCGGCTTCCCGCAGTTCGAGCACGAGACGAGCGTCTCCACGCTCGGATGGTTGGCGCAGCGGGGAGCGGGCTCCTCCTCGACGGCAGACATGACCCGAGCGTAGACGATGTTTTTGGCGTCACCCTTCACATCATTCGGCGGGGCGCAGGCGCACGACGAGACGGCCCGAGAGCGCGCCGTAGAGCGAGCGCAGCATGAGGCCCGCGATCGGCCACGCGACGGCCGCCCAGAGGATCAGGGTCGCGATCACGCGGGCGCGGCCGCCGAGCGGTGAGAGCGCGATTCCGAAGGCCAGGAAGAGCGCCGCCGCGAACGACGCCGTGATGGCGCAGGGCACGAGCGAGCGACGGTACCCGCCGCCGCCGCAGAGCGCGAGCGCGCGACGGCAGGCCGCGAGGCCGGCTCCATCCCCGGCTCCAGCCGCAACGGGCGCCAGCCCGAGCGGCGCCAGCAGCAGCGGCGCCACGAAGATCGCCGCCAGATGGAGGATCGCGACCACCCCGAACGGCGGGGCGACGAGCAGCGCTGTTGCCACGATGCCCGGCAGCGTGCTGCGGAGGCGCTTCCCGATGAACGCCGTCATCGCGCCGGCGAGTGCCAGCGCCGCGGCCGCCGCCGCGAAGGAACCGATCATCACGATCTCCTCGGGGCCCGCGCCGGAACTGCGCAGTCCGGCCACGACGAGTGCCGGGAACGCCCCTGCGACGAGCGCCATCAAGCCGAACGTCGCAAATGCCTGCGCATAGCGCGTCAGTGCCGTCGCGACGAGATCGGCCGTGCGGATCTCGTCAGCGCGCGTCTCGCCGTTCGTCTTCGCTGCCTCCGGGGCGCTCACCCCCGCCATTGTGGCGGTGCAGGCCGCGCCGGGGTGCCGGGCCGGCGGCCCGGCACCCCGCGGGACGACTACGAGACGGCGACGACCATCGTGCCGATCTTGAACAGCTTCTTGGTCGCCGTGGCCGTAAGGTTGCCGGCCCGGGTCGGCCTGACCGAGAACAGCACGACTCCCTTCGCGTTCGACCGGCGGGACGGCGTGTTCACACCCGCGCCGCGGAGCCTCACGGCCGCGCCCTTGACCGGCTTGCCCTTGGCGTTGAGCACGGTGACGGTCACGACGCCGCGCTGGCCGTGCGGAGGCTGCCCGCCGAGCTGCACCTGCATCCGCGCCAGCAGCGTGAACTTCTTCGGCTTGCTGAAGGCGCCGATGTTGCCGTCGGGGTCGACCACCGCGACGCGCCAGTACATGACGCCGCCGTCGATGAAGTCCTGCTGGGTGAGCAGCGGCGTGTAGGAGCTCTGGTCCGTGCGCTCGTCCAGGAACGGCTGCGTGAAGCCCGGCGTGCGCGAGACCTGGACCCTGTACTCCTTCACGTTCGTCTTCGTGTTCCAGGCGAACGTCAGCGCCCGCTTGCGCTGCTTGTTGATGAGCTGGGTCTTCGAGCCGCCGGGCTCGCTGATCGTGTGCACCACGTCGCGAGGCGGCGTGTAGGCCCCCTTCGTCTGGCCGAAGACCGCGCGCACCTGCACCGAGCCGTGACCCGTGCCGGTCATCTTGATGTAGCTGGCGGCGGCGGTCGGCACGGTCGTGATCGGCGAGCTCCCGTCGGGCCAGACGTTCTGCACCTCGTAGCCCGTGGCGCCGTCGACCGGCGTCCAGGTGAGCGCCGGGAACGTGGCGCCCAGGAACGGCTGGGCGGTCGTGATCGTCGGCACGGGCAGCGATCTGCACGAAGGTCGACGTCGGCGACCAGGCCAGCCCGCTGGGTGTCGTCGTTGTTGGCGCGCACGCGCCAGTACAACGTCGTGCCGACCGGGTAGATCCTGGACGCCGAGTACGAGGTGGCGTCGGTGGTCACGCTCTCGAGGTCCGAACTGAAGGACGCGTCCTCGGCGACCTCGATCGTGTAGTCCCTGACCTGCTCCGGCACGGGGCTCCACTGGAACACGACGGTTCCCGAGGCCGACGCCCCACCCACGGGCCGGATCGGCGTCGGGGGCACCGATGCGTGTTGGAAGCTCGGCGAGGCCGTGAAGCCGCCGAGCGAGCCGGCAGGGCCCGTATAGTCGAAGGCGTTCAAGAACGTCGGGATGACCTGCCAGTAGTAGAGGGTTCCCTCGTCGACGAGCGGCGAGCGCGGCGCGTAGCACGGCTCGTCCGTGAAGGCGGCCTGCACGACCGTCGTGAAGTTGGCGTCCCGCGCGATCACGACCCAGTAGCCGGTGCTGGCGTTCACGCCGGCCGTGGGATCCTTGTCCGCCGGCTTCCAACAGATGAGCGGGCTCTTGCCGACGGTGGCCCCGACCCCGGGCGAGATGACGTCCGCGGCGGGATTGAGGCGCCCGGCGCAGCCCGAGGGCCCCGCGACGAGGCAATTGGCCGGCGGGTTGTTGAACGACAGCTGGCCGCCGACGACGAAGCTCGTGGTCGCATAGGGCCCCGCGATCGCCGTGCCGTCGATTGCGCTGTCAGTGAAGGCGCGCACGTACACGTCGCAGGTGTCGCCGCTCAAGAGCGGCGAGCCCTGCTGGACGCTCAGGCCCGGCGCGTTGAAGAACGGCGGATGCCCCGACCCACCGGTGCTCCCGAACGGCGTCCAAGCGGTGTTCGCGGTGTTGTAGATCGTCGTCCCGCTATCGCAGGCCGTCTGCAGCTCGTAGTGGCGGGCGCCGGGCACCGTCGACCACGTGACGACCGGCTCGTCCACGTTGCCGCCGGGCGGAATCGCCTGCGAGCTTCGAGTCGTAGACCGTCAGGTTCGGCGGACCGGGAACCGCGGTCTGGTCGTAGGTCTTGTCGAAGGTCGGGCCGTTGTTCCAGGGGCCGGCCTGACCCTGGGGGTCGAGGCCGCGGACGCGCCAGTAGTACGTGTTGTTCGGCAGCGTCCGGGTCGGCGCGAACGAGGTCGCGCCGGTCTTCGCGCTGAACAACTTGGAGCCGGTTGCGAAGCCCGACGTGGTGTTGATCTCCAGCTCGTAGCTCGCGGCGCCGGGAATCGGCGCCCACTGGAAGAGCGGGTCGAAGATCTCGACGCCCGGCACCATGTCCGTGACGGTGGGCGTCGTCGTGCCCGCCCACATCCACGCGAACGAGTGGATCGCGGACGGCGCTCCGGCATTGCCCTCGGCGTCGACCGGCACGACCTGCCAGTAGTAGGTGCCCGGGTGCAGCGACGTCGAGACGGCGAGGTTGGTGTTCGAGGTGGTGATCGGATTGCCGTTGTCGGCCCACGCGAGCGCGCCCTTGGAGATGATCCCACCGGGGGCATCGACGCCGCCGCCTGCCGCGCCGGCCGCGATCGACACGCGGTAGGTCGAAGCTCCCGGCACGGACGCCCACGTGAGGATCGCGGGGTTCGGATAGGCGATCGTGTTCAGGCTCGCAGGCGTCAGCAGCGCCGCCACGTCGCTCCACTTCTTGGTGAACTTGCGCACGCCCGACCACTTCGAAGCGTTCGTGTCCTTGTCGATCGAGCGGACACGCCAGAAGTACGCGCCGTTGGGCAGCATCTTGCTGTTGACGAAGCGCAGGTTCTGCGTCGTCACGTCGACGAGCGCCGGGTTGAAGCCAGAGTCGCTCGCGATCTCCACCTCGTACTGCTGCGCGCCTCTCGCGGGATTCCACGTCAGTGCCGGCATAGCCGAGACGGTGGTGTTCAGCTTGGGTGCAGTGGCCTTCGGCGCCGCCGGCTTGGCCTGGGCAGCGGCGGGCGTGAGGAGGAGGCCGGCCGCGAGCGTGAGCGCGAGCAGGCGTGCAGAGAGGCGAGTCATGCACTTCTCATCGCCCCCGAACGGGCGGCCCCGATCACCCGCGGGAGTGATCAGGGGCCGCCGCCCTCGGCGCGGTCGTCAGGCCACGAGCGCGACCGCGGGCTCCACCCGCAGCTCGATGGCGCCGTCGACGGCGTCGACGGCCACCGCGGCGTCGCCGGCGGGCGGCGCCTCGAGCAGGAGCTTGGCGAGCGGGTTCTCGATCAGGCGCTGGATCGCGCGCTTGAGCGGCCGCGCTCCGAAGGCCGGGTCGTTGCCCTCCTCGGCGATCAGCTCGCGAGCGGCGTCGCTCACGACGAGCGAGAGCCCGCGGGCTGCGAGACGGGTGCGGAGGCGCTCCAGCTGCAGGTCGACGACCGCAGCCAGCTCCTCGCGTCCCAGGCGGTGGAAGATGACCGTCTCGTCGATCCGGTTGAGGAACTCTGGCCGGAACGTCCCGCGCAGCACGTCCTCCACGCGCTGGCGCATGCGCTCGGGGTCGCTCTCGGCGAAGATCACCTCGGAACCGACGTTCGAGGTCATGATCAGGATGGCGTTGCGGAAGTCGACCGTGCGTCCCTGCCCGTCTGTCAGGCGCCCGTCGTCGAGGACCTGCAGCAGGACGTTGAAGACGTCGGAGTGCGCCTTCTCGATCTCGTCCAGCAGCACGACCGAGTACGGCCTGCGCCGGATCGCCTCGGTCAGCTGGCCGCCCTCGTCGTACCCCACGTAGCCGGGCGGCGCGCCGATCAGGCGGGAGACCGAGTGGCGCTCCATGTACTCGGACATGTCGATCCGCAGCACGGCGCGCTCGTCGTCGAAGAGGAGCGCGGCGAGCGTGCGCGCGAGCTCGGTCTTGCCGACGCCGGTGGGCCCGAGGAACAGGAACGAGCCGATGGGCCGATCCGGATCGCCGAGACCCGAGCGCGAGCGGCGGATGGCGTTCGAGACCGCCTCGACCGCCTCGTTCTGGCCAACCACGCGCTCGTGCAGGCGGCCTTCCAGCGCGACGAGCTTCTGCATCTCGCCCTCGAGGAGCCTCGAGACCGGGATGCCGGTCCAGGCCGCCACCACTTCCGCGATGTCGTCGGGCCCGACTTCCTCGTTGAGCAGGCGCTCCCCGGCGTGCGCTTCGAGCGCGGACTGTTCGTCCTCGAGCTCCCGCGCGAGCTCCGGCAGGCGTCCGTACCGCAACTCGGCAGCTCGCTGAAGGTCGCCCTCGCGCTCGGCGCGCTCGGCCTCCTCACGGGCCTCCTCGATCTGCGCCTTGGCGTGCTGGATGGCGGCGATGCGGGCCTTCTCGGCCTGCCAGCGCTCGGTCAGCACGGCAAGCTCGGCACGCACGCCCTCCAGCTCGCTCGCCAGCGCTGAGCGGCGCTCCTCGGAGGCGACGTCCGTCTCGCGCGCCAGCGCGGCGTCCTCGATCTCGAGCTGCTGCGCGCGGCGCTGGAGCACGTCCAGCTCGTGCGGCACCGAGTCGATCTCGATACGCAGCCGGCTGGCCGCCTCGTCGACGAGGTCGATCGCCTTGTCCGGCAGGAAGCGGTCCGCGACGTAGCGCTCCGAGAGCGTCGCCGCGGCGATCAGCGCGGCGTCCATGATGCGCACGCCGTGGTGCACCTCGTAGCGCTCGCGCAGGCCGCGCAGGATCGCGATCGTGTCCGGCACCGAGGGCTCGCCGACGAACACGGGAGCGAAACGCCGCTCGAGGGCGGCGTCCTTCTCGATGTGCTTGCGGTACTCGTCGAGCGTGGTCGCGCCGATCGCGCGCAGCTCGCCGCGCGCGAGCATGGGCTTGAGCAGGTTGGCCGCGTCGACCGCGCCCTCGGCTGCGCCCGCGCCGACGATCGTGTGCAGCTCGTCGATGAACAGGATGATGCGGCCGTCGGCCGAGGAGATCTCCTCGAGCACGGCCTTGAGGCGCTCCTCGAACTCGCCCCGGTACTTCGAGCCCGCCAGCAGCGCGCCGAGGTCGAGCGCCCAGATGCGCCGCTCCTTCAGGCTCTCGGGCACGTCGCCCGCGACGATGCGCTGCGCGAGCCCCTCGACAATCGCCGTCTTGCCAACGCCAGGCTCCCCGATCAGGACGGGGTTGTTCTTGGTGCGCCGTGAAAGCACCTGCATCGCGCGGCGCACCTCGTCGTCGCGTCCGATCACGGGATCGAGCTTGCCGCTCTCGGCGATCGCGGTGAGGTCGCGGCCGAAGCGCGAGAGCGAGTCGTAGCGCTCCTCGGCGTTCTCGTCGTCGGCGCGCTGCGCGCCGCGCAGCTTGCGCGCGGCCTCCAGCAGCGCGGCACGCGCCGCGCCGCCGCGCCCCAGGCGATCGGCCAGCGCCAGCAGGAGGTGCTCGACGGCGACGAACTGGTCGCCCAGGTCGCGCGCCTCCGTGCGGGCGCGATCGAGCGTCTCGCGAAACGCCAGCGACGGCTGCTGCGACGTCGTGGCGCCGCTTGCCGTCGGCAGCTTGGCGACTGCGCGCTCGGCATGCGAGCGCACCGCCTCGCGATCGGCGCCGGCGCCGCGCAGCAGCACGGACGCCGTCGAGTCCGGCTCGCTCGTCAGCGCGAGCAGCAGGTGGTCGGGCGTGATCTCGGGGTTGCCGTTGACACGGGCGAGCTCGGACGCGGCCGCGAGAGCCTCCCGTGCCCTGATCGTGAACTGATCGTTCGTTGCCATGTGCAGATCCTCTTGTGTGAATGAGTCAGGGACGTGGTGTGAGCGCCTGCGAGGGCGGCTCCCAGACGACGAGCTCGTGACGGACGCTGCGGTCGCGCTCTGCGACGACTCGCGCGTGGGCGCGGCGCAGATCGCTCAGCTCCCGCTCCAGCTCGGCGACGCGTGCCTGCAGCAGTGTCAGCGTCTGCTCGAGCGCCATCACGTGCTCCACGCCCGAGTGGTTGAGGCCGAGCGCGGTCGTGAGCGCCTTGACGCTCTGCAGGCGCGCGAGATCGGCGTCGGAGTAGAGCCGCCGGCCTCCGGCCGAGCGGCGCGGCACGACCAGCCGCCGCGCCTCGTAGAGGCGCAGCGTCTGCGGGTGCATGCCGACGAACTCGGCGGCCACGGAGATCGCGTACTTCGGGGTCTGGTCGATCACGAGGCCTCCGCTGCGCGCGCGAACAGGTCGGCGCGCGGATCGTCGCCCTCGAGCGCCGCGTACTTCTCGAGCGCTTCCTTCTGGGCGCGGCTCAGCTTGCGCGGAACGGAGATGTGCACGCGGGCGAGCAGGTCGCCGCGCTTGCCGGAGTCGCCGTTCTTGGGCGCTCCGCGGCCACGGGCGCGCAACAGCACGCCGTCGGCGGTTCCGGCCTTCAGCTTGAGCCGGACACTTTCGCCGTCCGGCGCGGGCACGTCGATCGTGGCACCGGCTGCGGCCTCGCTGAAGAGCACGGGCACGTCGACGACGAGATCGTCTCCTCGGCGCGTGAACACCGGCGAGGGCTCGACCGAGACCTGGACGTAGAGATCGCCCGGAGGGGCGCCGTGGGTGCCGGCCTCGCCCTTGCCGCGCAGACGGATGCGGGCGCCGTCCTTGATGCCCGCCGGGATCGGCACGGCGTAGCGGCGCAGGCGCTGCGTGGAGCCGCGCCCGCCGCAATTGACGCACGGGTGCTCGATCACGTGGCCCGTACCACCGCAGCGCAGGCATGGCTGCGAGAGCGAGAAGAACCCCTGGGCCTGCGCCCGCACGCCGCGCCCGTCGCAGTCGGGGCACACGCTCGGGCCCGTCCCGGGGGCCGCACCGGAGCCGTGGCAGACCGTGCAGGGCGCGAGCGCCTCGACGCCGATCGAGACCCGGGCCCCGCTCAGGCTGTCGCGGAACGAGATCGTCACGCCCGCCTCGAGGTCGTGTCCTCGCTGCGGCTGCGGGCCGCGCGGCCCGTTCCGCCCGCCGCGGCCGAAGATGCCGCCCAGCAGGTCGGAGAGGTCGATGCCATCGGCGTTGAACGTGCGCGGGTCGAAGCCTCCGCCCGGCGCAGCGCCGCGCATCCCGGCCTCGCCCAGCAGGTCGTACTGCTTGCGCTTCTCGGGATCCGACAGCACCTCGTTGGCCTGTGCGATCTGCTTGAAGCGCTCCTCGGCACCCGGATCGTCGGGGTGCTTGTCGGGGTGCGTCTCGCGCACGAGCTTGCGGTAGGCCTTCTTGATCTCGTCGGCGGTCGCATTGCGGGCGACGCCGAGCGTCTCGTAATGGTCAGACATCAGGATTCACCAAAGCCAAAAGTGCTTCACGATCTTCAGGACTGACGAGGGCCCCGCCCTCGCTCCCGACCACCAGCACCGCGCGGTCGCGCGAGGTCAGGGCAGCGGCGTATCGCCGGCCTTCGGGGCGGTACATGCCCTGGTAGCCGAACAGCCCGCCGGAGCCGAGCAGGCGCGCGCCGAGCAGTTGCCGTGGCTCGACCGCCTCGACGCGCAGCGGACCTTCGACGCGCAGGGCACCGATGACCCGCCGCACGGTCAGCCCGCCGTCCTCGATCACGTACGCGCGCGGCGACAGCAGCGCGCAGCCCACGGCGACGCCGGCCATGGCCGCTGCCAGCCCGATCAGCGGACGCGGACCGGCCAGCGCAAGCAGGACGGCCAGCGACAGGGCGCAGAAGAACGCGCCCGTGAGAGCGCGCGCTGTGAGGTCGAGGCGTGCCGGCGCGAAGGTCACCGCTCGCCTCCCTCCGCGGCCGTCGCTACGACCACCCGAGCCGGCCGCAGGACGTGGTCGCCGAGCCGCCATCCCGCCTGGACAACGGCGAGCACCGTGCCCTCCGCGACCTCGGCGGTCGGCTGGGCGACGAGCGCCTCGTGCTCGCGCGGGTCGAACGCGGCACCCTCGGGCGCGATCTCGGCCAGGCCCTCGCGAGCAAGCACGTCGCGCAGTGCGCTGCCCGTGAGTGCGACGCCGCGGCGCAGGGACTCCTCGACGCCCGCCTTTGCGAGCTCGTCGAGCGAGCGCTCGAGGTCGTCGAGCACGGGCAGGAGCGAGCGCAGGATGCGAGAGCCGGCCTGCGCCGTCTGCTGCTCGGCAAGCCGCGCCTGGCGCTTCTTGTAGTTGTCGAAGTCGGCCGCCAGCCGTCGCAGGTGATCGAGGTACGAGTCGCGCTCGCCCTCGAGCTCCGCGATGCGGTCCTGCTCGGGCTGGTGATCGGCCGTTTCGGGGCCGGGCGCGGGCACCGGCGTCTCGCCGGCGCCCGCGACTGCGGCCTCGTCGGGGTGCTTGTGATCGCTTGTCATGGCCTACGACCGCGCGTGGTCGCCCTCGTCGACGATCTCGGCGTCCTCGATGACCTCTTCCTCGGCCTCGTCGGAGGGAGGCGTCGTGCCGCCCTCGGCGGAGCCGCTCGCGCCGGAGGACTGGTACACGACCTCCGCGAGCTTGTAGGAGGCCTCGTGCAGCGCCTGGGTGCGCGTGCGGATCGCCTCGGCGTCGTCGCCCTCGAGCGCGCTGCGCAACTCGCCAGCCGCGCTCTCGATCGTCGCCTTCGTGGACTCGTCGACCTTGTCGCCGTGCTCGCGCAGGGACTTCTCGACCGAGTAGAGCGCCGTCTCCGCCTGGTTCTTGGCGTCGGCGAGCTCGCGCAGGCGCCGGTCGTCGTCGGCATGCGCCTCGGCGTCCTTGACCATGCGCTCGATCTCGTCGTCGGCCAGGCCGGAGCCCGAGCGGACCTCGATCTTCTGCTCGTTGCCCGTGCCGAGATCCTTGGCCGAGACCGAGAGGATGCCGTTGGCGTCGATGTCGAACGTGACCTCGACCTGCGGCACGCCGCGCGGCGCCGGCGGGATGCCGACGAGCTGGAACTTGCCCAGCGTCTTGTTGAAGCCGGCCATCTCGCGCTCGCCCTGGAGCACGTGGATCTCGACCGACGTCTGGCCGTCCTCGGCGGTGGAGAAGGTCTCCGACTTGCGCGTGGGGATGGTGGTGTTGCGCTCGATCAGCCTGGTCATCACGCCGCCCTTGGTCTCGATGCCCAGCGAGAGCGGGGTCACATCGAGCAGCAGGACGTCCTTGACCTCGCCCTTGAGCACGCCGGCCTGGATGGCGGCGCCGACGGCGACGACCTCGTCCGGGTTGACGCCGCGGTGCGGCTCCTTGCCCAGGACTTCCTTGACCTTGTCGCCGACCGCGGGCATGCGCGTCATGCCGCCCACGAGGATGACCTGCTCGATGTCCTTGGGCTCGAGGCCGGCGTCCTTGAGCGCCTGCTTGACGGGACCGACGGTGCGCTCGACCAGGTCGTGCGTGATCTCGTTCAGCTTGGCGCGCGTGAGCGTCAGCTCGAGGTGCCGCGGGCCGTCGCTGGCGAGCGCGATGAACGGCAGGTTGATGGGCGCCGACTGCGCGGAGGAGAGCTGGATCTTGGCCTCCTCGGCCTTGTCGTACAGCCGCTGCAGCGCCATCGGGTCCTTGGACAGGTCGATGCCCTGCTCGCGCTTGAACTCGGCCACCATCCAGTCGACGACGGCCTTGTCGAAGTTGTCGCCGCCGAGGTGGTTGTCGCCCGAGGTCGACTTGACCTCGAACACGCCGTCGCCCAGCTCGAGCACGGACACGTCGAAGGTGCCGCCGCCGAGGTCGAAGACCAGGATGGTCTGATCGGCGCGGTCCTTGTCGAGGCCGTAGGCGAGCGCTGCGGCGGTCGGCTCGTTGATGATGCGCAGGACGTTGAGGCCGGCGATCTTGCCGGCGTCCTTGGTGGCCTGGCGCTGCGCGTCGTTGAAGTACGCCGGCACCGTGATCACGGCGTCGGTCACGGTCTCGCCGAGATACGCCTCGGCGTCGGCCTTGAGCTTCTGCAGGATCATCGCCGAGAGCTCCGGCGGTGCCAGCTCCTCGTCGCCTGCCTTGACGCGCACGTCGTCGTTCGGGCCCTGCGACGACGTCGTAGGGGACCATCGTCATCTCCTCGGACACTTCGGCCTTCTTGCGGCCCATGAAGCGCTTGATGGAGAAGATGGTGTTCTTGGGGTTGGTCTCGCGCTGGCGCTTGGCGGTGACGCCGACGAGGCGATCGCCGTCCTTGGCGAACGCGACCACGGAGGGGGTCGTCCGGCCACCCTCGGCGTTCGCGATCACGGTCGGCTCGCCGCCCTCCAGGACGGCCATGCACGAGTTCGTCGTACCGAGGTCGATGCCGATGACCTTGCTCATTCCGCGTGTTGCTCCTTGATCTCGTGCGGTCAGCAACGCGCTGTCCGCTCAATTCATGAGTGTTGACTGCAGTCTAAAAGATGAGTGTCTCATTATCAAGAATTGGACGCGCTCGATGCCGGTCGCTGCAAATCCCTCACGCGGAGGACAGGCGCGCCCGCCGCGGGCGCCGACGCTAGGTAGGTGACCAGCCAACGGTCGAACCCAGCACTCCCCCGGACTCGCGCCGCTCGCGCCAGTGCGCTCGGCGCCGCCGCTGCTCGCGGCAGCCGCCCTCCCGTCCCCGGCCGCCGCCGCGCCCGGGGGTGGCACCGGCACCTGGGTGTGGGCCCTCGCCGCCGTCGGCGCCGCCGTGCTCGTGTTCACGCTCGATGCGCATGCGCGGCGGCATCCGGCGCGCGACGCACACCGTCAGCGACATCTCCGACGGCCGCGAGCTCCTGATCGCGCGCGGCCGGCGCGTCACCGAGACGCTGACCTCGCTGACCGACGCCGTCGCCGAGCGCGAGGACGAGGGCGCGAGCAAGCAGCACCAGCGCGCGCTCGACGCCGTGGCCTCGGCGCGCTCGCGCATCGGCCAGCGCCTCGGGCCCGCGCGTGATGGCCAAGGCGCACGAGGAGCTGGACGAGGCCGAGTGGCTGATCGGCGTCCTGGGCGCGCGGCTGGACGGGTTCGTCGAGCCGCTGCGACCGCGCACGGCACTCCCGGCGACCTGCTTCTTCGACGGCGCGCACGGTCTCGCGACCGTCGAGGTCGACCTCGAGGGGATCTCGCCTGCAGCGCATCCCCGTGCGCGCCTGCGCAGCCTGCGCCGTCGGCCTCGTGCGCGGCGAGCGCCCGCGGGTCGGCACCGTGTCGATGGGCGGCCGCGCGCTGCCCTGGCCCGCGGCGCCGCGCTGGTGCGGCTCCTACGCCTGGGCCCTGAAGGATCTGAAGCACCTGCACTACGACGGCTCGCCGCTCTTCGCCGCGCCCGAGCGCCCGATCGGGCAGCGCAGGCAGACGGTCGCCGAGCGCGCGCGCGGCATGCGCGCACGCGTGCTGCCGGCCGGGCCGGAGGTGCTGCCCGAGGACGAGATCGACGAGGTCGACGAGGTCGAGGAGAGCTTCGAGGCGTTCGAGGAGGAGACTCTCGAGGTCGAGCACGGAGCGGAGCAGGACGAGCAGCTCGAGGCCGCGCCGATCAGCACCGGCGCCTTCGCCGCCATGGAGGGCGAGGCAGCGACCGAGGCCGAGGCGGCGCCCGTCTCGGCCAGCGACACCGAGCCCGAGTAGCGCCGCCGCGCTCCCAGACGGCCCACGCGGGGCCGCGACGGCGGCTCGCTAGCATGCCCGCCGTGTCGAATGTCCTGCTCTGGCCGGTACGCACGATCGGCGCGTACCTCCCGGACGGCTGGGGAGGGCTCGCGCGTCAGCTGGCGATCTTCATCCCGTTCGACATCGCCTACGAGCTGTCGCGCAGGGTCGCGACCGGCGGCAGGGAGACGGCGCTGCAGCACGCGCGCGACGTCGTGGACGCCGAGCAGTCGCTCGGCATCTACCAGGAGCTGGCGCGTGCAGCGCTGGGCGCTCGACGCGCCCGGCTTCGTCATGGAGGTGGCGAAGTTCACCTACTTCCAGTGCCAGTTCACGATCACGTTCGGCTTCGTGCTGTGGGTCTACGTGCTCAGGCACTACGCCTACACGCTGCTGCGCAACGTGCTCTTCACGACGTTCATGCTCGCGCTGCCCGGCTACATCCTCTACCCGACGGCGCCGCCGCGGATGCTGCCCGACGAGGGCTTCGTCGACGCGCTGCAGACGGCGGCGCTCAACCAGAGCGGCTTCCTCGTCACGCTCTTCGGCAACCCGTACGCGGCCATGCCGAGCCTGCACACCGCCACCGCCATCCTCGTCGGCTCGACCGGCGTGCTCGTGACGCGGCACCTGCTGGTGCGGCTCATGTGGGCGTTCTATCCCGCGCTCGTCGTCTTCTCGATCGTCGCCACGGCCAACCACTTCTTCCTCGACGCGATCGCCGGCGCGGGCATCCTGGCGGTCGCGCTGACGCATCGTGATCACGCTGCATCGCCACAAGGGCTGGTCGCTCGAGCCCCTCGACCGACCGCTCATCGGCGCGAACCGACCGCTCGTCGACGGCGCGCGCCGGGGCCGAGCGCCGGCCTGCCACCTTCCCCTCGATGAGCACGCTGCCCATGCGCCTGGACCGGATCAAGTCCGGCTACACCGACGGCGCCCGCCAGCTCGCCACGCGCGCCGTGCGCGTCCTCAGCGAGAGCCGCGTCACGCCCAACCAGCTGACCGCGCTCGGCTTCAGCCTCAACCTCGTCGCCGCCGTGCTGATCTACCGCGAGGACTACATCGCGGCGGCCGCCGTCTTCCTGATCGGCTCGATCATCGACATCCTCGACGGCGCGCTCGCGCGCTCGCGCGGCCAGGCCACGACGTTCGGCGCCTTCATCGACTCGACCACCGATCGCATCTCCGAGGGCGCCGTGCTGTGCGCGGCCGCGCTCGTGTTCGCGCGCCACGGCGACACCTGGCCGGTCGTCGCCGTGTTCGTCGCGCTCGTCGCCTCGTTCCTCGATCTCGTACACGCGCGCACGCGCCGAGGCCCTCGGGCTCGACGGCAAGGCCGGCCTGATGGGCCGCGCCGAGCGCGTCGTGCTGCTCGCGGCCATCCTGGCCGCGTCGCCCTGGGGCGCGCTGCCGTACGGCATCGCGCTGCTCGCCGTCCTGGCGAGCGCGACCGTGCGTGCAGCGCATCCTCTCCGTCCGTCGTCAGCTCGCCGCGCGCGAGCGGCTTTCCAAGGAGCTCGCATGACCCCCAATGGCAATGGCAACGGCAACGGCCGTGCCCAGGACGGGCGCGTCCGCGTCGCCATCGTCGGCGTCGGCAACTGCGCCTCCTCGCTCGTGCAGGGCGTGCACTACTACCGCGACGCCGCGGACGACGAGTTCGTCCCGGGTCTGATGCACGTCAACCTCGGCGGCTACCACGTCCGCGACATCGAGTTCGTGGCGGCCTTCGACATCGACGCCGACAAGGTCGGCAAGGACCTCTCGCAGGCCATCGTCAGCGGCCAGAACAACACCATCAACTTCGCCGAGGTGCCGCACACGGGCGTCACGGTGCAGCGCGGCATGACGCACGACGGCCTCGGCAAGTACCTCAGCGAGATCATCACGAAGGCCGACGGCCCCACGGCCGACATCGCCACGATCCTCAAGGAGTCCAAGGCGGACGTGCTCGTGAGCTACCTGCCGGTGGGCTCCGAGGAGGCGACCAAGTGGTACGTCGAGCAGGCGCTCGCGGCCGGCGTCGCCTTCGTCAACTGCGTGCCGGTGTTCATCGCCCGCGAGAAGTACTGGAGCGACCGCTTCGAGAAGGCCGGCCTGCCCGATCGTCGGCGACGACATCAAGTCGCAGGTCGGCGCCACGATCGTCCACCGCCAGCTCGCGCGCCTCTTCCGGCAGCGCGGCGTGCTGCTCGAGCGCACCCACCAGCTCAACGTGGGCGGCAACACCGACTTCCTCAACATGCTCGAGCGCGAGCGCCTGGAGTCCAAGAAGATCTCCAAGACGAACGCCGTCACCTCGACGCTCGACTACGAGATGGCACGCGGACGACGTGCACATCGGGCCGTCCGACCACGTGGCCTGGCTGAAGGACCGCAAGTGGGCCTACATCCGGCTCGAGGGCCGCTCGTTCGGCGACGTGCCGCTCAACATCGAGCTCAAGCTCGAGGTCTGGGACTCGCCCAACTCGGCCGGCATCGTGATCGACGCCGTGCGCTTCGCCAAGCTGGCGCTCGACAACGGCCTCTCGGGCGCGCTCGAGTTCCCGTCGGCCTACCTCATGAAGTCGCCCCCGGTGCAGCACCCCGACGAGTTCGCCCGCGAGCAGGTCGAGGACTTCATCCGCGTGAACGCCCGCCCCGGCGCACCCGTGCCCGCGGCCGCGAACCCGGTCGTGTACGAGAATCGGTAACGCGATGGATGCGGGAGCCGGCCTGCTGGCCGACCTGCACATGCACAGCGAGCACTCGTGGGATTGCACGACGCCCATCGACGAGCTGCTCGACGCCGCTCTCGCAGCGGGCCTCGGCGCGCTCGCCGTCACCGATCACAACACGATCGCCGGCGGCGCCGAGGCCCGCGCGCGTGCGGTCGAGCGCGGCTTGCCACTGCACGTCATCGTCGGCTCGGAGATCAAGACCGCGAGCGACGGCGAGATCATCGGGCTCTTCCTGCACGAGGAGGTGCCGCGCGGCCTGACGTTCGCCGAGACGCTCGAGCGCATCCGCGCTCAGGGCGGCCTCGTCTACGTCCCGCATCCCTTCGACCATTTCCACACGACGCCCTCGCCCGTGCTGCTGCACGAGCACGCGGACGCGATCGACGTCGTCGAGACGGCCAACGCGCGGCTCTGGCTCGAGCGCGACAACCGCGCGGCCGAGCGCTTCGCGCGCCAGCACGGCCTGCGGCGCGGAGCCGGCTCGGACGCCCATGTGCCGGCCGGAATCGGCACGGCCGCGCTGCGCCTGGCGCCGTTCGACGACCCGACGTCGTTCCTGCGCGCGGTCGATGACGCCGAGATCGTGCGGCGACCGCGCAACATGCTGCGGCTGCAGGTCGAGAAGCGCCGCCGCCAGCGGGGCAAAGAGCGGGATTGAGCCGTCGCGGCCGGGGACCGCAGGGATCAGCGGGCAGCGGTCGAACTCCGACGCGGTGCCCGCCGACGAGCTCTACGAGCGTTACCTGGCGCGTGCGATCAGCGAGGTAAACGCACTTGGCGACGAGATCGCCCGCCGCGGGGACGCTCCCTCGCGCCAGCCCGTGCTCGGGTCCGGGCATCCGCTGGGCGACATCTTCCTGCTCAAGCACGATCCCACGCCCGCCGAGCTGACCGAGGGCGTCGCCTTCTACGGGCGCGTCGGCCAGGCCGTGCTGAAGTCGGTGCAGCGGCTCGACATCGATCCGCTGCTCGTCTACGGCACGAACGTCGTCAAGCTCGGCGGCGACCACGGGCGCGACGAGAGCGAGCTCGCGGAGCGCGTGTATCCCATGTGGCTGCTGCGCGAGCTGCACATCGTGCAGCCGAAGATCGTGGTCGTGATGGGCGAGGACACCCTCGCGGTCGTCAACGGGCTCGATCTCGCGCTGGCGAAGCCCCTCGAGCCCGAGCTCGGCGTCGTGCAGCACCTGACGCCCACGATCGAGGCGCTCTACACACCCCCGCTCGAGCCCTCGCTGGACGACGCAGCCGCCAAGCGCCGCTTCTGGGCCGCCTTCCGCGCCCTCGGCGAGTGGTACGCGGCCCTGCCGCCGTACTGACCTAGGCGGTGCGGTCGAAGCGCGCGACGCACTCGACGTGCGGCGTGTGCGGGAAGAGGTCGAACAGCCGCAGGCGCGTGAGCGAGTAGCCAGGCCTGGCCGGCCAGGACGGGCGCGGCCAGGACGGGCCTGCGGCCAGGACGGGCCTGGCCCCGCCAGGCGGGGTCTGACCCCGAGTGGCGGAGCATGGCACCGACATGGCGCATGACGCGCCAAGCGTCTGGGCATGCCAGAACCGGGCAACGCGGCAGTCGCAATGACGCGGGCGCGGCACCGCGATCGGAGCCGCCTCGGCACCAGCAAACCGCCTGGTTGAGCCAACTGCCACCCTGGGGTCAGGCTCCGCCACGTGGGGTCAGACCCCGCCTGGCGGGGCCAGACCCCTCTGTACGGCCCCTCTGTACGCGGCGAGTGGTACGCGGCCCTGCCGCCGTACTGATCTAGGCGGTGCGGTCGAAGCGCGCGACGCACTCGACGTGCGGCGTGTGCGGGAAGAGGTCGAACGGCCGCAGGCGCGTGAGCGAGTAGCCGCCCTCCGCGAGGATGGGCGCGTTGCCGGCCAGCGTCGTCGGGTTGCAGGAGACGTAGACGATGCGGCGGGCGCCCAGCTCGGCCACGCGGCGCGCGGCCTTGGGGGTCATGCCGGCTCGGGGCGGGTCGAGGATGACCACGTCGGGCGCCGGCAGGCCCTCGGCGATCAGGTCGCGCGGCGCCTTGCCGGCGTCGGAGACCACGAACTGGATGTTGGCGACGCCGTTGGCGAGCGCGTTCTCGCGCGCCCGCTCGATCGCCTCGGGCGACGATCTCGACGCCGATCACGCGGCGCGCGGAACCTGCGAGGGCAAGGCCGATCGAGCCCGTCCCGCAGTACAGGTCCCAGACGATCTCGCCGCCGGTCAGCCCGGCCTGCTCGATCGCGTCCTGGTAGAGCACGTCGGCCATCTCGGTGTTCGTCTGGAGGAACGAGCCGGCCGAGACGCGCAGGCGCAGGCCGCTGATCTCCTCCTCGAACCAGGAGCGCCCGAACAGCGGCCTGCGTCGGGATGCCGCTGGCCACCTCGGCCACGCCGTCGTTGACCGCGTGGAGCACTCCGACGACGCCCGGGGCGCGCTCCTCGAGCAGCGCCTGGAGATTCTCGACGCCGGTCAGCTCGCCGGCGGCGGTGACGAGGATGCAGAGCAACTCGCCCGTGCGCACGCCCTCGCGCACGACCAGGTGCCGCAGGAAGCCGGTGTTGGCTGCGCTGGTCGTAGGCCTCGAGGCCCTCGGCGCGTGCCCAATCGCGAAACGCCTCGCGCACGGCGTTGCCGGCGTCGCCCGTCAGCAGGCAGACCTGGATGGGGACGATCTCCTCCCAGCGGCCCGCCTTGTGGAAGCCGAGCGAGACGCCCTCGGGCGTGCTCGTCCAGGCGTACTCCAGCTTGTTGCGATAGGCGTACTGGCGCACGGCGGGCACGATCGGCTCGAGCGGCGGCTCCGGCAGCCCGGCGATGCGCTGCAGCGCGTCGAGCACCTGCTGCTGCTTGTGCTCGAGTTGGCGCTCGTAGCGCAGGTCCTGCCAGCGGCAACCGCCGCAGGTGCCGAAATGCGGGCAGGGCGCCTCGACGCGGTCGGGCCCGCCCGACAGCCGCTCGAACGCGATCGCCTCGCCGTGGCGGCGCTTGACGCGTTGGATCCGCGCCATCACGCGGTCGCCCGGGAGCGCGCGGTCGACGAACACGACGACGCCGTCGTGGCGCGCGACGCCACGCCCACCCGCTGCCAGCGAGTCGACGGTGAGCTCGAGCTCCTCTCCGACCCGAAACGGCGCAGCCACGAGGGCAGCATAGGTGCGGCAGCTCTAATCGGGCAGCGGCTCGCGGCAGCGCCGAGCGCGGCCGAAGGCGCAGAGTCGCGAGCACGCCCAGGCCGGACGCGACGGCCGCGGCGAGCCAGAGGCTGCGGTAGCCGTGCGCGTCGGCGAGGGCGCCGAGCGGGACGGCGGCGAGCGCGCCGCCGCCGAACAGCGCCGTCGACATCAGGGCGACGGCCTGCCCGGCGCGCGCGGCGCCCGCGATCTCGCCGGCGATCACGTAGAGGACGCCGTTGAACCCCAGCGCGCCGAGGCTGAGCACGACGAGCGCCACGATGCGGGCGGCGGTGCCGTGGGGCCAGACGAGCCACGTGAGCAGGGCAGCGCCGCAGGCGAAGATGCCGACGTCGCGCAGGGTGGCGACGCGCCGCCTGCCTCCGCCGAAGTCTGCGAGCCGTCCCCAGCCGATGCGCGCGGCCATCGCACTGAGGCTCACGAACGCGAACAGCAGGCTGCCGTCTCCCCTGCTCGCGCCCCCGTCGCGCAGCGCCGGCACGCCGAACGTCAGCACGGCGGTGAGCCCGACGATGTAGCAGACGGCAACGACCAGCAAGCGGGGCATGCCCGGCGCCCTGAGCACCTCGAACGGCGCCACGACGCGCCGCGCAGCGGTCGGGGGCACGAGCGGCCCGTGCGGCGTGTAGAGCGCGAACGCGACGGCCGTGATCGCCGTCAGCGCCCCGCTCAGGCCGAGCGCGAGGCGCACGCCGCCGAGGTGCACGGCGAGCGGCAGCAGCAGCGCCGCCAGCAGCCCGCCGAGCGCCACCGACATCTGGCGCATGCCGAGCGCGAACCCGCGCCGCTCGGGCGGGAAGCCGTAGAACACCGACACGGTCGCCGCCACGGCGACGACCGCGCCCGCGACGCCGCTGGCGAAGAGCGCGATGCCGAGCCCGAAGGGGTTCGTGAGCAGCGACCCGCCGATCAGCAGCAGGCCGCTGGCCGAGCCGGCAAAGAGCAGCGGAATGCGCGGCCCCGAGCGATCGACGACCACGCCGGCCACGATCAGCGCGACGGCGTTGCCGAGCGCGGTCGCGTTCACGAGCGCACCGAGGCCGGCGGCGCTCAGGCCGTAGCGGCTCTGCAGGTCGGGCGCGATCACGCCGAGCCCCCACTGCACGATCGAGATCGACGCCTGGCAGGCGAGCGCGAGCACGAGCAGCCGGTAGGGGCTGCGCACGGTTGCTCGGAGCTCGTCACTCCTCGAGGGCCGCGACGGCGAGCAGTGCCGAGCAGAACAGGCGCCAGGCGAGGAACGGGTCCTCCTCCGGAGCCGCGAGCTCGCGCAGCACGGCGGCAGCGCGCGGCAGATGCGCGCCGGTCGCCCGAGCCAGGTCGCTGCGGATCGCATCTGCCAGAGCGCGCCGGCGCTCGCCGCTCGCAAGCTCCTCCGAGAGCGCCGTGACGGCCCGTGCGTCCGCGCGCGCCGATCGCGTCGTTGGGATCGCCCGCCGCTGCCGCCAGCAGCAGCGAGCGCCGCACCGCCCCGCGCAGCTCGTCCTCGTCGATGCCGACGGAGTCGCGCAGGCGCGCGAGCAGGGGCGGGCCTGCCAGGGCCGCCCACTCGCTCTCGGGGTACGAGGCGAGGGCGAGATCGATGTCACGCAGCTCGGTCACGGTCGAACGCCATCTTGACACCCGCCGCTCGCGTCTTGCCGCGCTCTTGACGCGCCGGCCGCGATGCTGGAGCTCAGACAGCGGTGTGACCGGATGCCTGCCCCGGTCGCACCGCTTTCCTGTTTCCGGGGACGGTCAGGCGCCGACGCGGGCGGCCGCGGGCGCGCGGTGGTCGCGCACGGCCTGCTCGAACGCCTCCACGACCGCCGGGTCGAACTGCGTGCCCGCGTTCGCGCGCAGCTCGGCCAGCGCCTCGGCGGTGCTGCGGCCGCCGCGATAGGGGCGATCCGACACCATCGCGTCGAAGGCGTCGCAGACCGAGATGATGCGCGCCCCGAGCGGGATCTGCTCGCCCGCGAGGCCGTCGGGATAGCCGCTGCCGTCCCAGCACTCGTGCGAGAAGCGCACGAGCGGCGCCAGCTGCCGCAGCCGCTCGACCGGCTCGAGGATGCGGGCTCCGATCTCGGGATGCGCCCGCATGTGCTCGCGCTCGCCCGTGCTGAGCGGGCCGCGCTTGCGCAGCAGCTCCGAGGGGATGCCGATCTTGCCGATGTCGTGCAGCACCGCGGCGTGCTCGACGTCGCGCAGGGCGGCCGCGTCCAGCCCGAGCACGCGCCCGACGCGGCGCGCGAGGTCGGCGATCGAGAGCGCGTGGCCCGACGTGTACATGTCCTGTGCCTCGAGCGCGCGCACGAGCGCGTCGATCGTGGCGAGGAAGCTCGCCTCGAGCTCGCCGGCGATGCGCTGCCCGTCCAGCGCCAGGGCGGCCTGCAGCGCCATGCCCTCGAGCAGGGCCAGCTCGGCGGCACCGAAGGGCGCGCCGTCCAGCCGCAGGAGGCTGAGCGTGCCGACCAGCGCGCCGTGGAGCTGCACCGGCACGTCGGCCGTCAGCGCGGCCGGGGGGAACTGCGATCCCGGTGGGAGGCCGCGCTCGTTGGCCGACGACACGACCGTCTCGCCATTGGCGAGCCGCAGCTCGGCGACGGCGGAGCGGTCGCGTTCGTAGCGCTCGACGACGGCCTCGCCGGGAGCGGCCCCGGCGCTGCCGCAGCGCACGCTCTCGCCGTTCTCGTGCAGCCACAGCGAGCAGCGGTCGCAGGGCACGCGAGCGAGCACCGCGCGCGTGAGCGCCTGGCCGATCGTGTCGGGCGTCGCGCTGTGCGCAAGCTCGCGCGCGAGGTCCAGCAGCACCTGCGTGCGGGCGCGCTCCTCTGCGGCCTGCTCGTGCAGGATGGCGTTCTGGAACGCGAGCCCGGCCACGTGCGCCATGACCTCGAGCATGCGCACGTCGTCGCGGTCGAAGCGGCCCTCGCCGTCGCCCGCCAGCACGAGCGCGCCCACGGTCGCATGCTCGCCCACGAGCGGCGCGGCCAGGAGCGTCGAGCCGGGCAGGTCCACGAGCAGCGCCTGCCCGCCCTGCATCGCCTCGAGCGCGCGCGGCCGCAGTTCGTCGAGCGAGCGCGCGCTTGCGCGTGCCCGAGGAGGCGATCGGCGTCACCCCCACGTCGTCGCCCACGCGCGCCCAGACCGCGGCGCGATCGTGAGGCAGCGTCTCCCGCAGGACGCGGAGCAGCGAGCGCGCGACATCGGCGGGGCGCTGCGCGGCCGAGAGCGTGCGCGAGAGCGTCTGCAGGTGCCGCATCTGCTCGAAGGAGCGGCGCGTGCGTGCCGCCATCGAGGGCGAGCGGCGCGCGATCAGGCGCTCGTCGGCAAACGTGATGCGGTCCTTGCCGAGGCGCTTGGCCTCGTACAGCGCCGCGTCGGCGGCCTGCAGCAGGTCACGCAGGTCGCTGCCGTCGCCGGGCCAGCTGGCGACGCCGAACGACAGCGTCAGCCGCCAGCCGCCCAGGTCGATGCCGGCGAGGCTGCGCTGCAGGCGCCGGCAGACGGTGCGCGCATTGGCCTTCGTGGTCTCCGGCAGCAGCAGCGCGAACTCCTCGCCGCCGATGCGGAAGACGCTGTCGGCCGGTCGCATGCCCCGCCGCAGGAGCGCACCGACGTCGCGCAGCGCATCGTCGCCGGCCACGTGCCCGCGCGTGTCGTTGAGCTCCTTGAAGTCGTCGATGTCGGCCAGGACGAGGGCGAAGCCCGCCGGAGCGCGCGGCCACGAGCCCGCGCATCGTCTCGTGGAAGCTGCGGTGGTTGGCGAGCCCGGTGAGGGCGTCCGTCGCGGCCTCCGCCTCCTTGCGCTCGAAGGCCCGCAGGCTCTCGAGCGCGACGGCCGCATGCGCCACCAGCAGGGCCGAGTCGTCGACCAGGTCGGCCGCCAGCGCGCCGCGTGCCGCCGTGGCCGGCGAGGTAGCCGTGCGTGCCCGTCGACGTGCGCAGCGGCAGGCCGAGCCGGCAGCCTTCGAGCTCGACGCTGCGCTCGTAGCTCGCCCGCCGCCGCAAGCGCGGCCAGCGACGCGTCGTCGAGTGCGTACTCGCGCGAGCGCTCGTCGCGCAGCCAGGTCTGCGCCAGCACCAGCTCGCCTTCGACGGTCTCGCCGATCTGCACGCAGGCGAGCCCGAGCGCGCTCCCGATCGCGCGCGCGACGACGCTCAGCACCGCGCCGTGCTCGCGCGCCTCCGCGAGGCGGGCGAAGGCCTGCCACAGCCAGCGTGCGCCGGCCGGCTGCCCGGTGTCGGGCGGCTCTCCGCCCGAGCGCGTCGATGAGCATCGCGGCCGCGCTCTGCAACAGGGCGGCGTGCTCCGCCGCGCCCGGGCCTGCGACGAGCATGGCCGCGGCCGCTCCCAGCGGCTGGACGACGGCGCCCGGTTCGTCGACGCGCGCGCGGCGCTCGACGATCAAGTCCTGGCCGCGCTGCTCGCACAGGGCGAGCTCGCCGTCGCGCTGCACCCACACCGCGACCGGCACCGCGAGACGGCGATGCAGGAGCGCGCACGTGATGTCGCACAGCTCGGCCGGCGTCAAGTGCCGCGCAAACGCTGCAGCGAGCGCATCATCAAGGATCTCGGACGACGCGCCGGCAGGGTGCACGGATCCAAGTCTAGTCGTCGCCACTCGTATACTCTTGCGTTTAGGTGAATGATCATGCAAACGGGCTGCCGGCGCCTCCCGCCTCGCTCGCCGGGCGCGATTTTCTGCGCGCGCGGGACCTGAGCCGCGAGGAGCTCGACGGCCTGCTCGACCTCGGTCTCGCGCTCAAAGCGGCGCAGCACGGGCGCGTGCCGCACCGCCTCTGCCCGGGCCGCACGCTCGGGCATGATCTTCCACAAGGCCTCCACCCGCACGCGCGTCTCGTTCGAGGTCGGCATGAGCCAGCTGGGCGGCGACGCGCTGCACCTCGCGCAGGGCGAGCTCCAGCTCGGGCGCGGCGAGACGGTGCGCGACACGGCGATGGTGCTCTCGCGCTACCTCGACGCGGTCATGATCCGCACGTTCTCGCAGGCCGACATCGACGAGCTGGCCGACCTGGGCCGACGTCCCCGTCATCAACGGGCTCTCCGACGATCACCACCCGTGCCAGGCGCTGGCCGACCTGCTGACCCTGCGCGAGCGCTTCGGCGCGGACCTCCGCGGCGTCCGGCTCGCCTACGTCGGCGATGCCAACAACGTCTGCCGCTCGCTCGTGTGCGCGGGCGCGATCGCCGGCCTGGACATGGTCGTCGCGGCGCCCGAGGCCTATCAGCTCGACGAGTCGACGGTGCACTTCGCCGAGGCAATGAGCGCTGCCAGCGGCGGGTCGCTGACGCTCACCGAAGATGCCGACGAGGCCGCTCGCGGCGCGCAGGCGCTGGTCACCGATGCGTTCATCTCGATGGGCCAGGAGGTCGAGACGGCCGAGCGGCTCGACGCGCTGATGCCCGGCTACCGCGTCGACGAGCGCCGCGTCTCGCTGCTCGCCGACGACGGCGTCGTCATGCACTGCCTGCCTGCGCACTACGGCCAGGAGATCGACGAATCGGTGCTCTACGGCCCGCGCTCCGCCGTCTGGGATCAGGCCGAGAACCGCCTGCACGCGCAGAAGGCCCTGCTGGCCGCGCTGCTCGCGAGCCCTGATTAGTCCGTGAGCTCGACGCCGCCCTCGGGGCTCCAGCGCCCCGGGCGGTCCGCCGGCGCCTGGCGGTCGTCGGACGAGCCGCGCGCGACGCTGGCGGTGCGCGCGACGAGGTCGAGCGCGACGATGAACGTGCGCGACTCCCCGCCGAACACGAACGTGATGAACACGCGGCGTGGCAGGTCGACGCCGTGCACGCCGAGCGCGACCTTGGGCCGGCCGTGCCGCGTCGCGAGCTCTCGCACGCGCTCGAGGTGCGGCGAGCGGTTGAACGCCCGCGCAGCGATGCCGATCAACTCGCCCTCGTCGGCCTCGCGCTCGCGCGCACGCAGCACGCGGTCGACCTCCGCGGTGACGTCGGGCGGGATGGGAGCTCCACCCTCCTGCGCGGCGCTGAGCGCGGCCTTGAGCTCGCGGCGCTCCTCCGCCTCCTTCTGACGGGCGGCCAGCACCGCCTCGAGCTCGTTGCGGGTCGACGCCAGCCGCGAGGTGAGGCGATCGATCTCGCCGTGCGCGGCAGCCAGCGCGGTCTGCGCGGCTTCGGCCTCCTCACGCACTCCGCGCGCCTGCTCGAGCTCCTCCTCGAGCGTGGCGAGCTGCCCCGTGAGCCGCTCGACGAGCGCATCGCGGCGCTCGGCCAGCTCCAGCCGCCCGGGGTCGGCAGGCATGCGCAGCCGCCGCCCGCGTCGACTCGGCGGGCATCCAGCCGCGCGCCTCCGCCGTCGACGGACACAACTCGCAGACGCGCACGGCGGCGCGGCTCGGGTGGTCGCGATAGAGGCGGACTGTCTCGCCGGCCAGGAAGCTGCGCCGGCAGATGGCGCACTCGTGGGCACGATGTGCAGTCGAAGGCATCTGAGGGTCCGATCGTAGCGGTTTGCACGCAAAAGACGCGAGCACCTGTGCACGATCCGCAGCCCGCGCTCGGACGTTGCACGCCTCGCCAGGCGGTTCGCGGCCTGCGGCGAGCGGCGCCAGACGCGGCCAAATGACATCCGCCGCGAGTGCCACTTGGCCGATGAGATCCCGCGCCGGATCGACTACCCTGACTGGCGAGAGGGGCCGTAGCTCAGCTGGGAGAGCATCTGGTTTGCAACCAGAAGGTCAGGGGTTCGAGACCCCTCGGCTCCATCGCCGCAAAGCCAATAGGCATGCGGCAACCAGCGCAATCCCGAGCGCGCGGCGAAGCGCCTCCTAGGCATGTAAAAGCGCCTCCAGGAATGCGTAGAGCGTCAAGATCTCCCAGACCGGCACGCCACCATCGCTGATGAAGGCATCACGGATGGCCAGCACGCAGGCCAGCTCCTCGGCCACGAGCTGCTCGGCGCTCCAGTCGATTGCCGTCGGATTCTTGCGGCCGCCGTACCTCGTCGAAACGTGAAGCGCGCGCTCGGCGCAGTCGCGCTGACGGGCACGGCGGCCGCGCCGGTGCCCATCGGCACGGATCCGGCCGAGCTTCATCGTCACGGACTCCCCGCCAGCACCCGGCTGGCTCGCCCCGGAGGATAGCGCGCGAGCCGAGGTGCCAGGCGTTTGCCAGCGGTTTGCCAGCGGCGACCGGCAGCCTGCCCGCATGACGTGGCGAAGGGCCGCGTCCAGATGCGGAGGTCGATCGCAATGATCAACAAACTGCAGTGGGTCGCCATCACGCGCGTGCGCCGAGCGGGGACGCTCGGGTTCGCGCTCGCTCTCGCGCTGCTAGCCGCGCCGGCGGCTTACGGGGCCGATGGGAATCCCTGGCACATCAACATCTACGGCACCGGCTCGGCAACGACGTACACCGTAAGCGCGGCCACCCACGAAACGATCGAGAATCCCTGGCACATCAACATCTACGGCACCGGCTCGGCAACGACGTACACCGTAAGCGCGGCCACCTACGAAACGATCGAGAATCCCTGGCACATCAACATCTACGGCACCGGCTCGGCAAGCGCCGGCCGAACGTGACACGGACTACGCCTGGATGCGCGCTGTCCTCCCAGTCAACGGACAGCGCGCACCCAAGGAGTCTCCGCAGGAGAGGACCTGCGTGGGCGACCGTTACCACCGCAGCCCGCAACGCAAACAGATCGTGAGCACGCTGCCGGTGCAGCCCGAACGTCGAACCCGACAGCGTGCCCACGCATCTACCCGCCAGCCCATCGCCGAACCCCGACTGGCACGCTGCCGGACGCCCAGAATCTCGACCCCCGGCATCAACAGCAGCGTGCCAACGGTACTACCCGCCTAACCATCGCGCAAACCGCGCGGTTGAGCCAATAACAAGTGACGGGGGCTATCCATGCCCCGCGCTCGACCGTCCGCACTCCGACCGCTCGACCAGGCGGTTGGGAGGCGCTAGACCTCATGGTTTGCAACCAAATCTTGGCTTTGCGAAGCCGTGAACTGGCTCACTGGTACCCGCCCAGTGGTACCGCTCTTTGTTCCGCGAACTGGAACATCGAGCGCCCTGCGAGCTTCGTACGATGGTCGAGTGCCGCCGTCGCCCACGATCACGCCGCTGCTCGTCGCCGAACTGCTCGTCGAGGCGGCGAGCGCTGGCCGCTCTACGTCCACGTCATCGACCATCCCGACGCCCGCGTGCTGGTCGACACCGGCATGACGGAAGTGCGGTCGGAGATTGCCGACTTCGAGCCCCGCCTCGTCCCGCTGAGCGAGCAGGCCTTCGACCTCGCCGGCGTCGACGTCGTCGTCAACACGCACCTGCACTTCGACCACTGCGGCGGCAACCACCTCTTCGCCGGACGGCCGATCTACGTTCAGCGGCAGGAGCTCGAGGACGCGCGTAGCAGGACGACTACACGATCCGCGAGTGGGTCGAGGCGCCCGGCGTGCACTACGAGCCGGTCGACGGCGAGCTCGAGCTGCTGCCCGGGCTCCGCCTCGTCCCGGCGCCGGGCCACACGCGCGGCCTGCAGGTGGTCGTCGTCGAGACGGGCGGGCGTCCGGTCGTCGTCGGCGGGGACGTGGCCGTTCGCTTCGGCGAGCTCGACGAGCCGCACACCGAGGGCCAGCTGCGGGTGCGCGCGCTCGAGCCCGAGCTCGTCTGGCTCGCGCACGAGCACGATCCCTGGCGGCCGCCCACCGCGTAAGGCGCATCGCAGTGGAGATGGCGCGCCCTTGCGACGTTCCACACGAAAAGCGGATACTTGCGCGGTCTTGCTCGTCAGAGCTTCGAAGGGAGCGGTGATGCGCAGAGCGGTGGTGGTGATCCTGGTGGGTGTGCTGGATCTTGTCGGCGTGCTGTTCCTGGCCGCGTGCGGCGGTGACGAGAAGGACGCAGCGACCACCAGCGCGGCCTCGACCACTGCGCCACGCGGCGGGCCGATCGTGATCCGCGAGAAGCTGATCGTCGCCGCGGAGGAACATTCGGAGCCGATCGCCACCGGCACGATTCTTGCGGGGTCCACGCTCGCGGGCACGCCGTTCTGCGCCGGCGGGACGATCCTGGATTCCCACGCGAGCCTCGATCCCAAGATGGCGGCGTACCTGATCGACCGGAAGATCACGTGCCAGGACGGCACCATGAGGATCGGCTTCACGCCGGAGGTCGGCGGCGCTGAGCCGCAGGGTCAGACCCAGCAGGGCTCGTGGAAGATCGTCAGCGGCACCGGAGCATTCGAAGGGCTCGGCGGAGGCGGGAAAAGCGAGGCCGTGTACGGCCCAACCCCTGACTCACCGGTTCGCGAGACATTGACCGGAACCGTCACGCGATAGACACCGCCGCCAGGACGAGGGTGACCGCGAGCGTCGCCCGCGGTACTAGACAGGGTCGAGAGGCAGGCCGCGATCGGCCGGCCAGGCGACGTCTGAGGTCTCGGTCTCGACATGCGCTCGAATCACCGTGACGCGGCTGATGCCTGCCATGCGGCGCGCGCGGCTGGCTTCGGTCTTCGCCTGGAGGTGCTCGATTCTCGCGGTCACCCGACGCAGGCCGTGGAGCTGGGGTTTGTGCGCGCAGAGTCGCGCGGCTGCTTCCACGCTGCCGATTGCCTCTGCACGCGTGCGGTGGGACGGGAGGATCTCGGGGATTCCCGTCAGCTCGAGCAGCCGGCGGATGTTGCCGGCGCTTGGCGGGACCACGAGCTCGAGCGCGCCGTAGGCGTGTCGCGCTGCGCTTGCTGCGCGGAGGAGGGTGCCCATGACTGCTGCATCCATGAAGGTGCAGCGCGAGAGGTCAACCACCGTGTAGCGATGCGTCGCTGCGAGTGCCAGCGCTTGCTCCACTCCCAGCTTCGAGGCAATGTCGTGCTCCCGGCGGAGCGTGACGATGCACGTCGTTGGCGAGTAGACCTCGATTTCGATGCTCGATGGTGCAGCCACGCGACTCCGTTCCGAGTGCGTTCTCTGCGCTCGTCGAATGGCGCTCGACAAGCTGCGAGTTGGTCTGCGGCTCCGGGAGTCTGGGGAGTCGAACGAGACGAAAGCGACGGCGAGGAATTCGGCGCGTCGGCTCTTGTATCGAGCGTG
>CAWJTT010000013.1:0-102265 GCA_963845865.1 uncultured Actinomycetes bacterium
CTGCACCTCGAGCGCGTAGGCCACGTTCTGGTACGCGTTGCGGTTGGGGAGGAGCTTGAAGTCCTGGAACACGCAGCCGATGTTGCGGCGCAACTGCGAGACGCGCGAGCGCTTCAGCGTCGCAAGCGAGCGACCGCCGATGAGGATCGAGCCCTCCGTCGGGTTGAGCTCCTTGAGCAGCAGGCGGATGAACGTCGATTTGCCCGAGCCGGACTGGCCGACCAGGAACACCCACTCGCCCTTGTCGATCCGCAGCGAGATGTCGCGCAGCCCGACCACGCGTCCGTCGTAGACCTTCGTCACGCGTTCCAGCACGATCATCGGCGTGCCGCCCGCGACCTTCACCCGCGGGGCGCGCTCGTCCTCGTCCGCGAGCAGCGCCAGGCGCTCGCCCCGCGAGAGGATCCGAGTCGCCCCGTTGCCATTGCCGGCGTCGGCGCGCTCGAGCTCGATGTCGTCTCGCTTCAGCATGGTTGGGGCGGCGGCTGCCGGTGAGGCGGATCCCGCGGACCGGCGGCGACCGGCGGCGTGTCACGGCACGACGCTCGGCACAAGGCTCCCTGCACCGGCCGGATCGGGACCGCGCAAGGATAGCACGGGGCTTTCCGCCGCCCCTGCGCCGGCGCTGACCGGCGTCGGCGACTAGCGACCTCTCCGGGCTCCTCGTCGCCGTCGCCGGATGCGCCCAGCGTGCCCGCTGCCGCGCCCAGCAGGTACGCGCTGATGAACGGATCGAGGTCACCGTCCAGCACCCCTTGCGCATTGCCGTTCTTGAGACCCGAGCGGTGATCGTTGACCATCGTGTAGGGGTGCAGCACGTACGAGCGGATCTGCGAGCCGAACGCGTTGTCGCTCAGGATTCCGCGCTCGCGCAGCAGCTCGGCCTGCCTCGCCTCCTCCTCGCGCTCGAGGAGACGGCTCTTGAGCGCGCGTAGCGCCGTCTCCTTGTTCGCGTGCTGGGAGCGCTCGTTCTGGCACTGCACGACGATGCCGGTCGGCAGGTGCGTGATGCGCACGGCGGAGTCGGTCTTGTTGACGTGCTGTCCGCCCGCGCCCGAGGAGCGATACGTGTCGATGCGCAGATCGCTGTCGTCGATCTCGATCGCCGCGTCGGGCGGCAGCTCCGGCGCCACGTCCACCTGCGCGAAGCTCGTCTGGCGGCGGTGAGCCGAGTCGAACGGGCTGAGGCGCACCAGGCGGTGCACGCCGCGCTCGGCGCCGAGCACGCCGTAGGCGTTGTCCCCGTGCACGCGGAACATGGCGGACTTCAGGCCCGCCTCCTCGCCCGGGGTCGCGTCGAGCACGTCGAAGCCGTAGCCGCGCCGCTCGGCCCAGCGCTCGTACATGCGCAAGAGCATCGCCGTCCAGTCCTGCGCGTCGGTGCCCCCGGCGCCGGCGCTGAGCGTGACGATCGCGTCGCCGCCGTCATAGGAGCCCGAGAACAGCGCCTGCTCCTGGAGGCGCCCGATCTCGGCCTCGAGGGCGGCGATCGAGGCGTCCGCCTCCGGCAGCATGCCGTCGTCCTCCTCGACCATCTCGAGCAGCGTCGGCAGGTCGCCGATCTCGCCCTCGAGCCGGCGATAGGTGTCGAGCTTGCGCTGCGTGCGCGCCTGCTCCGAGCTGACTGCCGCGGCACGCCGGGGATCGTCCCAGAAGCCGGGCGCAGAGAGCTGCTCGTTCAGCTCGTCGAGGCGACTGGCGAGCACCGCCGGGTCAAAGATAGTCACGGACCCACGCCAGGCGGGCCCTCAACTCCTCGGCAGCGGTTTCGAGCTCGGTCGGCGAACGCATCTACGCGGCGCGCCCGTGGCAGCGCTTGTACTTCTGCCCCGAGCCGCAGGGGCACGGATCGTTGCGGCCGATCGCCTGCGCGCCGTTGCCCGCTCTCGAGACGGTCGAGCTCGAGGATCCTCCCGCCCTGGCGGGCGTGAACGTCGAGGTCGACGAGCCCGCGCCGCCGTAGAGGGCGTCGGCCGCGCCGTCCTCGTAGATCAACTGCTCCGCCTCGTGGCGCTCCAGCTCGGCATCCTGCGCCGTCACCTCGACGTGGAACAGCATCGAGACGACTTCGTCGCGAACCCCGCGCATCATGTCCTCGAACATCGCGTGGCCCTCGACCCGGTACTCGACGAGCGGGTCCTTCTGTGCCATCGAGCGCAGGTGAATGCCCTCGCGCAGGTAGTCCATCGAGTCGAGGTGCTCGCGCCAGTGCGCGTCGATCACCTGCAGCAGGAAGAAGCGCTCGAGCTGCCGCATGATGTCCGCGTCGAGGCCCTCGGTCTCCGAGAGCTCCTTCTCCTTGCGCTCGTAGGCGAGGTGCGCGTCGGCGATGCAGCGTGTGATCAGCTCCTCGCGGTCGAGCTCGGAGAGCGGTCCCAGCCCGTCCTTGTCGAACGAGACCGGGAAGACCTGGGTAAGGCCGCCGAACAGCCCGTCGAGGTCCCACTCCTCCGGGAAGTCGGACTCGGTGTGGGCCACGACGACGTCCTCGACGACCTCGTCGATCCACTCGAAGATCTCCTCGCTGAGATCGTCGCCCTCGAGCACGCTGCGGCGCTCCGCGTAGATCACCTCGCGCTGCTTGTTGAGCACGTCGTCGTACTTGAGCACCTGCTTGCGCATGTCGAAGTGCATCTCCTCGACGCGCTTCTGCGCGCCCTCGATGCGCTTCGTGAGCATCTTGTGCTCGATCGGCTGATCCTCGCCCGGGCCGAGCTTGTCGAGGATCGTGTAGATCCGGTCGCCGGCGAAGAGGCGCACGAGCTGATCCTCGGCCGAGAGGAAGAAGCGCGTCTCACCGGGATCGCCCTGGCGCCCTGAGCGTCCGCGCAACTGGTTGTCGATGCGGCGCGACTCGTGGCGCTCGGTGCCGATCACGTAGAGGCCGCCCTTGTCGATCACGCCGTCGCCGAGCTTGATGTCGACGCCGCGCCCGGCCATGTTGGTCGCGATCGTGACCGCGCCCGACACCCCCGCGTCCTTGATGATCTGGGCCTCCTGGCCCTCCTGGCCGGTCTTGGCGTTGAGCACGTTGTGGGGGATGCCCCTGCGCTCGAGCAGGTCGGAGACGCGCTCGGACACCTCCACGGAGATCGTGCCGACGAGCACCGGCTGGCCCTCGGCGTGCCGCTCCTCGATGTCGCTCACGACCGCCCGGAACTTCTCGTCCTCGGTCTTGTAGATGAGGTCGTTCTGGTCGATCCGCGTGACCGGCACGTTGGTCGGGATCGGCAGGACCTCGAGCCCGTAGATCTCGTGAAACTCGTTGGCCTCGGTGAGCGCCGTGCCGGTCATGCCGGCGAGCTTGTCGTAGAGGCGGAAGTAGTTCTGAATCGTGACCGTCGCGACGGTCACGTTCTCGGCCTCGATCTTGACGTTCTCCTTGGCCTCGACGGCCTGGTGCAGGCCCTCCGACCAGCGCCGCCCTTCCATGATGCGGCCCGTGAACTCGTCGACGATCTTGACCTCGCCGTCCACGACCAGGTACTCGACGCCGCTGTGGTACAGCGCCTCGGCGCGCAGCGCCTGGATCAGGTGGTTGACCATCTGGCTGGACCCGGGGGCGTAGAGGTTCTCGATGCCGAGGGCCTTCTCGGTCTTCGACACGCCCTGCTCGGTCGGGGCCGCGGTCTTCCGCTTCTCGTCGACCTCGTAGTCCTCGCCGACCTTGAAGCCCTTCACGATCCTCGCGAACGTGTAGTACGTGTCCGACGATTCCTCCGGCTGGCCCGCGATGATCAGCGGTGTGCGTGCCTCGTCCACGAGGATCGAGTCGACCTCGTCGACGATCGCGAAGGCGTGCGGCCGCTGCACCGTGTCCTCGATGTCGACCGCGAGGTTGTCGCGCAGGTAGTCGAAGCCGAACTCGGAGTTCGTGCCGTACGTGATGTCGCACTGGTAGGCCGCCTTGCGAGCGGCCTGGTCCATCTGCGCCTCGATCACGCCGACCGTCATGCCGAGCGCGTCGTAGATCGGCTTCATCCATTCGGCATCGCGGCGCGCGAGGTAGTCGTTGACCGTGACCAGGTGGGCGCCGTTCCCCGCGAGGGCGTTGAGGTAGAGCGGAAGCGTGGCGACGAGCGTCTTGCCCTCGCCGGTCTTCATCTCGGCGATCGCGCCTTCGTGCAGCACCGCGCCGCCGACCAGCTGGACGTCGAAATGGCGCATGCCGAGCGTGCGCCTGGCGGCTTCGCGCACGCAGGCGAACGCCTCGGGCAGGATGTCGTCGAGCTCTTCGTCCTCGGCAAGACGCTCGCGGAACTCCTCCGTCTTCGCGCGCAGGGCGTCGTCGTCGAGCTCCTCGATCGTCGGCTCCCACGCCGTGGTCTCGTCGGCGACGAGCTCGAGGCGGCGCAGCAACCGGCCCTCGCCGGCGCGCAGCAGCTTGTTCAGAAAGTCGACCATGGGCCTTTATTGGAAGGTGATGGCCGCCCGCACAGGGCGACGGAAGCGCGTGGCGCCCCTGGGGGAACGGTAGCAGGCGCCACTTGACGGGCCTGAGTGCCGGGGCAGCCCGGCGGGTCAGCCGGGCACGGGCTCGATCACGCCCAGATTGCCGTCGCGGCGACGATAGATGACCGCGACGGCGTCGCTCTCGGCATTCAGGAAGACGTAGAACTCGTGGCCGACGAGCTCGAGCTGGAGCGCGGCCTCGTCGGGGTGCATGGGCTTCATGTTGAAGCGCTTGGTCTTCACGATCGTGGGAATCGGCAACTCCGGCTCGCCCCCGTTTCCGGTCGTCAGCGAGGCCCCTTCGTCGTCGTCGGCGAGCGGCAGCAGCGCCTCGATATCGCGAGCCTGATGATGCGGCCGCCAGTGCCGTCGCCGCTCGCGGTAGCGCCGTACCTGGCGATCCAGCTTGTCGACCGCAAGGTCGATGGCCGCATACATGTCCTCCGCGTACTCGTGCGCGCGCAGCACCGGCCCCCGCGTCCACACCGTCAACTCCGCATGCTGGTTCGCGCTGATCGATCGATTGCGCTCGATCGCCAGCTCCAGATCGACGCGCGTGTCCTCTGTGAGATGCCGTTCGATCCGCGCGAGCTTGCGTTCCGCGTACTCGCGGATCGGCGCCGTGATATCCAGGTTCCTGCCGCTGACCTGAAGCTGCATCGGTTGCCTTCCCTCGGATACCTCGCTAGACGGAGTCTGCCACTTGGCGGCGCGCGCGCAAAGGTCCGATCGAGGGGCGTGCGCGCAAATGTGATCACATGCACCTGCTCGGCGCCCGCCCGGCGCAGCGCGCGGGCGCACTCGTCGACGGTGGCGCCGGTCGTGTAGACGTCGTCCACGAGCGCCAGGCGGCGAGGGCCGGCGCGGGCCGCGAATGCGCCACTGACGTTGCCTCGGCGCGCAGCGGCATCGAGCCCTCGCTGGGGACGGACGTCGCGCGCGCGACAGACGAGCTGGGCGACCGGCAGGCCCCACCAGCGGGCCAGCTCGGTGGCGATCTCGGCGGGCGGATCGGCGCCGCGCAGCAACCGGCGGTCGTGCACGGCGGGCACGACGGCGATCGCCTCGACCGCCGGCCGCGGCAGCTCGTGGGCGATCAGCGCTGCGGCCAGGCGGCCGGGTGAGATCTCGCCGCGCTTCCAGCGCCCGACGAGCGCGAGCGCCGGCCCATCCAGCCAGAGCGCCGAGCGCGCCGTCGTGAACCAGCGCAGCCGGCTGCACGCACGGCACGCGGCCACCGTCAGCGCGGTGGGCGCGCCACACCGTCCGCACAGCGGGGCCGCGAGCGCGCGCAGGGCCGCTCCGCAGTCCTCGCACATCCACTCGCCCGGCGTGCGGCAGGCGGCGCAGCGACGCGGCAACACGAGGCGGACGAGCGAGCCGAGCGGGTGCATCTCGCCAGGCTAGGGCCCGCGGTTGTCGCGTGTCCGTCGCGAGCGTGCCGTATCTGTTCCGACTTCCGAGCCGTTGCGCCGGACTCCTGAGCCCTCTCGACCCTGCACGGGACGCCTGAAGCAGCTCTCAAACCGCAGCGACGGGCAGGCTCTCCTCGAACGGGCTGCGATGCACACCCGCCTCCGTGACGATCGCCGTGATGTTGGCCGCCGGCGTGACGTCGAACGCGGGATTCGCGACGGCCGTGCCCGAGGGCGCGAGCGCGTGCCCCGCGAGCCGGCTGACCTCGTCGCCGGCGCGCTCCTCGATGGGGATCTGCGCGCCGCTCGCGATCGCGTGGTCGATCGTCGACGAGGGCGCGACGACGTAGCACGGCACGCCATGGGCGCGCGCGAGCACCGAGAGCGTGTACGAGCCGATCTTGTTCGCGGCGTCGCCGTTGCGCGCGATCCGATCGGCGCCGAAGACGACCGCGTCGACCAGCCCGCGCGAGAACAACTGCCCGGCGGCGACGTCGGCGATGAGCGTATGCGGAATGCCGTCCTCGGCCAGCTCCCAGGCGGTCAGGCGCGACCCCTGGAGCAACGGCCGCGTCTCGTCGACCCAGACGTGCAGCCCGGGATCGCGCGCGTGCGCCGCGCGCACCACGCCGAGAGCCGAGCCGTAGCCACCCGTGGCGAGCGCGCCCGCATTGCAGTGCGTCAGCACGCGCGCACCCGGCGAGAGCAGGCCCGCTCCGTGGTGCCCCATCGACACGCAGCGCGCGACCTCGTCGGAGTGAATGCGCCGCGCCAGTGCCGACAGCGACGCGCGCAGCTCGTCGGGCCCGCCGGCCTCGGCGATGGCCTCGTCACAGCGGGCGAGCGCCCATGCGAGGTTGACCGCCGTGGGCCGGGATGCGGCCAGCACAGCTCGCGCACCGGCCAGCTCGGCGCGCAGCGTCGCAGTGTCTGCCGCGCCCGAGCTGCGCGCGGCGTGCGCCATCCCCATCGCGGCGGCGATCCCGATCGCCGGGGCGCCGCGGATCGCAAGCTCCCGGATCGCCAGGCACAGCTCCGGCACGCTCGTGCAGCGGCGCTCGACGCGCTCGCCCGGCAGGCGCGTCTGGTCGAGGAGAACGACTGCGTCCTCCTCGAGCCGGATCACATCCTCAGGCGCGAGCATCACGCGCGCCGGGAGCTCTCAGAACTGGTCTCACGAGCCCCGTGTCTTGGTCGAGACGTCCGACCACCACGCGACTGTCGAAACCAGCTCTCAGGTGCCCTCGTCCCAGCTCGTGAGGTAGCGCTCCTGCTCGGCGCTGAGCGTGTCCACGTGCACGCCGAGCGCCTGCAGCTTGAGGCGCGCGACTTCCTGATCGATGTCGTGCGGCACGTCGTAGACGTGCTTGCCGAGCGTGTCCCGGTTGGTGAGCGCGTACTCAGCCGAGAGCGCCTGGTTCGCGAAGGACATGTCCATGACGGCCGCCGGGTGGCCCTCGGCGGCGGCCAGGTTGACCAGCCGGCCCTCCGCGATCAGATAGATGATGCGGCCGTCGGTCAGCGTGAAGCGCTCCACGTTCGGACGGGTCGGAGCGCGCTCGGCGGTCAGCGCCTCGAGCGCCGGGATGTCGATCTCGACGTTGAAGTGCCCCGTGTTGGAGAGGATCGCGCCGTCCTTCATGGTCTCGATGTGCTCGCCGCGGATCACGTGCTTGTCCCCGGTCGCCGTGCAGAAGATGTCGCCCTTCGGCGCCGCCTCGGCCATCGGCATCACATCGAATCCGTCCATCGTGGCCTCGAGCGCGCGCAGCGGATCCACCTCGGTGACGATCACGCGGGCGCCCATGCCGCGCGCGCGGCTGGCCAGCCCGCGACCGCACCAGCCGTAGCCGCCGACGACGAACACGCGACCGGCGAGCAGCACGTTGGTCGCGCGGATGATGCCGTCGAGCGTCGACTGCCCCGTGCCGTAGCGGTTGTCGAAGAGGTGCTTGGTCTGCGCGTCGTTGACGGCGATCACCGGGAACGCGAGCCTGCCCTGCTTCTCGAGCGCGCGCAGGCGGATGACGCCGGTCGTCGTCTCCTCGGAGGCGGCCAGCATGTCGGCGAGCGCATCGTCGCGCGTGGAGTGCATCAGCCCGATCACGTCGGCACCGTCGTCGATGCAGAAGTTCGGCTTCGTGTCGATCGCGGCGTCGAGATGCCGGTAGTAGCCGTCTGCGTCCACACCGCGGATCGCGAAGACGCCGATGCCGTAGTGCACGACCATCGCCGCGGCGACCTCGTCCTGCGTCGAGAGCGGATTCGACGCGCACAGCACGACGTCGGCGCCGGCCGCCTTGAGCGTGCGCATGAGGTTCGCCGTCTCGGTCGTGACGTGCTGGCACGACGCGATCCGCAGGCCCTCCAGCGGCCGCTCCTGCTCGAACCGGGCGCGAATGGCGGCCAGCACGGGCATCTGACGATCGGCCCACTCGATCTTGCGACGCCCGGCGTCGGCCAGGTCGAGCGACTTGACGTCGTGGGCGGCGTAGCTGACGGATGTCATCCGGAAAGTCCCCCTCGTCTCGGTGGCGCCGGTGCAGTCTAGCCAGCGATCGGCGCGGCGCCCGGCAGGCGGATCAGCTGCCAATCACTCCCCGCGACCGGCGCGAAGCTGCGACGTGGCGGCGGCCAGCGCCTGCTTGAGCTCCGCGATGCGGTCGATCTCGAACGGGTCGACGCCTGCCGACCGCGCGGTGTAGACCGACGCATGATCCAGCAGCGACAGCAGCCAGAACGCGCGCGCCGTCCGGGTCTGCCCCTCGCCGGTGAGGACGCGACGGAGTGTCGCGTCGCCGTCGATCAGGCGCGGCGTCGTTGCGATGCTGGCGCGGATCGTCGGCGGGTCGTCGGGGTCTGCGAGGTGGATTGCCGCATGGCGGCCGCCGGTTCGTCCGGTCCCGGCCCAGCCGACGATCTCGTTGTGGTCGGCTTCGGGCAGTTCGCAGAAGGCCGCCGTGGACTTCGCGTTCTCGTTCAGCTGGCTCTTGAAGCGTCGTGCGACCGCCGCCAGGGGCCCGCTGCCGTAGACCCACGTGGTCGTGGTCGCGACAGACTCGCCCAGGGCGCTCGCCAGACTGCCGCCGCGAACGCGGGCGACGACGTCGCACGCGTGGGCGGCCGCGCGGATGTCGTCGGCCACCGTGGGCACCGCGCCTGCGTGCTCGAGTGCGGCCGCGAGGGCCCCGAACAGGATGCCGAGCGCCGCGCGCGGAGGGAGGCCGCCGCGCACGCGCACGACCTGGCCGCCGGCAGCGCTCACCAGCCCGCCGAGCGGCTCGCCGGCGGTCACGGCGATCACGGCGGCGCCGCGCTCGAGTGCCGACCTCGCCGCGGCGAGCGTCTCGGCCGTCGCGCCGCTGTACGAGACGGGCAGTACGAGGTCATCAGGCCCGATCCAGCCGGGCAACGTGGCCGAGCGGTTCACGGACAGCGGCGTGCGTGCGACGTCACGCCACAGCGCCTCGGCGAGGCTGCCGCCGATGGCCGAGCCCCCGAGCGCGCTGATCGTGGCCGTCCGCGGGCGTGCAGCCGGCGCGCCGCCCAGGCCGGCCTGCCCGGCGGCGTAGCCCTCGCGCAGCTGCGCGCCGAGCTCGCCGACCAGTTCGAACATCGCCTCGTAGCGGCTCACCGATCTCCGTCCGCCACGGCCCGCGCACCCTCTGGGAACACCCGTTCACCTGCCTCGATGCTCGCTCCCGCTTCGATCGACACGCCCGGCCCGACGACCACGCCCGACGCGATCTGGGCGCCCGCGCCGATCTGCGCGCGCGGGCCGATCACGGCGTCCTCGACGACGGCGGCCTCCCCCACCCTCGCCCGCTCCTGCACGACCGAGCCGCGCAGCCGCGCCCGCGCGTCGATCTGCGCGTCCGCGGCCACCGAGCTGCCCGAGCCCACGCACGCGCCCTCCTCGACGGTCGCTCCGGCGGCGACGTGGCACGGCGACTCGATGATCGCATCGGGAGATACGAGCGCGGCCTCGTCGATGAACGCGGCGCCCGCGACCGCACCGGGCAGCTGCGAGCGCAGGCGCCCGGCCAGCAGATCGTGGTGTGCGGCGATGTAGCTCTCGGGCGTCCCGACATCGGACCAGTAGCCGGTCTGCCGAAGCGCGCACAGCCCCGCACCGACGAGGGACGGGAAGGTCTCGCGCTCGATCGAGACGGCCCGGCCGTCGGCGATCCGGTCGAGCACGGCCGGCTCGAGGACGTAGGCGCCCGCGTTGATCAGATCCGTGTCGATCTCGCCGGGATCGGGCTTCTCGAGAAAGCCGAGGACGCGGCCGTCGGCGTCGGTGCGCACGAGTCCGTAGCGGCTCGGATCGGACACGGGCGTGAGCGCGATGCTCGCGGCTGCGCCGCGAGCGCGGTGCGCCGCGACGAGATCCGCGAGCGGAGCGTCCGCCAGGACATCGCCGTTGAGCGCGAGGAACGTGTCGGACACGCGTCCGCGTGCGGCATGCCGGATTCCTCCCGCCGTGCCCAGCGGCCGGGGCTCGACGACGTACTCGAGCTCGAGTCCGAGCGCGCGCTGCCCGAAGCACGCCTGGATGGGATCGGGCAGGTAGCCGCAGCCGAAGATCACGCGGGTCACGCCCGCCTCGGCGAGGCGCTCGAGCACGTACGCCAGCAGCGGTCTGCCGAGCAGGGGGAGCACCGGCTTGGGCCGCTCGAGCGTGAGCGGGCGCAGCCGCGTGCCCTCTCCTCCGACGAGCACGACGGCGTCCACGGGCTGACTCTACCGATGCCGGTGTCTACTGCCCACGCCCGACGCCCTCGTAGGCGAAGCCCGCAGCGCGCAGGGCGACTGGATCGAGCTGATTGCGGCCGTCGATCACGAGCGGCGTCCGCATGACCTCCAGCAGCGTGCCGTCGCCGAAAGGGGCGGCGAACTCGGGCCACTCCGTGACGATGACGACGGCGTCGGCGCCCTGCGCGGCTCCGAGCGCGCTGTCGGCGAGATGGATCCCCCGGGGCAGCACCGCCGAGGCCTGCTGCGGGGACACGATCGGGTCGTAGCCGGACACCTCGGCGCCCTCGGCGACGAGCCGCGCGGCCAGCACGACGCTCGAGGCCTCGCGCATGTCGTCCGTGTCCGGCTTGAACGCGAGCCCCCAGAGCGCGATGCGGCGGTCGCGGAGCGACCCCAGGTGGCGCTTGAGCTTGGCCACGGCCCGGCGCTTCTGCAGCTCGTTGACCTCGATCACGGCGCTGAGCAGCTGGAAGTGGTAACCGCTGTTGCCGGCCAGCTGCTTGAGCGCAGCCACGTCCTTGGGGAAGCAGGAGCCTCCGAAGCCGAGGCCCGGCCGCAGGAAGCTGGAGCCGATCCTGGCGTCGAGCCCCATCCCGCGCGCCACCAGGTCGACGTTCGCACCGACCTCCTCGCAGACGTTCGCGATCTCGTTGATGAACGAGATCTTGGTCGCCAGGAAGGCGTTGGAGGCGTGCTTGATCATCTCCGCGGAAGTCACGTCCGTGATCAACTCGGAGCCGCCGAACCTGCGGTAGAGCGCCGCGATGCGCTCACCGACGGCCGGATCGTCGGCACCCACGACCACCCGGTCGGGATGCAGGAAGTCCTCGATCGCGCTGCCCTCGCGGAGGAACTCGGGATTCGAGGCATAGGCGACGCCGAGCAGCCCGCGCTCGTCGAGCGTGCGGCGCAGCCGCGCACCGGTCCCGGGCGGCACCGTCGACTTCATGACCACCACGGTATCCTCGGTCCCGGCCGGGACGGCGGCGAGGACCGACTCCACGCGACTCAGATCGGCGTCGCCAGAGGCACTGGGCGGCGTGTCGACGCAGACGAACGCGATGTCGGCTCGCGCGAACAACTCGGCCGGCGACGACGTGAACGTCAGGCGCTCGCGGGCGCCGGACAGCACCTCCCGCATGCCCGGCTCGTGGATGGGCGTCTCGCCGGCGCGCAGGCGTGACAGTTTCGCCTCGTCGATGTCGAGGCAGGCGACCTCGTAGCCGGACTGCGCGAAGCACGCCGCGGTCACGAGGCCGACGTACCCGACCCCGATCACGCCGAGCCGCTCCGTGCTCACGCCGCTCGTCCCGTGCCGGGGCTCAGGCCGGTGCCCGGTGCGCCGGGCGAAGGCTCCGCGCGATCGCGATCATCGTCTCGGGCGACAGCTTGTCGTCGAGCGAGTTGTCGATCCAGACCACCACGCCGCCGGCCGCCTTGCACGCCTCGCCGCCGTAGAACACCGCGATGCGATGGATCGCGGCGCCGTTCGTATAGACGCGTACCTGGTGCTTGTCCCAGCAGACCTGGCGCGTCGGCTGCTCCAGGATCGGCGCGTCGATCCAGGTCGTGTAGCGCAGCCCCCACGCATGCGACGAGTCGAAGGCGGTACGCCCGTCGACCGCGAGCGCCTTGCCATGCTTGCCCAGCGGGTAGACGCGGTAGGCGTTGGTTCCCTGCTCGATGGCCTCGCCGTAGGCGGAGCCGAGCGGCACTTTCGAGGGGTACAGGAGCTTGTAGCCGACGCGCTTCTGCAGCAGGAAGAAATCGCCGGGGTCGGCGGCGGATGCCGCCTGCACGAGTGGGCGCTGAGGTGCAGGAGCCTCGTTCTTGGCGGCCACGCTCGGCGGCGCGGTCACCCCCGAGAAGGCGCTGCCGATGGCGACCACGACGTCGGCGTCCAGGCCGTAGTCGCTCATCGCCGCGGGCAGGCGCACGGAGGCCGTGGTGTCGCCCAGCGACCGGCGCAGCTTCTCGGCCGAGGCGTGGGCGCGGGCATTCGTGTAGTAGATGTGCGTCGAGAACAGGTTCGTCTGCGCCAGTGTGCCGCCGACGGAGGTATGCGGCCAGCCGGCCTTCTGGAGCTCGATCTTGGCCTCGGTCGCAACGCTCTGCACGCCCGATCCGTTGACCGTGACGACCCGTAGCCTCGCCGGCGGGATCGGCTTCAGGCCGTGGTGCTTCTTCTTGGCCGGCTTGGCGCCGCCCACGACCGTGCCGCCGATGCGACTCGCAACCGACTGCGCGACGGCCGGATTGGGGTTCTGGAACTCGGACACCGCCGCCTGGATCGCCGACGCCGACACCGTCACGACCGAGGCGCCGTTCGACAACGTCGGAGTGTCACCCGTCAGGCGGACCTGCACCATGTTGCCGCGCGGCACCTCGGCGAGCAGCTTGACGTAGCGCAGGATCGTCTTCGGGCCGACCGACTGGCCCTTCGCCGAGCCGCGGACCTTGAGGTCGTTGGGAAGCGTGTCGAGCAGGCTGAAGAGGTTCGTGCCGGCCGACCACACGTCGAGCCGGCGCTTGAACTCGCGCACGAACGCCTGCTGGCGCGCGGTGCGCATGAAGTCGGAGTCGAGGTGGCGGTAGCGCACGTATTGCAGCGCCTGGAAGCCGGAGAGCTTCTGATAGCCGGGCTGCAGATCGATCGCGGCATAGTTGCCCGCGCCGTTGTTGGCGTGGTAGTAGCGCCGGTCCACGTCGATATAGACGCCGTGGAAGATGTCGACCGTCTTGCGGAAGAGGTGGAAGTTGACCGGCACGTAGTAGTTGATCTTGACGCCCAGCACCTGGCTGACCGTCTGGATCGCGAGTGGCGCGCCGCCGTAGGCGTAGGCGTCGTTGATCTTGCGCATGCCCAGCCCCGGGACGTTGACGTAGAGGTCGCGCGGGAGCGAGAGCAGCGAGAGGATCTTCGTCTTCGGATCGACCCTGATGAGCATCAGCGTGTCGGAATGGCCGCGCGCACTGCCCGAGCCGTAGCGCTTGTCGTATCCCAGCACGAGCGCCACTGCGGGCTGCGTCGCGGGATCGACGACGGCTGCGAGCTGCTGGTCGGCCGCCTTCAGATTCGGGTCGTTCGTCGTCGTGATGCGCTCGAGGCGGTTCCAGACGTAGTAGGCGACCGCACCGCCGATCGTCACGACGCTCATCAGCACGACCGCGAGCACCCAGCGCAGGATGCGCCAGAACGTCCAGCGCTTGCGGGGCCGCCGGGACGTGTACACGTTGATCGGCGACGGCGGCCGGAACATGCCGCCGCCGAACTGCGTCCCCACGCTCACGCGCAGGCCTCGGCCAACCGTCGGAAAAGCGTGACGGCGTGCGTGTTCTGGAGCTCTGAGAAACGGAAATCCACCATGCGGAGCGCAGGTCGAGGTGCGACACGCGGCTCGCGCAAGTTTAGAGCATGATCCGGCCGCGGCCCGACGCCCACGCGGGCGCGGCGTGTCACCCTGAGGGGTATCGGTCACGCTCACCACCCCAGCCCACCCCCATGAGCGCGCCACTGGCCGATGCCCTTCGCCGGCTCGGATTGCCGCTCGACGAGACAATCGACGACGGCGAGCTGGGCGATGCCTACCGCCGCGCCGCGCGAGAAAATCACCCCGATGGCGCACCCGACTCCGAGCGCGAGCAGCGCGGCGAGACGATGCGCGCCATCAACGCCGCGCGCGACCTCGTGCGCGATTCGCTCGAGCTGCTCTCGGAGCGGGCGTATACCGAGCTCAGCGAGCGCGAGAACGGCAGCCCCGCGCCCGCCTGGTGGGAAGACGCGATCTTCGAGGATCCCTCCGGCCTGGGCGTCCGCTGGAATCCCGGCGCGGTCCGCATCCCCTGGCGCCAGCGCTTCGAGCAGGCGCGCCTCGCCCTCTGCATCGCCGTCGGCGACAGCGTCACCGTCGAGCACGACGGGCTGCTCGCGCTCGGCCGCGTCGAGGCCTTCGACAGCTCGGTCCGCGTCAGCCGGCGCACCGCCTGGGGCGGCCTTCCGATCGAACTTCGCCGCATCGGCGTCGAGGTCCGCCTGCCCGACGGCTCCAACTCCACCGTCGACGCGGCTGACGTGCGCGCCGCGGGCTGGCACTGCCCCGTATGTGGACGCACGAGCACGCTCGGCGAGCCGCGCGAGCGCCCCTGCCCGCGCTGTATCCGCCGCTCGCGCATGGACTACGAGCGCTGGGACGACCTCGGCCGCCGCTGGCGCAGGCTGCGGCGCCGGCTGCGCGAGCTGGAGCGCGTGTCCACGGCGTTCTCCCCCCGCCGCTCGCCCGCGTTCCGCGATGTCGACGACGGGCTCGCCGATGCCCGCCGTCGCGTGGAATCGCTCGCTGCGACGATCGCGGCGCTCGACGCAGCGCTCGCCTCCGCCGAGGCCGGCGTGGCCGAGTCGGAGCTGCGCGTCGCCCGCACGCGCACGCCGGGAGGAGCCGAGCGCCGCCGGCGCGAGCGCGCGCGTCACGCGGCAGAGGCCGCCCGCGTCCGCGCCGCCCGCGAGCGGACGGCGACCCTCCTCGACGAGCAACGGATGCGCGTGGTCGAGCTCGACCGCGAGCGCACGCGTCTCGAGCGAGAGCTACGGGCGCGTCACGAGAGCGGCGAGCGGGCGCGGCGCAACAGTCAGGCCACGCGCGACGCCGAGCGCGCCGCTGCCGTCAGGGAGCTGCGCAGCGTCGAGATCGAGCTGAACGCCGTCGCGCCGGATGCGATCGCGCTGCTGAGCGGGTTCGACAGCTGGCGGCAGGCCCCCGACAGGTGGCTGATCGACGGGGCTGAATGACGCTCGCCCGGAGCCGCAGGCGTAGCCCGGCGCGCTACGTGCGGCCGGCGACCTTCAGGCGGTTCTCGGCGTCTTCGATGTCGCGCTGGGCGCGCGCGCGCTCCGGGCCGTCCTCCTCCGTGACCTCGGCCAGACGCCGCTGAGCGTCCTCGAGGTCGTTCCGGGCCTGCTCGGCGTCGATCGACGAGACCGCGACGGCGCTGTCGACCAGCACCGAGGCCCGGTCATGCTGGATCTTGAAGTAGCCCGCGCCGGTCGCGAACGACAACCACTGATCGTCGAGGGTGCGCACGCGCGTCTCTCCCGGCTTCAGCTGCGCGACCAGCGAGATGTGGCGCGGCAGGACGCCGAGCTCGCCCGCCCTGCCCGGGACGACGACCATCCGTGCGTCCTCGACGAATACCGGACCTTCCGGCGTCACGAGCTCGACGCGAAGGCGGTGGGTGCCCTCGGCCGCGCTCATGCGCTCGCGCCGGCCGCGAGCTCCTCGGCGGCGGCCAGCACGTCCGAGATGTCGCCCTGCAGATAGAACGCCTGCTCGGGCAGATCGTCGTGCTTGCCCTCGAGCACCTCGCGGAACGACCGGATCGTGTCCTCCAGGTTGACGTACTTGCCTGCCCGGCCCGTGAAGACCTGGGCGACGAAGAACGGCTGCGACAGGAAGCGCTCGACCTTGCGGGCGCGCTGCACGACCACCTTGTCCTCGTCGGAGAGCTCGTCCATGCCGAGGATCGCGATGATGTCCTGCAGGTCCTTGTAGCGCTGCAGCAGCTGCTGCACACGCGTGGCGACGTCGTAGTGCTCGTCGGAGACGACGCCGGGCTGCAGGATGCGCGAGGACGAGTCGAGGGGATCGACGGCCGGGTAGATGCCCTTCTCCGAGATCGAGCGGGAGAGCACCGTCGTCGCGTCGAGGTGCGCGAACGTGTTGGCGGGCGCCGGATCGGTGAGGTCGTCGGCGGGAACGTAGATTGCCTGCACCGACGTGATCGAGCCCTTGGTGGTCGAGGTGATGCGCTCCTGCAGCTCACCCATCTCGGTCGCCAGCGTCGGCTGGTAGCCGACGGCGCTGGGCATGCGGCCGAGCAGCGCCGAGACTTCCGAACCGGCCTGCACGAAACGGAAGATGTTGTCGATGAAGAGCAGGACGTCCTGCCCGCCCTCGTCGCGGAAGTACTCCGCCATCGTCAACCCGCTCAGCCCGACGCGGAGGCGCGCCCCGGGCGGCTCGTTCATCTGCCCGTAGACGAGCGCGGTCTTCTCGATCACGCCCGACTCGGTCATCTCGCGCCAGAGGTCGTTGCCCTCGCGCGTGCGCTCGCCCACGCCCGCGAACACCGACAGGCCGCCGTGCTGCGTCGCGATGTTGTTGATCAGCTCCTGGATGAGCACGGTCTTGCCCACGCCGGCGCCGCCGAAGAGGCCGACCTTGCCGCCCTTGACGTAGGGAGCGAGCAGATCGATCACCTTGATGCCGGTCTCGAAGATCTCGGCCGTCGGCGAGAGCTCATCGAACGCGGGCGGCGCCCGGTGGATCTCCCAGCGCGGCGAGGAGTCGATCGCGGCGTCATCGCCCTTGTCGATCGTCTGGCCGAGCACGTTGAAGATGCGCCCGAGCGTCGCCTCGCCGACCGGGACGCTGATCGACGCGCCCGTGTCGTACGCGAGGGTGCCGCGCGCCAGGCCGTCGGTCGCGTCCATCGCGACTGCGCGCACGCGGTCGTCTCCGAGGTGCTGCTGTACCTCGGCCACGAGCGTGCGGCCGTCGGGCATCGTGATCTCGAGCGCGTTGTAGATCGCCGGCAGGTGGCCGTCGAACACGGCGTCGAGCACGACGCCCTTGATTTCGATGATCCTCCCGGCGGGACGGTCCTCAGCGGGCAACACGCGCTCCTTCGTCAGCTCTCGCGGGCGCACGAACTGTACCGGAGGCGCGCCTGTTCCGCGCCGACGTTGCCCAGTAAGCATGCCGATCGAGCCGCCCGCCGGGCATGGCTCGAGTGCGTTACAAAGTCAGGGCGTGGGACGCGCGTGACGGAGCACCGGGCGACCATCCAGCGTGTCGCTCGTGTTCCAGCCGACGACGATCTCGGACGGCCTGACGACGCCGGACTGCGCCGTGGGAGTCGGCGAAGACGAGTGCCAGCCCGCCACGGCGACACCGAGCACGGCAGCCGCCGCGGCAGCCGCGGCCACGCCACCGACGCGCACCGCCAGCCCGCGGCGCCGCGAATGCCTGCGCGGCAACTCCGGCAGCAGCCCTGCGGGCACCGGGCTCGGCGGGGTCGTCCGGACGTGCAGGACGACCGCCTCGGCCAGGGCGCGCCACTCGACGCAGTCCTCGCAGACCTGGAGGTGCTCGTCCAGCGCAGCGCGCTCGACCTCGCCGATCTCGCCGTCGGCGGCCATGGAAATCCACAGCCGCGCCATCTCACACAGGGGCGGAAGCGGGTATTGGGGTTGGGGTTGCATTGCAGACATCAGCGTGTGGAGAGCTGGGCGAGGTCGACATCGAACACGGGATGGGTGCCTCTTCCCACCAGCATGGACGAGACCGGTGTAGAAAAGTTTGCACGCACCAGCGGAATTGCGCCCAACCCGCCGGCGCCGAGGCGCTCGTCGAGACGCCGGAATGCGGCGCGGCGCGCGTCGCCCGACAGCAGCGCGGCTGCCCTGACCCGCTTCGCCAGAGGCGCCTGCGAGCCCTTGCCGAGCGCATCGGCGAGCGGCATGAAGACGGCCGCGGGATCGCCATAGGCCGGGTCGAACCATTCGATCCATGCGCGCGCACCGGGCGGTCGCTCGTCGGCGCGCGCGTCGTGCACGTCGACATGTACCCCGATCGCCGCGAGTTGATCCGCAATCGAGCGCGCGATCCGCGCACGGGCCCCCGGCTCCGCCCACAGATCGAGCTGCAACGTTCCATCCGCGCCGGCGCGCGCGAGGAGCGCACGGGCGCTCGCACGATCGGGCGGCTGCGCGCTCGGCGCCTGCGGGTCGATCAGGAGCGATCGTGCGGCGATGACATCGCCGCCATCGGCACGGGCGAGCGCGCGCCGATCGAGTGCGAGCGAAAGCGCGCGGCGGACGTTCTCGTCCGACAGCGGCCACCTGGCCGGATCGATGCGCAGCACGGCGAGCGCGCTCGACGGGGTCGCGAGCGCCGGCGACGACGTGCCCGGCAGGTCGTCGAGTGAGAGATCGGCGTCGCCCGAGCGGATCGCCGCCTCGAGCGCGGCGGCGTCGGCCAGCCGCTCGATCGAGATGCGCGCGGCCGCGCCCGGCGTGCCGCCGAGGTTGACCGGATTCGCCCCGCGCACGCGCCTCAGGTCGATCAGCGCCGAGGAGCTCTCGACCACGCGGTAGCGGCCGGTCGACTCGCGCGCAAGCAGTCCCGGAACCTCCCTGTGAGGCGTTCCGTTCTCGACCGGACACGCGATCGGCATGGCCAGGCGCGCCATGAACGACGGGTCCGAGCGCTTGAGCGTGAACGTGACCTGGCCGCCGTTGGCGCGCACGCCGCGCAGGTGCGCGTCCTGGCCGTCGGTGAAGGTGCGCGCCCCGACGATGTTCTGGAAGAGCGCCGCACCGGGCGAGCGCGTCGCCGGGTCCAGCAGGCGCTCGAAGGTGGCGCGAACGTCCTGGGTGGTGAGCCGCCGGCCATCGGCGAAGTGCAGTCCCGCGAGCAACTGGAAGCGGAACGTGCGGCTTCCCCGCGAGATGATCGGCAGGTCGCGGGCGAGGCCCGGGACGATGACCGTGCCGGCCAGGCCCGAGGAATCCGCGTAACGCACGAGCGGCGTGCAGAGCGCGTTCACGACCGCGCGCGCCTGCCGCGTCGTGGCGAAGGCCGGGTCGAGCGCCGGCAACGGCTGTGCCGTCACCACGCGCAGGCTTCCGGCCGTCGCGCCCGCGAGACGCACGCTGCCGGGAGCGGTCGTGGCGCTGTCGTACCGTCCCCCGAGGCTCGCCCCGCATCCGCCGGCGAGGACGCCCAGGGCCGCCAGCGGCAGCGCGACGCGCGACGCCCGCACAGGGAGGCGACGCTGCATCCGGATGCTCGTCGGAGGGGACACGACCGCAGCCTAGATGACGCCCGCCAGAATTCGGCGACGGTGATGCGTGCTGGTCGGAATGGCCGAATGGCGCTCGCTGCGACCGCCATTCGGCCGGGAGACCTCAAAGGGCTTCCCACATCGCTCGAGTGCGCGTAACCTCGTGGTCGTGAGTGCCGAGCATCTGTCCGCCGCTGCGGATGTGCCGCGCGTGCGCGTCGCCGGAGGGCGGACGCGGCTCGCCATGGTCGCCGCGGCGTTCGTCATTCCGATCGTGGCGATCGTGCTGGCCCTGACGCTGGGCAGCTCGGGTAGCTCGCCACCACTGCGCGTGCATGCGCAGAACGGGTCCTATGCCGCAACGCTCGGGACGCCGCTCAGCGTGACCGCGTTCCGCATCGCCAACACGAGCGGCTCGACCGTGACGATCAAGCATGTGCGCGTGGCGAAGGCCGTTCCCGGGCTGAGCGTGATCGGCGGGCTCGCCTACCGGGGGTGCAACACGTGCGTGACCGACAGCGCGGTGCCACCCCACGTGACGCCGCCCACCGACGTGCGAGCCCCGCCGCTGCTCAGTGTGGGCAGCTTCACGCTCAAGCCGGGCGCAACGCTCACGCTGCTCCTGTCGGTGAAGCTCACCCGGCCAGGGCGTATGCGAGTTCCCCCGATCAGGATCGACGTCACCGGCAACGGCCGCGCCCGGTCGATCGTGACGGCCCCCGGGCCCGAGCTCTGCGCCGGCAAGGACTGCTGAGCTAGGCGGGGCGGATCACGAGCTCGCGACGGTGCGCAGCTCGTCGGCGCCGGCGAGCGGGTGCCAGCACGCGGTCACGTGACTGCGGTAGCCGTTCTCTGCCCCCTCGAGCTGCGGCAGATCGTCGCGGCAGTCGTCCGGCACGCCGTTCCCACCGGTCAGGAGGCGCGCCTTGGGACAGCGCGGATGGAACGCGCAGCCCGAGGGCGGAGCGACCGGTGAGGGCACGTCGCCGCTCAGCACGATCCGCTCTCGCCGCCCCACGCCCGTGCGCGGCACGGCCGAGAGCAGGCTCGCGGTGTAGGGATGGCGCGGCAGATCGTAGAGCGCCTCGGATTCGGACAGCTCGACGACGCGCCCGAGGTACATGACCGCGATGCGGTCGGCGATCTGGCGGATCACCGAGAGGTCGTGCGAGATGAACACGTACGTCAGGTCGAACTCGCTCTGCAGGCTCTCGAGCAGGTTGAGGATCTGCGCCTGGATCGACACGTCCAGCGCGGACACCGGCTCGTCGCAGACGATCAGCTTGGGCCGCAGCGCGAGCGCGCGCGCCACGCCGATGCGCTGGCGCTGACCACCGGAGAACTCGTGCGGGTAGCGGTTGTAGTGCTCCGGGTTCATGCCGCAGCGATCCATCAGCTCGCGCACGAGCGACTTCGTGTCGCCCTCGGTCTTGTGGATCGAGAACGGCTGCCCGATGATCTGGCCCACGGTCTGGCGCGGGTTGAGCGACGAGTACGGGTCCTGGAAGACCATCTGCATCTCGCGCCGCACCGGCCGCATGTCGCGCGGGCTGAGACGCGTGATGTCGCGCCCGTCGAAGCGGATCGTGCCGGCCGTCGGCTCGATCAGCTTGAGCATGAGCCGCGCCGTCGTGGACTTGCCGCAGCCCGACTCGCCCACGATCCCGAGCGTCTCGCCCTTGCGCACGCTCAGCGTGACGTCCTCGACGGCATGCACCTCTCCCGAGCGGCGGGAGAACACGCCCGTGGACACCGGGAAGCGCTTCGTCAGGCCCTCGACCTCGATCAGCGCGTCGCCCGTGATGCTCACGCGCCGATCCCCAGGCGTGCTGCCTCGCGCTCGGCCCAGAGCCGGCGCTTGGCGCTGGCATCGAGGTGGCAGGCGTCCGAGTGACCGCCCTCCAGGGGCTCGAGCGGCGGCCGCACCTTCAGGCAGGTCTCGAAGCGGTGCGGGCAGCGCGGGTGGAACGCGCAGCCCGCCGGCAGATGGATGACCGAAGGCGGCGAGCCCTCGATCGCGCGCAGTTGCGCGACCTTGGCCTCGACCGTCGGCATCGACTGGAGCAGGCCCCAGGTGTACGGGTGCTGCGGGGCGTCGAAGACCTCGCGCGCCGGCCCGTGCTCCACCGCGCGACCGGCGTACATCACCATGACGGTCTGTGCCGTCTCGGCAACGACGCCGAGATCGTGCGTGACGAGGATCACGCCGATGTCGAAGTCGCGCTTGACCTTGTCGATCAACTCGAGGATCTGCGCCTGCACGGTCACGTCGAGTGCCGTGGTCGGCTCGTCGGCGATCAGCACGTCCGGGTTGTGCACGAGCGCCATGGCGATCATCGCGCGCTGGCGCATGCCGCCCGAGAACTGGTGCGGGTAGTCCTTCGCCCTCTGGCGGGCATTCGGGATGCCGACCGCGTCGAGCACCTCGACCGCACGCTCGAATGCCCGGCCCTTCGACACGTCGATGTGTGCGCGCACGGCCTCGGCGATCTGGTCGCCGACGCGGTACATGGGGTGCAGGCACGCGAAGGGGTCCTGGAAGATCATCGCGACGTCCTTGCCGCGCACGTCGCGCAGCTCGGCGGGCGAGGCCTTGAGCAGGTCCTTGCCGTGCAGGAGGATCTCGCCCGTGATCTTCGAGCGCTCTGAGTTGAGCAGGCCGAGGATGGCGAGGTTGGTGACGCTCTTGCCCGAGCCGGACTCGCCCACGATGCCGAGCGTCTCACCGCGCCGCAGCGAGAAGGTGAGGCCGGAGACGGCATGCACGATGCCGTCCTCCGTGGGGAACTCGACCACGAGGTCGCGCACTTCGAGGAGGAGGTCGCCGCTCATCCGTAGCGCACGCGCGGGTCGAGGAAGGCGTAGGCGATGTCGACCACGAGATTCATGAACACGACGGCGAAGGTCGCGACGAGCACGACGCCGAGCGTCGCCGGCAGGTCCTGGCGGAAGACGGAGTCGACGGCCATGAAGCCGAGGCCGTCGAGGTTGAAGACGCTCTCCGTGATCACGGCTCCGCCGACGAGCAGCGCGATGTCGAGACCGAACATCGTCACGATCGGCGCCAGGCTGGCGCGCAGGCCGTGACGGAAGATGACGGTGCCCTCGGACAACCCCTTCGCTCTCGCCGTGCGGATGTAGTCCTCACCCATGGCGTCGAGCAGGTTGCCCCGGACCATGCGCGCGTAGATCGCCGCGTACAGCAGGGCGAGCACTATCCAGGGAAGTATCAGGTGCGAGGCCCATTGCTCGGGGCTCTCCGTGATCGACGTGTACCCCGTGCCGGCCGTCAGGTTGAGCTTGTACCAGAAGATGAAGAGCGCCATCAGCCCGAGCCAGAAGACGGGCGCGGAGATGCCGAAGAGCGCGAAGCCCATCGCGAGGCGGTCCACGACGGTGCGCCGCTTGATCGCCGAGATGACGCCGATCAGGACGCCGAAGAGCAGCCACAGGATCGACGCGCCGACGATCAGCGAGATCGTCCGCGGCGCCTTCTCGATGATCTTGTCCCGGATCGGGACGCTCGAGTCGTAGGAGAAGCCGAGACCCGGCCAGCCGTACTTGTCGCCGAGCACGATCGCCTTGAGGAACTTGCCGTACTGCACGTAGAACGGCTTGTCGAGGCCGAGGTTGTGACGAACGAGCGCGATGCTCTCGGCGGTCGGCTGCTTGCCGACGAAGCGCAGCGCGGGATCCCCCGGCGGCAGCTTGTAGAAGATGAAGAACGTGATCAGCGTCACCGCCAGCAGTACGACGACTGCCCAGAGGAGACGGCGGATGATGTAGACAACCATCGTGTGCGCGACGAACGCGGGGCGGGCGCCCCGGCCGGCTGGCCGGGGCGCCCGCGCCCGGTGCGTCAGATCAGGACTTCACGGCCACGTGAGCGTAGGCGATCGTCCCGCCGAACTGGTCGAACACCGAACTTCGTGACGTTCTGGCTCGAGACGCTCTGGGCGTAGGACCAGAGGTACGGAACCCACGGCACGACCTGCGTCGTCAGCTTCTTGTCGAGCGCTGCGTAGCAGCTGACGCGCGCGGTTGCCGGAGAGCACGCCGCACTTGTCGAGATCGGCGTTGATGCTCGGGACGTCGGTGACGTTGCCCTTGACGCCGACCTTCTTGGCGATGGCGGGCGTGATGCCGAGCAGGGAGTAGTTGGTGTTGCCCGACCGGGATGATGTTGCGGCCGTCGAAGAGCGGGCCGAAGAACGTCAGGGCGTCGGCGTAGTCCTTGCCCCAGCCGGGCCGCGTCGAGAACGGGATGTTGTTGCGCGTGGTCTGGATCGGCGTGTAGGCGTCCTTGAGCACGCGGTCCTTGATCACGATGCCGATCGACTTCAGGTTCTGCGTCAGGACCGGGATGAAGCCCTTCTCGACCTCGCGGTCACCCGTGATGGTGAGCAGGTTCCTGCAGGCCGTGGCGTCGCAGATGCCGTCGTGGTTCTTGTCGTACTTCGACAGCTTCATCTCGGCCTTGGCCTTGGCCACGTCGCCCTTGCCGTTGCCGTAGGGCGCGTAGCCCTTGAGCTTGTTGTGCGAGGATGGCGTCCGGCGCGATGTGCGTCGCGACGGCACCGGCCGACGCGCCGCCCCAGGACTTGCGCAGGGCCTCGCGGTTGACCACGAAGTTGACCGCGCGGCGCACGTGCACGTCGTCGAACGGCGGCTGCGTGAGGTTCATCGTCAGGTACCAGGTGCGGTCGCCGTCGTTCGTGTGGAGCTGCGGCGAGCCGTGGTACTGGCGCAGGACGGACGGCGTCTCGCCGGCGACCTCTTCCTCGATGTCGCCGCGGGTCGACGCGGGCGTAGATGTCGTCCGCGTTCGAGTTGACCGTGAACGTGAACTCGTTGGGGAAGTTCTCGCGCGCCTTCGTGGTGTCCGTGGCGGGGTTGTAGTCGGGGTTGCGGACGAGGTCCATGGACTTCTCGCCGTCGAAGCCCGAGATGCCGCCTGCGGCCTTGATCGTGTCGCAACTCGAGGCGTCGAGCTTGTCCGAGCCGGCGATCATGTACGGGCCCGAGGAGATGACGTAGCGGCCGTACTGGTTCGGCTGCGTGAAGCACCCCGAGACCTCCTGCGGCTGCGGGCCTGCGGCCGGCATGCTGAGGCGGTAGAGGAAGTCGCCCGTGGGCTTGGTCAGCGTGAAGCTGATCGTCTTGGGGTCGGGCGTCTTGATGCCCTGGATGACCTTGGCCTTGCCGGCCGAGAAGGCCTTCATGCCCTTGATCGGGTCGTAGTAGAAGCCGTACTGCGCGCCGATCGACTTGGTGCCGATGCGCTCGAACGCCCAGAGGATGTCCTTCGAGGTGATCGCGCGGTTCAGCGGCGGCCCGAACTTGATGCCGTCCTTGAGCTTGAACGTGTAGGTCTTGCCGCCGTTCGTGACCACGCCGGTGTTGGTCGCGAGGTCGGGCACGATCACGTTGCCCGGCGCACCGGCGACGTGGTTGTAGCCGACGAGCGTGCGCACGAGCAGGTTCGAGTAGATGCCGAACGCCTCGCCGAGGTATTCACCGGTCGGGTCGAAGCCGTCGGTGAAGTCGAACGAGGACTCCCACTCGGTGCGGAACACGCCGCCGGCCTTGACGCGGCTGTCGGCGGATTTGGCCGTCGCTTTACCGTCATGCTGGGGTCGCGCGCTGGCGGTCACAGCGGCGACGGTCAAGCCTGCCACCGCCACGGCCAGCACAATGGCCGCGAATCGTCGGTTTCTCACGGGTCGCTCCTCCTTGATTTCCATTTGGGGCCGGGGGTGGCCCTGGGTCCTTCTCACTGCGCTTAGACGCTGAATTCCGCGACTTGACAGTTTGACGTCAGCGTTCGGTTCGCGGATCGAGTGCGTCGCGCAGCCCGTCGCCGAGCAGATTGAATGCGAGCGTGGTCAGCACCAGGAAGATGCCGGGGAAGATCATCATCCAGGGCGCGTCCTTGTAGAGCCCGCCCGCAGCGGCGTCCGAGAGCGCAGAGCCCCACGACGCGGTGGTGACCGGCACGCCGAGCCCGAGGAACGAGAGCGCCGCCTCGAAGAGGATGTTCGCCGGGATCAGCAGCGTCGCCCAGATCGTGATCGGGGCGACGAGGTTCGGCAGGATCTCGCGGAAGATGATGCGCCGGTCGGTCGCGCCGAGCGAGCGGGCGGCCTCGACGAACTCCTTCTCGCGCAGCGAGAGCGTCGTCGAGCGCACGATGCGCGCGATGTATGGCCACGTGAAGGCCGAGATGACGAAGATCACGAGCGACAGCCCGGGCTGCACGAGGCCGTTCAGGCAGCCGTTCGCGCTCACGCCGCAGGAAGCCGCGATGCCGATCGCGAGCAGCAACTGCGGCAGCGCGAGCATGACGTCGCTGAATCGCATGACGATCGTGTCGGTGAAGCCGCGGTAGTAGCCGGCGATCACGCCGACCGTCACGCCGATCGTCATCGAGATGAAGGTGGCGACACCGGCGACGAGCAGCGAGGTGCGCGCACCGTAGAGCACGCGCACGAAGAGGTCGCGGCCAGAGCCGTCGGCGCCGAACCAGAAGTGCGAGTTCGGGCCCTTCGGGATGCCGAAGTCGTCCGTCATGTAGTCGTACACGTCGTTCGGGCCGTGGCCGATCAGGCGCGCGATCACGCCGGCGAAGGCCGCGAGCAGCACCAGCACGATGATCACGCCGAGCCCGAGCATCGCCGCGCGGTCCTGCCGCAAGCGCCCCCAGACGATCTGGCGCGGGCTGCGGCCCTCGACGGCGGCCGAGATGGTCTCGGGATGGACCTCTGCTGCACCTGCGACGGTGCTCACGGGTCGCTCGACTCTCGATCGCTGAAGCCCATCGGCGCCGAAGCATAGCGTGCATAGCGCCGCAAGTTCGCACTGTGTGCGCGGAAGCACCGCGGCATGCCGTCACTCGCCCGGGGCAGCGTCACTGCAGGGCGTCTGCACCTGCCACGACTTCGAGGATCTCCTGGGTGATCTCGGCCTGGCGGGCGCGGTTCATCGCCAGCGTGTAGGCGCTGATCAGCTCGGTCGCGTTCTCCGACGCATTGCGCATGGCCGTCATGCGCGCGCCGTGCTCGGACGCCGTCGACTCGAGCAGCGCCCGGTAGACGGTGACCTCGAGCGAGGAGACGAGCAGCTCGCCGATCATCTCCTCCGCCTCCGGCTCGAACAGCATCTCGCCTTCCTGGGAGCGCTCGCGCGCGTCCAGCCCGGCGAGCTCGCCCTCGGGGATCGGGAGCAGCTCGATGTCCTCGACGTGCTGTTGCAGGGCCGACACGAAGCGGTTGTAGACCAGCACGACGAGGTCGAGCTCGCCCGCGGCGTACGCCTTGGACGTGACATCCGCGATCGCCTCCGCGTCGGCGTAGCCCGGCCGGTCGGAGAAGCCCGTCCACGAGGTGAGCACGTCGCGACCGCGGAAGCGCAGCGTGCCGAGGCCCTTGCGGCCGGCCGGCAGGTAGACGACCTCGTGGCCCTGGGCCGCGTGCTCGGCGCCCACCTGCAACGCTCGGCGGACGACCTGGCCGTTGAACGCCCCGGCCAGGCCGCGGTCGCCTGTCAGCACGATGATGCCGACGCGCCCGGGCTCGCGCCGCGCGAGCAACGGCTGCCCGTGCAGGTTGCGTGTGCGAGGCCGCCTCGATCATCAGGTCGCGCATTCGATCGGCGTACGGGCGCAGTGCCTCGATGCGCAGCTGCGCGCGCCGCAGCTTCGAGGCCGAGACGAGCTCGAGCGCCTTCGTGATCTTGCGCGTGTTGCGGACGGACGAGATCCGCCGCTTGATGTCCTGCTGGCTTGCCATGGCGCTACGACGCCGAGCCCACCAGGCCGGTCTCCTCGCGAACCTCGAAGCCCTGCACGAACTCCTCGACCGCCTTCCTGAGCGCGGCCACCGTGTCGTCGGAGAGGTCGCCGCTGTCGCGGATCGCCCCGAGCGCCTTCTGCTCGGCCCGCAACGACGCGCGCAACTCGTCGTGGAAGCGCGAGACCTGCGCGACCGGGATCTCGTCCAGGTAGCCGTTGAGCGCGACCCACAGAGCGACCACCTGCTCCTCCACCGGCCACGGCGCGTACTGCGGCTGGTTGAGCGTGGCCACCATGCGCGCGCCGCGCGAGAGCTGCTGCTGCGTGGCCGCGTCCAGGTCGGAGCCGAACTGCGCGAACGCCTCCACCTCGCGGTACTGCGCGAGGTCGAGCTTGAGGCGGCCCGCGACCTTCTTCATCGACTTGAGCTGGGCGTTCGAGCCGACGCGCGAGACCGAGATGCCGACGTTGATCGCCGGGCGCGTGCCCGCGAAGAACAGGCTCGACTCGAGGAAGATCTGGCCGTCGGTGATCGAGATCACGTTGGTCGGGATGTAGGCCGACACGTCGCCGGCCTGCGTCTCGATGATCGGCAGTGCCGTGAGCGAGCCGCCGCCCAGGGAGTCGGACAGCTTGACGCTGCGCTCGAGCAGCCGCGAGTGCAGGTAGAAGACATCGCCGGGGAAGGCCTCGCGACCGGGCGGACGGCGGATCAGCAGCGACATCTGGCGGTAGGCGTCGGCCTGCTTGGAGAGGTCGTCGTAGACGCACAGGGCTGCGCGCTCCGAGTAGCAGAAGAACTCGCCCATGGCGCAGGCGGCGTACGGGGCGATGTACTTGATCGGCGCCGCCTCGGCGGCGTTCGCGGCAACCACGATCGTGTGCTCCATCGCGCCGTTCTCGCGCAGCTTCTGCACGACCTGGGCGACCGTCGACGCCTTCTGCCCGATGGCGCAGTAGATGCAGATGACGCCGGTGCCCTTCTGGTTGATGATCGTGTCGATCGCGACGGCCGTCTTGCCCGTCCCGCGGTCGCCGATGATCAGCTCGCGCTGGCCGCGGCCGATCGGGATCATGCCGTCGATGGCCTTGATGCCGGTCTGCAGCGGCTCGCTCACCGGCTGGCGGTCGACCACGCCCGGCGCCTTGAACTCCAGCGGCAGCGTCTTCGCGGCGTCGATCGGCGGCCCGCCGTCGATCGGGTTGCCGAGCGGATCGACGACCCGGCCGATCAGGCCCTCGCCCACGGGCACGCTCATGACCTTCCCGGTGCGCTTCGCCGTATCGCCCTCGGAGAGCAACTGCCACTCGCCGAACAGCACGACGGCGACGTTGTCCTCCTCGAGGTTGAGCGCGAGGCCGGTGACACCGTGGGGGAACTCGATCATCTCGAGCGCGACGCAGCTCTCGAGGCCGTAGACGCGCGCGATGCCGTCCGAGAGCTGGATGATGGTGCCGACCTCTTCGACGCCGGTCGGGACCTCGTACTTCTCGATCTGCTCGCGCAGGATCGAGGCGATCTCATTCGGCTGGAGCCTCAACTCTCTCCTCCCGTGGAGCCCAGGCGGGCATTGCGTAGCGACAGGCGCAGGGCCTCGAGGCGGCCGCGCACGGACAGGTCGACCATGCGATCGCGCACGCGCACGATCACGCCGCCCAGGATGGTTGCGTCGACGGAGCGCTCGAGCGTGACCTCGTGGCCGCTGGCCTCGGCCAGCTTCGAGCGGATGTGCTCGGCCTCCGCGTCGGGGATGGGCACGGCCGTCGTGAGCTCGAGCTCGAGCTGACGACGGGCCCGCCGGTCGGCCTCGTGCACGGTGGCCACGACGTCGGCCAGCGCGTCCAGGCGCTTGTTGTCGACGAGCACGAACAGCGCATTGCGCACGAGCTCGTCCGAGCCCGCGCTCATCTGCGCGAGAATCTGCTTCTTGGCGGCGTGCGGGAACGCGGGATTGAAGAGCGCGCCGGACAGGTTGTGGCTCTCGGCGACCGCGTCGGACACCGCCGCGAGGTCGCGCGCGACCTCGTGCAGGCGGCCGGCGTCGGCCGCCGCCTCGGCGAGTGCCGTGCCGTACACCCGTCCCCCCGCTGTGTCCGCCATCGCGCTACTCCGCTCCGAGCGCGCTGAAGTCGACCTCGGCCAGCGCCTCCTCGACGAGCCGGCGCCCCTCGGCCTCGCCGAGCGCGCGACCCACGACCTTCTCGGTCGCGAGCAGCGTGAGATCGGCGACCTGGTTCTTGATCTGGTCGATCGCCTGGCGCGTCTCGGAGGCGATCGCCGCCTTGGCCGCGGCAATGTCCCGCTCGCGCTGCGCGGTGGCCTCCTCGCGCATCTGGCGCTCGAGCTCGGCGCTCGTGCGGCGCGCGCGGTCGACGATCTCGCTCGCCTCGCGACGCGCCTGGGCCAGCTGCTGCTTGTACTCGTCCAGCAGGCGCTCGGCCTCCTCGCGCGAGTGCTCCGACGCCTCGAGGTTCTCGCGCACGATCGTGCGCCGCTTCTCGACCAGTGCAGCGAGGGGCCCGAAGGCGTACCTGCGCAGCACGAGGAACGCGATGAAGAAGACGACCAGCGTCCAGATCATCAGCCCAGGGAAGGGCTTGACGAGATCGCTGGAGTTGTCGGCCTTCGCGGCCGCGAATACGAGCGTCCCGATCACTTGCCGATGAAGAACGCCACGAACGACATGAGCAGCGCGTAGAACGTGATCGCCTCGGTGAGCGCGAGGCCCAGGAACATCAATCCCTGCAGCTCGCCGCGCATCTCGGGCTGGCGCGAGACGCCCTCGATCGTCTTGCCGATCAGATAGCCCACGCCGACGCCCGGCCCGATGGCGCCGATGGCCGTGCCGATGCCGAGCGCGAGGTTTTGCGCGGCTTCGTTGACATTACCTTCGAGTGGCATGGATCGCGTCTCCTCCTGGGTCAGTGATTCGGTTCGGCGGCCGTGCCGATGTAGATGCCGGACAGCAGGGCGAAGATGAACGCCTGCAGGTTGGCGATGAGCACGAGCTCGAAGCAGTAGAAGAACACCGCCACCGGAATGCTCAGCAGGGCCACGAAGACGTTCCCGATGATGATGATGAGCGAGACGCACATCAGGATCAGCAGGTGGCCCGCCAGCATGTTCGCAAACAGCCGGACGCTGAGCGAGACCAGTCGCAGCAGCTGCGAGAGGATCTCGAGCGGCACGATCAGGAGCTTGATCGGGCCCGAGACGGGCGGGAACCAGCTCTTGAAGTAGGGAACGGTGCCGTTCTGCTTGATGCCGACGTAGTGCGTGGCGAAGAACGTCAGGAGCGTCAGCGCGAGCGTGACCGAGAGGTTCGAGGTCGCCGCGTAGAAGCTCGGCGTCGGGATCACGCCCCAGATCTTGTGCTCGGTGTTCACCGGCAGCGGCAGGTACGAGATGACGTTGTTGACCCAGATGAAGAGGAACAGCGTGGCGAGGTACGGGAACCACGTCGTGTACGTCTTGGCGGGCAGCGAGGCGCGCCCGATCTGGGTCTCGCTGAAGTCGTAGACGAGCTCGACGAACGCCTGCAGCTTCTTGGGGTGCAGGCGCAGGTGCCGCACCACGAGCAGCGTGCCGATCAGCAGGATGGCCGTCGAGAGGAGCATGTAGAAGACGGCCTTCGTGATCGAGAGGTCGAACGGCCCGATCTTCGGGATCTCGATCCACGGCTCGAGCAGGAACTCCTTGGTGGGGTCGGTCTTGGGCTCGCTGGCAGCGAAGGCCTGCATCGGCGCGGCGAGCGCGAGCGCCAGCACGCCGGCCAGCCAGGAGAGGCGGCGGATCATGCCTGGCCCTCCCGCGGCTCGCGCTTGGACTCGGCCCACGCCAGCCCACGCGCCATGACGTCGATCGTGTACAGGATCGTGAACAGGATGGCGGCCGGGATCGCGACCGAGGTGCCCCAGAAGTGCTCGGCCAGGAGCAGCACGATGATCGTGCCCCATGCGCGCGTCAGGAACGCGATTCCGGCCACGCCGATGGCGGGCGTCGGCGGGAGGTCGAGCACGTAGCGGTTGACGCCGCTCTGGATGAGCTTCTGGACGGTCCAGAGGCCCGCGCAGAGCAGCCAGCCGCCGGTGTCCCAGCCGGCCAAGAGGAAGACCGGGAGCGCCAGGAGCAGGATCAGCCACGCGACCCAGCGGATGGCCAGGAACCAGTGCGCGCGCGTCGGGCGCTCGGGCGGTGCCGCTGGCACGCCCTCGGTCACCGCGCTCACCGGGTCACCGTCGACGGAACCAACGAACCCACACGAGGTAGAACCCCAGCACGACGCCCGCCGCCGCGCCGGCCAGTGCCAGTGGCACCGGGATGCCCAGCGGCCAGCCGATCAGCGCGCCGATCGCCGCGCAGGCGATGATGGCGCTGATCAGCAAGAACCCGGCCACCATGCCCGACGCATCGGGCTCTCCCGGTCGCTGCGGGCGCATGCTCGTCGATCCCTGCCTCCCGTGGGTCATGACGCTGCCTGCCGCCCGCTCCTCCCGTGCCCGCGGGTGGGCGACACACCCCGCAGGCACGCGGAACATAGCAGATGCCGCAGCGAGTTCGTGACAAGCACTCGCTCGCGGCGAATCGTTCGTAAACCGCACGCGCAAGCCGATTCGGCGCCATCGGCGGGCCTCGCAACGGGAGTCGCTTGTGCGTCATGAAGCACTGCTCACGGAGCGGCTGCTAGGGTCGCCGCATGCTGCATCATGTTGTCACCTTTCAGCTCGGATCCGACGCGCCCGCCGGTCAGGCCGAGCGCATCTGCGAAGCCATCGACGCGCTTGCCGCGACGCTGCCCGAGGTGCGCTCGGCGGCCACGGGCGTCGATCTCGGGTTGCGAGAGGGCAACGCGAGCCTGGCGGTCGTGCTCACGTTCGACGACGTGGACTCCTTCGCCGTCTACGCGGATCATCCCGAGCACCAGCGCATCATCAGGGAAATGATCGCGCCGCACATCGACTCGCGGCACCCGGTGCAGTTCACGACCTGACCAATCGCTCGAGCGTGCCGTCGGGAGCTCCCAGGAGCGCGGCCTGTGCGTGCTGGAGGAAGAGCCCGTGCTCGACCACGCCCGTGACGGCCTTGACGGCCGTGGCCAGGGCCGCGAGGTCGGCTCGGGGCGGGAGCGCGCAGTCGAGGAGGTAGTGGCCCTCGTCGGTCACGAACGGCGAGTCGCCGGGCGCGCCGCGCCGGCCGGCATCGGCGACCAGGTGCAGGAGGCGCGCGCGCGTGCCCTCCCAGCCGAAGCGGACGACCTCGACCGGCAGGCGCCGGCCCTCGCCCAGGTGCATGACCAGCTTGTCCGTCTCGGCCACGATCACGCAGCGCGCCGCGGACTCGATCACGAGCTTTTCGCGCAGCAGCGCGCCGCCCCCGCCCTTCAGCACGGCCAGCTCGCGCGTCACCTCGTCGGCGCCGTCCAGTGCGAGGTCGAGCTCCGGTGATTCCTCCGGTGAGGCCACGGGAATCCCCGAGGCCGCCACCAGACCCGCAGTCTCGGGAGACGCGCAGACGACGAGCTCGGGTCGCGCGGCGTTCCCGCCGAGCCCACGGGCGATGCCCCAGACCGCCCGGCCGGAACCGAGCCCGAGGCGCATGCCGGGTTCGACCAGCTCGAGCGCCGCCCGCACGGCGGCCGCCCGCGCCGCATCGGCGCTCAGCGCTTGACCTCTGTGGCTGCGCGGCGGCGGCGCCAGGCTTCGATCACGGGCATGTCGCCCGGGACATCGGTGTGCCGTGCGAGGCCGAACAGCTGCAGGTGACGCTGCTTGACGACCTCGAGCACGACCACGATCCAGACCGTCGCGACGAGGGCACAGAGCCCGAGCCCCGCCAGGATCAGCGTCGCACCCAGGTTCACGTCGCCGTGCGTGTGCCACGGCAGGAAGCGCAGCGCGAGCGCGCAGCCGGCGAGCAGCGTGCACCAGGCATAGATCGCCAGAGCCGCGCGCCTCTGCCCGAAGCCCACCCGCACGAAGCGGTGATGCAGGTGGTTGGCGTCCGCCGACCACGGCCGGCGGCCGTACTTGATGCGGTGCAGCAGCACGAACGAGGTGTCGAAGATCGGCACGAGCAGCACGAGCGTCGGGAACAGGAGCGCCACCGCCGCCGCGGTCTTGAGCACGCCCTGGATCGCGATCACCGCCAGCAGGTAGCCGAGCGTGAGCGAGCCCGCGTCGCCCATGAACACGCGCGCCGGGTGGAAGTTGTAGCGCAGGAAGCCGAGGCACGCCCCGGCCAGCGCGGCCGCCAGCACGGCCGCGCCGCCGCGGTTGAGCGAGAGCGCGAGGATCGCGAACGTCGAGGCCGTGATCGCCCCCACCCCGGCGGCGAGGCCGTCCATTCCGTCGATGAAGTTGAAGCTGTTCATCAGCGCGACGATCCAGAGCATCGTCACGGGGTATTGCAGTGCCCCGAGGTCGAGTGGGTGCAGCAGCGGCAATGTCAGGTGATCGATCGTCGCCCCGGCAGCGACCGGGATGGCCGCCGCCGCGAGCTCGCCGATGAACTTCGCTATCGGGTCGATCTCGAAGCGATCGTCGAGCAGGCCGACGGCCGCACAGACGCAGGCGCCGAGCAGGATCGCATGAGCACGCCCACCCAGTGACGGGCTCAGCAGCAGCACGGGCACCGCCACGGCGACGAACATGGCGATGCCGCCGCCGAACGGAATCGGGCTCGTGTGCAGCCGCCGGGCCGAGCTGCGGTGATCGACGAGCCCGATGCGCGTCGCGAGGCGGGCCGCGAGCGGCGTCAGCCAGAGCGCGAGCACGCAGGCAAGGCCGAACGCGACCAGGGCGTCCAGGCGCGCCTGCGTCATGCGCGTGCCTCGAGCGTGACCACGCGCACCGCGCCGCCGCCCGGCCCGAGCGCTCGGATGCGGATCACGAGCCTTGCGTGTCGCGGCGTCGTCAGCACGAGCCTCACGATGGCGCGCGCCCGGGCGGCGTGCGCGGATCTCGCGACGATGCGCCCCTTGCGCAGGACGGTTGCGGTGACGCGCGCGGCATTCGCCGCCCGCACGCGCACGATCGTCCTGTGCCGGCCGCGTGCGACGTGCACCGAGAGCAGGCGCGCCCGTGCGCGCGGCTTCACCGGCGCGGCCTCCGCCGGCGCCTTCGCCCCGAACTCGATCGCGCCGATGTCCGGCGGTCCGACGGTGCGCGCGTAGCCGAAGTAGTCATAGGCCGGGGCGACGCTCGCATCGCCGCGGTCGATCAGCAGCGTGCTGGCCGCGGTCGGGGCGCCGTTGGCGTCGAGGTGCGGGTTTCCGATCACGTCTGTCGCGCTGCACGCCTGTCCGATCCCGAAGACGTTGTGCCCGCTGCGGATGCGGCCGCACATGTCGATCAGCCGCTCGCCCGTGTTGGCGACGACGAGCGGTCGCTGTTCGATCGGCAGCGTCGCATATGCGCGTCCGAAGCGCAGCGAATTCGAGAGTCCCGAGATGACGGTGTTGTTGATCACGGTGATGTTCCGCGGCAGCAGATCAGCCGACGTCCCGTCCCCGCCCACGAAGATGCCGACGTACTGACCGCTGTAGTGGCCCGTGACGACGTTGTTCTCGATGACTGCGTCGTGGATCAGCCCGCCGTTGATCGGATCCAGCCAGATCGAGGCCGCGCCGCCCGTGCGCACGCCGAACCAGTTGCCGTCGATCGTCCAGGGGCCGCCGGCGCCGATCTGGATGAAGTCGTTGTGGTTGCCGCCGCCGTGCGGCAGTGCGTGGTCCATGTGGTTGGCACGGATCACGCCGCCGCCGAAGCCGTGGACGGCATCGCTGTCGTCGAGGTCGTCGAACGTGTTGTGCTGGATCACGACGTCTGGCGACATCGTACGGATGCAGTAGGGCGACGAACAGTGCAGGAACGTCGAGTCGGCGACGACCACCCCTGTGGCCGTGGCGGCGATGTCCATGGACACGCCCGCGCCGCCGGCCCCGCCGTCAGCCTTCAGCCCGCGAAACGTGACCGCGTTCGAGGCGGCGACGTGGATCTGCGCCTCGGCCCCCGCGGGCGCGACGCCGAGCCCGCTGACCACGATCCGCTGCGACCCCGTGATCGTCATGGCCGCGACGCTCGCGCCCGCCTCGGCGGCCAGCGTGAGGTCCGCGGCAGCGCCGCCACGACCGCCGATCGTGACGGTGCCGTACGCGCCGGGAGCGAGCTGGATCGTGTCGCCCGGCACCGCTGCGGCCAGCGCCGCTGCCAGATCGGTCCCGTTCGTCACGCGCACGGTGCGCGCTGCGGCCGTCCCCGGTGCGAGGGCTGCGGCGGCGAGCAGGAGCGCGGCGAGGAGCGCCGGGCGCCTCACAGGGTCCCGTACATCCGGTCGCCCGCATCCCCGAGCCCTGGGACGATGAAGCCGACATCGTTGAGCCGCTCGTCGAGCGCCGCCACGCAGACGTCGGCGTCGGGCTGCTCCTCGCGCAGGCGCGCAATGCCCTCGGGCGCCGCGATCAACGCTGCGAGCGTGACGTCGCGCGCGCCCGCCTCGCGGCAGATGCCGATCGCGTGTGACGCCGAGCCTCCGGTCGCGAGCATGGGGTCGAGCACGAGCACGCTGCGACCGGTCAGGCCGTCGGGCAGCTTGAGGTAATAGGGCACCGGTCGCAGTGTCTCCTCGTCACGCGTGACGCCGACGAAGCCGACGGGCGCGTGCGGCAGCAGCTCGTGCGCGGCGTCGAGCATGCCGAGCCCGGCGCGCAGGACGGGCACGATCGCCAGCGCGGAGCCGGGGACGCGCGCGCCGTCGTAGGGCGCCATCGGTGTCTGCACGCGCATCGGCTCGGACGGCAGCCGGCGGGTGGCCTCGTAGAGCACGAACAGCGAGATCTCGTGCACGAGCGCGCGAAAGAGGCGCATGTCCGTGTCGACGCGACGCAGGAGCGTGGTCTTGTGGCGCACCACCGGGTGATCCAGCACGACCACGCGCCCGCTCACCTCGCGCCCGCCAGTGACGGCGCGCCGTGGCTGAGACCCGCATACAGCGGTCGCCGCTCCAGGATCTCCGCGATCCGCGCGCGCAGGGCGCCCAGATCGGCATCCGGGGCGATCGCCGCGCCGATGACGCTGCCGACCTCGTGCGCATCGGCCTCGTCGAGCCCTCGCATGGTCGCGGCCGGAGTGCCGATGCGCACACCCGAGGCCACCGTCGGCGGACGCTCGTCGAAGGGCACGGTGTTGCGGTTGACGGTGAGGAGGATGTCGTGCAGGCGCTCCTCCATGTCCTTGCCCGACAGCGCGCCGGCGCGCAGATCGAGTTGCACGAGATGCGTGTCGGTGCCGCCCGTCAGCAGCTCCCCGCCCTCCTCCGCGATGCCTCGGGCGAGCGAGGCCGCGTTGGCCTTGACCGCGCGCTGATAGTCGCGGTAGGGCTCGGTCATGGCGATCGCGAAGCAGACCGCCTTGGCGGCCGTCACGTGGCACAGGGGGCCGCCTTGCAAGCCGGGGAAGACGGCGCGGTCGATCTTCTGCGCGAGCTCCTCGCGGCAGAGGATGAATCCCGCGCGCGGCCCGGCGAGCGTCTTGTGCGTGGTCGAGCACACGATGTCGGCCGACTCCACCGGGTTCTGATGCAGGCCGGCCGCGACGAGCCCCGAGAAGTGCGCCATGTCGACCATGAGCAGAGCGCCGGCCTCGTCGGCGATCTGGCGGAAGGCGCGCGCGTCGATCTCGCGCGGATAGGCCGAGCCACCGGCGACGATCAGCTTGGGACGATGCTCGAGCGCCAGGGCGCGCACCTCGTCGAGGTCGATGCGCCCGTCCTCGCGGCGCACCGAGTAGCCGTGGAACCGGTAGTAGCGACCCGAGAAATTGACCTTGAGGCCGTGCGTGAGGTGGCCGCCGTGATCGAGACGCAACCCCAGGACCGAGTCACCGGGATCGAGCACCGCGTAATACGCGGCCATGTTGGCGCTCGCGCCGGAGTGCGGCTGCACGTTCGCGTGCTCGGCTCCGAAGAGCGACGTGACGCGCTCGATCGCAAGCGTCTCGATCTCGTCGACGACCTCGCAACCGCCGTAGTAGCGCTTGCCCGGCAAGCCCTCCGCGTACTTGTTGGTGAGCACCGAGCCGACGGCCTGCAGCACGGCCGGCCAGGTGAAGTTCTCGGACGCGATCAGCTCCAGCTGGTCGCGCTGGCGCGCGAGCTCGGCGTCGCAGAGGCGCGCGATCTCGGGGTCGATCTCGGCGAGGCCGAGGCTGCGCAGGTCGTCGAGCGTGTGCGTCACGTGAGCTCTTTCCGAGGTGGCATCAGGCGATGAGGGCGAGCGCATCCGCCGTGGCGAGCGCCCCCTCGCGCAGGATGACTGGTCGTGCGGCGCTCAGGTCGAGCACCGTCGAGGCGCGGCCGGCCGCGGCGGGCCCGCCGTCGACGAGCACGGCGCAGTGCCGGGCGATCTCGGCGGGAACCTCCGCGAGCGTGCGAGGGTCGGCTCCGCCGTGCCGGTTGGCCGAGGTGGCGAGGATCGCCCCGGTCGCGTCGATCGCCCGCGCAAGCGCCGGCGGAAACGCCGATACGCGCACTCCGACTCGCTCGGGATGCTCGCCGCAGAGATGCAGGTAGCGGCCGAGCGGGTTGGGCACGAGCACGGTCGCTCCGCGCGCCAGCAGCGCCCGGGCACGCTCGGCGAGCTGCGCCTCGAGCGGCGCGAGCAGCTGCTCGGCGGCCTCGCGCGCGGCGAACATGACGGTCGAGGGCTGGCGCGGATCGCGTCCCTTGAGCGTGGCGAGGCCTGCGCAGGCCTCCGTCTGCGCGGCATCGCAGACGAGGCCGTAGACGGTGTCGGTCGGGATCACGGCACACGCGCCCTCGGCCAGCGCGACGGCGAGCGGCGCGAGGTCGACGCGCGGCTCGGCGAGGTCGAGGCGCAGCGGCACCTGACCAGGATACCCCCGTGCCTCGCGCTCATCCCGTGCGCGACGGGGGCGGGCACGCGCCGGCGGATGCCCGCGGCGGTGTCACTGCGCACCAGGGGCCGACCGCGGTGTGCGCGCACCGTGAGCTCACGGCGGAAGCTGGGCCTCGACCACGCGCTCGATGCCGCGCAGGTCGCGCGTCACGGCGATCGCTTCGTATCCGAGGCCGGCGAGGCTCTCGGCGAGCCACGGCGCCTGGCCGTCGGCGACCTCCACCACGAGGTGCCCTCCGGGGTGCAGGGCCGCCAGAGAGTCCACCGCGAGGCGCCCGATGATCGCGCGCCCCGCGTCCTCTGCGTAGACGGCGAGCGCGGGCTCGAAGTCGGCGACCTCCGGGTCCACGCTCTCCCCCGGCGCCACGTAGGGCGGATTCGAGGCCACCAGGTCGAAGCGGCGGCCCGCAACCGGAGCGAGCAGATCGCCCTCCAGGAGCTCCAGGCGGTCGGTCAGGCCTGTCGACGCGGCGTTCTCCGCGGCCAGCGCGAGCGCCTCTCGCAGAGACGTCGATCGCGGCCACCTCGGCCCCGGGCACGCACGCGGCGATGGCGAGGGCGATCGCGCCCGTCCCGGTGCCGACATCGGCGACTCCCGGCCGGGTCGCACCGTCCAGCAACGCCAGGCAGCGATCGACGAGCACCTCGGTCTCGGGTCGAGGTACCAGTGCGCGCCGGTCGCAGCGCAGATCCAACCCGTAGAAGCTCCAGCTCCCGAGCACGTAGGCCAGCGGCTCACGCTTCCCGCGCCGCCGTACCAGCTCGCGCAGCTCGTCGACCTGCGCCGGGGCGAGCGCGCGATCGTGGTCGAGATAGAGCTCGAGCCGAGGCACCGCGAGCACGTGTGCCAGGAGGTACTCGGCGTCGAGCTTCGGCGACGGAACGCCGTTGCGCTCCAGGTACTCGCGAGAGCGCCCGAGCAGCTCGCGAACCGTGCTCAAAGGTGGCTTGCGGCCTCGAGCCGGCGCTTCCTGTCCTCGTCCTCGAGGGCCTGAGTGAACGCCGTCAGGTCGCCGGCGAGCACCGCGTCCAGATTGTGCGAGGTGAGCTTGATGCGGTGGTCGGTGACCCGCCGCTCGGGGTAGTTGTAGGTGCGGATCTTCTCCGAGCGCTCGCCCGTGCCGATCTGGGACAGGCGCTCGGCGGCCTCCGCCGCATTGCGCTCCTCGAGCGCCTGCTCGTACAGGCGCGCGCGCAGGATCTTGAGCGCGCGCTCGCGATTCTGGATCTGCGAGCGCTCGTCCTGGCATGCGACGACCATCCCCGTCGGCAGGTGCGTGACGCGCACGGCCGAATCCGTCGTGTTGACCGACTGGCCGCCCGGCCCGGTCGAGCGCATGACGTCGATCTTGATGTCCTTGGGATCGATGTGCACGTCGACGTCCTCGGCCTCGGGCAGCACGGCGACGGTCATGGTGGACGTGTGGATGCGTCCCTGCGATTCGGTCTCGGGCACGCGCTGCACCCGGTGGACGCCCGACTCCCACTTGAAGACGGAGTACGCGCCGTCGCCGCGAACCTCGATCGTGGCCTCCCGGAAGCCGCCCTGATCGCTGCCGGTCGCCGTGAGCGTCTCCGCCTGATAGCCGAGCCGCTGTGCGTAGGCCGTGAGCATGCGGTAGACGTCGCCCGTGAAGAGCGCCGCCTCGTCCCCGCCCGCGCCCGGGCGCAGCTCGATGATGACGTCGCGCCCGTCGTTGGGATCGCGCTCCACCAGCGCCAGGCGCAACTCCTCCTCGACCGCCGCGATCGCTTCCTCGCCCGCCGCCAACTCGGCCTCGAGGTAGGTCCGCATCTCGGCGTCGCTCTCGCCCTCGAGCATCTCCCGCGCGTCCTCGATGCCCTGTCCGGCTGCCCGCCAGCGCTGGCCGAGCGCCGCCTGCTCGCTCAGCTCCTTGTGCCGCCGCCCGAGCTGCGCCATGCGCTGACGGTCGGACGAGACCTCGGGATCGGAGAGCTCGCGCTCCACATCCGCGAGCGCTTGCTCGATCTGCATCACGAGCTCTTCCATCAGGAGGAAGGGTAGGAGGTTCTGCCGGGATCAGCGTGATGCGCCGCGGGCGGCTGCGCGTGTGGGCCAAGTGGCACACGCCGCGTGTGCCACTTGGCCGTGGGCGGTGGCGGCGCGAAGTCCAAATGGCACACGCCGCGTGTGCCACTTGGCCTACCCCGGATAGGTCACGCCCGCCGGAATCGGCTGCAGCGCTGCCTTCGCGGCGCTCAGCGGTGCGGCTCCCGGGCGCCGGGGCGTGATGGAACAGGAGCACGACGTCCTGGCCGGTCGCCATGCGCACCCGCACGCGGAAGCCCCTGCCGACCCCCCGCGCGTGCCCGCTGAAGGACTCGACGTCGATGTCGACATCCTGCGGCCGGTTGTACGTGAGGATGGCGAAGCGGGCCCACGACCCGTCGGCGAAGCGCACGGGAGCGCGGTGGAACTCGGGGCCGAGCCAGTACGCGTGATCGCCCGCCGGCGCGTCGGCGGCGAGCGCCCGGAGGCTGGCCTGCAGCGTCGGCGGTTGCTCCTGCGAGGCGGCGCCGCAGGCAGGTGCGAGCAGCGCCAGGGCGCCCGGCAGGAGCAGTTTCGACCACGCGCCGCGCATGCTGCTCTCACTGCATAGCGCAGGCTCGCACCGCTGTGGGTGCGGCACCTGCTAGACGGGATCGAGCACGCCGTGCTCGCGGAACCAGCGCGCCGTGCGCTCGAGCATGTCGATCCGCCGATCCGGCCGTCCGGTCGACTGCATGAGATGCGATTCGCCGGGATAGAGCACGTACTCGACGGTGCGATCGAGTGCGCGCAGCGCGACGAAGAGCTGCTCGTTGTCGGCCGCAGGGCAGCGGAGATCGGCCTCGCCCTGGAGCATGAGCAGTGGGGTCGTGATGCGCTCGGCATGCGCCAGCGGCGACTGCTGCCAGAGCCGCTCGAAGTCAGCCGGCGGACGGCCCCAGCCGATGCGCGGCGTCCACAGCGCGCCCTGGTCGCAGTTCGCGGCCGCGGAGATCTGGTTGGCCACGCCGTTGGCGGCGACGGCGGCGCGGAAGCGGTCGCTCCGGCCGATCAGCCACTGCGTCATGAAGCCTCCGTAGGAGAGGCCGGTCACGCCCAGCCGGTGCGGATCGGCGATGCGCTGGCCCACCACCCAGTCCGCACAGGCGAGCTGATCCTCCGAGTCGGCGCCGCCCCAGTCGCCGCTGATCGCCTCCAGCCAGGCGCGGCCGTAGCTCGCCGAGCCGCGCGGATCGGGCATGAGCACGCGCGCCCCGGCGGCCGCAAGCATCCAGTCGGGAAGCCACGGCTCGGGGCCCCAGCTGCCGCCCGGCCCGCCGATGATCGACAGCACGCACGGCAGTGGCCTTCGTCCTGCGCCGCGCGGCGCCAGCAGCGTGGCGCGGATCGGGCCGGCCGGCCCGGGGATCGAGACCTGCTCGCACGCGATTCCCGTCAGCTCGCGCTGCCACGCAGAGCCCTCGCGCGTCAGCCGGCGCCGGCCGGCGCCATCCTCGCCCTCGGCGTACAGATCCAGCACGCCCGCCGAAGTCGAGCGGAGCGTCACGATGCGCCCGGCGCGCGCGGAAAAGCCCTGCACGTGCGGCCCGCAGCCCTCCACCTCGGCGGGCTCGCCGTCCAGGGGAAAGCGCCAGAGTGCGCTCTGCCCTTCGGCGGTCAGGGGCGCGATCACGGCTTCCGCACCGTCCCAGGCGATCGCGTCGCCCGCGCCGACCTCCCAGTCCACGAGGTCACAGGCGTTGGCCAGATGCAGATGCAGATGCCGACCGGGAGCGAGATCGCGCGCGCTGCCCCCGCCGGCGGGCACGACCCACAGCGAATCCTCGCAGCCGCACGGCTCACCGCGCTCGTCGATGCCGAGGAACGCAACGTGCTCTCCGTCCGGCGACCAGGTCACGGCGCCGCACGAGCCCGCCAGGCGGGCCAGGACGCGCGGCGCGCCGCCTCGGGCGGGCACGACGTGCACGGCCGGTGCCGAGTCGAGATCGGCGCGCTCGCTCGGATCCGCGCAGAACGCGATCTGCTCGCCGTCGGGCGACCAGGCGAAGCTCTCGACCGACCAGTCCCCGTTCGTCAGGCAGCGCGCACGCGCGCCTGACCGCGCGTCCTGGACGAACAGGTGCGTATGCCGGTCGAGGTAGCCGTCTCCGTCCAGACGCCAGTCGACGCGCCGGATCACGCGTGCGAGCGGCGCCGTGCCCGGCGTCAGCGGCCCGACCGCGAAGCGCGGCGTGGGATCTGCTGCGGCGAGCGCGAGCCGCCGGCCCCGGGGAGCGTGCGCGAATGCGCTGACGCCGTGCGGCAGCGCGGTCAGCTGCTCGGGCTCGCCGCCGGAGAGCGGCACTGCCCAGACCTGCTCGTCGCGCAGGAACAACACGCGATCGCCCTGCGGCGCGAGCTGTGGCGCGGAGTCGCGCACGTCGCCGGAGGTGAGCGGGCGCGCCCGGCCGCCCGCCAGGGGCGCCACCCAGACGTGCCGGCGGTAGCCCTGCAGCCGCGCGCTGCGCCGCGTGTAGAGCGCGACGCTGCCGTCCGGGCTTACGGCAGGATCGCCGAGCGCGATCTGGGCGAGCACGATCCTGCGAAGTGGCGGCGCCATCCGGCGCGGCAGCATACTGCGCGCATCAGCCTGATCATCGCCATCCTGCTCGCGTACTTCGTGCTGCCCTCGCCCTGGGGGCTCGTCGCCGTGCTCTGCGCCTGCGTGCTCGAGATCTTCGAGGTCACGTGGGGGCTGCGCCTGGCGCGCAAGCGCTCGAGCATCGGCTCCCACACGCTGATCGGGCGCCAGGCAGTGGTCGTACGCGCGCTCGATCCCGTGGGGCAGGTGACGATCGACGGCGAGCGCTGGAAGGCGCGCTGTCCGACTGGTGCAGCCGTCGGCGCGAGGGTCGTGATCGAGGGGATCGACGGCCTGACGCTCGAAGTCAGGGTCTATACGGCGATCAGCGACGCGGACGCGGGCGGCCCGCTGCGCAGCGTCTGAAGCACGACGCAGTAGCGCTCGGTCAGCTTCAGGAGCTGGTCGAGCTGCTCCTGCGAGGCGTCACTCGAGAGCTCGAAGATCAGGCGGATGTCGCGGAAGCCCACCGGGGCCTCGCGGTCGACGCCGAGCGTGCCGCGGAAGTCGAGATCGCCCTCGGCGCGCACGCGTGCGGACGAGAGCTCGATGCCGATCGCGGTCGCGACGGCCTTGAGCGTCACGCCGGCGCAGGCCACGAGCGCCTCGAGCAGCATGTCGCCCGAGCAGGCCTCGAGACCGCTGCCTCCCGTGGCCGGATGCAGGCCCGCGGTGACCAGCGCTCGCCCGGTCTGCACCTTGCAGGCGATGCCCGCGTCGTCGATGTCGCCCTCGGCGGTGAGCGTGATGACCGCCGTCTCCGGCCGCTCGCGGTACTGCTCCTTGAGCGGCGCCTGCTGCGCGCGCAGCGACTCGCCGTCCATCGTCAGGCCATGACCTCGACGCGCGGCTCGCGGCCGTGGCCCTGTTCGGCTGCCAGCACCCGCTCGAGTGCCCGGATCGAGACCGCCACCTGGTCGAGCGTCGGCTCTCGCGTCGTCAGGCGCTGCAGCCACAGGCCCGGCGCCAGCACCGCGCGCACGAGGACGAAGCGGTTGTAGCGCGCGGCCAGGCGGATGACCTCGTAGGCCAGACCCGCGATGAGCGGCAACGCGATGACGCGAGACACGACCAGCCACATGAGCGGCGGGCGCCCGAGCAGCGAGAAGACGAGGATGGCGATGACCATGACCCAGAGCAGGAACGCCGTGCCGCAGCGCACGTGGATGAGGCTGTGGCGCTGCACCTCCTCGGGCTCCAGCGGCGCTCCCGCCTCGTAGGCGTTGATCGCCTTGTGCTCCGCGGCGTGGTACTGGAAGACGCGCCGCAGCTCGCCGAAGAACCCGATCAGGACCAGGTAGGCGACCAGGAGCCCGATGCGGATCCCGCCCTCGATGAGCAGGAAGATCCACGTCGAGTCCGGGTTGATCCAGTTCGTGAGCAGCGCCGGGGAGACCTTGAACAGCAGCAGCGAGAAGCCGATCGCAAACACGAACGAGCCGATCAGGGCGAAGCGCCCGAGCTCCTCGGAGGCGTCCTCCTCACCCTCGTCGGTAACGGAGAAGCGCGCCGATACCGCCAGAGCGCGCATGCCGATCGCGAGCGACTCACCCAGCGCGACCACGCCGCGGATCACCGGCAGTCGCAGCCACCGGCGCCGGAGCGCCACGCTCTCGACGTCGTGCGCGATCTCGGAGATGCGGCCGTCGGGGCGGCGCACCGCCACGGCCCAGCTCGACGGACCGCGCATCATCACGCCCTCGAGCACCGCCTGACCACCGATCGTCGCCATCAGGCGGCGATCAACTACGTCACGCGGTCCCTGCGGCTTCGGCGGCTGCCTCAGCCGCCTCGGCGGCCTGCGCGCGGGCCTGACGCTGACGGAATCGCTCCACGCGCCCACCGCTGTCGATGAGCTTCTGCTTCCCCGTGTAGAACGGGTGGCATTCGCTGCAGATCTCGACGTGGATCTCCGACTTGGTGGCTCGCGTCTCGAACTCGTTGCCGCAGGAGCAACGGACGTGAGCCGCCTCGTAGGTAGGGTGGATCTCGGCGCGCATCGGGCCTCAGGTTAGCACGCGGGCGATGATCTCCACCGCCGCTCCGACGGCCCTGTCGTCGATGCCGAGGTGCGTCACGAAGCGCAGGGTGCGGCGGTCGAAAGCGCCGCAGAGCAGGCCCGCCGCGGCGAGCTCGTCGACCACCCCCTGCGCCGGCTCGTCGCGTCGCAGCCGCGCCATCACGATGTTGGTCTGCACGCCGGGCACGTCCACCGAGAGACGCGCGCTGCCGTCGAGCGCGGCGGCAAGCGTGCGCGCACGTGCGTGGTCGTCGGCGAGGCGCGCCATGTTGCACTCGAGCGCGTAGAGCCCCGCGGCCGCGACGATCCCGGCCTGCCGCATGCCGCCGCCGAGCAGCTTGCGCAGCCTGCGGCCGCGCGCGATCGCCTCGGCGGAGGAGACCAGCATCGAGCCGACCGGCGCGCCGAGGCCCTTCGAGAAGCAGAACGACACGCTGTCGGCACCGGCGCTCGCCTCCGCCAGCGTGCAGCCGCGCGCGACGGCCGCGTTCGGCAGGCGCGCGCCGTCCATATGCACGCGCAGGCCGAGCTCGCGCGCTCGCCCCGTGACGCGCGCGAGCGCCTCGCCGCTCCAGACGCGCCCACCCGAGCCCGTGTGCGCGTTCTCGATGCAGAGCAGCCGGGCGACGGGACGGTGCACGTCGCTCGCGTCCATCGGCACGGCTTCGAGGAGCTCCTCGACGTCGAGGTCGTACCCTGCGCTGTGGAGCCCGCGCGGCTGCGCGCCCCAGAGCGCGGCAGTGCCTCCCGCCTCGTCGATCAGGATGTGGGAGTCGACGTGGGCGTAGACCTCGTCGCCTCGCCCGGCCCACAGCCCGATCCCGATCTGGTTGGCCATCGTGCCCGACGGCACGAAGACGGCAGCCTCGCGGCCGCACATCTGCGCCGCCTTGCGCTCGAGCGCATTGACGGTCTCGTCCTCGCCATAGACGTCGTCGCCGACGGGGCGAGAGCCATGGCCTCGCGCATCGCCGAGGTCGGCCGCGTCACGGTGTCCGAGCGGAGGTCGATCGGCATCGCCGGTGAGACTAGACGGGGTGCGGGCGGCCAAGTGGCACACGCCGCGAGTGCCATTTGGCGGCAGCGCGAACGCCACGGCGAGTGGCACGCGCGGCGAGTGCCATTTGGCCGCGCTCGCCAGGCTCCCGCCCGCCGGTCACGGCGCGGGCGGGGTCGGGCGGCTGTCCGAGGCCCCCGGCAGCCCGCCTGAGTACGATGGCCGCGATGCCGATCGCGCCCGCTGCGTACCCGCCGCCGTTCGCGGCGTCCGAGGTCATCGCCGCGCCGGAGGCGCCGGCCGACGAGCAGCTCGAGGTCGGCGTCGCGATCGTCGGCGGCGGGCCGGCCGGGCTCGCCTGCGCGATTCGGCTCGCGCAGCTGCTCGAGGCCGACCCGGTCGCCGCCGAGCGGCTGGGCGAGGTGCCGATCGCGCTCGTCGACAAGGGGCGCGCGGTTGGCGCGCACCAGCTGTCGGGTGCCGTCGTGCAGCCCGCGCCGCTGCTGGAGCTGTTCCCGGGCGTCTCAGCGGCGGACATGACGAGCTATGGGCCGGTCGAGCGCGAGGCCGTGTACCTGCTCACGGGCTCGCGCGCAGCGCGCCTGCCGCTCGTGCCGCCGCCGATGCACAACAAGGGCAATCACGTGTTCTCGCTCGCGCGGCTCGCGCGCTTCATGGCGGAGCGGGCCGAGGAGCTCGGCGTGATGGTGCTGCCCGAGACCGACGCGCAACGGCTGCTCGTGGCCGGAGGAGCGGTGCGCGGCATCCGCACGGGCGACAAGGGCCGCGGGCGCCAGGGAGAGGAGCTCCCGACGTTCGAGCCGGGCGCCGAGTTGACCGCGCACGCGACGGTGCTCGCGGACGGCGTGCAGGGCATGCTCTCGTCGGCGGCGATCGAGCACTTCGCGCTCGCGCCCGAGAACCCCCAGATCTACGCGCTCGGCGTCAAGGAGGTGTGGCGAGTCGAGCGCCCGCTCGACCGTGTGGTGCACACGATCGGCTGGCCGCTCAAGCCGCAGGCCCGCTACCGCGAGTTCGGCGGCACGTTCGCCTACCCGATGGGCCCCGACATGATCTGCCTGGGACTGGTCGTCGGCCTCGACTACGCGGATGCGACGCTTTCCGTACACGACCTCCTGCAGGAGACCAAGGGCCACCCGCTCTTCCGCGGCATGCTCGAGGGCGGGGAGCGCATCGCCTGGGGCGCGAAGGCGATTCCCGAGGGCGGCTTCTGGTCGATGCCGGCGAGCGTCTCGCCGGCGGGCGCGGTGATCCTCGGAGACGCCGCGGGCTTCGTCAACGTCCCGCGCCTGAAGGGCGTGCACTACGCGCTGCGCAGCGGCATGCTGGCCGCGGAGACGATCCATCGCGCGCTTGCCGACGGCGCCGATCTCGCAGAGCCTGGCGCCCTCTCGCTGTACGACGCCCAGGTGCGCAACTCCGAGATCTACCACGACCTGCGCCGCTACCGGAACATGCGCCAGGCCTTCCAGCACGGCCTGATCGTCGGCGGGGCGCTGGGCGGCGCGATGGACTCCCTGCACGGCGACCTCCCGCCCTGGCGGCTGCCCACGCACCCGGACGCCGAGCAGCCCGTGTTCGTGGGCGAGCGCAGCTACCCGGAGCGCGACGGCAAGCTGACGTTCGACAAGCTCTCCTCGGTCTTCGCGAGCGGCAACCGCAGCCGCGACGACCAGCCGGACCACCTGCGCATCCGGCGGCGCGTACCACGCGAGCTCGCGATCGCCTGGGCAAATCTCTGCCCGGCGCAGGTCTACGAGGTCGGTGCGGAGGGCGAGGACGGCCTCGTCGAGCTCGAGGTGACGCCGTCCAACTGCGTGCAGTGCGGCGCGATCACCGCGAAGGGCGGCCGCCTGACGCCGCCCGAGGGCGGCTCTGGGCCCGAGTACACGCTCACCTGAGCGCGCGGTAGCTTCGACCACACACGGGACTCTTCAAACCAGTTCGTCAGGCAGCCGCGCTCTTGAGCCCGAGGTGGTGCTCGAGCGCCGCGGCAGCCTGGGCCGGGGCCATCAGGTTGCCCTGGGCGACGTCGACGCCCAGCTCGCGCAGCAGCGTCAGCTGGCCGTCCGTCTCGACGCCCTCGGCCACGACCGTCAGCCCGAGCACACGACCGAGCTCCACGATCACGCGTACGAACTCGCGCTCGCCGGGGCGCGCTTCGAGCGCATCCACGAACGGCTTTGCAAGCTTGAGCACGTCGACGGGCAGGTTGCGCAACTCGGCCAGCGACGATGTCCCGGTGCCGAAATCGTCGACCGCCACGCGCACGCCGAGGGCGCGCAGCGCCTCGCAATGGCGCATGACCCCGACGGCGCCGGAGGCCACGGTGCTCTCGGTGAGCTCGAGCATCAGCGCACGCGCGGGCAGGTTCTCGAGCGCCAGCGTCTTCGCCACGAGCTGCGCGAACTGCGCATCCTCGAACTGGAGCCGCGAGACGTTGACCGAGACGACGAGCTCGGACGCACCGGGGACGCTCTCGCGCCAGACCACCGCCTGACGGCAGGCCGCGCGCAGCATGTCGCGCCCGAGCTCGTTGATCAGATCGGTCTCCTCGGCCAGCTCGATGAAACGCTCGGGAAGGAGCAGGCCGAGTCGCGGATGGTGCCAGCGAGCGAGGGCCTCGACCGCCCAGCTGCGGCCGGTGCCGAGGTCGACGAGCGGCTGGAAATAGGGCTCGATCTGTCCCTGCGCGATGGCCTCGCGCAGATCGCTGACGAGTGCGTGGCGCGCCACCTCGGCGTCCTCCATGCCCGGCGAGAAGACCGCGCAGCGCGACCTCCCGCCCGCCTTGGCGGCGTACATCGCGAGGTCGGCGTTGCGCAGCAGCTGGTCGGCGGTGCTCGCCCCCCGGCTGGCGAGCGCGACGCCGATGCTCGCGCGCACGCGCACCACATGCCCCTCGACGCTCAGCGGCGCGAGCAGCGCGCCGAGCACCCGCTCGGCCGCCCGCTCGGCCTCCACTCCCGACGGTGCATGCTCGAGCAACACCGCGAACTCGTCGCCGCCCAGGCGCGCCGCGAGATCGTCCTCTCGCAGCGAGGAGCGCAGGCGCTCGGCGACCGTCACGAGCAGCGCGTCGCCTGCGGCATGGCCGAGCGTGTCGTTGACGTGCTTGAAGTCGTCGAGATCCAGGAACATGACCGCCGGCGCGTTGTCGTCGCGTGCCAGTGCGGCTGCGACCCGAAGGGAGAAGAGCGACCGGTTGGCCAGCCCCGTGAGGGGATCGTGTCGCGCCTCGTGCGCAAGGCGCTCCTTGAGCGCGGTCACCGCCGCCAGCGTGCGCGCCGTCTGGCCGCTCTCGAGCGCGCCGCCGGCATGATTGCCCACGGTTTCGAGCAGCCGGCGCTCGCGCAGGCTGAACGATTCGCCGCGCTCGACTGCCAGCAACCCGACGACGCGAGTCTCCCCCCGGAGCGCGACGACAATCGCGGCCTTCAGTCCGAGGCCGGTGAGGCCGGTTCGGCGCTGGTGCCTCGAGTTCGAGAGGTCGATCAGGGCAGCGGTCTCCAGCTCCTCGAAGAGCGCGCGCTCGGGCAGCGTGGTCTCACCCGTGAGCGAGCGCCGAGCGCGCTCGCGGCCGTCGACCTGCGCGCGCAGGACTCGACCCTCGGCCGTGTGCATGACGAGTGCCGCACCGGCCGCGCCGACGAGCGAGCGCGCGTGCTCGAGCAGCACGGCGGCTGCCGCGTCCGTTCCGGCCGCCGCGTGCACGTCGCGCATGATGGCCAGCAGGGATTCGACCTCGGAGCGTTGACGCTCCTCCCGCACGTGCGCGCGGTACGCGAGCACGAGTGCGGCCGCAGGCACGCCGACCACGACGATCACGAAGAGCACGAGGACGGGGAGATCGAGCTCGCCCAGCGGATGCAGCCCCTGCCGGAGAACGTCGACGCAGATCGCGACCGCCACGAGCACGAGCGCAATCGCCGTGGCCCACGGGAGGAGGACGCGGCAGCGGTTGGCCACCGAGCCCCTCATCGGCCGCTCCAGTAGATTCCGGTGGGGGTAGTGACGGATTTCAGCATGAAATGAATACCTGATACGTGTTCTACAGGAGCCCCCGTCAGGGTGGCGCGAAGATCCCCCGAACGGGCATGCTGACTGCAGAACTCGCTCTGCACGAGCGCTCCTTCTATGAACCGCGTTGCGCGCGCACCAGCTCGCTGAGGCGCGGCAGGACCTGATGAACGTCGCCGACGACACCGAGATCGGCGAAATCGAAGATCGGGGCGTTCGAGTCCTTGTTGATCGCCACGATCGTCTCGGCCGCGGCCATGCCGACCTTGTGCTGGATCGCCCCCGAGATGCCACAGGCGACGTACAGCCGCGGCGAGACGGTCTTGCCGGTCTGGCCGACCTGCGCCGCGTACGGATACCACCCGGCGTCGACGACCGCACGCGTCGCGGCGACCTCGCCGCCGAGGGCGCGGGCGAGCTCCTCGCAGAGCGCGAAGTTCTCGGGCCCGCCCAGCCCGCGGCCGCCCGCGACCAGCACCTCGGCCTCCGAGATGTCCACGGCCGAGGCCTCGGCCGCCTCGTGCCCGACGACGCGCGCGCCGCTCGACCACGGCTGGGTGCTCACCGGCACTCGCTCGACCCGTGCCGAGCCGCTCGCGCCTTCCGACGGCGCGTAGGTATTGGCACGCATCACGACGACACCGCGATCGCCCGCGAGCGCGCAGTGCGCGAGCACCGAGTCGCCCAGCCCGGGCCTGCGCGTGACAAGGCGCCCGTCCTCTGCGTGCAGCTCGGTGGCGTCGACGACCACACCGACCCCGAGCCGTGCCGCGAGCGCGGCCGCGACGTCGGATGCGAGCACGCTGGCGCTCGACAGGACGACGTCGTGCGGGCTCGCCGCGAGCACGCCGGCCAGCGCGTCGACCATCGGCTGGGGCAGCGACTGCGCCAGCGTCTCGTCGTCGCAGACGTAGACCGTGCGCGCGCCGTGGCCACCCAGTGCGGCCATGTGCGCGTCGTCGAGGCCCTGTCCGCAGACCACGGCGTCGACGTGTGCGCCGAGGCTCGTGGCCAGCCGCGCGGTCTCTTCGAGCAGGCCGAGCGAGCTCGCGCCGACCGCGCCGTCGTGCTGTTCGCAGAAGACCAGGAAGTCGCCCATCAGATGGCCTTACGCTCGAGCAGGAATGCGAGGATCTCCTCGGCGGAGCTTCCGTTCTCGTCCTCGATGCGCCTGCCGCCCTCCTTGGAGGGCGGCGGCGTCAGCGCGAGCACCTCGGTCGCGCTGCCGCCCTCCACGCCGAGATCCGCCAGGGCAACCTGGGTCTGCGGCTTCTTGCGCGCGCCCATGATCGCCTTGAGCGACGCGTAGCGCGGCTCGTTGATCGCGTCGGAGACCGAGATGACGGCGGGCAGCGGCGCCTCGACGACGTCGTACCCGGTCTCGCTCTGGCGCTTCGCGCGCACCCCGGCTCCCGTCAGCTCGAGCCGCGCGACCTGCGTGACGAGCGGGAGCTGCAGATGCTCGGCGACGGCCGCGGCCATGACGTAGGAATCGGAGTCGGCCGCCTGCTGCCCGAGCAGCACGAGATCGGCGTCGAGATGCCTGGCGGCTGCGGCCAGCACGCGCGCCGTGGCGGCGATGTCGGCCCCTTCGAGCGCCGGGTCGCTGACGAGGAGCGCCTCGTCAGCGCCCAGTGAGAGCGCCTTGTGCAGCGTTCGGAGCGCGCCCTCGGGGCCCATGCAGACCGCCGTGATGAGGCTCTCGGCGCCCGCGGCTCCCTCCTTCAGGCGCACCGCCTCTTCGAGCGCGTGCCCGTCGTACGGGTTCATCGTCTTCTCGCCCGACCGATCGAGCCTCTTGCTGCCCGGATCGATCCGCTTGGGAGCGGTCGCGTCCGGTACCTCCTTGACGCATACGGCGATCTTCAACAGCTCGCTCCTCGTCGCTCCCAGGCGGACGCCGGCGGCCCGCACCAACGCCCGGAGAATACCGATCGCCGTCGCTGCGACCGGTCGCGCGACGTTCCCCGGGGATCCAGCTGCCGAAACCCTGTGCTAAGAGGTGGAAGATGCTCCCGATCGCACATCCGGCCGCGCTCGCCGCGGTGGCACTCGCGCTGGCCCCATGCCTCGCCTGCGCGGACACGACCAACATCGTGTTCCCGGTCGCCGGTCCCGTCATCAGCTGGAAGGACGACTACGGCAGCGTGCGGGGCGGCGTGCGGCAGACGGGGAATGCGATCGGTGTCGCGGCCGGGACGCCCGTCGTGGCGACGGCGAGCGGCGACGTGCGGCTGCGCTGGCGCGACGCCGGAGGCTGGAGCGTCGCGCTGACGACGCCGACGGGCGATCGCTTCGTCTACCTGCACCTGGGCCGCGACCGCAACCGCAGGAGCGCGTTCGCCCCCGGTCTGCGCGACGGCACGCACGTCAAGCCAGGGCAGACGCTCGGCTGGAGCGGCTCCTCCGGGAGCGGCGCAGCGAAGGAACCGCAACTCGGGTTCGTCTATCGGCCGGCCGGCGGCGCCGCCGTCGACCCGTACGAGCTGCTGGTGAGCGCACGCCGCCTGCCCGCCGCTCGGCGGCCGGCCCCCATCGTGCCCGGTGACGTGCGCATCACGGGCGTGCTCACCTGGAGCGTGCGCGGCGACAGGGCGGCGCTCCTGCGCATGCGCACCGCGAGCCTCCTCAGCGGGGGTCGCAGCGAGCGCACCGAGCGCACGCTGATGCTCGCGCTCGCGGACGGCGCGGCGATCGCCCGTGGCACGGCCAAGGCGGCGAGCGACGACCTCGTCACGGGCCTCCGCGTGACCGTCTGGGCGACGGCGCGCAAGGGCGGGTCGCTCGTCGCCAATCGCGTGCGCATCGAGGACGCCGACTGAAGGGCACCGAAGCGCCCCGACCCCAAGACGCGCCCGCTGCGCAGGTCAGCTGCCGACGAAGCGCGCTGCGCGCTTCTCGGTGAAGGCCGTGAGGCCTTCACGCGCATCGTCGGTCGAGAACAGGATCGCGAAGAGATCGGCCTCGTGCACGAGGTTCGCGCCGAGATCGCCGTGCAGCGAGCGGTTGGTCGCCTCCTTGGCGTAGGCGAGGGCGATCGGGCTCTTGGAGGCGATCTGCTGGGCCATCTCGAGCGTGCGTGGCAGTAGCTCCTCGGGCTCGAAGACCGCATTCACAAGCCCGCGCTCCAGCGCCTCGCCGGCGTCGACCATGCGGCCGGTCAGCAGGAGCTCCTTGGCGAATCCGATCGTCGTGGTGCGCGCGAGGCGCTGGGTGCCGCCCCAGCCCGGGATGATGCCGAGATTGATCTCCGGCTGGCCGAAGCGCGCGGTCGTGGAGGCGAAGCGCAGGTCGCAGGCGAGCGCCATCTCACAGCCGCCGCCCAGCGCGTAGCCGTTGACGGCGGCGATCGTGGGCTTGCGCATCGTCTCGAGCAGGTGCGAGAGGTCCTGTCCGTGCTCGGAGTACGTGCGGGCCATCAGCGGCGTCTTGGTCGCCAGCTCGGCGATGTCGGCGCCTGCGATGAACGCGCGCTCGCCGCTGCCCGTGAGCACGGCGACGCCGCAATCCTCGTCGTCTGCCAGGCCGCGGAACGCGGCCAGCAGTTCCTCCAGCAGCTCGCTCGAGAGCGCGTTCAGAACCTCGGGGCGATTGACCGTCACGACCGCGACGCGCCCATGCATGCTGACGTCGATCGACATCAGCCGGTGGCCGCGTGCGCCTGCAGGTAGTCGACGATGGCAGTCGTGGAGGTGCCCGGCGTGAAGACCGCCGCTACGCCCTGGGCGCGCAGCGATTCGGCATCGGGAGCCGGAATCGTGCCGCCGACCAGGACGAGCACGTCCTCGGCGCCCTCGCTGCGCAGCAACTCGAGGATGCGTGGGACGAGCGTCATGTGGGCACCCGAGAGGATCGAGATGCCGATTGCGTCGGCATCCTCCTGCACGACGGTCTCGACGATCTGCTCGGGCGTCTGGTGGAGGCCCGTGTAGATGACTTCCATGCCCGCATCGCGCAGCGCGCGCGCGATGACCTTGGCTCCGCGGTCATGGCCATCGAGCCCGGGCTTCGCAATGACCACGCGGATCCTGCCTGCCATCGCCGGGATTGTAGGGGCCACCGGAGGCCACCTCCCTCGGAGGGGGCCGCGTCCGCCTTCTCATCCTCTACGCTGAGAGGTCGGTGACCGACCGTACTGACCCGTACGAGATCATCGGCGTGCGCCGCGACGCCTCGCTGGCGGAGATTCGCATCTCCTACCGTCGCAGCACGCAGATTCTCGCCCCCGAGCGCTTTGCCAGCGCGAACGAGACCGTGCGCACGGAAGCAGCGCGGCGACTCGCCGCGCTCAACGGCGCGATGGAGTCGATCGAGGCGCAGCGTGCTGCCGAGAGCGGCTCCGCGCTCGGATCGCTGAGCTTCGGTGGCCCGGCGGTCGCCCCTGCCGCCGAGCCGTCGATGCGCTCGACCGCTGTCGTCGACGAGCCGCCGCCGCTCCCTCCTCCGGTGCACGCGCCGGAGCCCGATCGGGAGGAGCCGGAGGCCCGCGCGCCCGAAGCTGCCGTCACGGGCGAGGAGACACGGGTCTCCGAGCCCGATGCGGTCACGCAGGACGAGCCCGAGATCGAGGAGGCGGAGCCCGAGATCGAGGAGGCGGCCCGCGCGTACCCCCGAGCGGAGACGGAAGCAGCGCGCGAGCCCGGCCCACCGGCGGAGCGCGAGACCGTCGCGCAGCCCGAGGCACCGGCGGAACCCGAGCCCTCCGCGGCGGCCCAGGGCGACACCGAGGACGACCTCCCCGCGATCGGCGAGGAGACCTCGGACATTCCCATCGTCGAGCCCGAGCGCGAGCCCGAGCCGGCTCCCCGGCCCGTCGCCGCTCCTGCCCCCGTCACGGCGGCGCCGCGCCGTCCGGAGCGTCCCAGCCGCACGGCGCCGCGCAAGCGCTCGCTCGTGCCGCGCCTGCTCGCAGTCGCAGCCGTGGTCGTCGCACTCGCCGCCGTCGGCGCGTACTTCCTGCTCAGCGGCGGAAGCAGCAGCGCGCCCTCCGGAGGCCAGTTCCAGGCCGCGGCCGCGCCTGTGACCTTCAGCTACCCGGGCGAACTCGTCCAGCGGCAGCCCCCGCGTGGCGGCCTGCTCAAGCCGACGTTCTCGACTGCCGTCGGCGCCGACGGCGCCAACTACGTCGTGGTCGCGACCTACCGGATCTCCGCCGATGTGCAATCGGACGGCTCCGCCATCGGAACCGGTGGCAGCCGCCTCACGGCCGATCGCTTCGACGAGTCCGTCGATCGTGCCGCCGAGCGCATCGCATCGGCCCAGAAGCTCAAGGCGACGGGCCCGGTCCAGCCCGGCAAGGCCGGTGACCTGATCGCACGCGTCTACACCTACACGCGGCCGGGCGGCAGCAGTGCGCGCTACGCATTCGCCTTCCGCGGGCACACCGAGTACTCGATCGCGTGCTTCTGGGATCCCGCGCACGCGCAGCAGCTGAGCGCCGCCTGCGATCAGGTCATGGCATCGCTGCGGCGCGTGTAGCCGGTCCGCCCCTCAGAGCTTCTCAGAACACCGGCGTCTCGCGATACACGCCCCAGACGGCGCGCAGCACGTCGCACATCTCCCCCAGCGACGCGTACGCGTCGCAGCACTCCACGAGCGCAGGCATGACGTTGCGTCCCGCCTCGGCATCCGCCCGCAGTCGTGCGAGGCGCGCCTCGACGGCGGCTGCGTCGCGCCTCGCCCGCACGGCCCCGAGCCGCGCGATCTGGCGCTCCTCGACGATCGGGTCGACGTGCAGCAGGTCGGGCTCCGCGCCGTCGGCGACGTAGCGGTTGACGCCGACGATCACGCGGTCGCCGTTCTCGACCTGCTGCTGGTAGCGGAACGCCGAGTCGGCCAGCTCGCGCTGGAAGTAGCCCGCGTCGATGGCCGCGATCACGCCGCCGATCCCGTCGATGCGGTCGAAGATCTCGTAGGCATCGCGCTCGAGCCTGTCGGTCAGAGCCTCGAGGTACCACGACCCGCCGAGCGGATCGGCCGTCGAGGTCACGCCGACCTCGTGCGCGAGCACCTGCTGCGTGCGCAGCGCGAGCGTCGCGGCGGCCTCGGTGGGCAGCGCCATGGCCTCGTCGAAGGAGTTCGTGTGCAGGCTCTGGCACCCTCCCAGCACGGCCGCGAGCGCCTCCACGGCCGTGCGCACGATGTTGACCTCGGGCTGCTGCGCAGTCAGTGAGACGCCGGCCGTCTGCGCGTGGAAGCGCATCAGCAGCGAGCGCTCCTCGCGCGCGCCGAAGCGATCGCGCAGCTCGCGCGCCCAGATGCGCCGCGCAGCACGGTACTTGGCGATCTCCTCGAAGAAGTCGAGGTGCGCGTTGAAGAAGAACGACAGCCGCGGCGCGAAGCGATCGACGGGGAGGCCGCGCGCGATGCAGGCCTCGACGTAGGCGAAGCCGTCGGCGAGCGTGAACGCGAGCTCCTGCGCCGCGGTGGCGCCGGCCTCGCGGATGTGGTACCCGCTGATCGAGACCGGGTGCCAGCGCGGCATCTCGTCGCAGCACCACTCGATCATGTCGACGACCAGCCCGAGCGACGGCTCGGGCGGGAACATCCATTCCTTCTGCGCGATGAACTCCTTGAGGATGTCCGTCTGGATGGTTCCCCCGAGCGCCTCCAGCGGAATGCCCCGGCGTTTCGCCATGCAGGCGTACATCGCGAGCAGCATGGCCGCGGGCGCATTGATCGTCATCGAGACGGTGACCTCGTCCAGCGGGATGCCCGCGAACAGGTCCTCCATGTCTGCGAGCGTGTCGATCGCCACGCCCTCGCGCCCCACCTCGCCGAGCGCCCGCGCGGCATCGGAGTCGTAGCCCATCAGGGTCGGCATGTCGAAGGCCGTGGACAGGCCCGTCTGGCCCTGCTCGAGCAGGTAGTGGAAGCGAGCGTTCGTCTCGTCGGCCGTGCCGAAGCCCGCGAACATGCGCATCGTCCACAGCCGGCCGCGGTACATCGTGCCGTAGGGCCCGCGTGTATACGGGAACGTGCCCGGATCGCCGAGCGCCGCGGCATAGTCGAGCGGCGTGGTCGCGGGCGAGTAGAGCGGCTCGACCGGGATCCCGGAGAGCGTCTCGTGCACTGCCTCGCGGTTGCGGCGCGCCATCAGCCGCGCTCCCCCCCGGGCACCCAGAGCACCTCCTCGCCCGCCGGGTTCGCCGCGCGCGCGAGCAGGAACAACAGGTCGGAGAGGCGGTTGAGATACTGCAGCGCGGTCGAGCCGACCGGCTCGGCGGCTGCCAGCGCCACGGTTTCGCGCTCGGCTCGGCGGCAGACGGTCCGCGCGAGGTGCAGGACGGCCGCCGCGGGCGTGCCGCCGGCGAGCACGAACGAGGTCAGCGGCGGCAGTCCCTCGTTGAGCTCGTCGCAGCGCTGCTCGAGCCAGGCGACCTGCTCGGGCGAGATGCGGAGCCGCGTGCGCTCGCGCTCCGATCGCCTGTCCCCGCGCTCTTCCTCGGGCACGCAGAGATCGGCACCGAGGTCGAAGAGGTCGTTCTGGATGCGGCCCAGCCAGGCATCCATCCGGTCGGGCAGAGGGTGCGTGCGCGCCAGTCCGAGCACGGCGCCGAGCTCGTCGACGCTGCCGTACGCGGCGATGCGCACGGCCGCCTTGGAGACGCGCTGCCCGTCGCCGAGGCTCGTCTCCCCGGCGTCGCCGCCGCGCGTGTAGATGCGGTCGAGGCGTACGACGCGATCGGTCACGGGCCTAGGGTACGCGAAGCGTCTGCTGCCTCACGCGACCAAGCTCGTCGCGGAGCCACAGCGTCGCCCGCCGGGCGAGCTTGCCCCGCACGTTCACGCCGAACGCGCCGCCGGACCTGATCGTGCAGCGGTGCCACGCGCCGCGGCCGAGGCGCAGGCGGCAGGCCGCCCGCGCGTCCGAGAGGACGCCCGTGACGCGCACGAGCGTGTGCCCCTTCGCGCGCGAGGCCTTCAGATGCGATGCGCCCAGCGCGCGCAGCAGCGCGGCGCGCAGCGGCCTGGCCGTGCCCGGCGGACCGGCGTTGCCGACCAGGTCGAAGGCCACGACCGAGTACGTGACGGCCGCGCCCGCGCCCGCTCGGGGCGTCGTGTCGACATAGGCGGTGCCAACCGGTTGCGCGATCCCCGTTCCGTTGCGCAGGACGCGATACGAGGCCACGCCGATGTTGTCCGTCGCGGCTGTCCAGGCGATGCGCACGTGGCCGTCCCGGCCCAGCGTCGCGGTGACGTCCGCCGGCGCGCTGGGCGCCACGGTGTCGGGCAGCGTCACGCTGACGGTCGCCGGCAGCCCGACGTTGCCTGCGGTGTCGGTCGCGGTCACCGCATACGCCACCGTCGCGCCCGGCGCGAGTCCGGCGTCGGTGAAGCCCGTCGCCGCCGTCGAGCCGATCGTGGCACCGTCGCGCGCCACGCTGTAGGACGCGACTCCGAAGTCGTCGCCGGCGGGCGTCCAGCTCAGCGAGACGCTCGTGCCGCTCGCGACTGCCGACAGCCCGCCCGGGCGACTCGGCGGCCGCGTGTCGATCGGCGCTGTCACGTCCAGCGTGGCTCCGCTCGCGTCTGCCGCCGTGACGTGGATCGAGATGCCGTTGGCCGCGTCGTCGAACGTCTGGCCCACGCTCATCGCGGCGTTCGCCCACTGATTCGCCGGGAACCCGGGATCCGGATGCATGTCGACCAGCGCGGTATCGGAGTCGCCGTAGTCGGGCGAGAGCGGAACCGCCATGTCGGGCGACTCCGTGTGGACGAGCACGCCCGCAGGGATTCCTCCCGCCTGCGAGTCGAAGGTGCCGACGGGCCACCGGTACTCGACGAAGTACGTGCCGCCGGCCGGCTTCGCCAGCCGGAGCAACTCGACCGCGGGCCCGAGCGACTCCATGGGCGCGAGGTGGTAGATGCCCGATGCGCCGACCGTCTGCACGGCCGACGGCGGGAGCACGCCGAGCGCCAGCTTGTGCTCCATGTTCATCTGCCGCAGCACGGGCGCGTTGCCCATGGCGTCGAAGGGATCCGCGTACTGCGGGAGGGAGTAGTCCGCGCGGTCGATCGAGCACGAGCCGCCCACCGGCACAGGTGCGCCCGACGCCGTGCACGTGAGCCCGCCGGCGTGTGCGAGCCCGAGGTTGTGGCCGAGCTCGTGCGCCAGCACCGGCACGCTGAACGAGCCGTTGACCCAGACGTGCGATCCACCCACCTCGGCCAGCCCGGACCAGCCGCACACGGACGCCGGGAAGGCGTACACGATGTGCTTGTACTGCGACGGGTCCAGCGCGGGGAGGCCGTTCATCGCGAGCTGGGCCCACGAGAAGACGTCGGGGATGCAGTCGCCGCTCGTCGGAGCCGGGACGGCGATCTGCACCGGCCCGTAGACGTCGGCCTGGAACGCGATCTGGCCGTACGTCTGCTCCTGGTAGTAAGCCGCCAGGGAGGTGGAACCGGAGTCCATCGTCGCCTCGGCGGATGCCGCCGAGGGCAGCGTGGGCACCGAGCCGACCGTCTGGCCCTGGAAATAGAGGAGCACGACCGCGGTGGTCTCGGTCGAGGGCGCGGCGGACACGTCGCGGGCAGCGTTCGGCGAGGGCGCGAGCTGGCGCACGGCCGTGAGGCTGTCCGCAACCACGAGCGTGCCGTTCTCGAGCGTGCCCTGGAGCCGCACCCACGCGCCAGGCTCGATCCAGACGCCGTCGGGCGCGCGCACGGGCGTGTGGCGCAGGCCTTCGACGAGCATCGGCTGCTGCGAGGACGATCCGTCACGTTCGTCGGCGTGCACGACCACGAAGTGCCCGCTGCGCTGGACGAGCGCGGGGCCCGTGCCGGGGCTCGCGCTCGCGACGTGCGGAAGCGCCAGCAGCACGAGCCATGCTGCCGCGGCGGCGAGCGGGGATCGGGCCTGGAAGATCCGCATCCTCGCTGCACGATTTCGGCGGGCGGAGCCGTGTGCGCCATCCCCAATCTGAGGTCAGGCATCCCGAACGGGCCGCCGGGAAGCTCAGAGCACGCTGAGCGTGGCGCGCGTGACGCGCCCGAGCCGGTCGCGCAGCGAGAGGGTCGCCGGCTCCGAGCCGTTCGCGGCCAGGCGGACGTCGAAGGCGCCGTTGGCCTTCGCCCGGCAGGCCTGCCAGGCACCGCGGCCGATGCGCACGAGACAGCTCGCGCTCGCGTCCGAGACGGTGCCCTTGAGGCGCACGAGCGCGTGCGCGCCGAGCGTCACGCTCGCCACTCTGAAGTTCGAGACCGCGAGCCTGCGCAGCAGCGCAGCGCGCACCGGCCTGGCCTTGCCCGGCGGGCCGGCGTTCCCTGCGAGATCGACCGCGACGACCGAGTAGCTCACGCTGGAGCCACGCCCGGGCTTCGGCGATCGGTCGATGTACGCGCGCCCCGTGGTCGTCCCGATCAGCCTGCCTGCCCGGCGGATGCGATACCTGGCCACACGGCCGTTGTCGGGCGCTGCACCCCAGGCGACCTGGACCCGGCCCGCCTTCGTCACCTTCGCGGTCACCCTGGGCGGAGTCCCCGGCGGCGTCGTGTCGGGAATCACCAGGCTGACGCCCGCCGCGGGCCCGACGTTGCCGCCCGCGTCCACGGCCGCCACGGTGTAGCCGACCGTCGTGCCCGGCACGAGGCCCGAGTCCGTGAAATCCGTCGTCACCGGCGTGCCGACCTGCGCTCCGTCGCGCTTGACGACGTAGTCGTCGACCGAGAAGTCGTCGATCGCGGCCGACCAGCGCAGCACGACCGTCGTGCCGTCGGCGACCGCCGAGAGGCCGCTGGGCGCACTCGGCGGCAGCGTGTCTCCGGGCACCGTGATCGCCAGGGTGACCCCGGTGGCGTCCTGGGCGACGTCCTTGATCGTGATGCCGCGCAGGCGATCGCTGAACACCTGGCCGACGTCCATGGCGGCGTCGGTCCAGTCGCCCGCGGTCGCCGGATGCATGTCGATCAGCGCCGTATCGGCGTTTGGATGAGCCGGGTTGCTCGCGATCTCGGGCGATTCGGTGCGAACGAGGACGCCGCTCGCGAACGGCGGTCCCTGGCTGTCGAACCAGCCGATCGGCTGCCGGTACTCGACGAAGTAGTTGCCGCCGCCGAACTTCGGGATGCGCAGGAGCTCTGTGGATCCCGTGAGCGTCTCCATCGGCGCGATCCGATAGATGCCGGACACGCCGATCACCTTGACCGCCGAGCTGGGCAGCAGATGCAGCGCGAGCTTGTGCTCCATGCTCATCTGACGCACGAGGGACTGCCCTGCGCCCCCGTCGCCGCTGCCCATGGCGTCGAAGGGGTCGAGGTATTCGAAGCCGTCCGCGGAGCACGAGTCGCCCATCGGCGCCGGCGCCCCGCCGTCCGTGCAGGCGAGGCCCCCGGCGTGCGCGAGACCGAGGTTGTGGCCGAGCTCGTGCGCGAGCACGCGAACCGAGAAGTCGCCGTTGATCCAGACGTGCTTACCGCCGATCTCCGCGATTCCCGCGAACGGGCACGCCGGGCGGGAGGGGAAGACGAAGACCTCGTGCTGGTAGGCCGCGTCGGTGACCTTGAACGCCGCCTCCGCCTCCTCGGCCCAGCGTGAGAGGTCGACCGCCGAGCACGACTGCACGGAGTCGACCACGTTGAGGGGGCCGAAAACGTCTCCTTTGAATCCGAGCTGGCCGTAGGTCTGCTCGAGGTAGTAGGAGTTGAGCGAGCTCGGGTCGGGACCGAACGCGAGCGCGCCGGCGTTTGCGGCGGTGCTCGCGGCGGGTGGCAGGTTCGTGTAGGACGGCCCGCCGCTGAAGCCGAAGAGCATGATCGCCGTCGAGTGCATCGACGGCGCGGCTGCGAGCGGATCCGCGGCCACGGCCGACAGAGCGGGCGCGAGCTGGTCGACCGCCGTGACCGAGTCGGCGAGCACGAGCGCACCGTCCACGAGCGTGCCCTGCAGCCGGACGCGCGCGCCGGGGTCGATCCAGAGGTCGGCGGGCGCGCGCACGGGCAGCTGCTGCAGCCCGTTCGTCAGCACCCAGCTCTGGCTCGAGCCCCCGTCGACCCGGTCTGCGTGCACGAGAACGAGCCGGCCGCTGCGCTGCACGAGCTCCGGCCCGGTGCCGGGGTTCGCGCCGGCCAGCGCCGGAAGAGCGAGCAGCACAAGGGTCGCGACCCCGGCTGCGAGCGTCAATCGCATCCGTTTCCTCAACCTCGACATCGTTGCCCCTGGGCGGCATCGATGCAAGCGCGCGCCGGCAATCCAGCCTTTCGAACAGGCCCTCGCTGCGCCAGCGCCACGCCGCCGATCACGAGCGCGCCGCCGAGCAGCAGCCAGATCGTCACGGGCTCGTCCAGGAACAGCGCGCCGATCGCAACGGCCAGCGGCGGTACGCAGTAGAGGTACGACATCGCGCGCGACGGCTCGAGACCCCGCAGCGCGATGCTCCAGGTCACGTAGCCGCCGAGCGTCGCGCCGAGCCCGAGTGCGGCCAGCGCGATCCAGCTGCCCGCGTCGAGCGCAGCGAAGCGATCGATCGCGCCGCTGTTCTCGAACGGCAGGAAAAGCAGCGAGCCCGCCAGCCCGCCGGCAGCCGTCAACGCCGGCAGGTCGTAACGGCCGAGCAACGGCTTGTAGAGGATGTTGTACAGCGCGAACGTAAGCGGGGCGACGAGCACGAGCAGCGGGCCGCGCAGCCCGTGCAGCGAGAAGTCCGCGCCTGAGCCGAGCACGACCACGACCGTGACGCCGGCGAACGCGAGCGCGATGCCGGCGATGCGGCGCGACGCGAAGCGCTCGAGCCCGACGGCGAGCGCGAGCCCCAGCGTGGCGGCCGGCGCGAGCGCGACGATCAACGCCGCCACGCCCGAGGCCGTGGTGCGCTCGCCCTCGTTGAGCGCCAGGTGGTAGGCAGTGACGCCGCCGGCGGAGGCCACGAGGATGCGCAGCGCCTCGCGTCGGGTCAGGCCCGGCAGGCCGCCGGCCCGCCACAGCAGGTACAGGAAGCCTGGCCAGGCCACCAGGAAGCGACCCACGGCGACGTCCTGCGCCCCCAGGCCCGAATCCACGAGGTGCTTGATGAGCGCGAACGACGAGCACCACAAGGCGACCGTCGCCAGAGCCGCGAGTTGCGCGCCGCGGCCGGTTCTCAGACGTCCGGCCCGCGTGGATCGGAACTCCGGCCACACGCGCTCATGCAGGCCGAGCCTCTGGGTACGCGTGGAACCCACGCCCCGACTTGCGGCCGAGGCGTCCTGCCTCGACGTACTGCCGCCACAGCGGGCAGGGCCGGAACTTCGGATCGCCGAAGCCGTCGTGCAGCACCTCGAGGATCGCGAGGCAGGTGTCGAGCCCGATCAGGTCGGCCAGCGCCAGCGGGCCCAGCGGGTGGTTCATGCCGAGCCGCATGACGGTGTCGATGGCCTCCGCGTCACCCACGCCCTCGTACAGGCAGAAGACCGCCTCGTTGAGCATCGGCAGCAGCATGCGATTGGCGAGGAAGCCGGGCACGTCGCGTGCCTCGGCGACCGTCTTGCCCATCGCCTCGGCCGCCGCGCGCACGGTGGCAACCGTCGAGTCGCTGGTCTCCAGGCCGCGGATCAGCTCCACCAGGGGCATCAGCGCGGGCGGGTTCATGAAGTGCATCCCGCAGACCTGGGCCGGGCGCCGCGTGGCCGCCGCGAGGCGCCCGATGGGGATGGACGACGTGTTCGATGCCAGTACGGCGTCTTCGCCGAGCGCCCTGTCGAGCTGCGCGAAGAGGGCGAGCTTGAGGTCCACAGCCTCGCTGACGGCCTCGATCGCGAGCTCCGCATCGGCAGCTGCTGCGATCTGCGTCGAGGTCGAGATGCGCGCCAGCACGGCGTCCGGATCGCCGCACTGGCCCTTCGCAGCGAGCTTCGCGAGCGACGCCGCGATGCCCGCGCGCCCGCGCTCGAGCTGCTCCTCCCCCACGTCCACGAGCGTGACGCGCATGCCGGCGGCCGCGGCGACCTGGGCGATGCCGGCGCCCATCTGGCCGGCACCGACCACCAGCACGCGCTCGGTCACGCGCCGTCGACCTCGATCACGATCGCGTCGCCCTGCCCGCCGCCCGAGCAGATCGCGGCCAGGCCGCGCCCGCCGCCGCGGCGCCGCAGCTCGTACATCAGCGTCCCCACCAGCCGCGCGCCGGAAGCGCCGACCGGGTGGCCGAGCGCGACGGCGCCGCCGTTGACGTTGACCCGCTCGGCATCGACGCCGAGGTCGCGGGACGACTGCAGCGCGACCGACGCGAACGCCTCGTTGATCTCGGTCACCTCCATGTCCCGGGCGGTCAGGCCCGCGCGCTCGAGTGCGATCTGCGCGGCGCGCGCAGGCACGCGCGCGAGTGAGTCGTGACGGTTGGCGGTACACCCGGTCGCCAGAATGCGGGCGAGCGGCTCGAGCCCCCGCTCCCGTGCCAGATCCGCGTCGGCCAGCACGAGCATGGCCGCGCCGTCGTTGACGCCGGGCGAGTTGCCGGCGGTGTGCGTCGGGTGCGCATGGTCGAGCGGCGGCAGCGCGGCCAGCCGCGCGAGCGTGGTGTCGCGCCGCGGCGCCTCGTCGGTGTCGACGAGCGCGGGTCCGCCGCGCTCGGGCACCTCGACCGCCACGATCTCCTCGGCCATGCGGCCCGAGTCGATGGCCGCGATCGCCCGCTGGTGCGAGCGCAGCGCCCACTCGTCGAGCTCGCCGCGCGCGAGTGAGAGCTCATCCGCCACGGCACTCGCCTGCTCGTACATGAGCTTGCCGCTCCACGGATCGCGCAGACCGTCGCTCAGGTTCGCGTCGAGCAGCTCGCCGTCGCCGAAGCGGTAGCCCGAGCGCGCCCGCATGAGCAGGTACGGCGCGCTCGACATCGACTCCATGCCGCCCGCCAGCAGCAGGCGCCGGTCGCCTGCACGCACCATCAGGTCGGCCAGCGCCACGGCGCGCATGCCCGATGCGCACACCTTGTTGATCGTGTCCGAGCCGATCTCCTCGGGCACTCCCGTGGCGAGCGTGACCTGGCGCGACGGGATGTGGCCGACGCCCGCCTGGACGACCTGGCCGATGACCGCGTACTCGATGTCGCCGGGCTCGACGCCGGCTCGCTGGAACGCCGCGGAGGCCGCGACGACGCCGAGCTGCACCGCCGTGCGCGATGCGAGCGCGCCCCCGAGGCGCCCGAACGGGGTACGCGCGGAGGAGAGAATGACGGTCTCGGCCACGGCGGCAGGGTACCGCGCGGGCGCGGGACGGCGACACGGCTGACTGATAGCCTGCATAACCGATGCAATTCGCCTTCAACGGCACAGTCCCCGACGTGCTGCAATCGTTCGCCGGCGGGCTGCGAGCCGCGCTGCTCGAACGGGGGTACGAGGAGCTCGACGACGGCAAGAAAGCGCGGCTCGTACTCAACTTCATCGATCGGGATGACCCGCGGCCCTTTCGGCGCGTGGCCAAGTCGACGTTCGTGGCCTCGATCTGGGCCGAGAGCACGATTCCCGAGGACTTCCTCTCGCACGCGTACCCCGTGCTGGTGCGCGCGCTCTCGAACCTCGCCGTGTGCGTCGTGCCCGGGCGCGAGGCACGCTTCCTGACACCCGAGCAGGGCAACTACTCGGTCATGCACGAGGGCACCGACGACACGTTCCTGCACGCGGTCGCCGCCCGCCTCGCACCGCTCGCCGAGTCGACGCTCGTGGTCGACAACATCTTCACGCCCGACCTCGAGCCCGAGCTCTGGGGCGGCGACGAGCAGACTGCCGCGCTGCGTCGCGCGGGCGAGCGCCTCGAGGCGCTCGACCTGCTGCCGGCGCCGTTTCCGATCGAGAAGATCCTGCCCGCCCGCGACCTGCGGCACGTCATGCGCCTGTACTCGCTGGGCGGCCTCTCGTACGGCAACATGTCGGCGCGCAAGGACGACACGCGCTTCTGGATGAGCGCGTCGGGGGTCGACAAGTCGCGCCTGATCGACATCGGCCGCGACGTCATGCTCGTCACCGACTACGACACGAAGGCGCGCGCCATGCGGATCTCGATCCCCCCGGGGATCGAGCCGCGCCGCGTCTCCGTCGACGCCATCGAGCACTGGATGATCTACCGCGAGCATCCCGACGTGGGCGCCATCCTGCACGTGCACGCATGGGTCGACGGCGTCGACGCGACGACGGTCAACTTTCCGTGCGGCACGGCCGAGCTGGCCGAGTCGGTGGCCGAGCTCGTGCGCGACGCGCCCGACCCCGCGCACGCCATCATCGGCCTCAAGAACCACGGGCTGACGATCACCGGCTCCGACCTGGACGAGATCTTCGAGCGCGTCGAGCCGCACATCCAGCGGCACGTGCCGATGTCCTGACGCGGGCTACCGGCCTCTACCGACGTAGCGGATGCCCGTCGCCCGAATCTCGCCCGCATCGATGGCGGCCCGCTCGTCGGCCTCCGCGATGTCGCCGAGGTCGGCGAAGAAGTAGGGCGCGAACTCGCACGAGCCGCGCTCGAAGCGCCCGTCCAGCTCGCGCAGGATGCGCTCCGCGCGATGGATGCCGTGGCCTGCCGCCCAGCCCGTGAAGTACGCGTCCCAGCGCTCCCCGGAGGCGAGCCACCCGTCGCGGCGACGCCGCAGCCAGCCGGGATCCTCGTCCGCTTCAGCCGGTGCGAGGCGCTCGAAGCACCAGTGCGCGGTCTTCTCGTCGAAGCGCTCCCAGGCCCATTCGACCACCACGATGGCCCCTCCCGGGCGCAGGGCCGACGCGATGTGGTCGGCGACGGCGGCGGGGTCGTCGACGTGGTGCAGCGATCGAGAGGCCACGATGGCGTCGACGTCGCGCGGCGGGTCGTAGCGCTCGAAGTCGACCTGGTGGAAGCCCTCGCCGGCCGGTGCGTTGCGGTCGACTCCGACGGCCTCGTAGCGCTCGTCTCGCAACCTCGGGACGAAGCCGCCCAGCGGCCCGCATCCGAGCTCGAGCACCGTTGCCGGCGCAGGCGGCAGCGCTGCCCGCACGAACGGCCACAGCGCGGCCAGCCAGCGGTCGCCCCACGGCATTCCTCAGCGCCCGCGCAGGCCGCGGTCCCGCAGGTACCTGACGGTGGCCTCCATGGCCTCGCGCACGGGCCGCGGCCGGAATCCGAGCTCGGCCATCGCCCGGGCCGGTGTGAAGTACCAGTAGTGGCAGGCGGCCTCGACCTCCTCGCGGCTCAGCGGCAGCGGCAGCCGCAGCGCATGCCCGAGCCGCGTGGCGCCGATCAGGATCGCCGGCGGCAGCTCGAAGGTGCGGCGGCGCTTGCCGTCGACCTCACCTGCGAGCGCGAAGAACTCGCGATGGCTGAGGTTGCCGTCCTCGCTGGTGAGGATGTAGCGACGCCCGCTCACGCCCCGGCGCTCGGCGGCGAGCAGCCCCTCGGCGACGTCGCGCACGTCCACGGACGAGATGCCTCCCGCGACCGTGGTGCGCAGGCGCCCGCGGAGGTATTCCTCGACGACGAAGGTGTTGATGCGATTGACGTCGCCGGCGCCGAGCAGGAAGCCCGGACAGACGAGGACGACGTCCTGCCCCTCGGCGACTGCGCGCAGCACGACCTCCTCGCCCAGCCGCTTGGTACGCGAGTAGCGGTTCTGCCAGGCACCCTCCGGGAACGGAGAGTCCTCGTGCTGGGGTCGCGCGGGGTCGTCGGCGTAGCCCACTGCCGCGACGCTCGAGACCTGGACCACGCGCCCGCTCCCCGCCTGCCGTGCCGCCGCCAGGACGTTGCTCAGGCCGTCCACGTTGACCGCCTGCAGGCGCGCCTCGTCCTTCGCGTCGTAGGACAGCACGCCGGCGAGGTTGAACACGGTCTCGGCGCCGTCACAGGCGGCGGGAAGCGTCTCGGGCAGGGTCACGTCGCCCGTCACGCGTTGAACGGCCAGGCCGTCGAAGGCGTCGCTCGGGCGACGCTCGAGGACGCGGACGGCACGACCATCCTCGAGCAACCGCGCGACGAGGACGCGCCCCATGAACCCGGTGGCACCTGTGACGAGGACGGGGCTCATGGCGGCTGAGCCTACCTGGCTTGACTTCGCGCGCACTCGAGCCGAGACTACCCCTCGATGCCCTCCGTCGCCCGCAGTGCCGCTCCGAGCCCTCGCTGGGGTTGGTGGCGCTGGTCCCGGCGGCGGGGCGCTCACGCCTAGTCGCGGCACATGGCCGCGCCAGACGCCCCGCCGAGCCTCTCCTGGAGGCTCGTCGTGTTGCACCGATGACGAATCAGCCCTTCACTCCGACGATCCCTCAGCCAGCCGGCACGCGACGCGCACGCCCGACCGTGCGCGAGTTGCCGGCGGATCTGCTCACCCCGGTCGCGGCCTTCCTGCGCGTCAGCCACCGCGGCCCGGGCTTCCTGCTGGAGTCGGTCGAGCGCGGCCAGCAGGTCGGTCGCTACTCGTTCATGGCAGCCGGCTGCGAGACGCTCGAGCTCGACGCCGCAAGCGGCTTCGAGCCACTGCGCCGCGCTCTGGCGCGTCACGGCGACGCCGACCTCGAGGGCCTGCCGCCGTTCTGCGGGGGCGTGGTGGGCTGCCTCGCCTACGACGCGGCCTCCACGTTCGAGCCGAGCGTGCCGCTCCCGCCTGCGCGCGACGGCGACGACCCGGTGCTCGGACGCTTCCTGATCGCGCCGATCGCGGTCGCGTTCGACCACGTCCGCCAGACCCTGCAGGTCGTCGCGCAGCCCGGCTACGACCGGGCTGCGGACGAGCTCTGCGCCGACCTGCTGGGCCCGCTGCCCCCGGGCGTCGAGCCGGTGCCGGCGCTGAGCGGCGCGGGTCAGAGCTACCCCGAGCGCACGCCCGCCGACTACGAGGCCATGGTTCGCGCCGCGCAGGTGCACATCGAGCGCGGCGACGTGTTCCAGATGGTGCCCTCGCAGCTGATCGCGCGCCCCACCGCCGCCAGCGCGTTCTCCCTGTATCGCGCGCTGCGCGCCGTCAACCCGTCGCCCTACATGGTGTTCTGCGATCTCGGCGACCGCCAGATCGTGTCCGCCTCGCCCGAGACCCACGTCTCGCTCTCGCGCGCCGGCGTCGCCACGCTCAAGCCGATCGCCGGCACGCGACGGCGCGATGCCGACGGTGCCGCGGACGACGCGCTCGCGCACGAGCTCGAGGGCGACGAGAAGGAGCGCGCGGAGCACCTCATGCTCGTCGACCTGGCGCGCAACGACCTCGGCAGGGTCTGCGAACCGGGCACGGTCCGCGTCTCCAAGCTGCTCGAGGTCGAGCGCTACTCGCACGTCATGCACCTCGTCTCGCAGGTGGACGGGGATCTACGCGCGGGCGAGGACGCGCTCTCGCTCCTGCAGGCGACGTTCCCCGCCGGGACGGTGAGCGGCGCTCCGAAGGTGCGCGCAATGCAGCTGATCTCCGCGATCGAGGGCACGCGTCGCGGGATCTACGCCGGCGCGCTCGGATACGTCGGCTTCGACGGCGCGCTCGACACCTGCATCGCGCTGCGCACGATCGTCATGCGCGACGGGGTGGCGCTGATGCAGGCCGGCGCGGGCATCGTGGCCGACTCCGATCCCGCGAGCGAGCACGTGGAGTGCATGAACAAGCTGGCCGCGCTCTCGACCGCGATCGACCTCGCCGAAACCGGCCGGTACGGGCGATGACCGTGATCGCGCCGCCCGGCGCCGCCGAGGACGCCCCGCGCGTCCTCCTGATCGACAACTACGACTCCTTCACGTACAACCTCGCGCACCTCCTGTGCGAGTCGGGCGCCGTGGTGGACGTGCGCCGGCACGACGCGGTCACGCCCGCGGAGGCCGACGCGCTCGCTCCGACGCACCTCGTCGTCTCCCCAGGTCCGGGCCGGCCGGCGGAGGCCGGGATCTCCGCGGCGCTGATCGATCGCTTCGCGGGCCGCGTGCCGGTCCTCGGCGTGTGCCTCGGCCACCAGTGCATCGTCGAGGTCTACGGCGGCGTGGTCGAGCGCGCGCGCCGGCTGATGCACGGCAAGGTCGGCACCGTCGACCGCATCGGGGCGGACCGCCTGCTCGACGGCCTCGCCGACTCCTTCGAGGCGGGCCGCTACCACTCGCTCGCTGCGATCGAGCCGCTGCCCGACGTGCTGATCGCCACCGCGCGCGATCGGGACGGCGAGGTCATGGCCCTCCGCCATCGCGACATCCCCCACCTGCACGGGGTGCAATTCCATCCGGAGTCGGTGCTCACGCCCGCGGGTGACGTGATCGCGCGAAACTTCCTCGCCATGAGGAGCGCCGCGTGATCTCCGACACGATCGACCGGCTGCTGGCGGGGGACGCGCTCAGTGCAGGCGACACCGAAGCCGCAGTCGGGCTCGTGATGCGCGGCGAGGCCGATCCGGCGCAGATCGCAGGCCTGCTCGTCGCCCTGCGGGCCAAGGGCGAGACCGTCGACGAGCTCGTCGGCGCCGCGCGCGCGATGCGGGCGCACGTGGTCGAGGTCCGCCCCGCTCGCGCCGACCTCGTGGACACCGCCGGCACGGGCGGCGACGGATCGGGGACGTTCAACATCTCGACCACGGCGGCGCTCGTCGCGGCCGCGTGCGGATGCGCGGTCGCCAAGCACGGCAATCGCGCCGCGTCCTCGCGCTCGGGCTCGGCCGACATGCTCGAGGCGCTGGGCGTGCCGATCGCGCTCGGGCCGGAGCAGGCGGCCGAGATGATCGACCGCTACGGCTTCGGCTATCTGCACGCGCCCGCCCACCATCCGGCGATGCGCCACGCAGGGCCGGTGCGCCGCTCGCTGGGCGTGCGCACGGTATTCAACCTGCTCGGGCCGCTCACCAACCCGGCCGGTGCCCGCCGCCAGCTGATCGGCGTGTATGCGGCGCAATGGGTCGAGCCGATGGGGCGCGCACTGGCGGAGCTGGGCTGCGAGCACGGCATGGTCGTGCACGGCCAGCCGGGCATCGACGAGCTCTCGCCCTGCGGCGCGACGACGGTCGCGACCGTCCGCGACGGCAGCGTCACGATCAGCGAGCTGGACGCGCGGGAGCTGGGCGTGGAGCTGTGCGCGCTCTCCGACCTGGCGGGCGGCGATCCACAGCGCAACGCGGAGATCACGCTCGCCGTGCTGGGTGGCGAGGAGGGCCCGGCGGCCGACGCCACTGCCCTCAACGCCGCCGCGACGCTGGTGGTCGCGGGCCGCGTGGCCGATCTCGGCGAGGGCCTCGACGTGGCGCGCGAGGCGCTGCGGAGCGGCGCAGCCATGGCGACGTTGTCGGCGCTGCGCGCCGCCGGGAAGGACCTGACGTGAGCTATCTCGACGAGATCGGCGCCTGGACGCGGGAACGCCTCGAGGAGCGACGTGAGACGCGCTCGCTGGCGGCGGCGCTGCTGGAGCGCGGAAGCAGCTCGGTGATCGCCGAGGTCAAGCGCGCCTCGCCGTCGCAGGGAGCGATCGCGCCGGGCGCGGACCCCGCGAGTGTCGCGCAGCAGTACGCCGCCGACGGCGCCGCGGCCATCTCCGTGCTCACCTCGGGCCGGGACTTCGGCGGCTCCTACGCGGACCTCGCCGCGGTCCGAGCGGTCGTCGATCTGCCGATCCTGTGCAAGGACTTCTTCGTCGACGTCTGGCAGGTCACGGAGGCCCGGGTGCACGGGGCCGACGCCATTCTCGTCCTGCTCGCGCTCGTCGAGGACGCCCTCGCGGTCGATCTCATCCAGGCCGCGGAGGATCTCGAGATGGAGACGATCGTCGAGGTGCATTCCGGTCCCGAGCTGGAGCGCGCGCTCGACCTCGGCACTCCGATCATCGGCGTCAACGCCCGCGACCTCGCCACGCTCGAGATCGATCGCGCTCGCCAGATCGAGCTACTCCGCCGCCTTCCCCGCGGGCTCCTGCGCATCGCCGAGTCGGGCATCGAGACGCCCGACCACGCGCGCGCGGCGCGCGACGCGGGCGCCGATGCATTGCTCGTGGGCACGGCGCTCATGCGCGATCCCGCCCTGCTGCCGGCACTCGTGCGGAGCGGCGCGTGACGCTCGTCAAGATCTGCGGCATCCGGCTCGCCGACGACGCCGCGGCCGCCGTCGCGGCAGGCGCCGACATGATCGGCGTGATCTTCTGGGAGTCCACCCAACGGCACGCGACCGAGGAGCAGGCCCGGCGCGTGCGCCAGGTGGTCCCGAGCGGCGTGCCGCTCGTCGGGGTCTTCGTGGACGAGGATCCCGAGCGGATGGACGAGCTGGTCGAGTCCGTGGGGCTCGACCGCGTCCAGCTGCACGGCTCGGAGTCGCGCACGCTCGTCGAGCGCTACGGCGAGCGTGCGATCCGCGGCGTGCGCAACGGCGACCTCTCGGTCGTACCCCCCGGCGTGCCGATCGTCTACGACCGCCCGTGGGGCGAGACCCGCGACGTCGAGTCGCTGTACGCCCACTGGCGCGCCGCCAGCGGGATCGTGGCGGACTGGCGCGTGCTGCTCGCGGGCCGCCTCGACGCCGACAACGTCGCGCAGGCCGTGGCAGAGGTGCGGCCCTACGGGGTCGACGTCGCGAGCGGTGTCGAGAGCTCCGCGGGCGTCAAGGATCACGAACGCGTGCGGCGCTTCGTCGCCGCGGCCAAGGAGGCGACATGAGCGCGGCAGAGCGAGGGCTCGACGTCGAGCACGCCCCGGACGGCCTGGGCCATTTCGGCCGCTTCGGCGGGCGCTTCGTCCCCGAGACGGTGATGGCAGCCCTGGACGAGCTGGAGGCGGCGCTCGCAGACGCGCTCTGCGATCCGTCGTTCGCTTCCGAGCTGTCGGCCCTCGGGCGCGACTACGTCGGCCGCCGGACCCCGCTGTACCTCGCCGACAGGCTGAGCGACCAGGTGGGAGGCGCCCGCATCTGGCTCAAGCGAGAGGATCTCGCGCACACGGGCGCCCACAAGATCAACAACGCCGTCGGTCAGGCGCTGCTCGCTCGCCGGCTCGGCAAGCGGCGCATCGTGGCCGAGACCGGCGCGGGCCAGCACGGCGTCGCGAGCGCGACCGTGTGCGCGCGCTTCGGGCTCGAATGCATCGTCTACATGGGAGAGCAGGACACCCGGCGGCAGGCGCCCAACGTGACGCGCATGCACCTGCTCGGCGCCACCGTCGTGCCGGTCACCTCCGGCACCGCGACCCTCAAGGAAGCGATGAACGAGGCCATCCGCGACTGGATCGCGAACGTCGAGACGACGCACTACCTGATCGGCTCGGCTGCGGGCCCGCACCCCTACCCCACGCTCGTGCGCGAGCTGCAGTCGGTGATCGGACGCGAGGCTCGCGCGCAGATGCAGGCGCAGGCGGGCCGGCTGCCCGACGCCGTGGTCGCATGCGTCGGAGGCGGCTCGAACGCAATCGGGACGTTCCATGCCTTTCGCGACGATCCCGTGCGGCTGATCGGCGCGGAGGCGGGCGGCGACGGCGCCGACCTGCACGCGGCGTCGATCGGAGGCGGCCGCGTCTCCGTGCTGCACGGCTCGCGTTCCTACGTGCTCTGCGACGAGTGGGGGCAGGTCTCCGAGAGCCATTCGATCTCCGCGGGGCTCGACTATCCGGGCGTCGGCCCGGAGCACGCCCTGCTCGCCGAGAGCGGGCGCGCCGAGTACGTGCGCGTGAGCGACGACGAGGCGCTCGCCTCGTTCCACCGGCTGTGCCGCAGCGAGGGCATCATCCCGGCGCTCGAGTCGGCGCACGCGCTGCACGCCGCCGAGGGGCTGGCGCGCGAGCTCGGGCCCGGCGGCGACGTGCTCGTGTGCCTGTCGGGCCGTGGCGACAAGGACATCGACACCGTGGTCGGCCGGGGCGGCGGGTGAACCTGCGCACGCCCGCGCTGGCGATCTACCTGATGGCCGGCGACGACCTGCCCGACGGGGCGGCCGCCGCCGTGGACGCGGGCGCCACCGCCATCGAGGTCGGCATCCCGTTCTCGGACCCGCTGGCCGACGGCCCGACCATCCAGCGCGCTGCCCAGGCCGCGCTCGCCGCGGGAATGACACCGCCGCGCTGCCTGGAGGCACTCGCCGCGACGCGCGAGCGACTCGGCGGGGACGTGCCGCTGATCCCGATGACCTACGCGGCGATCGTCGACCGCTACGGCGTGGCGCGCTTCTGCGCCGACGCCGCGGAGGCGGGGGCGAGCGGGCTGATCGTCGCCGACGTGCCGCCCGACGACGGCGACGACCTGCAGGCGCAGAGCGCGCACAACGGCATCGACCTCGTGCAGCTCGTCGCCCTGACGAGCGCCGATGCCCGCCTCGAGCTGGCGTGCCGCGCGAGCCGCGGCTTCATCTACGTCGTCTCGGCGATCGGCACGACGGGCGCACGCGACGAGCTCGACGTCGAGCGTCTGCGCGGCCTGCTCGCGCGCGTGCGGGCGCACGCCGGCGGATTGCCGTTGTTGTGCGGCTTCGGCGTGTCGCGGCCGGCCCAGGTACGCGACCTGCGCGCGGCCGGGGCGGACGGCGTGATCGTCGGCTCGGCCGCGATCGCGGCGCTCGAGAGCGGGGGGACGACAGGGCTCGGCGAGCTCGTGTCGTCGCTCGCCGGCGCCCTCTGAGAACGCGCCGGCGCAGAAGCGCTGCGCGGCGCATGACCGCCCGCGGTCCCAGACAGGGGAGGTCGCGGCCCCTCGTCCGCTCTAGACTCGAAGGCGTGGGCCGCCTGACCAGCCATCTGGACCCGCAGAGCGACACCTATCAGCGGGGCGCAGAACGCATGCGCGTGCTCTGCGACGAGCTGGAGGCGCGGCTCGCGCGTGCACGCGAGGGTGGCGGCGCGGACGCGCTGGAGCGGCACCGAGGACGCGGCAAGCTGCCCGTGCGGGAGCGCATCGACCTGCTGCTCGATCCCGACACCGCCTGGCTCGAGCTCTCGCCGCTCGCGGCCTTCGGGCTGTATGACGACGAGGCGCCGGGCGCCGGGATCGTCACCGGCATCGGCACGGTGCACGGCCGCGAGTGCGTGGTCGTCGCCAACGACGCGACTGTCAAGGGCGGGACGTACTACCCCCTGACCGTCAAGAAGCACCTGCGAGCGCAGGAGATCGCGCTCGAGAACCGCCTCCCGTGCATCTACCTGGTCGACTCGGGCGGGGCCTACCTGCCGCTGCAGGCCGAGGTCTTCCCCGACCGCGACCACTTCGGGCGCATCTTCTACAACCAGGCGCGCATGTCGGCCGAGGGCATTCCGCAGCTGGCGGCCGTGATGGGCTCCTGCACCGCGGGCGGCGCCTACGTTCCGGCCATGTGCGACCAGAGCGTGATCGTGCAGGGGACGGGCACGATCTTCCTCGCGGGACCACCGCTCGTGAAGGCCGCGACCGGCGAGGAGGTGACCGCCGAGGAGCTCGGAGGCGCCGACGTGCACGCGCGCATCTCGGGGGTCGCAGACGCGCTCGCGAGCTCGGACGAGCATGCGCTCGCCCTCCTGCGCGAGGCGGTTGCAGGCCTGGGCGCGCCCGCGGCGCGCTCGCTCGAGCCGTGCGCTCCGGAGGAGCCGGCCTCCGATCCCGGTGAGCTCGCGGGCGTCATCCCGGCCGACGAGCGCACTCCGTTCGACGTGCGCGAGGTGATCGCGCGCCTCGTCGACGGCTCGCGCTTCGCCGAGTTCAAGCCCCTCTACGGCGAGACGCTCGTGTGCGGGTTCGCGCGCATCTGGGGCTATCCGGTGGCGATCGTCGCCAACAACGGCATCCTCTTCTCCGAGTCGGCGCTCAAGGGCTCTCACTTCGTCCAGCTGGCCTGCCAGCGCCGCATCCCGCTCGTCTTCCTGCAGAACATCACCGGCTTCATGGTGGGCAAGGCGTACGAGCACGGGGGCATCGCCAAGGACGGGGCGAAGCTCGTGATGGCCGTGGCGTGCGCCCAGGTGCCGAAGCTGACCGTCGTGATCGGCGGCTCGTACGGAGCGGGAAACTACGGCATGTGCGGCCGCGCGTTCGGGCCCAGGCTGCTGTTCATGTGGCCGAACGCCCGCATCGCGGTCATGGGGCCGCGCCAGGCGGCCGAGACGCTGCTGACCGTGCGCCTCGATGCGCTGCGCGCTCGCGGCGAGGACATGGACGAAGCCGCACGCGAGGCCTTCGTGCAGCCGATCGTCGAGCGCTACGAGCAGGAGAGCGATGCGAGCTACTCGAGCGCGCGCCTGTGGGACGACGGCGTGATCGAGCCGCGCGATACGCGACGCGTGCTCGCGCTCGGCCTGGCCGCCGCAGCGCGCGCGCCGATCCCCGAGCCGCGCTTCGGCGTCTTCCGGATGTGAGCGGCCTCTCGATCGAGCGCGACGGTCCCGTCGTGCGCGTGTGGCTCGACCGTCCCGAGCGCCGCAACGCGTTCGACGCCGAGCTGATCGAGGCCGTGCACGACGCGTTCGCGTCGTTCGCCGCCGAGGATTCCCTGCGCGCCGTGCTGCTGGCTGGACGGGGCGCCTCCTTCTGCGCCGGGGCCGACCTCGACTGGATGCGCGCATCCGGCGAGCTCACCCACGAACGCAACGTGGCGGACGCCGAACGCGCGGCGGCCATGTTCGCGGCCGTCGACAGCTGCCCGGTGCCCGTCGTCGCGCGGGTGCACGGCGCCGCGCTCGGCGGCGGGACCGGGCTCGCCTGCTGCTGCGACATCGTGCTCGCGCGCGAGGACGCGCGCTTCGGGTTCACCGAGGTGCGACTCGGGCTGATACCGGCGACGATCGGGCCGTTTGCGCTCGCGCGCATCGGCCGGTCGCAGGCGCGCGCGCTCTTCCTCACGGGAGAGCTCTTCGACGCCCGGCATGCGCGCGAGATCGGCATCGTGCACGAGGTGCACGCCGACGACAGGGCCCTCGACGGCGCCGTCGAGCGAACGCTCGCCGCGCTGCTGCGCGGCGGGCCGGCGGCGGTGCGCGCAGCCAAGGCCCTGATCGCGGGACTGCGCGACGGCGACCCGGCGCCGCAGTCGGTACGCGCGGCCGAGGCGCTCGCCCGGCGCCGCGCATCCGACGAGGGCCGCGAGGGCATCGCGGCCTTCCTCGATCGCCGGGAGCCCGACTGGTGAGTCCGCCATTCGAGTGCGTCGCGATCGCGTGCCGCGGCGAGATCGCGCTGCGCGTCATCCGCGCGTGCCGCGAGCTCGGCATCCGCAGCCTCGCGCTGGTCGCGGCCGACGAACGCGGAGGCATCGCCGAGCGCGAGGCGGACGCGGCCGTTGCGGTCCCCTCCTACCTCGACGCCGTCACGCTCGCCCTCTCCGCAGCTGCGGGCGGCGCGGACGCGCTGCATCCCGGCTACGGGTTCCTCGCCGAGGCACCCGAGTTGGCCGAGGCCTGCCGCGCCGCCGGTCTCACATTCGTGGGCCCCCCTGCCGACGCGCTCGCCACGCTCGCGCGCAAGGACTCGGCGCGCGATCTCGCGCAGCGCGCCGGCGTGCCGGTCGTACCGGGCGGCTCCGACGCCGCGGATCTGGGCTACCCGCTACTCGTCAAGGCCCGCGCCGGCGGCGGTGGGCGCGGCCTGCGCGTCGTCCACGACCCAGCCGAGCTCGCGGACGCGGTCGAGGCCGCGGGGCGAGAGGCAGAGGCGGCCTTCGGCGACCGCGGCTTGCTCTACGAGCGCTACGTCGCGGGGGCGCGCCACGTGGAGGTGCAGATCCTGCGCGACGCGCATGGCAGCGGACTGCACCTCGGCGAGCGCGACTGCTCGGTGCAGCGGCGCCACCAGAAGGTGGTCGAGGAGGCGCCGGCGCCCGGCGTGGGACGCGAGCTGCGCGGCGAGCTGGGCTCGGCCGCGCTGCGGCTGGCCGAGGCCGTCGGCTACGTCGGCGCCGGCACGGCCGAGTTCCTGCTGGCGCCCGACGGCAGCTGGTACTTCCTGGAGATGAACGCGCGCATCCAGGTCGAGCACCCGGTGACCGAGCTGGTGACGAGCATCGACATCGTGCGCCGCCAGCTCGAGATCGCCGCCGGCACGCCGCTCGAGCTGCAGCAGGGCGACGTGCTCCTGCGCGGGCATGCGATCGAGGCGCGGATCTACGCCGAGGACGCCGACCACGGCTTCCTGCCGACGTCCGGCAGCGTGCTCGCCGTGCGCTGGCCGCGCGGGCCGGGCGTGCGCGTCGACGCCGGCGTCGACGGCGGCGACGTCGTCGGCACCCGCTACGACGGTCTCCTGGCGAAGCTCTGCGTGCACGGCGAGACCCGGGCGCGGGCGATCGCGCGCCTGCGAGCGGCGCTGGACGACGTCGTCGTGCTCGGCCTGACCACCAACCTGCCGCTGCTACGCGCCGTCGCATCGCACCCCGACCTCGAGCGAGGCGCCGTCGACACGGGCTGGCTCGAACGCGTCTGGCAGCCCGAGGGCGAGGCCGGCCACTCGCCCGATGCGCTGGCCGCTGCCGCCCGCTTCGCCGCGAGCGAGCACGGAGAGAGCCCGTGGCAGGGGCGCTGGCGCGCCGGCGTGGACCAGGCGGCGGCGGAGCTTCCGGTCGCGCGCGCGCCCGACGGGGCGCTGCACGTCTGGACGGGAGGCCGCGACGTCCGAATCGAGCGCAGCGGTCTCGGCGAGCCTGAGCAGCACGCGCTGCGCACCGCGGGCGCGGCCGGCGCCGGTCTGGCGCGCATCGTCGCGCCCATGCCGGGGGCAGTGCTCCGGCTGGACGTGTCCGAGGGCGACGAGGTCGAGGAGCGCGGGCCGCTGCTCGTGCTCGAGGCCATGAAGATGGAGCACCCCGTGCGTGCGCCCTTCGCCGGGCGCATCGTCCGCGTCGACTGCCGCGAGGGGCAGCAGGTGGCCGCCGGCGACCTGCTGATCGAGCTGGCCGCCGGGGCGGCGATCCAGTAACCGAGAGAGGGTCCTGGCCGGTGACGCCGCCTCAGACGTTCGAACCCGCGGAGCGGGAGACGAGGCCACCGCCCGCAGGGCGAGACCGCAGGGCTACAGTGCATTGCGAATGGGCCCGGAATCGTTGCCTCCGTGCGGCGCACCGGCCAGGACCCTCTCTCGCTTACTGGATCGCCGACGCGAACGTTCCGCCGGAGATCAGTGTCACGTTGTCGCCGCGGGCGTCGATCGCCTCGACTTCCATCTCGGGCGAGCCGATCATCACGTCGAGGTGCACCGCCGAGCGGTTGACCGGAGGCGCGCCGGGGCTGCGGGTGTCGGCGAAGCCCTGGCCGAAGGCCATGTGGGCGGCGGCGTTCTCGTCGAGCAGCGTCGTGAAGTAGGGACGGCCTGCGGCGCCGACGCGCGAGCTCGAGTCCACGAGCGCGAGCTCGCCCAGCCGCCCGGCACTGCGATCGCGCGCCAGGTAGGCGGCGAGGAACTCGCGGTCGTCCTCGGCGTCGGCCTCGACGCGCACGAGGCGACCGCGCCGGAACTCACCCGCGATGCCCTCGATCACGCGCCCCGCGATCGCGAGCGGGCGGGTGCAGCGGAACGGCCCGGACGTCGCCCGCGGCTCCGGGCTCGTGAACACCTCCTCGGTCGGGATGTTCGGCGTGGTGCGGTGACCGCGCACGTCGAAGACGCCCCCGCGCCACGACGTCCCCTCGGGCAATGCCAGCCGCAGATCCGTGCCCGGCGCTCGCAGGCGGATCTCGCGCAGGTCGAGCGCGGTCAGCCGCTCCGCGCGCTCGGCGAGCCGCTCGGCGTGGCGGCGCCAGCCGCCGTCCGGATCGTCGGGGCCGAGCCGGGCGAAGCGCAGCAGGTCGCCGCCGAGCGCTGCGACGGCCGCCTCCGCCGACAGCTCCGGGTAGACCTGCGCCGCCCAGGCCGGCGTCGGCCAGGCCACGACGACGAAGCGCGCGTCGCCCCGGCCGACCGCACGCCGGTACGGCGTCAGCCCCGGGCGGTCGACGACCCGGCGCACGGCACGCGCGGGCGGCACGCTCCCGAGCACCCGCGGGTCCTCGCTGCCGGCGATCCAGACGATTCCGGCGCCCTCGCGGACGAGCTCGCGCATGCGGGCGTCTTCCCAGGCCGGCCGGTCGTCGAGCGTCTCCTCGGGCGCGCCGAGCGCACGGGCGCGGGTGACGCGCGGATCGACGTCGAGGACGTCGACGTAACGCGCGCCGGCGCGATATCCGGCCTCGGCGAGCGCGACTGCAAGCTCGCGCTGGACAGGCTCGAGATGCACGGCGAGCGCATCTCCGGCTCCGATCTGCAGGCCGTCACGCACGATGGCATCGGCGTAACGTGCGAGCGCGCCGTCGTCCACGCGGCACATCGTAAGCGGCCGGTATCGTGCCAGGGGTGGACCTCGACCTCTCGGACGAGCATCGCCTGTTCCGCGACACGGTGCGGGGATTCGCCGAGGGCGTCGTGGGCCCCGTCGCAGAGGAGCTCGATGCGAGCGGTCGCTTCCCGCTCTCGGAGCTGCGCGAGGCGGCGGCGCTCGGCCTGCTCGGCGTCCCGGTCCCCGAGGCCGACGGCGGCGCGGGCGGCGACACCCTGGCCTACGCGCTCTGCATCGAGGAGCTCGCGCGCGTCGACTCGTCGTTCGCGATCACGGTCGCGGCGCACACCTCGCTCGGCACGATGCCGATCATGCTCTTCGGCGACGACCGACAGCGCGCGCAGTGGCTACCGCAGCTCGCATCGGGCGAGCGGCTCGCGGCCTTCGGCCTGACTGAGCCCGAGGCCGGCTCCGATGCGGGCGCGACGCGCACGAGCGCGCGGCCCGAGGACGGCGAGTGGGTGATCGACGGCTCCAAGATGTTCATCACGAATGCAGGCACGGAGATCAGCGGCTGCGTGACGATCACCGCTCGCACGGCGCCCGAGGAGATCTCGAATTTCATCGTGCCGAACGGCACGCCCGGATACGACGTCGGCCCGCCGCTCAAGAAGATGGGCTGGAAGTCATCGGACACGCGACCGCTCGCGTTCTCGGGCTGCCGGGTGCCGAACGAGAACCTGCTCGGCCCGCGCGGCGAGGGCCTGCACCAGTTCCTCACGATCCTCGACGGGGGCCGGATCTCCGTGGCGGCGCTCGGGCTCGGGCTGGCCCAGGGCGCGTACGAGCTGGCCCGGGCGTATGCGCGCACACGTAAGCAGTTCGGGCGGGCGATCGCGCGCTTCCAGGCGGTGCAGTTCAAGCTCGCCGACATGGCGACGGAGATCGCCGCAGGGCGCGCGCTCACCTACCACGCGGCCTGGCTCAAGGACCGCGGGCGCCCGTTTGCGCACGAGGCCTCGATGGCGAAGCTGTACACGGCCGAGCTGGCCTGCCGCGTGGCCGACGAGGCCGTCCAGATCCACGGCGGTTATGGCTACATGGACGAGTACGCGATCTCGCGCTTCTATCGCGACGCCAAGGTGCTCGAAATCGGCGAGGGCACGAACGAGATCCAGCGTCTCGTGATCGCGCGCGGACTGGATCTCGAGTGATCTTCGAGCAGATCGTCTGGCGCGACCTGGGCTGCGCCTCCTACGTCGTGGGCTGCCAGGGCGTGGGCGAGGCGATCGTCGTCGACCCGCCGCTGGACGTGCGCGAGGTGCTCGCGTCGTGCCGCCGCCACGACGCCACGCTGGTCGGGGTAATCGAGACGCACACCCATGCCGACCACGTCTCGGGGCACGGCATCCTCGCCCTGGAGCACGGCTGCTGGATCGGGATCCACGAGGTCGCGGGCGCCGTGTACGAGCACCGGCCGCTGCGCGACGGGGACCGCATCGAGATCGGCAACATCGCCCTCGACGTGTTCCACACCCCGGGCCATCGCCCGGAGCACTGCTGCATCGTCGTCTCCGACCGCACGCGTGCCGACGAGCCGTGGCTCCTGCTCTCCGGCGACGCGCTCTTCGTCGGCGACAGCGGACGGCCTGACCTGGCAGTCGCCGGCGACGAGGGCGCGACGGCGCTGTTCCATTCGCTGCACGAGCGGCTGGGCGGGCTCGACGGCGGCGTCGAGCTCTTCCCGGGCCACGTGGCCGGCTCGCTCTGCGGCCGCGGGATGTCGGCCAAGCCCTCCTCGACGCTCGGCTACGAGCGGCGCTTCAACCCGATGCTGGCCGAGATGACCGTCGCGCAGTTCGTCGAGCGCGCGAATGCCGACCTCGCGCCCAAGCCGCCGACGATGGCACGCATCATCGAGCTGAATCGGGGGCCGCTCGTGGGGTCGGCCCCGGCCGCGCGCACCGTCGCGCAGCCCACCGCCGACGCCCAGGTCCTCGATGTCCGCGACGGGGCGAGCTTCGCCGACGGCCACATCGCCGGCTCGTTCAACGATCCGGTCGCGACGACGGGCTTCGGCAACCGCTGCGGGTTCGTGCTCGATGCGGAGCGCGAGGTCGCGATCGTGGCGGCGACGCACGAGCAGGCCGAGGACGCCGTCCGCAAGCTCGCAGCGGTCGGCTTCGAACGACTCGTCGAGGTCGGCTTCGGAATCGACGGTGCGCACGCGCTCGAGCGCTTCGACCTGATCGGCCTCGAGGAGATGAGGAAGCTCGCGGAGGCCGGCGAGCTGCAGGTCGTGGACGTGCGCGAGCCCTCGGAGCAGACGGAGCTCGCGCCGGACGCCGTGGCGGTGCCCTACCGGCTGCTGGCCGACGCCGATCTCTCAGCGCTCGACCCCGTGCGCCCCACCGCGGTCGTCTGCCACACCGGCGCGCGCGCGCCGCTCGCGGCCTCGCTGCTCGCGCGGCGCGGCTTCACCCACGTGCGGCCCCTGCTGGGCGAGGGCATGGGCGCCTGGCACGTTCGCGAGGCCGCCGCCGCAAATGGCTAGCGCCGCTGCCGAGGCGCGCACGGCTCGATGTCAGACGCGTCCCGGTGAAGATGGAAGCCCAGAGGCCTCCTCGGCGGTCATGCCGGCGCTGTGCGGGCGCCCTCGTGTCAGGCGGGAGGCGCTCACGCGCGCGGGGTTGCCCTTCACGATTGCCCAGGCCGGCACCGAGTCGCGTACGACACTTCCGGCTCCGATGACGGCCCCGTGTCCGATCTCGACGCCGGCCGTGATGATGCAGCCCGCGCCCACCCAGACGTCGTCGCCGATCAGCACGTCGCGCTCACGCGTGACCTGTGACTTGATCGTCGAGCGCGGGTCGAGCGAGTAGTCGGAGGCAGTCACGAAGACATTTGGTGCGAAGAGGCAGTCCTTTCCGATCACGATGCGGCCTTCGCGGTCGCCGGCCCAGAGATGCACCTGATCGCCGATGCGCGTGCGGTCGCCGAGCGAGATCCGCTGAGCGTTCGCGAACGCTGCAACCGGTGACAGCCGTACGCCCTCGCCGCACGTGAGCAGGCGCCGCTGACTGATATGCGTGCGGTTGTACCAGTGGACGATCCGGAACAAACCGACGTAGGCGCGCAGGTCGAGCGCCGAACGACTGAAGGCTAAGGCGCGACTGGCGTCCATTCTCCCTCGAAACGAGTGAGGCGGGCCTAGAGCCTATGCCCGCGCGCCAGCCAATTCGATCCTGGTCGGAAGTCGAGGCTGCGCCCCCCCGAACGCCGAGCTGCCGCCCGTCGGTGCGGACCCGCGGCGCAAGCGGGCCGATCGACACGGCGGGTGCCGCTACACGGCGGCCGGCGCCGCGGGGAAGTCGGCGATCGCCGCGAGCGCGCGGTCGCGTTCGTCCTCGGGCATCTCGTGATCCTGCAGCCGGCCCGAGAGGTAGTCGTCGTAGGCCTGCATGTCGAAGTGCCCGTGACCGCAGAGGTTGAACAGGATCACCTGCTCCTTCCCGGACGCCTCGGCGCGCCGGGCGGCCTCGATCACGCCCCGGATCGCATGGGTGGGCTCGGGCGCCGGCAGGATGCCTTCGGCCTTGGCGAACTGGATGCCCGCGGCGAAGCAGTCGAGCTGGCCATACGCCTCGGCCCGGATCAGCCCCTCGTTCTGGGCGTGCGAGACGAGCGGTGCCATGCCGTGATAGCGCAGGCCCCCGGCGTGGATGCCCGGAGGCATGAAGTCGTGTCCCAGCGTGTGCATGGCCACGAGCGGCGCCATGCCGATCGCGTCGCCGTAGTCGTAGGCGTAGACGCCGCGTGTCAGCGTCGGGCACGAGGCCGGCTCGACCGCGATGATCTCGATCTCGGCGCCGGCGATCTTGTCGCGCAGGAACGGGAACGAGATGCCGGCGAAGTTCGAGCCGCCCCCGGCGCAGCCGATGACGACATCCGGGCCCTTCTCGCCGAATGCGGCCAGCTGCTCCTTGGCCTCGAGGCCGATCACGGTCTGGTGCATGAGCACGTGGTTGAGCACGGAGCCGAGCGAATAGGCGGCTTCGGGATCCGTGGCGGCGCGCTCGACCGCCTCGGAGATCGCGAGCCCCAGCGATCCGAGCGAGTCGGGGTCGCTCTCGAGCGCCGCCCGGCCGGCGTTCGTCTCGGGCGACGGGCTGGAGTGGACGGTCGCTCCGAACGTCTGCATCATCACGCGCCGGTACGGCTTCTGGCGGTAGGAGATGCCCACCATGAAGACCTCGCATTCGAGCCCGTAGAGCTGCGTCGCATAGGAGAGTGCCGAGCCCCACTGACCGGCGCCGGTCTCCGTCGCGATGCGCTTGCGGCCGTCCTGCGCGCAGTAGAACGCCTGCGGTACGGCGGTGTTGGGCTTGTGCGAGCCCGACGGGCTGCCGCCCTCGTACTTGTAGTAGATACGCACGCCCTCGAGCCCGAGCGCCTGCTCGAAGCGATCGGCCCGCATGAGCGGCGTCGGGCGCCAGATCCGGTAGGCCTCGCGCACCTCCTCGGGGATCTCGTGCTGAGCCTCGCCCGAGACCTCCTGGAGGATGATCGACATCGGGAACAGCGGCGCGAGATCCTCGGGCCCGACGGGCTGGTGCGTGCCCGGATGAAGCGGTGGCGCCGGCAGCGGCAGGTCCGCGCCGAGGTTGTACCAGTGGGTGGGCAGCGAGTCCTCGGCGAGGACGATCTTGTGAAGGCTCATGCGGGTGAGTCTAGACCCCGCGGAACGCCAGATGCGGACGTGGACGGATCGGGGTCGGACCCGATTCTGTGCTGCTAGAGCCGCTCTGCGGGATAGCCCGCCGCGCTGATCAGCTCGATCACGCGCTCGCCGTGCTCGAAGTCGCGCGTCTCGACCGAGATCAGCACGCGCACATCGTTGACGCCGAGCTCGATCGCGCCGTCGCGGTGGTAGTCGATGTCGAGGATGTTGACGCGGTTCTCGGCGAACAGGTCGGTCAGCCGCTTGAGCGCGCCGGGCCGGTCCGGCATCTGCGTGCGCAGCCTCAGGAAGCGGCCGTTGCGGGTCAGGCCGAAGCGCACGATGACCTGGAGCATGCCCGCATCGAGGTTGCCGCCCGAGAGCACGCAGACGGCCTCGCGCGCCTTGACCTTGCCGGCCAGCAGCGCAGCAAGCCCGGCCGCGCCCGCGCCCTCCACCATCAGCTTCGAGCGCTCCAGCAGCACCACGACCGCACGGCAGATCTCGTCCTCGGTCACCTCGACGATCTCGTCGACGAACCGCTGCACGAGGGGGAAGGTGAGGTCGCCCGGCCGCTGCACGGCGATGCCGTCGGCGATCGTCGTACCGCGCTCGATCTCGATCGGATGCCCGGCCGCGAGCGACGGATTCCAGGCCGCACAGCCCGCAGCCTGCACCCCGATCAGGCGCACCTCTGGCCGCTTCGCCTTGACGGCGATCGCGATCCCCGACAGCAGCCCGCCGCCGCCCAGCGGCACGACGATCGCGTCGGCGTCGGGCACCTGCTCGAGCAGCTCCAGCCCGATCGTGCCCTGGCCCGCGATGATCCTTTCGTCGTCGAACGGCGGCACGAGCACGCGGCCGTCCGGGTCGGCGCGCGCGGCGGCGAAGCTCTCCTCGAACGTCTCACCCGCGAGCACGACTTCCGCGCCATAGTCGGCCGTCGCGACCTGCTTGGCGAGCGGCGCGTCGATCGGCATGTAGACGCGTGAGGAGACCCCGAGCGCGGTGGCAGCGAGCGCCACGCCCTGGGCGTGGTTGCCGGCGCTCGCCGCGACGACGCCACGGGCCCGCTCCTCGTCGCTCAGGCTGGCCATGCGGTTGACGGCACCGCGCAGCTTGAATGCTCCCGTGTGCTGCAGGTTCTCGGCCTTGAGCACGACGCGCGAGCCCGCCCAGCGCGAGATCGCGCCGGCCGACAGCACGGGCGTGGACGCGACCACCCCGTCGATGACCGTGCGCGCGCGCTGGATGTCGTCGAGGCCGACCACGCGGGCCATCCTAGTCTCAGGGGGTCTGGGCCAGGGGCAGCAGCCGCGTCCGGCGGCGAGCCGTGATGGCACGGATCGTCATGCGCGCTCGAGCAGCTGCTGCACCGCAGCGAGTGGATCGATGCGCCGCTCGGCCAGCGCGTCGACGAGGCCCGCGAGATCGGGGCTGCCGTCGAGCACTTCGCTCAGCCTGCGCGCCGAGCGCGCCGACGCCAGCGCGAGCAGCTCCGAGCGCAGCTGCGCCTTGCGCCGCCCGGCCAGGTCACCGCCGTCCGCGAGCGAGCGCTGATGCTGCTCGACGGCCTCCCAGAGCTCCTCGATGCCGCTCTGCTGTGTGGCGACGGTCTCGATCACCGCGGGGCGCCGCTCGGGGTCGGCCAGTGACAGCACCTGCGCGAGCTCGGCGCGCGTGCGCTCGATCGCCGGGTGGTCGGCCTTGTTGACGACGATCACGTCGGGTATCTCCATCACGCCGGCCTTGAGCGCCTGGATCGAGTCTCCCGAGCCTGGCATCAGGACGAGCGCAACCGTGTCGGCGAGCCCCGCGACCTCGACCTCGCTCTGCCCCACGCCGACCGTCTCGAACAGGAGCACGTCGCGACCCGAGGCATCGACGATCACGCCCGCCAGCAACGTCGCCTCGGCGACGCCGCCGAGATGGCCGCGCGTCCCCATCGAGCGGATGTAGACGCCGCCGTCGAGAAAATGCTCGACCAGCCGGATGCGATCGCCGAGCAGCGCGCCGTGCGTGATGTGGCTCGAGGGATCGACCGTGATCACGCCGATCGTGTGATCCCGCGCGCGCAGCAGCGTGCAGAGCGCCGCGATCAGGCTCGACTTGCCGACACCCGGAGGACCGGTGATGCCGAGCGTCCGCGCCCTGCCGGCGTGCGGATAGAGAATCTCCAGCACCCGGCGCGCCGCGGGGCTCTCGTCCTCGGCCAGCGAGATCGCGCGCGCCACCGCACGCCGATCGCCCGCCAGGACGCGCTCCGCGAGGGCCTCGGGATCCTCCTCGCGTCGCCTGCGGCCGCCGGTCATCGGCACTGGAGGCTAGATGATCGCTTGCGCGGCACGGAGTAGGCTGCATCGCGATGCCGCGGATCTCCGACGTGCCAGTCTTTCCGCTGCCGCTCGTGCTGCTTCCCGGCGAGGTCCTGCCGCTACACATCTTCGAGGCGCGCTACCGGGAGCTCGTAGGGCGGTGCCTGGCGGGCCCCGAGCCGTTCTGCGTCGTGCTCGACGATGACACCGGCGTGCGCGAGGTCGGCTGCCTGGCGCGCGACCTCACGGTGCTCGAGCGCCTCGCCGACGGCCGCCTCAACGTCGTCGTGAGCGGAGGCGAGCCCGTGCAACTGGGGTCGCTGGACGACGAGGCCCATTCCTATCTCAGCGCCGAGGCGACGGTGCTCGAGGACGACGACGAGGAGCTCGCCGGCGACGAGATCGAGGCCGCGCTGGCGGCCTACGGTGCGCTGCTCAGCGAGATCGGGCGCGAGGACGCGGAGCCGCTCTCGCCCCAGCCACGGCTCTCCTACGCCCTCGGTGCGCGCATCGATGTCGGCGTCCAGGTGGGCCAGGCGCTGCTCGAGTCCCGCTCGGAGCGCGCACGCCTGGTCCTCATCACCGAGGCGCTCGAGCAGGGCCGTCACAGCCTGCGGATATCGGCGGAGCGGGAGCGCCGCGCGATACGCAACGGCAAGGTCGACCCCGCCTCCTGAAAACGTAGGTAGACGTCGCTTGTGGGCGTCCCCCACCTCGGGTATTGTCCTGGCAGGCGCAACCTGCGGTCGCCTACTCGGTCAGCCGGCCCCTCAAGCCCGGAAGCCGACGATCGCGGGCCGGGGGTCGAGCCGGAGCGTCTGACGGGTAGAGCGGACGCGCGGGTGATCGAACAGGCGCGTACGGTCATCGCAACGGCTTCTTAGACAGTCCGCCGTCCGCTCCCCACCCGCTCTCGTCAGACGACGACGCCCGTGCCGCCGCGGCGCGGATCGCCCGCAGCGGCAAAGCCCGTCGCGAGTTCGCGCGACGACCTGAGCGCCGCCGAAGTAGATGTTGCGGCCCGGCCAGCGAACGACCTGCTCCCCGGAGGTCTCGAGCGCGTCGAGCGTCTCGCCCGGGATTCCGCCCTCGCAATCGAGCGCCTCGCCTTCCGGGTGCACGCGCGGAAGCTCGACCGCCTCCTGCAGCGGCAACTCGAGATCGAGCGCCGCGACGACGACCTGCACGATCGCCGAGCGTATGCGCGCCGACCCCGACGAGCCGAGGACGAGCTCGACTCCGCCCTCGCCGAGCACGAGCGACGGCGCCATCATGCTCGTCAGCCGCATGCCCGGCGCGAGCGCGAGCGAGGCGACGTTGAGGTCGGTCTCGCCGAGCATGTTGTTCAGGTGGACGCCGGTGCCGGGAACGACGACGCCCGAGCCACACCCCGTCGAGCACGTCAGCGAGGCCGCGTTCCCGTCCGCGTCGAGCACGCTGATCTGGGTCGTCCAGGGGGACCGAGGCGGCCAAATGGCACTCGCCGCGGGTGCCACTTGGCCGCTGCCGGCGGCCGCGAGCACCCGCCGCACCGCCCCGCCGCGGTAGAGCGCGCGCTCGAACGCGGGCGTGCGCTGCGCGTTCGCCGAGCGCAGCGCGACCGCCACGCGGGCGACCGTCGCGGGCGCCAGCGGCTCGCGCAGCGGTGGGCCGCCTGCGAGCACGGCCAGCGCGTGGGCGATCAGCGTGCCGCCCGAGGACGGCGGGGGATTGGTGACGAACACGCGCTCGCGATAGGGCAGCACGAGCGGCCTGCGGCGAATCGCGCGATAGGCGGCCAGGTCCGCGGCTGTCAGGCGGCCTCCCGTCTCTGCCTGGTGGGCGAGGAGCGCGTGGGCGGTCTCGCCGTCGGCCAGCTCGCGTGCGCCATTGGCCGCGATGCGCTCCAGCGTCGCTCCGAGCGGCGGGTTGCTCGTGCGGTCGCCGGCGCGCAGAGGCGCGTCGGGCGGGCCGAAGACACGTGCGCCCTCGGGCGAGGCACCGAGGAAGCCCTTGAGCAGGTCGATCACGTCGGCGTGCGCGCGCGTCAGCTCGACGCCGGCACGGGCGAGCTCGATCGCAGGTCGCGCCAGCTCGCTCCAGGGCAGCCGCCCGAGCCTGCGGTGAGCCTCCTCGAGCCCCGCCGTCACGCCGGGCACGGCGCACGAGCCAGGGCCGACGAGGAAGACCTGCTGCCCGGTGCCGAAGTCGACCACGTAGGGCTCGAGCGGGGCAACGGGCCCGCGGTCGTAGGCCTCGCCCGGCACGGCCACGAAGCAGTCGATGGCGAGCGGGCGCCCGCGCAGGCCGTCGTATGCGACCAGGAAGCCGCCACCGCCGGGCCCCGTCAGCGCCGGCTCGGCGATCCAGGACGCGAACGCCGCGGCGACGCACGCGTCGACGGCCGAGCCACCGGCCCGCAGCACCTCGGCTCCGGCTTCCGCCGTGACCGGATGCCCTGCGGCGATCGCTCCCCGCGCGGCGGCCAGGGAATGCCCTAGTCGCGCAGGAAGGACGGGACGTCGAGGTCGTCGTCGACCTCGAGCTCGCGCAGCGGCGAGCGGTCGCGCGAGCGCTCAGGCTGCCTGCGGCCCGCGCTCTCCTGGCGCACGAAGCCAGTCGCGATCACGGTCACCCACAACTGATCGCCGAGCGAGTCGTCGACCGAGGTGCCGAAGATGATGTTGGCCTGGCCGTCGGCGGCCTCGCGCACGGCCTCGGCCGCCTCCGTCACCTCCTGCAGCGTCAGCTCGGGCGGCCCCATGACCGAGAGCAGCACGCCGGTCGCGCCACGGATGCGCTGGCCGATCAGCGGCGAGTCGAGCGCGCGCCGCGCGGCCTCGCGACCGCGCGCCGGGCCGGTCGCCATGCCGATGCCCATGAGCGCGGAGCCCGACTCCTGCATGACGGTGCGCACGTCGGCGAAGTCGAGGTTGATGACGCCGGGACGCGTGATCAGGTCGCAGATTCCCTGCACTCCCTGACGCAGCACGTCGTCGGCCATGCGGAAGGCGTCGACCATCGACACACCGCGCTCGAGCACCTCGAGCAGGCGGTCGTTGGGCACGACGATGAGCGTGTCGACCCCGTCCTGCAGGGCCTCCAGGCCCACCTGGGCGGTCTCGCTGCGGCGCTTGCCCTCGAACCCGAACGGCATCGTCACGATGCCGACCGTGAGCGCCCCGAGCTCGCGTGCAGCGCGGGCGATCACGGGTGCTGCTCCGGTGCCGGTGCCGCCGCCCTCGCCGGCCGTCACGAACACGAGATCAGATCCACGCAGCACCTGGCGCAGGCGGTCGATCGAGTCCTCGGCGGCCTTCTTGCCGAGCTCGGGATCCGCACCCGAGCCGAGACCGCTCGTGAGATCACGGCCGATCTGCAGCTTCACGGTCGCGTCCGACATCGCGAGCTGCTGCGCGTCGGTGTTGATGGCGACGAACTCGACGCCGTGGATGCCCGCGTCGATCATGCGCTGCAGGGCGTTGAGACCGCCACCGCCGACGCCGACCACGCGGATCGACGCGAGATAGGCGGAGGCCTCGCCGCGCGCGCGCAGCGCCTCGGGCAACGCGGGCATGTCGACGATGTCGGCCGGATCGGGCACGGCGCGCAGGCGCGGCTGCTCGGCGGACTCGGCCGACTCGACAGGAGCTTCGGGCTCTGCCCTGGGGACCTCCGGGGCGTCCGGTCGCGCGGGGCGCTCGGGGGGCGTGGAGTCGGCCACGACCGGCTCGGGCTCAGAGGGCTCGACGATCGGAAGCTCCTGGGCGGCGGCAGCGGCGCTCTCGGCAGGCGTCTGCTCGACGTGCTCCTGCGACCCCTCGGTCCGCCGGAAGAGGTCGGCCAGCGGCCCCTCGCGCATGCTTGCCCTACGTTTGCTCACGCTGGAGCACCTCCTCGGCGAGCGACCGATAGGCGTCGGCGGCTTGCCCCTTGGGTTCGTAGCGGAGCACGGATTGGCCCTTCACCGGTGCTTCGGCGTAGCGGATCGTCTTGCGGATGCGGGTCTTGAACACCAGGTCCCCGAAGTTCTCCTCGAGAATCTCGACTGCCTCGCGCACGTGCAACGAGCGTGCGTCGTACATCGTAGGCAGAATCCCGATGATCTTCACGCGCGGGTTGAGATTTTCGCGGATGGCCGACAGCGTATGCTCGAGCTGGACGAGCCCGCGGAGCGACAGGTACTCGCACTGCACGGGCACGATCACGCTGTCGGATGCAGTCAGCGCGTTGACGGTGATCAGCCCCAGCGAGGGTGGCGTGTCGACCAGGATCTGGTCGTAGTCGCCCTGCACCGCCAGGAGCGCCTTCTCGAGCGCCCGCTCGCGACCGATCATCGAGGCCAGCGCGAGCTCCGCGCCGGCCAGCTCGATGGACGCCACCGCGATGTCCACCTCGGCGTGCTTGATGATCTGCTCGATCGGCATGCGCTGCACGAGCACGTCGAACATCGACTGCTCGATCTTCTCGGGATCGAACCCCTGCGACATCGTCAGGTTGGACTGCGGGTCCAGGTCGACGATGAGGACGCGGCTGCCCCTCTCGGCGAGCGCGACGCCGAGGTTCACCGTGCTGGTCGTCTTGGCGACCCCGCCCTTCTGGTTGGCAAGCGAGATCACTCGCGCCACGCCGGTTCCCTGTTTCCCTTCCGCCCGGGACGACTGCGCACGGGCATACGCGCGCCCGATCCTTTCGAGCACTGCATTCACAGCCCTCCGTTCGCCCCGGAGGTGGGATTCTCCTTCCCTTGCGATCGCGCACGTGCGATGCGCTCGTACGGAGGTGGATGGCCGGCACCGAGCCATTGCTCGCTGCGCGGTGGGCGAAGTTCCGCCAGATTGGTCGCGCAGAGATGCTCGAGGGCACGCGCGAACGGCTCTCCGTCACCGACGAGATCGACGCCGTAGCGATCGGCGGCCCGCTCCCGGCGCCTGCTGTAGGCACCCAGGGCGATCCCGGTGACGACCTGCGTGAGCGCGGTGCACGCGAACAGCGCCGGCAGCATCGCGAACGCTCCCGCATTGCCATGCGCAAGCGCCTCCGGCAACTGCGGAAGCGCCGCGGCCACCGCGGCCAGCGAGAGCGCGGTCGCGACTGCCGAGGCGGCGCTCAGGCGCCAGAGATCGCCTGTGGCGTGGTGGCCGAACTCGTGCGCGAGCACCGAGCGCGTCTCGGCGATCTGCCTGGCGGTGTCGGGGTCGTCGCCGAGCAGGTTGTCGAAGAGCACGATGCGGCGAGTCGGGCCGATGCCGGCGACGAAGGCGTTGGAGGACGACATCTTCTCGCTCGCCTCGAGCACCCGCACCGCCCCGACGCGCACGCCGGCGCGCTCCGCGAGGGCGGAGAGGTCGTCCGCCAGCGGGCCGGGAGGCAGCGGATGGGAGCGCAGGAAGAGCGGCACGATCAGGACGGGCGCGACGACGGTGAACACGAGCTCGACGGCGATCGAGCCGAGCGTCACGGCCACCCACCAGCCGTCCGGCCAGGCCCGCAGGGCGGCGACGATTCCCCAGAGCGCGAGCGGGGCGATCACCGCGCCGATCGCGAGCGACTTGGCCTGATCGGCGAGCCAACCCGGCAACTTCTGACGCGACAGGCCGGCGCCGCGTGCCGCACGCCAGCCGAGCAGCGCGAATGGCAGGCCGACGAGCCACAACGCGGCGAGCGCCGCCCAGGCGTAGACCGCGGCATCCAGCGGGAGGGGCCCGGGCGTGGCCAGCGCGTGTGCGATGCGCGCGCCGCCGAGCGCCGCCGCGACGGCGAGCACCGCCATGAGCGCTGTGCGCACGCGTCCGCGACGCCTACCGGCGCGGCGGTATGCCCGTGCCTCGGCCTGCCGTAGGGGGTCGCCGCCGTCGGCGGCGACGGCGTCGGTGTCGCGCGCGTCGACCACGGCGCCCATGCCCGCAGTCTAGGGACGCGCCCATCCCGAGCCTGTCAGGCCGGGTCGTCCTCCCCGTCCCAGTAATCGACCTGCTGGACCCGCACGATCACACCCACGCCCGCGAGGGAGAGCTTGCCCGAGTCGGGGTAGAAGAGGACGTCGTTGGGCTCGCGCTGCCCGTAGGCGAGATATTCGAGCCCTTCCGGCCCGGCCCGGAGCGAGTGCGCGAGCCCCGTCCCAGCGGGTCGCGAGACCACGTGCCCCGCGCGCACGGGCGCCTCGTCGTCGCCGATGCGGAGCGTCCCGCCACCGGCGAGGATCACGAACAGCTCCTCCTCGGCGCCGTGGCAGTGCCGCGGCCACCCGTGCATGTCCGGCGCGATCGCCACGTGGTTCAGCCCGGTCGTCAGCGCCCCGGCCGCCGCGCCGAGCCTGCGCGACACGGCCCGCCGCCCGGGACGTTTCAGCTCACGTCCCGGCACGTCGTCGCGGTGCACGATCCAGGGCGGCCGGGCCGAGGCCGGCTCCGGCATCGGCAGCGCCCCGGCATCGGCCTCGCGCTCAAACGGGTGCCCGGCCGCGACGGCGTCGTCGACCCAGGAGGGCCCGGCCCAGAGGACTCCCGCACGCGGCAGATGGGCGAGCTCCGCGGGCCTGCGCTCGCCGAACGCCAGCACGTCCAGGGGGTCGTCGCCGGCGATGAGCGTGTGCGCGCCCGCATCCGGGCGGTAGACGAGGCAGTCGCCCGCCCGCACGTTGTGCGTCTCGCCCGCCCGCCACGAGAGGCCGCTGCCCGAGAGCACGTAGAAGATCTCCTCCTCGGCGCCGTGGTCGTGTGCGGGAGTCGGCCGACGGCCCGGCTCGATGCGAAGCCGGCTCAGTCCGACTGCGACCGAGCCGGCCGCGCGGCCGAGATCCCGCCAGAGCGCATCGATGTCGCTGCCCTCGACCGCGTGACGTTCGGACGGCACGTCATCGGAGTGCGCAAGGTGCTCCACGATCGGACTCAGAAGAGCGTCAGGTAGCGATCGACCTCCCACCCCGAGACGTGCGAGTGCCACTCCTGGAACTCGCGCAGCTTGGTGTCGGCGAAGTAGTCGCTGTAGTCCTCCGTGCCGGTGTGGCCGAACCAGTCGCGCAGGACGGCATCCTTGCGCAGATGCACCGTCGCGTCGGAGAGCGTCGTGGGCAGGCTCTTGATGCGCTTGCGGCGGATCTCCTGCGCCGTGGCGGTGTACAGGTTGGCGGTGTTCTGCGGCCCCGGGTCGAGCTTGCGCTCCACGCCGTCGAGGCCGGCGGCGAGCACGGCGGTGGCCGCGAGGTACGGATTGGCCGAGCCGTCGATCCCGCGGTGCTCGATCCGCGGGGCGCCCGGCACCCGGATCATCTGCGTGCGGTTGTTGCCGCCCCAGGCGGCATAGGCCGGCGACCACGTCGCGCCCGAGTCCGGCGCGCCGACGCCGATGCGCTTGTAGGAGTTGACCGTGGGAGCCACGATCGCCGAGACGGCGTCCGCGTGCTGGATGAGGCCGGCGATGAAGTGGTAGGCGGTGTCCGACAGCCCGTAGCCGTTGGAGTCCTTGGCGTCCTCGAAGAGGTTCTTCCTGCCCGCCTTGTCCCAGAGCGAGAGGTGGAAGTGGCAGCCGTTGCCGGTCAGGTGGCCGAACGGCTTGGGCATGAACGTGGCGAGCTTGCCGCGCTGCTGCGCCATGACGTGGACCATGTAGCGGAAGAAGATGGCGCGGTCGCACGTCACGAGCGCGTCGTCGTAGGCGAAGTTGGACTCGAACTGACCGTTCGCGTCCTCGTGGTCGTTCGCGTAGTTGCCGTAGCCGAGCTCGTTCGCGTAGCGCGAGAGCGTGGTCAGGAACTCGTAGTTGCGGTAGAGCGCCTTGGCGTCGTAGCAGGGCTGCTCGCTCGTATCGAGCGGATCGTCGACGACGAGCCGCCCGTCGTCGTCCTTGCGCACGAGGAAGAACTCGGCCTCGAGGCCCATCTTGAGGCTGAAGCCGAGCTTGGCGGCGCGCGCCACGGCGTTCCGCAGAATGGTGCGCGGACAGTACGGCCAGGCTTCGCCCTCGACCGTCACATCACAGGCGAAGCGGGCGAGGTCGGGCTGCCAGGGAACGCGCGTGTACGAGGACGTGTCGGGCACGGCCAGCATGTCCGGCGAGGCCGGCGTCTGGCCGATCGGGCCGGCGGCGAAGCCTGCGAATCCGGCACCCTCCGCGAGCAGGTCGTCGATGGCCTGCACGGGCATGAGCTTGGCGTTCGGCTTGCCGTGCATCTCGACGAACTGGGCGAGGAAAAACTGGATGCCGTCGTCCTTCGCGCGCTTGCGGACCTCGTCGTGCGTCATGGCCTGCCCTCCGGTATGCGGGTTCGCGCCGGCGAGCATACCTTCTGGTTGAAGTGCCGATCGTGACGTGCGACACTCGCGCCGGGGCTGGAGTTCTCATCCGAGGCAGGAGATCGCGAATGTCCGAGACAGCACACGAGACCGGCACGCTCTCCCGGGAGACGAACTGGTGGGGGGCGTTCGTGATCGGCCTCGCAGGCACGATCCTGATCATCGGCCTGGTCGGGTTCGCGCTCGTCGCGCTCGGCGGGGCTTCGATCCCCATGTTCGCGATCCTCACCGGGGTCGGCGTCGTGCTCTGCTTCTGCCTCGCCGAGCTGGCCGCGATGATGCCCGAGCGCGCGGGCGGGTTGCCTTCATACGCCTTCGAGACGTTCCGCCCGCTGGGCAACTGGTGGGGCACGCACGTCGGTGGCCTCAGCTCCTGGGCCTACTGGCTCGGCTGGTTCACGGTCGCCCCGATCAACGCCATCCTCGCGGCCAACTACATCATCGCCCTCTTCGGCATCAACACGGGCTCGGGGACGACGTTCGGGCCGATTTCGACCGGCTTCGGCGCCGAGGTCTCGGTCACGCAGCTCGTCGTCGGCGCCGCGATCTTGCTCGTCATGTTCATTCCGTGCATCCTCGGCATCCGGCTGGGCGCGACGTTCGCGACCGTGCTCGGTATCGCCTCGATGGTGCCGCTCGTGCTGCTCCCGCTACTGCCGCTGCTCAAGCCCAGCAAGATCGACTTCGGCAACCTCGACGGCTTCGGCCTGCCCGCCGGCGTCAACGGCAGCTGGCAGCTGATCATCGGCTGGGCCTTCATCTTCACCTGGTCGGTGCTCGCGATGGAGGCGGCCGCCTGCTACATCGGCGAATGCCGCGACCCCGCACGCGACGCCAAGATCGCAATGACCGCCGAGGGGCTGTTCGGCTTCTTCATCTACGTCTCGATCCCCACCATGGTGCTGGCCGTACTCGGCATGGGCATCATCGGCAAGCAGTCGGGCGACGCCCAGGAGCTCTTCATCTCGTACACGACCAAGCTCTTCGGCGTGAGCGAGTTCTGGAAGTGGGCCGTCGGCCTGATGCTGATCCTTGCGCTCATGCTCTCGGTGATCAACGCCATCGCCGGTTGCGCACGGGGCCTCTGGCAGAACTCCCACGACGGCGTCCTGCCACGCTGGTTCGGGCACGTCAACCGCCACGGCGTGCCGGACTGGGCCATGACGTTCAACGTGATCTGCTCGCTGCTCGTGCTGCTGATCGGCTCGCCGCTGCAGATCTACGTCTTCTCGAACATCGGCTACCTGTTCGCGCTGGCCGTCTCGCTGATCGGGTTCTCGCTCTACCGGATGAAGCGGCCCGAGCTCGCGCGCCCCGTGCGCATGCCGAACTGGATGAGCCCGCTGGCCATGGTGCTGGGCATCGGCCTGCTGATCATCTGGGCCATCGGCGGCTACCTCGCGCCCCAGTATGTGGTGGGCACGCACGAGAAGTGGCTGTGGCTGGTCGGCCTGCTCCTGCTCGTGCTGTACGTCCCGCTCTACTGGTGGCGCATGGCCGAGGACCGGCGCATGGGCGGCACGGCCTACACCCGCGAGAGCGTCGGCGCCGAGAAGCTGGCCGAGTAGCGCTTGCCGCCCCTCTTCCGGCGCAGACGAACCGACCCGCAGCCGGTCGAGCCGCGCACGGTACTGCTCGCGACCGACGGCCGCGAGCCATTCAGCCCGGAGGCGATCGAGCGCGCGGCGGCGCTCGCGTCTCCGGGCGGCGTGGCCGTGCTTGCGATCGCGAAGATCTACGGCACGCAGTTCGGCCTCCCCCACCCCGGCCTGATGCCGACACAAGAGCGAGGTCGATCTGCGCCGCGGCTGGATCGCCGACGCCATCGCGGAGCTCGAGCGCGCAGGGGTGGACGCCGACGGCCAGCTGGCGGCGACGCGCAAGGCGATCAAGCTGATCGCGCGCGTGGCGCTGGCCCGTGGTGTCGAGCACGTGGTGGTGGACGAGGGCACGGCGCACGGCGTGCGGTTGATGATCGAGGGCGACACGGGCACGGATGTGCGCCGCCGGCTGCGCGGGGCGGCGGAGGTCGTCGTGATCCCGCGCTACGTGAAGCGCGCGCTGCTCAACCCCTCGCCGATGCCAGGGCGCGTGCCGCCCCCCGGCGGGCGCGAGGTACTCGCGTTCCACCGGGCCCTGCCCGGCTATGCGCCGACTGCGCTGCGAGCCCTTCCGGGCGAGGCGAGCGAGCTCGGGCTCGGCGCGCTGCTGCTGAAGGACGAGAACGGCCGCTTCGGGTTGCCGGCCTTCAAGATCAGCGGCGCCTCGTGGGCGCTCGAGCGACTGCTCGCCAGGCACCCCGGCCTGCGCGCGGTCTGGGCCGCCAGCGAGGGCAACCACGGCCGCGCCGTTGCGCGCGCGGCGAGGCAGCGCGGTCTGGCAGCGCGCATCTTCCTGCCCGCGCACACGAGCCAGGCGCGTGCGGATGCGATCGCGCATGAGGGCGCAGAGGTCGTGCGCGTCGCGGGCGACTACGAGCAGGCCGTCGCGGCTGCGGCCGAGGCCGCGGGCACGCGCGATGCGGCCACGCTCGCCGACGTCGCCTACGACGCCTCGGATCCCGTCCCGAGCTGGGTCTCCGACGGCTATTCGACCGTCTTCGCCGAAGCCCTGGAGCAGGCGGGAGAGCCGTTCGACGTCGTGCTCTGCCAGATCGGCGTCGGCTCGTTCGCGGCTGCGGCAGTCCGCTTCGCGTGCCATCAGGAGCCGCCGGCCGTCGCGATCGGCGTCGAGCCCGCAACCGCGGCCTGCGCCATGGCGTCGCTGGCGGCGGGCCGGCCCGTCGTCATCGACACGCCCGGCACGAGCATGGCGGGGCTCAACTGCGCGACGCCCTCGCACGCGGCCTGGCCCGTTCTGCGCGACGGCCTGACGGGCTGCGTCGCGATCTCCGACGACGAGGCCCACGTCGCCATGCGCGACCTCGCCGCGATGGACGTGGTCGCGGGCGACTGTGGCGCGGCATCGCTCGCCGCCCTGCGCGCGCTCATGCATGACCCGGAATGCGCCGAGCTCGCGCGCAGCTCGGGCCTCGGGCCGGCCAGCCGCGTGCTGCTCGTCTCGACCGAGGGCGCGACGGATCCCGAGGCCTATGCACGCACGCTGGAGGGCTCATGAGACTCGACGACGCGTCGCAGCTGGCCGCGAGCCTCGCCTCGCCGGCGCCCGAGCCGGCCGCGGGCATCGCGCTCTGCGCGACGGGCGCGATGGCTGCGGCGCTGGTGGCCAAGGCCTGCGCGCTCTCGCCGGAGGCCTCGCTGGAGGCCGAGCACGCGCGCGCCAAGGATCTCGGCGCCGAGTTGCTGGCGACGGCCGAGCGCGACGTCGCCGCCTTCCACGCCGTGCTGGAGGCCCGGCGCAGCGGCGGCAACGAGCGAGAGGCGTGGGCAGTCGCGGCACTCGTCCTGCGCGACGCCGCAGCACTGCTCGAGGAGACGCGATTCCTCGCTGACGATGTGGCCGCCCGCTGCCGCCCGGCGCTGCGCGGCGAGCCGCTCGCCGCGGCACTGCTCGCGGCCGGTGCAGAGCGCGGAGCTCTCGCACTGGCCGAGATGGACGAGGCTGTCTAGCCACTCCCCGGCGGAGCCGGCGGGCGTCCGCTCAGAACTGATTTCAAGAGTCCCGTGTGTGGTCGGGGGGCTCGAAGCGAGCGGGAGCGAAGCCCCTGGGATCGCTCGGTCGAGACCTCCGAACGCCACGCGACTCTTGAAAAGTCAGGAGGCGAGCGAGAGCGGCGAGCCGATGTGCTGCGGGCGAAGCTGCGCGGAGTGGCCGATGCCGCGGCGCAGGAACGCCTCGACCAGCACGGGGTCGAACTGCGTCCCGGCGCCGGCCTCGAGCTCCCGGCTCGCTTCCTGCACGGTCATCGCGTTGCGGTAGGGGCGGTCGGCGAGCATGGCGTCGTACGCGTCGGCGATCGCGAGCACCCGCGAGACGAGCGGGATGCGCTCGCCGGCCAGTCCGTGCGGGTAACCGGCGCCGTCCCAGCGCTCGTGGTGGTGGCGCAGGACCGTCGCGATGCTCGTCAGATCGGCGCGCTCGGCGAGCTGCGCGCTCGCGTTCGGGTGTCGCTTGACGGTGTCGTACTCACCGGGCAGGAGCCTGCCCGGCTTGAGCAGGACCGCGCGCGGCACGATGATCTTGCCGACGTCGTGCAGCAGGCCGGCAAGGGTGGTCAGCGCGATGCCGCGGCCATCCAGCCCGGCCGCGTCGGCAAGCTCGATCGCGACGCGCGAGACTCGCGTCGAATGCTCGGCGTCGGTTGAGATCTGCGGGTCGAGCCAGCGAGCCAGCTCGAGCAGACGCGACAGGTCGATGCGCTGGCCAGGGTCCACTGACGGATGATTGATCAGGTATAGCGGCCCGTGCGTCCCTCGAACAGGTGAGTGTGTCGCCGAAAACTGCCGGAATCGCCGGCGCCGCCTTCGCGGTAGCCTCTTAGAGCGCATTTCTGAATGAGCGTGTGTGGCTGGGGTGGATGGAGCGCGCACGGGCGCCGGCCGGCTCGCAGGGCAGGCGGGACGCCTGCTCAAAAGCCGGGCGGTGTCCCTGCGACGCCCCGGGGCCGCCTCGCGCAGCGAGCGGGCCTCCGGGTCGACCGCAAGCCGGATGATGGGCGCACCTGTCTGTTGCGAACCGTCGCGCGCCGATCATCCGGCTGGAGGGCGATCCAGCCGCTCCAGACGCCGCGCTCATTCAGAAATGCGCTCTTTAGAACAGCCCGACCGTGCGTCCCTGATCGTCGATGTCGATGCTCAGCCCGGCGGGCGTTTTGCCGAGGCCCGGCATCTGCACGATCGTCCCGCACAGCGCCGTCACGAAGCCGGCGCCCGTGTAGACGCGGAGGTCGCGGATCGGCACGGTGAAGCCTGTCGGTGCACCCTGCACGTTGGGATCGTGGGAGATCGAGAGGTGCGTCTTGGCCATGCAGATCGGGAGGCTGCCGTAGCCGAGCTCGGCGAAGCGCTTCAGCTTGGCGCGGGCCTCGGGCAGGAACTCGACGCCGTCGGCGCCGTAGACCTTGGTCGCGATCGCGGCGATCTTGTCCTCGATCGAGGCGTCGTCCGGGTAGGTCAGCTTGAAGTCGCTGGGCGTCGTGGCGGCCTTGACGACGGCGCGCGCCAGGTCGGCCGCGCCCGCGCCGCCGTCGACGACGGCGGTGTTGTGCTGTGCGTCCATCGCTCCGGCTTCGAGCGAGAGCGTGCGCACCAGCTCGACTTCCTCGTCCGTGTCGTTCGGGAAGCGGTTGACCGCGACGACGCACGGGACGCCGTAGCCCTGCACGGTGCGGATGTGCGCGGCGAGGTTCGCGATGCCCGCTCGCAGCCGCGTCATGGACTCCTCGCGCGACGACGCGGAGCCGTCCGGCGAGCCTCCGTGCACGCGCAGCGCCTTGACGGTCGCAACCACGACCACCGCGGCCGGGCGGATGCCTCCTTGCCGGCAGACGATGTCCATGAACTTCTGCATGCCCATGTCGGCGCCGAAGCCGGACTCGGTTACGACGTAGTCGGCCATCTTGAGCGCGATGCGATCGGCGATCAGGGACGAGTTGCCGTGGGCGATGTTGGCGAACGGTCCGCAGTGCACGAACGCGGGCTGGCCCTCGAGCGTCTGCACGAGGTTCGGCATGATCGCGTCCTTGAGCAGGACGGCCATCGAGCCGGCACAGCCGATCTGCTCCGCGGTGACGGCGTCCCCTGCGCGGTTGTAGGCGACGGTGATCGATCCGAGCCGGTGGCGCAGGTCATGCAGATCGCGCGCCAGGGCGAGGATCGCCATGACCTCGGAGGCGGCCGTGATGTCGAAGCCGGTCTCGCGCGGCGAGCCGTTGGTCGCGCCGCCGAGGCCCGTGATGATCTGGCGCAGGCCGCGATCGTTCATGTCGACGCAGCGCCGCCATGTGATCGAGTGCGGGTCGATGTCGAGCTCGTTGCCGTGCATCACGTGCGCGTCCAGGAACGCCGCGAGCAGGTTGTTGGCGGCCGAGATCGCGTGCATGTCGCCGGTGAAGTGGAGGTTGAGATCCTCCATCGGGACGACCTGCGCATGGCCCGCGCCGGCGGCGCCGCCCTTGATGCCGAAGACGGGGCCGAGCGAGGCCTCGCGGATGCAGAGGAGCGCTCGCTCGCCGACGGCGCCCATGCCCTGGGTGAGCGAGACCGAGGTCGTCGTCTTGCCTTCGCCCGCCTTCGTCGGCGTGATCGCAGTCACGCAGATGATCTTGCCGTCAGGCGTGTCCTTCAGCCGATCCAGCACCGAGAGCCGGACCTTCGCCTTGTAGCGCCCGTAGGGCTCGACCTCGGCATCCTCGAGGCCGGCGGCCGCCGCGATCTCCTGGATCGGGCGGAGCTCGGCCTCCTGTGCGATCTCGAGACTGCTCTTCACGCTCGTCGTACTCCCGTCCGAGTGTCCATTGCGCGCCGCGTGCGACCGTCGCGCCGCGCCGGAGGATACGCGCGGTGCCGTGCGTGCGGCTCCGGTCGCTGCGAGACTTGAGCGGTGGAGGACTCCGACAGCGACGCGCGTGCATCCGGCGAGGGCGCGCTGCAGGAGGCGATCGGCCGCCAGATCCGTGAGTTCCGCACGGCACTCGGCATGACCGTGGCCGAGCTGGGGCGCCAGAGCGACCTCTCGCCCGGCGCGATCTCGAAGATCGAGCGCGGCCTGACCCCGCCGTCGCTGGCGAGCCTGAGCGCGATCGCAGGCGCACTCGCGGTGCCGGTGACGGCGCTCTTCCGCAAGCACGAGGAGCAGCGCGACGCCTCCTACGTCGAGGCAGGCAAGGGCCTCGTGATCGAGCGGCGCGGCACGCGCGTCGGCCATCGCTACGAGCTGCTCGGGCACACGATCAGCGGCCGCGTGGCGATCGAGCCGTATCTGGTGACGTTGACCGAGGAGTCGGAGGTCTTCCCGCTCTTCCAGCACGCGGGCATCGAGTTCATCTACCTGCTGGAAGGCGAAGTGGTCTATCGCGCAGCCGGCACCACCTACCGCCTGAAGCCCGGCGATTCCCTCCTCTTCGACGGCGACGTCGCG
>CAWJTT010000014.1:0-112421 GCA_963845865.1 uncultured Actinomycetes bacterium
TGTCCACAGCCGACGAGGCATAGGGGCGAGCAGCGCGGCCACGAGCGAGAGCAGCGAGCGCGCCGGGGCCTCGCCGCCGAACCAGAGGCCCGCGACGGTCTCCCCTCCATAGGAGACCGGACGGTCGAGCGCGGGCTCCGGCTTCCGTCGGCGCCAGCCCGAGCAACGGGCCGACGGCCATCCGGCGCTCCTCCACGAAGGCAATCGCGCTCCACGGCGCCGCCGGCCTCGTGGACCGCGGCGAGCGACGCGCGCAGGATCTCGTCGGCCTCCTCGCCGCTGTCGACGATCGCCTGCACCTGGTCGACGAGCCTCACAGGCTGCCCTCGAAGGCATCCACGGCGTCGCGCCACTCCCCGGGCACGGGCGTCGGCTGCCGAGCGGCCCGGTCGATCAGCACCATCACCTGCTCGGCGCGGCCAGCAGATCACCGGATTCGCAGCGGTGCACGGCGTACTCCGGCGCAGCGAGCTGCGGCCGATCGCCGCAGTGCGGATGAAGACCTCGATCTCGTCGTCGAAGCGCGCCGGAGCGTCGTATTCGCAGTGCGTCCGGCGCATCACGAACTCCAGCCCGGCCGGCAGCGAGTGCAGCAGGCCGAGGTGCCGTTGATACTCCACCCGCGCGCGGTCGCAATAGGGGAAGTAGCGACCGTAGTACACGACCGCCTGGGCGTCGGTCTCGTCGAAGCCGACGCGCAGCCGGGTGGAGAACCGGAACGGCGGCCGGGCTGTCGTCGGGCCGGCGCTCACGAGCGGATCAGCGCCAGCACCTCGTCGCGGCGGCGTTCCATCTCGCCGGCCGTGAATGCCTCCAGGTTGAGGCGCAACAGCGGCTCGGTGTTCGACGGGCGCACGTTGAAGTGCCAGTCGTCGAACTCGACCGAGACGCCGTCGAGGTGCGTGATGCGGCCGCCCTCGCCGCCCGGGCCGTAGCGCTCCTTGAGCTCCTGCAGCTTGAGCGGCACGTCTGCGACGGTCGAATTGATCTCGCCCGAGAGGTGGTAGCGCTCGTGTAGCGGCGCCAGGAGCTCCGAGAGGCGCACGCCCGCGCGTGAGACGAGCTCCAGGACGACCAGCGCGGGCACGATCCCCGTGTCGACGCTGTAGAAATCGCGGAAGTAGTAATGACCCGACACCTCGCCGGCGAAGAGCGCGTTCTCCTTGCGCATGCGGTGCTTGATGAACGCGTGGCCGACGCGGCTCGCGATCGCCGTGCCGCCCATGCGCGCGACCGTGTCGGGCACGGCACGCGACGCGCGCAGGTCGTAGAGGATGGTCGCGCCCGGGTGCTTCGCCAGCATCGACTCGGCGATCAGTGCGGTGATGAAGTCGCCCGGCGCGAATGCGCCCGTGTCGTCGATGAAGAAGCAGCGATCTGCGTCGCCGTCCCAGGCGATGCCGAGATCGGCGCCGGTGCGCTTGACTTCGCCGATGATGAACTGGCGGTTCTCCTCGAGCAGCGGGTTCGGCTGGTAGTGCGGGAACGTCCCGTCGGGCTCGAAATGGCAGCGCTCCGCCTCCACCGGCAGGCGGTCGAGGATCGGCGCCATCATCGTGCCGGCCATCCCGTCGCACCGTCCAGCACGACGTGCAGCGGCGCGATGGCGGTGGCGTCGACGATCGACGAGGCAGCGCTCGGCGAATCCCTGCAGCACGTCGCGCCGCCCGCGCTTCCCCTTCGCCGCGGGGGTGCGGAACTCGCCGGCCAGCGCGCGGTCGCGCACCTTCTCGATGCCGCCGTCGCCCCCCAGGGGCAGGGCGTTCCGCCGCACGATCTTCATGCCGTTGTACTGCTTGGGATTGTGTGACGCCGTCACGATCAGGCCGCCGTCGTAGCCGTGCTCGCAGACGGCGTAATAGAGCATCTCCGTGCCCACGAGGCCGATCTCGTCGACGTCGCTGCCGCCGTCGAGCGCCGCCTGGACGGCCGACTCGCACAGCTCCGGCGAGGTCAGCCGCATGTCGCGCCCGATCGCCATCGAGCGCGGCTCGAACTCGTCCACATAGGCGCGCACGGTGCGGTACACGCCGTCGGCGTCCAGTTCGTCCGGAACGATGCCGCGCACGTCGTAGGCCTTGAAGACCGAGGGATCCAGCGTCATGCCGCAATGCTAAGAGGTTCTGGCTGGATGAGCGGGAGCCGCCGAAACTGGTTCCTCTTCTCAAGCCGGCCAGGCCGCGGCGAGCGCGGTACGCGTCTCGGAGAGGGCCTGCGGCATCACGCGCACATCCGCCAGCACCGGCATGAAGTTCACGTCGCCGCTCCAGCGCGGCACGACGTGCAGGTGCAGGTGATCCTCGATGCCGGCTCCTGCGACCGCGCCGAGGTTGAACCCGACGTTGTGACCCTGGGCGCCGAGTCCCGCCTCGAGCGCGTGCAGCGCCTCGGTCATGAGCTCCCACAGTTCCGCCCGCTCGTCCGCATCGAGATCGGCGGGCGCCGCGAGGTGGCGGAAGGGCACGATCATCAGATGCCCGCTGCCGTAGGGGTACAGGTTGAGTACGGCGTAGCAACGGTCGCCGCGATGGACGATCAGCGCCTCCTCGTCGCTCTGTGCGGCCTGGGCGCAGAACACGCAGCCGTCCGCATGCGGGCCTCCGATGTAGCTCATGCGCCACGGCGCCCACAGACGCTCCATGGCGCGGAGGCTACATGGCGCGACAACGAACACGGGGCCGGCCTGTCGGCCGGCCCCGTGGGGGGATGGATGCGCGGCGGAGCCGCGACTCGAGGTGCGGGGGAGGGAAGCCCCGCGGAGGGATCAGGTGGCGGGGACCTCTGCGCCGTCGCGCAGGGCAAGGCGCATCGGCTCGCCGAGCTTGACGCGCCAGAGCGGCGTCGCGAGCAGCGTCGGCAGCGGTGTGTTCCAGGTCGGGCCGAAGACGCGCAGCGTCAGCGGGTCACCGGGGTGGATCACGCTCGGGTCGACGCCGATCGGAACGCCGTGGCGCCACTTGAGGAACACCGTATTGGCGTCGTAGGTGAACGTCTGGTGCACGGGCTGGCCGAGCAGGGCGAAGAGCCCGCGCCAGTTGCCGAAGTTGACGTCGACCGTGATCGTGTGGGCGTTCGTGTCGATGGCGGCCGCGGTGGCGCCGAACAGGAAGAGCCGGCCGTGGGGACGCGTGCGGGCCGAGAGATCCGTCACGCTTGCAGCAGGCGTCGCCACGAGCGTCGCAAGCGGCGTGTGGAACGGAGCGCGCACGACGACGCGGACGATGTCGCCGGCGAGCACGGTGTCCGAAGCGCCGAGCAGCGGCATGTTGCCGTGGACTGCGATCCAGCGAGTCCTGCCGTCGGTCGTGAACGTGGTCGGCTGGGCTGTACCGATCAGGGCCTTGAGGGCCTGGCGGTTTCCGCCGGTCACCTGCACCTGGATCGTCGCGGCGCCGGAGCCCGGAGCGGCGACTGCCTCGCCTCGGAACTCGTAGGCGACGCCTCGAACATGAGCGCCGGCGGTGCCGACGAGGGTGAGGCTCGCGATCGCGACTGCGAGCGCGGCTGCGGTCAAGCGGATCGTGCGGAACATGATCTCCCTTTCCCTGTGGTCTCGATGCACGTCTTCGGTGCCCGAGTCCTACGCTCGCACCCGGAGGTGAGGGATCAAGGGGCGGCGGGTAAGCATTCGCGCCGAACTTGTGAACGCTCCAGCGTGATCTGTTTGGAAACCGTGAACGGTCGCGGCGCCGCTCCCTGCGTCGGGGGATGCTACGGTCCATCGCGCCGCGCCCGTAGCTCAGGGGATAGAGCGTGCGCCTCCGGAGCGCAAGGTCGTAGGTTCGATTCCTACCGGGCGCATTGCGACCCGCGCACCAGGCGAAAACCGCATGGTGATGCGGGTCAGGCGAGCCCGGGTGACCTTAGCCGGTCGGGTACATCGGCAGCGGGTAGAGCCCGATCGCGGCGGCCGTCGAGGCGCCGCCGCCCTGCCCCTCTTCGTAGTACCAGCGCCAGCCGGTGCCGAGCGTCAGCACGGGACCGAGCTTCCACGTCGTGTCGGCGTCGACGCGCGTGAGCGCGAGGCCACCGCCGCCCGCGGTCGCGCGCACCTTCACGGTCGAGCCGGCCGGCGCCGTGACCGGGGCGATGGCGGCGCGCAGCATGCCCGTCCCGCTCAGCGTCGCGCTCGCGACCACCTGGTCGTTGACGAGTAGATCCACGCGCGAGCTGCCCGGAGCGAGCGTGTAGGCGCCGACGCTCGTGATCGTCCAGTCGACCGGCACGTGCGGGAACACCATCGTCGCCGTGCCGCTGATCGCCCCGGGGCACGGACAGGTTCCGTAGAGATAGGGCTGGCCGTCGCGGTACCCGTCCGCATATGCCTGCACGTAGGTCGGCACGAGATGCGGCTCCGGCAGCCTCCAGGTCGCGCCGCCGTCGACGGAGGAGCCGACCAGCTCGCGTGGATCGAGTCCGTAATAGGCGTCGGTCGCGGTCGCCGAGCGCTCGTTGCGGCCGTTGGCTCCGGCCAGGCCGAGCGGGTCGTAGAGCTGGTTGACCGAGAAGAAGTTCGTGACGGGGTCCGAGTCGACGTTCTGGATCACGGTCGCCAGCTCCTGGCCCTTGGTCACGGCGAGGCCGAGCGGCACGTCGACGCTGCCACCGGTCGCGGCCTGGCACGGCACGAGCTGGGTGCGCGAGAGCAGCTGCGCGGTGTTCGGCGTGCCGTCCGCATTGACGCCGTAGGTGCTGATCAGGGCGATACCCGAGGTGCCGCCGCCGTAGCCGGTGGGGCCGGTCGGGCAGTTGCTCGGGCTGCCGGGGCTCGCGATGAACTGGAGTGAGAGGGACGAGAGCACGCCCGTGTGCCGCGCGACGAAGCGCAGCAGGTAGCGCACCTTGGCGAGGCAGGCCGCCGTCGTCGGCTGGCATTTGTCGACGCCGAACTGGAAGTTGCCGGCCGACGCGCCGGCTGCGAAGGGCGCGCCGGGCGCGCTCGCCACCGCGCCGCCGGGTGGCCGCGCCACGGTGCCGGGCACGGTCGTCGTCGGGGCGGCGGCGTGCGTGACGACCCAGGTCGCCCGGCCGGTACCCGTGTGGCCGGTGCGCCTGCTCGTTACCCGCACGTCGAACGCGTGCGGTCCGGCCGCGAGTGCGGTGAGCACGACCGGTGCTTTGCAAGTCGTGAAGGCCCGGCCGTCCAGCCGGCAGCGAGTGCGCACGACCCGCCCGCTCGTGCGCCACGCGAGGCGCGCCCGCGTGCTGGTCGTGGTGCGCGCGGGCCTCGCCGTGAACGTCACCACGGGGGCGAGCGAGACGATCCAGCTCCGCAGCAGCGTGGTCGTCATCCCACCCCGCGCCGTGACGGTGATCGCGAGGCGGTGAGCGCCGACGCGCAGGCGCGCGTAGCGGCGTGGGGAAGTGCAGCGCCTGGCGCGGCCGCCATCGAGGCGGCACGTCGTCCGCGCGACCGCGGGCGTCGTCCTCCACGCGAAGCGCGCTGCTCGGCTGTCGGTCTTCGCCCGTGGCGCGGCGACGACCTTGATCACGGGCGCGAGTCTGCGGACGGCGAACGTGATGCGCGCGAGCCACGCGCCCCGTGTGCGGATGACGATCGCATGTGCCCCCGGTGAGAGGCCCGTCACCGAGACGCGCGCGAGGAACGGCACCGCTCGCAGCCGCGTGCGCGAGCGTCCGTCGAGGGCGATGCGGGCGTGCGTGCGCGCGCCCGCACGCACCTTGACCCAGACGACGCCGCCGCGGCCGTGCGCCTGGACCTTCGCTCCGTGCGCGTTCGCGACCTGCAGGCCGAGGATCGCGACCGGAGCGCGCGCCGCCGGCGCCGCCCCGGCGATGCCGGGCAGGAGAGCGAGGGCGCCAAGTACTGCGGTGACGAATGCCCGCGGCATTCGCCCACCCTAATCAGGCTCGGCGTGGCGCGGTGGCCGCTTCGCCTCCCGGTATCCGCAGGTCTCGGGAGATGAGGAACCTCTTCGATCGTGTGGACGGCGTGGTCGCAGGTCGATAGCGGGGGCACGATTTGATCGCACTAGCGACCCCGTGATCCCGCTCGAATCCAGGTGGTAGGGTCGGCACGTGATCCGCGCCCACCTCGCGGCAGAGCTCCTCGTTGACGGCGAGCGCTGGCCCGTGTCCGTCTGGACGATCGACCACCCGGCCGGGCTCGTGCTCGTCGACACCGGGATGATCGACTCGAGGCCCGAGATCGACGATTTGAGCCCGACGCCGCACCCCGAGAACATCCCGCGCGACGTCGCCTGCGTCATCAACACGCACCTGCATTTCGACCACTGCGGGGGCAACCGCCTCTTCCCGGGCGTGCCGATCCACGTCCAGGCGCGCGAGCTCGCGGACGCGCGTTCGCTCGACGACTACACGATCCGTGAATGGGTCGACTTCGACGGCGCGATGTATGTCGAGCACGAGGGCGAGGTGGAGCTGCTACCGGGAATCCGCCTGCTGCCGGCGCCCGGGCACACGGACGGGCACCAGGTGGTCGTCGTCGAGACCGGCGAGGGCCCGGTCGTCCTCGGCGGCGACGTGGGCACCTCGTTCGACGAGCTCGGCAGCGGCACGACCGAGGGACAGCGTCGCGTGCTCGCGCTCGGAGCGCCTACGTGGCTCTCCCACGCGGCGGAGCCGAAGATCCCGGAACATCGCCCGTAGGCCACGGACCGCCGCCGGCCCACCGTGGCAGGCGTCCACCTCGACCCAGGCACCGGGGTTCGAATCCCGCGTCGGCTTCTCGATTTGCAGGCATTTACCCCGGTTTCGCTGCCTGGAAAGGCAACACGGCCGGTCACGAACCGGACACGGGGCGAACGAAAGGACGAGCCGCGTCGAGTCGGGTGCGCCTGCGGCGACTGGGACAGCCCGAAGCTCTCCTTCGACTCGATTAGCTCGAAGCCGCCTCACGCATCGCGATCGGCGACTCGTCCACGGTCTACGTCCTGTTCAGCGAGCTTCCCGTTGCGGGATAGGTCCGGGTCGGTGCACGCGGACAGATCGAAGCAGCAAGGCCGCCGCTTTCCGGACCGGAGCTTCGAGATAGCGACTTCGACGCGTCGTGCACGCGTCGCAGGGTTCTTCGTCGCATTGATCCAGCGAACCCATTCCCAGCGGGCCATCGATGTGATGTCCCCCCACAGCTCCGATATGTCGGGCGCGTCCGCCAGCGCAGCCCGAAAGTCCTTCGGGATATCGGGCTCTGGCCACTGTCTCGTCGGTTCGACCTCGAGCGACACGATCTCGCCTTCCCCCGCTCCGAGGGCGTCCTGCAAGCCTTTGTCGACCTTGAGCCAATGACCTCGCCTACCGTCGGGTTCCAGAACCGCCTGGAAGCGGTGTCCGTTGATCGCTCCCTCGACTGCGACCTGGCCCCGAGACGGCAGCCCGGCGCTCGCATCCTCGGGCAACGTCACGATCGTCCACCGACCGACCTTGCGGATCTGTGCCTCGAAGCGGACAGACGACGCGCTCGCGGCCTTCTGTGCGGAAGCTCTCTCAGTCACGTCTTGGTTCCCGGGACCCCAATCCGGTCGCCAGTGGGTGCGGAACGCGCTCCGCTCCATCGGTCGGCGAACCGGCGACGTCAGATCTCGTTGTTGAAGCCTGCCATATTGCTGTCCCGGCGGCGCCGCGAGCGCGGAAGGCGGCCCGAACGTTGAGGCTTCTCAGGCGAGCTTTCGATCGAGGTACTGCAGGAGCTCGTGCGCAGCAAGCTCGATCTCCTTGTGCCGCCACTCCGCGGCTCGGTAGTGGCAGGCGATCAGCCCCATCCGGTGCACGCGGCGGAAGTCGCCGTAGACAAAGGCATACCGGGCCTTCGTCTCATCTGTCGCGCCTTCGGTGAGACCAAGATGCCAGGCCGCGTACTCCTCCCAGGAGTGCGCCTTGAGGAACGCGTTCTGCTCACGCGCGCGCGGCTGCACATCCTGCCAGCGCGAGCGAAGCACGTACCGACGTGCGTCGATCAACCGCTTTGCGTGCCTGACCGCGTCGTTGTTCAGCGTGTAGGCGGGCACGCCCGCATTCTCACCGAATCGCATGTCGACGGCTTTGTGCTGTTCTCCTGGTCAAACCGGGGCCGCGTCGGACAAGGACCGAAGGCATGGGCCATGGGGTGGCCGACAATGAGACCATGACGTTCATCAACCAGAGCTATCAGGGCGCCGACGCGTTGCTGTTCGGCCGTCGGACATACGAGCTCTTCGCCGACTACCGGGCGCGGAGGAGCGGGCTCGCGCCGCGGCGGAAGATCCGGGCAACCAGCCGATCGCGGCTGCCTTGAACGCGAAGCCCAAGTACGTCGCATCGACCACGCTCACCGAACCGCCACGATGAGAGGCGAGTCGCTGTGGCCGCGGCTGGCGGGGCTGTCGCTCGTGGTCGAGGCGTGCGAGTACGAGCGCTTGCATGCCGTCCTCGCGTACGAGTTCGAGCGCATCACGACGCACGTGCGGCTCGTCGGCGCTGGCGTTGACGGGCTGGGCGAGGACGTCTCCGTGTTCCGCGAGGACGGCACCGCGCTGCACGAGACCCGACCGGCGTTGCCGCTCGAGGGGGAATGGACGCTGGCCGGCTTCTGTGAGCATCTCGCGACGCTCGAGCTGTGGTCTGCGCCGCCGGAGTGGGAAGTGGCACTGCGCTTTCGCAACTGGGCGTTCGAGTCCGCGGCGCTCGACCTCGCGCTGCGCCAGGCCGGTCGCTCGCTGCACGACGTGCTCGGCCTGACGCCCCACCCGGTGCGCTTCGTCAACTCGCTCGGCCTCGGCAAGGAGCCTTCGATCGACCCGGTGCGCCGGCGACTCGCCCGCTCCCCCGGCGTGCGCTTCAAGCTCGACGCGGAGGCGACCTGGCCGCGGGCGCTCGTCGATGAGGTCGCGGCGACAGAAGCGGTCGACACGATCGACTTCAAGGGCCATTACGGTTTCGAGGTCAAGGATCCCGAGGCGCTCGGTGCGCTGTACGACCGCGTTCTCGCGGCGTTTCCGGACGCCTATCTGGAGGACCCGCACGACCTGCCCGAGATCGCTCAGCGGCTCGGCGATCACCTCGAGCGCGTGTCCTACGACGGGCCGATCCGCGACGCCCAGGACATCGGCGCGACGCCACTGGCCGCGCGCATCGTGAACGTCAAGCCCTCGCGCATCGGTAGCCTGCGCCCGCTGTTCGAGATCTACGCACGTTGTGCACGGGACCGACGGCCGATGTATGGCGGTGGTATGGGCGAGCTGGGCGTGGGCCGCGGGCAGATCCAGCTGCTGGCTGCGTTGTTCCACGCCGATGCGCCCAACGACGTGGCGCCGAGCGCCTACAACGAGGACGATCCTCCGGGCGACCTGCCGGCCAGCCCGCTGACGCCGGCACCCGCAGCCACCGGTTTCCGCTGGACGTCATGACCTGCTGAGAGCAGCGTTGCGCAACGGCAAGAGCGTTCCTTGCGCAAGGATGATCCGGTGAGACGCTGCGACATATCCCTGGGTGGGACCGGACGACCAGCAGCCTGATCGCCAAGGTCGAGCTCGCCTGGGAGCCGGAATGGGGCCGACGGCAGACGCTGCGAATCTTTGAAGAACGCACGACGGAGGGAGCGGATGGGCCGCTACGTGCTGGATTTCCAGGAGATCGACCAGACGCAGGTCGCGGTCGTCGGCGGCAAGGGCGCGCACCTGGGGGAGCTTTCGCGGATCGAAGGCCTCCGCGTGCCGGCTGGCTTTTGCGTGACGACGGACGCCTTCCAGCGGATCATGGCGGAAGCGCCGTCGATCGACGATCGGCTCGATCGGCTGTCGCGCCTGAAGCCGGACGACCGGGAGGCGATCCGCGCGCTCAGCGCGGAGATCCGCCGGACGCTCGAAGGGATCGCCATCCCCGACGATCTGGCGGCGGCGATTACCCGCCCGCTCGCCCGGCTCGGCGAGCAAGCCGCCTACGCCGTCCGATCCAGTGCGACGGCGGAGGACTTGCCGACGGCCTCCTTCGCGGGCCAGCAGGACACGTACCTGAACGTCGTGGGGCCGGCGGCGATCCTCCAGCACGTCAGCCGGTGCTGGGCCTCGCTCTTCACCGAGCGGGCCGTGACCTACCGCCTGCGGAACGGCTTGGACCACCGGAAGGTCCACATGGCCGTGGTCGTGCAGCAGATGGTCTTCCCGCAGGCGGCCGGCATCCTTTTCACGGCCGACCCCGTCACGGGCAACCGGAAGGTCGCCTCCGTGGAGGCCAGCTTCGGCCTCGGCGAGGCCCTGGTCTCCGGCCTGGTGAACGCGGACGTCTACAAGGTGCGGGACGGCGAGGTCGTCGCCAGGGCGGTTGCCACCAAGCAGCTTGCCATCCACGCCTCGCCGGCAGGCGGGACACAGGAACAGGCGATCGAGCCGGAGCGGCAGGAGCAGCCGGCGCTGACGGATGCGCAGGTCGTGCGGCTCGCGCAGCTGGGCCGGCGGATCGAAGCGCACTTCGGCCGCCCCCAGGACATCGAATGGTGCCTGGTCGACGACGGCTTCCAGATCGTCCAGAGCCGGCCGATCACCACGCTGTTCCCCATCCCCGCGGCCGGCGACCGAGAGAACCACGTCTACGTCTCCGTCGGTCATCAGCAGATGATGACCGACGCCATGAAGCCGCTGGGGCTCTCCCTGTGGCAGCTGACGGCCTTCCGGCCGATGTACGAGGCCGGCGGGAGGCTGTTCGTCGACGTCACCCAGGGCGCTGGCGTCGCCGGCGAGCCGCGCCGGTCTCCTGGAGCTCCTGGGGAAGTCCGATCCGCTGATCGGGGACGCGCTGCAGACCATCCTCGAGCGCGGCGACTTCATCCCGTCGCTCCCGGACGAGGGCCCCGGCGAGCCGGCCGCCTGGCGGCGCGCCAGCCGCGATCGAGACCGATCCGGCCATCGTCACCGAGCTGATCGGGCGCAACCAGGCTTCCATCGCCGCCCTGAAGCGCGACATCCGGACGAAGTCCGGAGGGGCGCTGTTCGACTTCATCCTGGCGGACATCCAGGAGCTGAAGCGGATCCTGTTCGATCCGCAAAGCCATCAGGTGATCATGGCGGGGATGGAGGCCACGTGGTGGCTCAACGAGCAGCTGCAGGCGTGGCTCGGAGAGAAGAACGCGGCCGACACGCTCGCGCAGTCCGTCCCCCACAACGTCACGTCGGAGATGGGGCTGGCGCTCCTGGACGTCGCGGACGTGATCCGCCCGCATCCGGACGTGGTGGCCTTTCTGCAGAACGTCGAGGACGAGGACTTCCTGGACGAGCTGCCCAAGCTCGCGGGCGGGCGGGAAGCGCGAGACGCCATCCGGGCCTACCTCGACAAGTACGGCATGCGCTGCGTCGGCGAGATCGACATCACGAAGCCGCGTTGGAGCGAGCGCCCCACCACGCTCGTGCCCATGATCCTCGGCAACATCAAGAACTTCGAGCCCGGCGCCGGCAAGCGGCGCTTCGAGCAAGGGCGGCAGGAGGCCTGGAAGAAGGAGCAGGAGCTGCTGGAGCGCTTGCGGGCCTCGCCGGACGGGGAACGGAAGGCCGAAGAAACCAAGCGGATGATCGATCGCGTCCGGACGTTCGTCGGGTACCGGGAGTATCCGAAGTACGGCATGATCAGCCGCTATTTCGCTTACAAGCAGGCCTTGCTGGACGAGGCCGAGCGACTCGTGCAGGCCGACGTGCTTCGCGAGAAGGAAGACATCTTCTTCCTGACGCTCCAGGAACTCCACGACGTCGTGCAGACGAACCAGGTCGATGACCAGCTCATCCGGCAGCGCAAGGACGCGTTCAGGTCATATCAAGCGCTCACGCCGCCCCGGGTGCTCACATCGGACGGCGAGGTCATCGCCGGGGCGTACCGACGCGACGATCTGCCGGCCGGCGCGCTTGTCGGCCTACCGGTGTCCGCCGGGACCATCGAGGGGCGGGCCCGCGTCATCCTGGACATGGCGGACGCCGATCTCGAAGCGGGCGACGTCCTGGTCACCGCCTACACGGACCCCAGCTGGACGCCCCTGTTCGTCGCGATCAACGGCCTCGTGACGGAGGTAGGAGGCCTGATGACCCATGGCGCCGTGATCGCACGGGAGTACGGCTTGGCGGCCGTCGTGGGAGTGGAGAATGCGACCCGGCTGATCCGGGACGGGCAGCGGATCCGCGTGCACGGAACGGATGGGTACGTCGAGATCCTGTCCTAGCAGGCCAGCCCGACTGGCAGAGGTAGCCGGCCGGCACGTGGTCTGCCAGCCCGACGCCCAATGGCAGCCTCGTGGCGGATTGTCGATGTGTGCTCAGATGTCGTCGTGAGGTATGTCGCGCTTCTGCGGGGAATCAACGTCGGCGGGAGGACGCTCGTCAAGATGGACGCGCTCAGGTCATGCCTGGAGGGTCTCGGGCTCGATGACGTCTCGACGTACATCGCGAGTGGGAACGTCCTCTTCGAGAGCCGCAAGCGCGACGCGGCGAGGCTCGAGACGACGATCGAGCACGCGATCGAGCGGACGTTCGAGCTCCCGGTGAAGGTCGTCGTGCTCGATCGCGCCGCGTATGCCCGCATCGTCGAGGCGATCCCCGAGTCGTGGATCGGCGACGCGAGCGTCCGTGCCAATGTCGCGTTCGTGCGCCGCGGCACCGATGCCCGCAAGCTGGTCCGCGAGCTCCAGCCGGATCCCACGGTCGAGGAGGTGAAGGCGACGACCAGCGCGATTCTCTGGGCCACGAGACGCGACGCGCTCAATCACAGCGTGATGCGCAAGCTGATCGGGGGCGCTGCCTACAAGGAGCTCACGGTGCGCAACCTGAACACGACGCTCAAGCTGAACCAGTTACTCAACGGCTAGAGAGCGCCGTGACCCCTGGCCCGCCTTACTCGACGTTCTTGCGCGCGCGGCTGGGTGCGACGCGCGGGGGCTCGTCCGGCTGCTTCGGATAGACCGGCGGCCACGGGGCGTCCTTCAACCCGGCGGCCAGGTCCTGCGCGTGAAGCGCGAGCAGCGGCTCGAGCGACTGCGGCTCGGCGTCCATCCGCTCCCACGGGTCACCCTTGGCCGTCAGCCGATCGGGGACGGTGGCGGTCGTCAGCTCGTCGGGATGAATCGTGTCGAGCTCGTCCCAGGCCACCGGCGCGGACACCTGCGCGCCGGGGCGAGCGCGCACCGACCACGCCCCGAAGACGGTCTTGTGCGGCGCGTTCTGGTTGTAGTCGATGAAGACGCGGCGGCCGCGCTCCTCCTTCCACCACGCCGAAGTGATGAGGTCGGGCCGGCGGCGCTCGAGCTCGCGCGCGGCCGCGACCGCCGCGGCCCGAACCTGGTAGGAGTCCCAGCGCGGCTCGAGCCGGACGTAGACGTGGAGGCCGCGGTTGCCGGTCGTCTTCGGGTGGCCCACCAGGCCAAGCTCGTCGAGCAGGCCACGCAGCTCGACCGCTGCACCGCGCACCTCGTCGAACCCGACCCCGGGCTGCGGGTCGAGGTCGAGGCGCAGCTCGTCGGCGACGTCCGGCCGGTCATGGAGATATGGCCAGACGTGGAAGCCGAGACAGGCCAGATTCACGGCCCAGACGACGTGCGCCGCGTCGGCGAGGACGAGCGCGCGGGAGGTCGTGCCGTTCGGCGTGCTGACGATCGTCGTCTGCAGCCACTCGGGCCTCGACTCGGGGACGCGCTTCTGGAAGAACGAGCTGCCCTCGGCGCCCTGCGGGAACCGCTGCATCAGGGTCGGCCGCCCGCCCACGGCGCGTAGCAGCGGCTCGGCGACGGCGAGGTAGTACCGCATCAGGTCGAGCTTCGTCTCGCCCCGCTCGGAGAAGAAGACCCTGTCCGGGCTCGTGACCGCGATCTCGCGCCCCGCGACGTCGAGAACGCACGCCTCAGCCACGCGGCCAATCGTAGCCGGAGGGGAGCCGTCGGCTGAGGACTCTCGCGTGTTCTTGCAGCGTGTAGGTGCCGCAGACTGGCGAGGTCTTGCTGCTAGTGTCGCGCAAAAGCGACTGGAGGCTTCAATGGCACTCGCGCGCGTGGTCGGATTCAACGGCGTCACGAACGAACGCATCGAGGAGTTGCGACAGCAGATCGGCGAGCAGGGACGCCCTGACGAGATTCCGGCGAGCGAGATGATGATCCTGCACGATGCCGACGCGCAGCGGTCTCTCGCCATCCTCATCTTCGAGAACGAGGATGACTACCGGCGCGGGGACGAAGCTCTGCGCGCCATGCCGGCTGACGATACCCCGGGCAGCCGCACATCGATCGACAAGTACACGGTCGCAATCCGCGTCACCGCATAAGGCCGATTTCGGGCTAATCGGCACGCATTGCCTGTGCTCGGTCAGCGTGGAGAGGGTCGAACGAGCTTCAGCTCGGTCGGGTCCCATCGCCACGTGTTGTCGGGCGTGATGTGGGTGCCGCCGATCCAGCGGTCGATGCCGAGGAGCTCGACCCGGTCGGCTTCACCGCGCAGCGTGCGTTCGCCGGTCGCTGTCAGCTGCAGCTGGAGTCGTGCGAAGCGCTGACTGTCGCCGAGCGGAGGCGGTAGGGGGAGCGGCGTCCCGGCGTCGGTTTCGAGGAGCCTGGCATTTCCCTGCCCGAGCACCGAGAGGGCGCGATAGAACCAGGCGTCGCCGAGGAACGGGGCGTCCTCGAGTCGTTGCGCCGCAACGAACGAGGCCGGAGGCGTGCGGGCGCCGGCGGCGATCGTCTGGAGTGCGGATCGTTCTATCCGCGAGAGCCCGTCCGCCGGCGCGGGCAGCTCCTCGAGCAACCGCCGCAGGGCGTGGGCGAGAAACGGCAGCTGCGCGGTCTCACGCGTCGCCCACTCGGCGAGTGCCGTCGGCTCGGGCGCCTGGAGAGCGGCCCAGGCGCTCGCCGCCAGCCGGACTACGGCGGGTGCCGCCTGGTGGCGCGAGGGCCAGAGCGTCTCGAGCTCGCTCGCCGTCAACTCGCCCAGACCCGCGAACGACGGCTTTCCGGGGAAGGAACCGATGACGATCAGCTCGGGCGCAGCCTCCGCGGAGTGCGCGAGCGCGAGCACGTCGAGGAGCTGGAGCTGGTCATAGAGATCGTGCTCGAACCAGAGCACGACCTGCAGGCCGTCGCGTAACGCCTCGAGCAGCTGCCGGTCGCGCCGTTCGAGCGATGAGAGCAGCGCCTGCTGGCGACCCCATCCGCAGTCGGAGAGGAAGCGGGCGCGTGTCCGTAGCAGCTGCTGCCTGGGAATCGCCGGCACCGGCCCTTCGTGGAGCACGTCCTGCCACGACAGCACGGCGCCGCCGAGCGCGGTCTGACGGAGCGTATTGCCGGCGCTTTCGCCATTGGTGACGTGCAGGAGTGCCGGACGCATTGTCGGCTCCTTTCCCTGTCTCACGAGGTAGGCGGCTCCGCACGTGCAGTGATCGAGCGAGCTGCAGGCGCAGCCGACGACGCGTGCGAGCTCATCGCGCATTCGCCGCAGCGCCGCGATGCGTTCGTCGATCTGGTCGATCTTCGTCGCCATCCGCACCCGCAATGCCTCCGACGGCGATCGCGAACGACGCGCAGCGCGCAGGTACTCGGCAATCTCCGCCAGTGTGAATCCGACCGCCTGCGCCTCCTTGATCGCCCGCAGGAAGCGCACCGTCTCCTCGTCGTAACGGCGATGCCCGCTCGGCGTCCGCTCCGGCGCCGGCAACAGCCCCCGCCGCTCGTAGTAACGCAGCGTCTCGACATTCACCCCCGCACGCTCTGCGACCTCGCCGACTCTCATACGGCGACTATAAGCCCGTACCTAGGTACGGAAATCAACCACGCCAGAGCGGACCTTGCGCACGCGCAAACCGTGCCGATACCCGGCGGCCTCAGGACGCCGTGTGCCTCTCCACAGTCGCCGCCCCGCGCACGGTCTCGAGTCCCGCCCGCCAACGTCGTACCCGGTCGTAGGCCACTGCGCCGATGACGGGCGCGAGAACGAGGCCGAACAGCAGGCTCCCCAGCAGGGTGCGCGGGCTGACGCCAATGCCGATCGCGATCGGGCCACCGGCGCGCGGCGCGATGGCGATGCCGAAGTTGTTACGGCGCGCCGTGTCCTCCACGCCGCCGAGATTGCGGCGTAGGCTCGCGCACGTCGTACGCGCGAAACGCGCGGTCAACCGTTTGGGTGGCGGCGATCGTAGATCCAGCCGAAGGCCAGCAGCAGGAGCCCGATCACGAGAAACGCACCGAGGAAGCCCCACGCGACGACTGCGCGGGAGAAGATCAGGAACACGATGAACACGCCGATGCCGACGGCCAGGACGGCGCCTGCCAGCTTGGCGTAGAAGCCGAACCCCAGGCTGCCGTCGGATTCGATGCTCACGGGAACTCCACTTCGTCGGCCGCCGTGCACGGCGTCGGGCCGTGCCGGCGGACACACCAGGTTGCTCGAGCTGACGACCCTACCAGGCTGGACAGCGCGCCGTACGCCCCGGTCGACCTCGACCCGGAGTCGCTCATTCGCCGGATTCGGCCCCCCGTAGCGCCTGCCACACCCGCTCGCCGTTTGCCGGCATGTCGATGTGGCGGACACCGAACGGCGCGAGCGCATCCACAACCGCACTCTGAACCGCAGGCGTCGCGCCGATCGTCCCGGACTCACCGATCCCCTTCGCCCCGAGCACGTTGACCGGCGTCGGCGTCTCCATCGAGACGACGTCGAACGACGGCAGCTCGGCAGCGGACGGGAAGGCATAGCCCAGGAAGGTCGCCGTCAGCGGGTTCCCGTCCTCGTCATAGAGGAACTCCTCGTACAGCGCCTGGGCCACCCCCGTCGCCACGCCGCCGTGCACCTGGCCTTCGGCCACGACGGGATTGATGAGTGTCCCCGCGTCGTCGACCGCGACGAATCGGCGGAGCGCGACGCTGCCCGTCTCGGTGTCGACCTCGACGACCGCGACGTGCGCACCGAACGGGAACGTCGGAGCGTCCGGCTTGAAGACCTCCTCGGCGCGCAGCTCGTCGAGCCGTCCTTGCTGCTCGAGGCTCGCCGCCAGCTCCTTCCAGGTGACGTTCGGGGCGGGCGAGCCGATCACGTGGAAGCTGCCCGTTCCGGCGTCGAGCACGACGTCGTCGGAGCTCGCCTCGAGGTGCTCGGCGACGAGCCCGCGTGCCCGTTCTGCGACCTCGTGTGCTGCCTGCCGCGCCGCGACGCCGCCGATCTGGGTGGACTTCGAGCCGTAGGTGCCCGAGCCCTGGCGCACCTCGTCGGTGTCGCCCTTGACGACGCGCACCGACTCGAGCGGCAGGCCCAGCCTGTCCGCGACGATCATGGCGAACGTCGTCTCGTGGCCCTGACCGTGGGAGAACGAGCCCGTGCGGAGCAGTGCCTCGCCTTCCGGCGTGATCTCGATTGCGCCGAACTCGGGCTCGGCGAGGCCGTTGGTGATCTCCACGTACACGCTGACGCCGATGCCCAGCGCGAGCGTGCCGTCGCCCGCGCGCCGCTGCCGCTGCTCCTCTCGCAGCGCCTCGTAGTCGGCCGCCTCGAGCGCCAGGTCGAGCGCCCGCTCGTAGTCGCCGCAGTCGTAATGTGCTCCCGAGGCCGTCGTCAGCGGAAATGCGTCGGCGGCAAACAGGTTGCGACGGCGCACCTCGGCGGGATCGAGCCCGATCTCCCGCGCGAACAGATCCATCGCCCGCTCGATTGCCTGCGTCGCCTCGGGCCGGCCGGCGCCGCGGAATGGCCCGACGGGCGTCGTGTTCGTGACGACGCTCGTGAACTCGGCCTCGATCTTCGGGATCGCATACACGCCGCTCGCCATCAACGAGGTGAACCCGGGCAGGATTGCCCCGATGCGCGGATAGGCACCGGTGTCCTGCAGGATGCGCAGCCGATATGCCTCGACGGTTCCGTCGCGCGTGCCCCCGAGTGTGAACTCCAGCTCGGCGGCACGGCCGTGGGGCATCGCGATCATGTTCTCGCTCCGCGTCTCCGCCCAGCGCACCGGCCGCTCGAGGCGACGCGCGAGCCAGGCGACGAGGATCTCCTCGACGCCGAGCATCTTGGCGCCGAAGCCGCCGCCGACGTCCGGCGCGACCACGCGGACCTCGGCCGCCTCGAGGCCGAGGCTCCTCGCCAGCTCGTCACGGTCCTGGTGGGGCGTCTGCGTCGAGAGCCACAGCGACAGGCGTCCGTCGTCTCCCACGACCGCGGCGCAGCCGCGCGGCTCGAGCGGGCACGCCGCCATGCGCTGGCTCACGAGCCGCCCCGACACGACGGCCTCGCAGGCATCGAAGAGATGCTCGTCGCGCTCCGCCGGGTGACTCATGCAGACGTTCGTCCCTGCGTCGGGGAAGAGCAACACATCGCCCGCGAGAGCCTGCTCCGGGTCGACGGCAACGGGCAACGGCTCGAAGTCCACGAACACGAGCCCTGCGGCGTCGACGGCTTCGGCTCGACTCCCGGCCACGACGACGGCGACGATGTCGCCGACGAAACGCACGACGTCGCGCGCCAGGAACGGGCGCCCCATCCCCTGGTCGAGCCCGGGAATCGGCGGAGGCTGGAACGAGCCCAGATCGACATCCCCCGCCGTGAAGACCTGTGTCCCGGGCAGCTCCAGAGCGGCCGAGGCGTCGACCTGCAGGATCCGCGCGTGCGCGGAGGGCGAGCGGACGAACACGGCGTGCAGCGCGTCCGGCAGGTCGAGGTTCTCGACGTAGAGGCCGTCGCCCGCCAGGAAGCGCGAGTCCTCGCGCCGGAGGATCCGCTGACCCATCATTCCGCTCACGCGGCGGAGTCTCGCAGACGAGGGCTGCGGCGTGCTGCCTCTACCCCAGCGCCTGCGTCGCGGCCCCGACCGGGGCTCTCCCGCGGATCAGATCCGCGGCCTTCTCCGCGATCATCATCGTCGGCCCATGCGTGTTCGCGCGCGTGATCGTGGGCATGACGGACGCGTCGACGACCCGGAGTCCCTCGATCCCGTAGACGCGCAGCTCGGAGTCGACCACCGAGCCGATCGCGCAGGTCGAGGTCGGGTGGTAGACCGGCTGGCCGTTCTCGCGCATGAAGGACAGGATGTCCTCGTCGGAGTCGGACGCCGGGACGCTGAACGGACCACGCTCGACCCCGCGAAGCGCCGGCTGCGATGCGATGTCGAGTGCGATCCGGATGCCCGCGATCACGCTCTCGCGATCCTCCTCGGTCGTCGCGAAGTTGCACAGCACACGCGGTTTCGACTCCGCCATCGGGGTGCGCAGCATCACCCTGCCGCGCGACGTCGGCTTGATCACCACCGGGCCGAAGACGTAGCCGTGGTCGTGCGGCGCCGTGAGTCCCTCGTCGTAGAAGAGCGACGGCGAGAAGTGGAACTCGACGTCGGGCGCGGGCAGGCCGGGCCGCGTCCGGAAGAAGCCACCGGCCTCGGGCAGGTTCGAGGTGAGCGGGCCCCGGCCTTCCTCGTGGAGGAGACTGAAGTTCTCGGGTGTGAAGATGCCGAAGAGCGCAGGCACCGAGCTCAGGTAGTTGACGTTGACCATCAGATGGTCCTGGAGGTTCCGCCCGACCGGCAACTCCTGGCGGACCGCGATCCCGAACGGCTCGAGCTCCTCCGCCAGGCCGATGCCTGACAGCATCAGCAGCACCGGCGACTGGTAGGCCCCGGCAGCGAGGATCACCTCGCGCTCGGCGCGGATCGTCTCGCGCGACCCTTCCCGGACGACCTCGACGCCGACGGCCCGGTTGCCCTCGAACACCACGCGCTCGACGAAGGAACAGACCCTGACCTCGAGGTTCGGGCGATCGACCGACGGATGCAGATAGGCGTCGGCGGTACTGCAGCGCAGCCCGCCGCGTTGCGTGAGCTGGAACCGGCCGACCCCGTCTTGGGTCTCGCCGTTCAGGTCGGGATTGGCGGGGTAGCCGGCCTGTACCGCCGCTTCGAGCATGAGATCGACCAGGGGGTGCATGGAGCGGCTGTCCGAGACGGTCTGCGGGCCGCCGATGCCGTGATAGCCGTCAGCGCCACGCTCGTTGTCCTCACCGCGCTTGAAGTACGGGAGCACCTCGTCGTAGCTCCATCCGGTCGCGCCGCCCGCGGCCCAATCGTCGTAGTCGAGGCGGTTGCCGCGCAGGTAGATCATCGCGTTGATCGAGCTGCATCCGCCGATCATGCGCCCGCGCGGCAGGTACAGCCGCCGGTTGCCCAGCCCCGGCTCCTCCTCGCCGAGCAGGTCCCAGTCGAGGCTCGACTTGAACATGATCGGGAACATCGCCGGGACGTGGATCTCGGGGGCGGTGTCCGGCCCTCCCGCCTCGAGCAGGAGCACGCTGGCGTCGGCGTCCTCGCTCAGCCGTCCGGCGAGCACGCACCCGGCCGAACCGGCTCCGACGATCACATAGTCAGCCATAGCCCTCCGATCCTCCCACGTGGCGCAGGGCGCGTCTACCGGATACGTTCTCCGCGACGTGGCGAACAACGACCTTGTCGCGCTCTACTGGACGACGTCGGGCCCGGTGGAGATCCACGCGGGCCGCGAATGGAGCCTCTTCGACCTGGCCGAGCGATGCGCACACGCCGAGCGCGTCGGATTCAAGGGAATCGGCCTCTGGCATGCCGACCTGCAGCACATCCTCGAGACGAGGACATTCGCCGACATCAAGGCCCTGCTCGACGCCCACGGCCTCGAGCACCTCGAGCTCGAGTTCGTCTGGGAGTGGTTCCTCGATCCGGACGACGAGCGCCGCCGCGCGGCCGAGCCGATCTGGGAGCTGCTCTTCGAGGCTGCCGCCGAGCTCGATGCGCATCACATCAAGGTGGGCAACATTCCGGGGACGCCGTGCGAGCTCGCCCGGGTGACCGAGCGGTTCGGCGAGCTCTGCGCGCGCGCCGCCGGCGTGCACGACGCCACCATGGCCTACGAGTTCATGCCGCCGGACGTGAACGTCCCCGACCTCGGCACGGCGCTCTCGCTGATCGAGGCCGTCGGCGCGCCCAATGCCGCGCTCTGCATCGACACGTGGCACCTTGCGAAGCTCGGCGTCGAGCCCGCTGACCTCCGCACGCTCCCCCGCGACTTCATCGGCTGGGTCGAGATGAGCGACGGCCACTACCGCAACCTCCCCGACCCGGTCGACGAGACGATCAACCACCGCGCGCTGCCCGGCGAGGGCGAGTTCCCGATCCGTGCGTACGTCGCCGCGCTGCGCGCTGCCGGCTACGACGGTCCGTGGGGAGTCGAGATCCTCTCGCAGGAGCTGCGCGAGCGTCCGATCGGCGAGATCTTCGACCGGGCGTACGCGACGAGCGTGGCGCAATTCGAGGAGCGCTGAGAGGTTCTGGCTGAATGCGCGTGGATGGCTGGGGTGTGTGGAGCGAGCGGGGGCGTCGGCCGGCTCGCAGGGCAGGCGGGACGCCTTCCCAAGAGCCGGGCGGCGGCCCCGCGAAGCCCCGGATCCCGCTCGCCGACCCGCATCTCGAGCAAGCCGGCGAGCTGCCGCGAGCGGGAGCCGGGTCGCCGCAGGTCTGGCGGTCGCACGCGCAGCGCGCGACAGCCAGACCGCAGGACGATCCACACAATCCAGACGCCGCGCTCATTCAGGTAGCACTCTTAGGCCTTCGTGGCGCGGTACGACGTGCGCGCGACCTCGACGTACGGGACCGGGCTGACGACCGCCTGGATCTCCGTCTGGACATGCCGCTCGACCGTCGGCTTGGCCGAGCCGCCGTGCTCCTCACCCCAGACGAACGTCACCTCGGTCCCGGGCTCGGCGTGCTCCGCATCCAGCACCGCGAGCGTGAGCATCTTCCCCTCGTTCGCGCTGTAGCCGACCCAGGTCGAGACGCCCACCGTCTCGCCGTCGACGGTGACGCGGTCGAACGGGTGCATCGAGTAGACGGCCGACGGCCAGTCCATGAACTTCGTCCTGTCGCCCCTTCCGAACATGCCGCCGATGGTGGCGGTGACGTCGTCGTCGTCGAGAGCGAGCGTGACCTTCTTGCGGTGATCGTTGCCGGCCATGCGCTGGAGCGCCTCCCGGCCGATGAAGTCGTGGTCGAATTTGACGTAGCTGCCGTAGCCGAGATCCCAGGGCGTGAAGTAGTAGTCCTCGGTGTCGTCCGACGAGAAGCTGCCGCCGATCGACGCCCTCCCCTCGTAGCCGGTCGCCGGCAGCCACTCGCGATAGGGCCGCAGGCGGTCGCCGGTGTAGATCGCCGGCAGCGGCGACGGGATCCACCCCGACTCGAGCGTGTTCGAGGAGTACGCCCGGCCGCCGACCTGCTGGAGACCGAAATCCTCGCCGGCGGTCAAGAGCGCCTCGCGCACTGCCTCACCGTCCTCCCACGGGCCGAAGAGCTCCCAGCCGGGCTGCCCGACCATGCCGTGTCGAAGTGCGCGGACGGGCCGGCCCGCGATCGTCACCGACGTCAAGTTGAAGAACTTGAGCTCCGGCGGTGGGCCGCCGAGCGCCCGCTCGATCACGCTCATGGCGTTCGGTCCCTGAACCTGGAAGCGGTACGACTCGCGGCGCCCGTCCGTGCGGAGCGCCGAGCGCTGGTCGAGCGCGAGCTCGACGTCGTGGCCGCCCTGCTCGGCGTGATACGTGATCCAGTTGAGCGCGGGTGCACGGCCGACGAGGTTGAAGCTGTTCTCGGCGAGATAGAAGAGGATGACGTCGCCGATCACGTAGCCGTCCGGCGTGCATGGCACGAAGTGCTTCGCCTTGTCGACGCTGAAGTTCTCGAAGCTGTTGACGGCCAGGCTCGAGAGCAGGTTCAGTGCATCGGGCCCACGCACCGCGAGATCGGCCATGTGGTAGGACTGGTTGAACAGCACGCACGTGGTCTGCCAGGCCTTCTGCTCGTCGCGCCAGTTTGTGAACTCGGCCGGGACACCCGGGTAGACGTTCGGCCCAACCTGCGAGTTGCGCAGGAGCTCGACCGGGCTCTCGACGGTCGCGAGCAGGTCTTGCAGGCTCGATTCACGCATCGTCTTCTGTCCTTTCGGTCATGGGCTCGGCCGCGGCCGGAGCTGCGACGCCCTCCGCATGCTCTCCGAGGTAGCTCGCGACGAGCAGCTGGCGATTGCTCTTGAGATGCTCCGCGTCGTTCTGGAGCACGATGTGCCCGTGCGAGAGGACGTAGCCGCGATCCGCGACGTCGAGCGCCAGATGCACGTGCTGCTCGACGAGCAGCACCGCGCACCCGCGCTCGGTCGCGAACGCGCGGACCACCGGCAGAAGCCGCTCGACGATCACCGGCGCGAGCCCGAGACTGAGCTCGTCGAGCAGCATCAGCTTCGGCTGCCGTGCCAGCGCCCGGGCGAGCGCGAGCATCTGCTGCTCACCGCCCGACAGCAGCCCGACGCGTCGTCCTTTCAGCTCCGCGAGCTTGGGGAAGTACTCGTAGGCAAGCGAGTCGTCGAGGCGCTCACCCCGTGGGCCGACGCGGAAATGCTCCGCGACGGTCATGCCGAAGAACAACCCGCGCCCCTCCGGGACGTGCGCGATGCCGAGGCGCGCGCGGGCGCTTGGTGAGGTGCGGGCGAGATCCTCGCCGGCAAAGAGGATGCGACCCGACATCGGCTTGACGAGCCCCGAGACGACCCGGAGTGTCGTCGTCTTCCCGGCGCCGTTCGCCCCGAAGAGCGCAACGACCTCGCCCGCGGCGACCGTGATGTCGATGTCCCGGATCACGGCCGCCTGCTCGTAGCCGGCTGTCAGCGCGTCGATCGTGAGAACCGGGTCATCCACGTCCCGTCTCCCCCGCTTCCCCGTGCGTCGCTTCGAGCCTCGACGCGGCGCCGCCGAGGTAGGCGGCGATCACGCGCTCATCGCTGCGAACCACATCCGGCGGCCCCTGCGCGATGACCGCGCCGAACTCCAGCACGACCACGTGGTCGCAGATCCCGAGTACCAGGCCCATGTCGTGGTCGACCAGCAGCATCGCCTGGCCGCCGTCGGCGAGACGGCGAAGCCTGCCGCCGAGCTCCGCGCTCTCCCCGGTGTCGAGCCCGGCGGCCGGCTCGTCGAGACAGACGATCCGCGGCTTCGCGACGAGCGCCCGCGCGATGCCGACGAGCTTGCGCTGACCCTGCGAGAGGTCGCTCGGGAGCCTGTCGGCCGTCGCCTCGAGTCCGAGCAGCTCCAGCACGGGGTCGGTCTCGGCCGACCAGGAGTTGGGCGGCGTCACCGTCTCCTTGATCATGCGCCAGACAGGGGGCCTGTGCGACGCCACGATGAGGTTCTCCGACACGGAGAGATCGTCGAAGAGCTCGATCGACTGCCAGGTCCTGGCGAGCCCGCGTCGTGCCCGCACGTGAGGTGGCCGGTTGGTGAGATCCTCGCCGTCGAGCTCGACCCGACCCTCGGAGCGGACGATGCCGCTGATCGCGTCGATGAACGTCGTCTTGCCCGCGCCGTTGGGCCCGATCAGCCCCACCAGTTGACCGTCGCCGACCTCGAGATCGACGTCGGCGACCGCGTGGACGCCGCCGAACCTGACCGAGATCCCGCTCGCCTTCAGGACGGCGGTCATCGGCGACCGCCGGGTGGGCTCGAGACCGCTCGCGCCGCCGGTGCTAGGCGACCGCGTTCCTCGCCTCTCGCCTGATGTCCCTCGGCGCGCAGCCGTACTCCGAGCGGAAGAGCCGGCTGAAATGCTGCGCGCCCGGAAGACCCCAGCGGCTCGCGATCGCGAGAATCGTCTCGTCGTCGTGGGCCGGGTCGAGCAGGTCCTGGCGGCAATGCTCGAGCCGCGAGATCCGGATCCAGCGGCACACGGTCGTACCCTCCGACTCGAACAACTTGTGGAGGCATCGCGTCGAGACGAACATCGCCCGTGCGATCTCCTCCGGGCCGAGAGCAGGATCGCCGAGATTCGACTCGATGTACGACTGGACGTTGAGCAGGATCTCCGAACGCGAGCGCAGCCTGGTCCGTTCGGGCACAGCTGCGGGGATGGTGTACACACCGCGCACGAGGTCGAGAACGAAGTCGACCATGTTGGGTGTGTCCGTCGCCGTGATCGTGCCGTCCCTGAAGCCGTCCGCCAGACTCCGGAGGAACGCAACCGCAGCGCGCGGCAGGCCGTTGACGCCGGAAATCCCAACGGCCGTCTTGCTGGTGATCTGGGCCTGCTGGCGGCCGAGCAACGAGCGCGGGACCCTGACGATGAACGACTCGTACGGCTGATCTGCCTGGAAGACGACCGGGTACGACGTGTCGTAGCTGATGATGTCGCCCATCCGCGCGACGCCCGTTCGTCCTTCCTGCGCGGCGCTGATCCGCCCGCGAGAGACGACCGAGAGGTGCAGGCACTCGGGATCGCAGGCTGCGATCTGGCGCGACGTCGCGCATCATCGTGTTCGGCGTCGCGACGATGCGGAAGAGGCTCAGCGGCCCGAGCTGGTATCCCCACATCCGCGCGCCGAACTGCTCCTGCGCAGGGCTTCGGATCTGGACGGGCAGGTAGGCGGCATCTGCCGACTGCTGCCAATAGTCCAGCCTGTCGCAGGCGGGCACCTTCGCCGTGTCGATCAGCAGCACGCGCGCCCGATCGGTTGCAACGCCATCGTCGGCGGCATTTTCCACAGCTGGCTGGCCAAGAGCAAGCCATGCGACTCAGGTGCTTCCCCAGAGCCGCCTGGTCGCGAGCCTCGCGCCCTCGGCGAGCGACTCGAGCTTCGCCCACTGAACCGTCGGGTGCACGCGCTGGACGAACGCGCCCTGGGCGAACCCGCAGTCGGTCCCGGCCATCACGTTCTCGCGGCCGACGACCTCGGCAAGCCGGACGAGCCGGTCGGCGACCAGCTCCGGATGCTCGACGATCGTTCGTGTGGTGCGTGACGACGCCCGGGACGAGCACCTTCCCGTCGGGAAGCTTGACGTCCTCCCAGAGCCGCCACTCGTGCTCGTGGCGCGGATTCGCCTGCTCCATCAGGTAGTAGCGGGCCGGCACCCTGAGGACCAGGTCGATCAGGTCGGCGAGCGGCGGGTCGTAGACGTGCGGGCCGTGCCAGCTGCCGAAGCAGACGTGGTAGCGGATGCGGTCCTCGGGGAGCCCGCGGAGAGCGTGGTCGAGCGCGTCGACACGCAGCTCCGCCCAGCGTCGGTAGTCCTCGACCGAGCCGCCGAGCGAGAGGATCGAGTCGTACTCGTGCATCAGCACGGCGTCGTCGACCTGGAGCAGGAAGCCCGCCTCGACGATCCCCTTGTACTCCTCGTGCAGGGCGTCGGCGATTGCGAAGACGAACTCCTCGTCGCGTCCCGTAGTACTCGTTGTTCAGCCAGTAGACGCTCGCCGGCGCCACGACCGGGAGGAACGCGTCGACCACCTCGACATCGGCGAGCGCACCCTTGAGGTGAGCGATGTCCCGCTCGAGCGCCGTGGAGTCGTACTCGATCGGCCCGGTGCAGAACCACTGCTTGCCCAACGCTTCGAGCTTGCCGGGCTCCTCGGGCGCCGCCTCCGCGGTCGAGATGACGCGCACCTGGTTCGCAACCTCGCCGCGCGAACTCGGCATCGTGCTCGGCGTAGAACTCCGGGAAGGCCTGCCGGTCGCGGCTCGGCGGAAGGATGGTCCCGCCCTCGAGCGGGCACGAACCGCGGCTCGATCCCGGAGACGCGCTCGTACAGGTAGGTGATCCAGTTCGGCTTGCCCATCTCGCCGTCGTCGATGACGTCGATGCCTGCCTCGACCTGCCGCCGGACGACGTCGCCGACCGCGTCGACCAGCGTCTGCTCGTACGCCGCCGCGTCGACCGGTTCGCCGTGCTCCATCGCGACGAGGAAGTCGAGCAGCGCTCGAGGCCGCGCAAGGCTGCCCGCATGCGTGGTGAGGATCCTGTCCGTCATGACTCCTTGCCTGTGAGAGCAACCTCGGCCACCGGCCCCTCGGCCCTCCGCAGCCTCTTTCGCAGCTGATGCTTGCGGTACGTCGCCCCGGCGGCACCGTCGGGGTTCTGGATGAGCGTCACGATCAGGGCCAGCCCCGCGAACAGCAGGGCGTAGTTCCCCGAGATGCCGAACCACTTCTCGAACGCGTACGGGAAGAGCGCCTCGACGGAGATCAGGCCGGCGAAGATGGCCCCGGAGACCATGGTGATCCCGCCGACGTAGGCGAGTGCGATGAGGCTGAGCGCCGTCAATGCCGAGAACCTGCTCACGGTCACCGAGCTGAAGTTGTACCCGTAGAGAGCGCCGCTGATCCCGGCGATGAACGAGCTGATCGCAAAGGCCGCGAGCTTGACGTTGCGGACGTTCACGCCGGCCGCCGCCGCCGCTCGCTCGTTGGAGCGGACGGCCAGCATTCGCTGTCCGAGCGTCGAGCGGCGGAGATTTGCCACGAACAGCCCGAGCGCGACCGTCAGCGCAACGACGAAGAACCCGAACACGGGGCTCGGCACGTTGCCGTCGAGCCCGCGAAAGGGGCCGGACGGGCCCAGATCGAGCCCCCACAGCTTGGGCTCGGGCACCGGCGAGCTCGAGGTCCCGCCACCCCAGGTCGAGTTGAGGAACACGAATTGCTCGATCATCACGGCGGCGGCCAGGGTGACGACAGCCAGGCTGACCCCGCGCACCCGAAGCGCCGAGACCGCCACGAAGAGGCCGACCACCGTCGCCACGCAGGCGCCGATCAGCATGCCGAGCGGAAATCCCACACCGTGGTCGGTGGCGAGATGCGAGATCGTGAACCCGGAGATGCCGGCGAGGGCGAGCTGGACGACGGAGATCTGGCCGACGAAGCCGGTGATCACGACGACCGACAGGCACATGATCGTCGCCAGGAGCGACGTGATCAGCGCCTGGCGGAAGTCGTACGGCAGGACGATCATCGCGACGACGGCCACGGTCGTCCCGAGCAGTGCCGGCTGCCAGAGGCGCTTTGCTCGCGGGGCGAGCGGGAGCCGCTGCTCGACGAGCTCGCCACGACTCGGCAGGCTCGTGCCGCGGACGAACATCGCGACGACCATCAATCCGAACACGAGCAGCGGCTGGATTCCCGGCAGCGCGACGCCGTTGTCGGTCGGGAACCAGCTCTGGATCTGGAGGTAATAGAGAATGCTCTCGAGCATCCCGATCGCAAGGCCGACGAGCGCGGCGATCCAGAACGACGTGAAGCGCGCAAACAGCGCGGCGGTCAATGCGGGAACGACCTGCAGGGGCAGTGCGATCGGGTCGAGCTGCACGATCGAGGCGGCGAGCACCCCGAGGCCGCCGGCGAGGAGCGTCGCGAGGAGCGTGCTCGAGAGGGCGAGGCGGTTGGGTGAGAGCCCGATCAGCATCGCGCCGACCTCGTTCTCCGAGGCCGCGCGGGTGGCGAGCCCGTACCGCGTGCGGCGGTAGGCGAGCGAGAGGACGAGCGTGGAGGCGAGGACGATCCCCGGCAGGATGAACCGATCGATCGGGACGTTCGAGCCGAACACGCTGACGGTTCCGCCGGGCAGGATCCCCGGCTGCGGCTGGGTGCCGATCCCGAACGCGATCGAGACGGACGCCTGCGCCACGAGCAGCAGACCGAGTGAGGCCGCGAGCTTGGCGAGCGGTGTCGCAGTCCGCAACGGCCGGAAGACGCCGTATTCGACGAGGAGCCCGACGGCGAGCACGAAGACCGCGGTGAGGATGAGGGCCGGCGCGGTCGGTACGTGCGCGCCGTAGGTTCCGGTCGTCAGCGACCAGTACGCGTAGCCGGCGATCATCGCGACCGCACCGGTCGAGAGGTTGATGATCCCCGAGCCCCGGTATGAGACGACGATGCCCAGCGCGATGCCGGCGGTGAGCGAGCCCGAGCCCAGCCCGAGGATCGCGAACAGGACGATCTGCTTCCAGTCCATACCGTGAGCGGTGTCGGATCACAGGCGGGGCCGCTGGATGCGGCCCCGCCCGTCGCGTCCGATGACGCTCCGCCTAGCCTCCGAGCTTGAAGGAGGACGGCGGCCGGAGGAACCCGGTCATGCGCTTGAACTTGCCGGCTCCCATGTACTGGAAGAACTGCGCCTGATCGTTGCAGGCGGCCGGCTCGGCCGGATACTTGCCGCACTGGAGGCTCGGCGCGCCGAGGGCCTGCGGGCCCTTGAACGCCCGGATCGCCTTGGTGAACTTCGCAGCGGTGATGTTCTTGACACCGAGCTGGTTCATGATCTTCGCCGTCGTCAGAACCTGACCCCAGGCGACGATCACCCAGGCGTCCGCCGCGAGCTTCGGCTTCCCGACTGCCTTGAGCCCCTTCACGAACGGAGCCACGGCCGGGTCGCTGGTGTCGAAGCCGAGCGACGAGGCGATGCCGTAGATCCACTTCGGCAGGTCGCCGCCCAGCCCGGCGGGCACTGCGGGATCGAGGCAGAGCGGGTTCGACACGACCGGCGTGCTGCTCTTGCCGAGCGCATCGAGCGCTTTTGCGATGTTGACGCAGCCGGCGGCATTCGATTGCGGCACGATCATGTCGGCGTTCTGCGCACCGGCCGCGGTGAGCGGCCCGGTGAGATCGGTCGCGTTGGCGGCGAAGCCGACCAGCGTCGTGTTGATGCCCGCCGACTCGAGGCTCGCCTGCTCGACCTTGGCGCCGTAGTCGATGCCGGGGATCTGCGGATAGACGACAGCAGCCGTCTTCGCGTGAAGGACGTCCTTGCCGAGCGTGCCCCACGGGCCGAGCACCGAGTCGTTGGTGCCGAACAGCGCGAACCCGTTCTTGCGCTGAGCGTCGACCGGCAGGAGCTCGACGCCGCCGACGGTGGGCTTGTTGTTCCCGAGCGCCGCGTAGAACGACTGATTACCGACGGCAACCGCGCCGAACTCGACCACGCTGATCTTCTTGTCGTTCGCGAACTGCTGGCCGCACTTCGTTCCTTCCTCCTCGGCGGAGGTGGTGAAGCAGTACTTGACGACCAGCCGATGCCCCTGGATGCCGCCCAGGTGGTTGTTCAGGTACTGAACAGCGCTCTTGATCCCGTCCGTCCAGCCCGGCCCGACGAGCACCTGGCCGCCCTGGGTGTTGATGGCGCCGATCACGATCGGCGAGAGCTTGGGGTCAGCCTTGCCGGCCTTGCCACCGGTGTACTTGACGTAGTCGGTGACCGGACCCCCCGCCGAGCGGGTTCCCAAGGCGCTGGGGACAGCGACGGCAACCGCGATCGCGACCACGCCCATGGCCACCGCGAGTCGCCTGGCTGGCGTCCCTGGAACGGATCTCATGCGAGCTCCTCCTCGTTCGTACCTTTTCGCGGACCGCACGCTGCCTCGGCAGGTCAGCCCCTTGGCGCCGATCTTGGCGCATGGCAGCTGCCACACTCTTCGCAGCGTGCGCACAGTCACGCACGCCAGTTATCCATCCGTGCACAATCTGCCGAACGCGCTGCCGCCTGACGTAGTCGATCAGACGTCGACCTCGAGTCTCGGGTTAGCGCGAAGCCTCGCCGCAGGGGAGGTTGCACCCGGCAACCCAGAGTGTAATGATCGTTACAAGCTGGCGGGAGGCGGGCACATGCCGGGGCACCGAGTCGGGGTTCCACGATGGCGGATGCGGCGGATCGTGGTGCGGGGAATCCTGGCCGCACTCGTCGCCACCGGCTTCGGCCTGTTCCTTCGCACCTCGCATACCGACGTCGCACGCGGCGCGGCGCCCGCGGTCGCGACGCTGCAGGTCTGGCCGGCCGGTCAGGGACGAATCGAGGCGACGCAGAGCGGCGCACCCGTCGCGATGACGCAGAGCGGAGACGCGGTCGTTCCGCCAGGCACGTGCGACTTTTCCTTGAACCTGCGTCCGCTGATGGAAGCCCTCCCGTGTGTGGCCACGGTCGACGCGGGCGTCCCGGTGACGTTCATGGCGTTCCCCGAGGCGAGCGTGACGGGCCCAGGCGCCCTGCCCGACCCACTTCCAAACTCCCAGTTCAAGCGCTGGACCGTTTCCGGCTGCGGCCCCGATGCGACGTGTACGTTCACGCCTGCCGACGGCGACTGGGTCAGCGCCATCTTCTCGCCGTTACAGCTCGAGGTCGGCATCACGGGGACCGGAACCGTGACCGCTCACCTTCTGGGCGGCCAGCCTGAACCTCCGTTCACGTGCGGCCCGCCGCTGCAAGGCTTCGGCGACCAGACGTGCCACGGCGCCTACGACGCGGACTCCTCCGTCCTCCTCGAGGCCTCCTCGAACACCCCGGTGACGTGGGGCCCTGAATGCGATCAGGGCGCCGGGCCTTCGACGTGCACGGTGCGCATGACGAACCTCGAGACGTTTGCCAGCGCGTCCTTCAACGGCGCCTTGCCCGGCTTCCCGTTTCAGATCAGTCCGCGCGTTCGAGTGGTGCTCGGCGGCACGGGGCACGGGCGGGTCACGGGCGAGGGAAGCCAGGGCGACACGCACGTGAGTTACGACTGCGGCACCGTCTGTGCGAACGAGCTGGCATACCAGGATCCCGTGCGCCTCGATGCGATTGCCGATCCTGGCTCCCGGTTCGCAGGGTGGCAGGGAGTGTGCTCGACGACTCCGCACTGTGAGTTCAGGGCAGGCTCCGCCACGGTCGTGGAGGCCGTCTTCGATCCCTCCTCGCAGCCGCCACCGGCCCCCCAGCCTCCTCTGCCTCCGCCACCTCCTCCGCCTCCGCCGCCGCACCGGATCGACGCCCACTTCGGGAAGTTCCGCATGAAGCACCGCGCCGGGCACCGCCTGCTGTTTCTGCCGCTCGTGGTCGATCGGGCCGGGCATGCGACCCTCCGGCTCTCGCGTCGCGGGCGCACGATTCTGCTGCGCCGCGTCACACTGCACGCCGGAAGCAACCTGCTTCAGCTTCGGCTCCCCACGTCGCTCAAGCGCGGCCGGTGCCGGCTCAGTGTGCGGATCGTGGCGGGCGACCAGGTGCTCACGCTCCCGAAATCCCTGGCGATCGGGCGGTGAGCGAGGTGGCGCCCAAGCGGTCGCCGCAGAATCCTGCGCCGGCGGCCGACCATTCCGCAGCCGATGGGCCGCGCGATGGCCGGGTGATGCGGTTCGCCAAGCAGGCTTCCGTGATCCTCGGCCTCGTAACAGGGACCATCGGGCTGATCTTCCTGTTGTTCCCTGGGACGCGCCCAGGGCAGGACACACACCCGCCCAACCAGTCGGCGAGCATCGGCGGCATGGTCGTGAACAGTCACACGACCAAGGGACAGTTCCTCGACTACTCCGACCAGTCCAAGCAGGGGTTCACCGCGGAACAACTCGCGGTCCCGGGCGCGTCTGCATTCGTCAATGTCCGGCTCGTCGGGTACCGCGGCAAGACCCTCACGTTCGAGCGCCAGGTCGTCGACTCGAAAGGGGATGTCATGCCTGGCACGTCGCGCGACTTCGAAGTCACGCCGCCGATAGGAGATGTGACGCATCCCTGGTGGGATTGGACGCCGCTGCGGCCGGGCACAGGGTCGTACGCGATGGTCATCAAGGTCCTCGACGAGGGATCCGCGATCGCCTGTGCTGAAAGCGAACCGTTCGGCGGCCTGGCCGGATTCCCGCCAGACGGCGGCGCCGCCAAGCCTCCCAAGTTGTGCGCGGGCGGCTAGAGGAGTCCGTCAACGGCGCGCGGAGACGTGCCACACGGCCGCTGCTGCCGCTGCCGTGCCGGTCACCGCGGCGAAGACGTTCACGGCAGTGACGAGCGAGGTGAGGTCGGCGAGCACTCCCGCCCCGATCACGGGCACCGCGATGCCGACGTAGATGCAGGTGTAGAACGCCGCGTTGATCTCGCCGCGGCGCTCCGGCGGAGCCAGCCGGTTGAGGTCGTCCTGCGCTCCCAGGAACGCGAGCCCATGTCCCGTTCCGGCGAGCACGCTGGCGGCCAGGAGCACGACCGCACGGTCGCTCACCGATGCCAGCGCGAGAGCGGCCAGGCCAGCCGCCACCAGGCCGAGCCCCACTGCCTGTGCCACCTCGGGGGCGACCCGGTCTCGAGACGCGACCTGCGCAACGCTCGAGCAGGCGAGCACGAGCGCGCTGATCGCGCCGAGCACGGCCAGGTTGCTGGTCGCGAGGCGCTCGCTCGCAAACGACGGCACGACCGAGAAGAACAGCGCGACCACCGCCCACACGACCGCGCCCGTCACGGCAATGCGAGCGAACGCGACCCGAATGTCAGCCGGAACGCTCGGTCGCGGTACGCTCCAGCGCCCGCCTCGGGGACTGCCGGGCTCCGGCATCGCCAGCAGCAGGCCCGCGCTGACCAGGCAGGCGAGCAGGCCTACGACGTAACAGAGCACAAGCGGCGCCGGTGCCCACTCTGCGAGGACGCCGGTCAGGAGCGGCGCCGCACCGCCGCCGAGCGTCTGGGCAAGCGTCGCGAGCAGCGCGGCGTGCCGGCCGTCCGCCTTCGGATCGAGCTCCACGAGAGCGGCTGTTGCGGCGCCGCCCGCCATCCCCACCGACACGCCCTGCACGACCCGTGCCGCGAACAGCCATGCGACGCCTGTCGCCAGCGCGAAGAGGACGAGCGCGATCGCCCCCATGACGAGTCCGCCGAGGATCACGGGCCGGCGACCGACCCGGTCCGAGAGCTCGCCGAACAGGAGCAGCGACGGCGCGAGCGCCAGCGCATAGACCGCGAACACGAGCGTGAGCACGAGGCTGTTGAAGCCGAAGCGCTCGCGGTAGACGGCGTACAGGGGCGCCGCGAGGTTCGCTCCCAGCAGGAGGGAAGCGAGCGCGCCCGCGACGACCGGCTGGCGGGCCTTCGGCGCGAGTCGGAAGCTCACCGTCTCGAGCGTACGCGCCCGATGCGTCGGCGAGCGCCGGCCGAACCCGGACGCCGCACAGCGTGCACAGGTGGGGGTCAGACCTGCACAGGTGGGGTCAGACCCGCAACGTGCGGGTCTGACCCCAGTGTTGCGCAATCTCACCGTCAACTAGAGCTTGAGATTATTCTGTCGAGCCGCACAGTTGCGCGAGTTTGCCGCGGATATCGCGCGCACGCACGAGCCCCTCGACCTAGGGGGTTGCAACTTGCACGAATGTGCATATGCTCGTTGCGACCAGCAAAGTTCTACACACGTGCTAGGCCCGATGAGGGGTACGCCCCGCCGTCGCCACGGTGGCGGAGGGGGCTCTGGGGAGAGCGGGGAACGTGGCTAGCAGCAAGCTCGAAGTGAAACTCTTCGGGGGCATCGCGGTGTCGCGAGGCTCGACGACCCTCGGAGCGCGAGATTTCGGCGGGACGAAGGCGAAGCAGCTGTTCCAGCTGCTCGTACTCGCCCGCGGCGAACCCATGCCGAAGGACCGCCTCGCGGATCTCATCTGGCGCGAGTCGCTGCCGGTACACGTCAACGCCACCCTCGAGACCTACGTCTCGGTGCTGCGCCGCAAGCTCAGCGGCGCCAACGGCGAGGGCCGTGGCCTGATCACGACCGAGCACGAGGCCTACGCCCTGCCGACTGCGGGCTACGAGCTCGACCTCGCGCGCTTCGACGAGCTCACCCGGCTGGCCGATGTCGCCGAGCACTCGGTGCGCCGCCGCCACCTCGAGAACGCGCTCGCTCTGGCCACGGGATCGGTGCTCGCCGACGAGCCGTACAGCGACTGGGCCATGGACGAGCGCTGGCGCTACGAGCGACGCGTGATCGACGCGGCAGTCGCCGCCGCGTCGGCAGCGATGGAGGACCGCGACGCGCGTGCCGCGCTGGCGCACGCCGAGCGGGCGATCGCAATCGAGCCACTCGACGAGCGCGGCTACCACGCCGGCCTCCTGGCCTTGCACGCACTTGGGCGCGACCGCGATGCAATCGCGCTGTACGACCGTTGCTGTGCAGTGGTTGCAGATGCGGAAGCCCCGCCGGTCTCCGACGCGCTGCGCGACCTGCGCGCCACCATCGGCAGGCGTGAGGCGATCAGCCTGCCGCCACGTCCCGACGCCCTCCCGCCTGCGCCTCACGTGGCGACTCGCTCGCATCCCGCGCGCCTGCTCGGCCGGGGACACGAGCTCGGGCTCCTCAGCCGGGCGCTCGAGGCAACGCGCGACGGCGCCGGCGGACTCGTGCTGGTCGAGGGTGAGCTCGGCATCGGCAAGACGACGCTGCTCGAGGCGGCGTCGCGCGAGCTGGAGGGCGTCTCCGTCGGGTGGGCCCGCTGCAGCGAGCTCGTGTCGGGCATCCCGTACGCGGCGATCGCGCTGGCACTGCGAGAGGTGCTCGGCTCCTCCACGGTGGACGTGCGGGACTTCCCTGCGCTTGCGCTCATCTTCCCCGAGATGCGCGTTCGCTCGACGCGAGCGGTTCCGCGCAGGGTCGACGCGCTCGAGTCGCTGGTCGCGCTGGTCGAGGCGCTCGCCCCGGTCGTGCTGATCCTCGACGATCTGCATTGGGCGGACGCCGATACCCTCGTCGTCCTCGACTACCTCGCCGGCCGCGCGCCGCGGGGCGTGACAGTGGCCGGCGCCATGCGGCCCGAGGAGATCGGCAGCGGTCACGGAATCGCGCAGCTGCGCCCGACGACGCGGATCCGCCTGGGCGAGCTCGACGAGCGAGACCTCGCCCCGCTCGGCGTCGACGACCTCCATCACCGCACCGCAGGCCACCCGCTCTTCGTGAGCCTTGCGGTCGCCACCGACGAGGCCGGCAGGCGCGTCCGCTCCGAGTGGGTCGCGGCGCGCTGCCGCGCCGAGGGCGACCTCGCGAGCCGGCTGCTCACAGCGGCCTGCCTGCTCGAGGAGTCATTCTCCGCCTCTCGGCTCGCAGGCGTGCTCGACATGGACACCGGCGATGTCGCGGAAGAGCTCGACCGCCTCTGTCTTCGCCGGGTGCTGTCGCTCGAAGATGGGCACTTCCGCTTCCGCGCACGGATCTTGCGCGAGTCCCTGGCCGACAGCCTCTCGCCCGCTTCACGCACGCTGCTCGAGAACCGCATCTCGCGCGACGGGCCACCGGGCCCGAACGGGAAGCGGATGGAGAACGCCACGAAGCCTCAGCTGCCTCTCACGACGGTCGCGCTTCCGACGGAAGACCGCTCGCTCGCGCCCGAGGGTCGAGCCCGGCCTCGCGAGCTGACGCCGCGAAACTGCGGGGCGTCGGGCGCGATCCTGCCGGCACCTTTTGGCCGACCATGCGACTCGCATAGTTTTCCAAAGCTTTTCAAAGGCGCTCTTGGGAAGGTCGCGTCCTATGAGCGCCTTCGCCCTCGGACAGCCCCGCCGTGCCGCAGCACGCGCGTCGCTCGTCGTGATCGTCGCCGCTGCGGTCGCGCTCGCAGCGTATGGAGCGTCGCTGATCCCGCAGACGCTCGGCTCCGAGCGCGCGCAGCCGGCCTCCGCCGGCGCGTTGAAGCACAAGGCGATCTTCGCGATCGGCGACGCGGCGCCCACGAGCTTCGGGGCGCTGAGAGTCGTGGACGCACACGTCGCCCCGGGCCTGACGAACCAGCAGCTCGGCGGCGTGACGCACGGCATCTCCGGCCTCATCGACGCGCGCTCCTCGCAGCTGCAGGTGTCCATCGCGATGACGAACTCCACCTACACGGCAGCGGCCTGGACGGCCGCTGACTTCAGGGTCCTGTCCGCACGCACGGGGCGCGAGTTCGCCCCGGTCGGCGGCACGGACGAGAGCGCGATGCTCGCGCCCGGCTCGAGCCTCGATCGTCTCCCTGAACTACGTCGTTCCGCGGAGCGGCGACCACTACATCCTGCGCGTGCGCGACGGCAATCGCGTCGTGCGCGTCCACCTGATCCAGGTCGGCAAGGCGCCGCCTGGGACCAAGGGCTTCGACCACGCCCACGGGACCGGCATCGTCGTGCCGAAGAAGAGAGAGGGAACGAAGCAATGAGTACTTTCGTGCTGGGGCACGAGGGGCGCGTCGAGCGTCACCGCACTGAAGGCCGAGTCCTCAGGGGACTCGTTCGCGCGTTCGCGTTCGCACTGCCGCTTGCGTTCGCGGTCGGCTCCTGGATGGTCGTGCTCCAGGTGCTCGAGGGTGCTCACGCCAGCAACGAGCCCGGCGTCCTGCTGCAGATCCTGCGTGCCGTGTCGATCGCCATGCCGGCGGTCCTGCTCGCGACCTCCGGAGCGCTCGCCCTCTCCGAGCGGCTGTGCTCGGCCGCCAATGTCGGATCTCGCCTGCGCGCGGCCACGACGTCGACGCTGGTCGGCGTCGCCGCCGCCGCGGTGTTCGCCGCCTGGCGCCCCGTGCACGCCTGGCTCTTCGGCGGCTACGTGCATTACTCGGGCGCGGAGCTCTCGCCCGCCTCCTACCTCCTTCGGGACGGCATGCTCGCCCTCGCGGTCGCCCTGCCCGCCGCGATCGTCCTCGTGCAGATGGAGAAGCGGCGCGGTCGTGCACTGCAGCGGAAGCGGGGTGCGTTCGCGCGCGGCCTCACCGCCGCCGGCGCCACGGTGGGACTGTCGCTCGTCGGTCTTGCCACCGTCGCGCTCAGCGGCAGCGCCGCGGCCGGCGCCCTGGGGGCCTGCCCCGCCGCCGCCCCGCTGCGGCATTTCGACGTCCAGGCGATCAACGTCCGGATCACGCTCAATCGCTTCGGCGACAACGACCCGATCGGCAAGATGTACGTTCTCTCGAGCCGCGTCGCCGCCGTGCGCGCCGAGGAAGCATCGCGCAAGGTCTCGACGGGGCTTCGCAACGACGCGATTCAGCCGCTCGTGATCCGCGCCAACGAGGGCGACTGTGTCGAGATCGCGTACACCAACAACGCCACCGGAGGCGCGTTCGGCATCCATGTCGACGGCCTCGCATACGACATCGCGTCGTCCGGCGACCAGGTCGGGCTCAATCCCTCGTCGGCACCCGCCCCGGGCGGCAGCACGACGTATCACTACTACGTCCCGAACGACACGACGCTCGAGGGCGCGCATCTGATGCGGCCGGGGCCGGGCAACCGCCTCGCAGTCGCCCACGGCTTGTTCGGATCGCTCGTCGTCGAGCCCAAGGGCTCGACCTGGCTGGGCGCGGACGGCCAGCCGCTCGCCTCTGGCTGGGAGGCCATGATCAGCCCGCCCAGCCCGGCGAAGGCATTCCGCGAGTACGCGCTGTTGTGGCACGAGATCGGCAACGAGCAGGTGGAGCCCGCCGTCGGCCCCTACGACAAGAACGGCGTGCCGCTGCCGACGATCGACAAGCACACCGGCGCCTACCGTCCCGGGCTCGCGGGCGATCAACTACCGCTCCGAGCCGTTCCTGAACAGGCTCGACAAGAACCCCGACGACTCGCAGTCGTACGGCAGCTACGAATTCGGAGATCCCGCGACGCCGACGGCGCGCGCCTACCTCAGCGATCCGACCAAGTTCCGCATCCTGCATGCCGGCTCGGAGATGTTCCACGTCTTCCACATGCACGGCGGCGGCATCCGCTGGCGCTTCAACCCGGCGGCCGACAAGACGTTCGACTACCAGAAGACCGGGCTCGACAAGTCGCCGAAGACACAGTTGTCGCCCTCGACGCGCCTCGACTCCCAGGCCACAGGCCCCGGCGAGTCGTACAACCTCGAGATCGAGGGCGGCGCAGGCGGCGTGCAGCAGGCCGCCGGCGAGTTCCTCTATCACTGCCACATCGCCTCGCATTACGCCTCCGGCATGTGGGCCTTCTGGCGCGTCTACGACACGAACCAGCCGGGCTTCGCGGCGCTGCCGGATCGCACCCCGCTGCCGAACGCGGTTACCTCGGCAGGGCTGATCGGGCGCAAGATGCCCGACGGCACGACGCTCACGGCAGCCAACCTGGACGCCTGGATCCGACCGCAGCTGCCCGCGCAGGGCGTCCCGCAGAACAACGAGGACGCCTCGGTCTGGAACTGGGCGGTCGACAATTCCGACCCCGCGGCGCCCGTGTACCTCGGCGAGCCCGAGGACACGAGCGACTGGGCGGACGACAACTACACGGTGCCGGGGCATCCCACGGCGTATCCCGGCGACGTGTTCAAGACGCTTCCGGGCGAGACGGTGGCGAGACCGGTCATCCAGTTCGACCCGCGCAACGGACGCATCTCGTTCCCGTTGCTGCGTACGCACGTCGGCAGGCGCCCGCCGTTCTCGCCGAACGGCCACTCGGGTGCGCCCTGGCTCGGAGAGACCGGCGACCTGCCATCGGGCACCGCGCCATCGCCGTGGGCGGGCCGCGCAGACGGCATCTGTCCGTCGGGCTCCACCGTCCGCCACTTCAACGTCGTGTCGCTCGACGGCCTGCGGCTGCAGCTGACGCGTGCGGGCGCCGTCGATCCCAACGGCAAGGTGTTCGTCCTGGCGCACGACGTCGCCGACGTGCTCGCGGGCCGCAAGCCCGTCCAGCCGCTCGCGATCCGGGCGAACATCGGTGACTGCGTCGCCGTGACCCTCACGAGCTTGCAGCACGACGCGAACGACTTCTCGGGCTTCTCGAAGTCGAACATCCACATCCATCACGTGCAGTTCGACACGCAGGCCTCCGACGGAGTGGTCACGGGCATGTCATACGAGCAGACCGTCCGGCCGTTCCAGGCGGAGGACCCGCAGATCACCCAGAGCGCTGACGCGGGTGCCACGACGCTCAGCCTCTCGAGCGTGGCGAAGTTCCAGGTCGGCGAGTGGATCGCGGCAGGCCTGGCGACCGAGAGCATCGAGATCCGCAAGATCGCGTCGATCGACACCGTCGCGAAGACGATCACGCTGACGACGCCCCTCCAGAACGAGCATGCGGCGGGTGAATACGCAGGCGTGGAGTTCGTGCAATACCGCTGGTATCCCGACGTCCAGCTCGACAACATCTTCTTCCACACGCATGTCGACGGCATCCACGACTGGGGCCACGGACTGGTCGGCCAGCTGATCATCGAGCCGAAGGGCTCGACCTACCACGATCCCCAGACAGGGGCCGTGGTCGACTCCGGCACGATCGTGGACATCCACACCACCCCGGATGCCAACGACCCGAGGACGCAGCTCGCCCCCGGCCTCGTCAACGGCAGCTTCCGTGAGATGGCGCTGTGGACGATCGACCAGAACCCGGCGGCCGACTCGACTCTCAACCTCCGCGCCGAACCATGGGCGGACCGCCTCGCACACAACGGCGATCCCTCGCTGCTCTTCAGCTCCTACGCCCACGGCGACCCGTTCACGCCACTGCCGCTGGCGTACGCCGGCGACCCGTTCGTGATCCGGACGATCAACGTGAGCGACAGCGTCGACACCTTGCACGTCGACGGGCACCGCTTCTGGCTCGAGAACCGTTATCAGGACCCGCAGAACCCTGGGGGGAGCGCTGCCCGCCCGCTCGACACCATCCACTACGGGATCTCGGAGAAGTTCAGCCTGATCGCGAAGGGCGGCGCCGGGGGTCCTCTGGCGGTGCCGGGCGACTACCTCTACATGAACGCGATCGGCCGGCGATTCCGTCAGGGAGCATGGGGCATCATCCGCGTCCTGCCCGGCCTCACCCCGAACCTGCAGCCGCTGCCCGGTCGCGCGGCGCCGACATCGAGCTTCGCGCTGCCGGCAGTGACCGGCGGACGACCACCGGAGCCCGCTGACCCGGGGAACCCGTGCCCGGCCCTGGCGCCGCAACGGTCGTTCGACATCAGCGCAGTCGACGTGCCGAAGAGCGCATTCGGCAACCAGTTGCGAGCGGCCTTCGTCCCGACCAACATCGCCGTGCAGGTGGAGAAGAAGCGGCTCGCGCCCGAACCGCTCGTCATGCACGTCGCGGCCGGCCAGTGCATCACCGTGCACTTCACGAATCGCCGCACCGTGCGCGCGTCGTTCCACTCGGGCCTGCTCTCGGCCTCTGCCGACGGCAATACGGCCTATGGCTCCGCCTCGAGCGGCGTCGACGTCGGCTTCGGTCCCGAGCAGACGGTCGCGCCCGGAGGCAGCCGTGACTACCGGCTGTACGCGGACACCGCCAAGCTCGGCGCAACGCTGATCTCGGACTTCGGCGGGGCGGAGGCAGTCACGAGCGGTGAGCCGGCGGCGTGGCAACGAATGTCGACACAGGCCCGCTTGGCATGTACGGCGCGATCGTCGTCGCGCCGGCAGGCGCCACCTTCACAGAGCCACGCTTCGGCGGCACGGTCAGCATCGGAGCCCAGGTCGACGTGCACGTCCCGGGAGCCGGTTCGTATCGCGACTTCACCGTCCTGTTGCAGGACACCGATCAGGACATCGGACAGTCGCACATGCCGTACCCGACCGAGGTCAAGGGCGTCTCGGCGATCAACTACGGCTCGGGTCCGGCCGCAACCAGCACAACCGATGGCAACGGCGCATTCGCCGCGACCAACAGCGGCCCGGCCGGCACCCCGGCCACGCCGATGCTGAAGGCCTACGTGGGTGACCCGGTCGAGGTGCACGCACTCGTGACACCGGGCAGCGAGCAGATGCACGTGTTCGGCCTGGGTGGCGAGTCGTGGCCTCTCGACCCGTTCCTCCCGGGCTCCAACGAGGTGCAGGCCCGCGGGATCGGCCCCTGGGAGACGCTGCAGGCGGACATCCGCGCGGGTGCAGGCGGCGGGACCACCGTCGGAGACATCTTCTACGGCGATCTGCGACGCCCGTTCACCGACGCCGGCATGTGGGGCATCCAGCGCGTCATGTCGGACGCGAGCTGCCCGATCAGGCCGCTCGACGCCCGCGGCTGCGTCGGCGGTGCCGGCACGTTCATCACGCTCGACGCCTCCCCGCCCGCAGTCCTCATCACCCACACGATTCCGGCCGCCGCCCTCGCGACGACGCCGGTCGTCACCGCCAAGCAACGGCCGGCGATCCGCGTGCGCCCATCCATCCGGGCGAGGGGCGGACGCGCGATCCCGGTCCTCGTCGCGGCGCCGAGGTGCAAGGCCTCGGCCCGGGTCACCGGGCGCGGAGCGCACTGCAAGCCGGTGCCTGCGGTCACGGCACGGCTGGTGAAAGCCGTCAAGGTGAGGCCGATGCCGGCGCCCGAGGCGTACCGGCGGCGATGACCGCCTGCGACGACCGCGACGGCGTGCGCCTGCCGCCGGCCCCGGCGAGCGTGGTCTAGGTGCCACGCCTCCGCTCGGTGTGCCTGGCGGGGTGCGCCCTCGTCGCGGTCGTCGCAGCCGGCAGCTCGCCGGAGCCCTGGCGGGAGGCTCCGGCGCCCGCGGCGCCCGTTGCCGCGGCAGCGCCGGATCCCGAGGGGTCTCAGGCGATCGCGCCGCCCGGGCGCGTTCTGCCCGTGCCCACGGCAGACGGCCGGATCGTGGACATCGCGGTGCTCGGCGTGCGACTTCGTCGAGGCAACCACAAGCTGGTCGACGTGCGCCTGCGCTACGCACTCCGGCGCGGCGCGAGCTATCGCATGGACCCGGCGCGTGAGGCGCAGCTGGTCGACGGCAGCGACCAGCTGCTGACGGCGATGCGCGTGAGCGACCTCCGCCCCGCGCTCGAGGCGGCGTTACTGCGACGCGGACATCCGCAGGCGGGCTGGGTGACGTTCCGTCGGCCGACGGCGGCGCGCGTGATCCGCCTGCAGGTCACGCTCGACGCCGGCCGCGGCCCGCACACCGGCCAGTGGCACGTCACCCCGCAGCAGTAGGCGCTCGTCGCTGATCGAGTCGACGGCGCGGCGCAACGCGCCCTCAGGCCCTCGGCTGCCACGCGCGCGGATGCCCCCTACCCGCGCGAGCGCTGTCGGCGACATTCGCACCAGGAACCAAAAGGTTTCTGAAAGTTCTCGCCTGGATTGTGGTGCGGCCGGATTCCGTGAGGGGATTTCGGCAGCCCATCCAAGCACTTCTGGGGAGGAACGTTATGTACGGAACGCGCTTCAAGCGCCGTCCGCCTTCGCGGCCGGACACAAAGCCCGGCGGGCGCTCGCGCCGCCGGCTGCTGATGCGGCCGGCGGCGTACGCCATTCTGGCGGCCGCAGTCTGCGTGGCCGCCGGCACGCTGCCATCGACCGGCAAGAACGATCAGGCCAAGGCAGCAGTCGCGCCGGTCGGCAACGGCTTCACCGTCACGCCCGCCGACCTGGCCTTCATCCTCAAGCAGATCAAGATCGCCGAGCGTCATTCGCGCGCGTTCGAGGGGAATCCCGACTCCGGGTACTCCCGTCAACCCCGATCCGACCGGCGACCCGGACTACTGTCAGTCGCTCGTCGGCCCGAATGCGAATCAGATTCCGGACCGCCTCAGCTCGTACGGTCTGCGCACGGTCGATGGAGCGTGCAACAACCTGTTCCCGGGCCGGGAGAAGTTCGCGGCCGCGGATCAGCCGTTCCCGCGCCTGACGACCCCGGTGTTCAGTGACGCCGAGGCCAGCCCGCCCGATTTCTTCGGCCCTGGCAGCGGCACAATCCCGGGCTCGTCGTACGCGCAGAAGAGGGGCTTCGTGTTCGACACGCAGCCCCGCCTGATCTCGAACCTGATCGTGGATCAGACGTCGACCAACCCGGCCGCCGTCGCGGCGGCTCAGTTCCCGGTTCGCACGCAGCAGAACCCGGGCGTGTTCGTGTGCGGCAATCCCGGCGCACCGCCTCCGCCCGACTGCGTCCCGGAGCACAAGACGCTGTTCATCCCGAACGTGACGACGGACGTCGGCCTCTCGCCGCCGTACAACTCGCTGTTCACGTTCTTCGGCCAGTTCTTCGACCATGGCGTCGACCAGACCGTCAAGAGCGGCGGCACGGTGTTCGTGCCGCTGCGCGCTGACGATCCGCTGATCACGCTCGGCCCCGACGGCGTTGCCGGTACCGGCGACGAGGTTCAGCCGCAGAACGCCTTCATGGTGCTGACGCGTGCCCAGAACCAGCCTGGTCCGGACGGTATCCACGGAGACGACCCGACGACGGCGGTCGACGAGTCGGCGGACGACATCCAGAACGCCAACAACACCGACTCGCCGTGGGTCGACCAGAGCCAGACCTATACCTCGCACTCGTCGCATCAGGTGTTCCTGCGCGAGTACGAGCTCAACACAGCCAACCACCCGGTCTCGACCGGCAAGCTGCTGGGCGGGCTCGACGTCGGCCAGACCTACCTGAACTCGCCCGACGGGCGCACGGGTATCGGCACCTGGAAGGCAGTCAAGATCCAGGCCGCACAGAAGCTCGGCCTGCTCCTGGTCGACCGGGATGCGACCAACATCCCGATGATCGCGGCCGACCCGTACGGGAAGTTCATCCCCGGCCCGGCCCGCGGCCTGCCGCAGTACGTGACCACGAGCGGCCTGGTCGAGGGCAACCTCGCCAGCCCCGTTCCGGTGCCCGCGAACGTGCGCTATTTCGATACGCCGTTCCTGACGGACATCGCGCACAACGCGGATCCGTCCCCGCAGGACACCGACAACAACCCGGCCACGCCGCCGGTGGCGCCGGCGCCGGATGCCGACAACACGCCGTCCGCGGACTTCGCCAACCAGCCCGCCGGCACCTACGACGACGAGATGCTGGACGCGCACTTCGCCTGCGGTGACGGTCGCTGCAACGAGAACATCGCGCTCAGCACGATCCACCAGGTCTTCCATTCCGAGCACGACCGGCTGGTCGACTACATCAAGGGCGTCCTCAACGCCGACACCTCGCCGACCGGCATCACGGCGCTGGCGCAGTGGAAGCTGCCGGTCGCCCAGTCGCCCGACGGCTGGAACGGCGAGCGGCTCTTCCAGGCCGCGCGCTTCGTGACCGAGATGGAGTACCAGCATCTCGTGTTCGAGGAGTTCGCGCGCAAGGTGCAGCCGGCCGTCCGGCCGTTCCACGTCTACAGCCCGGACATCAACCCGGCCGTCGAGGCCGAGTTCGCCCATGCGGTCTACCGCTTCGGCCACTCGATGCTCGACGACGACGTGGCACGCACGACGACGAACCTCGACGGCAGCAAGACCGACAACTCGCTCCCGCTGCTGACCGCGTTCCTCAACCCGCCCGAGTTCTTCAACAACGGCCAGGGCGGCTTCTACACGCCCGAGCAGGCCGGCGGCGCCATCGTCATGGGCTCCTCCGATCAGGCCGGCAACGAGCTGGACGAGTTCGTGGTCGAGACGCTCCGCAACAACCTGCTCGGCCTCCCGCTCGACCTGCCGACGCTCAACATGACCAGGGCTCGTGACGCGGGCGTTCCGCCGCTCAACGATGTCCGCCGGCAGATCCATGCCGAGACCAACGACGCGCAGCTGGCGCCCTATACCAGCTGGGCGGACTTCGGTCAGCACCTCAAGCACCCCGAGTCGCTGATCAACTTCGTCGCCGCCTACGGCACTCACCCGTCCATCACGAGTGAGAGCACCATCGCCGGCAAGCGGGCAGCCGCGAAGCTCATCGTGGATCCGGCCAATCCGTCCGACCCCCGATCCCCACCGACGCGGCCGACTTCCTGTTCAGCCACGGTGCCTGGGCGAGCGACGCCAACGGCGTCACGATCACCGGCCTGGACAAGGTCGACCTGTGGGTCGGCGGCCTCTCCGAGGTCACCAACCTCTTCGGCGGCCTCCTGGGCAGCACGTTCAACTACGTGTTCCAGACGCAGCTCGAGAAGCTGCAGGACGGCGACCGGCTCTACTACCTGGCCCGCACCCCGGGCCTGAACCTGCGCACCCAGCTCGAGGGCAACTCGTTCTCCGAGCTGATCCAGCGCAACACCGACGGCACCAACTCGCTGAAGGCCGACGCTTTCGCGACGGCCGACTGCAAGTTCCAGCTGGCCAACCTCGCAGGGACGGCAGCCGAGTTCGACCTCAACGGCTTCCTCGTCGCCGACGACCCGTCGACGCCCGACTGCGACGAGAGCCTCCTGCTCATCCGTCATCCCGACGGCACCATCGCCTACCGGGCACGCAACACCGTCGACCCGTCCGGCATCAACGGCCAGGCGGTCTACAACGGCACTCCCGGTGTCGACCGCGTCATCGGCGGCAACGACAACGACACCTTCTGGGGTGGTGACGGCGCCGACCGCATCGAAGGCAACGGGGGCGACGACGTCGCTCTCGGTGGCGATGGCAACGACATCATCACCGACCTGGACGGTGCCGACACGCTCAAGGGCGGCCCCGGCAACGACGCCATGGACGCCGGCCCCGGCGACGACATCATGATGGGCGCCGACGGCCAGGACTTCATGAACGCCGGATCCAACGACAACGAGACGTTCGCAGGCCCTGACACCGACTTCGTCATCCTGGGTCAGGGTGCCGACGCCGCGTTCGGCGACGGTGGCAGCGACTGGATGGAAGGCGGATCCGGTCAGGACCTCATCCAGGGCGACCACGGCGCGCCGTTCTTCGACGACCCGGCGCAGGTCGCGCCCGGCAACGAAGTCATGATCGGCCAGGTCGGCGAGAACGACTACGACGCCGAGGGTGGCGACGACCTGATGGCCCAGAACGCGGCCATCGACCGCAACGCCGGCGCCGCCGGCTTCGACTGGGCCTTCCACCAGTACAACACCCAGCCGGCCGACGACGACATGGAAATCAACAACAACCTCGTCGGCGTGCCGATCCAGGTGGTCGTCAACCGCGACCGCTGGCAGGAGACCGAGGCCGATTCCGGCTCGCGCTTCGACGACATCATCAGGGGGCACGAGGACGCCCCGAACACACTCGGCGGCGCAGGCTTCGCCGGCTGTGACGTCATCGACCAGGCGGGCGTGGATCGCATCGCCGGCCTGGACGCGATCATGCCGCCTCTCACCGAGAGCGCGGCGACGGTCATCGCGAACTCCGCGGCGGGCTTCTGCCCGGTCAACGGCCCCGTCTTCGGCGCCGGCGACATCCTCCTCGGCGGCGGCGGCAGCGACTCCATCACGGGTCGCGGTGCCGACGACATCATCGACGGTGACCGCGAGCTGACCACACGGATCAGCGTGCTCGGGATCACATCACCGGCACCGAGATCGCCAGCACCGACCTGATGGAGCATTCGGCGCTCTCCGGCACGTTCCCGAAGGCCTCCCGAACACGACGCTCCAGCAGGCCGTGTTCGCCGGCGACGTGGATCCGGGCGACCTCAGGATCGTTCGCGAGATCCTGACCCCCGGCGCGAACACGGACACCGACACGGCCGTGTTCCGCAATCCGCTCAACACCTACACCATCACCCACAACGCGAACGGCAGCATCACGGTCGACAACCAGGGCGGCACCGACGGTGTCGACACGCTCTGGAACATCGAGCAGCTGCAGTTCTCCGACACGACCATCCCGGCCGTCCAGGCCCCGACCAACACGCCCGCCACGGGCACGGTGACGATCAGTGACACGACTCCCGCGGCCGGCGAGGCTCTCGCCGTCTCCGCATCCCTCGTGGACGCCGACGGCGTCAATATGTCGACCGTGCGCTTCAACTGGCAGCGTGAGGCGACCGCCGGTGTGTGGGAGGCCGTCAGCGGCGCTGTCGTCGGCGACTCGTTCATCCCGGGCAACGCGGAAGTGGGACTGCGCCTCCGCGTCGTCGCCACCTTCCTCGACATGGCGGGCAACGCCGAGACCATCATCTCGGCTCCGACCGCCCCCGTGACAGCACCGCTCACGCCGCTGGCCGCACCGGCCAGTCAGGCAGCTCCCGCGGCGCCGCTCGGACCGCTCAACGTCACGGTGACGGTCGGGAGCACTCGCATCACCGTCCAGGGCACGAGCCGGGCGCGCCTCGTCTCGGTCGTCTCCTCGGCCTCGGGCAAGGTGCGGGCGCGCTTCGTCTTCGCTCCGCGTGGCATCAAGTTCCACGGCACGAAGACGATCGTGAGGGGCCGTGACGCCTCCGGGCACCTCGTCCTCACGGTGATGGTTCGCGGCGACGCGAAGCACGGCTACCAGCTGCGCGCCACCAACGGTGGCAAGAAGTCCACGTGGCTCAAGCTGAAGAACAAGCGCGTCGTCCTCGTGGCGGCGCTCAGCCCCGGCCTCCGTCCCACGCTGACGAAGGCCCACTAAGACCGAAGGAGGGATTCCCGAATCACCCAAGCGGGCGGAGAGTGGTGACATGCAACTGCAGAGACCGCCTCTCCGCACGGTCGCCGCGACCGACGCCACCCGCGTCGTCGCGGCGACCGCCGCTCCCCTTGTCCCAACAGATCGAACCGCGGCGGTCGTCGCGATCTGCGCCTTGAGCGCAGGCGCGGCGACCGCCGCATTTCGTCTCGAGGACGCCGGCGAGCGCGCACTCAGCCGGCGAGTGCGCTGAGCGTGCGCATCCGCCTCGCCATGGTGCTGCTGGTCGCGCTCGCCCTGCCGGCGAGCGCCGACGCGCACGCCTTCCTCGTGTCGAGCACACCGGCCAGCGGCGTCAGTCTCGCCCGTGCGCCCCGCATCGTCACCTTGCGGTTCACCGAACCGGTCTCGCCCACCCTCACTCACGTCCAGATCTTCGACGGGCGCGGCACCCCGCGGTACGGAGCTCGGGTCAGCGAAGGCCGCACGGCGAACGAGGTCCGCGTCTCGCTCCCGCGACTCGCGACCGGTGCCTATCGCATCACCTATTCGACGGTCTCGGAGGACGATCTCCACGCCACGAGCGGCGCCATCGTGTTCGGCGCCGGGACCTCCGCCCCAGCGGCCAGGGCCTCGGATTCGCCAACGGCCGGAACGAATCTCGCAGAGAGCGTCGCGCACCTCTTCGATCTGCTCTCGCTCTCGCTTCTGATCGGCGTCTGCGCGCTCCTCACGGGCGGCCTGCCCGCAGCGGTGCGCTCGCGCATCACTCGCTTTGCACTCGTCGCTCTGCCTGCGCTGCTTCTCGCGGGTGTCGTGGCCCTCGCCGGCAAGTCCTCGCAAGTGCCGCTACAGGATGCGCTCTTCGGCACCGCATGGGGTCACGCGATACTCGTGCGGGAACTGGCGATCGTCGCCGTGCTGGTCGCGCTCGCGACACGCCGGCGGAGGCTCGCGCTTGCGCTGCTCGTGCCCGTGGCGGCCGCCGAGGCCGCGAGTGGACACGCCGCGTCGCTCGGCGCTCTCGCACTGCTCACCATGACAGCGCACATCCTCGCGGGCTGCCTCTGGGTGGGCGGTCTCGTCGTGCTCGCGCTCGTCCTGCCCGGGCTGGAGCGCCGTGACGTGCTCGACACGCTCGCCCGCTTCGGCCGCATTGCGGCGGCCGGCGTGGCCGTGGTCGTCGCCACGGGCGTCTACAGCGCCGGACGGCAGGTTGCGAGTCTCGATGCCCTGGCTTCGACGACCTACGGCGGGTCGCTCCTCGCCAAGCTCGCATCCGTGGCCGCCACCGGCGTCCTCGGTCTGCTCGGGCTCCTCGCCGCGCGTCGCCTGCGACCGTCGATGCGATTGCTCCGAGCCGAGGCCGTCGCCGCCGTCGGCGTGCTGATCGCCGCGTCACTCCTGCTCTCGAGCGCTCCCGCGCGCGGACCGCAGTTCGCTCCCGTCGCGCGACCGATCGTGGGTACCGCCCTGGCGACGGGTAACGCCCACGACCTCCTCGTCGATATCTCGGCGTCACCCAATCGACCGGGCCAGAACTTCGTGACCATGAATGTCCTCGACACCCTGCGCCCGCCGCCGGCACGCGTGGATCGCGTGACTGTGACGTTCTCGCGAGGCGCCCGCAGCGTGAGCGTGCCCGCGACCAGGCTGAACGCCGGCCGGTGGCAGGTCGCAGGCACCCAGCTCGGGGAAGCCGGTCCCTGGCGCATCGCAGTCGCGGTAGAGCGCAAGGGCATGGACACCGCCACCTATGCCACCGGGTGGACGGTAGCGTCGCCCCCCCTTGCACCGGGGACGCGCCGGCCTCGCTACTCGCAGCGCCCGCTCGGGCCGATCATGTCCATCCTTGCGATCGCCCTCGCGTCCCTCCTGGGGATTGCGCTCCTCTGGAGCTACCGAGCGCGCTTCGGAATCCGGCGGCCGCGGCCGGCCTGATGCGCCGCATTCTCGTCATGGCGCTCGCGTGCGCCGCGCTCCTTCCTGCCCAGGCGGTGGCAGCGGTCCCGATGAAGGCGGTGATCGTGCACCTCGCGCCGAGCCCCATGCCGCCCGAGGGCTCCTCGGCGCGGGAGGCCGTACGGCAGATCGAGCAGGAAGGCCGTCGGGCGCAGGCGCCCGTGCTCGCCAAGCTCGCCCAGCTGCGTCGCGATGGCCACGTCCGGCACGTGCGGCCGCTGTGGATCGCGAGCGCGGTGGCGCTGTCGGCGGACGCAAGCGCCCTGGCCGCCCTCGAGGCTCGCTCGGACGTGCGCTCGATCGAGGCCGATGCGGTGCTGCCGATCCGGCCCGCGGACGCCGTCACGGGGGAGCCGGGCATCGCCTCCACCGGGGCGCCCGGCTTCTGGGCCAGGGGCGTGGATGGGCGGGGGATCACGGTCGGAGTCCTCGACACGGGGGTGGACCTGACGAACCCCGAGCTCGCCGCCCATTACCGCGGAGGCAGCAACAGCTGGTTCGACCCCTACGGCCGTTCAGCTCCTGCAGACCTCAGCGGCCACGGCACCGAGGTCACAGGCGTGATCCTCGCCGGCGCCGGCATCGGCATGGCGCCCGGTGCAAAGTTCATCGCCGCGCGGGCCTTCGACGACGCGGGCGCCAGCACGGCGAGCGCGATCCACCTCGCCTTCCAGTGGCTGCTCGACCCCGACGGCAACCTGCTCACGAACGATGCTCCCAACGTCGTCAACCTCTCCTGGGGCGCACGGCAGGGGTGCAACCTCGAATTCCAGCCCGACCTGCACGCGCTGCGCTTGGCGGACATTCTTACCGTCGCCGCCGCCGGCAACGATGGTCAGACCATCCCGCCGCCGCCGGCCCTCTCGCCGGACAACTCGCCCGCCAACCTTCCCGAGGCGTTCGCAGTCGGAGCGATGGCGAGCGGAACAGCGATTGCACCGTTCTCGAGCGCAGGCCCGTCAAGCTGCGGCGGAGGCCAGTTCCCCGCGCTCGTCGCCCCGGGAACGGGCATCCTCTCGACCGGCCTGGGCGGCCTCGACGCGACAGGGCTCGCGGGAACGTCGTTCTCGGCCCCGCACGTCGCGGGCGCGCTCGCGTTGCTGCTCCAGGTCGCCCCGCAGCTCACCGCCGCCGAGCAGGTGAACCTGCTCACGCAGAGCGCCGCCGACCTCGGCGCGCCGGGACCGGATTCCACATTCGGTGCCGGCTTCCTCGACCTCGTCGCAGCCGCGCGGCTGCTGCACTCCCCCTTGCTCGACTTCGACCCTCCGGCGCTGTCGGCGGCGGCGGGCAGCGACACGACGCTCCAGGCACGCGCCGATGATGCGTTGTCCAACATCGCCGGGGGCGAATGGTGGGCGGACGCGGATCCGGGAATCGGCGCCGGCCTGCCCGTGACAGCCGCCGACGGGGCCTTCGACTCGCTCGGAGAGGATCTCGTCGCAAGCACGGCGGGACTGGCTCCCGGGCCGCACGTGTTGGGTGTGCGGGCACGCGACGCGGCCGGGAACTGGAGTGCACCCGCCGTACTGGCGATCACGGTCCCGGCACTTCCCGCGCCGCCCGCCGCCCAGCCCGAGGTGCCCCTCCCCGCGGTGCCGGCGGTGCCGTCGCCACCCGCGCCACCGCTTCCGCTGTCGCTCGAGTCGCGGCTTCAGCGAGTCGCCGGCGACGGGTTCGAACACGGACTCGGCGCGTGGCCCCGGCGCATCGGAGCCGTCGCCGCAATTCCCGAGGCAGCGATGTCCGGCAGAAGGGGCATGCGCGCGACGCTCCTCGCAGGGGCGCCCGCGTTCGTGCAGCGGCGTCTGCCGCGGCCTGGCGACGGGGCAGAGCTCTCCTTCGACCTCAATCCCGGCACGCTCTCGAGCGCGGGCGGCTGGATCGAGGTCGCGGCGATCACGGGCGCGCGCGGTCAGCGGCTGGCGTCCGTCGCGCTCCGCTCGCTCCGCGGCGGCGATCAGCTTCGCCTTGCCGTGAGCACGGGCACGGGTGCCGTCCTGCATTCGCAGCCGCAGCGCATTCGCCGACGGCCGGCGGTGCTCGTCCTGTCGCTCGACCCGGCGCAGGCGCGCCTCACGGTCGACGGCGTCGATCTCGCACGGCTCGCGCGCGCCGCGAACGGGCCTCAGGCGAGCGCCATCGCCCTCGGGCCGTGGCGCGGAGGTCCTGCCGGCTCGAGCGGCTACCTCGACATCGACCGCGTCACGGTACGCGAAGCGCCGGCCGCGTCGTGAGGCGCGCAACCTCGGTTCCGGAGTAGGATCGTCATCCGGTGCAGCGCGCGATCAATGGAGTCGAATGACACGGCAGGAAACCAAGCGTCATGCACCTGGGGTGCACGACCTGGCTGAGCCGGCGGTCGAGGTCACGTTCCATCGCCTGGGCGTGACCATCGTCACGTTGCGCGGCGAGCACGACTCGAGCTGCGGGCAGGCGCTCAGCGATGCGCTCGCCGGAGCCGGGCCGCAGCTCAACGTGATCGTGGACCTGACCGACTGCACCGCCGTGGATCCCTCGGTGGCCGGGATCCTGATGACCGCGGGCGGCGCCCTCGACGAGCGCGGCGGCGCGCTGATGCTGGTCGTGCCTGCGAAGGCGACGGCGGTGCAGCGAGTCGTCAAGCTGACCGGCCTGGCCGAGGCCCTGCCGGTGCATGCGACCCGCGGCGGCGCGATCGCGAGCGTCCGCCACAGCGAGCACGTCATCCACATCAGGGATCTGAGGCTCCGCTTCGGCGACCCCGAGCTGCACGCGGCGGAGTGCTCCTGCGGGTGGCGAGGCGAGGCCCATGCCGGACGCACGGCCGAGCGCAGCGCGCGGCGGGAGGCGACGCTCCACGTCGACAGCGAGCGCGGAGCCTGAGCGCGTCGGCGGGTTTCGAACGGGCCGTGCCACGGAAGACCCCCGGTATGGACATCCGCGTTCGCGACCTGCACTACCGCTGGGTCGACACTCCGTGCGAGCCCGTGCTCATCGACGAGGTGCCGAACCCCGAGCCGCCTCCTCATCCGGACCCGGCTGACCCGCCTCCGACCGCGAGGGAGCCCGCGGACGAAGACGTGTCCGCCGCGCCGAGCGCGCGCCAACGGCGCCTAGCCGCCCGGAAGCGTCGCCGGTCGCTTGGCGACCGTGACCGTGACGCGTCGCGGGCCCGACTGGTCGAGGACGTCGAGGACGACCGAATCACCTGGCTTGCGGCTGCTCATCGCGCGCGACAGCTCGGCCGCCGAGCGCACCGGGCGACCGCCGAGCGAGACGACGACATCGCCCTCGCGCAACCCTGCCTTGGAGGCGGGGCTACCGGCGAAGACCGCGGCCACGGCCGCGCCGCGCGTGTCGGGCGGCAGACCGAGCTGAACCGCCGCCGCCGCGTTCGCCACCGAGTCGAAGGTGACGCCGAGCCAGGCCTGTCCGCCGGCGGGCTTGCCCAGGATCTCGTCGATCACCGCGCGCGCGCCGTCGATGGCGATCGCGAAGCCGACGTTCTGCGCATCCTTGACGGCGATCGTGTTGATGCCGATCAACCTGCCGGCGGAATCGACCAGCGCCCCGCCGGAGTTGCCCGGGTTGATCGCGGCGTCGGTCTGCAGCAGCCCCTCGAGATCCGGGCCGTCCTCCGCGTGGACCGTGCGGTCGAGGCCGGAGACGATGCCCTGCGTCACGGTGGGGCCGCCGCCGAGATCGAGCGGGAAGCCGATCGCGATGACGCCGTCGCCGAGCCGGAGCCTCGACGAGCGTCCAAGTGGCACGGGAACCAGATCGCCGAGCCCGACGCGGATGATCGCGAGGTCGCGTTTCGCGGCCGTGCCGATGACCGTGGCCCTGACGGCTTTCGCATGCCGGCCGTCGTTGAACGAGACCGTCAGCGTGCGAGCGTTGCGGACGACGTGGTTGTTCGTGACGATGACGCCGCGGCGGTCGACGACGACGCCCGAGCCCTCGGCCTTGCTGCCGTCGAAGCCGACGGTCCTCACGTTGACGACGCCGGGGAGCACCCGGGCGACGACGTCCGCGATGCTCTCGCCTCGGGCGGGAGCCGCCGGCGACGCGGCGGCGGAGGTCGTCCGCGTCACGGTCACGACCGTCGTGACGCTCTTCGACGAGGTGTCGCCGCAACCCGCTGCCACAAGGCCTCCGGCCGCGACCGCGAGAACTGGTCAGTCCGTGAGGCTGGAGCGATCGCGCTAGCGCGCCTCACGGCAGGCGCTGATTCCACACCAGCGACAGCGCGCCGGCGGCGAGCGCGAAGAGCGCGGCCAGCCCGACCAGCGCGAAGCTCAGCTCACGCCATTCGGTCTTGTGCCCGAGGCGGGAAGCGAGGTCCTCGTAGACGGCATTGAGACGCGCCTCGCTCTGCGTCGCGAAGAACTCGCCTCCCGTGAGCTGCGCGATCTGCCGCAGCGTCGCGGGATCGGGCGGCACCGGTCGCGAGAATCCGCCGCGGTTGAGCACGCCGTCCGGCGTGCCGAGCGCGACGGTGTACACCGGGATGCCGTAGGACTTGGCGCGGGCAGCCCCCTGCAGCGGAGCCAGCGTGCCGCGTGTCTGAGCGCCGTCCGAGAGCAGCAGGATCGCCGACAGCGGACGGTTCGGGTCCGGGGGCGGCGGAACCGAGCCGGCGGGGGTAGCCGCCTCGCCCTCGGCGGCCACCGGCTTGAGGAGCTCGACCGAGCGGGCCAGCGCGTCGCCGATCGCGGTGCCCTGTCCGAAGCTTGCATCGCCGAGCAGCAGCCCCTCGAGCACCAGCTTGCGATCGTGCGTCAGCGGCGCGGCGACGTACGGCTCGGACGAGAAGGTGACGAGGCCCACGCGGTACTTGCCGGGGAGCCCGGTCGAGGAAGCGACGCACGGCCTCCTGCGCGGCCCCGAGCCGCGTCGGCTTGACGTCGTCGGCCGACATCGAGCCCGAGACGTCGATGGTGAGGGCGATCGAGGCCTGCTCGCTCGCGACCGACGTCCGCAGCTCCGGCCGGGCGAGCGCGGCGAGGGCGCACACCAGCGCCACGAGCGCCAGTGCCGGCGGGAGCGCGTATCGCCAGTTCCGCCCCCGCCGGCCGCGACCGCGGCCAGCACCTCGATGTTCGTGTAGTGGATGGCGTAGCGCGCCCGGCGCCGCTCGAGCAGGAGATACGCGAACACCGCAAGCGGCACGAGCAGGAGCGCGAGCAGCGCGAGAGGCCATTCGATCCTCACCGGGCGCACTCCGCCTGAACCTGCACGACGGCCACGACCTCGGGGTCGAGGCCGTGCCGCGTGGCGCTCACGAGGATCGCGCCGCCGCGGCGCGCGTGCACGACGCGCACGGCTGCGAGCTCGCGCGCGGTGGGCACGGTGCCCGTGTAGAGGCCGACGCTCTGGCTGCTGTGCAGGAGGCGCTCGCCCGGGCGGCAGGTCAGCTTCGTGCGAGCGAGTGTTCCCGCGCTCACGCGAAGCTCCACGACGCGCAGCGTGATCGGGTCTCCCGGCTTGACCTCGCTCACGCGCGAGAACGCCATCGGCGTGCGCGGCCCGCCACCCCCGCCTGGAATGCACCCGATGAACGGCCGGTAGCTCGTCGCCTTGCGAACCCGGCCGGCGTAGGTGCCCTTGAAGAGCAGCGAGCGCGAGGTGGTGATCCCGGGGTTGACCGGGCTGCCGATGTGCCCCGGGAACTCCACAGCGACGGCTGCCTCGCTGGCCCTGGCGTCGACTCCCCCGACGACGCCCTGCGGGCACACGAGCTGCCACGTCGCCGTCACCGAAGGTCCGGTCGGGGCCGGGATCACGACCCAGGGGCCGGCCACCGGGATGCAGACCTGAAGCCCCTTGCACTCGTCGGCGGCCTGACTTGCCGGGACGCCCACTGCCAGCGCCGTCGCCAGCGCGATCACGGCGGCAGCGGCGCGGATCACGGGACCCTCCTGAACCACATGGCGGAGAGTGCGCCGGCGACGAGCAGGAAGAGCACCCCGGCGCCCGCGAACGCCACCGTGATCTCCTCGCTCTTGCGCGTCTTGCCGAGGCGCGACTTCAGATCGGCATAGACCGGGGTGAGGTCCTCCTGCGTGGGGGCGGCGAAGTAGCGCCCCCCCGTCTGCGCGGCGACGGCACGGAGCGCGGCGGGGTTCGGCGGCACCTGGATGCGCTCGACGAAGCCACCGATGTGCGGCACCTGCACGACGCCCGCCGGGGTGCCCAGCACCGCCGTGAAGACGGGTACCTTCGCCTTGCGCGCCCGGCTCACGGCGTCCGCCAGCTTGACGCTCCCGCCGTCCTGGGCGCCGTCGGAGAGCACCAGGATGGCAGCCGGCGGCGGGGGCTGGCCGGCGCGCTGCTTCTGACCGGCCGGCGTGGTCGATGCGACCTTGACCGACGTCGCGATCGCATCCCCGAGCGCCGTGCCCTGCCCGACGCGCAACGCTGCGAGTGCCGAATTCACGTACGGCCGGTTCTGCGTCGGGGGAGCCACGAGCTGCGCTCTCGAGCTGAAGGCGACGACGGCGACGCGGTATTTGTCGGGCAGCTGCGCGAGGAAGCGCCGGGCCGAGGCCTGAGCGGCGGCGAGCCGCGTCGGAGGGACGTCGTTCGCCGCCATCGAGTGCGACGTGTCGATCGCGATCACGACCGTCGCCTCCTCGGAGCGAACCGAGAGCGTGGCGTGCGGACGCGCAAAGCCGAGCAGGAAGCTGGCAACGGCCAGCAGCAGCACCGCGACGGGAAGATGCCGGCGCCAGGCGGGAACGTGGTCGACCACGTTCGGCAGCAGCGCCGGCTGGACGAAGCGCGCGGCCTCCTGCGTCCGCTCGCGCTGGAACCACACGTATCCCGCGATCGCGAGAGGCACGAGCAACAGGGCCAGCAGTGCCGTGGGAGACGCGAAGCTCATTGCGCGCCCGCGTGTCGGAGGAAGCCGGTGAGGTCGCGCAGCCAGTCGCCGTGTGTCCAGAGCACGACGTGTCGCGCTCCGGCGGAGGTGATCTCCGCCGCCACCTCGCTGCGCTCCTGCGCGGCCGCGGCCGCGAAGTCCGCGCGCAGCCGGTCGCTCGAGGTATCCACCCTGAGTTGCCGGCCCGTCTCCGGATCGACCAGCCGCAGCTGGCCGAACTTCGGCAGCTCCTGCTCGCGGGCGTCGCGGATCTCGATCGCCACGACGTGATGACGGCCGCCGAGCACGAGCAGCGGCCGGCGCCAGTCGCGCGGGCCGCGGAAGTCGGAGATCACGACGACGTACGAGCGCTGGCGCGCCATCGTGCCGACGCGCCTGAGAGCCTCGCCGACGGAGGTCGCCCCGCCCTCGCGCCGCCTCGCCACGGCGCCGTCATCCGTGCGCAGAGCGAGGAGCAGGCCGAGCAGCCCGGCGCGGCCCTGCCGCGCCGGCAGGACACGCGGATGGCCGTCGCCGAACGTCACGAGGCCCAGGCGGTTGCCGCGCCGCGTCGCGGCGTAGCCCACGGCGAGCGACGCGCCCTCCGCGACATCGGCCTTGCGGCGCTCTGCCGTGCCGAAGGTCATCGAGGGAGACGTGTCGAGCGCGAGCCACGTGACGAGCGCTCGCTCGGCGAGCTGGATGCGGACGTGCGGTGTCCCCGTCCGTGCCGTCACGTTCCAGTCGATCTGGCGCACGTCGTCCTCGACCGGCTCGTACGGCCGGATCTGTGCCAGCTCGCTGCCCCGCCCCAGCAGCGACGACCTGTGGTCGCCGGGCAGCATGCCCTCGACGCGGCGTGCGATCGTCAGGTCGAGCGCCCGCAGGAGCGGCTCCGGCATCGGGCCCGGCCCGGGCCGTGCGGGCGTCTGCCCCCGGCGGAGCAGCCCTTCGATCACGCGGCGTGCCCGGCGAGGTCGAGCTGCGGCACGGGAACGGCGGCGACGATCTCGTCGAGCAGGCTGTCGGGGCTCCGGCGCTCGGCCAGGGCCTCGTACGAGAGCACCATGCGGTGGCGCAGCGCGTCCTTGATCAGCTCCTGCAGATCCTGGACCAGCACGTACTCCCGGCCGCGCACGACCGCGAGCCCGCGGGCCGCGTGGATGAGCGAGATCGGGCCGCGAGGACTTGCGCCGAACGAGATGAAGCGCCCCAGATCTGGCAGCCCGAACTCGTCCGGGCGACGCGTCGCGGTCGCGAGCTGGAGCGCATAGCTGACGAGCCCCGGATCGACGTAGATCCCGCGCACGACCTCCTGGACCGCGCGGAGGTCGTCGAGGGTGAGCAGCTGCTTGAGCTCGGGCGGGGCCACCAGCGAGCGCTGGATCACCGTCAGCTCCTCGTCGTGCCGCGGATAGTCGACGAGGATCTTGAGCATGAAGCGGTCGACCTGCGCCTCGGGCAGCGGATAGGTGCCCTCCGACTCGATCGGGTTCTGCGTGGCCATGACGAGGAACGGATCCGGCACGGGATGGGTGGTGTGCCCGAGGGTGACCTGGCGTTCCTGCATGACCTCGAGGAGAGCCGACTGGACCTTCGCGGGCGCGCGGTTGATCTCGTCCGCGAGCAGGAAGTTGCAGAACACGGGGCCGAGCTCGGTGTCGAAGGTCGCATTGTCGGCCCGGTAGATCCGCGTCCCGATGAGGTCCGAGGGCACGAGGTCCGGCGTGAACTGGATGCGGTTGAACGTGCCGCCGAGGACGTTGGCGGTCGTCTTCACCGTGAGCGTCTTGGCAAGTCCCGGGACGCCCTCGATCAGGAGATGGCCACCGGTCATGAGGCAGACGAGCACGCGCTCCAGCATCTGGTCCTGACCCGCGATGACCCGCCGGATCTCGAACAGCGCCTGCTCGAGTCGTAGCTTCGTCCGCGCGGTCTTCTCGGGATCGACACCGCTCGCCACGTGCACTCCTTCGGGTCGCTTCGGATGAACGTCCGTCATGGGGCCGGTCCGTAGGGTCGCGCTCCCCCACTACGCCCGACGCCCGCCGGGCGGATCACGGAGCCGTCGCCCGCGCAGGACTCGAGCGGTCGCGCGCGCGAGCCGATGCCCGTCGACGCGATGACGACGCCTCCACCAACGCTGCACGCGGCCGACATGCGACTCCCCACGATCGCGGACGGACGCACTCATCGTATCCCAGGGGGATCGACTGCCGGAGCGCCGTTCCCGCCGACGTCCGGGGCTGGTGAGCCTCTCACGGGGCGCATTCCGCGTTGGTCCCGGTGCCGTCCATCCAGCGCACGAGCTTCAGGACGTCCGCATAGGTCGGCGAGGGCGCCTGGAGCGATTGCGCGAGGCCGCTTTCGGCGTCGTCGGAGAGGAGCCAGCCGGTCGGGGCGTTGCCGGCGGCGCTGGCCGTGGGGTGCACGCGCAGATAGCAGCCGGAGCCGACGAAGTTGATGACGGATTCGCGGGCGTAGCCCTCGATGAAATCGCGCGCGCTCGTGAGGTTGAGCAGTGTCGTGCCGGCTCCTCCCTCGCTCCTGATCTCGCCCTTGTCGGTCAGCTTGCGCGCGTGATTGTCGAGCTCGACGACATACAGGGTGTACGGCGCCGCCTCGGGGCTCTCCTGGGCGCGCTTGGCGTTCTCGGCCGCGAGGCGCCGGCTGATCAGGGGGAGCACCTCGCGAATCGTGAGCAGGCCCGTGTTCTCGAGGAAGCCGCCGTCCGACATGCTCGAGCGTGGCTCGTCACAGTGCGTCGCCGCGTCGTGGAGCCACGCGCCGGGCTCGTCGCAGCTGGCGACGTAGCCAGGCGCCGTGATGATCGGAAAGCGCGCGCCCAGGGTCGCCGCCGCCATCAGCGGAAGGTCACGGTGATCGCCCAGGACGTCGACGAGGTCGCGAGCGCGCGCCACCGGAGGGAGGATGCAGGCGGGCTCGGAGCGCATCGTGCCGCAGCTCGGGCGGACCTCGGCGTTGTTGGTGAGGTGGAGGGCGAGCTCGAGCGGGCTGACGACCACCCGTGCGACTCCACCGGCGAGCGTGGCATTGTCGACGTACGCCGGGAGGTCGTTGCTCCGCGTGGGCATCACCGAGCGCAGCGGCACCTCGGGGAGGCGTTCGCGCCCACCGGCGCCGGCGACCGAGTCGGCGAGCACGTTGCCGCGATCCCTCGTGAGCGCCGCCACGAGCCTGCACTCCATGCTGTCGTCGACACGGCGGCCGTTCTCGACGCGCAGGCAATGCTCGTCCGGGGCGTGCACTCCGAGCAACCCGGCCACGATGTCGTGCGTCACGCCCCACGTCGTCGGTGCACGCAACATGTCGTACCCGGCGACGTCCTCTGCCCAGTTCCTCGGCAGGCCGCGGCTGCCGCCCGCGACGAGCGCGGACGCGTACTGGGCGAGACCCACGCCGCCGCCGGAGACGCCACTCACGACCAGGATCTCTCGCGCGCGCGCGATCTGCGCGTGCGCCGATCCGTCGCGGTCGCGCGCGCACGGGGTGCCGTCGTGCGCCTTCAGCGGCGCGCGCGCAGCCACGGCGCAGTCGAGCAGGATCGCGGTCCAGTAACTCGCCCGCGCGCCGCCGCCATCGCTCGCGATCAGGAAGACCGGCCGCGGGCTCGACACCGACGCGTCTCTCGCGGGGCGATCGAGAAAGGCGTTCACGGTGGCGCCGATCGGGGGCGGGGCCGACCCGTTGGCAGCCACCACCGGCAGCCGGTGCGACGCCGCGGGCTGGAAGACGAGCACTGCGATCGCCCAGGCCGTCAGGAACAGCAGGATGGGCACGCCCGCGTTGGCGATGCGAAGGCGCCGTGTGACAGCGGTCTCGGGAAAGCTCCAGCTGTCGAAACGGGCGACGAGCGAATGCAGAGTCGCGATGACAGCGGCCGCAGCGATATTGACCGCGGCAATCGTGCCGACGATGATCGCCGTTCTCTCGACATCGAGCACTGCCCCGAGCAGGAGGGCAATCCCGGCGCCGCGTGCGACCGGCAATCCGAGCCCGCGCCCTCGCGCGGATGCGAGCAGGGCCTGCCACACCTCGCGTGGCGTGTGCCCGACGACGCGGGAGACGATGGCGATGACAATCACCGCGAAGCTGATCAGCAACCCGACACCGGGCCAACCGGCCAACTCGCCCAGTGGCAGGGCGACGAGGGGCACGAAGCCGAGGTAGCGGAGAAAGAGCCAGGTGCGAGTCCTGCTCGCCGACACCGGCCAGCGTTGCCGCATCCACAGGTGAAGCCCGAGGAAGCAGATGCCGGCGACGAGCGCGACGCCCGCGATGCCCACACGGTGTGCCTGCTGGGGATAGCGGTCGGCGAGGGCGACCGTCGCGAATACCGACGCCCACCACTGCGTCTGCAGCAACGCCGGTCTGTCGAAGACCGGAGGCGGCTTCTCGGCGTCGTAGGGATCGTCTCGCTCACCGCGCTCGAGCAGCGCCAGCGCACCCACGACGAGCACGAGGGCGAGCAACAGCCACGCGGTCCCGCGCGCGTCGCCTCCGAGGACTCCCTCGACGAGTGCCAGCGTGACGCCGGCTGCGAACAACACGAGCGGGATCTCGGCGATCAATCTCAGCCACGCGGCGACCTGCAGCCGCCGGCTGGCGTCGAGCGCGTCCCGCTTGCGGGCGCCGGAGGGAAACCGGTGCGTCATCGCGAGCAGCCCGAGGAGCAGGAGCGCGAACACGACGCCGTAGAGAGCGACGTACGAGAAGACCGCGAGCAGCGCCAGCATGGTGATGAACACCACCCCGGCGACGAGCACCGCTGCGTGCTCCGAGGATGCCGATCGGCTCTGCTGCCCGCCGGCGCCCCCGTCGATGCGTTCTGCCGGAGCCACCAGCAGCAGCGCGCTGTCGTGAACGACGAGCGCCAGGAGCACGGCGCTCGCGACGCTGCTGAACACGTAGGTCGGATGTGACGCCCACGCGAGTATCGCGTCGATCGCCTGCGGCGACGATTGCGGCACGACGAGCAGGAACAGCGCGTAGATGACGATGACCACGACTGCGACGCGCACGCCGTGCAGGCGTACCACGCCCGGAAATGACAACTCGTCCGACTTTTCGGCGCCCGTCTGATAGGCGGCGATCGCAACCACGAGCGCGATCAGCAGGAGAGGTGTCGCAGGGCCCCACCACGGAGCGGCCGCTGCGCTGAGCGTGAACACGACGAGCCCAGCGAGGGCGTAGGTGCCCGCGCGTCGTTCTGGCCGCCGCCAGTAGCGCCAGACAATGACAAATGTCACCAGAGCGAGGATCACCGTGGCAGCCTCGAGATACGACAATCGCGCGGGCACTCCATGACACGCCGTCGTGCACGCGGCAGCGGCAACCTGATTGACGCCTCGCCGCGTCTCGACCGCCAGCGCCGCGACGAGGATCAGCGCCGCAGGCAGCGGGCCGAACAAGATGCGCTCGAGCGCACTGCGCCCGCCGACGGTCTCGATCGGGGACGGCGGGTCGTCGGACGGCATCGTCGGAGACACTGCTGCTTCCCTCCGGGCAATCGTCGAGCCGTGCGCGGGAACCTAGGGATGTTCGCACGGGGCGTCAAGCCGCGCGTGACCCATGTGGGCACGGCCGGCGTCGTGATTTTCCCACGTGCCGGTAGTTTCTCGGATGCACCTTCACGTTTCGCCTCGACGGCAGATGAGGTGCAGGAAACCTCCCGTTAGTCTCGCGCGATGAAGACGCGCCTGGTCGTCTACGCAAACGCGGACGACGCGCTCCTCTTGTGGGCGACAGACGTGATCGACGACGACGTGCGCGGCTTCGCCGTGCAGCGCAGGCTCGAGGCCGCCGGAGGCGGGACGACGACCTCGTGGCTCGACAACTTCGCGCCCCCCGGCGTGCTGGCCTTTCAGAGTGGGCAGCATCAGCCCTCGAATCTGTGGCCCTTCCGCGCGTTCTCCTGGACCGACCACAGTGTCACGCGTGGCGACATCGTTCGCTACCGCGTCGCCCCGGTGTTCTCCGATCCGGCGGATCCGTCCAAGCTGCGCCCACCGAAGCTGTCGGCAGCGAGCCCGTGGAGCAGGAAACACACGATCGGGGCGGCGAGCGCGACGCCGTACGCGGCGTCCTTCAACCGCGGATTCGTCATCTCGCAATTCATCAGCCGCTACCTCGCCCAGCGGTTTCCGGGCCTTCCGATGGCGGACGCGCTCGAGCAGTTCAAGAACGAGATCACCAGCCACGACGAGGATCGGATCCGCGCGTTCCTCTCCGGCGAGCTGCGGACCGTGCTCCTGAGGCTCCTCGCCGACGCCAAGGCGCAGGGCGACGAGGTTCACGCAGCCCTCTACGAGCTCTCGGACCACCAACTGATCACGGGCCTGAGCGCGCTCGGTGCGCGCGCGCACGTCGTGCTCGCGAACGGCTCGATCTCCCAGGCCAAGGGGGAGCACGCAGCCGACGCGCGCAAGCGCGACCAGAACGCCGCCGGGCGCGCAGCGCTCCTCGGGGCCGGGGTGGACGTCGCAGCGCACGATCGCTTCATCTCGCCGCCGGCACTCGGCCACAACAAGTTTCTCGTGTTCAGCCGCGGGGGGACGCCGGAGCAGGTCTGGACCGGGAGCACCAACTGGACGCCGACCGGCCTCTGCACGCAGGTCAACAACGGCCTGCTGATCTCGGATCGCGCGGCGGCCCAGGCGTACCGCACGCAGTGGCAGGCGCTGCGGGACGCGGGCAGCACCCACCCCTCCAGCCTCGTGAGCGCGAATCGCACTCCCTCGCCGATCGGGCCGGCAGGCCACAAGGACGCCGCGCACTTCACACGCGCGCCCGGCAAGGTCGACCTCGACGCGCTCGCAGAGATCGTGGCGGGCACCGAGCAGGGCCTGCTCTTCCTCATGTTCATGCCCGGCGCGAGCGGTGTGCTCCACGACGTGCGAGCCCTGATCGCGGCGAAGCCCAACCTCCTCGTGCGCGGCGTCGTCAGCGATCTCCCGCTCGGGCGCAAGGACGAGCAGACGGGCACGACGACGAAGGTCAGCGTGACCCTCATCGACACGCCCAGCGGAGCCGCCGCTCCCGCTCCGCTGACCTACGACGTCGTCCAGCCGGGGGCCATGAGGCACCCCGCGGCCGGCTGGGCGGCCGAGGTGACCCGTCAGCAGTTCAAGCAGGGCATCGGCTTCGCGATCATCCACTCGAAGATCCTGCTCGTCGACCCGTTCGGCGATCACCCGATCGTCGTGACCGGGAGTCACAACTTCTCACCCTCGGCGAGTCACGACAACGACGAGAACTTCGTGGTCGTGCACGGCGATCGCGCCCTCGCCGAGGCGTACGCCGTCAACATCCAGAGTGCCTGGCGCCATTACGCCTCCCGCGCCGGCAATCCGCTGCACGCGCTCACGGGCATCGACTACCTGCGCGCGCTGCAACACGACCAAGCGCGCGAGCACGCCTTCTGGGGACTCGCGTCCTGATGCGAGATGCGTTCGTCCTCGGCAGCGGCCGGCTTGACCTGGCTAACGATGTTAGCTACTCTTGGCTTACAGCGTTAGCCAGCCAGGAGAAGCCATGCCGATCGTCCATACCCAGACCGCGCGACGCGCCGCCTACGCGTTGCTTTCCACCCTACTGCTCGCGACGGCGATCGCCGTGCTGATCGCACATGGCAGCGGCTGGTGGCTGTTCGCCGCATTCATCGTGGCCCCCGACCTCGCCTTGCTGGCCGGCATGAGCCCGACGCTCCAGAAGGGGCAGCTGCATCCGCGTGCCGTCCCGCTCTACAACGCCCTTCACAGCTACTGGGGCCCTGCGGTGCTCGCACTGGCCGGGATCGTCCTGCCGCTCGGCGCCCTGATCGGCGCACTCGCGTGGGCGCTCCACATCTCCATCGACCGCTCGGTCGGCTACGGGATGCGCACGCGCGATGGCTTCCAACGCTCCTGACGCGAGGGGCTGGACGCCGGGCATCGCGCTCCGCGCACACCAGCCTGCACCGACACGATCCGCTCCCGCTCGCTTCGAGCCCCCCGACCACACACGGGACTCTTGAAACCAGTTCTCACCCCGCGCGCCCGCGAGATCGCCGCGGCTGCGCGCGAGATCCTGGAGGACGAGGGCCCGGATGCGCTCACGATGCGCCGCATCGCCGATCGCCTCGGGATCCGCGCGCCATCCCTGTACAAGCACTTTCCGGACAAGGCGGCGCTCGAGGCGGCGATCATCTCGGCCGCCTTCGAGGAGCAGGCGGAGGCGTTCGAGCGAGCCGTCGAGGGAAGCGACGATCCGCTCGCAGCGCTCGGCGCGGCCTATCGTCGCTTCGCCCTCGCCCACCCGCACCTGTACCGGCTGATGACCGACCAGGAGCTGCGGCGCGACCTGCTCGCGCCCGGCGTCGAGGAGCGAGCGGGCATGCCCGTCTACCGGGCAACCGGCGAGGATGCCGACCGCGCCCGCGCCGCCTGGGCGTTCGCCCACGGCATGGCGCTGCTCGAGCTCGCCAACCGCTTCCCACCCGCGGCCGATATCGACGCGGCCTGGCGCGTGGGCCTGGGCGCGTTTTCGCGGTGACCGACCGCTGGGATGCGATCGTCGTCGGCTCGGGGCCGAATGGCCTGGCGGCGGCGATCGCGCTCGCCCAGGCGGGCCGCTCGGTGCTCGTGCTCGAGGCCGCGGCGACGATCGGCGGCGGCCTCCGCAGCGCGGAGCTGACCCTGCCCGGATTCCGCCACGACGTGTGCTCCGCCATCCACCCTCTCGCGCTCGCGTCGCCGTTCCTGCGCAGCCTGCCGCTGGCCGAGCACGGGCTCGCGTTCTCCCACCCCGAGATCCCGGTCGCGCATCCGCTCGACGACGGCACGGCGGTCGCGCTGCACCGCTCGGTCGACGAGACGGCCGACGGCCTCGACGGCGACGGCGACGGCGACGGCGAGCCTATCGCACGCTCATGCGGCCGCTCGCAACCGGCTGGGAGGAGCTCGTCGACGACCTCCTCGGCACCCTGCGCCTGCCCCGGCACGTGCGCGCCGACGTGGGGTTCGCGCGCAGCGGGCTCCGCTCGGCTTCGGGCCTCGCGCGCTCGCGCTTCGCCGGCGCCCGGGCGCGGGCGCTGCTGGCCGGCAACGCCGCGCACTCCATGCGACCGCTCGAGTCCGCGACGACGGCCGGCTTCGGGCTTGCTCTGATGTTGCTCGGCCACGGCGTCGGCTGGCCCGCCGCCGTCGGCGGCTCTCAGGCGATCGCAGACGCGATGGCCTCGCTCCTGCGCTCGCTGGGCGGTGAGATCGACACCGGCCGCGCTGTCAGGTCGCTCGGCGAGCTGCGCGGCGTCCGCGCCGTGCTGCTCGACCTGACCCCGCGCCAGATCGCCGCGATCGCGGGCGACGAGCTGCCGCCGCGCTACCGGCGCGCCCTGCGGCGGTTCCGCTACGGGCCGGGCGTCTTCAAGCTCGACTACGCCCTCGACGGGCCCGTGCCGTGGACCGCGGAGGCGTGCCGGCGCGCCGGCACGGTGCACCTCGGTGGGTCGCTCGCGGAGATCGAGCAGGCCGAGCAATCGGTGGCGCACGGCCGGCACGCAGCGCGGCCCTTCGTCCTCGTCGCACAGCAGAGCATCTTCGATGCCGGCCGCGCGCCGGGCGACGCGCACACGCTGTGGGCGTACTGCCACGTGCCCAACGGCTCGCCCGTCGACGCACGCGGTGCGATCGAGGCTCAGATCGAGCGCTTCGCGCCGGGCTTCCGCGATCTCGTGCGCGCATGCAGCGCCCGCGGTCCGCGCGACCTCGAGGCCGGCAACGCGAACTGCGTCGGCGGCGACATCAACGGCGGGTCGGCGGACCTGCGCCAGTTGCTCGCACGGCCGGTCGCACGCGCGATCCCGTACGCCACCCCCAACCCTCGCGTGTTCATCTGCTCGGCGTCCACCCCGCCCGGCGGCGGCGTGCACGGGATGTGCGGCGCTCATGCCGCGCGCGCCGCCCTGCGCGGCGCGCTGCGGTGAGGATCACGGCTCTCCCCACACCCGCCGCGCCCAGGTCAGGCTGCGGCGACGTAGGGAATCGTCAAGGGGCCATACGGCAGCACGCACACACGCGCCCCCGGGCCCGCGTCGCCGAGCAACTGCCACACGGTCGCCTCGACGTCGGCCGTCTGCTCCAGGTGCGCCGCTCCCAGCTCGTAATCCGACAGGTAGGAGGTGTGCAGGATCACGCGCGAGCGGGCCTGAATGGCAGCCTGGATCTGGACCTGCCACTGATCGGGCACGGTCCTCGAGCGGGCCGCGATCGCCTCCAGCAGCGCGGCCGGCGAGTCCGCCGCCGTCAATTCCTCGCGATAGGAGCCATGCGAAGGGAAGCCGTCGCGGCACTCGGCCGCACAGACGATCGCTCCGCCGGGCCGCACCACCTGCGCCGCCGCGGACATGCCCTTGACCGCCTGGTAGAGGTTCTGGTCGAGCGGGAAGCCGGCGTTGGTCGTGAGCACCACGTCGAACGGCCGCGCTACCGGCCGCATCGCGGTCTGCCGCACGACCACGCATGCCGCCTCGTGCATCGCGAGCAACTCGCCGCCGAACGCACGAGCGACGCGATGGGCGCCGTCGAGTACCACGTCGAGCGAGAAGTGGGTGCCCGTCCCGGCAGCGATGGCGCGCACGTCGTCGTGGACCGGATTGCCGTGCGTGACGCCCCAGCGCGCGTCCGCATGGCCGATGCGCGCCGCGTCATGCAGGACGAGCGTCGTCTCGAGACCCGCCAGTCCGGGCGCCACGAGCTTCGGACCACCCGAGAAGCCGGCAAAGAAATGCGGCTCGACGAACCCGGTCGTGATGCGCAGGTCGGCCTCGGCCCACAGGCTGTTCAGCCACACCGGAACATCGGCACCGAAGCGGCCCATCCAGGTCAGCGAGGATTCGTCGCGCGCATCGTGGTTGACGACGCGAACCGACCCGAGCACCTCGTCGCCCAGCATCGCGCGCAACTCCTCCTCGGTGTTGCCGCGATGCGTCCCCGTGGCGACGAGCAGCACGATGTCATCGAGGCGTACGAGCCCGTCCAGCTCCTCGAGGATGGCAGGGACGACAACCTGCCGCGGTTGGGGCCGAGTGCCATCGCAGATGCTGATCGCGACCGTGCCGCCGCCGCGGGCGACGTCGCGCAGAGGCCGACCGGCAACGGGCCGGCGCAGCGCATCGAGCACTGCGGCCCGCGCGTCCGGGGCGGCCGCGGGGTGCAGCGGCTCGACCACGGTCGTGCGCTCGTCCGGGAGCTCGACCGTGAGACCGTCGCTGCCGTAGGCGAGCTCGACCTTCACGAGAGACGCGCGAGCAGCTCCGGCGGCTCGTACGCCTGGACGGCAGGCAGCGGCCCGTCGAAGCGCTCGACCTCCACCAGCGCCGTCTGCGCGATCGGGCCCTGCGCAAGGCGCGATGTGCCCTTGTCGAGCGTGAGCACGTTGGGGTTCCCGTGGCGGTCGAGTGCGCTGGGATCGCCGGGCGACACCGGGTCCCACCACGCGCCCGTGGACAGCTGCACCACCGAGCGTCGCAGGCCGGCATCGAGCACGGCGCCCGCGAGGCAGGTGCCGCGGTCGTTGAAGACGCGCACGACGTCGCCGTCGGCGATCTGACGGGCGCGCGCGTCGTCGGGGTGCAGCCGGATCGGCTCGCGGCCATTCACCTTGGAGTCCTGGCTGTAGCCGCCGTTGTCGTACTGCGAGTGCAACCTGGTCGTCGGCTGATTCGAGATCAGGTGGAGCGGGAACCGGCTCGCGAGCTCGGAGCCGAGCCACTCGGCCGGCTCCATCCAGGTCGGATGGCCCGGACAGTCGTCGTACCCGAATCCGGCGATCGTGGACGAGGCGATCTCGATGCGGCCCGAGGGCGTGGGCAGTGGCGCCGCGGCGGGATCGGCGCGCAGCGCCGCGAAGTCGAGGGCGCGCTGCCGCGCCGGCGTCGGCATCTCGACCCGCCCGGCCTCCCAGAACTCCGCGAAGGCGGGGAGCTCTACGCCCTTGGCGCCGAGGCTCTCGCGCGTCGTCTCGTAGAAGTGCCGCACCCACGCGTCTCCGTCGCGTCCCTCCGAGAACTCCTCGAGGAACCCGAGCCGCTCCGCCAGCCCGCACAACGTCTCGTAGTCGGTGCGCACCTCGCCCGGCGGCGCGACCGCGCGGTGCATCGCCGAGATCCACGAATCGGCCCAGCCGGCAGCCATGTCGCTGCGTTCCAGCGCCGTGGCCGCGGGGAACACGATGTCGGCGAACCGGGCGACGGGGTTCCACCACGACTCGTGCACGATCACCGTCGCGGGCAGGCGCCAGGCCCTCGCCAGGCGGTTCAGGTCCTGATGGTGGTGGAACGGGTTGCCGCCGCACCAGTAGACGAGGCGCACGTCCGGGAAGGTGATGCGCTGCCCGTCGTAGTCGATCTGGCGGCCGGGCTCGAGCAGCAGGTCGGCGATGCGCGCGACGGGGGTCTTCACGGTGACGCGATTCTGGCCCTGGGGGAGCGCCGTGATGCGGTGGCGGTCCGGCTGTACGCCGACCGAGTGGATCGCGCCGTAGCCCGAGCCGAAGCCCCCGCCGGGCCGGCCCATCGAACCGGTCATCGCGGCCAGCGCGACGCCCATCCAGAACGGCTGCTCGCCGTGGTCTGCGCGCTGCAGCGACCAGCTGACCGTGACGAGCGTGCGCCGGTTCGTCATCTCCTGCGCGAGCGTCTCGATCACAGCGGGCTCGACGTCGCAGATCGCAGCCGCCCAGGCCGCGTCACGCCTGACGCCGTCGCGCTCGCCTGTCAGGTAGGCCTCCAGCTCGTCCCAGCCGACGCAGCAGTCGCTCAGGAAGCGCCGGTCGTGCGTCCCGGACGCGATCATGCTGTGGGCGATGCCCATCATCAGCGCCACGTCGGTGTTCGGGCGCGGTGCGATCCAGCGTGCACCCTGGCCATCGTCGACGTCGCCACGCATCGGGCTGACGTTGACGAAGTCGACGCCCGCCTCCCGGGCCGCGTGCTGCGCGCCGCGCGCCACGTGTCGCGCCAGACCACCCGAGTTGATCTGGGTGTTCTTCATCGCCAGGCCGCCGAAGGCGACGATCAACTCGGTGTGCTCGGCGATCTCGTCCCAGTGCGGGGCGGACGAGTAGATCGCGTCGGAGCGCCCTCCGATCACGTGCGGCAGGATGACCTCCATGGCCGCGCAGCTGTAGCTGTTGACGGACGCCGTGTAGCCGCCGTGGCAGTTGAGGAAGCGGTGCAGCAGGCCCTGCGGGTGATGGAAGCGGCCCGCGCTGCCCCAGCCGTAGGAGCCGCCGTAGATCGCGTCGTTGCCGTGCTCGCCCTTGACGCGGGCGAGCTCGCGCGCCGCGAGGTCGAGCGCCTCGTCCCAGCCGACCTCGACGAAGGCGTCCCGCCCGCGGGCCGCGCCACCCTCGCCCTCGAGCCAGCCGCGGCGAACGGCGGGACGCAGAATGCGGCCCGCGCCGTTCTGCGCGCGCGGCATTCCGAGCCCGATGGGCGACGGATCGGGGTCATCGGCGACCGGGTGCAGCGCGACCACCTCGCGCCCGCGGACCTCGACGTCGTAATTACCCCAATGCGTGGACGTCGGCGTGCGACGGCCTGCGATGAGCCCATCACCTCCGATCGGCGGGAGAGAACGCATGCTAGCCGCGGGTCGATCCGGGCGAGCCGAGGGACTCGCGAGCAGCCCACCGACCCGTTCGATCACGACGAGCTTCTTCACCACCTGCCCGCTGCCCGTTCGCTAGCGTGCGCCGCGAGCCAGTGACGGAGACGCCCCTCGAGCCACCGGGCCCGACCACCGCGCCGCTGGCAACGGTGGCGCGCGAGTGGACCCGCATCGGGCTGACCGGATTCGGAGGGCCGCCGACGCACATCGTCCTCTTTCGGCGCCTCGTGGTCCAGCGCAGGGGCTGGATGGACGCCGAGGAGTTCGAGGACGCGAATGCCGCGTGCGGCCTCCTGCCCGGTCCCGCCTCGACGCAGCTCGCGATCTTCTGCGCGTACCGCGTCGGCGGCCCGATCGGCGCGATCATCGGCGGGCTCGGATTCGTCGTGCCCGCCGTGATCCTCGTCCTGCTGCTCTCGGTGGTGTTCTTCGGGGCGGATCCTCCGCTGTGGATCCGCGGCGCGGGGGCGGGCGCGGGCGCCGCGGTCGCCGCGGTCGCCGTCGACGCAGCCCGATCGCTGCTCGTGCCGAGCTACCAGCGGGTGCGCGCCGAGCGCGCGCGCCTGGGGCGCTGGGCGCTCTACCTCGCAGTGGCCGCGGCCGGGGCCGCGCTCGCAGGCCCGTATCTCGTGCTCGTGCTGATCGGTTGCGGGCTGACCGAGCTCGTCGTCCGCCGGATGCCCGAGGAGGCGTCCGGGCTGCACTGGTCGGCACTTGCCGCCCTGGCTCCGCGCGGAGTCGCCGTGGGGGGGCTGGGCGCCCTCTGCTGGACCGCGTTCAAGGTCGGCGCGCTGTCCTACGGCGGCGGCTTCGTGATCGTCCCGCTGATGCAGGCCGACGCGGTGCACACCTACCACTGGATGACCAGCACCGAGTTCCTCAACGCCGTCGCGCTCGGCCAGGTCACTCCCGGTCCCGTCGTTGCGACGATCGCGGCCGTCGGCTATGCGGCGCACGGCCTCGCCGGTGGCGTGCTCGCGGCAGTCGTCGCCTTCGCGCCGTCGTTCTCGTTCATCCTGCTCGGAGGGGGGCGGTTCCAGCGCCTGCGCGACAGTCCGAATGCGCGGGCGTTCCTGGACGGCGCCGGGCCGGCGGCCATCGGCGCGATCCTCGGCGCTGCGATCCCGCTGACGGCCGCGTTGCAGGAGACCTGGCAGTTCGCCGTGCTGGCGGGCGCCGCGATCGCGCTGCTCGCGCTTCGGCGAGGCGTCGTCGGCACGCTGCTCGCCGCGGGCGCGGCCGGGGTCGTGCTCGCGCTCGCCGGCGCGCCGATCCCCTGAAGGTTTCCGTCGAGGCCGTCGACGAGCTGGGCGCGGGAGCCGACGCTATCCCCGGCCTCGCACCTCAGGCGAGCTCGGACGTTCCGTCGCGGGCGGTCGCGAGCCGGCGGGCGCCGCTGAGCGAGAGGCCCTCGCGAGCCAGGAACACGAGGCCCAGGCCGACGCCCAGAAGCCCTTCGACGACCTGAAGGCCGACGCTGAAGGCGACTGCGCTCGCGGTCGAGACCGCATAGGCGTTGACGAGCGGCGCGCTGACGCCGAGCTGGAAGATCCCGAGGTTGCCGGGCCAGAACGGGAACAGCTGCACGATCGTCGACGAGACGAACACGAGGCCCGCGCCTGCGATTCCGACATGGATGCCGAAGGCTTCGAGCGCCGCCCAGATGCCGCCGATCTGCGCCGCCCACGAGAGCGTCCCCGCCGCCATGGCGAGGGCCGTGGCGCGCGGCCGGGAGAACAGCGCCTGCCCGCGCGAGAGGCCCGAGATCACCTGCGCGAATCGACCGCGCGCGCTGCGCATCGCGATCACGAGCGTGACGACGACTGCAGCGAGGACGAGCACGAAGACGAGCACCAGCTCCCAGATCAGCTGCGGAAGGTGCATGACCGGCGCAAGCGCGACCACTGCAAGGGCCAGCGCGACGCCGAGGACGAGTTGCTCGGCAAGCGCGGTGCCGGCGATCGTCGAAGCAGGAATGCTCTCCCCGGCCAGCCGCCTTCGCCGGGCGAGCACCGCGACGCGCGCGAGCTCGCCGACCCGGGCGAACAGGACCGAGTTGAGCAGGAAACCGATGAAGAGCGCCGGCACGACGTGCGCGTAGCGCGCAGGGCGCTCACCGGGGAGCGCGTCGAGCGCCGCCTTCCAGACGATCGCCTTTCCGGCGACCGAGGCCAGGTTGAGCAGGAGCGATACGACGATCCAGCCCCACACGACATCTGCCTGGGTCAGCGACGAGAGGTCGACGCGGCGAGCGAGGATCAGCGAGATCCCCGCCAGCGCACCCGCGCCGAGGGCGACGCGCAGGGCGGGCGACTGCGCGAGCTCCGCGGCGCGCCGGGCGGGCGAGAGAGGGCTGACGGGAATCGCGGACATCTCGCCTCGTAGCCTGCCCGCCTGCAACCGGGTGCATCGTGCGGGAGGCCGGTGTCTCTCGGTGCGGCCAGCCGCACCTCCCCGCGGCCGCCGCCTACGGGCGGTCGCGCGATCCGCCGGCCGGGGCCGGCGCGGCCGCAGCCGCGGGCGCCGCGGCGGCCTGGGCGAGCGCGAGCTTGCGCGCGGAGCGACGGACCGCGGCTACCACTGCCGCGCGTCCGAGTCGTGATAGCGCGAGTCGACGCCGAACCAGATGGCGGCGATCGGGAGGAGAACGAACAGGATGATCACGAGCGTGGCGGGAAACACGGCGAACCTCCGGCGAGAGGGTTGGGCCTTTGCCCGATTGTCGTCCTCGCCCTGCGTCCCTGGTGTGCGGCGGACCGGCGTCGTGCGGTACGGCTAGCCGTACGCCTCAGCCGAGCTCGCGCAGCCGCGGCAGCAGTGCAGCGACGGCTTCGCCGTGCGCCCGGGCCGGTCCGGGTGAGACGATCACGATCAGGTCGCGCACGTTTCGCGCGACGAATTCGGCGGCCGTGTGCAGGAGGCGCTCGTCATCCCCGGTGTAACGGATCTGGACGGAGCGCCGGATCTCGGCCGGGTCGCGGCCGATATCGGCGCAGTGACGGTCGAGCACGCCGGAGAGGCGCGCGACCTCGTCCGGCTCGCCGCCCGGCGCGTTCCAGACGTCGGCGTGCCGCGCGACCACGCGGAGCGTCTTGCGCTCACCGCGCCCCCCGATCCAGAACGGCGGATGCGGTCGCTGCACCGGCTTCGGATTCGAGAGCGCGTCGCGCAGCGTGTAGCGCGCTCCCTCGAACGTCGTGCGCGGCTGCGTGAAGAGCAGCTTCATGAGCTGACAGGACTCATCCAGCCACTCGACCCGCCGGCCGGCCGTGCCGAACTCGATGCCGAGCATCTCATGCTCGTTCTCGGCCCACGCGGCGCCGATGCCGAGCTCGAGCCGTCCACCGCTGAGGTGATCGATCGTGACTGCCATCTTGGCGAGCACGGCGGGGTGCCGGTAGGTATTGCCCGTGACCATGCAGCCGATGCGCACGCGGCTCGTCGCCTCGGCCATGGCGCCGAGCAGCGCCCAGCCCTCGAACACGTCGACCTCGGCGTCGGTCATGATCGCCGCGAAGTGATCGAAGTTCCAGAGGTGATCGAAGCCGGCCTGATCCGCCACCTGCCAGACGGCTCGCAACTCGGAGACGTCCGTGTTCTGGTTCGAGAGCTTGAGGCCGACGCGCACCGGGTGCATCCGGCGAGCCTAGTGGCTCCCGACGACTACGGCGCCGGGCGATTCGAAGCGCGGGTTCAGGACGGCGTCAGCGCCGCGACCCGCAGCGCCACGATGCGCGCATCGCTCGCGACGACGCCGGTGTCGTCGGCCGAGCAGGTGAGCGTCGCGACTCCGGCTGCCGCGAAGGTGTGTGCGGTGACGAGCGCCACGGGATCGTCCGAGCTCGACGAGAGGTCGGTGTCGACCTGATCGCCGTCAGTCCCCGCCCGCAGCAGGCACGTCACGCCGGGGGCAGTTCCATCGGTCGTGTCATGCAGGCTCGCCTTGGCGACGAGCGCGTACGACCCGGCCCTGAGCTGCAGCGTCACCACGCCGGTCTGGGCGGCGCCCACGCTGACGGCGGCACCCGCGTTCGCGACCACCGCCGTGGCGCCCGAGCCGTCGGTTCCATCGGCGCCGGCGGCGCCGGGCGGACCGGCCGGGCCGCGCGGGCCTCCGATCCTGGCCGGCAGGATGGAGGCGGGCAGCCTCCCGCTCGCGGGCAGGACGATCAGGTTGCCCTTGTGCGGAACGCGTGAGGCGCTGATGCCGTCGACGGCGCCGGCGTTGCGCGCAAACAGCGCCCGCTTCACCCAGCCGTTGGCAGCCACTCCCGCAGGCGCGGCCGCCAGGACGAGGGCGATCGTGGCGATGATGGTGGCGGGTGCAGGCCGTCGCATGCCTCTCGGCACACTAGCGCCGCCTCGAGCGATCCGAAATGCTCAGATCACGAGACGCGGGCCGATGCACATCGACCCGTGACGCTGCCAGCTCCAGCGCACCCGGCCGAGCACCTCGCTGCGATCGGCGCGGCCGGAAACCGAGAAGCCCAGGCGCTGCGTCGCGGCCGCGATCATCGGCCGGTTGCGCTCGAGCACGATCGTCGCCTGCCGCGCGAAGCCGAGGTCGCGGGTATACGGCAGGGACGCCGCGAGCAGCGCCAGGCCGATGCCGCGCCCGCGCGACTCCCGGCGCTCATACAGATTCAGGCCGAAACACGTGCCGGGCAATGTGGTGACGTCCTCCGCGCCCGATGGCCCGAGCAGGTCGTAGGCGACGATGCGCCCGCCTTCCCAGGCCGCCAGGCAATGGATGCCGCCCTGCATGCGCCGTCGGAGATGGGCGCGCATGCGCGGTGCTTGCGTCCTCGTCCAGATCCCTGCCAGCGGCTCGTCGGAAGCGCCGTCGTAGGGGGCGATCGTGAGGCCCGTGGGCAGCGGGACATCGGGCAGGTCGCCATCGAGGTCGCGAGTGAGGACGACGCAGGGCTGGTTGGCGCGCAGCCAGTGGGCCACGATGACGCCGCGGTGAAGTGCGCCGGCGGCGACCCGGCCTCCCGGGCCGCGCCCCTCGAGTTGGAGGAAGAGCCGCTCGACGCGCGAGACGCCCGGCTGCTCGGGTGTGCCGGCGACGGCCGCCTGGTGTCGCTCGGCGAGGTCGCACTCCGCATGCTCGACTGCAGCGGCGAGGCTCGCGATGCAGATGCCGCGGCGATCGTCCCAGAGCGCATCGGGCAGCTCCAGCCCGAAGCGGCCCTCGACCGCAGCGACGGCGTTGACGATCGCGAGCGAATCGAGGCCGAGCGCGCCCAGCGGCTCATCCGACGGCAGCTCGCGGGCAGCGCCGACACCGCTCGCCTCGCGCACGATGCGCGTCACCTCGGCGATGAGTTCCTCTGCGCTCTCTGCGCGCCGCTGCACGCTCGCGACCATTGCTCTCACCTTAGGAGGCTTTTCGCACGATGTGCTCCGCGCGCAGCTGCACCTTCCCGGTCGGCCCCACCGGGAGCGCGTCACAGACGACGATGCGGCGCGGGACCTTGTGCTCCGCGAGCTCGCCACTGCAGTGCGCGATCAGCTCGGTGTCCGGCACGGGGCGAGCGAGCACGACGGCCGCAGCTACCAGCTCGTCGCCGCATTCGTCGGGCACGCCGACGACCGCCGCCTGCCGCACGGCCGGATGCCGCTCGAGCGCCTCGGACACCTCCTGTGGCGAGACCTTCAGCCCGCCGACGTTGATCACGGCATCGCGCCGGCCGTGGATCCGGATGAAGCCCTCGGAGTCGATCTCGGCGAGATCGCCCGTGCGGAAGCTCCCGCCTGCGAGCGGCGTCGCGCCGCCGGGGCTTCCGAGCGCATAGCCGGTCGCGACCGCAGGGCCCTCCACCACGAGCTCTCCGGTGTCCTGCGCGACGTGCACCGAGACGCCGCGGATCACGCGTCCGACGGAGTCGGGGCGCTCGAGCACCCGGTCCGGGCTGTGATTGGCCACGGCCCCCGTCTCGGACGAGCCGTAGTGCTGGCAGATCGCAGCGCCGAAGCGGGCGGCAAAGCGGCGGATGAGATCGGGCGAGAGCGGCGCCGTGCACGACAGCAGGTAGCGGACGGTTCTCAGGTCGGGCGGCGTCGAGACGGGAGCCTCCGTCGCGACGCGGTAGATGGCGGGAACGCCGAGATAGACCGTCGCGCCCGCCATGTCGGCCAGCGCGCGACGGGGCGAGAGCACCGGGCGCTGCTCGACCACGGCGCCGCTCGCGAGCACGGCGAGCACCGCGAGGTCGAAGCCGTAGGAATGGGTCAGCGGCACCGGCGCGACCACGCGGTCGCCGGGGCCGAGCGAGAGCGCGGCGGCGACGGCGGCGGCCTCGGCCGCCACGTTCGCGTGCGTCAGGACGACGGCCTTGGGCGTCCCGGTCGACCCGGACGAGAGCTTCACGAGCGCTGCATCCGCGAGGTCGGCGGCGGCGACTCGCGTGCACGCGATCAGCGCCAGCGGAGGCAGTCCGTCGACGGCGAGGGTGGTCGCCGTGCCTCCGACCGCGGCCGCGACACGCGTCGCATCGGCCTCGGCGGTCACGATCAGCTGCGGCGAGAGACCGGCCGCGACCGCGGCGAGCTCGACCCGTCCGAGCGCCGGCGGTACCAGCACGACCGTGGCGCGGCTGCCCCAGGACGCCAGGAGCGCGGGAAGCAGCGCACGCGCCGGATCCAGCGCCAGTCCCACCACTCCGCCCTCTCGCAGCCCTGACCGCGCGAACGCCGAGAAGAGCGCGGCGGCGGCGCGCCGGAGCTCGCGGCCGTCCAGTGCGCCATCGGCGTCGATGACCCGTGTGCTCTGAAGCGCATGGGCGAATGCCATGCTTCTCAAGCTAGGAGAGGTTCAGACCATCGGGGGACTTCGTACGACCTGCGGTGGAGGTCAAGCCGCCGCAAAGATCCGCCGCGCGACCGTTGTGCGCACGCGCGCCTGCCCGTAGGTTGATCGAGGAATGAACGCAACCGCCATCGAGCGCCTGATCGCATTCGCGAGACGACACGAGACGACAGCGGACCTCGCCCTCGCCTCCGGCATCCTGCTCATCTCGGTGACGGACGCCCTGGCGGAGCAGCCGCATCCGGTCCCGCTCGTGCTGTTCAGCACGGCCCTCGCAGTGCCGCTGGTGTGGCGACGCCGCCGGCCGGTGTTGGTCTTCGCGGCGCTCGCCGTGATCGCGGGCATTCAGTGGATCGCCGACGTGAAGGTGCTCGCCGACGTCGCGCTGCTCGTGGGGCTGTACACGATCGCCGTCCACGAGCCGCGTCGCCGCGCCGTGCTGGCCACGGCCGTGCTCGGCCTGGGCGCCGTGCTGGCCACCGCCCGCTGGGGCAACGACGATGCGTTCAAGACGTTCGTCGGGCTTGCCGGCCTGACGATCGCCGCCGCCGGTCTTGGCACGAGCGTCCGCCAGCGCCATGCCTATCAGTCCTCGCTCGAGGAGCGCGCGGCCGCCGCAGAGCGCGCCCGCATCGCGCGAGAGATGCACGACATCGTCGCCCACAACCTGAGCGTGATGATCGCGCTGGCCGACGGCGCTGTCTTCGCAGCGCAGCAATCGCCGGCGCGCGCTGCGGCGGCAATGCAGGCCGCCTCGGTCACCGGGCGGCAGGCGCTCGGCGAGATGCGCGGCCTGCTGGGCGTACTGCGGGACGATCGGTCGCCGGGCGAGCTGCTGCCGCAGCCGGGGCTGCGCGAGATCGACCAGCTCGTCGGTCAGGTGCGCGCGGCGGGGCTGCCCGTGGCCGTCGCCGTGGAGGGCGAGGCGCGCGAGCTCCCGCCGGGAGCACAGCTGACCGTGTTCCGCCTCGTCCAGGAGGCGCTCACGAACTCGCTCAAACACGCAGGCGCCGGTGCACAGGCGCTCGTGCGCCTGCGCTACGACGAGGCGGGCGTCGACGTCGAGGTCAGCGACAACGGCACCGGCGTGCGCTCGAACGGCCACGGCGTGCACGGGCTCGGGCTCGACGGAATGCGCGAGCGCGCCGCCGTGTACGCCGGCACGCTCGAGGCCGGGCCGCTGCCGACCGGCGGCTGGCGCGTGCACACGCACCTCGCGATCGCGTCTCCGGCGGCAGGCCCATGACGGCGAGCGTCCTCCTCGCCGACGATCAGGCGCTGATGCGCGTCGGTTTCCGCATGGTGCTCGAATCACAGGACGACCTCTCCGTCGCGGGCGAGGCGGCAGACGGCGAGGAGGCAGTCCGCCTGACCGCCGAACTCGACCCCGATGTCGTTCTCATGGACGTGCGCATGCCGGGCATGGACGGCATCGAGGCCACGCGCCGCATCGTCACCTCTGGGAGCCGCTCGCGCGTGCTCGTCCTGACCACGTTCGACCTCGACGAGTACGCCTTCGCAGCGCTGCGAGCCGGCGCGAGCGGCTTCCTGCTCAAGGATGTGCCGCCCGCAGACCTGCTCACGGGCATCCGCGCCGTCGCCGCCGGCGATGCGGTCGTCGCGCCGAGCGTCACGCGGCGGCTGCTCGACAGCTTTGCCGACCGCCTGCCGTTGCCCGTACCCGAGCGGTCCGAGCTCACGGCGCCGCTCGCGGGCCTCACCGCGCGTGAGCTCGAAGTGCTCGGAGAGCTCGCGCTCGGACGCTCCAACGCCGAGATCGCCGCGAAGCTCGTGCTCTCCGAGGCCACCGTCAAGACGCACGTCGGCCACATCCTCGCCAAGCTCGGCCTGCGCGATCGCGTGCAGGTCGTGGTGTTCGCCTACGAGGTCGGGCTCGTCCGACCGGCTCAGCCCTGATCCCGCGACCACGCGGGCCGTCCTCACTCGACGCAAGGAGACATCGACGATGTCCAAAGCCAACTGGACCGTGATCGCCGCGTCCGTCGCCGGCGTGGTCCTGATCGCCATCGCCATCGTGTACTTCGCGGAGCCCGCCAAGTCGCTTCCCGGCTTCTTCCCGGGCCACGAGGCCGGATCGGCGCACCACCACGTCAAGCACGGCATCGCAGCGCTGCTGCTCGGCCTCGGGGCGTTCGTCCTCGCCTGGTTCCAGAGTGGTCCGCGCACGCGGGTCGAGGCTTGAGCCCCGTGCCGGCGCTCCCGCTCGCGCTGATCTCCTACGCGCAGGCGGCCCTACTCGGGCTCTTGCAGGGCGTCACCGAGCTCTTCCCCATCTCGAGCCTCGGGCACAGCGTGATCCTGCCTCAGCTGCTGGGCTGGGACATCCACCAGAACGACTCGTTCTTCATCACGTTCCTCGTGGCCACCCACCTGGCGACGGCACTCGTACTGCTCGGCTTCTTCCGGCACGACTGGGCGCGCATCGTGCGCGGCCTCGGACGCTCGCTGCGACGGCGTGAGATCGGTGCCGACAGCGACGCCCGGCTCGGCTGGTTACTGGTCGTCGGCACCATCCCGGCCGGTCTGCTCGGCCTGTTGCTCGAGCACGCGCTGCGCGACGTGTTCGCGTCCGCGCGCTCGGCCTCGTTCTTCCTGATCCTCAACGGCCTCATGCTCTTCGGCGCAGAGCGGATTCGGCGCAGGGCGCCTGCCGTCGAGGAGGGCGACGGGGACGTGCGCATCGCCCGGGAGGTGAGCTGGCGCGGCGCGCTCGGGGTCGGCGCGGCCCAGGCGATCGCGCTCATCCCGGGCTTCTCGCGCTCGGGCGCGACCATGGCGGGCGGCCTGGTGATCGGCCTCTCGAACGAGGACGCGGCGCGCTTCGCGTTCCTGCTCGCGACGCCGATCATCGGCGCGGCGGCGCTGCTGAAGCTGCCCGACCTGCTCGGCTCCGGCGGCAACGGCGTGCGCGGGCCGGCGCTCGTCGGCTCACTCTGCTCGGCGCTCACCGCCTATCTCGCGGTGCGCTTCCTGATGCGGTATTTCGAGACCAACCGCCTCACGCCGTTCGCGTGGTACTGCGTCGTGGCGGGCGCCGCGGCATCGCTCTACTTCGCGCTCTGAGAAGCATGGCGTTCCCCGTTCAGAGCCATGGGACTCGATCGGTCGCCCGAGGCTCCAGGTGGCCTCGGGATCGACGCCGTTGGACTCCATTACGCGTCCCCGTGCCCGCGTCCAGCCGTCAAGCATCCGTTGCCCTCGCCGGGCGGGCTGAACGGGGCTCCAGACGCCGGCGCGCGCACATTCGGGATACGATCGTGAATCATCAGCGCGCTTTCTGAATGGTCCGGCCTCGATCTCCGTCATCTCGCCGCGCTCGAGGCGATCGCGCAGGAGGGATCGGTGAGCCGCGCCGCCGTGCGCCTCGGCTACACGCAGTCGGCCGTCAGCCAGCAACTGCAGGCGCTCGAGCGGATCGTCGGCGTCAGGCTCGTGACCCGCTCGCCGGGGGCGCGCGCGGTCGAGTTGACCGAGGCGGGGACGCAGCTGCTCGCCCACGCCGACGCGATCGCCGGCCACCTGGAGTCCGCGCGGGCCGACCTGGCCGCGTTCTCCGACGGCCGCACCGGCGAGTTGCGCCTCGGCGCCGTGCCGAGCGCCGCCGCGGCGCTGGTGCCCGCGCTCGCGGCGGAGCTGCGAATCCGTGCACCGCGGCTGACGCTCTCGGTGAACGAGTCCTACTTCCCCGCGGAGCTGCTCGACGGACTGGGCGCCGGCGACCTCGCTCTCGTGATCGCGCCGGAGGACGAGCCGCGCGAGGGCCTCGCATCCGAGGCGATCATGAGCGACCCGTACGTCCTGCTCGTCCCTGCCGGCGATCCGCTCACACATCTCGCGCGGAAGCTCACGCCGGCCGATCTCGCCGGGCGGGACCTGATCGGCAAGGACTGCGGCACGGCCAGCCAGCGCGCGCTCAGCTCGGCGCTGTCCGACTACGGCCTCGGCACTCCGCGCATCCGCGCCCACGATCTGCGCGAGGTGGAGGAGCTGGTGCGGCGTGGCCTCGGCGTCGCTGTCGTCCCCGAGCTGTTACTGGACGGGCCCGACCCCACGATCGACAGGCTCCCGGTCGACCACTTCATCCCCGACCGCGTGATCGCCCTCACGACACGCGCGAACGGCGCGCGCACGCCCGCGGTGGAGCTCGCTGCCGCCATCATCCGCGGGCGCGAATAAGAACTGGTTTCAAGAGTCCCGTGTGTGGTCGGGGGGCTCGAAGCGAGCGGGAGCGGATCCCGGCTCGAAGATCCGGTTGAAACCCTTTCGAGAGCCGGGATCCGTTCCCGCGAAGCCCCCGGGATCGCTCGGCTCTATGAGCGAGCCCGGGGTCGCCGCAGGTCTGCCGGTCGCGCGCCCACCCTCCAGCAGTTGCACCGTCATCAGCGCGCGACCGGCAGACCGCAGGCAATTCGAGACCTCCGAACGCCATGCGACTCTTGAAACCAGTTCTGCGAGTCAGATGTTCTCGGGGTGCCACGCGTGCCAGCGCTCGACCTCGATCCATGCGCTGAAGCGCCGGCGGTCGCGCATCGGGTACGGCTCGCCGATGTAGTGCCGTGCGATGCGGTCGATGTCGTGCAGGTCCCGGTCCTCCTCGATCGACACGACGCTGCCCTGCAGGCTGACGTGCGAACCCCAGTTGGCGACGTCCATGACCGTCAGCGAGACCCGAGGGTCGGCGCGCACGTGCTCGAGGCGACGGCGGCCCTCATCCATGTTCACGAGCACCCGGCCGTCCTCCCAGACGTACCATGTCGCAACGGTCACCGGCGATCCGTCCGGCCGCACGGTCGCAATGACCGATGCGTTCGGCTTCGCCAGGAAGGCGTCGAGTCGCGGAGGTAGCGGGGGCTTCGGCACGCGGCGAGCCTAGCATCACCCCAGGAGCCCGTTCGGCCATGCCAATCGACCCTCTCACCTACGCGCCGATGCTCGCCGGAACGTCGCAGGACGTGCCGCGCGGGGACGCCTGGCGCTTCGAGATCAAGTGGGACGGGTTCCGCGCGATCGCGCGCGTCCAGGGCGACGACGTGCGGCTGTGGTCGCGCAACGGCAAGACGCTCGAGGCGAAGCACCGCTCCGTCGCCGAGGCCCTGCCCGACGCGCTCACGCGCTCCGACTGCGTGCTCGACGGAGAGCTGTGCGCGTTCGACGAGGACGGCGTCCCGCGCTTCGAGCTCTTCCAGCGGGGCGAGGGCGCGATCGCGTATGTGGTCTTCGATCTGCTCGAGCTCGACGGCGAGCCGGTGATCGCCGAGCCCTGGAGCCGCCGCCGCGCCCTGCTCGAGGAGCTGATCGAGCCGGGCGCTCCGATCGTCGTGCTCTCGCAGGTCTACGACGACGGCGAGGCCCTGCTGGCGGCTGCACACCGGCGCGGGCTCGAGGGCATCATGGCCAAGCGGGTGAAGGCTCCCTACAGGCCCGGCCGCCGGAGCGACGACTGGCGCAAGATCAAGCTGCGCGAGGAGGCGACGCTGCTGATCGCGGGCTACACGAGCGGTCAGGGCGCGCGCGCGCGACTCGGCGCCCTGCTACTCGCCACCGACGACCTCGAATACGCAGGCAACTGCGGCAGTGGCCTTTCCGACGAGGACATCCGCGAGCTGCTCGTGCGGCTCGAGCCGCTCCGGCGCGAGACCTCTCCGCTGCGCGGAGCCCCGAAGCTGGGCGGCGTCGTCCGCTCACGCGTCACCTGGGTCGAGCCGGAGCTCGCATGCGAGGTGGAGTTCACCGAATGGACGCGCGACCGCCGGTTGCGCGCCCCCGTCTTCAAGCGCCTGGCAGAGGAGGGTGTCGTGCAGGAGCCAGTCGAGCGTCCCTCGCGCGAGCTGAAGCTGACCAACCAGGACAAGGTGTTCTTCCCCGACGAGAAGATCACCAAGGGCGATCTGCTGGCGTACTACCAGTCCGTCGCCGATGTGCTCCTCCCCTACCTGCGCGACCGCCCGATCACGCTCGTGCGCTATCCGGACGGCATCGCGGGCAAGCACTTCTTCCAGAAGCAGGCGCCCGCGCACACGCCTGACTGGATGCGGACGGTGACCCTGCCGAGTCGCTCGGACGGCGGCGGGAAGGACATCCGCTACGTGATGGTCGACGACACCGACGGCCTGTTGTGGATGATCAACAGCGGCTGCATCGACGTGCACGCGCCCTACGCGCGCGCCGATCACTTCGACTCGCCCGACTTCGTCCTCTTCGATCTCGATCCCTCCCCCGGCTTCACGCTGGCCCAGACGGGCCGGGTTGCGCTGCTCGTGCGCGATGCGCTCGAGGTGCTCGGCCTGCGCGCCGTCGTCAAGACCTCGAGCAGCGAGGGGATGCACCTGGCCGTTCCGCTGCGCCCTGGCCACACCTATGCGCAGGCGCGGTCGCTGGTGCAACTCGTGGCCCAGGCGCTCGAGCGCGCTCACCCCGATCTCGTCACGACCGAGTGGGACAAGAGCCGCCGCCACGGCGTGCTGATCGACTCCAACCAGGTCGGCTTCGGGCGCACGATGTCGGCGGCCTACTGCGTGCGGCCCCGGCCGGGCGCCCCGGTCTCGATGCCGCTGACATGGGCCGAGGTGGAGTCGGGCGCGTTCGCGCGTGCCCGCCCGACGATGCGCGCCGCGCTGCGGCGGATCGAGCGGCACGGCGATCCGTTCGCGGGCGCGCTCGATGGCGACCAGAGCCTGCCCGCCGCGCTCCTTCAGTAAGCGCGCACTTCAGGATGAGCGTGGTGGCTGGGGTGGATGGAGCGAGCAGGGGCGCAGGCCGAGCTAGCAGGAAAGGCGGTACGCCTGTTCAAGATGCCGGGCGGTGCTCCGGCGACGCCCCGGACAGCCTCGCTCAGCGAGCGAGCACCGGGTCGGCTGCATAGCGATCCAGCCGTCTCTCAGAACTGGTTTCACCTCGGAGGCCCGAGGGAACCCAGGGCAGTGACCGCAACCGGGAGCGACGACGCGCGCGACGCAGGCCTTCGCTACTCGTCCGACTCCGAGCCCGGGATGACGCGGCGCCGCACGGGGACCGGCTTCAGCTACCGCGGCCCGCGAGGGACGCTGGTGCGCGGAACGCGGGAGCTCGCGCGCCTCCGGGCGCTGGCGATCCCGCCGGCCTGGAGCGCGGTCTGGATCTGCCCCGATCCGAGGGGGCACCTCCAGGCGACCGGGCGAGACGCCCGCGGGCGCAAGCAGTACCTCTACCACGCCGACTGGCGAGCGTTGCGAGACGCCACCAAGTTCGAGCGGATGACGGGTTTCGGCGAGGCACTCCCCGCCGTGCGCGCTCGCATCGACGCCGATCTCGTATTGCCCGGTCTGCCGCGTGAACGTGTGCTCGCCGCGGTCGTGCGTCTCGTCGACGACACGCTCATCCGCGTCGGCAACGACGAGTACCGGCGCGCGAACGGCTCGTTCGGCGCGACCACGATCAGGCAGCGCCACGCAAAGGTCACCGGCTCGCACATCAGCATCGAGTTCCGCGGCAAGGGCGGGAAGCTGCTGCACGCCGAGGTCGCCGACCGCCGGCTGGCGCGCACGGTGCAGCGGTTGCACGACCTGCCGGGACAGGAGCTCTTCGAGTACCTCGACGGCGAGCGGATGCGCCGCCGAGTGCGCTCGGAGGACGTGAACGCCTACCTTCACGATGTCGCCGGCGAGGAACTCACCGTCAAGGACTTCCGCACATGGGGCGCAAGCGCTCTCTGCATGCGGGCGCTGGCCACTATGGGACCGCCGCCTTCCCCTGCAGGCGCCGACCGCTCGGTCGCGCAGGCTGTGCGCGAGGTGGCCGGCGCGCTCGGCAACACGCCCACCGTCTGCCGCGCGTCGTACATCCATCCGGCGCTGCTCGAGGCCTACGCGGAGAACGAGCTCCCGCCTGCCGCCAGGCGCCGCCTGCGCGGCCTCGATCGCTGGGAGTCGGCCCTCCTGCGCTTCCTCAGAGAAGCTGCTGCCAGGTAAGAGGCTCTATGAGCGCAAGGCGGGTGTTGAGCCGCTCGCGCATGTTTCGCCGCGGCCCGGACGGGTAGCACAAGAGCGTGACCGCGACGACACAACCCAAGCTCCTCTACTTCTATTCGCCGACGTCCGGGCTGAGCCGCCGTGTCGAGGCCTTCCTCGACCAGGTGCTGCAGGAGCGGCGCAATCACAAGGCGTTCACGCGTGCGCGCGTCGACGTGGAGCGCACGCCCCAACTCGCCGAGCACTTCAGCGTCGCCGATGTGCCCGCGATCCTCGTGCTCGAGGACGGCCGCGTCGTACGCAAGGTCGAGGGACGCGCGAGCGTCGGGCGCATCCGCGAAGCGCTCGGCCCCTGGTTGCACTGACGCTGAACCTGAAACTCGCAGAACTCTCACCTGGTTCTTAGGTGCGGCTGCTCGAATGTGGTCATGGGCAATCGCGAACCAGAAGGTCGGCGCCGTGACGCCGACGTCCGTCGCCTGAGCCGCATCACCGCTGTCGTCGGCGCACTGACAGCGACTGCGACCGTGGGTTTCGGTGTCCTTGCTGCCACCGCCACCGGGCATGTCGGTCACTCCGGCGCGACGGCGACGACCACCTCGACCTCGGCCGCAGCCGGCGACTCCTCGACCCAGGCGGTGGAATCCGACGACACCCCGACCGGCACAGCGACGAGCCCGCCGGTTGCGACGTCGGAGACCCCCGTGGCCGTCTCCGGGGGTTCGTAGGTGAACTGCGCGACCGCCCGCTTCCCCGCACTGGGGACGAATGCCGCCGTGACGGTGGACGACGCCAACGCGCTGCCGGAGGCCGTCGCCATCGTCCGCGACGAGTTGCGCCTGATCGACGAGGCCTGCAGTCGCTTCCGCGACGACTCCGAGCTCACGCGGCTCAACCGCTCGGCCGGATCACCCTTTCGAACCAGCCCCCTCCTGCTGCATGCACTCGCCGTCGCGCTCTCTGCCGCGGCACGCACCGACGGCGACGTCGATCCCACCGTCGGCCGCTCGATGGGCGCGCTGGGCTGGGACGCCGACTTCACGGTCGTCGTCGCGCGCCGCGGCGAGGCCCCGCGGATGCGCATCGTGCCCGCTGCCGGCTGGCAGCGCGTGCGCCTCGACCGCGCTCGCGGCATGACTCACATTCCCGCCCGGGTCGAGATCGACCTCGGCGCGACCGCCAAGGCGCTCGCCGCCGACCGCTGCGCGCACCGTGTGCACGCCGAGACGGGCGCGAGCGCGCTCGTCAACCTGGGCGGCGACATCGCGCTGGCGGGCCCTGCGCCCGGCGGCGGCTGGCCAATCCGGGTCACCGACGACCACCGCAGCGACGCGAGTGCCGAGGGGCAGACGATCGCGCTGGCGACCGGCGGGCTCGCAACGTCGAGCACCACCGTGCGGCGCTGGCGCATGGGCGAGGCCGAGCTCCACCACATCGTGAATCCCCGCAGCGGTGCGCCCGCCGACGAGGTGTGGCGGACGGTCAGCGTGGTCGCAGGCACGTGTGTCGAGGCCAACACGGCCAGCACCGCCGCGATCGTGCGCGGTGAGAGCGCCGTGGACTGGCTCGAGCTGGCGCGCCTCCCCGCCCGGCTGGTGCGCCGCGACGGCACCACGACGTATACGTGCGGGTGGCCAGCCGAGGCGGCGGCGTGAACCACGTACTCACATCGGGCCCGGTCTGGTACCTCATGCGCGCGAGCGGCGTCGTCTCCCTGCTCCTCCTGACCGCTGTCAGCGCGCTCGGCGTCGCGACCGCGAGCCGCTTGCGCCCGGGGCGCGCGCCGCGCTTCGTCACGCTGGGCCTGCACCGCAACATCGCGCTGATGGCCGTCGTCTTCCTGACGGTGCACGTGCTCACGGCGATCATCGATCCCCAGGCGTCGGTGCGCGCCGTGGCTGCCGTCGTGCCGATGCCGTCCGACCGCTACGCGCTCTGGCTCGGGCTGGGCGCGCTCGCGCTCGACCTCGTGATCGCGCTCGTCGTCACCAGCCTGCTGCGGCAGCGCCTTGCTCCGCGCGTGTGGCGCACGCTGCACTTCCTGGCCTATCTCGCGTGGCCGGTCGCGCTCCTCCACGGTGCGGGCATGGGCACGGACTCACATGCGACCTGGATGCTGGCAGTCGACGCCGCGTGCGTCGCGGTCTTCGGCGGAGCCGTCGCGCTCCGCCTCCTGACGACTCCGCCTCCGGCGACCAAGCACCTCTCGCCACCGCACCTGCGAGTCGCGCCATGAGCGTCGCCGGGCGGACGCGACCGCGCTCCGAGACGCTGCCGCGGTTGCTCCCGCCCAGCGGCCTCGACTCGTCGCTCGACGCGCACATCGCACGCTACGGCCCCCTGCCCTCCCTGCGCGGCGAGTCCGCGACTCTCATCTCCGAGGTCGAGGCGAGCGGCCTGCGCGGACGCGGAGGCGCCGGATTCCCGACGCACGTCAAGCTCCGTTCCGTCGCGGCTGCGCGAGGGCCGATCGTGGTCGCGAACGGCGTCGAGGGGGAGCCTGCGAGCCACAAGGACAGCCTGTTGATGCGCGTCAACCCCCACCTGGTGCTCGACGGCGCCGTCGCTGCAGCCGCAGCCGTCGGCGCCCGGCGGATCATGGTCGGCGTTGGCCGCGGAGCAACCAGCGCGTATGCGAGCCTCGCCGCTGCGGTGGCAGAGCGCACCCGAGTCCGCCGCCGTGAGCACATCGAGCTCTTCTCGGTTCCGGATCGCTTCGTCTCGGGCGAGGAGAGCGCGCTCGTGGCCTGGCTGAACGGAGGTTCCGCCAAACCGACCTTCGCCCCGCCGCGCCCCTACGAGCGAGGCGTCCGCGGGCGCCCGACCCTCGTGCAGAACGTCGAGACGCTCGCCAACATCGCGTTGATCGCCCGCAACGGCGCAGACTGGTTTCGCGAGCTCGGCACCGACGCCGAGCCCGGCTCGATGCTTGTCACCATGGGCGGCGCAGTCGGGAGACCAGGCATCACGGAGCTGGAGTCCGGCGCCCCGTTGCGCACCGCGCTGGAACGCAGCGACGGGTTCGACGAGGCGGCGCAGGCCATCCTCATCGGCGGCTACTTCGGCACGTGGGTGCCGGCCGCTGCGGCGCTCGGCGCCTCGCTCTCCGAGGCCGCTCTACAGCCACTCGGCGCGTCTCTCGGCGCACGCTCGATCACGGTGCTCCCGCACACGAGCTGCGGCGTCGTCGAGACCGCCCGCCTGGCCGCGTACCTGGCCGGCGAGAGCGCAGGCCAGTGCGGTCCGTGCGTGTACGGGCTCCGCGCGATCGCCGACGCGAGCCAGCTCCGTCGCGGCCTGCGACGTCGATTGCGCGGACGCGATAGAGCGCCTCCGGCGCATCGCGCCGCAGGTCACGGGGCGTGGCGCGTGTGCACATCCAAATGGCGCGACGCGGCTCGTAGCGAGCGCGCTCACCGTCTTCGCGGAGGAGATCAGGCATCACCTCGCCGGCCACTGCACGGCGCGCTCGTTCGAGCCGGTGATGCCGATCCCGCAGGGGTCGGCGGAGTGGCGATGAGCCGCCCTACGAGCCGCCTGCGCGTCAACCCGATCCGCTGCGACGCCTACGGCCACTGCGCCGAGCTTCTCCCGGAGCTGATCTCGCTCGACGAGTGGGGCTATCCCATCGTCGCGGACGGCCCGGTGCCGGCGAGGCTGCAGCGCGAGGCGCGCCGTGCCGTCGCGCTATGCCCGCGGCTCGCGCTCGCGCTCGAGCAGCGGAGCGACGACGCCTCCTGACCCGTCGTCGGCAGCGTCGTCGGCGACGACGACCGACGGCCCGAACGAGACGCTCACGACCGCTCCGCCACCCGCGGCGTTGGCAGCGGTCGCCCAGCCGCCGTGGGCCTCCGCCGCCTGCCGGACGATCGCCAGGCCGAGGCCGGAACCGGGCATTCCGCGAGCGCTGTCGGCGCGGTAGAAGCGGTCGAACACGTGCGGCAGATCGGCTTCGTCGAACCCCGGCCCGTGATCGCGGACGACGAGCGTCCCGTCCGCCAGATCGATCTCGATCCGCCCCCCGCGCGGGCTCCACTTGTGCGCGTTGCCCAGGAGGTTCGAGATGGCGCGGCTGATGCGCTCGGGGTCGCCGCTGACGACCGTCGGCTGGAGGCTCACGCCGAACACCACGCCGTCGCCGGCGCGCCGCTCGGCCCGGTCCACGAGCGCGCGCACGATCTGGTCGATGCGCACATCGTCCACGACGTCACTCGGCTTGGAGCCGCGCGCCAGCTCGACGACGTCGCCCACGAGGGCGGTCAGCTCGTCGAGCTCCGCGATGATGTCGGCGCGTAGGCTCTCGCGATCGGCCTCGGGCAGCAGATCGGCGTCCTGAAGCACCTGGACGTTGGCGCGCAGGCTTGCGATCGGGGTGCGCAGCTCATGGCTGGCATCGGCGACGAGGTGGCGCTGCGCCTCCGCCGAGCGCTCGAGCGCGTCGAGAGTCGCATTGAAGCTGCGTGCCAGCCGCGCGAGCTCGTCCTGCCCCTGGATCTCGAGTCGCTGCGAGAGGTCGGGATTGGCCGTCAATGCCTCCGTGCGGCGTGTGAATCGCGATACGGGCGCCAGCGCCGCCCGCGCGACGACACCGCCGAGCGCAGCCGCCACGAGAATGCCGACCCCGCCCACGGCGAGCAGGACGAGCAGCAGCTCCCGCAGCGCGTGGTCGACTTCCGTCAGCGGCCGTGCGATCTGGGCGGCGCCGCGATCCCCCAGGCCGACGGTGAGCATCCGCAGATGAACGCCGCTCACGTGAGCGTCGCCGAAGTAGCTGCCCACGCCGCCCGCGGCGAGCGCCCGCGTTCTCGCATCGACCGGCAGCCTCGACCCGGCGATTCCCGTGGCCGAGTCGGGCGACACGATCGCGCCCTGCGGCGTGATGTATTGCACCTTGCCCGCGGCGTCGCCGAACGGATTGGGCGGCGGGCCGCCGCCGTCGAACTCGCCGCCGCCGTCCGGACCGTTTCCGTGGCCGTCACGGGGCCCCGGCGAGCTCACGATCGAGGCCGCGCGGTCACGCAGCGCGGAGTCGATCTGGCCGCGCAGGGTCGAACGGGCCGCCTCGTACTGCGCAGCGGCGAGCGCAACCACGGTCAGCGCCACCGCGACGCCGGCCACCGCCGCCATGCGCGTGCGCAGCGTCACGGCTCTCGCAGCACGTAGCCGACGCCGCGGATCGTGTGGATCAGCGGCCTGGCGCCCGCGTCCTCGAGCTTCCGGCGCAGATAGCCGACGTACACCCGCAGCGCATTCGAGGCGGGCCCGAAGTCGTAGCCCCAGACGCGGTCGTAGATGAGGCCATGCGGAAGCACGCGCCTCGGGTTGAGCATCAGCAGCTCGAGCAGCTGGTACTCGGTGCGCGTCAGCTCGGCGAAGCGATCCCCGACGGCCACGCCGTGGCGCGCGCTGTCGAGCTTCAGCTCGGCGAACGTGACGGCATCGGGGTCGCCCTCGCTGCCGTTGCGGCGCAACAGCGCGCGCAGCCGCGCCTTCAGCTCGCCGACGTCGAACGGCTTCACCAGATAGTCGTCGGCACCGGCGTCGAGCCCGTCGATGCGATCGGCGATCGCGTCCCGCGCGGTCAGCATCAGGATCGGCACGCGGTTGCCCGCCCCGCGCAGTCTCCTGCACACCTCGATGCCGTCGACGTCGGGCATGCCCACGTCGAGCACGACGGCATCGGGCACGGCGGTGGACGCCTGCGTCAGCGCCTGCTGGCCCCCCTCGGCCATCTGCACCTCGTAGCCGGCCAGCGTCAGTGCGCGGCGCAGGGCGTCGCGCACCGAGCGATCGTCGTCGACCACGAGGATTCTCATCGCTCCCCATTCTGAACCCGCGCGGGGCCATCGCGGGCGGACTCCTACGTCGCTCTTACGAACGAGCTTGCGAAAGAACTCTTCACGGATTCGGCACATCCGTCTGCCAGGCTGGGTTCGTCGCCCCGGCCGTCGGAGCCGGCACCTACGGGAGGAACGATCATGCGAGCCTGGATCCGTCTACCTTCGCCCGCGCTGGGCGTTGCGGTCGTCGCGCTTGTCGTGGCACTCGGCGGCACGTCCTATGCGGTCGTGCGCATCGGCACGAAGCAGATCAAGAACAACGCGATCACGAGCGCGAAGATCCGCAACGGCCAGGTGAAGAACGTCGACCTGGCGCGCAACAGCGTGGTCACGGCCAAGATCCTCGCGAGCGCGGTCACCGGCCTGCAGATCCGGGACGCGAGCGTCGGCAATGCGGATCTCGGGAACGACTCCGTGTCCGGCGCAAAGGTGCGCGGCGGCGCGATCGGCAACAGTGACCTGGCAAACGATGCGGTCACAGGCGCGAAGATCCGCGCGGGCAACGTCGGCGAGAGCGACCTGGCCACCGACGCGGTCACGAGCACGAAGATCAAGGATGGCTCGGTCGCGGCAGCCGACCTCGCCGATGCGTCCATCACCGCCGGCAAGATCAAGGACGGCGAGGTCGTGGAAGGCAACGGCCGCATGCTCTCGACCGCGGTCACGCTGCCCGACGGCACGGGCTTCACGACGCTCCTGAGCGTGCCCGGCCTGGGCGCGCTGCGCGCCAGCTGCGCGAATGGCACCACGACCACGCAGTGGCAGAACACTGCGGCGGGCGCGGTGACCGTCGTCAACCAGGTCGTTTTCCCGACGGGCGGCGCGAATGCCGACGTGAACACCCAGAGCGTCGCCGTAGGCGGCACGTTCGCCCAGCCGGCCAACTCGGGCGCGGGCGGGCTGGAGTCGATCATGTGGCAGGCGAGCGTCGACAGCACTGCCGGCGACCGGGTCAGCACGATGTGGGCGACTGCGAGCGCGAGCGGTACCGCCTGCCGTATCAGCGCGCAGGGGCTCGCGACGGCAATCCCCTGAAGACCGGACTATCGAGTTTCCGCCGGCCTTCTGCGCGGCGACCGTGCCCGTGACGCGGTGCGTGACCGCGTCGATCTGGAGATCGACGCGCAGCGCGAGGCCACCCGACTGGCCGTGCAGGGCGAGCACGAGCCGCGTGCCGTCCAGCGCCACGATCCTGCCGAGGTATTGCCCGGGTGACGCCGCTGTCCCGTAGCTGGCGCCGCTCGAGGTCATCGAGACGCCTCCATCGCCTGTCGGCTGGCCCTGAAGGCGGATCCAGAGCACGCCTCGCGCGGGCGCCGAGGTGCGGCCCCTGATGCTCACGAGCACACGACCCTGCGATCCCGGCGTCGTCGTGAGGCGGCCGCGCAGAGCAGCGACGAAGGGCGGCCGAGGCAGCACGGCGACCGCGTGCGGGCGAGCAGGTGCTGCCGGCGTGCTCCGCACGACGACGCGGTGCGGGAGCAGCGACGTGGGCGTGCCCGCGCGAGCGGCCCAGCCGGTGGCCGCCGGGCCCGTCGCGTACCAGAGCAGCAGGGCAAGCGGGGCGAGCAGGAGCGCCGATCCCGCTGCAATCCGTGCGCCCGGCCAGGTCGAGGGATCCGCCAGTCGCACGATCACCGCGGCGACGACGGCTGCCGTGAGGGCGAGCGCGAGCACTTGCATCCAGCCGACGCGGCCGTCGCTGCCGGTGCCGAGCGCGTGGACGAGGGCGATCGGCCAGGCCGCGTACGCCAGCCAGTGGAACAGGCGCCACGTCCGGAAGCCGAAGCGCCCACGCAGAAGACTGGTGATGGTGAGCGCCAGCAGCAGATCGAAGGCCACGGCGCCGAGCCCCAGCCAGACCGGCCGGTACGCGGAGCCGAAGGGGACCACGGCATCCTGCAGGGCGATCGGCGCGAAGCCGTCGAGCACCGTCGTGGCGATGTGCAGTGCGAGGAAGACGAGCGCGACCAGCGTGAGATTGCGGTGCAGTCCGGCCACGAGGTGGCGCGGCCACTGCCGGCTCCCGAGACGCCGCACGCCCGCGACGCCGAGGCAGACGATCGCAGTCAGCAGGATCAGCGAGACGACGCCGGTGCCACGCGTCGCGTACCACATGGCCCGCGAGCCTCCGAGGACGGCCAGCACGGCTGTCAGGAACCGCCCGAGACAGCCACCGGTGGAGCCTGCGTCACTGCCGGCGGGGGGGGGGCGGTGCCGCCGGCGAGGCAGGAGCCTCACCTCCTGCCGGGATGAGGGGCGGCGGGGCGGCAGCCGCGTGACGGGCTGTGCGCTGCTGCTGCGGCGGCGTCACGGTCACGGCAGGCGCGGTCTTCGAGCTGCGCCCGGGGAATGCCTTGGCCGCCAGACCGGCGAAGCTCACGGCCAGAGCGATCATGCCGGCGAACGCCAGTGCGGTCGCGCGTCGCAGGCGCCTGATGGCCGCGTCGCGATCGGCGATCCGGCGCTTGAGATCACGTTGCCCCGGCTGCATGCATCACAGTTGAGCAGCCGGGCATGAGAATCAGGTGAAATCCCGCTGCGCTCCCTAGAGCGCGCCTTTCGCCGCGCGCGGAATCGCCAGCCACACGTCGGCGCCGCCCTCGGATCGGTTCGCGGCACCCGCGCGGCCGCCGTGCGCGGCCGCGATCAGCTCGGCGATCGAGAGTCCGAGCCCCGTCCCGCCTTGCCCCCTCGCCTCGTCGGCGCGGCTGAAGCGATCGAACGCCCGAGGCAGGAACTCCTCGGAGAACCCGCCGCCACTGTCGACCACGTGCAACTCGACCGAGTCCCGCCGCTCGATCGCGGAGAGCACGATCGGCCCGGCCCCGTGGACCAGCGCGTTGTCGACGAGGTTCGTGATCGCCTGGGCAAGGCGATCGGGATCCGCCTCGAGCACAGCGCCGGTCGCCTCCACGCGGATCGCGCCGTTCCCCCCGTTGGACACGGCGAAGCGCCGTGCGACCGTGTCCAGGACCGCCTCGACGGGGATCGTCTCGCGGCGGAGCGGCAAGGGTCCACGGTCGGCGCGTGCCATCAGCAGGAGGTCCTCCGCCAGGCGCGAGAGGCGCTGCGTCTCCTCGCCCGCCGAGCGAAGGGTCGCCTCGAGCTCTGCTGCAGTGCGCTTGCGCCGCAGCGTGACCTCGATCTCGGCGCGCAGCAGCGCGAGCGGCGTGCGCAGCTCGTGGCTCGCATCCGCCACGAACCGTCGCTCGTGCTCGAACGCCGCCTCCAGCCGGGCCAGCATCTCGTTGAGCGTCGTCGCCAGCCGCGAGACCTCGTCATGGCTCGGGGGCACCGGGAGTCGTCCGGGCGACGCCGCCGACACGGCCGCGGCGCGACGGCGCATCGCCTCGACCGGACGCAGCGCCGCGGCGGCAAGGGCATAGCCGGCCAGCGAGGCCAGCAAGAGCGCGATCGGGACTGCGACCATCAGCTGACGCAGGAGGTGGTCGAGCGACTCCTCGCGTGGCTCGAGTGAGCGTGCAACGACCGCCACGTGCCCGTCCTGGCCGTTCGTGATGGCGAGCAGGCGCCAGGTCCCGCTCGGCGAGCGCAGCGAACGCGTGCGCCTCAGCTGCTGACCGGCAGACGCCCGGCGCGCATCCCCCGGGGAGAGCAACGGTGCGAGGCCGGCCGGATCGGAGCGCAGGACGTGCCCCCGCGAGTCCAGCAGCTGCGCGAGCGTGGTACCACCGCTGACGTCGCGATCGCCGAGGTCGGCGCCTCTACGCGAGTGCGCGACAGCCTCCGACGCCTGGGAGCGAAGCGTCTGATCGACGGAGGCGAGCAACGAGTCTCCAACGCGCTGGTAGACGAAGAGGCCCATGCCCGCGAGCACGACCGCCATCGCGATTGCGAAGGCGAGCGTGAGCCGCAGCCGGATCGGTAGCCGGCTCACCCGCCGGCCCGCAGCCTGTAGCCGACCCCGCGCACGGTCTCGAGGGAGTCGCTGTCGAACGGCTTGTCGACCTTCGAGCGGAGATATCCCATGTAGACGTCGACGATGTTCGAGCGGCGCTCGAACGCAATGTCCCAGGCGCCGTCGAGCAGCTCGGAGCGGGTCAGGACCCTGCCCGGGCGCCGCATGAAGAGCTCCAGGAGCGCGAACTCCTTGGCGGAGAGGTCCAGCTCGACCTCACCGCGCCACGCGCGGCGGGCAGCGGGATCGAGGCGGAGATCGCCGACCTCGACCACGGCCGGGCGCGCGGCGGGCGCGCGGCGCACCAGCGCTCGCAGCCGCGCCAGCAACTCCTCGAAGGAGAACGGCTTGATCAGATAGTCATCCGCACCCGCATCGAGGCCATGCACGCGATCCTCGACGGCATCGCGCGCCGTCAGCATCAGCACGGGGCTCCAGACCCCGAGCTCGCGCAGGCGGCGGCAGATTTCGAACCCGTCCGCGCCGGGAAGCATGACGTCGAGCAGGATCGCGTCGTATCCCGCCGCCTGGGCCATCCACAGCGCGTCCTCGCCACCTCCGGCGATGTCGGCCGCGTAGCCCTCCTCGCGCAGACCGCGAGCGACCACCTCGGCCAGCTTCGCCTCATCCTCGATCACCAGGACACGCACGCCAGTCATTCTGGTGCACCACCGTGAGACGACGATGAACCGCTCTCATTGAAGCCTCATCTGCGGCTGCTCAAGTGTGGTGGTGCGTGTCGACCCACACCCGACGTCGCCGCCGGCGGTGCAGCCCGCGACGCACGACGTCCGCGCCCCGGCGTCGCTGGGCGGGACGGAGGGAAATTCGCGTCTCACCGGCACGACGGCCGCGATCCTGCTGGTGCTGCTCGCCGCCGAGGGCCTGACCCTCCTCTCGCTGCATTCCTTCCTGTCCTGGCACATCTTCATCGGGATGCTGCTCGTCCCGATCGTGGCCCTCAAGCTCGCGAGCACGGGATACCGGTTCGCTCGCTACTACACGGGCCACCGCCCCTATGTCGACGCCGGGCCGCCCGCGACCCTCCTACGGCTGCTCGGTCCCCTGGTGGTCGCGTCCACTCTCGGCCTCTTCGGCACCGGGGTGACGCTCGCCGTACTCGGCCCCGGTCGCGGTGCCGTGCTCGGCCTGCACAAGGCGAGCTTCGTGGTCTGGCTCGTCGCGATGTCGGCGCACGTGCTCGCGCACGCGCTGCGCATCCCGGGCCTTGTCGCGCCGGACGTGCGCGGAGGCGAGGGCCTCGGAGGCTCGCGCGCGCGTCTCACGCTCGTGTCGGGCGCCATCGTGGCCGGCGCCATCGTCGCCGTCGCCACGCTGCCGCTGATCGGGCCATGGACGAGCTGGACCGGCGGGCACTGAGACTCGAGCCCTCCTTACGCCGGCGCCGGCGGCAGCGCCGGCGCCTTCTCCGCGCCCTCGCCCTGCTGGCGATCCTCGTCGCCTGCGTCGCCGCGGCCGGCCGCGGCCTCGGGGTCGGGGGATCACATGCCGACACGCCGTCCGAAGCGCCTCGGACGAAGCCCCCGGCCGTCCTCGCCGTGCACACGACGCGGCCACGCCCCGCGCGTACTCGCCGGCTTGTCGAGCGCGCAACCGGACGCCTGGCGGAGCCGGTGCAGGACGCGGCGGCTGCCGGCGTGCCGGGCGGAGCGATGTTGCTCGGCGGTCTCTCGGCCGCCGATACCTCGCGCACGGAGATCCAGCTCGTCCGGCCTGCCGCCGATCGCGCGGGCGGACGGCTTCCGACCGCCCTGCACGACACGGCGGCCGTGCGCATAGGAGGTGCGGTCTACCTGTTCGGCGGCGGCACCGGCGCGAGCACCCAGAGCGACGAGGTGCTGCGCGTCGCGCTCTCCGGCACTGACGCGGCGCTGGTCGCGCATCTGCCGTCGCCGAGCTCCGATCAGTCGGCAGCCGCGATCGACGGCACCGCCTATGTCGTCGGCGGCTTCACGGGCAGCCGCTGGCTCGACACGATCGTCGCGTGGCGGCCGGGGGCACCGGCGCGGGTCGTCGCTCATCTGCCGTTCGCGCTGCGCTACGCGGCCGTCGCCGCCGTCGGCGGCCGCCTCGTCATCGCCGGCGGCTCACTCGAGTCCGGAACGGCGAGCGCCGCCATCTTCGCGTACATCCCCGCGACCGCGCGGATCATGCGCATCGGGCGGCTGCCGGCGCCGACGACGCACGCCGCGGCGGCAGCGCTCGGCAATCTCGCCTACGTCGTCGGCGGCCGCGGAGCCGGCATCGGGACGCCGACGGCCCGCATCGTCGCGATCGACGCACGCCGAGGGCGGGTCTGGGCGGCCGGTTCGCTCGCCTCGCCGCGCTCGGATCTCGCAGCCGCCTCGTTCGGCAATCGCATCTTGCTCGCCGGTGGCCGTGGCTCGCACGGGACGGAAGCCGGCGTGAGCGAACTCGTCGCCGCACTCCCGCGATCCCCTGCGGCGGCGGGGCTGGCGGCGGCGCGCGTCACGCGCGCCGCCGCCGGTGTCTACTCCCACGACGGCGCGAACGAGCTGACAGGTGCTGCGCGCAGCGCGCGGCCGCTCGTCTACGTGCCGAACAGCGACAGCGGCACTGTTGACGTGATCGATCCCGCGACCTACCGGGTAATCGATCACTTCGCGGTCGGGCTCCTGCCCCAACACGTCGTGCCGGCCTGGAACCTGCGGAAGCTCTACGTCACCAACGACGTGGGCAACAGCCTCACGCCGATCGACCCGCGCACGGGTAAGCCCGCCGGTCGGCCGATTCCGGTGGACGATCCCTACAACCTGTACTTCACGCCCGACGGACGCTTCGCGATCGTGGTCGCCGAGCGGCTGCGGCGCCTCGACTTCCGCAACGCGCACACCTTCGGGCTGCACCATTCGCTGCCGGTGCCGTGCGTCGGGATCGACCACCTGGACTTCACCGCCGACGGCCGCTTCCTGGCAGCGAGTTGCGAATTCTCGGGTCAGGTGGTCGTCGTCGACGTCGCCCGCGAGCGGGTCGTGCGCACCATCGACCTGCCCAGCGGGCGCGGCGCCATGCCGCAGGACGTCAAGCTCTCACCGGACGGGAAGATCTTCTACGTGGCCGACATGCGCGCAAACGGCGTCTGGGAGATCGACGCGCGTAGCTACCGCGTGCTGCGCCTGCTGCCGACCGGCACCGGCGCGCACGGGCTGTACCCGAGCCGCGACGCGAAGCTGCTCTACGTCACCAACCGCGGAGAGGGCTCGATCTCCGTCATCCGCTTTCGTACGCGCAAGGTCGTCGCCAAGTGGCGCATCCCCGGCGGCGGAAGCCCCGACATGGGCGGCGTCTCTGCCGATGGGAGGGTGCTCTGGGTCTCCGGCCGTCACGACGCCGAGGTGTATGCGATCTCGACGCGCAACGGACGCCTGCTTGCCCGCATCCACGTCGGCTCCGGGCCGCACGGCCTGAGCGTCTGGCCACAGCCCGGCCGCTACTCGCTCGGCCACACGGGCATCATGCGCTGATCATGCTCCGCGCCGCAGCCGGCGTCCTCGCCATCTTGCTCGCCGCGTGCGGCGCGGTTGGCTGCGGCGATGCCGCGCACGGCTCCAACGCGGCTACCGTGCGACGCGGCGGCGCGATCTACAGGAGCTCCTGCGGCGGTTGCCACACGCTCTCGGGCCACGACGGCCGGGCCGTGGGCGGTGATCTCGTCCAGGCACACCTGAGCGCTGCCGCGATCGTGAGCTTCGCGCTGATCATGCCCGTTCGCCGGCCGCTGTCTCACGCGGACGCACTCGCGGTCGCGCGCTACATCCGCGCGGTTGCCGACCGCTGACTGGCGCATCGGTCATGCTCTCGCGACATGGCTCGCGACCCGCGTCATGACGTGCTCTTCGAGCCGCTGCGCATCGGACCCAAGACGTTGCGCAACCGCTTCTACCAGGTGCCGCACTGCACGGGCTTCGGCTCTGAGAAGCCCTGGTCGCAGGCGCGCCACCGCGCCGTCAAGGCCGAGGGCGGCTGGGCCGCCGTCAACACGGAGTACTGCGCGATCAGCGCGGAGTCAGACGAGACGCCGTACGTCTCCGCTCGCATGTGGGACGAGCGCGACGTGCACGTGCTCGCCGCGACGGCCGAAGAGGCGCACAGGCACGGCGCGCTCGCAGGCATCGAGCTCTCGCACACGGGCGCGCACGGCGAGAACAGCGAGTCGCGCCTCGCTCCGGCCGCGCCCTCGCAGATCGCGAGCGATTTCGCGCCGGGTCTCGTTCCGCGCGCGATGACGACGCGCGACATCCGCCGCGTGCAGGCAGATTGGGTCCGCGCGGCGCAGCAGTCGCGCACGGCCGGCTTCGACATCGTCTACGTCTACGGCGCGCACACGTACCTGCCGGGCCAGTTCCTGTCGCCCGATTACAACCGCCGCAGCGACGCCTACGGCGGCACGCTCGAGAACCGGGCGCGCTTCTGGCTGGAGACGCTCGAGCAGGTGCGCAGCGCGATCGGCGACGACTGCGCGATCGCCTGCCGCGTGGCGGTCGACCGCCTGGGCGCGCTCGGCGTGGACATCGAGGAGGGGCTCGAGTTCGTGCGCATGGCCGATCACCTCGTCGACCTCTGGGACGTCACGGTCGGTTCGATCGCCGAGTGGTCGAAGGACTCTGGCCCGTCGCGCTTCTTCGCCGAGGGCTGGCAGTTCGACAGCACGTCGCGCGTGCGAGAAGCAACGACGAAGCCGATCGTAGGCGTGAGCAGGCTGACGGATCCCGACCTGATGGCGGAGATCGTGCGCAGCGGCGCGTGGGATCTGATCGGAGCCGCCCGGCCGTCGATCGCCGATCCCTTCCTCCCGCGCAAGATCGACGAGGGCCGCGTCGACGAGATCCGCGAGTGCATCGGGTGCAACATCTGCATCTCGAAGGCCGACTCGCGACGCCACATCGGCTGTACCCAGAACGCGACTGCGGGCGAGGAGCACCGCCGCGGCTGGCATCCGGAGCGCTTCGCGCCGCTGCGCCCGGGATTCGACGCGCTCGTGGTCGGCGGCGGACCAGCCGGCATGGAGTGCGCACTCACGCTCGCGCGGCGGGGCGCTGCACGCGTGCGCCTCGTCGACCGCGCCCCGTCGATGGGCGGCCATCTCGGCTGGCTCTCCCGCCTGCCCGGGCTCGGCGAATGGGGTCGCGTGACCGCCTACCGCATGGCGGCGCTCAAGCGCCTGCCCAATGTCGAGCTGATCAACGAGATCGAGCTGACCGCGGTGGAGATCGAGCGCAACAGCGCCGACGCGGTCGTGCTGGCGACGGGCTCGCACTGGGCGACCGACGGCCTCAACGGCTTCACGCGCGCGCCGCTACCGGGCGCCGACGCAGTCGCCGCGCACGTGCTCACACCCGAGCAGATCATGCTCGCGGGCCGCCGCCCGGCGGCCGGCCGCATCGTCGTCTACGACGCCGACGGCTATCTCGTCGCGGGAGCGCTGGCCGAGTTGCTGGCGCGCGAGGGCCGCGAGGTCGAGCTGATCAGCGGGCACGAGACGATCGTCCCGTTCTGCGCCGAGACGCTCGAGGACGTGCTCGTGCGCGAGCGCCTGCGCGAGTGCGGTGTCGCCATGCGCGCGGGGACCGTGCTGAAACGCATCGAGCCGGGAAGCCTCACGCTCGAAGACGCGGCGGGCCAGTCGCTCGAGCTGCCGGCGGCCGGGGTCGTCCTCGTCACCCAGCGCGTGTCCGACGACGCGCTCTTCCACGAGCTCGACGGCCGCCGCACCGGCGTCTTCCGCATCGGTGACTGCGTCGCCCCGCGACTGCTTGCCGAGGCCGTGTTCGACGGCCACAGGCTCGCGCGCGAGATCGACTGCGACGACCCGGAGGTCGCCCTGCCGTGGCTGCGCGAGCGCGTCGGCGACAGCGTCGAGCTGCCACCGGCGCCGGATGCTGCGCCTCTGGCCTTCCTGCCTCCGCGACCCGAGCCCGAGCGGCGCGCCTGCGAGCGCATCGAGGACGCGGCCGCTGCGGCCGAGCGCATCGATGCGCTGCTGCGCGCGGCGGGCGCGGACGCGGTCGTCGCGGTGGGCCGCGGCGCGGAAGACGCGATCGAGCGCTGCCGGACGCTCGCAGAGCGCTACGGAGCGCGCCTGGGGGTCTCGCGGCCGCTGGTCGAGGCCGGCTACGCGACCCGCACGGAGCTCGTGGGCGCCTCGGGCGACACGGTCGCCCCACGCACCTACCTGGCTCTCGGCATCTCAGGAGCGCTCCCGCACCTCGTGGGGATGGCGGACAGCCAGACGATCGTGGCCGTCAATCACAACGGCTCGGCGCGCATCTTCGAGCACGCCGATCTCGGCGTGGCCCTGGATGCAGGCGAACTGGTCGATGCGCTGCTCGATCTCACCGCGCGGGTGGGACCGGCGCGCTGAATCCGCTCGACTTCGCCTCCCGGAGGTATCCCTCCGTTTCGGCATTGAACGGTCGGCGAAGACTGCTGAGATGAGGTACTCCGGTCCCTCGTCAATCGGAGGAAGGTCATGCTCGAGTACTACACCTGGCTGCGGGCTCGCCTCGCGCAGCAGGACGGCCAGACGATGGCCGAGTACGCAGTGGTGCTTGCCGTGATCGCCATCGGCATCTTCGCCGCGCTCGGGTTCCTGAGCGGTGCGATCGGAAGCGCGCTCGGCTCGGTCACCGGCGACATCTAGGAGCGCGGCTCCCGCACGCGTTGCGGGAGATTCGATCACACGGGCCGCGGAGGCTTCCTCCGCGGCCACGGTCGTTTTCCGGGGCCTCGATGGAGCCGGGCGCGGCGTCTGCTACAACCACCGCCGTGAGAGCCATGCGCACGATCAGCGTGGTCGGCGCGCATGCGGGCGGCGAGATCGGCAACGTGGTCGTCGGGGGCGTCCTGCCACCGCCCGGAGCCACCGTGTTCGAGCAGATGCAGGCGCTGGAGCGAGACGGCGACGCGCTCCGCCGGCTCCTGCTGCGCGAGCCGCGCGGCAGCGTGGCGGCTCACGCGAACCTGATCGTGCCGGCCACGCGCGGCGACTGCCACGCGGGCTTCATCATCATGGAGCCGACGGAGTACCCGCCGATGTCGGGCTCCAACACGATCTGCACGACGACCGTGCTGCTCGAGACGGGCATGGTGCCGATGCGGGAGCCCGAGACGGTCGTCCGGCTGGAGGCACCCGGTGGAGTCGTCGAGGCGCGCGCGACGTGCCGCGACGGTCGCTGCGAGTCGGTCGAGTTCACGAACGTGCCGTGCTTCGCCGCGCGGCTCGACGCGCCCCTCGAGGTCGAGGGGCTGGGCACGCTGAGGGTCGACGTGGCCTACGGAGGCATGTTCTACGCGATCGCCGACGCCGCGGCGCTCGGCTTCGCGATCGAGCCGAGCGAGGCGCGCGACCTCTCGCTCGCGGGCGAGCGGATCCGCGTCGCCGCCCGAGCCCAGTTGCCGTGCGCCCATCCTGAGAACCCCGCCATCCGCGACGTCTCCATCGTGCAGATCGCCGCGCCCTGGCAGGGCGCCGGCGCGGTCACGCGCAACGCGGTCGTCGTGGCTCCGGGCCGGCTCGACCGCAGCCCCACCGGCACCGGCCTGTGCGCCCGCATGGCTGCGCTGCATGCGCGCGGCCTCATGCACCCCGGCGACACGATGTCGCACGCCTCCGTGATCGGCTCGGTCTTCGACGGCCGCATCGTGGGCACTGCACGCGTCGGCGAGCACGACGGCATCGTCCCCGCCGTGCGCGGGTCGGCCTGGATCACCGGCCTGCACCAGTACCTCGTCGACCCCTCCGATCCGTTTCCGGAGGGCTATCTCGTTGCGGACACCTGGGGTGTCAGCGGCGCCGACACCCAGGCGTAGAGGTTCTCGCTGACTGAGCGTGGATGGCTGGCTTGCGCGGCCGGACGGGAGTTTCGGCCGCGCGCGGTGCGATGTCAAGCAGGGCGCTCTACAAGCTCGACGGTGCGTCCGTCGGGGTCCTCGACGTAGACGCAGCGCGCGCCCCGCCAGGCGCCGGGGGTGGAGATCGTCGTGGGCCGCCCGGGCACCGTCATGCCGGCACCCGCGAGTCGGGCGCAGACGGCGTCGACGTCGTCCACGAGCAGCGCCAGGTGCGACGCTCCCGGGTCGTAGGGCCGCTGGGCGAGTCGCGTCCCGGTCGGCGCGATCGTCTCGACGATCTCCAGCAACCGCCCTGCGCCGAGGTCGAGCTCGGCGTAGCGCACGCGTGCGCCCGTGAGGCCGGTGATCGCGTCCAGCTCGGGCCCGCCGTCCTCGCCCTCGTCGGTCACGCGCAGGCCGAGCAGGTCGCGATAGAAGCCGAGCGCGGCCTCGAGGCTCGCGACCGTGATGCCCACGTGATCGATGCCGCGCACGGTCACGGGCGCAGGCGCTCCGGCACGACGTCGCGCGCGAAGACGTCCTCGACCGTCTCGGCGCGGCGGACGATCTCGGCCTCTGCGCCCGTCACGAGGGCGATCGCCGGCCTCGGCAGCGCATTGAAGTTGGCCGCGCAGGCGTCCTCGTAGGCGCCCGTGTCCAGGAAGGCAAGCGTGTCGCCCGGCTCCACCGCGGGCAGGCTCACCTGGTGTGCCAGGACATCGAAGCCGCAGGAGCAGCCGACGACATCGACGGGACCCGCGAGGGCCGCGTTCATGCGCGTCGCCGCGACGACCGGGAAATGGCAGTGCTCCACGAGCAAGTCGAGCAGGAACATCTCGGTCGTGTCGGTCTCGACCCATTGCCACGCCAGAGGCTCGCGCTGCCGCTTGACGTTCACGACGCGCGTGAGGTGGATTCCCGTGTCGGCGTGCAGCGCGCGGCCCGGCTCGATCTCGAGCACCACACCCGTCGTCGGCACGCGGCCCGCCAGCCCGGCGCGCAAGCCGCTCGCGAGCGCCTCGGTGACGTCCTCGACGGCCGGAGCGAGCGGCCGTGACAGGTCGCCGCCGTGGGCCCAGACGTTCGGATCGCGGGGCGCGGCATACCCGCCGCCGAGGTCGATCTCGCGGGGTTGCCAGCCGTCCCACGCGTCCACGAGCTCGGCCACTGTCTGGCCTGCGCTGGCGGCGTACGCGCGCCAGGTCTCGAGGTCGTTGCGGTGCCGCCCGAGATGCGACATGAGCCCGAGGACATCCAGCTCGGGCGCGGCGAAGGCCTCGCGGGCCGCCGGGATCAGCTCCTCGCTCGGGATGCCCGGCTTGTACTCCTGCGCCGTCGCGTAGACGGAGCCGTGTGAGAAGTCCGAGCGCTGCTGGAGATCGAGGTAGCGCGGGCGAATGCGGAAGCGAACCTGCGCCCGGCGGCCGAGGTCGCGCGCGACGGCGCGCACGAGCTCGATCTCCCGAACGCTGTCGAGCGTGATGCGTGCGCCGATGCCCACCGCATGGTCGAGCAACGCCCGCGTCTTGCCCGTGCCGTTGACGGAGATGAGCGCCGGCGGCACGCCACCGGCGAGCGCCGCGTGCAGCTCCGCCGGGCCGAAGACGTCGCAGCCCAGGCCCTCCTGGGTGAGCGCGGAGCGCACCGCCAGGGTGTAGTTGGCCTTGATCGAGGGCAGCACGCGCGTCGTCCCCTCCGGCCAGGCAGCCGCCAGCGCACGGACGAAGCGCCGCGCGTTGCGGCGGACGTGATCCTCGGAGATGACCGACAGCGGCGTCCCGAAGCGCTCGGCGAGGCCGCCGGCGTCGCACCCCTCGATCTGCAGCCGCCCATCGGCGATCGAGAGGCACTCGTCGATCGGGGCGGCGACGGCCACCGGGCGACTCTACGCGATCTCCTACCCGGCTCTTTCACTGGTCTTACGCACCGCTGGTGACATGGGCTCATCGGTGAACGACGACGAGAGGAACCAGCGATGAACGTCATCAGAACTCCTGCAGGAACGCTGCGACGGCGCGCGGCGATCGGCGCCGTCGGGCTCGCGGCATTGGGCGGCGGTGGTGCCGCAGTCGCGGCAGCCCGGTCGGGTGACTCGCCCGCGGCGCAGAACCAGGCAATCGCGGCCGACGCCGCGGGTCAGCTCGGTGTGAGCGCGACGGACCTCACGGCGGCCATCAAGAAGGCGATGGTCGACCAGATCGAGGCCCAGGTCACGGCGGGCACGCTCACGAAGGCGCAGGCCACGGCGATCGAGGCGCGCCTCGCCGGGTCCGACGCGCCGCTCTTCGCGCTCGGAGGCGACCCGGGCCGGCCGGGCCATCACCGTGGCCGGGGCGGCGGGCCGATCTCGTTCGACGCGGCCGCGACCTACATCGGCATATCGGCGAGCGACCTGCGGACGCAGCTCGCCGCCGGCAAGACGCTGGCGGCGATCGCCGTCGCAAACGGCAAGACGAGCGAAGGCCTCAAGGCGGCGCTCGCCACTGCGGCGAAGCAGGATCTCGACGCCGCGGTGACGGCCGGACGGCTGGCCCAGGCCCAGGAGGACAAGATCCTCGCAGCCCTGCCGGCGCGCCTCGACCAGGAGGTCAACGAAGTCCACACGGGCAGCCCGGGAGGCGGCCCAGGCGGCCCGCCGCCCTCGGGCCCCGACACGACACCGACGGGCTGACAATCGCCGCCTGCCCGAGGTCCGCACAGGTAGGGGTCAGGTCCGCACGGTCGGGGTCAGACCCGCACGTTGCGGGTCTGACCCCGGTTGTGCGACCAGTGCACGCCTTCTGGCCGCGCCTCAGAGCTCGAGCGAGCCCCCGGGCTCGAGCGCCACGACCCGGACGCCCGGAGCCAGCTCGCGCGCCGCCGCCAGGAACGGCTCCAGCGGCGCGCGCACGTAGCTCGGAGTTCGACGGGCCCTGGGGCCGACCGCGTACGTCCCCCAGTGGATGGGCACCGCGGCTCGCGGAGTGAGCAACTCGAGCGCCTGGGCTGCCCGCAAGGGATCGAGATGACCGGGGCCGAGGCGCGATCCCCAGCCCCAGATCGGAATGAGCACGAGGTCCAGGCCGGTCGCGCCGATGTCGCGCATCCCCTCGAAGAGGTCGGTGTCGCCGGCGTGGTAGATGCGACGCGACCCGGTGATCACGTAACCGAGCGCCGGGCCGCGCGCGCCCATGACGCCGCGGCCGCCATGATGGCGAGCCTCGGTCGCCAGGACGCTCAGCGATCCGAGCGCGAGCTCCTCGCCCGGCGCGATCTCGCGCACGGAGTGGAACCCGCGCCGCAGCAGCAGCCGGCCTCCGCCGCGCGGGACGACGAGCGGCACGTGCCGCCCGACGCGCCGCAAGGAAGGCAGATCGAGGTGGTCGCGGTGGAGATGCGTCAGGAGCACGGCGTCGAGCCCGCTGAGCAGCTGCGGCGGCGGCAGCGGTGCGTGCCGCCGCAGGTGCACCACGCGGTCGCGCAGCAGCGGGTCGGTGAGCACCCGCACGCCGTCGAGGTCGACGAGCACGGTGCCATGGCCGACCCAGGTGACTTCCGCCATCCGCGGAAGGGTATGCTCTTCCCCCGTGCTGCAGCGCGCATTCGTCGGCGCCGCCGCGCTCGCGATCGACGCGGCTCTGGGTGAGCCGCCGGCCCGTCTGCACCCCGTCGTCGGCATGGGCAGCCTGCTCTCGGCGGCTCGCCGCCGCTGGCGCGCACAGGGATCCGCCGCCGAGGTCGCCGAGGGCGCCGCCGGGCTCGTCGCGGTGATCGCGAGCCTCCGCGCTGTGCGCCCTGGCGGCCGAGCGCGCGCTGGGCAGGCTGCCCCGCGGCGCCACACTGCTGGCCGAGGCGGGGGCACTCTCCAGCCTGCTCGCGCTGCGCGGGCTGCGGGAGGCCGTGGAAGGCGTGCGCGGAGCGCTCGTCGCCGACGACATCGGCGCAGCGCGAGCCCGCGCGGCACGCGACCTCGTGAGCCGCGACACCGCGGCGCTCGACGCGAGCGAGTTGTCCGGAGCGGCGATCCAATCGCTGGCCGAGAACCTCAGCGATTCGGTGGTCGCGCCGTTGCTGGCGTATGCCGCCGGCGGGCTCCCTGCCGCCGCGGCCTACCGCGCGCTCAACACCGCGGATGCGATGTGGGGCTACCGCACGCCCGAGTTGCTTCACCACGGCCGGGCCGCGGCCCGCGCGGACGATGCGGCCAACCTCATCCCCTCACGGCTCACGGCGCTGCTCATCGCGGCCCGCGCCCCGCAGCGCCGCGAGGCGCTGCGTGTCGCGCTGCGCGATCACGGGCTCGCGCCCTCGCCCAACGGCGGATGGCCGATGGCGGCCATGGCCGGGGGCCTCGGGGTGCGCCTCGTGAAGCGCGGCTCCTACGCGTTCAACGCCGAGGCGCCCGCGCCGGCCCCAGACGACATCGGCCGTGCGCTTGGAGTCGTCGGTGGGTAGCGCGCTGATGGTGCAGGGCTGCACGTCGCACGCCGGCAAGTCGTACCTCGCGGCCGCATTCTGCCGCCTGCTGGCCGAGGAAGGCCTGCGCGTGGCGCCGTTCAAGGCCCAGAACATGAGCAACAACGCCGGCGTGACGGACGACGGCCGCGAGCTCGGGCGGGCGCAGATCGTGCAGGCCGCGGCCGCGCGCATCGCACCGCAGGCGCGCATGAACCCCGTGCTGATCAAGCCTGAGGCCGACACCCGCTCGCAGGTCGTCGTGCTCGGCGAGGCCGACCTCGCGATCTCGCAGCTGCCCTGGCGCGAGCGCCGCGCGCGGCTCTGGCCCGTCGTTCGCGACTCGCTGCACAGCCTGCTCGACGAGTACGACGTCGTCGTCATCGAGGGCGCGGGAAGCCCGGCAGAGGTCAACCTGCGAGCCGGCGACATCGTCAACATGGCGATCGCGCTCGAGGTCGCGGCACCCGTGCTGCTGTGTTGCGACATCGACCGCGGCGGCGCCTTCGCGCACCTCCTGGGCACGTGGCACTGCCTGGCTGCGGCGGAGCGCGATCTGCTCGCGGGTTTCCTGCTCAACCGCTTCCGCGGCGACGCCTCGCTGCTGGCGCCCGGGCCCGCCTGGCTCGAGGAGCAGACGGGCGTGCCCACGCTCGGGGTGATCCCGTGGCTCGACATCCCGCTGCCCGAGGAGGACGGCGTCGCACTCCAGGGTGCCGCAGGCGACGGCGGCATCGCGATCGTCGCACTCCCCCGCATCGCGAACCTCGACGAGTTCGCCTCGCTCGGCGACCACGCGCGCTACGTGCGAGGCCCGGCCGAGGTCGAAGCGGCCGCAGCGATCGTCATCCCCGGCAGCAAGAGCACCCTCGCCGACCTCGACTGGCTGCGCACCACCGGCATCGCCGGCGCGATCACAAGACGTGCGGCGGCGGGCGTGCCGGTGCTGGGCATCTGCGGCGGGCTGCAGATGCTCGGCAGGAGCGTGCGCGATCCGGAGGGCGTCGAGGGCGGCGGCGAGGCGGAAGGCCTCGGGCTGCTCGAGCTCGTGACCGAGCTGCGGGCCGGCAAGACCACGCGCCGCGTGCGCGTTGCCGACAGCGAGACGGGCACGGAGCTCGAGGGCTACGAGATCCACCATGGCGCGACGGTCGCCGGGGCAACGGCGATCCCGACGCTGACGGGACCGGATGGCCCGCTCGGCTGGCGCTCCGGCAACGTGCGAGCGAGCTATGTGCACGGGCTGCTCGAGCACCCGTCGTATCGCGATGCGCTGCTCGTCCGTGCCGGCATCGCGCCGGGCCCGACCGCGGAGAGCCTCGACGCCCGCCTCTCCGCGATCGCAGCGCGCGTGCGTGCGGCGGTCGACTGGCCGCGCATCCGCGCCCTCGTCGCGCCGTGACCTGACACGCTGCGCGCGTGTTCCGCAACCGCATGGCGCACTACGAGGTGCTGAGCGAGGATGCCATGGCCACGATCGAGCGCGGCTGGCGGCGTCTCCTCCAGGAGATCGGGATCGCCTTCCACCATCCCGAGGCGCTGCGCCTCTTCCGCGAGGCCGGGCAGATCGTCGAGGACGACGTCGTGCGCCTCGACCCCGACTTCGTGCTCGAGCAGGTCGCGCGAGCGCCGTCGGCGTTCACGCTGCACGCTCGCAACCCCGAGCGCAGCTTCGAGGTGGGCGGCGACGCGATGGTCTTCATCCCCGTGCAGGGCCCGCCGTTCGTGCGCGAGGGCGGCGTCCGTCGCGATGCGACCTTCGACGACTACTGCCGCTTCACCAAGCTCGCCCAGGTCTACGACGACTTCGACACCGCGGGCGGCCTCGTCGTCGAGCCCAACGACCTGCCGCTCGACTCGCGTCACCTCGACATGCAACTCGCGCTGCTGACGCTCACCGACAAGCCCTACGGCGGCTCGCAGGTCTCGCTGACGGGCGCACTCGACTCGATCGCCATGGCCGGCATGGCGTTCGGGGGCGCGGACGCCCTGGCCCGAGAGCCACGGCTCTACACGGTCGTCAACGTCAACTCGCCCCTGCTCTACGACGAGCGGATGCTGGACGCGCTGCTGACGTACGCGGCAGCCGGGCAGCCGGCGATCGTCACGCCGTTCCTGCTGATGGGGGCCATGTCACCGGCATCGATCCCCGCTGCGCTGGTACAGCAGACAGCCGAGGCGCTCGCGGGCATCGCACTGACGCAGCTCGTCCGCCCGGGGACGCCGGTCGTGCTCGGCTCCTTCCTCTCGCATACCGACATGCAGTCGGGGTCGCCCGGCTTCGGCGGTCCCGAGTCGGCAATCGGGCTCTTCTGCACCGGGCAGATCGCGCGACGCCTCGGCCTGCCGTGGCGCTCGGGCGGCGGCGCGCTGACGAGCAGTCAGCTCCCGGACGCACAGGCTGCCTACGAGGGGCTCAACACGATGCTGCCGGCCTTCCTCGCAGGTGCGAACTTCGTCATGCACACGGCGGGGTGGCTGGAGTCCGGGCTCGTGTCCTGCTACGAGAAGCTCGTCATCGACATCGAGATCGTGCGCACGCTGCGCGAGGAGTTCACGCCGCTCGAGGTCGACGAGGCTTCGCTCGCATACGGCGCGCACCGCGAGGTCGGTCACGGTGGCCATTTCCTCGGCGCCGAGCACACGCTGGAGCGCTTCCGCGACTGCTTCTACCGGCCGCTGCTCTCCAGCACCGAGAACTACCAGCGCTGGCTGCGCAACGGCGGGAGCGACAGCGCCGAGCGTGCCGGTGCGGTCTGGCGCGCGGCGCTGGAGCGCTACGAGCAGCCGCCGATGGACGCCGCCCTCCGTGCCGAGCTCGAGGAGTTCGTCAGGCGCAGGCGCGCCGAGCTCGGCGACTAGCTCGCGACCACAACGTCGGCGATCAGGCCCACGCGCTCGATGTGCTGCGCGGGCGTGATCGGCTCCTCCGCATAGGTCTGGACGCTGAGGTGCGTGGCGCCGAGCGCCGCCCAGCTCTCGACCCCGGCGTGCCACGCATCGGGATCGCCGTCCTTCGTGGTCAGCCAGACCTCGATGCCGAGCTCCTCGCGTGGCCGGCCGGCCGCGTCGGCGGCCGCGTGCAGGCGGTCGCGTACCTCCACGAACGTGCCCTCGGCGTCGGGATCGCGCGTGCCGGAGAGAATGAGGCCCGAGCCGTGCTGCACGGCTCGGCGGACGGCGGCCGGCCCCTTGCCGCCCAGCCAGATCGGGATGCTCCGGATCGCCGGCGGGTTGAGACCGACGTCGGCGAGGTGCTCACGCCCCAGCTCGGCGGTCACGCGCGGCTCGGTCCAGAGTCGCTGTAGCAGCGGAATCTGCTGGTCCATGCGCTTGCCGCGCGCGTGGAAGTCCTCTCCCAGTGCGTCGTACTCGAGCGGATTCCAGCCGACGCCGAGCCCGAGCCGCAAGCGGCCGCCGGAGAGCATGTCCACCTCGGCGGCCTGCTTGGCCGCAAGCGCGGTCTGGCGCTGCGGCAGGATGATGATGCCCGTCACGAGCTCGATCGTCCGCGTGCATGCGGCGACGAACCCGAACAGGACGAACGGCTCGTGGAACGGCTGCGAGGCGTAGTCGTCCCTGCCGACGACGTGGTCGAACGCGACGATGTGCTCGAAGCCCTCGTCCTCGGCGGCCGCCGAGAACTCGCGGATCGCGCCCGGGTCGTCGCCGATCTCGTTCTGCGGGAGGATGATGCCGACGTGCATGACGGACATCCTGTCATGTGCGCACCGGCGACGACACAACTTGCAGAATGCTTGCGCTTGCGGATTGCTTGCAGTAGCGTGCAGGCATGGCCACCCGCCAGGCTCCCAGACTGCCGGACCCCGTCGAAGCCGCTCTCGATGCACTGGCCCGCGCGCTGCGCGCGAGCAGCGCCGGCGGCCGCGATGCCCAGCGCATGCAGGCCGCGGTGCGCAACCGCGTCGCCGCGCTGACGGCGGCCCCGGCGGGGCAGCTCGCCGCGGCCGACCTGGCGCGCTCCCTGCGCGTGCTCGACATCTCCATGAGCGAGGCAGGGCGCCTGTTCGGCGTGAGCCGCTCGGCGGTCGAGCAATGGCTCGTGCGCGGTGTGCCCAGGGCGCGCCTCGCGCGGGCAGCGAACCTCGCGCGCATCGCCGACATCCTCGAGCGCAACCTCAAGCCCGAGCGCATCGCTGCGGTCGTGCGCGAGCCGGCGCGCGCCTACGGCACGAAGTCGATCCTCGACCTCGTGCGCGAGGGGCGCGACGAGCAGGCGCGCGCGGCGCTGGAGCAGGCGTTCGACTGGTCTCGCACGGCCTGATGCGCCACATCGAGCGCGGGGGGACCTACGTGCGCGTGGTCGATCCCGACTGGGCCGACCCGCTGGACGCGTCCTTCTCGCAATCCGGCGGCGGTCGCTGGAACCCCCCAGGCGCGTTCGCGGCGCTCTACCTCTGCCGGGACGTGCCGACCGCACGAGCCAACGCGCGGCGCCTGCTCGATGGTCAGCCGTTCACGTTCGACGACGTGCTTCCGGAGCGCCTGCCCGCCCTCGTCGAGACCGACGTGCCCCAGGCTCGCTACGTCGACGCCGTGAGCTCCCGCGGGCTCGCGTCCGTCGGCCTGCCGCCGACCTACCCCCGCGACGGGCGCGGGCGCGTCATCGGCCACAAGCGCTGCCAGGCGATCGGCGCTGAGGCGTGGGCCGCGGGCGAGCCCGGCATCGCCTGCCGCAGCGCTGCGCCCGACGCACCGCGCGACGGCGAGGAGCTCGCCCTCTTCGACCGCGGCCTGCGCCTGCGGCGCAGCCGGCGCCGGCGCTTCGAGCGCTGGTACCGGGACGGCTGACTACGATCACTCGCGTGCAGGCGACCTTCGGCGTACTCGCGGGACTCCTGCAGCTCGCCGCCAGCGCGCCGTACATCCGCGACATCGTGCGCGGCTCGACGACGCCGCAGCGCGCGACCTGGACGATCTGGACGACGCTCTCCTTCGTCGTGCTCGCCTCGCAGTGGGCCAGCGGGGCGACCTGGAGCCTCGCGCTCACGATCGGGCAGGTGTTCTCGTGCGGCGTGATCTTCCTGCTGGCCATCCGCCGCGGCGTGGGCGGTGTGAGCCCGGTCGAGCTCGCGCTGCTGGGGATTGCCGCGCTCGGCATCGTCGGCTGGCAGATCTCCGACGACCCGGTCGTCGCCACCTGCTCCGTCGTGGTCGCGGACGTCATCGGCGTCGCCCTGATGCTCCCCAAGACCTACCGCGACCCTGGATCCGAGACACTGGCGACGTTCGCGATCGGAGTCGTCTCGACGCTCTTCGCGCTCGCCGCCGTGGACTCCAGGGACGCGGCGCTGTTGATCTACCCGCTCTACCTCCTCGTAGCCGACAGCGCGGTCGTCGCCGTGATCTTCCTGCGCCGGC
>CAWJTT010000015.1:0-33866 GCA_963845865.1 uncultured Actinomycetes bacterium
CAGCCTCGGTGATGTCCAAGAAGCTCGCGGCGGGCGCCGACGCGATCCTGCTCGACGTCAAGGTGGGGGAGGGGGCGTTCATGCCCGACCTCGAATCGGCGCGCGAGCTGGCGGTGCGCATGCGCGACATCGGCCTCCGTGCCGGCCGGCCCACGGTCTGCGAGCTGACCGCTATGGACTCCCCGCTCGGCTCGGCGGTCGGCAACGCGCTCGAGGTCGCCGAGTCGTGCGAGCTGCTGGCCGGCGGCGGTCCTGCCGACTTCCGCGAGCTGGTGGTGGGATCGGCCGCGCGCATGGCCGTCCTCTCCGACCTGGGCGTCGACCTGGAGAGCGGGCGCCGCCTCGCGGAGGAGGCCATCGCCTCGGGCGCGGGGCTGCGCGCCTTCGAGCAGCTCGTGGAGGCCCAGGGCGGAGACCCGCGCCTCGCCGAGGAGCCCTGGAGCGTGCTCGAGGCCGCACCGGTCGTCCTGGCCGTGCCCGCGCCGCGCGCGGGTGCCGTCGCGCGCTGCGGCGCGCTCGCGATCGGCCGCGCCGCCATGCGGCTGGGCGCCGGGCGCGAGCGCAAGGAGGATCCGATCGATCACGCCGTCGGGATCGTCGTGCACGCCAAGCCGGGCGACGAGGTGTCTGCCGGCGAGGCGCTGGCAGATGTCCATGCGCGCGATCGCGGCCGCGCCGAGCAGGGCGCAGCCGAGGTGCTCGCCGCCTACGAGCTCGTCGACGGCGCGGTTGAGCGGCCCGCGCTGCTGCTCGAGACGATCGGCTGATGCCCGAGCTTCCCGAGGTCGAGACGGTCAGGCGGCGGCTCGCGCCGCACCTGGTCGGCCGCGCACTGGCGGAGGTCGAGATCCTCGACCACCGGTTGACCGATCCAGAGCCGCCCACGGCCGTCGCGGCGCGGCTCGCCGGCAGGCACATCGAGGCGCTCGGGCGGCGCGGGAAGTACTTGGTGATCGAGCTGGACGACGGCGCGGCGCTCACGGTCGACCTGCGCATGACCGGCAACCTGCTCTGGCTTCCGACGCCACCGGCGGCGGCGCCGCCGTTCCTGCGCGCGCGCGCGCTCCTCGACGACGGCTCCTACCTCGGCTACACGGATGTGCGGCGTTTCGGCACGTGGCGCGTGGCGGAGGACGGCGTCGAGCTGCTGCTTGCCGGCAAGCTCGGCCCCGAGCCGCTCGACGGGTGGGCGGCAGCCGACCTGGCGCGCGCGCTCGCCGGCAGGAAGGCACCGGTGAAGGCGGCGCTGCTCGATCAGCGCGTGGTCGCGGGCGTCGGCAACATCTACGCGGACGAGGCGCTCTTCGCAGCTCGCATCCACCCGGCCGCGCCCGCCGGCCGGCTCTCGCGCGTCCGGGTGACGCGGCTGCACGACGCGGTGCGCGACGCACTGCAGGCCGGCATCGACGCACAGGGCGCGTCGATCCGCGACTTCCGCACCCCCGACGGCGGCTACGGCTCGGCCCAGGAGCGCTTCGCCGTCTACGGTCGAGGCGGCGAGCCGTGCGAGCGCTGCGGCACGCCCCTGCGCCGCACGGTGATCGCGCAGCGCGGCACGACGTACTGCCCCCGCTGCCAGCGCTTCTGAGGGGTTCCGCTAGGCGGCGAGCAGATCGGCAAGCTCGCCGCTCGCGTCGAGCGCGCGCAGCTCGCGAAAGCCTCCGATCGGCTTCTCGCCGACGACGATCTGCGGCACGGTGTAGCCGCCGGTGAGGTTAACGAGCTTCTGCCGGAAGTCCGGCTGCGTCTCGATGTTGACGTCGTCATAGGCAATGCCGCGGGCGTCCAGGAGTGCCTTGGCGCGGTCGCACCAGGGGCACCAAGTCGTGGAGTAGACAATCACGTGAGTCATTGGTGTGGTCAACGTACCTGTTGGCCGCGGCATTCCGGAAACGTGGTGGAACGCATCAACTACCCTGAGCGCCGCGGATGCACGGCTCCTACAAGACCGAGGCGGTGGTTGTGCGCTCGTTGCGCCTGGGCGAGGCCGACCGCGTCCTCCATCTCTACACCCCCTCGCGCGGGCGCGTCGGTGCCGTCGCCAAGGGCGTTCGTCGCACGCGTTCGCGCGTCGGAGGGCGACTCGAGCCGTTCAGCCACGTCGCGCTCGTGCTGCACGAGGGCCGCGGCGAGCTGCACACGATCAGCAGCGTCGACACGGTTGCGACCCACCACGACGTCCGTGAGCAGCCCGGGCGCGCGCGCATCGCCAGCGCCTGCGGCGAGGCGCTCCTGCGCATGTTCGCGGAGGGAGATCCGTCGCCGCGCGTGTTCGCCGCCCTCTGCCGCCTGCTCGACGTGCTCGACGGCTACGCGGCGCCCGCGGGGGACGCTGCGCTCGACCCGCTCCTGCTGGCCTTCCAGCTCAAGCTGCACGGCCTGGCCGGGTTCGCCCCCCGGCTCGCGGCCTGCGCGGGCTGCGGCGGCGAGGGCGTGCCGCTCGTGCGCTTCTCGGCGGCTGCCGGCGGCGCCGTCTGCAGCGCCTGCCCGGGCGGCATCCCGTTGCCGCCGGGCGCGCTCGAGGCCCTCTCGTCCCTGCTCAAGGCTCCTCTTGCGGAGGTGCCGCGGCTGACGCCCGGCGTCGCCGCGACCGTCGCGCGCTGCGCCTCCGATCTCAATGCCGAGCACGGCGGCTTCCGCCTGCGCTCGCTCGCGCTGACGGCCGGCAGGTGAGCCGCCTCGGGCAGTTCGTCCTCGTCGCCGCCGCCGCGACGTTCGCGACAGTGCTCGTGCGCGCGCTGGCGGGCGAGGCGCTCGGCAGCGATGCCTACTCGCACCTGGTCTGGGCGCGCGACGCGGTGCGTCACGGCGTCACCTCGCACGCGCCGTTCGACTACACCGTGCCGAAGCCGTTCCAGCAGGGCGTCGCGGTGATCGGGACGAAGCTCGGAGCGCCGACGTTCGTGTTCGAGTGGGCGTCACTGGCCGGCGCCTTCGCGTGTGCCGTCGCTGCGGCTGCCCTGGCCCACAGGCTGGGGCGCTACCCGGCCGCGCCGCTCGCGGCGCTCTTCACCTTCTGCCTGCCCGTGCTCTGGCGCGGCGGGCCACTGGGCGACTCCAACGTGCCGTACGCGGCACTCGTGGTCGGGGCCGCCGCGGCCGGCATGGGGACGACGGCCTGCGCCGGCATGCTCGCCATCGCAGGCACGCTGCGGCCCGAGGCGTGGGGGCTCGCCGTGATCAACGTCGTCCTCGGCTGGCGAAGGGCCACGCTCGCCGCGCGCGCGCTCTCGGTCGTCGCGGCCGTGGCGCCCCCGGTGCTCTGGCTCACGCTCGATCACGCCTTCACGGGGGACTGGTGGTGGTCGAGCAACATCGTGGACGCCTACAACGACCGGTTCCATCCGCCCCTGCTCCATCTCTCCCAGCTGCCGGGTGCCGTCGTCGAGCGCGTCGGCGACGTCTCGACCTGGCCGGTGGCGCTGCTGGCGCTCGCGGCGCTCGTCTTCGGCGTCAAGCAGCGGCCCCGCGACGCGGCCATCGTGTTCCCCCTCGCACTCGTGGTGGCGCTCGGCATCGTCGTCGCGCGCGGGCAGATCTCGGCCGACGACGTGGGGCGGATGCTCACGGCGCTCGCCGTGTTCGCGGCTGCGGGCGCGGCCGTCGGGCTGGCGGCGCACATCGGCGGCCCGCTGCGCGCCCCGCTGCGGGGCTCGCTGGCCGTCGTGGCGCTCGCGGCAGTGCCGCTGGCAGCCGCACCGTGGCTGATCGGCGCCGTGCGCGACGTCCGCGACCAGTCGCGCCAGGCGCGCAGTCTCGCCGACGTCGTGGCGCCCGCCCTCGAGCGCGAGGCACTGACGGGCTTCGTCGCGCTTCCGCGCCAGTGGCAGGGCCAGCTGGCGCTCTCGTGGGATCGCCCGCGGAGCATGTTCGTCCCGGCCCGCGTGATCGGCGACGGCGTGGACCAGTGCGCCGTCGGCGCGCTGATCGTGCCCGCGGACGGCAGGCTCCCGCTCTGGATACGCGAGGTGGTGGTCACCCACGACTGGCGCGCCGGCGTCCGCGCGCGGCCGTGTACGCAGTGAGAACCTCAAGATCCCGTCGGGCGCTCTGTACGCTGCCCGGGTGAGCGAGACGCCGACGAGGAAGCCCCTGACGATGGACACCATCGTCTCGCTGAGCCGTCGCCGCGGCTTCGTCTTCCCCTCTTCGGAGATCTACGGCGGACTCGGCTCCGCCTACGACTACGCGCACTACGGCGTGCTCATGAAGGGCAACGTCAAGGCGGCCTGGCTGCGCGCAATGGTGCAGGAGCGCGACGACGTCGTCGCGCTCGACTCGGCGCTCATGTTGCACCCGCGCGTCTGGGAGGCCTCGGGTCATGTCGGCGGCTTCTCCGATCCCATGGTCGACTGCCGCGTCTGCAAGCACCGCTTCCGCGCCGACGACCTCGACAACGCGGCCTGCCCGCAGAAGCCCAGCAAGCCCCCGGGGCAGGGCCCGAACTGCGATCTGACCGAGGCGCGCGACTTCAACCTGATGTTCGAGACGACGATCGGCCCCGTCAGGGAGAGCGGCACGAGCGTCTACCTGCGCCCCGAGACGGCGCAGGGCATCTTCATCAACTTCAAGAACGTGCTGCAGATCGCGAGACGGAAGCCGCCCTTCGGCATCGCGCAGATCGGCAAGTCGTTCCGCAACGAGATCACGCCGGGAAATTTCCTCTTCCGCACGCGCGAGTTCGAGCAGATGGAGATGGAGTTCTTCGTGCCGCCGGCCGAGGCAGGGGAGTGGTTCCGCTACTGGGTCGACGAGCGCGCGGCCTGGTACCACCGCTACGGCATCCGACCCGAGAACCTGCGCGTGCGCGCGCACGAGGCCTCCGAGCTCTCCCACTACTCGAGCGCCACGAGCGATCTCGAATACCTCTATCCGATCGGCTGGGCGGAGCTCGAGGGCATCGCGAACCGCGGGGACTTCGACCTCACGCAGCACGCGGAGTTCTCGGGCACGAAGCTCGAGTACGTCGGGCAGGACGGCGAGCGCTACGTGCCGCACGTGATCGAGCCCGCGGCCGGCGCGGACCGCGCCTTCCTGGCCTTCCTCTGCGACGCCTACGACGAGGAGGAGGTGGCGGGCCGCGAGCGCGTGGTGCTGCGGCTGCACCCGGCCATCGCACCCGTCAAGGCCGCGAGTCCTGCCGCTGCTCGGCAATGACGCCGCCCAGGGCGAGCGCGCCGCGGCACTCGCCGCGGAGCTGCGCGTGCACTTCCAGGTCGAGCTGGACTCGAGCGGCGCGATCGGCCGCCGCTATCGCCGGCAGGACGAGATCGGCACGCCCTGGGCGGTCACCGTCGACCACGAGTCGCTCGCCGACGATGCCGTGACAGTGCGCGACCGCGACTCGCTCGAACAGGTGCGCGTGCCGATCGGCGGGGTGCGCCACGTGCTCGAGGAACGCCTGCACGAGGCGTCGGCGCGGCGTTGACGCCGCCTGGCGATTCGGACACGATGACGGCCATGGCAGCGCCCGGAACGCCGATCGAGATCCACCTCATCTCCGACTCGACCGGCGACACCGCCGCGCGCGTCGCGCGCGCCGCACAGACGCAGTTCTCCGGTCACCGCACGACGGTCGTGCGGCACCCGCGGGTGACCACCGTCGACGACCTGGCCTCGCACTACGGTCGCGTCGCATCGCGCAGCGGCGTCGTGATCTTCTACACCCTGGTTGATCGCGAGCTGCGTCGCACGCTCGAGGATCTCTGCCTGCGCGACGGCATGCCGTGCTGCGACCTGCTGGGACCGCCGCTGGAGGCGCTCGCGGCGGCCGCCGGGCACGAGGCCGACCTCGCACCGGGCCGTCCGATCGGGCTCGACGCCGACTACTTCCGCCGCATCGCCGCCATGGAGTTCGTCGTCAAGCACGACGACGGTCTGAACGGCGAGGGCCTGGAAGACGCCGACATCGTGCTCATCGGGGTCTCGCGGACGGGCAAGACGCCGCTCTCGATGTATCTCGGCTTCCAGGGTTACAAGACGGCCAACGTCCCCCTCGTGCGCGGCATCGAGCCCCCCGGGAAGCTGTTCCAGATCGAGCGCGCACGCATCGTCGGGCTGACCATCGAGGCCGAGCGGCTGGCGCAGATCCGCGGCCGGCGCATCGGCGCCCTCGCCGGAGCGCACTCCCGCGACGGCTATGCCGAGCTCAACCGCATCCACGAGGAGCTCGAGCAGGCGAGTGCGCTGCAGCGGCGTCTGTCATGCCCGGTGCTCGACGTCTCGAACCTCGCCGTCGAAGAGGCGGCAGTGCGCGTGATCGAGCTCGTCGAGGCGCGCGCCGCGTGACCGATCGCTACGTCTACGCCTTCGCCGACGCCGCGGAGGTCCCGCGCGAGCTGCTCGGAGGCAAGGGAGCCGGTCTGGCCGAGATGACGCGCCTCGGCCTGCCCGTGCCCGACGGCTTCACGATCACGACGGCCGCCTGCGTGCACGCGATGCACGCGGGCGGCGCCTGGCCCGACGGACTGCAGGAGCAGATCGACGGCGCGCTCGCCGAGTTGGAGGAGCGCTGCGGGCGGCGGCTCGGGGACGACGCCGCCCCGCTGCTCGTGTCCGTCCGCAGCGGTGCGGCGGTCTCGATGCCCGGCATGATGGAGACGATCCTCAACCTCGGCCTGGGCGACGCCGCCGCGCACGCGCTCGCGGAGGAGACGGGCGATGCGCGCTTCGCCTACGACTCGTACCGCCGCCTGCTGCAGATGTTCGGCGAGGTCGTCGCCGGAGTCGGCGCCCATGTGTTCGAAGACGCCCTCAGCCGGCGCAAGTCCGAGCAGGGCGTGAAGCTCGACACGCAGCTCTCGGCCGACGACCTGCGCGGGCTGTGCGCCGAGTTCAAGCGCCTCTACGCCGAGGGCTCGTCGGCGGACTTCCCGCAGGACCCGCGCGAGCAGCTGCAGCTTGCGATCTCGGCCGTGTTCCGCTCGTGGGGCGCGCCGCGCGCGCAGGTCTACCGCCGCGCCAACGACATCTCCGACGACCTCGGCACCGCGGCCAACATCTGCCAGATGGTGTTCGGAAACCGCGGCGAGGGTTCCGGCACGGGGGTGTGCTTCTCGCGCGACCCCGCCACCGGCGAGCACCGGCTCTACGGCGAGTTCCTGCAGAACGCGCAGGGCGAGGACGTGGTCGCCGGCATCCGCACGCCCGAGCCGATCGAGCGCATGCGCGAACTGCTGCCCGACGCCTACGCCGAGCTCGTGGCGACCGTCGAGCGGCTCGAGCGCCATCACCGCGATGTGCAGGACATCGAGTTCACCGTCGAGCAGGGCCACCTCTACATGCTGCAGACGCGCACCGCCAAGCGCACGGCGCAGGCCGCGCTCCGCATCGTTCGCGAGCTCGTGGCCGAAGGCGTGATCACGCCGGACGAGGCCGTCCTGCGGATCGATCCTGCGCAACTCGACCAGCTGCTCCATCCCCGGCTGGACGCGTCGGTCGAAGCCGATCCGATCGCGCGCGGCCTGGGTGCCTCGCCCGGTGCGGCGGTGGGCGCAGCCGTCTTCGACGCCGACACCGCAGCGAGGCGCGGGGCGGCCGGCGAGGCGGTCGTGCTGGTGCGCTGGGAGACGACGCCCGACGACATCCACGGCCTGATCCAGGCCCAGGGCGTCGTGACCTCCCACGGCGGCATGACCTCGCATGCGGCCGTCGTGGCGCGCGGAATGGGCAAGCCCTGCGTGGCCGGGGTCGAGAGCGCACAGATCGACGAGGCGGCGCGCACGCTCACGGTCGGCGAGGTGGTCGTGCGCGAGGGCGACATGATCACGATCGACGGAGCGGCGGGCACGCTCATGCTGGGCGCGCTGCCGCTCGTGGCAGCAGAGCTGGGCGACGACTTCGCGGCCGTCGCGGCCTGGGCGGACGAGCGCCGCCGCCTGCGCGTACGGGCCAACGCCGATACGCCGGAGGATGCGCGGCGCGCGCGCGAGCTGGGCGCCGAGGGCATCGGGCTGTGCCGCACCGAGCACATGTTCATGGCCGCCGAGCGCCTGCCCGTGGTGCGCGAGATGATCCTCGCGACCGAGGACTCGAGGCGCGAGGAGGCGCTCGCGCAGCTGCTGCCGATGCAGCAGTCGGACTTCGAGGCGATCTTCGCCGCCATGGCGGGCCTGCCGGTCACCGTCCGCCTGCTCGACCCGCCGCTGCACGAGTTCCTGCCCGACGGCACGGCTCTGGCCGTCGAGCTCGCGCTCGCTGCGCCCGGCCCGGAGCGCACGCGCCTCGCGCGCCTCGCCGAGCGGGTGCGCCAGCTGTCGGAGCAGAACCCGATGCTGGGCACGCGCGGCTGCCGGCTGGCGCTCCTCCACCCGGGCATCTACGCGATGCAGGTGCGCGCGATCGTGCGCGGCGCACTCGCAGCCGCCGGGAGGGGCGAGGCGGCGCAGGTCGAGATCATGATCCCGCTGGTGGCCTTCGCCGAGGAGCTGCGCCGAATGCGCGCGCTGGTCGAGGACGTCCTCGCGGATGAACTGGAGGGCACGACGCGTGAGCTCGAGATCTCGATCGGGACGATGATCGAGCTGCCGCGCGCGGCGCTGCGCGCCGGCGAGATCGCCGCGTACGCCGACTTCTTCTCGTTCGGCACGAACGATCTCACGCAGACGACGCTCGGCTTCTCGCGCGACGATGCCGAGTCGGGCTTCCTGGCGACGTATCTGGAGGCCGGCGTGATCGAGCGCAATCCATTCGCGAGCATCGACGCCGACGGCGTCGGCGAGCTGGTGCGCATCGGCGCCGAGCGCGGTCGCGCCGCGCGGCCCGAGCTCAAGCTCGGCATCTGCGGCGAGCACGGCGGCGACCCGGCCTCGGTCGCGTTCTTCCACCGGGCCGGCCTCGACTACGTCTCCTGCTCGCCGTTCCGCGTGCCGATCGCGCGCCTGGCAGCCGCCCGCGCCGCCCTCGGCGCCTCCGGATGAGCGAGCCCGCGATCGACGCGGCGCTCACGCCCGGCGAGGCGCTCGAGCCGTGCGACGTCGCCGTCGTCGTCGACACCATCCGCGCCACGACGACGGCGCTCTACGCACTGAGACAGGGCTACGCAGAGGTGATCTGCTGTGCCGAGGTCGACGACGCGCGCGCCGCCGCGGCGGAGATCGGGGCCGGGGCGATTCTCGCCGGCGAGCGCGAGTGCGTGCGCATCGACGGCTTCCACCTCGGCAACTCGCCACGCGAGTTCGACGCCGGGCAGCCGCTCGGCGACGTGCTCGTGCTGACGACGACCAACGGCACACAAGCGGTGCTCGCGGCCCAGTCGGAGGCTTCCGTCGTGCTCGTCGGCGCGCTCGCCAACCTCTCCGCGACGGCGGCGCACGCGGCGCGCCTGACGCGCGCCGGCCGAGGCCGCGTGGCCGTCCGCTGCGCGGGCGTTCGGGGAGCCATCGCACTGGACGACGTCTACACGGCGGGCAGGCTCGTCGATGCGCTCGCCGCCTACCTTCCGGAGTGGCCGGTGGGCGACGCGGCCGAGCTTGCGCGTGCGAGCGCGGCAGCCTTCAGCTCGGCCTACGGTGCGCTGAGCGCATCGCAGAGCGCTCGCGATCTCGTGGCCGCCGACCTGACCGACGACGTGCGCGTGTGCGCACAGGTCGACGCGGTCGACATCGTCGCGCTGGCCCAGCCGCTCGCGGGCGGGCGCGCACGCATCTCCGCGCTTGGCTAACCGGCCGGTGGCGGGGTGCGCGGGGCGCCGGAGCCGTCGTCCTCGAATTCGTGCAGCTTCGCCTTCTCGAAGCGCCGCCACATCACGAAGCCGACCACGGCCACGCTGACGACGCCGATCACGCCGCCGACGCCGAGCACCTGCTCGATCGCGTGCAGCGAGTGCCCGAAGAAGTAGCCGAGGCCGATGACCGAAACGCACCAGGTGATGCCGCCCGCCGCGTTCCAGAGGAAGAACACGCGCCACGGCATGTGCACCATGCCCGCGATCCAGGCTCCGAAGATGCGCAACCCGAAGATCCAGCGCGCCATGAAGACCGTCTTGCCGCCGTGCCTGGCGAAGAACAGCTCCCCCCACGCAAGCGAGGTCTCGATGTGGCCGATGTGCGCGAGGCGCATGACCAGCCGCCGGCCGCCGTAGCGCCCGATCGCATAGCCGATGTTGTCACCGAGGATCGCCGCGACGGAGCCCACGGCGATCGCGATCCAGGGATCGATGCGGCCGGTGGAGGCTGCCACGCCGGAGAGCAGGAGCGTCGTCTCTCCCGGTACGGGGACGCCGGCCGTCTCGAGCAGCACCGGCACGAAGATGACGAGGTAGCCGAATCGCCCGAAGAGGTCGAGCACCCGGTCGCTCGAGGTGTTCGGCTCGTAGTGGACGTACGCCCAGGCGAAGAGGGCGATTCCCAGGACGACGATGGCGACGATGGCGTAGAGGCGCCGGCGGCTGCGCTTGGCCCTCGGCGCGGCCGCTGCGGTTTCGCTCACCCCATCACCTGTAAGTCACCGTAGCATGCCGTTTCATGCTCCACGCCCTCGCAATCGTGCGCTCCGGCATGCCTGCCGCGCGGCGCGCCGTCTACCTCAACGCGGGCACCTGGGGCCCCCTGCCGACGCGTGCGGCAGACGCGATGCGCGCGCGTATCGACGACGTCGAGTCCCGCGGCCGCATCGGCTCCGCGGGCTACGCCGAGTTCTCGCGCATCCGCGAGGAAGCGCGCGCTGCCTTCGCGGAGTCGCTGAGCAGTGATGCGGAGCGCATCGCACTGACGCACTCGACGAGCGGCGGTCTCAACCACGTGCTGGGCGGCCTCGCGTTCGAGCCGGGCGACGAGGTCGTCACGACCGACAACGAGCACGCGGGGCTGCTCGAGCCGCTCGCGGCGCTCGCGCGCCGCTACGGCGTCGTCGTGCGGGTCGCCGAGGCCCTGCACAGCACGGATCCGCTGGACGCGATCGCCGCGCACATCGGCCCGCGCACGAAGGTCGTGGCGCTGTCGCACGTGCTCTGGGCGAACGGTCGCATCCTGCCGCTGCGCGAGATCGCCGACGTTGCGCATGCCGCCGGCGCGCCGCTCGTGGTGGACGGGGCCCAGGGGGTGGGAGCGATCGAGGTCGACCCGGCCGCGCTGGGCGCGGACGCGTACGCAGGCCCGGGGCAGAAGTGGTTGTGCGGGCCGAACGGCATCGGGTTCCTGTGGCTCGCGGACGGCTTCGAGGAACGCTTCGAAGTCGCGGCTGCGAGCTACTACACGCGCGATTTCCGCAGCGACGGGGCGCCGTTCTGGCCCGGCGCGCGCAGACACGACGGCGCGTCGCTGTCCTCGGCCGGGCTCGCCGGGCTGGCGGCCGCCGTCGCGTTCCGGCGCCAGCTCGTGGGCTGGTCCGAGGGGGCCTCCGAGATGGCGGGCGTCCGCGCCCGCTGCGTGGAGCTGCTGACCGAGGTTCCGGGGTTGACACTGCAGGCAGAGACCGACGGCGCCGCGCCGCTCGTCGCCTTCACCGTGGCCGGGCGCTCGGCAGAGCAGGTCGTCGAGCGGCTCGAGCAGGCAGGCGTCCTCGCCCGCACGCTGCCCGGGCTCGACTGGGTGCGCGTCTCGCTCGGCTACTGGGTCTCGGACAGCGATCTCGAGCGCCTGGCTGCCGCGCTGCGCGAGCCGTGAACGTCGGCGAGTTCCGCCTCGAGGCGAGCGACGGGGATGCGCGTGCCGGCCGCCTGAGCACCGCGCACGGCGAGATCGAGACTCCCGTGTTCATGCCCGTGGGCACGCGCGCGACCGTCAAGGGCGTCGACCCGCGCGAGCTCGAGCAGCTGGGCGCCCAGATCATCCTCGGCAACACCTACCACCTGCACTTCCGGCCGGGAGCGGAGCTCATCGGGAGCCTGGGCGGGCTGCATCGGTTCATGGGCTGGGAACGTCCGATCCTCACGGACTCGGGGGGCTTCCAGGTCTTCTCGCTCGCGGAGACGCGCCGAATCGACGCCGACGGGGTGACGTTCCGATCGGTCTACGACGGGTCCGAGGCTCGCTTCACCCCCGAGCTCGCGATGGCGGTGCAGGCGGAGCTCGGATCCGATATCGCGATGGCGTTCGACGAATGCGCGCCGGCGGGCGCGCCGCGTGCCGACCTGGAGCGCGCGGTGGAGCGCACCTCTCGCTGGGCGGAGCGTTGTGTCGCCGCACCGCGTCCGGACGGTCAACTGCGCTTCGGGATCGTGCAGGGCGGGATCGATGAGGATCTGCGGGCGCGCTCGGCGAGGGAGATCACGGCACTTCCGTTCGACGGCTACGCGATCGGCGGGCTGAGCGTGGGGGAGGAGCGCGAGGTGATGTTCGACGTGACCGGCTCCACGGCCGCGCTCCTACCAGGCGAGCGCCCGCGCTACTTCATGGGCATCGGGGACCCCGAGGGCATCCTGCGCGTGCTCGGCGCGGGCGTCGACATGTTCGACTGCGTGCTGCCCACCCGGCTCGGCCGCACCGGCTCCGCCACGACGTGGGACGGGCGCCTGAATCTCCGCAACGCACGCTTCGCGCGCGACGAGCGCCCGCTGCAGGAAGGCTGCGCGTGCGCGGCCTGTACGCGCTTCTCGCGCGCCTACCTGCGGCACCTCGTGACTCAGGACGAGTTGCTGGGACTGCGGCTGCTCACGCTGCACAACATCTCGTTTCTGCTCGAGTTGTGCCGTGAGGCGCGCCGTGCGATCATCGAGCATCGCTTCGGGGAATTCTCCGCGGCGGCACTCGAGCGACTCGGCTCGGGTACGGCGCAGAGGACGCCGGGGGAGGCGCGGTGAGCGAGGCGGAGATCACGGTCGTCTGGATCGCCGGCATCGCGTTGCTGACGTGGTTCCTCTTCGTCCGCCCGCGCCGTCGCATGATGAGCAAGCAGCGGGATCTCCTGCGCGAGCTCTCGACCGGCGACCAGATCGTCACCGTCGGCGGTGTCTACGGCACCATCGCTGCGCTTGACGGCGACGAGGTGCGTCTCGAGATCGCGCCGGATGTCGTGATCCGCGTGGCTCGGCGCGCGGTCGTCGGGCGAGTCGGACCGGCGAACGCCGCTCAGGCCGAGGACCCCTATCCCGCCGAATGAAGGGCCAGGCCTATCTGTTAAGGGTCTGACAGAGGAAGTTGTTCTTACGTTCAAGATCCATGGGACCTCGGCCCATGGCCGACTAGTATTTGGAACCGCGTGTCCGACAGAGCCAAGAATCACCTGATCCTCCTGGCCATGGTCGTCCTGCTCGCTCTGACGGGCGTGGTCGCTGTGGTGCGGTCGCCCGTGCTCGGCCTGGATTTGCGGGGCGGTCTCGAGGTCGTGCTCAAGGCCGTGCCGAGCGATCCGCAGAACCCGCCGACGCAGGATCAGATCAACCAGGCGGTCTCGATCATCCGCTCGCGCGTCGACAAGCTGGGCGTGAGTGAGCCGGAGATCCGCAAGGAGGCCAACAACCAGGTCTCGATCGCGCTCGCCGGCGTCAAGGACCCCAAGGCCGCGGCGAGCATCATCGGCTCGACCGGTCAGCTCTACATGCTCGATTACGACGGTGCGCTCGAGCCGGTCGTCTCGAAGAGCGCGAGCGGCAGCGCGTCGTTCCGGCCGAGCCTCTTCGCATTGCTGACCGCGGCCAAGAACCGCCCGAACACGCACTACTATGCCGGTTCCACGCCCGAGCAGTGGTACGCGTTCGACGCCAAGACTCACAAGCGCCTGCTCAACGCCATCGGCCAGCCGTTCCCGCCGGGCGCCTCCAGGAAGCAGCTGCTGGGCGACCTGCGAGGGCAGGCGAAGAACGCCGTCCTCCTGCGCTCCCCCGCGGGGACCGTCTGGGCAGACGACCCGGGCACCGACAGCAGCGGGAACGCCACGCAGCATCGCTTCGTGATGTTCCGCCTGCCGCGTGACAAGAACATGGTCGTGTTCGGGCGCGACGTGCGCAACGCCAAATCCGACTACGACCCGTCGGCCGGCCCCGACGTCACGATGGGCTTCTCGTCCACGGGCACCAAGGCGTTCCAGCAGATCACGCGCGGGCTCGCCGACCGCGGGCGCCTGACACAGAACACCGAGGTCCCGTTCGCCGTCATCCTCGACAACAAGATCGAAGCCACTCCGACGATCTCCTACCAGCGCACGCCCGGCGGCATCGACGGCAATGCGCAGATCACCGGGCTCTCGACGGGCGAGGCCAATCGCATCGCACTCGTGCTGCAGTCGGGCTCCCTGCCGGTCACGTTCAACACGCTCTCGCAGTCGCAGGTCTCGGCCACGCTCGGCAAGGACTCGCTCCGCCAGGCACTGATCGCGGGCCTCATCGGGCTGCTGGTCGTGATGATCTACCTGGTCATCTTCTACCGGCTGCTCGGGGTCGTCGCCGACATCGCGCTGCTCATCTACGCGGCGTTCTTCTACGGCCTGATCGTGCTGATACCGATCACGATGACGCTGCCCGGCATCGCGGGCATGATCCTCACGATCGGCGTCGCGGCAGACGCGAACGTCGTCATCTTCGAGCGCATCAAGGAAGAGGTGCGCCTCGGCAAGACCGTGCGCGCGGCCATCTCATCGGGCTACACCAAGGGCTTCCGCACGATCGTGGACGCGAACGTGGTGACGCTGATCACGGCCGGCGTGCTGTTCATGGCCGGCACCGGGAGCGTCAAGGGCTTCGCCTTCACGCTCGCCGTCGGCGTGCTCGTCTCGATGTTCACCGCCGTGCTGGCGACGCGCGCGATGCTCGGAGTGCTCTCGGGCTTCCGGTGGTTCAACAACGCCGCCCTGATGGGCGCCTCGGGGCAGAAGGTGCGCTGGCGCGCCGACATCACCGGCCGCAAGAACCTCTGGTTCAGCATCTCCGGCGTCATCGTGCTGATCGCAGTCGGGTCGCTTGTGACGCGCGGCCTCAACCTCGGCATCGACTTCAAGGGCGGCACGGCCATCGAGGCGACGTTCGTGAAGCCCGCCACGCAGAACCAGGTCATCGACGTTCTGACCAAGGTCAACGGCGACCTGACCAAGGACGCCGTCGTCCAGGGCCGCAGCGATGCGAGTGCGCCCGCGCAGGGCGACAGGTTCCGCCGCTTCGAGATCAAGGCACCGGCCAAGGCGCTCGGCCCGTCGGCGATCACGAAGGTCGAGACGCAACTCAACGAGCAGTTCGGGATCGCGACGGACAAGACCGACAATTCGCCGCTCTTCGACTCCAAGTCGGTCTCGGCGTCGTTCGGGCGCACGATCCTGATCGGCGCGCTCTACGCGATCATCTTCTCGATCTTCCTGATCGTGGCGTACCTCTCGTTCAGGTTCGAGTTCAAGTACGCGATACCGACGATCGTCGCGCTGTTCCACGACGTGATCATCACGATCGGCGTCTACTCGCTGACGGGGCGGGTGGTCACGGCGGCAACCGTCGCCGCGGTGCTGACCGTGCTCGGCTACTCGCTCTACGACACGATCATCGTCTTCGACCGCGTGCGCGAGAACACGCCGCTGCTGCGCAAGAACTCGTTCCCCCAGATCGTCAACGTCTCGATCTGGGAGACGCTGACGCGCTCCCTGAACACGTCGCTGATCACGCTCTTCCCGATCGCCACGCTGCTCGTGTTCGGCGGGGCGACGCTCAAGGACTTCGCGTTCGCGTTGCTGATCGGCATCGCCGCCGGTGCGTACTCGTCGATCTTCATCGCGGCGCCGCTGCTGAGCATGTGGAAGGGCCACGAGGCCGAGTACCGCCGCCGCCAGGCGACCAGCATCGAGAAGGCGACGCTCGGCACGGTCGCGCCGGCGTTCGCCGGGACCTCGACTGCCACGGCAGCGGTGCCGGTGACCAAGAAGGCCGACGGCCTCAGCGAGACGGTGCCGGTGCCCGAGCTGAGCGACGAGGAGCGCGAGGCCCGCGAGGCCGCCAAGCGCAGGCGCGACGAGCGCCGCCGCAAGCAGGGCCGCGGCCACGGTCGCCGCACGTAGCCGAAGGCCGGCTCTCAGACAGCCTGTTTAGGCGGAGCCCGCGCCGCCGATGGTCCAGTGCTAAGCGGCGAAATCCGCGGCGTACACGGTCGCGCCCGGGCTCTCGCCGAAGCGACCCGCCGCAATGCCGACGCCGAGGCGCGCGAAGCGGCAGTCGAGCAGGATGCGCCGGTGGGTCGGGCTGCTCATCCAGGCCTGGACGATCGACCCCGGGAGCGCTGCGCGGCCCGTGCCCCAGGCGAGGTCCTCCCCGACGACCGACGCCGAGGGCACTGCACGGTGCAGGCGCTGCGGCATGGGCGAGCCTGCATTGTGGTCGAGCTCGCCATCGGCGAGCAGGAGGCGCGCCTGCCTGCCGGCGGAGCGAGAGAGGCCCACGTGCAGCCGCAGCGGCCCGCAGCCGTGCTGGGCGCGCATGCTGTTGATCGAGGACTCCACCGACTGAGCGGCCCGGAGGCTGTGGGCGCCCGCGGCTGAGACGCTCCCCGAGAGGGCGAGGGCGGCGGTCAGGAGGACCCCGGCTCGTCTCATGCACCCGATTTCGGCAGGCACGCCTCCCGGCACGAGGCAGGTTCGGCTCGACGATCAGTGCTTTTTCGGCAGGATTCCGCCCGCGGTAGGCTTGAAGCATGCCCTTCGCCCGCCGGCCTCGCCGGGTGCCCGGCCTCGCTCCGCGAGGCGGCTCCCGCATCCGCACCGGCGGGGACGCGATCGCCGCGCTCGTGCTCGGCGCCCTGGCGGTGTCGATCTGCTCGAGCATGATCGCGGCCCTGCACGAGTTGACCGGCGCGAACCGCGACTCGCTCGGCCTGGTCTACCTACCCGCTGTGATCGGGGTGGCGTTTCTGTTCGGCCTGCGCGCGGGTGTCCTGACGGCGATCGCAGCAACCGTCGTGTTCAACATCGTGCTGCTGCCTCCTCACGGCTTGAAGACACCCGACGCGCGGGTCTGGCTGCTCTGCGCCGCGCTGCTCCTGTCCGGTGTGGCGGTCGCGGAGCTGGCCGCGCGCGAACGGCGGCGCTCGGAGCAGGCGTATGAGCGCGAGCGCGAGGCTGCGCTCCTGGCGGGCCTCTCGAGTGCGCTTGTCGGCGGCGCGAGCCTGGAGCTCGCCCAGGTCGACGCCGCCCGCGTCGCGGCCGCGGCGATCGGCGCCCCGGCCGCGCGCATCGTGCTCGGCCGCGGCCCGCTGGAGGGCCAGATCGCCCTGCCGCTGGATGTCGACGGCCGCGTGATCGGCCGCCTCGAGCTGATGGGCGTCGCGGACCCCGCGGTGGTGGACGATGAGATCGCGCAGCGCGTCGCGAGCTCTCTGGCCGGCGTACTGGCGCTCGCCCAGGAGCGGGAGCGGCTTGCGCATGCCGATGTCGAGGCCGAGGCGCTGCGCGCGTCCGACGCGCTCAAGACGGCGCTGCTGCGGGCCGTCTCGCATGAGTTGCGGACGCCGCTGACGGCCATCAAGGCGGCTGTGGGAGCCCTGCGCGGCGACCAGGTGCAGCTGGGGGAAGACACCGTGCGGGAGCTGCTCGAGGACGTCAGCATCGAGACCGATCGCCTCGACAGGCTCGTCTCCGACCTGCTGGACGTCTCGCGCCTGCAGGCCGGCACGGCATCGACGGCGCTCGACTGGTGCGAGGTCGACGATCTCGTACGGGGCGCGGTTGCCGCCGCGCGGTCGCGTGCGCCGGGCGTGCGGATCGAGATCGAGGCCGACGAGGAGCTCCCGCTCGTGCGCTGTGACGCCTCGCAGATCGAGCGCGTGCTCGTCAACCTGATCGAGAACGCCGCGAAGTTCTCGCCGCCCGGCGAACCCGTCGTGCTGCGTGCGCGCGCGAGTGACGACGAGCACGTCGAGATCGCCGTGCTCGATCGCGGCCCGGGCATCGCGCTCGACCAGCGCGAGCGCGTGTTCGAGCCGTTCTTTCGCGGCCGCGGCGGCGGCCCGGGTGGCACGGGCCTGGGTCTCGCGATCGCACGCGGGTTCGTCGAGGCCAACGCAGGCTCGCTCACGATCGACGATGCTCCCGGGGGCGGCACATGCATGCGCATCGTGCTGCCGGCCATGAAGGTCAGCGAGGAGGTGCGGGCGTGAGCGGAAGCGGCGCACGAGTGCTCGTCGTCGACGACGAGCGCGCCATCCAGCGGGCGCTCAAGGCGACGCTCGAGGCTGCCGGCTACCACGTGGACGTGGTGGGGACATGCGCCGACGCGCTCGCGCAGGTGGCCCTCAAGCCTCCCGACCTCGTGTTGCTCGATCTGTTGCTGCCGGACGGGACGGGCGATGACGTCGCGCGCGAGATACGCACCTGGTCGAACGTGCCGATCCTCCTCGTCTCGGCCGTCGGAGACGAGCGCGAGAAGGTGAAGGCGCTCGATGCGGGGGCGGACGACTACGTGACGAAGCCGTTCGGGATCGACGAGCTGCTCGCGCGCGTGCGCGCGATGCTGCGCAGGGCGGTCGACCGCCCGACGCCTGACGCCGTCGTCGAGCTGGGCGAGCTGCGGGTCGACCTGGCTCGTCGTCGCGTGACCCGCGGGAGCACCGAGATCCACCTCACCCCGATCGAGTACGACCTGCTCCGGACGCTCGTCGCGCACCCCGGCAAGGTGCTCACGCACAAGGCGATCATCCAGGAGGTGTGGGGCCCGGGCTACGGCGAGAGCCACCTGCTGCGGGTCCACATCGCCGCTCTGCGCCGGAAGATCGAGCGCGACGCGCGCAACCCCGAGGTGATCGAGACCGTGACGGGCGTCGGCTATCGCATTCGCGAGCCAGAGCCACGGGAATCCGTGCCCGCTGTCTTGCCGGCTTCTTGATGCCGAGCGCGGGGGACTTGACGCCGGCCTGAGCCGATCGTTGCAACCATGCCCGGATGGGCTCGTCGAACTTGCTGGGTCCCGATCACCCGCTCACACGCGCCGACGCGCGCCTGCGAACGCTGCGGGCCCAGCTCGCGGTGACGACGGTGCTCGGGGCGGCCATGCTCGCGCTCTCGCCGGTGTTCGGCTCGCCGGCGCTGCATCTCGCGATCGGCGCGGGTGCCGTCGCGGGAGTGCTCCTTGGAGCGGTGCTCATGGCACGCGCCGGCCTGCGCGAGCAGGCGCTCGAGCTGATCGCCAGCGGCCGCGAGGAGATGCCGATTCCCGTCGTGGAGAGCGAGCGCTGCCGGCTGAGCGACCGCGCCTATCGCCGGAGCCTCGCGCGCACGCTCGACGTGATCCGGGCCGAGCCCTCGCCGAAGGAGTGGTGGTCTCCGGTGTACGCGGATCGCGAGGCGGTGCACGCCGCGGGCGACGAGCTGATCGAGGTCGCGCGCCTGCTGCGGGAGCTGCCGACCGTGCGGGCGCGTGGCGTCGCGCTGGTCACGCGGCTGATCCGGGACGGCGCGACCTCGCCGCTCTACCGCGGGCCCGCCCCGCGCCTGCGCGAGGAGCTCAGCCGCATCCGGCACGTCCTCATCCAGCCCTGACAGCTACACGGCCCGCGGTCTGACCCCGGAGCGTGCATAGGCGGCGTCCGGCCCGGGGCCTAGATTGGCCGGGTGCCTGCGACGCTCACGATCCCTCGCTGCTGCCCCGAACAGGTGCGTCGCCTCGCCGACGCTCTGGGCCTCCAGCGCGTGACGGCCGAGGTGCTCGTACGCCGCGGGCTGAGCGACCCTGACGTCGCGCGGGCATTCCTCGACAGCGACGGCCCGCTGCACGACCCCTTCGGGCTGGGCGACGTCGAGGAGGCGTGCGCGCTGATCGAGCGCGCGATCGCCGCAGGCCGTCCGATCGTCGTACACGGCGACTACGACGTCGACGGCGTCTGTGCCACCGCGCTCGCGGTCGAGGTGCTGCGACTTCTCGGCGGCGAGGTCGAGGCATTCCTGCCGAGCCGCTTCGAGCACGGCTACGGCGTCGCGATCGAGACCGTCGAGACGCTTGCAGCGGGCGGCGCCGGATTGCTGATCACCGTGGACTGCGGCATCACGGCGCCCGAAGCCGTCGCCCGCGCGCGTGAGCTCTCGCTCGACGTCGTCGTGACCGACCACCACCGACCCGGCGACGTGCTCCCCGATGCGCCCATCGTCGCCTCGCGCACGCCGGCCGGGACGGCGTATCCGTTTGCCGACCTGTGCGGTACGGGCGTGGTGCTCAAGCTCGCGCAGGCGCTCTGGTCGCGCAGGCACGGCACCGACCCGGCGGAGTTGCCGCCCGCGCTCGACCGGCTCTGCGACCTCGTGGCGCTGGCGACGGTCGCCGATGTCGTACCACTGGCGGATGAGAACCGCACGCTCGTCCGGCGCGGCCTGCGCCGCCTCGCCGAGGCCGACCGCCCCGGCCTGCGCGCGCTCATGTCGAGCGCCGGCGTCGACCCCGCGCGCGTGCGCGGGTCCGACCTCGGATTCCGGCTGGCGCCGCGCATCAACGCCGCCGGCCGGCTCGGCGATCCGAGGCTCGCGCTCGACCTCCTGCTCGCGCCGTCGCTCGCCGAGGCCCGCCCCCTGGCCGAGCAGGTCGAGGCGCGCAATCGCGAACGTCAGCAGGTGGAGGATGCGATCCTGCGTGCGGCGGCAGCCGAGATCGCCGGCAGCGGAGCGCTCCAGCGCGGCGATCGCATCCTCGTGGCCGCGGGCGAGGGCTGGCACGAGGGCGTGATCGGCATCGTCGCATCGCGCCTGGTCGAGCGGCACGGCCGACCGGTCGTCCTGATCGCGCTGGACGGCGGGCGCGGCAAGGGCAGCGGCCGCTCCGTGCCGGACTACGACCTGCACGCGGGCCTCGCGGCCTCGAGCGCGCACCTGGAGCGCTTCGGCGGCCACCGCGCCGCGGCCGGCCTGACCATCGCGGCCGGGCACGTCGAGGCGTTCGCCACCGCCCTGCGGGAGCACGCCGCCGAGCATCTGCCGGCGGACGCGGGCGTGCGCGCCACCGTCGTGGACGCCGTCGTCGCGGTCGGAGAGGTCTCGCTCGAGCTGGCGCGCGAGCTCGCCCGCTTCGAGCCTTGCGGCTATGGCAACCCCGGCGTCAACCTGCTCGTCCCCGGCGCACAGCTGACGGGCATCCAGAGCATGGGAGAGGGCGGCAAGCATCTGCGGCTGCAGGTCCAGGATGCCTCGGCGCACTGCGGCGCGGTGGCCTGGGGACGCGGAGGCGAGTCGGAGGCGCTGCACACGGGCGCCCGTCACGACGTCGTCTGCCGTCTCGAGGTCAACGACTGGCGCGGCGCGGTGGCGCCCGAGGCTCGTCCTGCGCGACATCGTGCCGTGGCCGGAGCGGGAGCCGGTCGAGCTCGCGCCGGCTGCGCGACTCGGTGCCGCCTGGCCCGCGGCGGCGACGGGCGACGCGGCGCCCGTCGCCCTGGCCGAGCGACCCGGGCGCGGCGCGGCCGCGCTGGCCGCGCTGGCAACCGGCGGTGGGCCCGTGGTCGTGCTCGTGGCCGACGTGGAGCGGCGCCTCGCGACGCTGCCCGATCCCCGCCGCTACGGCGCGAGCGCGCTGCTCGTCTGTTCGCGCCGCGGCGACCCCGAGGTGCTGGAGCGGGCAGTGGAGGGTTACGGCGACGGCGTCGTGGCAGTCGCCGACCACCACAGCTTCGCCCGGCTCGCGATCCTGCGAGAGCGCGCCGAACACGTGCTCGTGCTCGACCCGCCCGCACATCCCGAGGAGCTCGCGGCGCTTCGCTCCGCCAGGGGGCGCGTGCAGGTCGCCGCCACGGAATCCGAGACCCTGTTCGCCCGCGCGTGCGTCGAGGCCGACGGCCTGCGCGCGGTCATGGCCGCGCTCTGGCGCGCCGCCGCGGCGGATGCCGTGACACCGCTCGAGGAGCTGCGGGCGCGAGCCGCATGGCCCGACGTGCCGCCGCCGGCCGACCTCGTCGGCGCAGCGATCGCCGCGCTCGCGGAGAGCGGCGTCGTCGAGGTCGTCGACGGCGGACTGCGACGGCTGGCGGTCACGGGCAAGAGCGACCTCGCGGCGTCGCCCGCGTACGCCCTCTACGAGGGGCGCCGCGAACGCGCACTGGCGTGGCTGGACGCATTGCTGGCCGGGCGCCCCGCGTCCCCGGCCGCCGCTGCCTGATCGGGCGGCCTGCCGGCGGTACGATGAGAGGTCCGATGTCGACTCCGGCACGCACTCCCTCCGAGATCGACGAGCAGCTCCGGCCCCTCGTCGACGACCTCCTTGCGGGCCTGGTCGCTGCGGGTGACGATGCCGACACGACCGCCATAGAGCGTGCGTTCGCGTTCGCGGCCCAGCGGCACGCCGGTCAGGTGCGCAAGTCCGGAGAGCCGTACGTCGTGCATCCGCTGGGCGTTGCATGCATCTGCGCCGAGTTGCGTGCCGAGACGCCGGTCATCGTCGCGGCGCTGCTCCACGACACGGTGGAGGACACCCAGACGACGCTCGAGGAGATCGCCGCGGAGTTCGGGGATGACGTCGCGGTGCTCGTCGACGGTGTCACCAAGCTCTCCCGCATCCATTTCGACTCGCGCGAGCAGGCGCAGGCGGAGAGCTATCGCAAGATGGTCCTCTCGATGGCACGCGATGTGCGCGTCGTGATCGTGAAGCTCGCCGATCGCCTGCACAACATGCGCACGCTCGGCCCGCTGGCCAAGCAGAAGCAGCTGCAGAACGCGCGCGAGACGCTCGAGGTCTACGCACCCATCGCCCACCGGCTGGGCATCCACCAGATGAAGTGGGAGCTCGAGGACCTCGCATTCACGACGCTGCATCCCCGGCGTTACGCCGAGATCGAGGCGCTCGTCAGCCAGCGGCGCGCCGATCGCGAGGCGGACGTCGCCGAGGCCGCGCGGATCCTCGACGAGGCGCTGCGCGAGGTCGCCATCAGCGCGGAGATCCTCGGCCGCGCCAAGCACTTCTATTCGATCTACCAGAAGATGGCGCGCGGCGGCAAGGAGTTCAACGAGATCCTCGACCTGACCGCGATGCGCGTCCTGGTCGACTCCGTCAAGGACTGCTACGGCGTGATCGGGGTGCTCCACGCGCTCTGGAAGCCGATTCCGGGCCGCTTCAAGGACTACGTCGCGATGCCGAAGTCGAACGGCTACCAGTCGCTGCACACGACGGTGATCGGGCCGAAGGGTCAGCCGCTCGAGATCCAGGTGCGGACGCACGCGATGCACCAGACGGCCGAGTACGGCGTCGCCGCCCACTGGATCTACAAGCACCGCGGCGAGGAGCGGCAGCTGGCGTGGCTCGGTCGGGTCGTCGATGCCGCCGGCCTGGCGGACCCGGCGGAGTTCATGGACTCGCTGATGGGCGAGATGTTCGACGACGAGGTCTTCGTGTTCACGCCGCAGGGCGAGGTCAAGGCGCTGCCGAGCGGCGCCACGCCGCTGGACTTCGCCTACGCGGTGCACACCGACGTCGGCCACCGCTGCGTGGGCGCCAAGGTCAACGGGCGCATCGTCCCGCTGCACTCGGAGCTGGCCTCGGGCGACATCGTCGAGATCCTCACCTCGAACCGCGAACGCGGCCCGTCGCGCGACTGGCTGACGCTCGTGCGCACGTCGCGCGCCCGCAACAAGATCCGCCAGTGGTTCGCGCACCAGCAGCGCGAGGACCTCGAGCACAAGGGCCGGGACTCCCTTGCGCAGGCGTTCCGCTCGAACGGGCTGCCGAGCCAGAAGCTCTCCTCCGCACCGCTGCTGGCCCAGCTGATCCGCGAGATGGGCTTCAAGAAGGCCGACGACTTCTACGTCGCCATCGGTGGCGGCAAGGTTCCGGTCGGCCAGGTCGTCAACAAGGTGCTGCAGCGGCTCAAGACGACCCAGGTGGCCGAGGAGCAGTCGCCCGCGACGCGCCGGCACACACGCGCCCGCGTCGGCTCCTCGGCGCAGTACGGCGTGGTCGTCGACGGCACGACCGACCCCAACGTGCTCGTGCGGATGGCGAAGTGCTGCACGCCCGTGCCGGGCGATCCGATCACGGGCTACATCTCCGTGGGGCGCGGCATCACGATCCACCGCGAGGACTGCCCGAACGTGCGCACGCTCAAGCGCTCACCCGAGCGCTTCTGTCCGGTGAACTGGGACGGCGAGGCGAGCCAGTCGTTCCGCGTCGAGATCGCGGTCGACGGCTGGGACCGGGCGCGGCTGCTCGAGGACATCGGCCGCACGTTCGCGGAGAACGGCTGCAACATCGTCGAGTACGGCGGCGTCACCCAGGATCAGATGGCCAAGAACTGGTACGTCGCCGAGGTCGGCGACGTGAAGGAGCTGAAGAGCGTGCTCTCGGCTCTCCGCAACATCGACTCCGTGTTCGATGCCTACCGCGTGACGCCGCGCGGCGGCCCGGACGACTGACCTCGTCGGCCGGCGCTGGTAGGGTCGCGCAATGCAATTGCTGGACGGTGAGGAGATCGTCTGGAGCGGCCGCCCGTCGTGGCGGTCGATGCTGGCCTTCTACATCAAGTGGATGCTCGTGGCGATCGCGATCGGCCTCGCGGCACAGCTGCTCGACAGCTTCACGAGCATCAACGCGCACCCCTGGTGGTTCTGGCTCGTGACGGTGGTGCTGATCCTGCTCACGCTCGTCGGGGGCTGGCTCAAGCGCCTCGACACCCACTACATCGTCACCAACCAGCGCATCAACATCCGTCACGGCATCTTCTCGCGAGCCGACCACGCGACGTCGTACGAGCGCCTGCAGAACGTCAAGACCTACCAGAACCTGATCCAGCGGCTGCTCGGCGTCGGCCTGGTGGACTTCGACACGGCCGCCGGCGACGACTTCGATTTCAAGTTCGTCGGCATCAACGATCCTGCCGGGCTGGCGCGCCAGATCGCGGAGCTTCAGCGCACCGCGATGCAGGAGCATTCTCAGCCGCACACGCAGCACGGCGTCTGAGACGCCTCGCAGCCGCCTCTACGGCTCCCACTGCTCGCCGCCGGTGTCCCAGCCGACGAGGCAGTAGGGCGCGAGCAGCGCAGCCACGCGCGAGAGGTCGGCATCGAGCGCGCGCGGCGCCTCGCTGCCGAACCAGAGACCCGCGACGGTCTCCCCTCCGTAGGCGATCGGCACGGTCAGCGCGGGCTCCGGCGTTCCGTCGGGCACTTGGCCGAGCAACGGGCCGACGGTCATCCGGCGCTCTTCCACGAATGCAATCGCGCTCCACGGCGCGCCTCCGGCCTCGTGGACCGCGGCCAGCGACGCGCGCAGGATCTCGTCGGCCTCCTCGCCGCTGTCGACGATCGCCTGCACCTGGTCGGCGAGGCTCACAGGCTGCCCTCGAACGCCTCGACGGCGTCGCGCCACTCCCCGGGCACGGGCGTCGGCTGCCGCGCGGACCGGTCGATCAGCACCATCACCTGCTCGGCGCGTGCCAGCAGATCACCGGACTCGCACTGGTGCACGGCGTACTCCTGGCGCAGCGAGCTGCGGCCGATCGCCGCGGTGCGGATGAAGACCTCGATCTCGTCGTCGAAGCGAGCCGGAGCGTCGTATTCGCACTGCGTCCGGCGCATCACGAACTCGAGCCCGGCCGGCAGCGAGTGCAGCAGGCCGAGGTGCCGCTGATACTCCACCCGCGCGCGGTCGCAATAGGGGAAGTAGCGACCGTAGTACACGACCGCCTGGGCGTCGGTCTCGTCGAAGCCGACGCGAAGCCGGGTGGAGAACCGGAACGGCGGCCGGGCTGTCGTCGGGCCGGCGCTCACGAGCGGATCAGCGCCAGCACCTCGTCGCGGCGGCGTTCCATCTCGGCGGCCGTGAATGCCTCCAGGTTGAGGCGCAACAGCGGCTCGGTGTTGGACGGGCGCACGTTGAAGTGCCAGTCGTCGAACTCGACCGAGACGCCGTCGAGGTGCGTGATGCGGCCGCCCTCGCCGCCCGGGCCGTAGCGCTCCTTGAGCTCCTGCAGCTTGAGCGGCACGTCGGCGACGGTCGAGTTGATCTCGCCCGAGAGGTGGTAGCGCTCGTGCAGCGGCGCCAGGAGCTCCGAGAGGCGCACGCCCGCGCGCGAGACGAGCTCCAGGACGACCAGCGCGGGCACGATGCCCGTGTCCACGCCGTAGAAATCGCGGAAGTAGTAATGACCCGAGACCTCGCCGGCGAAGAGCGCGTTCTCCTTGCGCATGCGGTGCTTGATGAACGCGTGGCCGACGCGGCTCGCGATCGCCGTGCCGCCCATGCGCGCGACGGTGTCGGGCACAGCGCGCGAGGCGCGCAGGTCGTAGAGGATGGTCGCGCCGGGGTGCTTCGCCAGCATCGACTCGGCGATCAGCGCGGTGATGAAGTCGCCTGGCGCGAATGCGCCGGTGTCGTCGATGAAGAAGCAGCGATCGGCGTCGCCGTCCCAGGCGATGCCGAGATCGGCGCCGGTGCGCTTGACCTCGCCGATGATGAACTGGCGGTTCTCCTCGAGCAGCGGGTTCGGCTGGTAATGCGGAAATGTCCCGTCGGGCTCGAAATGGCAGCGCTCCGCCTCGACCGCCAGGCGGTCGAGGATCGGCGCCATCATCGTGCCGGCCATCCCGTTCGCGCCGTCCAGAACGACATGCAGCGGCGCGATGGCCGTGGCGTCGACGATGGCGAGGCAGCGTTCGGCGAATCCCTGCAGGACGTCGCGCCGCCCGCGCTTCCCCTTCGCCGCGGGCGTGCGGAACTCGCCGGCGAGCGCGCGGTCGCGCACCTTCTCGATGCCGCCGTCGCCCCCCAGGGGCAGGGCGTTCCGCCGCACGATCTTCATGCCGTTGTACTGCTTGGGATTGTGCGACGCCGTGACGATCAGGCCGCCGTCGTAGCCGTGCTCGCAGACGGCGTAATAGAGCATCTCCGTGCCCACGAGGCCGATCTCGTCGACGTCGCTGCCGCCGTCGAGCGCCGCCTGGACGGCCGACTCGCACAGCTCCGGCGAGGTCAGCCGCATGTCGCGCCCGATCGCCATCGAGCGCGGCTCGAACTCGTCCACGTAGGCGCGCACGGTGCGGTACACGCCGTCGGCGTCCAGTTCGTCCGGAACGATGCCGCGCACGTCGTAGGCCTTGAAGACCGAGGGATCCAGCGTCATGCCGCAATGCTAAGAGGTTCTGACTGGATGAGCGGGACGCCGCTAGGGCGGCCACGCTGCGGCGAGGGCGGCGCGCGTCTCCGAGAGGGCCTGCGGCATCACGCGCACATCCGCCAGCACCGGCATGAAGTTCACGTCGCCGCTCCAGCGCGGCACGACGTGCAGGTGCAGATGATCCTCGATCCCTGCTCCCGCGACCGCGCCGAGGTTGAAGCCGACGTTGTGACCCTGGGCGCCGAGTCCTGCCTCGAGCGCCTGCAGCGCCCGGGTCAGGAGCTCCCACAGCTCTGCCCGCTCGTCCGCGTCGAGGTCAGCGGGCGCGGCGACGTGGCGGAATGGCACGATCATCAGATGCCCGCTGCCGTACGGGTACAGGTTGAGTACGGCGTAGCAACGGTCGCCGCGATGGACGATCAGCGCCTCCTCGTCGCTCTGTGCGGCCTGGGCGCAGAACACGCAGCCGTCGGCATGCGGGCTCCCGATGTAGCTCATGCGCCACGGCGCCCACAGACGCTCCATGGCGCGGAGGCTACACGGCACGACGAGCACGGGGCCGGCCTGTTCGGCCGGCCCCGTGGGGGGATGGATGCGCGGCGGAGCCGCGACTCGAGGTGCGGGGGAGGGAGGCCCCGCGGAGGGATCAGGTGGCGGGGACCTCTGCGCCGTCGCGCAGGGCAAGGCGCATCGGCTCGCCGAGCTTGACGCGCCAGAGCGGCGTCGCGAGCAGCGTCGGCAGCGGTGTGTTCCAGGTCGGGCCGAAGACGCGCAGGGTCAGCGGATCGCCCGCATGAATCACGCTCGGGTCGACGCCGATCGGCACGCCGTGGCGCCACTTGAGGAACACCGTGTTGGCGTCGTAGGTGAACGTCTGGTGCACGGGCTGGCCGAGCAGGGCGAAGAGCCCGCGCCAGTTGCCGAAGTTGACGTCGACCGTGATCGTGTGGGCGTTCGTGTCGATGGCGGCCGCGGTGGCGCCGAACAGGAAGAGCCGGCCGTGGGGACGCGTGCGCGCCGAGAGATCGGTCACGCTTGCGGCAGGCGTCGCCACGAGCGTCGCGAGCGGCGTGTGGAAAGGCGCGCGCACGACGACGCGGACGATGTCGCCGGCGAGCACGGTGTCCGAAGCGCCGAGCAGCGGCATGTTGCCGTGAACTGCGATCCAGCGAGTCCCGCCGTCGGTCGTGAACGTGGTGGGCTGGGCTGCGCCGATCAGGGCCTTGAGGGCCTGGCGATTTCCGCCGGTCACCTGTACCTGGATCGTCGCGGCACCGGAGCCCGGAGCGGCGACTGCCTCTCCTCGGAACTCGTAGGCGACGCCTCGAACATGAGCGCCGGCAGTGCCGACGAGGGCGAGGCTCGCGATCGCGACTGCGAGCGCGGCTGCGGTCAAGCGGATCGTGCGGAACATGATCTCCCTTTCCCTGTGGTCTCGATGCACGTCTTCGGTGCTCGAGTCCTACGCTCGCACCCGGAGGTGAGGGATCAAGGGGCGGCGGGTAAGCATTCGCGCCGAACTTGTGAACGCTCCAGCGTGATCTGTTTGGAAACCGTGAACGGTCGCGGCGCCGCTCCCTGCACCGGGGGATGCTACGGTCCCTCGCGCCGCGCCCGTAGCTCAGGGGATAGAGCGTGCGCCTCCGGAGCGCAAGGTCGTAGGTTCGATTCCTACCGGGCGCATCCTGAGCCATGCGCGAAGCCGCATTCCTCCATGGGTCAGCCCTGTCAGAAATGCCCCGGAAGCGCGTGCGGTGCTACCCCAGGTGCTACCCCGGCAGCCGCGCGCTCGGGAGCGGCTTAGGCTCGCTCGCGGTGGCGATCTCAGCGCCTCGTGACCTTCTGGTTGCAAACCAGCTCACGCCGATCGCCGACGCCCCAAGGCATCGCAACCATGCGGTTCGCAGCGTGCGATGTGTGCAGGACGTGCGCGGCGTGACCCCCTGAGCGTTACCAGAGCGTTACCACGCGGCATCAATCGCCGCCGTCGCGGCACCCACGGTGCCTCCCAGCTCGCGGCGCCTGCGTACGCAGCGCGCCAACTCGAGCGCCTGGCGGCTGCTGGCGGAGCGCCGCAAAGCAGGCGCGCGTGCCGCACGGGGGCCCGACCCCCCTTTTGCGTTCGCGCGAATGTGCTCACCTCCCCCATTGCGCCTGAGCGGAATTGGGCAGTCGATTAGCGGCCCCGGTGTCCCGCCATCTCGCCGCAGAGCGGTAGGTCTGACGGACGAGGGCCTGGCTCGGCTGGCTGGGGTATTTCCTACCGCTCGAATCGGTCGTCCGGCCGCGGTCGTGTTCGTGCGACTTGAGTCAAGCGCCCGTCAGCATCACAATCGCGGAGTGAGCACCGCTGTCCCTCCTGAGTGCGCTGCCGGGTAGAGCGCGGATTGGCGCTGAATGGACGCTGCGGCCGACGTTCCCGTTCTGATCGGCCGCTCGGGCGAGCAGAACCGCCTGGACGAGTTGCTGGACGCAGCTCGCGCGGGCGACAGCCGAGCGCTGGTTGTGCGTGGTGAGCCTGGGGTTGGTAAGACGAGCCTGCTGGACTACGCCGTGGCTCGCGCGACTGGCTTCCGGGTTTTGCGGACGTTGGGGGCCGAGGCGGAGTCGGATCTCGCGTTTTCGGGGCTGCTGGAGTTGTTGCGTCCGGTGGCGGCGCGTGCGGAGGAGTTGCCAGACGTGCAGGCGCGCGCGTTGGAGGCAGCTCTGGGCGGCGCGGGGGAGGTGGATCGCTTCGCGGTGTATGCAGCGACGCTCGGGGTCGTGGCGCTGGTGGCGGAGGACGGCCCGCTGTTGTGCGTGATGGACGATGTGCAGTGGGTCGATCCAGCTTCGAGTGATGCGCTTGCGTTCACGGCGCGTCGGCTCGCGGATGAGGGCGTCGTCATCCTGTTCGGAGCGCGCGATGGGGAAGCGGTGTACTTCGAGGGACGAGGCATCGCCGACCTGCGTCTGGTTGGACTCGACGACGAGGATGCGGTTCGACTCGTGCGGGAGTCGTGTCGTCTGCCGCTCGCCTCTGTGGTTGTTGCGCAGCTGGTGGCAGCAACGGGCGGCAACCCGCTGGCGTTGGTCGAGATCCCGGCAGGCCTGCGGGAGGGGCAGCGGCTGGGGAGCGAGCCGCTGGATGACCCGCTGCGAGGGGGCGCGGCGGTCGAGCGGGCGTTCGGCGCGCGTGTAGGTGCGCTGTCTGGGCCCGCGCGGCGGGCGTTGCTGGTGGCTGCGGTGAGTGACACAGATGGCCTGCCCGCGATCCTGCGCGCCGCCGCTCAGGACGCGGTGAGCTTGGACGAGGCCGAGGCCGCCGGCCTGGTCATGGTCGAGGGCGAGCGGCTGCGGTTTCGCCACCCGCTCGTGCGCTCGGCGGTGTATTCCGGGGCTTCAGGTGGTGACAGGAGAGCAGCGCACGCGGCGCTTGCCGATGCGCTCTCGAGGGTGGATGCTGATCGCGCAGCTTGGCATCGTGCGCTCGCGACGGTCGGTCATGACGAGCAGGTCGCGTCGGAGCTCGTCCGGGTCGCGGACGGGGCGGGCCGGCGTGGCGGCGTCGATGCGCAGGCGCGGCTGCTTGAGCGCTCCGCGCGATTGACACCTGACCCGGAGCGCCGCGCCGAGCGCCTTCACCAAGCGGGCAGAGCCGCCTACCATGCAGGCCGCGTGGACTACGCGGCTGTGCTCCTCGACGAAGCACTCGCCCTCGTCACCGATCCGCTGCTTCGCGCCGAGATAGTCGACAGTCGGCTGTACGCCGCGTTCGCCCGCGGCGAGCTAGCGCAGTGGCTCCAGGTCTGCCGTGACGAAGCCGATCGAGTCGCCCGGCAGGATCCACGGGCGGCCTCACAGTTGCTGACACACCTCTGGGGCTACGCGATAGAGCAGCTCGACGTCGCGGGCAGCCGAGAATTGCTTGATCGCATCATTGCGCTCTCCCGCCAACCTGACGACGATCTCCACGTACTGACCGCGCGCGCCTGGCAGGGCATGGTGGAAGACAACGTCGCGGAGGCACGCGCAGCGGCCCGGCGAGGGGCAGAGCTGGGGCCTGAGCAGTCGATCGAGCACGCCCTCGAGGTCGCTATGGTCTTCACCTACCTCGGAGAGTGCGACCAAGCTCGGACGATGCTCGAGCCACTGATCGCGCGCTTTCGGGAGGATGGCTCGCTCCTCGACCTCGTCAAGGCTCTCGGCTACCTGGCGGGTGTCGAGATCCGCGCGGGACGCCTCGCGTCGGCCGAAGCTGCGTGCGCCGAGGAATTGGGCCTCGCGATGGCCGCCGAGCTGCCCTATTGGGAATGTATCGCGTTCTGCAGTCTGTCGGTTGTCGAGGCACTGCTCGGCCGGCACCTGGACTGTGAAGAGCACGCGCACCGCGTACTCGAGCTGGCGCCACGCGTCGGCGCACTCCATATGCCACCCTTCGCGTGGTATGCCCTCGGGCTCAGCGCTCTCACGACAGGCCGTGCCGAGGAGGCGATCGAAGCGCTCGAGCGCGCTCGCGAGATCTTGGCCGGAGTGCCAGCCGTCATCCTCTTCGTGGAGCCCGATCTGATCGAGGCCAATCTGCGAGCCGGCCGCATCGCGAGGGCCCGTGATTTGCTCGAGGCGTTCGAGCGCAAGGCGAGCCGATCGGAGCACGAGCTGGAGCTGATGGCTGTCGCGCGCTGTCGCGGGCTCCTCGCCGACGAGGCTCACACGGACGCGGTCTACGTCGAGGCGTTCCGCCTTTGCGACGGCGCACGCTGGCCGTTGGAGCGCGCTCGGTGCCACCTCGCCTACGGCGAGCGGCTGCGCCGCAGCGGCCAGCGGGTCGCTGCCCGCACCCAACTGCGCAATGCGCTCGAGACCTTCGATCGAATCGGCGCGACCGGGTTCGCCGAGCGCGCACGCCAGGAACTCCGCGCGACCGGCGAGACACTCCGCACCCGTACGGACGACGAGCCCGAGCGACTGACGACACAAGAACTTCAGATCGCCCTCCTCGTCGCACGCGGCGCCACCAATCGCGAGGCGGCCGCGAGCGCGTTCCTGAGCCCAAAGACGGTCGAAAAACACCTCTCCAACGCCTATCGCAAGCTGGGCGTGCGCTCGCGCAGCGAACTGGCACGACGCCTCTCCGACCAGTAGGGAAATCCCCCATACGAGGCCGTCCGCGGCTCCCGCAAGTCTCGGGACTTCCCCGTCGCGATGCCCCACCCGCACGACGCAGGATGGGCGAGACGATCCGGCACGTGCCGGATCTCCGAGGAGGAGACCGAAATGCCCTACCCGTTCTGCACGATGCGCGACCACCTACGCCCACATGAAGGCACCAGCGAACGCGCGCTACTCGAGCAGCTAGCTCGCCTCGCCCTCGCAGACGAACGGAGGCAGCGTCGGCACGAGCGACGCAATCGCAGGCGCCAGTCAAGGAGGATGGGCACCGCAGCAGTGAGGCTGGCGTGCGCCATATGCCTCCTGCTGGTCGTTCTCGGCGCCCTGGCGTCCAAGGCAGCCGCGCACGGGCCGGGGTGGGTGCATGTGGCGGTCACGCCACACGCAACTTCTACCCTGGCGAATCCCGCCCCGACGGCAAACTCGAGCGACGCCTTCGACTGGGCTGACGCGAGTGTCGGCGCCGCCTTCGGCGTGCTGCTCGTCCCGCTTCTCGCGGGAGGGGTATTGCTGCTCAACCGGGGTTGGGTGAACGCGCAGTTGCCGGCCCGAAGCCGCCCGCACTGAGCACGCGCATGAGGTGGCCTGCGCGGACGGGTGTGGCGCACCAAGCGCCGCGCCCGTTTGCGTTGGCTCCCGCGCCACGCCGCGCACGTCTCGAGCGCCAGGCGGGCGGCCGACCCCTTTCCGCGACCGGCGCTGGGCGCGGCCCCCACGAACCCCGCAACGCTCGCAGCGGGATGCGTCGGCGCCGCGACGCCCGCGATCGCTGCGCTGCGCTGTTCGACGGATCACCGCGCGTCGGGGTGCGAACAACGCGATCACCTCCCGGTACGGGGTGATAGTAACCATTGACACGAGGGTCCCGCAGGAGCATGATGCTGCGCGAGGAGAGAGACGAGGGAAGGGAGGAGGCCCGCGAGGTAGAGAGAGAGGAGAGGGACATGATGAGGCGAATCGTCTCGACGCTCTTGACGACCAGCGTGGTGGCGGCATTGCTTGTGCTCGTCATCACTGGCACCGGCGCGACTGCGTCGACGCACCGCGGCGGCGACGAGGTCGGCGCCGATGTCGCCGCGCTCCACGACCTCCAGGCCGGATTCCACGCCGCAATCTCCGGCGGCGGCCACATCGATGGCCTGATGGCACTCTGGGCGGACGACTCGACGTTCACCGTCGGCGGCACCACGCTCCGTGGCAAGGACGAGATCCGCGCGTTCTTCCTGACGAGCGGCGGGTTCACCCACAACTGGGTCTCGCTCTCGCCGAGCTTCAAGACGCGGATCGAGGTCCACGGCGACTGGGCCCACCTCTACTTCGAATGCCACTTCGTTGACTGGCAGGCAAACCCGGAGGTCGTCGTCACCCACGGCACCTTCGACGGCACCGCCAAAGAGGTCCACGGCGACTGGCTGTTCTGGCACGTCACGGCCGGCACCAACCCCCTCACCCCGTAGCAGCGCGGCGTAGTGGGCGCACAGCGCGCGCCCGCTACGCCGTCCCACGCAATCCCACGTCCGGAGGGCCAAGCTGCTCCGCACCCACGGTGGTCGGAGCCGTGCTGGCGGTGGTCCCGATCGCGTCCGCCAGCAAATCCCGCGTGTTCAAGAACTGCACGGGCGTGGACAAGGTCCACGCGCACGACATCGCGAAGAACTTCAAGGTCATCAAGACCGCGAAGGTCTGACCCTGCGTCAGCCTCACGCTCTACGCAGCCAGCAGGGGACGGCTCGACCGCGACGGCAACGGCGTCGCCTGCGAGACCTGAGCGAACTCGAGCGACACGGGCCGCGG
>CAWJTT010000016.1:0-194113 GCA_963845865.1 uncultured Actinomycetes bacterium
CCGGCGGCCGGATCCGCGCTTTTCTGGCTCGGGTGGCACGCGTGCCCTGCCGTTGGCGCCATGCTCTTGCCCAGCTCCTCCACGACTCTCGCTGTACGTAGGCGCCATTCCCGAACGCGAGGCCAGCATCGCCTCCGCTCGCGGGTCTGCTACCTGCGGGTGAACCGGCGCCGGGCGTACTTGCTGAGGATGTCCCACCAGCCCATGACGATGTCCGTGAGCGCCCCTGCGAGGTCGGCCACCGCCCGAGCGTACGCCTCTCGGGCGCACATCGTGAGCTATGAAGCGCACGTCGTGCGGGTCGCTTTTCGGGGGTCGGGCGACGCGCGATGTTGCCTAGTTGTTGCCCAGGCCCCGAAGCCCGTCCGATTTTGGTACCCCTGACGAACCTGACGAACCGCGTGGTTGAGCGGAATGCTGGGAGAGCCGACGCGGGGATTCGAACCCCGGACCCCTTCATTACGAGAACCATCCTGACGCTTCGGAGGGCTTCGGCTACCTGATCTTCCCGAAGCGCCTCCGCGAGCTCGCGATGCTCGGGTGCGCTCCGCAGGTGATCCCAGTGATCCACCATCACCACTGCAGGCATTGCCGCCAACCGACTCGCCATCCTCCAGTTGTCGGCACTGACGCGCTGCCATTGCTGCGTTTCGTGGACGCCTGCGGATACCGCAGTTGCGAGGGTGGACGAAAGTTCGCGCACGACGAAGTACAGGTAGGCAAGGGCGCGTTGTTCGATGCCTCCCACGTTCACGTCTCACAAGCGATGCCGTCGCGGTCGCGGTCGAGTCGTGCCCGGTTGGCTGCGTAGAGCTTGAGGCTCGACGAAGGGTCGGCCGGTCAGACCGCTCGCCGTCTTCATCACCTCGAAAGTTCTTCGCAATCCCATGCGGATACACCCTGTCCGCGGCCGCACAGTTCCTGAACACGCGCCCGCTGCCGCGCTTGGTCGCCTTGACCGGTCTCGACGCGGGGCATTCGGTCGGGGGCCTGTAACCGGCGAGATCACGGGCGAGCGACCAGCGGCCGGAAGCGACATTGTCGGGCAGGCGCGCAGCACGCGGATCATGGCATTGCGCTCGGCGCGCGTCACCCAGAGTCCGTACTTGCGCTTGACGGCGACCTCCCGTGCGACGTAGGCGCAGCGGAAGGACTTGTTCGTCGGCAGCCATGCTGCGGCGTCCGCGTCGCCCTTCGCGCGGTTGGCCGAGGCGCTCACGCCGAGCAGATTGAGCGGGTCGTTGGCAAGCGCCACGCGCTTGGCGTTCGGCCAGCGCCGCGCGCCCATCTGCCAGGCATCGCCGAGGGCGACCACGTGGTCGATGTCGACCTCCGAACGGCCGCCACGTACGTAGCGGATGAGCCGGCGCGTGTAGGGGTCGGCGACCACGCCTCGGGTAATCACGCAGCCGCGTGTACGCGGGCGCACTCTGCGCTGCTTGAGGTCGCGGCGAAGGATGTCGTCGCGCGTGTCGCAGCCGTTGCGGTTGACATCGACCCAGCCCGAACCGAACCGGTAACGCGCGTAGCCCGTCATCGGCGCGCCGCCCTTCACGAGCAGACGCGAGACAGCCGGGAGCGCGCCTTCGGCGAAGGCCGCAGGAGCTGCGAACGCGCATGTCCCTGCGCTCGCCGCGATGGCGATCGCGGCCACGCGAATCGCGCGGCCGAGCAGGATCACTTCTCGCGGGCGACGCCGTCGTGATCGCGGTCCATCGGATGCGACCCGTTCTGAGCCGCCGCGTACAGCCTGGCGCTCGACGAACGAACGACCAGTAAGTCCGTTCGCCTTCTTGATCACCTTGAAGTTCTTGGCGATGCCGAGCTCTTAGACCTTGTTCACGGCCGTGCAGTTCGGGAACACGCGCGCTTCGCGGCGTCGGCCACTGGAACGACGATCGCCAGCAGCACGACGAACACCAACACGGACCTTCCAGCGATCGTAGCCATCGTCACAGGATAGGCGCGTCGTCCCCCGTGATCACTAGTTCAGGGCAAGCGCGTATTGAGCTCTGCAAGCTCAGCCTCAAACCCGTTGCAGCGCTTCGAGGATCGCGCCCGACTCGTCCTGACGGTCGGACTCCACGAACGCACTGGCGATAGTTGCCGTGAGAACGGCAAGGAAGCCGATGCGGACCAGCATGAGCGCGATGCCCATAATCCGCCCGACCAGCGTTACGCCGGGAAGCCTCGTTCGTCAAGCCAGGACTGGAGCGATGCCCGGAGCTTGCGGCTTCAGGGCGCGCCGCGAAGGTGACCCGGAGGGTCCTGGCACGTTCGGGGCAAAGCGAACGGTGAGGACGGCGAGGTCGTCCTCGGCGTCTTCGGCGCCGAGCACCGCCACCAGATGGTCGCAGACCTCCGCGGCTGGAAGGCCGGCGAGGGCCGCTCCGACCGCCATCAGCCGCTTGAGACTTTCTGTCAATGGCTCGCCTCGCCGTTCGATCAGGCCGTCGGAGAAGAGAACGAGCAGCGAGTCGGGCTCGAGCACGAGCTTCGCCTGCGGTCGGACCTGCCGCTCGTCGCCGAAGAGCGGCGGCGACAAAGCGTCGCTGAGCCAGCGCGGAGAACCGTCGGGTGGAAGCAGCAGGATGGGTGGGTGACCGGCGGACGCGTACTCGAAGACGCCCGTCGTTGGATCGAGCACTCCGTAGCAGACAGTTACGAAGTCTGTCACTTCCGTGCTGGCTATGAATGCGTCGAGCCCTGCCAAAACCTCGCCCGGGCGATCGGCGTATTGTGCGATCGCGGTAAGGGCGGGTCGGAGCTGACCCATCGCGGCGGCGGCGGCGAGACCGTGTCCGACGACGTCACCGACAGTGAGCGCGACGGAACCATTCGGGAGAACGAAGACGTCGTACCAGTCTCCGCCGACCTCGAGGGTTGTGCTTCCGGCCTCGTACCGAGCAGCGACCGAAACGCCTGCCGGGGCCACGAGTTTTCTCGGGAGGAGCGCGTGCTGAAGCCCGAGCGCGATTTGGTGTTCTTCGGCCTCGCGGGCCCGTAGCGCTGCTTCGGCTCGCGCACGCTCGGTGATATCGATGCCCGTTGGGTAGAGGAACCGTACCGTTCCCGACCCATCGCGGATCGGGTGCACAGCGAAGTCGAAGAGCCGTTCGCTTCCGTCACCAGTCCAGTAAGGAAGGGTCGCGCGAGACACCTCTCCTTGCGCGGCAAGCCGTGCCGCCTCTCGGATGCGGTCTTGCACCACGCGGGACCCGCGCCACCAACAAGTCGACCAGAACGGCCGGTCGAGCACCTCCTCCCTCGTGTATCCGCACGAGTCGACGGCGTGGGCATTGACTTCTCGGAGGTTGCCGTCGAGATCGAGGATCCCGGCGAAGATTCCCGATTGACTGAAGACCGCCTCGAACTTCGCCGTCGCCGCAAGAAGTTGCTCCTCGGCGAGCTTTCGTGCGGAGATGTCGCGGGCGATCTTCGAGGCCCCAATCACTTCGCCTGCGCGATTCTTGATCGGCGAAATCGAAAGCGACACGTCGAGTCGGCGGCCATCCTTCGCAAGCCGCACGGTCTCGTAGTGCTCGATGTAATCGCCTGCCCGTATTCGAGCGAGGATCTCGTCCTCTTCGTCTTGCAGATCAGCAGGGATCAACGTGCGGATGTTCTTGCCGAGGATCTCTTCAGACCGATACCCGAAGATCCGCTCCGCGCTCGCGTTCCAGCTCGTGATCGTACCGTCAAGCGCCTTCGCGACGATCGCGTCGTTCGAAGCCTCAACGACGGCACCGAGGTAGGCGAGCCGCAGCTCAGGGTCTTCCGCCACCTCACGGTCGCCTGGGCGGCCAAACCCAGCAGTCGAAGCTGGTTTCGTCATGTCACTGCAAGACTGGGGCCAAGCATCTGCTTCTGGTCGCGAGATACCCGCGGACGATCGAGGCGAACCCTCGAACGTGCCGGCGGGATTCGATCGAGCTGCGGCAAATGGCTCGGATGTGGGCGGACGCGAGCTGCTCCGCCGAACGCAAGGCCGCATCGCACTAGCCGGGAGGCGCCAATCGATCAGTGGCAGGTGCCGCTGCCGCTGTCGATGAAGCCGCCCGGCGGATCCGAGACGAACTTCCACGTGTACGCGCCGGCGCTAAGCGTGAGATCGAGGAACCCGAACGTGTTCGCGTCGCGCACTTCGCTAGTGGGTTCGATCGGCGCCTTGAACGTCGTGTGATTCTCGCCGCCCGTCCCGACGACGAACTCGCGGATGCCCCGAGCGTCGTCGCGGACGCCCTGGTTGGTCTGGGGCGCGAAGCGCTCGTAGTCGTGATCGTGGCCGTTGAGCACGAGCTCCGCGCCGGCGGTGTAGAGGTCGTCCCAGAACGCGCTCGTCGAGATGTCGTCACCATGCTGACCGGACGAGAATCGCGGTTGGTGCCAGTACGCAAGCGTGCAGCCCACCGGGTGCGCCGTGAGGTCGGAGCGCAGCCAGATTTCCTGGTCCGAGCCAGCGTGGCAGCCGCCGATCTTGGTGCAGTTGGCGTTGAGCACGATCATGTGCCAGGCGCCCAGGTCGTAGGAGTAGTAGCCCTTGGCCGGGTCACCGGCCGCAGCGCCGAAGTACGCGAAGTAGGGCGCGGCGTTGGGGCTGCCGTACTCGTGATTGCCGACCGCGGGGTGGGTGATTGCCCGGAAGCGGCCCCAGCTCGGCTGGTAGGAGTCGGCGAACTGACGGGCCGTACCGCTGTTGTACTGCGTGTCGCCGAGCGCGAGCACGGCGTCGTACCCGCCGGCGAGGATCGCGTTGGAGACCCCGACCTGGTGACACTCCGTGGATGTCCCGGCGCCGCCGTTGAAGGCGCTCGATGCGGGGTCGCACGCGATATCGCCAGCTGCCGCGACGCGCATCGCGCGGGATTCCTCGAGCGTCGTGAACGTAGCGTCGTCGCTCGCGACCACACCCGCCGTCGAAGCGCTGACGACGCGAGCGTGGTAGGTGGTGGCTGGCGCCAGAGCCGTCAGCGCCGTCGTCGCAGGCTTGGGAGAGCTCGAAGCCGCAACCGAGAGCGGCGGAGCCGCCTGCCCATAGGCGGACGTCGCCCCATATTCGACCCACCATGTCGAGGCTTCGCTCCCCGGCGCCAGATTCGCAACGACCGAAACGGTGTGGACGGTCGCACCCGAGATGGCCACGGATGCGACGGTGGGGAGCGCGTCGAGCGGTGCGTGCGCGGGCGAATGTGCATGCAGCGCGTCGAGATAGCTGCCGAAGGCGCTGCGCGATGGCCACGCCTTGCTCGGCTCGATTGCCGTGCCCTGTGCCCAATCGTCCAGCGAGTCGATGAGCTGCATGCGAGCGCCAGAGGAGTTCATTCGCTGCACCGTGGCCTCCCAGGAGGCCACCGAGCGCCTCAGCCTCGGAACCTTCGCGCCGCTCAGCCAGATGCCCGGACGGATCAGATAGGTCCCGGGCGCGCGCGAGCTACGCGTGTAGGCCGCGTCGCTGAACCACGCGTCGGCCGCCCCCCGGCACGCCATGTAGCCGCCGAACGTGGCCTGCGCGAGCCAGAATTCGCTCGCCGCGACGCGCCAGCGGCGCGCCTCGGCGCAGCTGCGCCGCGCGCGATCGGCCAGCGCCACGAAGAGCGCGGGCCGGGTCCCGACGCGCAGGTATGCGTGCGCGGAGGCGCGCTTCGACGTCAGCGCTGAGATCTGGGAGAGCGCGCCGTACTGGTCGATGAGAGCCACGGCACGCGCGTGCGCGTGTGCCGAACGGATCGCCGCAAGCACGGCGCCGAACTTGCGGTCGGCAGCCGAGCTCGGCGACCACGGCACGATTGCCGCATCCGCGCGCGCCCACCCGAGCGCCGCCAAGTGGCGAGCGATCTTCGTGCCCGGTCCGTACCGAGCCGCCGAAACCGGCCTGCCAGCGCCACTCTTCGAGCGCACCGGCGCGGCGGTATAGAAGATGGCGCGCAGCGGGGCACCCGATTGCGCACGCGATGTTGAGCTCACCCGCGTGGACGCGGGGGCCCCGTAGCGTGACTGCGCGACGCCGCTTACCGATCCCAGAACCACGATGCTCACCGCTGCCGCCACCAGGACGACTCGGCGTCGGAACCTAGCTGCAGCGCTCATCGCGAGCTGCACGACGACCATGGTGATCGTGAGCAGGAGCGCCGCGAGGCTCACCATCGAGGTCGCCACCGCGGCCAGGATACTGAGTGCGGCGTCGGGCCCGCCCGTGAACGACTGTGGGACCAGCTCGTGGTCGAACGCGTCGTCGATCCAGAGCGTCGCGAACGAGAGCGCCACACCCGCCGCGACGCACGCCACGGGGACGAACCAGAGGCTCGATCGAATGTGGTCGACCAGACGGAACCTCATGATCGGCCGGGGGTGCAGCGTATTCCTCGCTATTCCATGTGGAGGTCGAGGCCGAGCAGCACGAGCGGCCACAACAGCACCGCCAGCAGTGCATCGACGATCGACCTCATGGCGGCGACGTGGACGAAGTAGTGATGCGAGCGTGCGGTGGCGAGGCCGACCACGACATACAGCAGGAACAACGGCGTGACGAACCTCCGTAGGGCCTGCCAGACGACGAATCGGAAGATCACGCCTCGTACGATGATGCCCGCCATGCCGACTCGCTCCCCGGGGCGGCCTGCCCGGAAACTTCCGCGCGCTGGCGTCGGACCTAGGCGTGCCTGCACAGGACGAATTCTCGCGCCCCGGTCGATCCCGTTCTGGCCGCTGCTGTACTCAACCATCACGATCGGGGTGCTGGAAGCGACGACTTCTCGTCCGAGGCGAAGCGTCCCGCCCAGAGGACATCACCACCTGCCTTCGTGAAGGACCGGCTTCGCATCGACGTGGGCCGGTCTCTCCCGCTCGAGAGATCACGACGGCTCACGATGCGGTGGGAGCCATGATCCGCTGGGCGGCCGCGTTGCCGTATCCCGAGGGCGGAGCTCGTGATGCGACAGATCAGTACACGCTTAAGAACGGGTTCCTGTCTGGCCCGCCACCCCGGGCCATCGGGTCGAGGTCGTCTTCAGCGACAGTTGGCTGCCTGGAGTAAGTGGAGGGATCGCACTACGCGGATCGCTCCGGTGACGCGTGCGATCACTAACACCGCTATGCCCAAGGCATCGCGCTGATCGCTGGCCTCGGCCATGTCCGGCTAGCGGCTGCTCGAATCCTGCCAGCCGAGGCCTGTGCGGGCGTTCGCACCGTCTTGGACCATCGGGCTGCCGTGGCGGAGTTCTGCACAAGAGCGGAGCAGCACGCAGCGGTTCGGCCGCCTAACTGGCATTGCCGCGGCGTCATGCGCGGCTCCTTGAACACCTCCGCGCGGCGGGCGGGATGCCCATCGTCGCGCCCCCGCCAGACAGTTGGACGGCAAGAGGTTTGGAAGGCGATGGGAGGGTTACGTGCGTCAGCGGCGAGTCAGTAGCCGTGTGAGACAAATGGCGGAGGGATCGGCGGGCGCGTCCGTTACGGCGGCGGCAATAAGGAAGAAGTAGGGGCAGCGCCGCGAAACGAACTGGGGAGCGCCGCCTCTACCTCGCCTCTTCGACGCATCGGACAGCCGCCCTGTTAGAACGAGACGAGGCCCGCCGTTAGCGGGACGTCGCCCGCCTGTTTTGCGCGGAGCGGTTGCCGCGGGCCTTCTGTGGAGGTTCAGGGCCAACCGCTCCGCGTATCCTTTGCCACGCTGCTGCCTGCCAACACGTGGGCTCAAGCGGGTTGCACGTCGGTCTTCTCGACGACGGCGTTGACGACGTCGCCAGCGATGTCTTCTTGCTGCTGGTAGACCTCGACGCGCGCCGCTTGCCAGGCGCTCCAATGCCCCGACACGAGCGCCCAAAGGGAGAGCGCTGAGACGAACGTGACGCTGTTGAGCCAGCCCAGCTCATACGAGATTGGGAGCATGGCGACCCAGAAGATCGTTAACCAGCCGTTGACGCGACGCATGAATACCGGGTCGCCCTGCACGGACGCCCAGACGCTCCTTATGGTGTCCATGCTGCGATATATCCGGCGTGGGAGAGCTTTGAACACGACGTTCAGGTGTCTCACGACACCGTTTGCGAGTGACCCGACGCTCCCCGGCTCGATCCGACCATGGCGGAGCGGTTATTCGCTCCGGGCAGGTCACGCCAACCGCTCCGCCGAGCCTCGTCTCCCACTCAGCCGCGACGCCTGAAACGCCCGGGCTGGACTGGGAGGACGGCGCCGGCCCACGGCCCCTGTGCGTTTGAACATGTCCTAAGCGGGAAACGACTCCGCAGGAGCGGCCGCCATAGCCGTCGCGCGACCTGTGTGACACCGGCCGCTCCTCTTCACTCCTTCCAACGCGGCCCGCCGGATCGGCGGGCCGCGTCCCGTTCTGGCGCATTTACGGGCGCATTCACGGCGCATGCGCTCGCTAGATCGCTTGGTTGACAGGCATTCGCACCGCGTGCCCCCATTCCGAGACGATTGCGCCGGTGGCGGCGATGCGAGCTGCGGAGATCGCGGCTAGTAGTGCGGTCGAGCTCACGGTCGGATTCTCGCGCGGCCGTCGGTCGCCGCTGATTGCCAGCAGCAGCCGCTCACGGCGGGCTTCACCCGGCAGGCGGTCTACGACATTCCTCGCCGAGGCCGCCCGCGGCAGGTCTTGAATCGCGCTCTTCTCGGACGACGGATGTGGCCCCCGCGGCGTCGCCGGGATCGATCCGATGGGTACCCCATCCGCGTGACTCATCGAGCACCTCGGGTGCATGGCTCGTCGCTAAGTCGCACGGATGGTGGGGACTGAAGTCAGAAGCGCTCGCGCCGGTAACGGGAGCAACACGTCCGACTCCCGACCGAGGTCGACGACGGATTCCTGTGGCCACCTTGTGGCCACCTAGCCGATCCGACGTCCCGGCTCCCGTCTATCGCCTCGTCGTAATCCGCCTGGTTATGCGGTTTCTGGGAGAGCCGACGCGGGGATTCGAACCCCGGACCCCTTCATTACGAGCGGTGGGCGCCATATCGCTGACCGGGTCGGAGCCATTTCAGGGCTCGGTTCCGTTCCCCCCCGTCTCGAGGCGCTCTCCCATACGGCGTGAGGACGCGGACCGGGAACGCTCGTCAGAATGTCGGCGTGATCGACCCAGGCGCATTGACCGCTGAACACCGGCTCGCCACGTATGGAACGCTGGCTCCGGGCCGTCCGAATCACCATCACGTGAGCGCGCTCGACGGTCGTTGGCTCCGCGGCCACGTTCGCGGCACTCTCATCGATGCCGGTTGGGGAGCCGACTACGGCTTTCCCGGAATCGTCCTGGACGGCGCGGGCGAGGACGTGATGGTCGACGTGCTCGAGTCGGCGGATCTCCCAGCACATTGGTCCCGTCTTGACGAGTTCGAGGGGCCGGGCTACCAAAGGGTCACAACGACTGCGTCCACGCCGGACGGCCAACTCGAGATCTCCATCTACGTCCTTGGCGAGACGCCGAGTCCTGCCGGCTGTGACTGAACGATGTAGCAGGATCCGCGACCTGGACGCGCACGAATCGCCCGTCGTCCTGCCATTCGATCTCGGTGATCCCGGCGGTGCGGAAGCGCTCGCGCGCGGCCCGCACGGCGGCTTCGTCCGCAAGCCGAAACCCGAAGTGGTCCGGTGGAGAGGCCCGGCGGCGCCTGGCTGATCGCTCTGAACGCGCGGATTGCTGGCCACTGGCCCGAAGACCTTGTCATCCTGTTGCCACCCTGCTGCCACCCTTGTGCCGCAGGGCCGGTTGACTCCGGTCACGCAGGACGCACATTGCCGATGGTTGACAAAAGAGCGGGGAACGCCGATGCGGGGATGCGAACCCCGGACCCCTTCGTTGCGCATGAAGCGCCGGGCTGCGCAGCCTTAGGTGAGCCAGGCGTCCGGGGCCAGCCTGGCGCCGTGCCGGAACGCGCTGCCCCCGCTGATGGAGCTGCTGGCACAATGACGTGCGGATGCAACGTTGGAGCGTGACAGGCAGTCACGACCCCGGAAGGTCCGGGCCGTGGGTGCTGTTCTCCACGCCCGAGGCGCGGGGCGTCGTCGTCGACCTCGCGGCGGACGAGGCAGATGGGCGACCACCGCGTGCGCGAGCGCGCCATCGTGCAGGTCACGCGCGGCAGCATCGCGTTGACGTGCGGCGGAGAGACGACGACGTGCGACTGCGGGACGCTCGTGGTGCTCGAGCCCGGTGAGCGCCACGCGGTGCGCGCCCTCGAGCAGACGCGGCTCCTGCTGATCCTCGCCCCGTGGCCCGCGCCCCATCACTACGACGCAGCCGAGAACGAGGATCCACACGAACTGCCGATCCATGCGACCCAGGAGCCGGGCTAGCGGCCAACGCGCCTCGCACTGCTCACGAGCGGCGGGCCGCGGCATCGAGTCGTCGTCGTGGGCGGCGGCTTCGGCGGCCTGCAGGCCGTGCGAGGGCTTCGCCGCGCCCCGGTAGACGTCACGCTGATCGATCGCCGCAATTTCCACCTGTTCCAGCCGCTGCTGTATCAGGCGGCAACGGGCGCGGTGTCGCCGGATGAGATCGCAACACCGCTCCGCTCGATCGTGAAGCGCCAGAAGAACGTCCGCGTCGTGCTGGGCGAGGTGCGCGGCTTCGATCTCGAGCGCCGCTGCGTCACGATCGGCGCTCTTGCGAACGGCGAGCACGGGGCCGTCATCCCGTACGACACGCTGATCGTGGCCGGCGGCTCGCGCTACTCCTTCTTCGGTCACGAGGAGTGGCGGCAGTTCGCGCTCGAGGTCAAGTCGCTCGAGAGCGCGCTCGAGGTGAGGAGCCGGATCTTCACGGCCTTCGAGGCCGCCGAGACCGAGCGTGACCCCGAGCGGCGCGCGGCCTGGCTGACGTTCGTGGTCGTCGGCGGCGGACCGACCGGAGTCGAGATGGCGGGACAGATCGCCGAGCTCGCCCGCGATGCGCTGCCGCGCGAGTTCCGCTCGGCGGACATCCGCCAGGCGCGCATCCTCCTCGTGGAGACGACCGATCGCGTGCTCGGCACGTTTCCGCCGCGCCTCTCGGCCAAGGCCGCTCGCGCACTCGCGCGGCTCGGCGTCACCGTCATGCTCGGCGCGACAGTTACGGATGTCGATGCCGGGTCTGTCACTTGCCGCGCGCCTGACGGCGCGCTCGCGCGCGTGCCCGCGCGCACCGTCATCTGGGCAGCGGGCGTGGTGGCATCCGACCTCGCCGGAATGCTCGCCGCCGCCGCCGGCGCCCGGCAAGACCGCGCCGGCCGGGTAGAAGTCGGCCCCGGCCTCACGGTTCATGGTCGCGACGAGGTGATCGCACTGGGCGACATGGTGAGCGTGCACCACGGCGAAGCCGCGCACGCGCTGCCCGGCCTCGCAACGGTGGCGATGCAGCAGGGCCGCTACGCTGCCCGGTCGGTCCGTGCGCGCCTACGCGGCGAACAGCGCCCGCCCTTCCAGTACGTCGACAAGGGCAACCTCGCCACCATCGGGCGCGCCCGCGCCGTGGCGGACATCAAAGGCGTGCAGCTCAGCGGCCTCCTCGCCTGGATGACCTGGCTCGCCGTGCACATCTTCTACCTCATCGGCTTCCAGAACCGCGTGCTCGTCCTCGCACGCTGGGCCGTCAGCTTCGTCACCCGCGGGCGGAGCGCTCGACTCATCGTCGGGATGAGTCCATTCCCGGATGCAAACGGAATGGACGGGTCCGACCGGGTGAATGCGCCGGCGGCGACGCTTCCAGAAGGAGCAGATCGATGACGTACATCATCAGCGAGCCTTGCATCGACGTGAAGGACAGGTCGTGCGTGGACGTCTGCCCCGTCGACTGCATCCACGAGGTCGCCCGCATGCTCGTGATCGATCCAGAGGAATGCATCGATTGCGGCGCCTGCGAGCCCGAGTGCCCGGTCGAGGCGATCACCCCGGAGGACGCCGTGCCGGACAGGTGGACGGCGTTCATACGCATCAACTACGCCTACCCGGACGGGGTGCACGAAGTCGACGCGCTCGTGCAGCAGCAGATCGACGACAGTCCGCCGCCCCCGATCGCGGGCTACCGCGAGTAGACCCGGGGTGCGGGATGGAACAGCAGTGGACATCCGCCTGAAGCGCGCCTACGAGCCGGCATCGCCGGCCGACGGCTACCGCGTCCTCGTCGATCGCCTCTGGCCACGCGGCGTGTCGAAGCAGCGGGCGATGCTCGACGACTGGCAGAAGGAGCTGGCACCGAGCACCGAGCTGAGACAGTGGTTCGGACACGAGCCGCGCCGCTTCCCGGAATTCCGCCGCCGCTATCTCGACGAGCTTCGCTGCGAACGCCCGCGCCTGGCGGAGCTGCGACGCCGAGCCCGGGACGGCGCGCTCACCCTCGTCTACGCCGCTCGCGATGCCGAGCACAACGAGGCCGTCGTCCTCGCCGATGTGCTGCGCCGCGGTCTCCCGAGCGTGGAGGCGCGGCGATGACCCGGCGATGGGTGCCGCGCGCGCACGGACGATTCAGGAGTGAGCTGCTCCCGGCTTGAAGACCATCAGCAGGAGAACCCCGAGCAGGAGCAGCGCAGAGAGGTAGTTGACGGCGAGGGCGGCCCGATCGTCGAGGAGCGCGCGCAACTCGGCGCTCGCCGGTGCGCCCTCGCTCGCGAGGCGCTGTGCCAGCTTTCGCGCCCGCTTCGGGCGCTGGCCGCCGATGCCGCCGAGCACGACGGCGACGACGAAGAGCCCGATGGCCGCGTCGACCCAGCCGGCGCCGTAGCCCCAGTCGCCGAGGCCGACGAGCCAGAGCCCGAAGCCGAGCACGAGCAGCGTGCCGAGCGCGACGAGCAGCAAGCCGAACCGGCTCAGTCCGAGCAACAGCGCGATCTCGGCCGGCGCCTCGCGCCGCCGCGCCGTCTCGAACGCGACCCCGGCCACGACCGTGCCCGCGACGAGCGAGAACGCGCCGAGCAGGTGGAAGAACAAGGCGATGTCCTCGATGGTCAATTGCCGCGTTCGGCCGGCGGCGCCGCGTCGAGCGCGCGCGCTGCTGGGTACCGGCGTCGGTAGAGGATGTAGGGGCGGCCGAGGTACTGCAGCGGGTAGCTCCATGCGTGGACGAGCCGGCTGAACGGCCAGATCGCGTAGAGCAGCCACGGCAGCGCGGCGTGGAGCTGGTAGAGGAACGGCGCGTTCGCCATCAGCGACGGTTGGGGATCGAACCAGAGGCTGCGGAACCAGGGCCCGACGGTGGCGCGATAGTCGTAGCCGGAGCCGAAGACGTTGTAGCCGAAAGTTGCGGAGTCGCCGATGACGTTGACCGATCCGTGACAAGCCCCTCGATGGCGATTGTTCGAAAATTTTCTGGATTTCCGGCCTCGGGAGGCCGCGAGGGCGAGCACGGGCCTGACCGGGACGGGGCAGTCGCGATCGGCCGGCCGCGCGTTAGGCGCTCGGCCGGCTCCGACGAAGCACGTAGGCGAGCCGCCGTAGGCGAACGGGATCGTTCGCAAGCGCTTCCATTGCACGCGCGCGCGCCGCGTCGCGCTCGGCCTGCGTGTGCCGCCGAAAGGGTGGGGGGTCGGGCTCGGGCTTGGCTGCAGACATGGACCGAGAGTAGGGCGCGCACCGGACGGCTCAGGCGCGCGCCGTGTCGGCGGGTGAGCCGCTCGAGCCTATGGACACCTTATGGACACCTAGCCGATTTGGCTGTCCTGAACTCACGGACTGCCTCGCCGTTTTCCGCTTGGTTTAGCGGAGTCTTGGAGAGCCGACGCGGGGATTCGAACCCCGGACCCCTTCATTACGAGTGAAGTGCTCTACCAGCTGAGCTACGTCGGCGACGACGTCCCAAGATAGCGCAGCCCACCGGCCCCATCGCCGCCTCCGCGACGCGAACCCCTACGGATCGGACGGCGGGGCGATGAAGCGCTCTGCGTCCTCGTAGACCGCGAGGCCGATCAGCGTCGCCACGCCTGCGATCCGCCACATCCGCTCCGGATCGGAGGTGGGCAGCAGTTCGTCGGGCGAGAACACGTCGTCTGGCACGGGGGTGCGCTCGATCAGGTCGGCCTGGGCGTCGACGAACGCGTGCAGAGCGCAGCGGTCGACGCGGATCGTCTGGTGTGGACTGATGCTGGGCAAGTGGCTCATGCCGACAGACTCGCGGCGGGTAGCGTGACGTGTCTGTGCGCGGATGTGCCGAGAGCGTCAGGGCGCGTGCCGCTAGAGCGCGTCGCTCACGAGCGCGGCCATGCCCGGGCAGACGCCGCCGGGCAGCGGATGCTCCGGCGGCATCAGCGCCGGCTCGACGCCGGCGCCCAGCATCGCGGTGCGCATTGCCGCGTCCAGCGCGGCTTCGAGCGTCAGTGCGTCGTCGAGCGGCAGCTGGCCGCCGACCGCGAGCTGGGCCAGGCCGTGCACCGACGTCCAGATCGCGAGCAGCGCGCGTCCGGCCGCCTCGGGCGCGACCGCGCCGGCGTCGACGAGTGCGTCCATCGCGGCCTGGGCCAGGATCGCCGGCGTCCGCGGAAGCATCAGATGACGGCTGTGCTCGGACTTGGGGATGGCATGCATGACCCGGAAGTGAGCCGGGTGCGCGAGCGCGAAGTGCAGGTAGGCCCCGCCGTAATCCCAGAAGCGGTGGACGGCGTCGAACGCGCTCGATCCCTCGTGCGCCGTGGCCGCGGCGCGCATCTCCTCGGCCAGGGTGTCCAGTCCCTCGTGCGCGACCGCTGCGAGCAGCTCCTCCCGATCCGAGAAGTGCCGGTAGCACGCGCTTGCCGACACGCCCACGGTGCGCGCCGCCTCGCGGAGCGAAAAGCCCTCGACGCCGCGCTCGGCGACAAGCGCCAGCGCGGCGCGGATCAGGCTGTTTCGCAGGTCGCCGTGGTGGTACGTCGGACGGGTCGGGATCATCATGTGCCGCGTATGTTGACACCGTTCGCACCGGGTTGCTAGGGTGAACGGCGTTCACATGGTGCGCGCTAGGGTGTCGAGGTCGCGTGCCGCGGTGAATCACGGATACGCGAGGGAAGCGTCCGCGCCGCCAGGGGGCTGGCGAGCGCATGAAGGGAACCGCTATGACCGACATCACTCCCACCGAATGGGAGTCGCGCCACTACACGGGCCTGCTCGCGAGGATCGCGCGCGCCCAGACATCGCATCCCAAGCGGACCGTCATCGGCGGTCTGCTCACGTTCATCGTGATCACGTTCGTGGCCTTCGGCCCGCTCAGGGGCACGCTCGAGAACAAATTCGTGATCCCGGGCTCGGATGCGCAGAAGGCGACCGACCTCCTCAAGGCGAAGTTCGGCGCGCGCAACGGCGCAATCCTCCAGGTCGTCTTCAACGCCGCAGAACGGCAAGCTGAGCACGCCCGAGCGGCGGGCCGCGATCAATGCCGCGCTCGCGAAGGCCGGTGCCCAGCAGTACGCGACCGACGTCAGCGGCCCGTTCGCCGACAACAACCAGCGCCTCTCGAAGACGCACCCGGGCATCGGCTACGCAGAGGTGCAGTTCTCGAAGGACGGCTTCCAGCTCTCACGCAGCAAGATCGTCAAGCTCGAGGACTCGATGCGGGCGACGCTCTCGGCAGGCCGGCATCCAGGCCGAGTTCACGGGTGACGCCGATCAGGCGCCGCCAAGCAAGGAACCAGCGAGCTGATCGGCATCCTGTTCGCGCTGCTCGTGCTGCTGATCGTCTTCCGCACGCTCGTCGCCGCAGGCGTGCCCATCCTGTTCGCAGGCATCTCGGTGGGCACCGCCTTCGCGCTGCTCTTCCTGCTGGCCAACCTGACCGACTTCAACACGATCACTCCGATCCTCGTCTCGATGATCGGAATCGGCGTGGGCGTCGACTACACGCTCTTCATCGTCACGCGCTTCAGACAGGCGCTGCACGACGGCGTCCCTCCGCGCGAGTCCGCGGCCTACGCGTCGGCGACGGCGGGCCGCGCCGTGATCTTCGCAGGCCTCACCGTCGCGATCTCGATCACCGGCCTGGCCGTGATCGGCATCCCGTTCATCACCAAGCTCGGCATGGGCGGCGCGCTCGGCGTGCTCACCGCCGTGCTCTACGCGACGTTCCTGCTGCCCGGCCTGCTCGCGCTGATCGGCCACCGGATCGATCGCCTGAAGGTTCCGTTCCTGCGCGAGAGCGACGACTCCGAGGCGGGGCGCAGCAAGTCGCTGATCGGGCGCTGGGGCGCATTCGTCGTGAGCCGCCCGGCCATGATGCTGATCGTGGCGATCGTGGTGCTCGTCGCCCTGGCCGCGCCCGTGCTCGGCACGCGGCTCGGCACTGCGGACGCCAGCACCGCGCCCAAGGACTCGACCGGGCGCAAGGCCTACGACCTCCTCACCACGGGCTTCGGCGCGGGCTTCAACGGGCCGATCCCGATCGTCGTCGACCAGTCGTCCGACCGCGGGGCGGCGCAGCGCATCTACCTCGCGGCGAAGCAGCTCCCGGCCTCGTCGGCAGCCTTCGTCCAGAAGCCCATCTACAACAAGTCGAAGGACGTCGGCCTCGTCGTGATCTCGCCCGCGACCGCACCGCAGGCCTCGGAGACGGACGATCTGATCAAGACGCTGCGCGACCACACCGTGCCTCGTGCGCTCGGAGGCACGCAGGCGCGCGCCTACGTGAGCGGCCAGAACGCGGCCTTCATCGACATCAGCGACCGCATCTACTCGCGCGCGCCATGGTTCCTGCTGTACATCATCGGCGTCACGCTCCTGGTGCTCTCGATGGCCTTCCGGTCGGTCGTGATCGCCTTCAAGGCCGCGATCACGACGCTGATCTCCGCCACCGTGGGCTTCGGCGTGTTGACGCTGATCGTCAAGATGGGCAACGGGATCGGGCTCATCGGCCTGGACAGAACGGGGCCGATCGAGAGCTTCGTCCCGCCGATCGCGTTCGCGATCCTCTTCGGGCTCTCGATGGACTACGAGGTCTTCCTCATGAGCCGCATCCGAGAGGAGCACATCCACGGGAAGGTCACGAAGGACGCCGTCCGGGACGGCGTCGCGGCGATCGGGCGCGTCGTGTTCGCCGCGGCCGTCATCATGTCGGCGGTCTTCACGGCGTTCATCCTCACGCCCGATCGCGTCAGCAAGGAGTTCGGCCTGCTGCTCGCGGTCGCGATCCTCACGGATGCGCTGGTCATGCGCCTGACCGTGGTGCCGGCGCTGCTCACGCTGCTCGGCGAGAAGTCCTGGTACATCCCGCGCTGGCTGGACAAGGTGCTGCCGAACATCACCATCGAGCCGCCGACCGAGCGGCCGGCGACGGCGACGCAGCCGGTGCCCGCGGCGCGGCCGGCGACCGAGACGTAGAGGTTCATCCCGGGGCCGCGCGCCAGCGCGCGCGGCCCCGGGCCGTCCTGTCAGTACTCGTCCCGCAGCACGCGCGAGAGCCCGGCGCCGAGGAAGGCGGCGAGCCAGATCACGACTGCCGCGAACGCCGCGGCCAGCGAGATGTTCTGGTGGCGGTCGAGTTGCGCCGCGATGTCGGTGGCGGCGGGCAGGAGGTAGGACGCGAACTCCTCGCTGACGTAGTTGGCGACCAGGCCGGCGAGGATCGCGCCGCCCAGCGACAAGCCGAGCGACACGCCGATCGCCGCGCCGTTGGAATGCAGGAGCGAGCCGACGGCCACGCTCACCAGCGCGAAGACGAGCGGATTGGCGACATAGGCCCACATCGCAGCGAGATCGTCGCTCAGCGTGGGGTCGTTGAAGGTGCTGTGGCGCAGGGTGTAGGCCGCGACGATCATCAGGACGACGGCCGGGAGACAGCACAGCAGCGTCGAGATCGCCGTGCCGAGGACGCGCGTCGCATACAGCCGGCGGCGCGGAACGCCCGTCATCACGAGATAGCGCATGGTTCCCTGCGACGTGTCGTAGGAGCCTGCGAGCGCGCCCACGATCACCGCCATCAGCGTGGCGGGCACCGACATCGGATCGGCGGCGTCGAGCAGCTCCGTGCCGCCGGCGTCGCCGCTCTGCGTGAGCCGGACGATCGAGCACGATGACGACCGTCGCGAAGCCGACGAAGATCGCGCTCCAGTACGAGCCACGCCGCCCGACGATGCGCCGGATCTCAGTCGCGAGCATCGTCGTCCTTGCGCACGGGGCTCATGTCGCCGGGCTTGCTGTCGGCCGTGAGATCGAGGAAGCGCTGTTCGAGCGTCTCGCTCTCGCGCCAGATCTCGGCCACGCCGACTCCGGCCTCGACCAGCGCCCGGTTGATCGCGATCAGGCGCTCGTCGCTGATGTCGGCGACCTCGAGGTCGAGCGCGTCGTGGACCTCGTTCGTACCGACGCCGGCGACGAACGGGACGCCCGACAGCACGCTGCGCGCGCGGGCCTCGTCGTCGACCCGCAGCAGCACGGAGTGGCGCCCGGCCGCGATGAGCTCGTCCACGGGCCCCCAGGAGATCAGGCGGCCCGCCTGCACGATCGCGATGTCGTCGGCCATCTTCTGGACCTCGTCGAGGATGTGCGACGAGATGAAGACGGTGCGCTCTTCCTTCTCGACGAGGTTGCGGATCATCGTCCGGAACTCGAGCATGCCCGCGGGGTCGAGTCCGTTCGTCGGCTCGTCGAGCACCAGCAGCTCCGGGTCGTTGAGCAGGGCGCGCGCCACGCCGAGACGCTGGCGCATGCCGAGCGAGTAGGTCTTGACCTTGTCGCCGGCCCGCTCGGTCAGTGCGACGCGATCGAGCACCGCCGGGATGCGCGCACGCGCCTCGCCGCCGTAGTGCGCGGCCCACACGTCGAGATTGCGGCGGCCGCTCAGGTAGGGGTAGAAGCGCGGCTCCTCGACGATCCCGCCCACCCGGGAGAGCGCGCGGCGGATCTCGCGCGGCACCTCGCAGCCGCGCAGGTGGATGCGCCCGCCGGTCGGCTGCGCGAGCCCGAGCATCATGCGGATCAGCGTCGTCTTGCCACAGCCATTCGGGCCGAGCCACGCGAAGCAGCGTCCGCGCGGGACATCCACCGTGACGTCGTCGACCGCGAGCTTCTGCCCGAAGCGCTTCGAGACGTGCTCGAGTTGGATGATCGCGTCGCCTACGGTGCTCCCCTCACTGCCGGGTGACGCCCGCCACCCTAGAGCATCGGGGTCGCGGTCACTAAGCCTGCCGGCTGGCGAGCAAGTCGCGGATCTCCATGAGCAGGGCGGTCTCGGTCGGGGCGTCGGGTGCCGAGCTCCTCCGGCTTGCGCGTGCGCGCGAGGATCGCGTTGACGGGCTTGACCACGAAGAAGAACACGGCCGCCGCGACGAGCACGAAGTAGATGACGTCGTTGATGAACAGGCCGTACCTGAACACGCTGCCGTTGATCGTGAACGTCTCGCTCGAGAAGTCGACGCCGCCGATCATGCCGATGATCGGCGTAATCAGGTTGTCGACGAGCGATTTGACCACGGCGCCGAACGCGATGCCCATGATGAGCGCGACGGCCAGGTCGATGATGTTGCCCTTGAGCAGGAAGTCGCGGAATTCCTTGAGCACGATGTCCCTCCAGGGTCGCTGTCGCGGCGGCGCGCCGACCTTACGCTTTCTGTGCTGCGAGCGCGCGTAGACTGCTTCCGAGACTTCTCGAGCCAAGGAGACACACGATGGCGACGATTGCCGCGAACGACTACCGCATGCCGATCGGCGGGGAGTGGGGCGAGAGCGACGGCGGCCGCTTCGACGTCACCAACCCGGCGACGGGCGAGGTCGTCGGCACCGCCGTCAACGCGACTGCCGACGACGTCACGCGCGCGATCGACGCGGCCGAGCAGGCGCTCGGGCCGTGGCAGGCTCTGGCCGCGCTCGAGCGCGGGCGCATCCTGCGGCGCGCCTCCGACCGCATCCTGGCCGAGGCCGACCACATCGCCGGCGTCATGACCGACGAGCAGGGCAAGCCGCTGGCCGAGGCTCGGGGCGAAGTGGTCTACGCCGCCTCCTTCCTGGAGTGGTTCGCGGGCGAGGCCGAGCGGGTGTACGGCATGACGCTGCCTCCCATGAATCCGCAGAAGCGGGTGCTCGTGCTTCGCCAGCCGGTCGGCGTCACTGCGGCGATCACGCCCTGGAACTTCCCGGCCGCGATGATGACCCGCAAGCTCGGCCCCGCCCTCGCGGCCGGCTGCACGATGATCGTCAAGCCGGCTTCGGCGACGCCGCTGACGGCCCTCGAGGTCGTCCGCTGCATGGAGGAGGCTGGTGTCCCGGCAGGCGTGGTGAACGTCATCACCTCGCGCCGCACCGGCGACGTGGCGGGAACGTTGTTCGGCGACCCGCGCGTGCGCAAGATCTCCTTCACCGGCTCGACCGAGGTCGGCAAGGAGCTCATCCGCGCCTCGGCCGACCAGGTCAAGCGTCTCTCGCTCGAGCTCGGCGGGCATGCGCCGTTCGTCGTCTTCGAGGATGCCGACATCGAGCAGGCGGTCGACGACGCGATGGCCTCGAAGTACCGCAACGCCGGCCAGACCTGCGTCTGCGCGAATCGCATCTACGTGCAGCGCAGCATCCACGCGGAGTTCGTCAAGGAGCTCGCCCGGCGGGCTGCCGCGATGAAGGTGGGGCCCGGACGCGAGGAGGGCGTCGTGATCGGCCCGCTCATCGACGACCGCGGCGTCGCCAAGGCCGAGGAACACGTCAACGACGCCGTCGCGAAGGGCGCCGACCTCGTCGTCGGCGGGCACCGGCTCACCGACGGGGCCTTCGGAGCCGGCTCGTTCTACGAGCCCACGGTGCTCGACAACGTCACCGAGGACATGCTGATCTACCGCGAGGAGACCTTCGGCCCCGTCGCGGGCGTCACCGTCTTCGATACGGAGGACGACGCCATCAGGATGGCCAACGACACCATCTACGGCCTGGCCGCGTACTTCCACACCAGGGACTACGCGCGGCTGCTGCGCGTGGCCGAGCGCCTCGAGTACGGGATCGTGGGCGCCAACGACGGGATCATCTCCTCCGCGGCGGCGCCGTTCGGCGGCATCAAGGAGTCGGGATTCGGGCGCGAGGGCGGCCCGCAGGGCATCGACGAGTACCTCGACGTCAAGTACGTGTCCATCGGGCACGTCGGCATCTGACCGATCGGAAAAGACAACGGCGCCCGCTCTCGTCCGAGAGCCGGGCGCCGCTTTCCGAGGCGAGAGAGGGAGGGGGAGGAGCTCGCCTTCTCTCGTAGGTTCCCAGTTCGACCAGGGCGTAGCTGTCGTCCGGCCGGACGCAACGCCGGAGGAGGGCGGCGTCATCCGATCGGAGGAGCAACGCTGGGACCGGGCTGAGCGGCCCGATCCCTCGAGTTCTGGGCCGCTACGCGGAGCGAGCGGTGTCGGTCGCGGGGGTCTGCTGCGCGCCCTCGGAGTCGAGGACGCGTGCACGCAGAACCACGGGGCGGCCGGGACGGGTCTCGAGCGACAGCTCCTCGCCAAGTGCCCGCAACAGACCGCTGAGTGTGTCGACGGTCGGGGAGATGCGGTCGCACTCGATGCGCGAGATCGCCGATTGCGCCGTGTGGGCGCGCTGCGCGAGTTCCTTCTGCGTGACGTGGTGGCGCTCACGGACGCGGCGGACGAGCTCGCCGGGCGAGGGGTTTCGGTCGTACGGCATGTCAGGCGGTTTCGCCGGAGGCTCGCGGTCTCCTTCCGCGTCCTGCACACAAGATCTCCTCAGACGGCGACGTGTTCACTCCTGCGAGACTGCCTGCGATGACCAGGATGGCTGGAATGGACGACGGAGTGCTGGCCCTGGAGGGTCGCGATCTCCTGCAGCGCTACACGCGCGTGGCGATGGTGGGGCTGTCCGCGAACCCGGCGCGGCCGAGCTATCGCGCCGCCGTGCACCTGCTCGCCTACGGCTACGACGTGATTCCCGTCAACCCGACGGTCGACGAGGTGCTCGGCATTCGTGCCGTGCCGACGCTCGCGGACGCGGCGCCGCTCGAGATCGTCGACGTGTTCCGGCGCCAGGACGCCGTGCCTGCCGTCGTCGACGAGGCCATCGCGCTCGGCGCCAAGGGGATCTGGCTGCAACTCGGCCTGCGCGACGACGAGGCCGCGGCCCGCGCGCGAGCGGCAGGGATCGTCTTCGTCCAGGACCGCTGCATCAAGATGGAGCACTGCCGCTGGTTCGGTGGGCTCAACTGGGTCGGCCTCGCAACCGGCGTGGTCTCGTCCCGCCGCGAGGAGACGGCGCGTGCGCATGCCCGCTAGAAGGGTCGACCGCGCCTTCGGCTTCGACACGCTGCAGATCCATGCGGGCCAGCGCGTCGACGCCACCACCGGAGCGCGTGCGCAGCCGATCTACCAGACGGCCGCCTACGTCTTCGAGGACTCCCAGCACGCGGCCGACCTGTTCGACCTCAATCGCTTCGGCAACACCTACACCCGGATCGTCAACCCGACGAACGCCGCGTTCGAGGAGCGCATGGCGATGCTCGAAGGCGGCGTGGGCGCGCTCGCGACGGCCTCCGGGCATGGCGGCCACGGCCATCGCGATGCTGACGCTCGTGTCGGGCGGCGACGGCATCGTGTCCTCGCAGCACCTCTACGGCGGCACGCACAACCAGTTCTCGCTGCAGCTGCCGCGCTACGGCGTTGACGTGCGCTTCGTGGACCCGCACGACCTCGACGGCGTGCGCGCCGCGATCGACAGCCGTACGCGCGTGCTCTACGCGGAGACGATCGGCAACCCGCGGATCGATGTGCTCGACATCGCGGGCTGGGCGCAGATCGCCGACGACGCGGGGATCCCGCTCGTGATCGACAACACGTTCGCGACGCCGTATTTGTGCCGGCCGTTCGAGCACGGCGCCCACCTCGTCGTGCATTCGGCCACCAAGTTCATCGGCGGTCACGGCACGTCGATCGGCGGCGTGATCGTCGACTCGGGCCGCTACGACTGGGAACGCGGGCTCTTCCCCGGCGTGACCGAGCCCTCGCCCGGCTACCGGGGCATGCGCTTCTACGAGACGTTCGGCAACTTCGCGTTCATCGCCAAGGCACGGGTCGAGACGATGCGCGACTTCGGGCCCGTGCTCTCGCCGTTCAACGCGTTCCTGCTGTTGCAGGGCCTCGAGACGTTGTCGCTGCGCATGCGGCAGCACGTCGCGAACGCGCGCGCGCTGGCTGCGTTCCTGCGCGCGCACCCGCGCGTGCGTTTCGTCAGCTATCCCGACGAGCCGGGCTCGCCCTACTTTGCCGCGGCACAGCGCTATCTGCCGCTCGGGCCGGGCGCGATCCTCGCCTTCGGGATCGAGGGCGGGCGCGAGGCGGGGCGGCGCTTCATCGAGGCCTGCGAGCTGCTGCTCGCACCTCGCCAACGTCGGCGACGCGAAGACGCTCGTGATCCACCCGGCATCCACGACGCACCGCCGCCTGGACGACGCCGCGCTCGCGGCGGGCGGCGTCACGGACGACCTCATCCGAGTCTCGGTCGGGCTCGAGGACATCGACGACATCGTGTGGGACGTCGAGCGCGCCCTCGCGGCCTCGGCGTGAGCGGGCGCAACCTGCTGGCCGGCGAGACCAGCCCCTACCTCCTGCAGCACGCGGGCAATCCGGTCGACTGGCGTCCCTGGGGCGACGAGGCATTCGAGCTCGCGCGGGCGCTCGACCGGCCGGTGCTGCTGTCCGTCGGCTACTCGGCCTGCCACTGGTGCCACGTGATGGAGCGGGAGTCGTTCGAGGACGAGGCCACGGCGCAGCTCATGAACGAGCACTTCGTGTCGATCAAGGTCGATCGCGAGGAGCGGCCCGACGTCGACGGGCTCTACATGACGGCGGTCGTCTCGCAGACGGGCCAGGGCGGCTGGCCGATGACCGTCTTCCTGTTGCCCGACGGCCGCCCGTTCTACGGCGGGACGTACTTCCCGCCCGAGGCGCGGGGCGGGCTGCCCTCCTTCCGGCAGGTGCTCGAGGGCATCGCGCAGGCCTATCGCGAACGCCGCGAGGTGGTCGAGCTTCAGGCCGCCGAGCTCGCCGGAAGCCTGCAGGAGGGCAGGCTCGGCACGCCGCCGGCGGGCTTCGCGCTCTCGGAGGCGACGCTGCTCGACGCGCTGCTCACGCTGCGCGGCCAGCACGACGAGCGCAACGGCGGCTTCGGCCGGGCCCCCAAGTTCCCGCCGCACTCGGTGCTCACCTTCCTGCTGCGCATGCACCGCCGAACCGGCAGCGAGGAGGCGCTCGCGATGGCCCTGCGCACGCTCGGGCGCATGGCGGACGGCGGCATCCACGACCAGCTCGGCGGTGGCTTCCACCGCTACGCCGTCGATGCGATCTGGCTCGTGCCGCACTTCGAGCAGATGCTGTACGACAACGCGCTGCTGGCCCGCGCGTACCTCGCCGCCTGGCAGGTGACCGGCGACGAGCAGTGGCGACAGGTTGCCGAGGGAATCCTCGACTACCTGCTGCGCGAGCTCGCGCTCGAGCACGGCGGCTTCGCCTCGGCGCAGGACGCCGACACCGACGGGGTCGAGGGCGCGACCTTCACGTGGACGCCGCAGCAACTGCGCGCCGTGCTCCCGACCGAGGACGCCGAGCTCGCCGAGCGCACATGGGGCGTGACGGCGGACGGCAACTTCGAGGGCACGACGGTGCTCTCGCTGGTCGCCCCGCCCGAAGGCGACGCGGACCGTGCCCGGCTCGCGCGCGTTCGCGCGCAGTTGCTGGAGGTGCGCTCGTCCCGCCCGCAGCCGGCGCTCGACGACAAGGCGCTCGCCAGCTGGAACGGCATGGCACTCGCCGCGCTCGCAGAAGGGGCGCGCCTGTGCCGGCGCCAGGACCTGCTGGAAGCAGCTGAGCGCTGCGCGACCTTCCTGCTCGGGCCGCTGTCGCGCCCCGACGGCGGGCTGTGGCGCACCCACCGCGCCGGGCGCAGCCAGGTGCCCGGCTTCCTGGACGACTATGCGCAGGCTGCAACCGGGCTGTACGAGCTCTACCTGGCGACGCGCGATCACCGCCACCTGCGCGAGTCGCGTCGGCTGGCGCTGCTCGCGTGCGAGCGCTTCGGCGCCCCGGACGGCTCCTTCTTCGACACGGCGCATGACGCCGAGGTGCTCGTCGCGCGGCCGCGCGAGCTGGACGACAACCCGACGCCGTCCGGCAACGCGACCCTGGCGGGGGTGCTCGTACGGCTTGCGCGGACCTACGGCGAGCCCGAGCTCGAGCGCCACGCCCAGGCCGTGGTTGCGCAGGTCGGGGCGCTGCTGGCACGCGCGCCGCAGGGCTTCGGTCACCTGCTCGGCGTGTGCGACGCCCTGCTCGCAGCGCCGCGCGAGGCAGCCGTGATCGGCGCCCTCGACGACCCGCTGGCGAGCGATCTGACCGCGGCGCTGCTCGACCCCTTCGAACCCGATCTCGCCGTCGCGTTCGGCGACGGGAGCGACGATCTGGGCGTGCCGCTGCTGGCGGGGCGCGGCCTCGTGGCAGGTCGCCCGGCGGTCTACGTCTGCAGCGGCTTCGTCTGCGCGGCGCCTGCGACGGATCCTCACATGGTGCGCACAGCGTTGCTTAACGCGAATCCAACCTGATTCCAAGGGGTCCTCTACCTGATCGGGGTACAACACCGTTATGGAGCACGAGCCACCTTTCAACGAGCCGCGGCCGGTCTTCCACGATCCGCCGTTCCCATCGTCTTCCGCTTCCTCTCCCACCCCTCCCTCCCCTCCCTCCCCTCCCTCCCCCCTCCCCACCCCGCTCCGAGCGCCGGCCACGAATGGGCGCGATCGCCGCACTTGCGGCGGTCGCCGCCCTGGCCGGCGGCGGAGTGGCGGCAGTTGGCGTGCACGCCCTCGATGCCACCGACAAAACGGTGACCACGACGGTCGAGGCAGCGCCGAGCTCGAGCGGGAGCACCACGGGGAGCACGTCCGGTGCACATGACGCCAACGCCGCGTTCGCACGCAGTGGCGGCAAGTCCGTCGCCTCGATCTACAGGCAGGACGCGCCGGGCGTCGTCACGATCACGTCGACCATCACGTCGTCGACGTCAGGCGACTTCAACCCCTTCGGGCCCGGCCAGTCGCAGCAGGAGACGGCGCAGGGATCCGGCTTCGTGATCGACAAGCAGGGGCGCATCCTCACCAACGCGCACGTCGTCGAGGGCGCTACGTCGGTCCTCGTCGCGTTCGAGGACGGTGTCAGCGCCAAGGCCACGGTGCTCGGGCGCGACGCGCTCTACGACCTGGCCGTGATCAAGGTCGATGTTCCGCAGAATGAGCTGCACCCGCTCAAGCTGGGCTCGGTCTCGACCGTCCAGGTCGGAGACCCGGTGGTCGCGATCGGCAACCCGTTCGGCTATGCCCAGACGGTCACTGCGGGCATCGTCTCGGCCAAGGGCCGCCTCATCTCCTCGCCCGAGGGCAACGACAAGTTCATCCCCGGCGCGATCCAGACCGACGCGGCCATCAACCACGGCAACTCGGGCGGACCGCTGATCGATCGCCACGGCGCCGTGATCGCGATCAATGCGCAGATCGCCGATCCCCAGCTCACCGGCACCAACGCCAATGCCGGCGTCGGCTTCGCGATCCCGATCGACCTCGCCAAGCGCGCGCTCGGCAACCTCGAGTCGGGCAAGCCTGCATCGCATCCGTACCTCGGCATCCGCGTCGACGCCCTCAACAGCTCCGTCGCGGCGGCCAACGGCAAGGTGCCGTCCCACGGCCTGCTGATCGCCGGTGTCGCCAAGGATTCTCCCGCCGCGGCCGCGGGCCTGAAGGGCGGCTCGCAGTCGCTCCAGGTCGGTGCCAACGAGTACTGCGTCGGCGGCGACGTGATCACGGCCATCAACGGCCATACCGTCAACACGCTCGACGATCTGCAGGAGCGCATCTCCGGCTACGCGGCCGGCGACAAGCTCCGGCTCTCCGTGACGGGCGGCGACGGCAGCAAGCGGGCCGTCACGCTTACGGTGGGCTCGATGCCGGCCCAGCGGCAGCCACTCGCGACCGGCTGCTGATCCGTCGCAGAAGCCTCTGGCTTCCAGGCGCGTACCGGGCGTTCCACAGGCGCCCGGTACGCCCGCGACGTGACCGCCGTGTGATCGAGGGGCGAGAGCCTCCGAATGCCGGCCGCCCTGAAACGCCCTCAGGGCAGGGCGAGCGAGACGACGCGGTGGTCGTCTCCGGCCTTCGAGTGCACGCGCGCCTCGATGCGAGCCTTGCTGCCGTCGGCGACGGAGGTCGGGACTGCCAGCTGGAACAGCTTGTGCCCGATCACCCAGTTCGTGACCTTGAGCGTGCGCAGGGGATCGCCGTTGACGGTGATCTTGACGGTCACCCTCGTCCCGTAGCGCTTCGGCCTCCAGGTCGTGTCGACGAAAATCGTGTGCGAGCTCCCGATCCAGCTCGCATGCAGCTTCGTCAGCGTCAGGGGCGTCTTGGAGCCTGCCGCCTCGGGCATGACCGCGATCGTGCCGGCGGTTGCCGCGAGGGCGAGCGACGTGGCGAGGATGCGTCCGCATATGCTCTCAGCGTAGTCTCTCCAGGCGCGTTTTTTCCTACTCCGCGGAGCATCGATCAAGGCGCATGAGCGAGATCGTCCAGAGCGAGCGTCACGGTGCGGTCGCGGTGCTGCGCCTGAACCGCCCGGAGGCATTGAACGCCCTGTCGGACGCGCTGCTCGAGGCGCTCTGCGCGGCGTTCGACGCGGCCGAGCAGGACCCCGGCGTGCGTTGCGCGGTGCTCTGCGGCGCCGGCCGGGCGTTCGCGGCGGGCGCCGACGTCGCCGGTTTGCGCAGCCTGTCGGCGGCCGAGGTGCTGACCGGGGAACGGGGCGCCCGCTGGGCGCGGCTGCGCGCGCCGGAGCTTCCGGTCATCGCAGCCGTGCACGGCTGGTGCCTGGGCGGCGGCTGCGAGCTTGCGCTGACCTGCGACATCGTCCTCGCCGCGGAGGATGCGCGCTTCGGGCTGCCAGAGGTCAGCCTGGGCCTGATCCCGGGCGCCGGCGGCACGCAAGTGCTGCCACGGATCGCCGGTCGCTCACTCGCGCTCGAGATGATCCTCGGGGGACGGACGCTGACGGCTCGCGAGGCGCTCGCGGCCGGCATCTGCTCGCGTGTGGTGGCACCCGAGGCGCTCGAGCGCGAGGCCCTCGCGCTCGCCACGCGCATCGCCGAGCGACCGGCCCAGGCCGTGCGGCTGGCGCGCCAGGCCGTGCAGCTCGCATTCGAGGCGCCGCTCCGGACGGGCCTCGGCGAGGAGCGCCGTCTGTTCGCGCTCGCGTTCGCGACCGACGACGCCCGCGAGGGAATGGACGCCTTCGTCGCGAGGCGCGCGCCCGTCTGGGGTCACCGCTCGTGAGCGGCGAGGCCACGCATCGCGTCGAGCGCTCCGACGCAGTCGCCACCGTCACCCTCGACCGACCCGACGCGCTCAACGCGCAGACGCGAGCCTCGCGCCGCGCGCTGATCCGCGATCTGCGCACGCTGTCTGCCGACGACGCGGTGCGCTGCGTCGTGCTGACGGGCGCGGGACGCGCGTTCTGCGCGGGCCAGGACCTGCGCGAGCCGGACGCGCTCACGGACGTCGACGTCGTGATCCGCGAGACCTACATCCCGATCGTCGAGGCGCTCGTGGGCATGCCCAAGCCGGTCGTCGCGGCGATCAACGGCCCGGCTGCCGGCGCGGGACTCTCGATCGCATTGGCCTGCGACCTGCGCTACATGGCCGACGACGCCGTGCTCATGCTCGCGTTCTCGAACATCGGCCTCGTGCCCGACTGCGGCGGCACCTGGCTGCTCGTGCGCACGGTCGGCCACGCACGCGCATTCGAGCTCGCCGCGACGGGGCGGCGCGTCCACGCCGACGAGGCGCTCGCGCTCGACCTCGTGCAGCGCGTGCTGCCTCGCGACGAGGTGCTGAGCGCCGCTCACGCGCTCGCGCGCGAGCTCGCTGCGCGGCCGACGCTCGCACTCGGCTGGACCAAGCGCCTGTTGCGAGCCGCCGAGCGCAGCGCGCTGGCCGACGTGATGGAGCTGGAGGCACAACTGCAGGCCTCGGCCGTGATGACTCGTGATCACGCCGAGGGGGTAGCCGCGTTCCTCGAGAAGCGCGAGCCGCGCTTCGAGGGACGCTGACGGCGTGGCGCGGCCCCGTGTGCGACTCATCGTCAATCCCGTTGCGTCACGTGTGCGCGAGCGCTCGGTGCGCACCGTCCTGAGCGTCTTCGAGCCGCACTGCGACGTCGAGATCAGGGAGACCGAGAGGCACGCGCACGCGATCGACCTTGCCGCCGAGACCATCGGCGCCGGCTTCGACGGCGTCGTCGCCATGGGTGGCGACGGAACCGCCAACGAGGTGCTGAACGGCGCGGACGGCGCGGTCCCGGTCGGAGTGCTGCCCGCCGGGGGAACGAGCGTGCTGCCGCGCGCCCTGGGCATGCCCAGGAACATCGCGCGTGCCGCGGGGCAGGTGGCGGATGCGCTCGTCCAGAAGCGTGAACGCGTCATCAACCTGGGAGTGGTGAACGGGCGGCGCTTCGCGTTCGCCGCCGGCGTGGGCGCCGACGCACAGGCCGTCCGGCTCGTCGAAGACGCCGGGCGGCCGAGGGGCCGGCGGCGGGGCGATGCCTACTTCGCGGCGCAGATCATGCGCACGCTGCTGCGCGGCGACTTCCGCGAGCCGCAACTCGAGGTCTGCCTGAATGGCCGCGTGGTTGCCCGAGGCGTGAGCGTCTTCGCGGCCAACGTGCATCCGTGGAGCTTCGTGGGCCCGGTTGCGCTCAAGCTCGCGCCGCTTGCGACCTTCGAGGGCGGCCTCGACGTGATCGTGCCGAGCGACATGCGCCGGCGCCACCTGCCGCGCTACGCGACGCAGCTGCTCGTCACGGGCAGCCAGGCGCGCCGCCCGGACAAGCTGCTCGCCTACCTGCACGACGTGGATGGCGTGCGCGTGCACTGCGTACGTCCGTTGCCGCTGCATGCCGACGGCGACGATCTCGGCGATGTCGAGGAGACGACCTTCGGGGTGGCGCGCAACGCCGCCCGGATGCTCGTATGACGCCGCCGTTGCTGTTCGACCTCGACGGCACGCTCGTGGACTCGCGTGCCGTGGTGGAGCGGCAGTGGCGCGTGCTGTGCGCGCGCCTCGGGCTCGACTTCCCGTCCGTGCTCGCCATCCTGCACGGCGTCCGCAGCGCCGACGTGATCCGTGCCGTGGCTCCGGGCGTCGACGCCGAGGCCGCGGCGGCCGAGCTCGATGCGGCCGAGGAGGTCGACACCGAGGGCCTCGAGGTGGTACCGGGCGCGCGCGAGCTCCTGGCCCGCCTGCCCCCCGACGGCTGGGGCATCGTCACGTCGGGGCATCGCACGCTCGCGGAGGGGCGCCTTCGTGCGGTCGGCCTCCCGGTGCCGGCCGTGATGGTGTGCGGTGACGAGGTGGCGAACGGCAAGCCCGATCCCGAGGGGTTCCTGCGGGGCGCTGCGCTGCTCGGCGTCGCTCCCGGAGACTGCGTCGCGTGCGAGGATGCGCCGCCCGGGATCCGGGCGGCGCGGGCGGCGGGCATGCGCGTGATCGCGATCGCGACGACGCACGCGCCTTCCGCGCTCGCCGACGCGAGCGCCGTGATCGCCGATCTCCGCGCGCTCGACGACGCCCTCGCGAGCCTACGAGGTTCTGACTGAACGATCGCGGTGTCTGCCGCCAGCTCCAGACTCCCAGCCATCAGCGCTCACTCAGGTAGAGCGTCTACCTGCCGCGTGACCCAAGTACACTGCGTCCCCGCATGGACCTTGCCATCACGATCGGGCAGGGGCTCGGCTTCGGCGTTGCCTGCGGGCTTTCGACGATCGCGTTGCTCGTGCCCTTGTTCTGGCCTGGTATCGACGCGCGTGCACTCGTGATCCTCGGCGTGCCCGGCCTCGCCCTCGCCGCCTTCGACCTCTGGTTGCCCCAGAGCGTCCGCATGCTCGTGCGCATCGCCGCCGGCGCCGCTGCCTGCGAGTTCTGGCTCCACGACGATCTCGCCTGGGCGGGGATCCCGATAGGCGCCGCCGGCGCGGCGGTGATGGCCGTCGCAGCCGTCCCGCTGGCCGAGGGAGCGGCGCGCGCCGGCTCACGCCCGGCGGCCGCGCTGATCTCAGCCGTGGCGGCCCTGATCGTCGCCATGGCCGCTCTCGTGCCGTTCGTCGGCTATCCGCTCGCGCTGGTCGCCCTGTTCCTGGCGTTGCGCACCCGCAATCGCGGCGGCGAGCGCTATCAGGGATTGCGGATCCTGCGCTGATGCGCATCGAGCCCGAAACGACTCCCCGCTTCGCAGCGGGCCTGCTGGGGCACCGCACCTTTCGCCAGCTGGTCAAGTTCGGCCTGGTCGGCGCGAGCGGCTTCATCATCAACGTGAGCGTGTTCGCGTTCTGCCTGCGCGTGCTGGACGTCCACTACCGGCTGGCCTACGTGATCGCGTTCTGCGTCGCCGTCACGAACAACTTCGCCTGGAACCGCGTCTGGACGTTCCGGCATCAGAAGGACGACAGCCACATGGCCATGCAGGGCGCGCGCTTCTTCGCGGTCAGCCTGCTGGCGGCGGTCGCCGGGCTCGCGCTGCTCGAGGTGTTCGTACGCGCGGGTCTCCCGAAGATCCCGGGAGAGATGCTGGCCGTCGCGCTCGTCGTCCCGATCTCGTTCCTCGGCAACAAGCACTGGTCGTTTCGCTAGCGGCTATGAACTGGTTTCAAAAGTCGCATGGTGTTCGGGAATCTCGAATCGCCTGCGGTCTGCCAGTCGGGCGCTGGAGCGAGGATGCGGCTGTTAGGGCTGGACGCCCGACTGCCAGACCTGCGGCGACCCTGGGCTCGCTCATGGAGCCGAGCGATCCCAGGGGCTTCTCGGGAACGGATCCCGGCTCTCGAAAGGGTTGCAACCGGATCTTCGAGCCGGGATCCGCTCCCGCTCGCTTCGAGCCCCCCGACCACACACGGGACACTTGAAACCAGTTCTATGACGCGAGCAGCTGTCCTGGCCGCGCTGCTCGTCCTCGCGGTCGCGCCCGCGGTGGCGCATGCCGATGTCTCCGCGCAGGAAGCGGTCCAGATCGTCAAGCAGGAGCCCGCGGCGCGCACGCTGCTGCTCTCGCACCCCGGCGCGCGCTTCACCGCCCAGCGGGCGGGCAGCGACTGGCTCGTGATCGTGCGGCAGGCCTTTCCGCGCACGCCGCTCGCGAGCTGGCTCGTCGATCGCGCGAGCGGTGCGATCAGCGGTCACTCACCGGCGGAGAGCATCCGCCGTCTCGAGGACACGAGCAGTGATCCGCATCGCGCTGCGCGACCCCAAGGTCGCCGATTGGGTGCGGCGCTACAAGGCGCACACGCAGTACGCGAGCTACGACCCGACGTTCCACCTCTGGACGGTGCACGTGAACGCCGGGCAGCGCTACGGCGAGATCGCTCAGGTCGACGTCGACGACCGCACCGGCAAGGTGCTGCACGCGTGGACCGGGCCGCAGGTGAGCTGGACCATGGCGCGCGGCTACAAGGGCTGGTTCGGGCGTAAGCTCAACGACACGCGGCTCTGGCTCGCGTTCTGCGCGGTCTTCCTGGTCGCGCTCGTCGACTGGCGGCGCATCTGGACGCTGCGGACGCTCGACCTCGTCGCCCTGCTTTCGTTCTCCGTGTCGCTCTGGTACTTCGAGAAGGGCCTCGTGTTCTGGGCGGTCCCGTTGCAGTACCCGCCCATGGTGTACCTGATCGGGCGCCTGACCTTCATCGGGTTGCGCGCCCGGCCGCGCCCCGCGAGCACGGGCCGGTTGCCCGCCTGGGCGCTGGCCGCGCTCGCGGTGTTCCTGATCGGGTTCAGGCTCAGCCTGAACGCGTTCGATGCGACCGTGATCGACGTCGGCTACGCGGGCACGGTCGGCGCCGACAGGCTCCTGCGCGGCCAGCTCCCGTACGGCAACTTCCCCGATTCGAGTGGACCGCCCTGCGGGGTGCGGCACAGCGACGGCAGCTCGAGCGCCTATCGCCAGGCCAGGGAGGACGGTCGCTGCGAGTCGCCGGTCGCCAACGGCGACACCTACGGGCCGGTCAACTACGCCGCCTACGTGCCGGCGGTCGCCGTCACCGGCTGGACCGGGCGGTGGGACGACCTCCCGGCATCGCACGGAACCTCGGCCGTCTTCGATCTGGCCTGTGCGGCCGGCATGGCGGCCGTGGGCTGGCGCTTCGGCCGGACGAGGATGGCGCTGCTCTGCGCCCTGGCGTGGCTCGCCTATCCGTTCACGGGCTACGCGCTGCAGGCGAACACGAACGACATGATCGTGGCGGCGTTCGCGATCTGGGGCTTCGCGTTCGCGGTCTCGCCGATACGGCGCGGCACTCTGCTTGCGCTGGCGTCCTGGACGAAGTTCGCGCCGCTCGTGCTCTGGCCGCTCTGGAGCCGCTACCCGCGCGGCGACCAGGCCCCCCCGCGCGCGTTCCTGCGCGGCGTCGCCGGCCTCGCGCTGGGGACGGCGCTCGCCGGATTGCTGCTCCTGCCCGGAGGCTTCGACAGCGTTGGCGAGTTCTGGGACCGGACTGCCGGTTTCCAGCTGGGGCGGGCGTCGCCGTTCTCTCTCTGGGACTGGGACGTGTACCTGCCCGGCTTCCCCGATCTCGGCGGCGTGCAGACGGCGCTGGAGGCCGTGCTCGTGACGTGCGCGGCGCTGCTCGCCTTCCGTCCGCGTACGCTCGACGCCCTCCAGCTCGCCGCGCTCTCGGGCGCGCTCATGCTCGGCTTCGAGCTCGTGCTCACGCACTGGTCGTACCTCTACCTGCCGTGGGCGTTCCCGTTCGCGCTGCTCGCGCTCGTCCTGCCCTCGCGTCAGCTGTAGTCGACGGCGTTCATATACCCCATGGGGGTAGTGGTATGCTACCTCCGCCGATGACCCCTCCTGTCGCCACCCAGCGTCTCGATCTCCCCATCGAGGGGATGACCTGCGTGACGTGCGCGCAGCACATCGAACGCAAGCTGAACATGCTCGAGGGCGTGGACGCGACCGTCAACTACGCGACGGAGCGCGCGACTGTGAGCTTCGACCGGCGGGTGACACCCGCGCAGCTGATCAAGGCGGTCGAGGCGGCCGGCTACGCCACGCGCCTGCCCGCAACGGATCGCAGCGCGGTGCGCCTGCGGCTGCTCGTCGCGGCCTGCCTCTCCGCGCCCGTGCTCGCGCTGGCGATGATCCCCGCGCTGCAGTTCGCGAACTGGCAGTGGTTCTCGCTCGCTCTCGCCACGCCCGTCGTGTTCTGGGCCGGCTGGCCGTTCCACAGCGCCGCCTGGCGCAACCTCCGGCACGGTGCCACGACCATGGACACGCTCGTGTCCCTCGGCACGTTGGCCGCGTGGGGCTGGTCGGTGCTCGCGCTCTGCTTCTTCGACGCCGGCGCGACCTACTTCGAGGTGGCCTCCGTCGTGACGACCTTCATCCTCCTCGGCCGCTTCTTCGAGGAGCGCGCGAAGCGCCGCTCGGGCGCGGCGCTGCACGCCCTGCTGGAGCTCGGCGCGAAGGATGTGGCCGTGCTCGGGACCGACGGGCGCGAGCGCCGCGTCGCGATCGGCGAGCTGCGCGTCGGCGATCGCTTCGTGGTGCGCCCGGGGGAGAAGGTTGCCACCGACGGCCTCGTCGAGGAAGGCTGCTCGGCAGTCGACGAGGCGCTGCTGACCGGCGAGCCGACGCCGATCGAGAAGCGGCCGGGCGACGTCGTCGTCGGTGCCGCGATCAACGTGGGAGGCCGGCTCGTCGTGCGCGCGACGAGGGTCGGCGCCGATACCGCGCTGGCGCAGATCGGCCGCCTGGTGAGCGAGGCCCAGGCCGGCAAGGCACCCGTCCAGCGTCTCGTGGATCGCATCTCGGCCGTCTTCGTGCCGATCGTGCTGGTCATCGCCGCGGCCACGCTCGCGTTCTGGCTGCTCGAGGGCGCCGGGTTCGCGGACGCGCTGGCGGCCGCGGTCGCGGTGCTGATCATCGCCTGCCCGTGCGCGCTCGGCCTCGCCACGCCGACTGCGCTCCTCGTCGGCACGGGTCGCGGCGCGCAGCTCGGCATCCTGATCAAGGGTCCGGAGGTGCTCGAGTCGACGCGCCGCGTCGATACGATCGTGCTCGACAAGACGGGCACGGTGACGACCGGGCGCATGCAGCTGCTCGCTGTCGTCCCCGCCGCCGGGAGTGATCGCGACGAGCTGCTGCGACTCGTCGGCGCGCTCGAGGACGCCTCCGAGCACCCGGTCGCCCGGGCGATCGCCGGCGCGGCGCGCGCAGAGGCCGGGGAGCTGCCCGAGGTCGCGTCGTTCACGAGTCACCCGGGGCTCGGCGTGGAGGGCGTGGTGGAGGGCCGCACGGTCGTCGCCGGCCGGCCGAGCCTGCTGGACGAGCAGCGCCTGGCGCCGGCGCTCGAGCTCGAAGCAGCACGCAGCGAGGCGCAGGGCAGAGGCGAGACCGTGATCGCCGCGGGATGGGAGGGCGCCGTTCGAGGCCTGCTGATCGTGGCCGACGCCGCCAGGCCCTCGAGCGCGACGGCCGTCGCCTCGCTGACGGCGCTCGGGCTCCGTCCCGTGCTGCTGACCGGCGACAACGCCGTCACCGCAGCCGCCGTCGCCGCGGACGTCGGTATCGGCGAGGTCATCGCCGACGTCCTGCCCGCGGGCAAGGTCGACGTGATTCGCCGTCTCCAGGACGAGGGCCGCATCGTCGCCATGGCAGGCGACGGCGTCAACGACGCGCCCGCCCTGGCGCAGGCCGACCTCGGGCTCGCCGTCGGCACCGGCACGGACGTCGCCATCGAGGCCTCCGACATCACGCTCGTCTCGGGCGACCTGATGGCGACCGCCGACGCCATCCGCCTCTCGCGGCGCACGCTCGCAACCATCAAGGGCAACCTCTTCTGGGCCTTCGGCTACAACATCACGGCCCTGCCGCTGGCCGCCGCCGGCTACCTCAACCCGGTCATCGCGGGCGCCGCGATGGCGTGCTCCAGCGTCTTCGTCGTCGGCAACTCCCTGCGGCTCCGCCGCTTCAAGCCACTCCGTGAGGCCACATGACCGGCAAGCAGATCGATCCAGGCTACATCGCAGACAAGGAAGCGCTCTCCGCCCGCCTGAAGCGCATCGAGGGACAGGTGCGCGGCATCGAGCGCATGGTCGAGGACGAGCGCTACTGCATCGACATCCTCACCCAGATCAGCGCCATCCAGGCGGCGCTCGACACGGTGGGGCTGCGTCTCCTCGAGCAGCACGCCGCGCACTGCGTGATCGGGCCGGACGACCCGGCCGTGCGCGCCGAGAAGACCGGCGAGATGATGGCCGCCGTCGGGCGGCTGATGGGCCGCTAGCCGTGGCTGCCTCCGGGCGGCACGCGCATGTGCGCGGCGGCGAGTCGCTGCACGCACTCGCACTGGCCGCGACCATCCACTGCCTCACCGGATGCGCGATCGGCGAGGTGCTCGGCATGGCGCTCGGCACCGCCCTGGGCTGGAGCAACGGTGCCACCGTGGTCGCTTCGATCGTGCTCGCCTTCGTGTTCGGCTACGCGCTCACGAGCGTGCCGCTGCTGCGGGCGGGTCTGCCGCTCCGCCGCGTCGTGCCGCTCGCGCTGGCGTCCGACACGCTCTCGATCACGACCATGGAGATCGTCGACACGCTGATCGTGCTCGCGATCCCGGGCGCGCTCGACGCAGGCCTCACGGACCCGCTCTTCTGGGGCAGCCTGGCGGCCGCGCTCGTGATCGCGGGCGTCGCCGCCTATCCGGTCAACCGCCGCCTGATCGCTCGCGGCAAGGGCCACGCCGTGATCCACGCCCACCACTGAGCTACGAACCAGTTCTTGAGAGCTTCAGCGGGGGATCGTGAACCCCGACCGGCTCTCGTTCCCCGCGACGTCCTCGGCCAGCACGCGCAGGATCGCGTGGCGGCCGCGCGTGACATGCAGCGTCAGGTGCACCCGCGAGGCCGGCTCGAGTGAGCGCCACCGTCCTGCGTTGCCTGCCACCTCGACGCGATAGCGCAGCAGCGAGAGGCCCGAGTCGCGCTCCCGCACGAACAGCGTGGCGGAGACGAGATCGCCGCGTCGCTCCCCCGATGCGCGCACGGCAGGTGCCCGGCGGTCGACGGGCAGCACGACCGGGCGCACCGGGCCCCAGTTGCCCGCCGCGTCGCGCGCCCGCACGAACAGGCCGTGGCGGCCGTCCTCGAGGCGGCGTACCTGCCGTGGCACGATCAGGCCCGAGAGCTTGGAGTCCGTCGCGTCGAAGGGCGTGGCCGTGAGCGCGAACGGGTCGACGGGCACCCCGCGCAGTCCGATGAAGGCCACGGCGGCCACGCCTGCGCTCGTCCCGCCGCCGCGCTCGTGAGCGCGACCGAAGACCACGAGGCCGGGGTGCGACGAATCGCGTGACCAGCGAGCCGTGATCGTCACGCGCGGACCCGCGTGGTCGGCGCCGGCGAGCAGCGCGGCAGCCTGGGGGACGTTGAGGATGCCGGCGCCCGTGTCGGCGTCGGCTCCCGGCGTCCCGACGTCGCGCGCACCGCGAACCAGCGCGTCCACGATTGCGTCCGGGGTGGCGCCCGGGAACATCCCGGCCAGCAGCGCGACCGCGCCGGTCACCTGCGGTGCCGCGAACGACGTGCCGGAGACGACCGCCGATCCGCCAGGGCCCTCGATCAAGATGCCCTCGCCGTAGGCGGCGAGCGTGGGGTAGGCGACGCTTCCGCACGGCGAGGGCCCGCGTCCCGAGAACGGCGAGACGATGTCGCCTCCCGAGACGCTGCCGACGGCGACCGCGCCTGGTGCGGAGGCAGGGCTCGCGCCGGTCGCCGCAGCGGGCCCCCCGTTGCCCGCGGCGAACACGGGGACGATGCCGGCGGCGCGCACGGCAGCGATGTCGGAGTCGAACTCCGTCGCGCAGCGGCCGGGCTCGCCGTCGTCCCAGGAGCCGTTGATCACGCTCGGCGCGTCGTCGGTCTTCGGGTTGCCGTCGGGGTCGAGGACCCACTCGAACACTCGGTGGACGGCGCTGGTCGTGCTCCGCCCGCCGTCGCTGAAGACGCGTGCGGCGATGATGCGCACGTCCGGCGCCATCGTGGCCACGACCTCGGCGACCTCGGTGCCGTGCCCATGCGAGTCCTCGTCGAGGGGCGTCTTGTGCTGATCGTACGGGTCGAACCAGGCGCCCGGGCTCGTCGCGAGTTGCGGGAAGCCCGGTGTCAGGCCCGTGTCCAGCACCGCCACGACGACGCCGCGCCCGGTCTGGCCCTGCGCCCAGAGCGTTGGTGCGCCGGTGGCCGTCACGGGCGCGGACGGGGCGCCCGTCGCGCCTGCAGTGAGCGCGGCGGGCTCGATCAGCACGGGCCGGTCGGGCTCGACCGCGCGCACGTCCGGCCGCCGTCGCAGGCGGGCGACGAGCTCCGGGCGCGCACGCAGGGCGATCGAGTCGTCGATCCAGAGCGACTGCACCTCGCTGGCCTCGCCGCGGCCCGCGGCTGCGCCGAGCATGCGCAGGAGCGCGGCCTGGTCGCGGCGGGCGCGCTGTCGCAGGAGCAGGGCAATCTCCCCCGGACGGGCTGCGCGCGGCATTGCCGAGGATTCGCGCACGTGCACGATCACGGCGACGCTCGCCTCGTGCGAGGCCGTGGCCGGCGCCGTTCCAACCCCGGCCACGAGCGCGCAGGCGAGGGCCACCAGCAGCGAGAGCGCTGCCGCGCCCGTTCTCACGCCTGCCGCCGGAACGTGTCGATTCGCGTGGCGCGCCCCGTCGTGGCGTCGCACTCGACCAGCGCGCCCTCGAGGCGCACGTCTCCGAGCGCAGGCTCCGATCGGGCGGGCAGCTGCGTGAGAAAGCGGCGAAGCGCGATCTCGGTGCGCACGCCGATCACGGAGTCGTGCGGGCCGGTCATGCCGCAGTCCGTCAGGTAGGCCGTACCGTCCCAGAGCGCGGCGTCATTCGTCTGGATGTGCGTGTGCGTTCCCAGCACGGCCGTGGCGCGGCCGGCCAGGTGGCGGCCCATCGCGACCTTCTCGCTGGTCGCCTCGGCGTGGAAGTCCACCAGCACCACCGCCGAGCGCTGCTTGGCATCGGCCACGATCGCGGCCGCGACCTCGAATGGGCTTCGCGCCGGCTCCGGGTGGACGAACAGACGGCCCATCAGGTTGACGACCGCGACGGGCGAACCGTCGCGCGCCTCGACGACCGTGAGCCCCTGGCCGGGATTGCCTGTCAGGTAGTTGGCCGGGCGCACGATGCGGGGCTCGCGGTCGAGATACGCGCCGAAGCCGCGCTGGTGCCAGGTGTGATTGCCGAGCGTGATGCAGTCGACGCCGCTTGCGAGGATGCGATCCGCGAGCCGGTCGGTGATGCCCGCGCCATCAGCCGCGTTCTCGCCGTTGGCGACGACGAGGTCGAGCTCGAGTTCCTCGCGCAGGCGCGGCACCATCGACTCGACCGCCTCGCGGCCGGGACGGCCGAAGATGTCCGCGATGAACAGCAGCCGCATCGCGGCTATGGCATCGCGGGAGCGGTGGCCGGCTCGACCCGGATGCTCGCCCCGTTGCCCGCATCCGAGACGTAGTGCGAGAGCACGGGCTGGCTGGCGCCCGTCACATCGACCACGGCTCCGAGTTGCGTCCGGCCCCCGATGACCTGCTCGCCGACGCGGAGCGTCGGCTTGCCGAGCGGGCCGAAGGTCGGCGCGATGGGCGCGATCTTCACGACCAGCGACGGGTTGGAGGAGGGGCTGATGGCGACCTCCTGGCCGTAGTGCGCCGCGTCACCGTTGAGGACATAGGGAGTGATCGAGACGACCTGGCCGTCCGCGGGCGAATAGACCGCTGTGCCTGCCGGGGCGCCGATGTCGACCCCCTGCGTCGAGCCGGAGTCGACGTTGTAGCCCAGGCCGCCGCCGTCATCGCCGAACACGCCGTTCCACATGCGGGTCAGGAGGCCGGCGTTGCGCTGGTGGCCGACGGGCGAGAGCGAGACCGCGTCGGAGCCGTCGTAGCGGTGGAAGACGACGCCGGTGATCACGTGCTGGTCGATCGGCACCATGAGCTGCAGCGACCCGCGCGTGGCGAGCGTCTGCGGCGCGGGCTGCCCGGCCAGCACGGCGCCATCCGAGAGCGGGCGCGACTCGGCAGGAGCCGTCGGGCCGCTGGCGAACGTCGTCGAGAGACCAATGGCTGCCGCGGCAAGCAGCGCGACCAGCAGCCCGAGCCGCCGGCGCCGGATGCGCGCGCGCTGGGCCCGCCGGGAGCCGGGCCGACGCGCGGGCAGGGGTCGGCCTTGGGCAGTCGCGGCCATCTGCAGAAGGTACAGCATGTACCTCCCGGCGTGAGGCAACGGTAGGAGAACCACACTGTCCGATCAGCAAGAATCTGGCCCGGCTCCGAGCTCGCAAGCGCCGCCACCGAGCGGTGGTCGCCTGCTCGTACCGCGCTGGATCCAGCTCGTCGCGCTGCCCGCCGCCCTGTTCTTCGGCTGGATCTTCGTCGGGGCGGTCAAGCACGCCCTCTTCGTGTTCCTGATCTCGGGCATCCTCGCGATGCTGCTCAACCCGCTGGTCGCGACGCTCGCCTCGCTGCACCTCCCGCGCGGGCTCGCCGTGCTGATCGTGTACCTGTCGCTGGCGACTGCGATCGTCGGTGCGGTCGGCCTCGCCGGCGTCGCAGCGGTCAATCAGGTGGTCAGCGCGAGCGAAACGGTGTCGCAGGAGTTCCAGAAGAAGCCAGGTGAGCGCGAGTCATCGGCGGAGCGCCGCGTCGATCGCTTCCAGCAATGGCTCAACGAGCAGAGGCCTCGGCCGGGTGCACGTCAAGGACATCGGCAACCGCCTCGTCGAGAACATCCAGAAGCAGGGCGTGGGCGACTACGCGAAGCGCGCCGTCGACGTCGGCCAGCAGGTCGCGAGCGAGGTGGTGCAGGGGCTGATCGAGTTGCTGCTGATCATCGTGATCTCCATCTACCTCTTGCTGGACGGGCCGCGCATCTCACGAGGGATCGACCGGGTGTTCCCACCCGGGCCGGACGGGATCCGCCTCGGTCCGCAGATTCAGAGAGGCCTGATCCGCTATGTGCGCGGTCAGCTGACGGTCTCGTTCCTGATCGGAGCGAGCGTCGGCATCGGCGTCTACGTCCTGTCCCTGGTGGGCGTCTGGCCCGACGGTGATCAGTACGCTCTGATCCTCGGCCTGTGGGCCATGGTGACGGAGGTCATCCCGTACATCGGCCCGATCCTGGGTGCCTTGCCGGCGATTGCCCTGGCAGCGATCCATTCGCCCGCGACTGCGCTCTGGGTCGGCCTCTTCTACCTGGGCATCCACCAACTCGAGGGCCACGTCATCGTGCCGCGCGTGATGGGTCAGGCGCTCGGCGCGCACCCGCTGCTCGTGATCTTCGCGCTGGTCGCAGGCGCCGAGCTCTACGGCATCATCGGCGCGGTGCTCTCGCTTCCGCTGCTCGCGATGGGACGCGAGGTCGCGATCTTCCTGCAGCGGCGGCTCGTGTTCGAGCCCTGGCCCGCAGGCGGCTACGCCGGCGCGGGGCTCGATGTCACGGTGCCCGCGCGGATCGAGCCCGAGCCGCCCGCGCCCGCATGAGAACTGAGTGCCCCGCTGGTCGCCTGCGCGGGGCTGATCAAGCGGTACGGCGAGCGGCAGGTGCTCGGACCCGTCGATCTGGCGCTGCGCGCGGGCGATCGACTCGCGCTCCTGGGCCCGAACGGTGCGGGAAAGACGACGTTGCTGGCGTTGATGGCGGGCTCGACCGAGGCCACCGCCGGAACCGTGCAGCGCCCGGATCAGCGCGACATCGGCGTCGTGCCGCAGCGCTCGGCGCTCTATCGCCGGCTCACTGCGCGGGAGAACCTCGAGCTCTTCGCGCGACTCGCGGGCGTACCGGAGACGGAGACCGAGCTCGAGGAGCTGGGGACGGCGACGGCGCTCGGAGATGCCCTGGACCGGCCGGTGGAGCGGCTCTCGCTCGGGCAGGCGCAGCGCGTCAACGTCGCGATCGGCCTGCTCGGCCGCCCGCGCGTCCTCCTGCTCGACGAGCCGACGGCCGCGCTCGACCCGGGTCATCGGCTCGCGCTCTGGTCGATGCTCGAGCGCGTCGGCGAGCGCGGCGGTGCCGTCGCCTTCGCGACGCAGAACGTCGAGGAGGCGCGCCTCTCGGCCGACACGGTGCTCGTGCTCGTCGACGGCCGCGCCGCGTATGCCGGCCCGCAGGAACGCTTCTGGGAGGAAGCGGGCGCCGCCGAGCGGGGCGGGCACGAGCTCGCGTTCGTTGCCTTCGTCGAGCGCGTGCGGAGCGCTGCTTGAAGAGGCTCGCGCTCCTGCTGCGCAAGGACCTGCTGCTGCTCGCCCGCTCGCGGGCCCTGCTGGCCGTGCTCGTCATCTACCCGCTCGTGCTCTCGCTGCTCGTCGGCGGTGTGCTGGGCGGACAGGGCGCTCGGCCCCGCGTGGCGTTCGTGAACGAGGACGACATCCCGAACATCGTCCACGTCGGCAGCCGTACGTTCGACTTCGGGCGCATCGTGCGCCAGGCCGGGAAGCGCGTCGAGCTCGTGAATCTGGCGCTGCCACGCGCGCGCGAGGCACTCGCGGACGGCGACGTGGTCGCCGTGATCATCGTCCCCCGCGGCTTCGTGTCGGACCTCTCCTCGCTGATCGCGAGCCCCCGAGTCGTGCTGCTGACGAACCGCAACGCGTACGAGGAGCGGATCCTGCGCGAGACGCAGGCCTTCGTCTACACGCTCAACAGCGAGGTGCAGAGCGAGTACATCCGCTCGAACAGCCACTTCCTGGACGTGCTCGTGCGCGGAGGATCGGCCAGCGCGCTCGGCCGGACCTATCACGTGCTCGGCCTCGACGCCACGCGCGAGCGCATCGCGGCCGTCGAGGCCGACTTGCCGCGAGACAGCCCCGCGCGCGACCAGCTCGACTCCATCACGGCCTTCGCAGGGCAGGCCTCGGCTGCGCTCGGCCTGGCCCACCAGGCGCTGGCATCCACGGCCCATCCGATCGCACTCCAGCACCGCTCGACCGCGGGTCGCTCGTACCTGCTGGGATCGCAGGTGCAGAGCTACGGCCTGGCCATCTCGCTGGCGTTCGTGACGCTGCTGCTGGGAGCGGCCGCTCTGACGCTGGAGCGCGACGAGAACGTCCTGGCCCGTCTGCTGCGCTCGGGCGTGCGTCCCGTCACGCTCGTGGCGGAAAAGGTGGTGCTGTGCGCGATCGTCGGCTGCGCCCTCGGGCTCCTGCTGGCCTGCGGCTTCGGGATCGCAGCGGAGATCTCGTCGTCCGGCGCCCCCTGGGCGCGCATCCCGCTGCTGCTGCTCCCGCTCGCCGTGACGGCTGCCGCCTTCGGCTCGCTCGGCTGCGTGGTGGGCGCGGCGACCCGCGACCTGCGCGTCTCCTCGCTGATCGGCGTCGCGCTCGTCACGCCGATCGTGCTCGTCGGCCTCGTGCCGAGACAGGTCTCGCCGCTCGCAGCCGACGTCTCCGAGGCGCTGCCGTTCGCTCCCGCCGTGCGGGCCTTCGGCGCCGCGATGTTCGACGCGGTGCCGCTCTCGAGGGTGCTCGCGGGAAGCGCGCACCTGCTGCTCCTGACGGCGCTGCTCGCAGCAGTCTCGGTCGGCCTGTTCAGCCGATTCGCGCGGCCGTGACCACGGTGCCCTGCGGTTCGGGCGCGAGTGGCGTGACCGTCGCATCGGGCAGCAGCCGGGCGACGCTCGCCGCGATCTCGTCGGCCTCGCCGGCTCGCACCCAGAGGAGCGTGCTCGGGCCCGCACCCGAGAGCGTGCAGCCGTAGGCGCCGAGCGTGGCGAGCTGCTCCTGGATCCTGCAGAACATCGGCGTCAGCGCCGACCTGTCGGGTTGGTGCAGGCGATCGTCGAGCGCGCGCGGGAGGCTTTCGAGGTCACCGGTCGAGAGCGCGTGCACGAGCAGCGCGGTGCGCTGCAGGCTGTAGACGGCGTCGGCCCGCGGCACCTCGGGGCGCAGGTGCTTGCGCGACTCCGTCGTGCACAGCTCGTGGTCGGGCACCACCAGCACGAAGGCGAGCCCGGGCGGTGGCTCGATCCGGCGGAGCAGGGGCTGCTCGCCGTCGAGTGCGAGCGTGAACCCACCCGCGATCGCAGCCGCCACGTTGTCGGGATGACCCTCCAGCGGCGCGGCCAGCGCGATCAGCTCGTCGCTGCCGTGCGGCAGGCTCCGAAGCGCGAGCGCCGCGGCGAGTCCGGCCACGATCGCCGCGCTCGAGGAGCCCGTTCCCGCCTGCAGCGGCACGGCGTTCTGCATCCGGAACCGGAGGCCGTCGAGCGGCTCGTCCCAGACCTGCGCGAACGAGCGCACGACCAGGTTGCCGGCGTCGGCGGGCAGCCTGTCGGCCCCCTCGCCGCTCACGCTCACCTCGAGCGGCCCGGCTCGCCGCTCGACCTCGAGCACGTTGCGCAACGGCAGGGCGACGCCCAGGCAGTCGTACCCGGGCCCGAGGTTCGCCGAGGACGCCGGCACGCTGACGCTGATGCGCTCCACGCTCGGAGTATGGTCGCGCGAGAACCTCTAGCGCGCGGGCAGCGTGACCGCGGAGACGTGCGGGAGGCCCGCGAGGTCGCGACCGGTGACGCGCACGACGATCCGCCGCCCGCGCCTGACCTTCCCCGGTACGAGGGCGCTCCCCCGGCCCGGCACGGTGCAGCGGAAGGGAACCGTCTTGGCGCCCGGCAGGACGGCCGTCAGCGTGCCGGTCACGCTCGGGCTCGATGGCATGCACGCGACGAACACCTTCAGCCCGCGCGGCGTGGCCGCGGCGGACAGCGCGCGCGCGATCGGCGACGTCGTGACCACGAAGGTGCGCTGCGCCGTGTTGCCGGCGGCATCGACGACGACGACCGTGCCATGGAAGGCGCCTGCGCGCGCGTAGAGGTGGCGCACCGTCGTCCCGTGCTCGGTCGTGCCGTCGCCGTAGCGCCACGTGACGTCCACGATCGGTGCCCAGGTGTCGCTCGCGCGGACCGAGAACGGCCCCGCGACGCCGATGCCGATCTTCAGGGGCTTGGCCAGCGCGTCGATGCGCGGCAGGCCGTGATCGGTGCCCGAGGCGACGATCACGTTGCCCTCGACCCACAGCGCCAGGGCGCCCAGGGAGCCCATCACGAGCTGCGGCGAGCCGACCGGTTCGGTCAGGCCGGTGCGCACGTTCTGCACCGTCCACGGCGTCGCCGTCGCCGGCCGCTCGAGCACGTCCGCCCCGGAGCGCTGTGCCGCGCCCGTCCCGCTCGTCTCCGTCACGATCGCCGAGGCTGCCGTCGTCGGGGCGAGCGCGAGGCTCTCGAGTGTCGTGGCCGCGCTCGGAAGCGGCGTCGAGGCGGCGGGCGCGACGCCTGAGGGCGTCCACTCGGCGGTGCGCAGCACGGGCTGCCCCGAGGTGTCGAGCCAGGCAAGCAGCACCCCGCCGCCGGACGGGCCGGTCGGGCCGGAGGAGCCGGCGACACGAGGCGTGCGGCCGCTCGTCGCTACCGTCTGAGCCGCACTGAACGCGCCGCCGGGCGCAAGCGTCGAGGTGCGCACTCGTCCGTCGGAGACGCTCCAGACGGCATAGGCCACTCCGCCTCCGTCGACCGCCAGGCCCACGTCGGCGCACGCCACGACGGCTGCCGCGTCGAGCGGCGCGGGCGCTCCCCAGGCTCCCACGGCGGAGCGCACGACCGCGTACGGCCGGGGCACGTCGGCGGCCGCAGGCCCCTGACCGAGGAAGAGGAGCACCGCGCTGCCGTCGGGCAGCAGCGCGAGCTGCAACTGCTGGACGATCGTGACGGCGGGCGGCAGCGCGATGGCGCCTGCCGGTGACCATCCGCCGGCGGGCGTGCGCGCAGCGCTCGCGAGCGTCATCGGCGAGGTGGCCACGGCGTACACCGCGAGCGCACCCGCGTCGGGACGCAACGCGCCTGCCGCCTCCGTGATCGGCACCGTGGTCGCGGCGGCCTGCTCGGGCGGCCCGGCGGAGCCGCCTGCCACGAGCGAGGCTACGAGCGTCGCGCCGGCGCCCTGCTGGGCGTGGAGGAGGACGAGCGCGTGCGTGCCGAGCGCGACCGCGTCGTCGGGCACCGCCAGCGTGGAGCTCGTCGCGATCGCGCGCATGGAGCCGAACGTCTTGCCCGGCGTGCGCGTCGCCACGCGCACGCTGCCGTTCTCCGTCCAGGTGCCGACGGCAGTGCCGTCGGATTCGAGCGCGAGCCGGGGCAGGTCGGCGCTGCCTCGCGTGAACGCGGGGGCCACGCGGACCGGCGCCCACACGCCGCCACTCGCCGCCGCGGACGCCGGCGAGAGCGCGAGCAGGGCCGTCACGACGATGAGACTGCGCAGACGCATCGACGCAGTCTAGACGTGGCTTTCGCGAGATCTCGCACGGCTTCTTGGAAGGCCGAGCGCTCGTGTGTAGCATCGGCACGCAGGCACCTGTACTCGCAGTCGCAACGACGAGCTCGAGGAGGATGCGTGGGACGAATCATCGGCCTGACCGTCAATGGCAGGCGTGTCGAAGAGGACGTCGAGCCGCGGCTCTTGCTTGTGCAATTCCTGCGCGAGCGGCTCGGCTTGACCGGTACCCACGTGGGCTGCGACACCTCGTCGTGCGGTGCGTGCACGGTGCACATCGACGGGGAAGCCGTGAAGTCGTGCACCGTGCTGGCGGTGCAGGCCGACGGCGCCGAGATCACCACGATCGAGGGGCTGGCGCGCGACGGCGAGTTGCATCCCGTGCAACAGGCGTTCCATGAGGAGCACGCACTGCAGTGCGGCTACTGCACCCCCGGGATGATCATGAGCGCCGCGTACCTGCTCGAGCAGAACCCGAATCCGAGCGAGCAGGATGTGCGCCTCGGCCTCGAGGGCAATCTCTGCCGCTGCACCGGCTACCAGAACATCGTCAACGCCGTGCTCGCCGCGGCCAAGGGGTAGGGCGATGGCTGCCATCACGAAGCAGGCCGGCATCGGCGCCTCGGTCCTGCGCAAGGAGGATGCGCCGCTGATCACCGGCCAGGGCCGCTATGTCGACGACATCACGTTGCCGGGCATGGGGTTCGCCGCGTTTGCGCGCTCTGCGCACGCGCACGCTGTCATCAAGGGCATCGACACGTCCGCCGCCGAGGCCATGCCCGGCGTCGACAAGGTATTCACCTACGCGACGCTCGGCCTCGACGCGGGCGTGCCCTGCGCCTCCAACCCGACCGGCGATGCCGTCCACGTACGGCGGCCGATCCTTGCCGACGGCAGGGTGCGCATGGTCGGTGAGCCGATCGCGCTGGTCGTGGCCGATTCGCGGGCAACCGCGCGCGATGCCGCCGATCGCATCGTCGTCGACTACGACCCGCTCCCGGTCGTGATCGACGCGGAGAACGCCGTCAAGCCCGGAGCGCCCCAGCTGCACGAGGACGCGCCGGGCAACCGCTGCTGCACGATCGCTCACAAGACCGAGGGCTTCGACGAGGCGTTCGAGGCCGCGCCCGTCAAGGTCTCGCTGACGATCGACAACCAGCGGCTCACGCCCGTCCCGATCGAGTCGCGTGCCGTCGTGGCGGACTGGATCACCTCGAGCGGCGAGCTGACCTTCTACACCTCCACTCAGGTGCCGCACTTCGTGCGCACGTTCGTGGCAGCGATCTGCGGCGCGCCCGAGTCGAAGGTGCGCGTGATCGCCCCCGACGTCGGCGGTGGGTTCGGCTCGAAGATCAACGTGCACGCCGAGGAGTATGCGCTGGCGCAGGCCTCGAAGCTGTGCGGGCGGCCCGTCAAGTGGATCGAGACGCGCTCCGAGGCGATGGTCTCGATGATCCACGGCCGTGACCAGCTGCAGAAGGCGACGATCGCGGCCGACTCCGACGGTCGCATCCGTGCCCTGCGCGTGCATCTCCTTCAGGACATGGGGGCGTATCTCGGGCTGCTCGGGCCCACGATCGCCCACCTCACGCTGTTCATGACACCTGGCGTCTACGACGTCCAGCACGTCGACATCACGATCGACGAGGTCTTCACCAACACGGCCTCGACGGATGCCTACCGGGGCGCGGGGCGGCCCGAGGCGACCCACCTCGTGGAGCGGCTGGTCGATGCGCTGGCCGACGAGATCGGCGTCGATCCAGCCGAGCTGCGGCGGCGCAACTTCATCAGCGAGTTCCCCTATACCTCGGCCACGGGTCTCTCGTATGACTCGGGCGACTACGGCAAGGCGCTCGACAAGGCGCTCGAGATGTCCGGCTACGCCGGCTTCGAAGCGCGCCGGGCAGAGGCCGCGGCCCGCGGGAACTACCGCGGTATCGGGCTCTCGACCTGGGTCGAGATCTGCGGGCTCGCGCCGTCGGCCGTGACCAAGGCCATCGGCGTGGGAGCGGGCGGCTGGGAATCGTCCATCGTGCGCATGCACCCCACCGGCTCGGTGACCGTGATCACGGGATCCTCGTCCCACGGCCAGGGTCACGAGACGTGCTGGTCGCAGATCGTGGAAAGCGAGCTCGGCATCCCGTTCGACCAGGTCGAGGTCGTGCATGGCGACACCGGCCAGTCGCCGTACGGGCTCGGCACCTACGGCTCGCGCTCGCTGGCAGTCGGGGGCACCGCGTTGCAGCTGTCGTGCGAGAAGGTGCGCGACAAGGCGCGCCTCGTCGCCGCACACCTGCTCGAGTGCTCCGCCGACGATCTCGAGTGGGCGCCGGGCCAGTGGCAGGTGAAGGGCTCGCCCGAGCGTGCCAAGACGATCCAGGAGCTGGCATTCGCCGCCTGGGCGGGCGACTCGATGCCCGCCGGCGTCGAACCGAATCTGGAGGCCACGACCTTCTTCGACCCGCCGAACTTCACGTTTCCGTTCGGCACGCACATCGCCGAGGTGGAGATCGACGGCGAGACCGGCAAGGTCACGGTCGAGCGCTACAGCGCGGTCGACGACTGCGGCAACGTGATCAATCCGATGATCGTCGAGGGCCAGGTGCACGGCGGCGTCGTCCAGTCGATGGCGCAGGCCCTCTACGAGGAGACGGTCTACGACGAGAGCGGGCAGATCCTCACGGGCACGCTCGTGGACTACATGATCCCGTCCGCGGCCGAGCTACCGCGCATGGACATCGCGCGCACCGTGACGCCCACGCCCACCAATCCGCTCGGGGTCAAGGGAATCGGCGAGGCGGGCACGATCGCAGCCTCCGCGTGCATCGTCAACGCGGCGGTGGACGCGCTCTCGGGGCTCGGCATCCGGCACCTCGACATGCCGCTCCAGCCTGGGCGCGTGTGGGAGGCCATCCAGACGGCGAAGGCGGGCTCCAGATGATTCCCGAGGCATTCACCTACGAGCGAGCCGGTACGGTCGCCGAGGCGCTCGACCACATGAGCCGGGGCGCCCAGCCGCTGGCAGGAGGCCACTCGCTCCTGCCGGCGCTGAAGCTGCGGCTGTCCGCGCCCGGCGCGCTCGTGGACATCGCCCGCATTCCCGAGCTGTCCGGAATCCGCGTGGATGGCGGGACGCTCGTGATCGGCGCGTGCACGAGGCACCGGGCGGTCGCGGCGAGCTCCGACGTCGCCGCCCACGCGGCCGTGCTGGCCGCGGCGGCGGGCGGCATCGGCGATCAGCAGGTGCGCAACCGCGGAACCATCGGCGGATCGCTGGCGCAGGCCGACCCGCACGGCGACCTGCCCGCCGTCGTGCTCGCGCTGGGCGCCGAGATCGTCGCCGAGGGCCCCTCCGGCAGCCGCACGATCCCGGCCGACGAGTTCTTCGTCGACTACTACACGACGGCACTCGACGACGGCGAGCTGATCACCGAGATCCGGATCCCGGGCGGGCAGTCGCAAGGGGCCTACGCCAGGTTCAGCCGGCGCGCCCAGGACTGGGCGATCATCGCTGCCGCAGTCTCCAAGGGCACGAGCGGCTGGCGGGTGGGGCTGTGCGGCGCCGCCGCAACGGCCGTCCGCGCACGGGGTGTCGAGGAGGCGCTGGCCTCGGGCGCATCGAACGCCGAAGCCGCAAGGCGAGCCGACGAGGGCATCGATCCCGTGGCAGGGCTCGACGGCTCGACCGAATACAAGCGCCACCTCGCCTGCGTGATGGTGCGCCGCGCGCTCGAGGCAGCCGGCGCTTGAGACCAGCTCCCTAGACGCGTTGCATCCGGCGCCGGGAGATCCCGGCGCCGGCTGCACATCACACCACCGCGGTGCGCCGCGGGATCTGAGAACTGGTTCAAGAGTCGCATGGTGTCCGGAGGTCTCGAATCGCCTGCGGTGTGACAGTCGGGCGCTGGAGTGAGAATGCGGCTGTTTTGGGGGTGGGCGCCCGACTGCCACACCTCCGGCGACCCTGGGCTCGCTCTAAGAGCCGAGCGAACCCAGGGGCTTCGCGGGAACGGATCCCGGCTCTCGAAAGGGTTCAACCGGATCTTCGAGCCGGGATCCGCTCCCGCTCGCTTCGAGCCCCCCGACCACACACGGGACTCTTGAACCAGTTCTTACTCCTGTTCGCGCGTGGGATAGGATCGACGGCCGTGGCGGTGATCGAGCTCGCGGCGGCGACGGTGCGCCGCGCCCATCCCGACACCCACGTGCGGCGCATCGTGCTCGGGCCGATCGACCTGCGCGTCGAGGAAGGCGAGCACTGGGTGGTCCTCGGGCCGAACGGCGCGGGCAAGACCAGCCTGCTGCTGCTCGCCGCCGCGGTCGAGCATCCGTATTCGGGGTCGGTCACGGTGCTCGGCGGACGTCTCGGTCGCGTCGACCTGCGCGAGCTGCGCGAGCACATCGGTTTCGTCCAGGGCCGGCTGGTCGACGAGTTCGCGGACTGGACGAGCGTGCTCGACGTCATGCTCGGCGGCGCGACGGGGACGATCCTCGTGCGCGAGGCGCTGGTCACCGGCGCCGACCGGGAGCGTGCCGTCGCGCTGCTCGCTCGCTTCGGCTGCGCCGGCCGGGAGCAACAGCGCTTCGCCTCGCTCTCCGAGGGCGAGCGGCGCCGCGTGCTCGTCGCGCGCGCCCTCATGAACCAGCCGCCCCTCTTGCTGCTGGACGAGCCGACGGCCAGCCTCGACCTGCCCGGTCGCGAGACCGTCATCGCTGCGCTGGAGCGACTGGCGGAGGACGAGCCGGGGCTGGCGACGGTGACCGTCGTCCATCACGTGGAGGACATCGCCGCCTGCGCCACCCACGCGCTCCTCCTGCGAGAGGGCGCGGGCATGGCGCAGGGGCCGATCGAGGTCGCGCTGACCCCCGGGACGCTCACCGACGCCTTCGGGCTCCCGGTCGAGCTGCACCGCCTCGGGCGCCGCCTGGCTGCGACCGTCAGCGCACCCGGCTCTTAAGAACTGGTTTCACGAGTCGCATGGCGTTCGGACGTCTCGAATCGCCTCCGGTCTGCCAGTCGCACGCCGTCGTGATGATGCGGCTGGTTCAGGATGGGCGCGCGACCGGCAGACCTGCGGCGACCCCGGGCTCGCTCATGGAGCCGAGCGAGCCCGGGGGCTTCGCGGGAACGGATCCCGGCTCTCGAAAAGGTTCCAACCGGATCTTCGAGCCGGGATCCGCTCCCGCTCGCTTCGAGCCGCCCGACCACACACGGGACTAAAGTTAGCGCTACTTCTTCCGGGCGATCTTCGCGGGCGGTGCCGGCGCCGTGACCGTCAGAGTCTTCTTGCCGAGCGTCCAGAGCAGCGCGCCGGTGAGCTTGCTCCTGGTCTTCCTGAGCTTCAGCGTCGTCGTCTTGGCGCTGATCGAGCCCTTCGTCAGGATCTTCGCGCCCTTGCGCAGCTGGATGTTGCTCTTGAGCTTGACGCTCGACGTCACGCGCACCTTGTTCTTCGGCAGCCACGTGATCGTGAGCTTGACCTTGCGCGTGCGGTCGCGCCGCATCGCGGATCTGATATTCGCGGGCACGTTGGGCGAGTAGGTGTTGACGTCCGCGCCGAGCTTCGAGAGTGCGCTCGAATAGCACTGCTGCGGGTACCACTCCGCGATGCTGCCGCGGAAGGCCGCCGTCGAGACGACCCTCGCGCAATCGGCGAGGGCGGTCGACGGCAGTGCCAGGAAGGACGCGGCAGCCACGGTCCCAATCAGCGTCTTGAAGCGTGTGTGGAGTCTGGGCATGCGCGTGAGGGTAGCTCACGACTTCCCGTCCGCCAGGGCGACTCACGGAACCCTTACCGGATCCTTTCGGATGCTCCAAGGGCCTGCAACCGGCGGATGCCCGACCTGCACCGCCCTATGCTGCGGCGCATGAGCGCCGTCCAGCCCGGCTCGATCGACGACCTCAGCGCCGCCCTCGGCGAGCGCTCGTACCTCGCCGATCGCGGCCTCGCGACAGTGCTGCACGTGGCGCTCAAGCTGGGCAAGCCGCTGCTGCTCGAGGGCGAGGCCGGCGTGGGCAAGACCGAGGTCGCCAAGACGCTCGCCGACGTGCTCGGCGCGCGCCTGATCCGTCTGCAGTGCTACGAGGGCATCGACGTCGCGCACGCGCTCTATGACTGGAGCTACGCGCGCCAGATGCTCTACATCCGCACGGTCGAGGCGGCGGGTGACGCCAGCGGCGCGCTGAAGGAGGTCTTCGGCCGCGACTTCCTCGTGCGGCGGCCGCTGCTCGATGCGATCGAGTACGAGGACGTCGTCCCGCCCGTCCTGCTGGTCGACGAGATCGACCGCGCCGACGGCGAGTTCGAGGCCTTCCTGCTCGAGCTGCTCTCCGACTTCCAGATCACGATCCCCGAGATCGGGACGATCTCCGCCAAGCAGCGCCCGGTCGTGATCCTGACCTCGAACCGCACGCGCGAGCTGCACGACGCACTCAAGCGGCGCTGCATCTATCACTGGATCGGGCACCCCTCGCTCGAGCGCGAGATCGCAATCGTGCGCGCGCGCGTCCCGGGCGTGCCCGAGGTGCTGGCCGCCGAGGCGGCAGCGTTCGTGGAACGCCTGCGGACGCTCGACCTGGCGAAGGCGCCAGGCGTCGCCGAGACGCTCGACTGGACGCAGGCGCTGGTGGCGCTGGGCCAGAGCGAGCTCGACGCGGACATCGTGGACGCCACGCTGGGCTCCGTCCTCAAGTACCACGAGGATCTGCAGCGCGTCCGGGATCACGGCCTTCAGCAGTTGCTCGCAGAAGCCCGCGAGGCAGCCGCGCGCGCCGGCTGACCTCGCCGTGACCCAGGAGCACCATCATCGCGGCGACGCCTTCGTGCGGAAGCTCGTCACGTTCGGGCGCATCCTGCGCGAGGCCGGCCTGGAGGTCGGGCCGGGGCGCATGCAGGACGCGCTGCTCGGCCTCGCCGCGGTCGACCTCACCAATCGCGACGACGTCTACTGGGCCCTGCGCTGCACGATCGTGTCGCGGCGCGACGACATCGAGGTCTTCGATGCGGCCTTCGCGGCCTTCTGGGAGCGCGCACCGCGCGTCGTGCTGCAGCAGCGGCCGATCGACCTCGGCGTCGAGTTGCCCGAGGAGAACCAGAAGGACGAGGCGCCGCAGGCCGTCGAAGCCCACGCTCTGGGCCGGGAGATGCGCGACGGTGAGGACCAGGGAGAGGAGGGGAGCGACGACAAGGAGGAGGCGGCTGCGGCCGTCTGGTCGGCCGACGACCTCCTGCGAGACCGCGACTTCGCCCGCTACGGGCCCGACGAGTTGCGCCGTGCGCGCGCGCTCGTGGCGCGCGTTGCCCGTGTCGCCCCGCGCCGGCGCTCGCTGCGCAGGCAGCCGTCTCCGCATGGGGCAACATTCGACCCGCGCCGCACCCTGCGCGAGGCCATGCGCACGGGAGGGGTTCCGATCGAGCGCGCCTGGCGCGAGCCGAAGCTGGTGCCGCGCAAGCTCGTCTACCTCGTCGACGTCTCCGGCTCGATGGAGCCGTACGCGCGTGCCATGGTGATGTTCCTGCAGGCGGCCGTGCGGGCGGGCCGGCACGTCGAGGCGTTCACGTTCGGCACGCGGCTGACACGACTCACGCCTCACCTGGCGGGACGCGATCCCGACCGCGCGCTCGCAAATGCGGCGCGGGCCGTGCCCGACTGGGCCGGCGGCACGCGCATCGGCGAGAACCTCAAGGCCTTCAACGACGTCTGGGGCAGGCGCGGTCTGACCCGCGGCGCCATCATCGTGATCGCCTCCGACGGCTGGGAGCGCGGGGATCCCACGCTGCTCGCGGAGCAGATGCGGCGACTGCGCCTGGCGGCTCACAGGATCGTCTGGGCCAACCCGCTGGCGGGCGGCGAAGGCTATCGCCCGCTGGTCGCAGGCATGCAGGCCGCGCTGCCGTACGTCGACGACTTCCTGCCCGGTCACAACCTGCGCGCCCTGGAGACGCTCGCGGAGGTGCTCGAGGAGATCGACGACGGTCCGCGCTCGACGCGAGCCGATACGCTGCTCGTAGGCGCATGAACGAGGAAACACTCCGCACCGCAGACCTCTGGCGCTCGCGCGGCGACGACGTGGCGCTGGCCACCGTCGTACGGACGCGGCTGTCGGCTCCGCGCCCGCTCGGTGCGAAATTCGCCGTCGGGTCGCGGGGCGAGATGGCCGGCTCCGTCTCCGGTGGCTGCGTCGAAGGCGCGGTCGTCGAGGAGGCGCAGAGCGTGCTGGCGGGCGGGCCGCCCAAGCTCCTGTTCTACGGCATCGCCGACGACGAGGCCTGGGACGTCGGGCTCGCCTGCGGCGGCGAGATCTGGATCTGGGTCGAACGCTACGACGGCTGGGAGACGCCGGTGGCCGCCCGCTCCGCGCGCGTGACCCTGATCGACGGCGAGCATGCGGGCGAGCACGTCTTCGTGACCGAGGACGGCATTCGCGGCGATGCGCCGGACGACCTCGCGACCGCCATTCTCTCCGCCGGCCAGGAGGCGATCACCGCGGAGCGCAACCAGACCATGGTGCTCGACGACGGGGGCCTGCTGTTCGCGGAGGCGCTCGTGCCTCCGCCGCGCCTGGTCGTCGTCGGCGCAGTGGACACGGCCGATTCGCTCTGCCGAATGGCGGCCGCGCTCGGCTGGCGGACGGTCGTGATCGATCCGAGGCGCGCCTTCGCGACGCCCGAGCGCATCCCGTCGGCGGGACAGCTCGTCGTCAAGTGGCCCGAGCAGGGCTACGACGAGATCGCGCTTCGGCCCGAGGACTCCGTCGTGGTGCTCACGCACGACCCGAAGCTGGACGACCCGGCGATCGCAGGTGCGCTGCGCCGCGGCGTCGGCTTCGTGGGAGCGCTCGGCTCGCGTCGTACGCAGGAGAAGCGCCGCGACCGCTTGCGCGCCTCGGGCGTGAGCGACGAGCAGCTCGAGCGCATCGCGGGTCCCGTCGGACTGGACATCGGGGCTCACACACCCGAGGAAACCGCGATCTCCATCCTCGCCGAGATCGTCGGGGTGCGCACAGGACGCCACGGCGGCCGGCTGCGCGAGGCCAAGGGACGCATCCACGTCGTCGACGAGAGCGTCGAGGCTGCCACGCCCGAGCGCTCCTGCTAAGGGGGCCCGGTCAGGCGTCGGTCGCGACGAGCAGGTGCCGCTGGCGCTTGCCCTTGCGCAGCATCACGTAGCGGCCGTGGAGCAGGTCGTCGCTGCCGAGCGCGCGGCTCTCGGAGAGCGCCACGTCGTTGACGTAGATGCCGCCGCCCGCGATCAGGCGGCGCGCCTCGCCCTTGCTCGCCGCCAGCGTGCTCTCGACCAGGAGGTCGACGACGTCGCGGCCGACGACCTCGGAGTGCGTCGTGGGGATCTCCTCGCCGAGCGCCGCGAGCTGCCCGGCCGAGAGCGATGTTGCCGCGCTCGTGAAGCCCGTGGACGCTGCGGCGGCATCGTCGGCCGCCTGCCTGCCGTGGATCAGCGCGCACATCTCCCAGGCCAGGCGTTGCTGGCCGGCGCGGCGCTCGGGCGCGCGGGCGTGCGCAGCGGCGACGCCGCGGGCCTCCTCCACGGACATGAGAGTGAGCTGCAGCAGGTAGGGCTCGACGTCGGCATCGGGCAGGTTCACGAAGTACTGGTACAGCGCGTAGGGCGACGTGCGCGCGGGGTCGAGCCAGATCGCGCCCTCTGCGCTCTTGCCGAACTTCTCCCCGTCTGCGCGGGTGATGAGTGGAAGGGTCAGCCCGTGCACGGATGCGCCGGCGCGCCTCCGGATGAGGTCGATGCCGGCGGTGATGTTGCCCCACTGGTCGGAGCCTCCGGCTTGAAGCTGACAGGCCATGTGCTGGTGCAGCCATGCGTAGTCGTTGGCCTGCAGCAGCATGTAGCTGAACTCCGTGAACGAGATGCCGTGCTCGCTCGCGACGCGGCTGCGCACCGACTCCTTGGCGAGCATGTAGTTGACCGTGACGTGCTTGCCGACGTCGCGCAGGAACTCGATCACGCCGATCGGCTCGGTCCAGTCGCGGTTGTCGACCAGCCGTGCCTGACAGGGCCCGGGCTCGAAGTCCAGGAAGGCCGAGAGCTGCGCCTTGATGGCACGCGTGTTGCGGTCGAGCGTGTCGCCGTCGAGGAGGTTGCGCTCCTCGCTGCGTCCGCCGGGATCGCCGATCATGCCCGTGGCCCCGCCCGCCAGCGCGATCGGCAGATGACCGGCGAGCTGGAAGCGGCGCAACAGGAGCAGCGGCACGAGGCTGCCCACGTGGAGGCTGTCGGCGCTCGGATCGAAGCCGACGTACAGCGCGGTGGGGCCTCGCTCGAGCTGTTCGCGCAGCGCGTCGAGATCCGTGTGATCCTGGACGAGCCCGCGCGCGAGCAGGTCGTCGATGATCGCGGAGCCGCTCACGCGGGCAAGTGTTGCAAGCGGCGACCTACGCGACGAGCAGTGCGCCCTCGAGCGCGAGCAGCGCGCGCTTCTGGTCGAGACCGCCGCCGTACCCGCCGAACCCGTTCGTCGCGAGCACACGGTGGCAGGGGCCGATGATCGCGATCGGGTTCGTGGCGCACGCTTGCCCTGCCGCGCGCACGGCGCGCGGGTTGCCGGCGTTCGCCGCGAGATCCGCATAGGTCACCGTGGTGCCGTAGGGGATGCGCATCATCGCCTCACAGCAGGCGCGGCGGAAGCCGTGTGCGAGCGTCCAGTCGAGCTCGACGTCGAACTCCTCCAACTCTCCGGCGAAGTAGCGGTCGAGCTGATCGCGGACGTCGGCCAGCGCGCCGTCGTCCTCGCTCACGCGCTCCCCGAGCCTCGTCTGCAGATCGTCTGCGAGGCCTGCAAGGTCTCGCCCGCGAGCGCCAGGCGCAGCAGTCCCGCCCCTCCGCGTGCGAGCGTGAGCACGCCGATCGGAGACTCGACGGCCGACACCGAGAGCATGCCGGCAGGCTAGACGAGCTGATCACGTCAGTCCACGCGTGGCGAGGGGGGCGGCGTCGCGGCAGCCAGGGTGATCGATCAGGCCACGGCGAGCTCGGCGGTGCGCGCAGGGCACCCGCGCGGCCGATCCGACGGCAGCGTGCAACGCAGGCACCGCGTCGATGCCGCTCGACCACCAGCCGGCGGGGGCACCGTCGGGACGGGTGAGCAGCGCGCCTCCGCCACGGATGCCGAGCGCCCGTGCGCTGAGCGCATCGAGGCGACGGACGACGAGCGGTACCGGGCCGGGCGCGGAGGCGGCGCCGCCCTCCCACCGTGCGCTCTGCGGGCCCGTGAAGAGGGTCAGCCCCGGGCCCAGCAGGTCGAGCGTGGAGACGCGGCCTGCGGGTGTCGGCACCCAGAGGTGGGGGATGCGGTCCCCGAGATCGGCGCGCAATTCGTCCGCGACCTCCCGGTTCGATCCGCCCGGATCGGCCGAGCGCGCGAGGTTGTGCTCGACGATCGGCCGACGCTCGAGCTCGTAGGTGTCGAGCAGCGCCGGCTGTGCCCAGCCACGCAGGACCCAGGCGAGCTTCCAGCCGAGGTCGAAGCCATCGTGCATCGCGGTGTTCATGCCGGTACCGCCGCGAGGCGACACTCGGTGCGCGGCGTCGCCCACGAGGAAGGCGCTGCCCTCGCGGAAGCGCTCGGCCAACTGTGCCGCGAAGGTGAAGGCGCCGATCCCCTCCATCTCCGGCCGCAGGTCGGCGATGCCAGAGGCCAGGCGGATCAGCCGCGTGAACTCGTCCTCGGTGAACTCGGCAGCGTCTCTGCGGCCCGGCTCCCAGATCACGCCGTAGAGCCACCGATCACCCCGGCCGCACGGGACGAACACTCCCTTGGCCTCTGGGTGGCTGATGTCGTAGATGCCGTAACGGTGTGCTGCGAGCACGTCCCAGAGCGGTGCGCGGAACAGCACTCTGGCAGCTTCCATCAGGCGGTCGGGCCCGTGCATCGGGATGCCGAGCCCGCTGCGCACGGCGCTGTGGGCACCGTCGGCGCCGATCAGATAACGGGCGTGTACGACCCGCGCGCTGCCGCTCGCGACGTCTCGGAGCACGACGCGCACTCCGTCCGCGTCGCTGTCGGTCTCGACGACCTCGGTCCCGAACTGCACGCGCGAGCACCCCAGCGCCTCGAGGTGGCTGAGCAGGACGGACTCGGTGTGATCCTGAGGGACGCAGACGGGAGACGTGGGGCTGATCACGGCGCTCTGCTCCCGCGTCGGCAGACCGACCGGGATCGCGCTGCCCTCGGAGGCCAGCGCGAGCGATTCGCAGCTCCACATCTTCCACTCGACTTCGATTCCTCCGTCCCGGATCGGCTCTTCCAGGCCCCACGAGCGGAGCATCTCCATCGTGCGGGTGCTGATCACGGTCGCACGCGGAAGGTCGGAGAGGTCTCGTTTGCGGTCCACCACGAGCGTTTCGACGCCCTCGCGGGCCAGGGCGATGGCGGCGGTCAGGCCCGCCGGGCCCGCCCCGGCGATCAGGACGGGCGCGGTGCATTCGACTTCACGGTTCATGGGTCATCTCCATCGGACAGGGTGTATTCTGTCGGACAGAGTGTCTTACAATGGACAATATGTCAAGCGAATACTAGGATCCCGTGGATGAGCCCCCGTCGGTACGAGCAGCGCCTGCGCGCGGAGGCGGCCGAGGACACGCGACGGCGCGTCCTGGACGCGCTCTACGATCGCCTGCGCTCCGCGCCGTCGCGGCCGGTCAGCGTCGACGAGGTCGCGCAGGCTGCCGGCGTGGCGCGTTCCACGATCTACCTGATCTTCGGCTCACGCGCCGGCCTGTTCGACGCGCTGGCGGCCGAGCTCTTCAAGACCGGCGAATTCGCGCTCGTGGAGAGCGCGGCGGCCAATCCGAACGCGCGCGAGAGCCTGCGTGACAGCGCGCTCGGCGGCGTGCGCATGTTCGCGGCCCACCGCGACGTCTTCCGCGTGCTCTACTCGATGGCCCAGCTCGACGCGAAGGCCGTGGGCGGAGCAGTGCAGCGACTCGAGGCTGCGCGCGCCGGTGGGATGTCACGGCTGGCGACGCGCCTCGCAGCTCACGATCTGCTGCGCAGCGACGTCACGACGGAGGACGCCGCTCACGTGCTCTGGCTGCTCTCGAGCTTCGACGCCTTCGACGTGCTCTTCACCGGCAGGGGCCTCGGGGTCGACGAGGTCGCCGAGTTGCTGACCGCCGTGGCCGAGCGAACGCTCTGCCGCTGACGGTCAGTTCCCTCGGCGCAGTCGAGTCGCGAGGGCGCGCAGTCCACGCAGGCGGCGGCGCGGCACCCGCTGCGCACGGTTGGAGCGCACGAGGTCGTGGTCGACGGGGTATCCGCGCAGCGCCTGCGGGGCGATCGGTGGCCTGTACATCTCGGTTCCTCGTCTCGTGGAGAAGGGCATGCTCCGACGGTAGGGGTCACCGCCGCGCGGCGAAATCGGCAAAGCGGCCGGTATTGACCGCCCATCCCGGGCGAGGAACCAGCCGGTCCGCCCGGCCACACGCGGGTTCAGGCGAGCAACGGAGGGGGTCAGGCCCGCAACGCCGGGGTCAGGCCCGCACGTTGCGGGTCAGACCCCGGCTGTGCAGACCCGCGTGGGCGGACGGGTCTTCGGTCACTCCGAGCGCTCGAGGTGCTTGATCAGCTCGGCGCGCGAGTGGATGCCGAGCTTGCGGTAGATCTTCGAGACGTTCCACTGCACCGTCTTCGGACTCACGAAGAGCGCGTCGGCGGCCTGGCGATACGTGAGGCCGGTGGCGAGCAGCTCGGCGACGCGCTCCTCCGTCGCGGTCAGCCCCGTCGTGCTCGCGCGGCCGCCGACGCGTGCGAGCTCGCCGCGCGCGCGGGCCGCCCAGAGCGCCGCGCCGAGGGACTGGAACGTCTCGAAGGCGGCCTCGAGCGACTCGCGCGCGGGCCGCTTCTTGCGCTCGCGACGCTGAACCGTGCCGAGCACGAGCAGCGTGCGCGCACGCTCGAACGGCTCACCCACGCGCTCATGCAGCACGAGAGCCTCGGCGAGGGCGGCGGATGCCGCGTCCGCATCGCCGAGCGCAGAACACAGCATTCCGCGGCCGCGAGCGGCGACCGCGAGCGGCCAGGCCCGCTGGAGCCTTCCGCCGAGCTGCTCGAGGTCGGAGATCAGGCGCTGGGCCTCCTCGCGATGGCCGAGCGCGACCTTGGCCTCGATCCGATCGCCGTGGAAGCGGAAGAGGGCCGGCTCGAGGAAGCCGGTCGCCCGCGCCCGCTCGGCGACGCCGTCAAGCGTGCGCTCGGCCGCCGCCGCGTCTGCCAGCGAGAGCTCGAGGAAGCCGCGGGTCGCGAGCAACTCGAGCTCGGCCGACTGCGTGCCGCGGTGTTCGGCAAGCCGGAGGCCCTCCTCGATCTTCGCCCGGGCGGGCTCCACGCGGCCGAGGTGCGCCTCGACGATCGCCTCCATCGCGAAGGAGAAGGGCCGCTCGCCGACCTGCCCGTTGCGCATGCTCGCGTCCTGGCATTCGTGCGCATGCTGCTGCGCGGCCTTCCAGTCCCCCGCCAGGAATTCGAAGCGCGCCAGCGCGAAGAGGATGAACGGCAGCGAGTGCTCGTCGCCGCGATCGAGAGCTTCGCGATGGAGGACGCCGAACACGTCGCGCGCCGACGCGTGCGCTCCCGACCATCCGACGAGCAGGCCGTGGATCCAGTCGGGACGACCCAGCACCTGCGACCAGGGCGGCGCGTGCTCCAGCGACAGCGCTCGCTCGATCGTCGCCATTGCCACGCCGTCGCCGCCGAGCGTGTCGAGGAAGGCGACGAGCGCGAGCGCCCCTGCCAGGACCGTCGAGTCGCCGAGTTGCTCGGCCAGTTCGAGGGCCGAGCGCGCGTACTCGAGCGCGGCAGGGACGCTGCGCGTCGAGTGCAGGCACCACCCCAGGCCCTCGAGGATCTCGATCCGCAGCCTCAGGTCGTCGGTGGGCTCGGCGAGCGCCGCGAAGAAGACGTCGGCTCCCACGCTGAAACCCTCCTCGTGCGCGCAGACCCAGCCGAGCCGGACGAGCGCGCGCGCCCGGCGCTCGCCGTGAGGCGACTCCTGGACGACCTCCTCGAGGAGCGCGCGCGCATGCCCGACCTCGCCGGCCTCGAAGTGCCGCTCGGCCGCCTCGATGCCGCGCCGCCGTCGCTCGTCGCCGTTGCCGGCGGGCGTCAGGCGGCGCGCCTGCTCCAGCAGGTCGGCCGCTGCGTCCGGCGCACCGCGCGCGGCAGCACGCCTGGCCGCGGCCTGGAGCGCGGCCGCGACCTCCTCGTCGGGCTCCTCCGCCGACAGCGCGAGATGCCGTGCGCGTTCCTCCGGGTCGTCGAGGATCGACGCGAGGCGCGCGTGCAGTGATCGCCGCTCGGCGGGGGAAAGCAGCTGATAGGCGACGGTCGCGAGCAGCGGGTGCGCGAATGCGAGGCGCTCGCCGTTCCTCTCGAGGACGCCCGCTTCGACGGCCAGCTCGGCGGCCGGGCTGTCGCCGCCCGCCACGAGCGCGGCGTCGACCACCCGCACGGTGGGACGCGAGAGCGCGGATGCGACCAGCGCTGCCGCATGCGTCGTCCGGCTGAAGCATTCCGAGCCGGCGGCGGACGAGCTCCTGGAGGTTCGCGGGTATGGGCAGCTCCTGCCCGGGGTCGAGGGGCTCTCCCCGCTCGAGCAGCGCCCTGCCGATCTCGAGGGCGAAGAAGAGATTGCCCCCGGCTACGCTGCGCACGCGCTCCAGGGTCCGGCGTGAGAGCGGCACGTCGAGCCTGAAGCGCAGCAGCAGCTCCAGCTCGCCCGCGTCGAGGCCGTGCAGCGCCATCCTGTCGAAGCGGGCAGCGGGCAGGGCGACGTCGAGCCCGAGCGGCAGATTCCCGCCGCTGCCCCGGCGCACGCACAGGAGGCCCACCCGCTCGTCCTGAAGGCGTCGCGCCACGAACGCGAGCGCGCTCTCGGACGGGTGGTCAAGCCACTGGGCGTCGTCGATCGCAAGCAGCGTCGGCGCGTCGGTCGCCAGGGTCTTCAGCACCCCGAGCAGGCCGAGGCCGACAGCCCGCTGCAGCGACTGCTCCCCCTCGGGCTCGGCGCGCAGCAGCGCCACCTCGAGCGCACGTCGCTGCGGCGCGGGCAGATCGGCCATGGCGGTCTCGGGGACATCTGCGAGCAGATCGCCGAGCGCCGCGTAGGCCATCTGCGTCTCGCGCTCGCCCGGGCGGCAGCGGAGGACGCGTTGCCCGTCGGCGGCAGCCGAGACCAGGCCCTGGTCGAAGAGCGTCGTCTTTCCGATGCCCGCCTCGCCCTCGATCAGCAGCGCAGCGGGACCGGAGCCGATCGCGCCGAGGAATTCCTCCACGCGTTCGAGCTCGGCGTCGCGGCCTATGAGCGTGCGCATCTGCACGGCGTTCGCCACTGCCCCTCCCCGGGGAGGCCCATCCTACGCCCTGGGGACTCCTCTACCGCACCCGGACCGCATAGGTGCGCACGTTCGTTTCCTCGACGCGCCCGCGGACGGTCAGGTGCACCTCGGCCGTGAGTCTCGCGGGGCCGTTCGGAAACCACGGCGGCACCGCCGCCGCGTACTGCCACGTCGTGGCACCGACCTGGGTCACGCGCGCAGACCTGAACCGCCAGCGCGTCGCGCCGTGCTGCAGCGTGATGCGCGCAAAGCTCGCGAGCGGCCGCCTCGTCCGGCCGGTGACGATATAGGCGACTCGCCAGCGCGTAAGGGTGCCGTGACGCAGCACGCGCGGCACGCCCCCGATCCGCGGCACGGGCTGCGCACTCACGGAGAGCAGCGTCACGTGCACCTCGGTGAGGCGTTCGGGATGGGGGGCGCCGAGCATGACCGCACCGGCGAGGAGCGCCGCGAGCGGGCCTGCCGGCCGCGGTCGCGGCTGTCGCGTCGATTCGTTCAACCAGCGGGGAGGATGACGTATGTGCGATTGGTGGCGTGGGGTGTTCGATGCGGGTAGCCTCTCTCTCGCCATGGGGCTGCTGGACGGCAAGATCGCGCTCGTTGCGGGCGTCGCGAACAAGCGCTCGCTGGCGTGGGCGATCGCTCGCCGGCTGTCCGAGCAGGGCGCGACGCTTGCGTTCACCTACCAGGGCGAGCGCATCGAGGGGAGCGTGCGCGAGCTGGCCGCGTCGGTCGGCTCCGACGTGTGCATCGAGTGCGACGTCTCCAGCGACGAGAGCATCGACAGGGCGTTCGGAGAGCTGGTCGAGCGGGTCGGCGGCCTCGATCTCATGGCCCACTCGATCGCGTTCGCCCAGGCCCACGACCTGGCGGGGCGCTTCACCGACACGGCTCGCGACGACTACCGCCTGGCGCTCGACATCAGCGCGTACTCGCTGGTCGCCATGACGCAGCGCGCCGAGCCGCTGATGGAGGCGCGCGGCGGAGGTGCCATCGTCACGATGACGTACCTGGGCGGCGAGCGCGCCATCCCGGGCTACAACGTCATGGGCGTCGCAAAGGCCGCGCTCGACGCGTCCATGCGGTACCTGGCAGCCGACCTCGGCCCGAAGAACATCCGGGTCAACGCGATCAGCGCCGGGCCCGTGCGCACGCTGGCCGCGCGCGGCATCGCGGGATTCAGCCAGATGGAGGGCGTGATCGCCGAGCGCGCCGCGCTGAAGCGCGGGATCGACGCCGACGACGTCGGCCAGGCCGGGCTCTACCTGCTCTCGCCGATGGCCTCCAGCGTGACCGGCACGATCCTCTACGTCGACGCCGGCTACCACGCGATGGGGCTGTAGCTCTCGTGATCCAGCGCCCGGCTCTGCACGTGCTGGGCTGCGCGCCGGCCAGCGGCAACCCCGGGGAGGCCTGCTCGGGCTACCTCGTCAGCGCGGGTGGATCGCGCATCCTGCTCGACTGCGGGCCGGGAGTCCTGTCCTCGCTGCTTGCGCGCGACGCCGCGCCGCTCGATGCGATCGTGCTCTCGCACCTGCACTACGACCACGTCGCAGATCTGATCCCGCTCGGCTTCGCACACGAATTCGGCCTTGCAAGCGAATGGAAGCCGCCGGCGCTGTATGCGCCGCCCGGCGGGGAGGCACGGCTGACGGCGCTGTGCGAGGCCAGTGGCCACGGCGGCGATCACCTGCAGACGTGCGGTCTGACGGTCGCCGAGTACGACCCCGGCAGGGAGCTCGCAATCGGCGATGCCCGGCTCCGCTTTCGCGAGCTCAGTCACCCGGGCGTCTCGCACGGGATCCGCGTCGACGCCGGCGGTGGAGCACTCGTCTACTCGGGCGACACCGCCGTCACGCCCGCGCTCGGCGAGCACGCGGCCGGCGCCGATCTGTTGCTGACCGAAGCGACCGCGCTGCCCTCCTCGGACGTGCACCTGCCGGCCGGCGAGGCGGGGCGCATCGCGCATGAGGCCGGCTGTAAGGCGCTGGTGCTGACGCACCTGGACGTACGTGAGCGGGCTCCGGCCCTGCGGCAGGCGCGCGACGCGTTCGGCGGGCCGGTGCAGGCCGCCACGCCCGGTCTTCGGGTCGCGAGCTGAAATTCTGAACCGGGCCTGAGAACTGGTTTCAAGAGTCGCGTGGCGTTCGGGGGTCTCGAATCGCCTGCGGTCTGCCAGTCGCGGCTGGTTCAGGGTGGGCGCGCGACCGGCAGACCTGCGGCGACCCCGGGCTCGCTCATAGAGCCGAGCGATCCCGGGGGCTTCGCGGGAACGGATCCCGGCTCTCGAAAGGGTTGCAACCGGATCTTCGAGCCGGGATCCGCTCCCGCTCGCTTCGAGCCCCCCGACCACTCACGGGACTCTTGAAACCACTTCTACGAGAACAGCGTGAGGTCGTCCGGTCCGGCCTCGGCCAGCAGCCGCGGCACGTCGAGGACCACGCACTCGACGTCCCGCACGTCCGCCAGCACCCTGGCCTGGGGCGCGAAATCGGGCGCGACGACGAGGGCGCGGATCGCGCCGAGCGCGAGGTTGCGCTGGGCCTGCTCGCGGTAGCGGACGACCTGCTCCACGGCGGCCGCGATTGCCCGGACGCGCTTCACCTCGACCAGCGTCACGCGCCCCTCCGCGTCGCGGCACCAGAGGTCGACGGGCCCGACATCGGTCAGCCGCTCCCGCTCGACCACGGCCAGCCCGGGCTCGATCAGGTGCGGGGCGCGTGCGAGATGCTCGTGCAGCTCGCGCTCCTGGCCCTCGCGCTCGAGCAATGCCTCGTCGGTGAGGGCGTGGCGGGCATCGTGATGCACGTGCTCGACGACGATCGTCAGCGTCTCGTCGGAGGACGGCCGGTAGATGCGGATGACCTCGGCCTCCTCGCGCACGCTGGTCGGGCCCGCCATGTAGTTGATCGGCTTCGCACCCCGCAGCGCGTGCACGGCGACCGAGCCGTCCTCCTTGAACAGCACCACGCGATCGCCCGAGGCGAGACGCGTGGTCAGGCGCCCGGCGTAGCCGATCGTGCAGCGGCAGACGAGGACTCGCACGGCTGGGCACGGTAGTGCACTACCGTGCGGGCGTGTTCGAACTCCAGCATTTCCCCAACGGAACCCGCCTGCTGACCGCCGCGCAGGCCGAGGCGCAGTCGACGTGCGTCATGGTCATGTACGCCGTCGGCTCGCGCTACGAGGACGCCGACACCGGCGGTATCTCGCACTTCGCCGAGCACCTCTTCTTCAAGGGCACCGAGCGCCGGCCGACCGCGCGCCACATCGCCTCGGAGATCGACGGCATCGGCGCCGAGTTCAACGCCTTCACGGGCAAGGAGTACACGGGCTACTACGTCAAGTGCGCCAAGGAGCACGTCCCGGTCGCAGTCGACGTGCTCGGCGACATGCTGCTGCACTCGCTGTTTTCTCCCGAGGAGATCGAGCGCGAGAAGGGAGTGATCGTCGAGGAGATGAACATGTACCTCGACACGCCGACGAGCTACCTGCCGGGCGTCTACGACCGGCTCTGCTACGGCGACACGCCGCTCGGCCGTGACATCATCGGCACGCCCGAGACCGTGCGCGCGGCCACGCGTGAGACGTTCGTGACCCACCTCGACCGCTGGTACGTGCCGGCCCGCACCGTCATCGGCCTGGGCGGCGCCGTCACCGAGTCGGCGCGCGGGGCGGTCGAGGAACTGTTCGGCTCGCTGCCGGTCGCAGACAGCCAGGACCCGGCTCCGTGGACGCCGCAGCCGCGTCCGCGCGTGCGCATCCACCACAAGGAATCGGACTCCTTCCACATCCGCGTCGGCGGCGATGGACTGCCGCTGCTGCATCCCGACCGCTACGCCGCCTCGGTGCTCGCGGCGGTGCTCGGCGGCGGCATGTCGTCGCGGCTCTTCACCGAGGTGCGCGAGCGCCGCGGGCTCGCGTACTACATCGGCGCGCAGCACGGCCAGTACGTCGAAGCCGGGTCGCTGTTCTCGCAGGCGGGCGTCGATCTCAAGCGTGCCGACGAGGCCGTGACGACCATCGTTGCCGAGTTGCGCCGCATCGCGACCGAGCCCGTGCCCGACGAGGAGCTGACGAAGGCGCGCAACATGCTCAAGGGCCGGCTCGTGCTGGGGCTCGAGGATCCTCGCTCGATCACGTCCTTCGGCCTGCGCTCCACGATCCTCGAGGGCGAGCCACGCGAGATCCCGGAAGTGCTCGCCGGTCTCGATGCCGTCACGGCCGACGACGTCGGACGCGTCGCGGAGACGCTGCTCGCGCCGGAGAAGCTGCGGTTCGCGGCGATCGGGCCGTTCGACGACGAGGCCCGCTTCGAGGCCCTGCTGGACTGATCCGTTACTTGTTCGTCTGGGACTCGATGCGGTCGAGGCGCTGATCCAGCGCGGCGATCGCCGTTCGGGTCTCGGTGAGCGCATCGACGATCGCCTGGGTGTCGCGCACCTGCTGAAGGCGCTCGGTCTCGCGCTCCGCTGCTCCCGAGCGCTGAACCACGGTGCTCGTCACCCCGGCGGTGACGAAGGCGATGAACGACACGCCGAGCACCATCTCCACGCCTCCGACGAGCCGGCCGGCGTTGGTTGTCGGGACGACATCTCCATAGCCAACGGTGGTGACCGTCTGCAGCGCCCACCAGAGTGCGAGTCCGAACGACGGGAAGTTGGTCTTGTCGACGAGCCGGATCAGGACGGCCCCGGCGAACGCCAGCGCGACGAAGGTGATTGCCAGGCCGACGACGACCGAGCGCGCGTTGGCGACCTTCTGAATCCGGCGCTCGACGATGGACCCGCGTGGCTTCGGGTCGGATGCTCTCTCGCTCATCCCATGGAGATTCAACGAGAGCGGCGCCTTCCCTCGCAGCGGCACGAGCGGGCGAAGCTAGCCGCGCACCTCGATGAGGGTTGGCCGGTCGGCTGCGAAGGCCTCCGCCAGCGCGCTCGGCAGCTCGTCCAGCGATCCCGTGCGCACGCCGCGGCAGCCGAAGCCCTCGGCGAGGCGCACGAAGTCGCGCGCGCTGATCTCGGTGCCGACGTGCGGAACGCCGATGCGATCCATCGACTCGCGCATCTCGTTGTAGCCGTCGTTCTGCCAGATCACGAGCGCGATCGGCAGCCCGAGGTCCGCCGCGCTCGCAAGCTCGGGGATCGTGAACAGCGCGCCGCCGTCGCCTGCAAGCGCGGCGACCGGACGACCGGGCGCGGCGAGCTGCGCGCCGATCGCCATCGGCAGTGCCGGTCCGAGCGTCCCGAAGCCGCCGGGAGCGATGTAGGAGCGCGCTGAGCGGCCGGGCCAGGCGTGGTGGGCGACGTACGCCGGCTGCGTCGAGTCGGCGACGAGGATGCCGTCGTCGGGGATCCCGCGCGCGAGCGCCTCGAGGAACGGCAGGTGCACGTCGGCGCCCGGCCACCAGCGGCGCCCTTCGCGCAGCGCAGCGGCGCGCTCGACCCCTGCCGTGCGTTCGCGTCCGCGGGCGTGAAGGCCCGCGTCGATCGCCGCCAGCGTCGAGGCGGCGTCGCCCTGCAGGCCGACTGCTGCCGGCCGCTGCCGGTGAAGCTGATCGGCGTCGATGTCGATGCGCACGAGCGAGCCCGAGAAGTCCGGTGCCGCCGCGCCGGGCGCGTAGAAGTAGTCGGTCTCCCCGAACTCGGTGCCGACGGCGAGCACGACATCGGCCTCGGCGAAGGCCGCATGCACGGACCGCAGCGTGAGCGTCGTGCCGAGGCTCAGCGGGTGGCTGTCGGGCAGGACGCCCTTGGCGTTGACGGTCATGCCGACCGGAGCCCCGAGCCTCTCGGCGACCGCCGTGGCCTCCGCACCGGCGCCCACGGCACCGCCTCCGAGCAGCACCATCGGGCGCTCGGCGGTTGCGAGCAGCTCGACGGCGCGCTCGACGAGCGCGGGATCCGCGACCGGCGGGGCACCGCGCGCCGGCAGCCGCTCCCAGGCGGCGCCGTGCAGGTCGAGCACGTCGATCGGAATGCCGATGTGCACGGGCCGCGGCCGCCGGGACTCGAAGATCTCGAACGCCCGGGCGAACGCGTCGGGAAGGTCGGCCGGGTCGCGGACCTCGATGGAGTCGGCCGTGATGGTGGCCATGAAGGCGCGCTGGTCGGGCAGGTCATGCAGCGAGCCGTGCCCCCGGCCGTTGTCGGCGCAGGCCGTGGCGCTGGAGACGATCAGCAGTGGGATCGAGTCGTGGTGGGCGCCGGCGATCGGCGTCGCAGCATTGGTCAGGCCGGCACCCGTGATGAGCGTGCAGACGCCCGGCTTCCGCGCGACGCGGGCGTAGCCGTCGGCCATGAACGCGGCGCCCTGCTCGTGTCGCGCGGAGACGTGGCGGATGTCCGAGGCAGCGAGGCCGCGGTAGATCTCGAGGGTGTGCACCCCGGGGATGCCGAACACGGTGTCGGTGCCGTACTGCTCGAGCAGCCGGACGACCGCCTCGCCGCAGCTCTGAGCGCGGGCCGGCGCCGTGCTGCGGGACTCGGCCCCGAGTGGCGTAGCTTCGGCCATGCGGGGAGCGTATAGGCTCCGGTCGGTGTCCGAGGCCGCCCTCATCCAGCGGGCTGAGGAGCTGCTCGCGGCGCAGTACGAGCGCGTCACGGCGCTCCTCCCGGAGGGGTGCGCTCCGTTCGACGCACATACGCATCTCGGACTCGATGAGGATGGTCACTCGCTCTCGCCCGAGGAGCACCTTCGCATCATGGACGAGGCGGGAGTGACTGCCGCGAACGTGTTCGCGCTCAACGAGCCGGATCGCAAGCCGGCCTACCGCGCCCCGAACGACCGCGTCCTCGAATGGGCCGCGGAGGCGCCCGACAGGCTGTTCCCGTTCGTGCGGCTGAGCCTCGACGAGGATCCGCTCGGAGAGGCGGTGCGCTGTCTCGACCGGGGGGCGCGAGGCATCAAGCTCCATCCTCGCGCGCAGGCGTTCCGCATCAACGACCCGCTGCTCGAGGCGGTCTTCGACCTGGCCGACGAGCGGCGCCTGCCCGTGCTCATCCACGCCGGTCGAGGGCTACCGCCCGGGATGCCGCTCGAGCTGGGCCACGTCGCGGAGCGCCATCCGGGAGCGTCCCTGATCCTCGCGCACGCGGCGATCGTGGCTCAGGCGGGCATCGGCGAGCTCGCCCGCAGCGTGGACAACATCTTCTTCGACAGCTCGACCTGGTCGCCGTTCGACCAGCTCAACCTGCTCTCGCTCGTTCCGCCGGAACAGCTCCTGTGGGCCTCCGACATCCCGTACGGGGAGCCGCTCGCCGCGCTCAACCTGTTCGTGCGCGCCGCTCGCACGAGTGGCGCGGGCGATGCCACCCTGCGCGGCATGCTGGGGGAGACCGCGCGCGGCCTGCTCGACGGCATGCGGCCGGAGCGGCGCTCCGCGCCGCTCGGCGCGACCGAGTACCGATCCTCGTACGCGCGCGTACGGGCCAGCTTCTACCTGGCCTCGGCGACACCGTTACTCTGGATGGGCATGCCCGAGACCGTCGGATTCCTGGGCCTCGCGGAGGCCGCGTTGCGGGAGGAGTCCCTGGAGGAGCAGGCCGATCTCGTGCGCTGCACGGGGGCCCTCTGGGCGGAGTGGGCAGCCACCGTCGTGCCCGGCGCGCCGCCCGACCTCATCGGGCGCGGGCGCGTTTTCCGGCTGCTCAACGCGGCCCAGGCGGATACGGTCCTGGGATGACCGACGTCACGCTCACCCTCAACGGCCGCGCGCGGCACACGAGCGTCCCCGAGGGCTCGACGCTGGCCGAGTTGCTGCGCGAGCAGGTCGGCCTCACCGGCACCAAGATCGCCTGCGCCGAGGGCACCTGCGGCGCCTGCACCGTGCTCGTCGACGGGCGAGCCGTCCTGTCCTGCATCCTGCGCGCCGAGCAGGCCGAGGGCTGCGTCGTGACGACGATCGAGGGCCTCGGCGACGAGGGCGCGCTGTCGACGCTGCAGCGCGCGTTCGTGGAGGAGGACGCGTTGCAGTGCGGGTTCTGTACGGCCGGGCAGGTGGTGTCGGCGACCGCGCTGCTGTCGGCCACGCCGCGGCCGACGGCTGAGCAGGTGCGAGCGGCCATGAGCGGCAACCTCTGCCGCTGCGGCGCCTACCCCGGAATCGAGCGTGCGGTCCTGCGTGCCGCCGAGGAGCTGGCGGGCTAGACGCGGATGGCCAAGCTGCAGAAGACGACGGTGGAGATGGAGGGTCGCTTCGAGGAGCGCTGGGTGCTCGTCGAGGACGAGCCTCCTGCCTGGGAGGACGGGCGCGAGCTGCGCGTGGCCGGCACGAGAGTCTCGCGCCTGACCGGGCCCCGCCGCGTCTCGGGCGCGGCTCGCTACGTCTCGGACGTCGCGCTGCCGGGCATGCTGCACGGCGTCATCGTGCGCTCGCCGCACGCGCACGCGACGGTCGAGCTCGACGTCGACGCTGCGCGCGCCGTGCCCGGCGTACTGGCCGTGCTCTCGCCGGCCGACGACGATGTCGTGCAAGGCCGCAACCCGATCTTCAAGAGCGAGCCGTCGTACGCGGGAGCTCCGGTGGCGGCGCTCGCCTGCGAGACGGCCGAGGCCGCGCGTGCCGGAATCGAAGCGCTCGCCCCGCGTTACACGGTGCTGGGCTTCGTCACCGATCCCGCCCAGGCCCTGGCCGAACAGCGGCTGCAGGAGGATCCGGTCGAGTACGAGAGCGGCGACCTCGACGCCGGAATGGCCGAGGCCGACGTCGTCGTGGAGGCCGGCTACGCCACGGCGGCCCAGGTGCATCATGCGCTCGAGCCACACTGCGGCGTGGCGCAGTGGCTGGGCGACGAGCTGCACGCCTACGTCTCGACCCAGGGCATCTGGGACGCGCGCGCCGAGTACGCGCGGGCCTTCGGGCTCGATCCCGATCGCGTGCATGTCACCTGCGAGTTCATGGGCGGCGGCTTCGGCGCCAAGCAGGGGGCGACGACCGAGGGGATGGTCGCGGCCTACCTCTCCCGTGCCGCCGCCGGCCGCGCGGTGCGCGTCTTCAACGACCGCCGAGCCGAGGGCGTCGCCGCCGGCCATCGATCGCAGATCCACGAGCAGACCTACCGCATCGGCGCGCGGCGGGACGGGACGCTGACGGCCATCGAGGTCACGTCCGTGATCGTCAACCCGATGCGCGGCTGGATCGACCCGACGACGACTCCCGCCCGCACGCTCTATCGCTGCGCCAACGTTCGCGCGCAGTCGATTCCCCTGTTGCTCGACGTCGAGCCGTCGAATGCGTTCCGCGCGCCGGGGATCATGGAGGGCACGTTCGGCTACGAGAGCGCGCTCGACGAGCTCGCGGCCGCGCTCTCGCTCGATCCGCTCGACCTGCGGCGCGCCAACGACGTCGAGATCGACCAGATCAGCGGTCTGCCGTACACGGCCAAGAACCTCGAGGCCTGCATCGACCGCGCCGCCGAGCTGGCCGGCTGGCCGGAGCGCGACGCGCTGCGGGAGCGCGAGCACCCCGACGGCCGAAGGCGCGGCCTCGGCGCCGCCTGCCAGATCTGGTGGGGCGGCGGCGGCCCGCCGGCGCACGCGCTCGTGCGCATGGGCCACGACGGCGTGGTCACCGTCGTCACGGGAGCGCAGGACATCGGCACCGGCGTGACGACGGCGTTCGCACAGATCGCCGCGGAGGAGCTCGGCCTGCCGCTCGACCGGGTGCGCGTGGAGGTCGGCTCGACGCGCTACGGCGTCTACGCGCCAGTCTCGGGCGGCTCGCAGACGATGCCGTCCGTGGCGCCTGCGGTGCGCTCGGCCGCGTACGACCTGCGCAGCAAGCTGCTCGAGCTCGCCGGGGACGTCTTCGAGGTCGCGCCGGACGATCTCCAGATCGTCGACGGCGCGTTCGTCTCGCTCGACGGCGCGCTGCGCGAGCCGCTCGTCGAGGTGACCGGCAAGCTCGGCAAGGCGCAGCTCGTCGGCACGGGGTCGCGCGGCCCGAACCCCGACGGCATGCGCGTGAACACGTTCGGCTGCCAGATCGCGCAGGTCGCGGTCGACGTCGCGACGGGCGAGATCACGGTCGAGCGCATCGTCGCCGTGCACGACATCGGCCGCGTCATCGCTCCCCTGCAGGCGCGCAGCCAGGTGGAGGGCGGCGTCCTGCAGGGCCTCGGCTTCGCGCTCATGGAAGAGCGCGTGATCGATCCGACGACGGGCACCGTCGTGAACGCCAACCTCGAGGACTACAAGCTGCCGACGCACGCCGACTGCCCCGAGATCGTGGTCGAATTCATCGACCGCCCGGACCCGCACGCCTCCACGCTCGGACTCAAGGGCCTGGGCGAGCCGCCCATCGTGCCGACCGCGCCGGCGATCGCGAACGCGGTCTACCACGCGACCGGCGTGCGCGTGCGCACCTCGCCGATCACGCGCAGGCGCTTCCTGGAGGCGCGGGCCGGATGAGCGCCTACGTGCGGCCGGCATCGATCGACGAGGCTCTGGCGCTGCTCGAGTCCCCGGGCGTGCACGCCGCTCGCCGGGGGCACCGATCTCGTGCCGCTGCAGTCGCGCGGCAAGGCAGCCGGCGCGCTCGTGGACGTGCGCGCGCTGCTCGGCGACGCGGTCGAGGCGCATGGCGACGGCCTCGTGATCGGCGCAGCGACGCGCATCGCAGACGTCGCGAGCGAGCCCCGCGTGGTCGAGCGGTACGCCGCGCTCTCCGAGGCCGCGCAGGCAGCGGCCTCACCGCAATTGCGCAATCAGGGCACCGTCGGGGGCAACCTGGCACAGCATGTGCGCTGCTGGTACTTCCGGCATCCTGACCTCACCTGCTGGCTGGCGGGCGGCGACACCTGCTACGCGCAGATCGGCGACCATCACAAGCACGGCCTCGAGGCGGGCGACTGCATCTCGGTCGCGCCCTCGGACCTGGCCGCCGCGCTGCTGGCGCTCGACGCCCGGGTCCGCATCGCAGGCACGGGCGCCGAGCGGAGCGTGCCGGTCGCCGAGCTCTACGCCCGGCCGCGCGAGGATCATCGATCGGCCGTGCAGCTCGCCCGAGGTGAGCTGATCACGGCGGTCGAGCTGCCGGCACCGCCGGACGCATCGGCCTACGAGCGCGCCGGGGAGCGCGCGGCCTGGACGTTCGCGCTCGCGGGCGTCGCGGCAGCGCGCTTCGGCCAGTCGCCGAGGCTGGCCGCGATCGGCCTCACCAACGAGCCGCGCCTGCTCGACCCGGCCGATCCGCTGGGCGGCCTGCCCGGGCTCGAGCAGACGGGCTGGAAGCGCGAGCTCGCCGGCGTTCTGTGCGAGCGCGCGCTTGCCCGCGTCAGCCCGTAATACTCCTGCCGTGGCCGCCTACGACGTCGCGGTGATCGGCGCCGGCACGACGGGCGCGTCGATCGCGTACTTCCTCACGCAACGCGGACTGCGGCCGGTCGTGTTCGAGAAGACGCGCGCGGCAGGCGGGCCGTCGGGCGCGTCCGCGGGCATGTGCCGCCAGCACTACGCCGACCCCGCCATCGTCGACATGGCGAAGTGGGGATGCGAGTTCCTGGCCGACATGAAGGCGCGCACCGGGTTCCAGTCGGGCTACTCGATGTCCGGCTACCTGGTCGTCGGCCCGCCCGAGCGCGAGGCGGCGATCCGCGGCGTCCACGAGACGATGCGGGCGCGCGGGGTCGAGGCCGAGTTGTGCGACGTCGGCCGGATCCTCGAGCTCGAGCCGCGCCTGGCCACGGACGACCTCTCCATCGGCTGCTATGAGCCGACGGGCGGCCATGCCCAGCCCCTGTTCGTCGCCGACGGCTTCGTGCGCGCCGCCGAGCGCGACGGCGCGACGCTCCGCCTCGGCACGCGCGTGACGGCCTTGCGTCCTGACGGCGGCGGCTGGACGCTCTGGCTGGGCGATGGCACGCGCGCGAGCGCGGAGGTCGTCATCGTCGCGTGCGGGCCGTGGGCGAACAAGCTCACGCGCGGTCTCGGCGGCGTCGTTCCGCTTGCGCTGTCGCGGGGCCAGGCCGGGCGCTTCCGGCCGCGCCACGCCTTCGGCCCACCGGGTCCGATCATCTCCGATCACGCGCAGGAGCTGTGGATCAAGCCCGAGGGGAACGACGGGCACTACCTGATCGGCGGCCGCGGCGGGCGCCTCGACCGCAGCCCGCACAAGCGCCCGACCGGTCAGGCCGGGGCCGACGACGCCATGCTCGAGACGTTCGCGCGCGAGCTCGCGCGCCGGCTTCCGGGAGCGGCGGGCGGTGTCTGGCGCGGCTCATGGTCGAGCTTCTACGACTTCACGCCCGATTCCAATCCCGTGATCGATCAGATTCCCGGGCGTCCCAATCTGATCACCGCGACGGGCATGTCGGGGCACTGCTTCAAGCTCGCACCGTCGCTGGGCCTGGGCACTGCCGAGCTCGTCGTCGACGGATGCGTGCGCAGCTTCGACTGGTCGGTCTTCGCCTACGGTCGCTTCGCGCGCGCCCGCGGCGGGCTCGCTGCGGGCCGCGGGCCCGGATGATCGGCGGCGTGCTGCTCGCCGCCGGCGCCGGCTCGCGCTTCCGCGCGGCCGGCGGCGACATCAAGCTGCTCGCGCCGGTCGACGGGCGGCCGCTTGTGGAGCGCGCGCTCGCGGCCCTCGCCACAGCGCCGCTCGGGGATCGCGTGATCGTGCTCGGCGCGCACGCCGGCGAGCTGCTGGAGGCGGTCGATCTGCACGGTGCCCGCGCCGTGCGCAACGAGCACTGGGAGCGCGGCATGGCCTCGTCGCTCCAGGTCGGGCTGTCGGCGCTCGATCCCGCGTGCACGGCGGCCGTCGTCGTGCTGGGCGACGGGCCCCTGCTGGCGGCCGAGGCGATCCGCCGCGTGGCCGAGGCGGCCGAGGGAGCCGACTCGCTCGTCGCGGCCACCTACGACGGCGTGCGCAGCGGCCATCCCGTTGCCATCCCGCGCGCGCTCTGGGCGCGGCTCCCGCAGACCGGCGAGCAGGGCGCACGGGTGCTCGGAGAGCCGCGACGCCTCATCGACTGCAGCGACCTGCCACCGCCGGGCGACGCCGACACGCCGGCCGATCTGCCGGGTCTTAGCCACGGACCTGCTTGCGCGAGCGCGGCTTGCGATCGTTGCGCAGCACGAGCACGCCACCGCCGATCCCGGCCAGCACCATGACGCCCGCGGCGATCAGCGGCAGCGGCAGGCCGCTCCCCCCACCGCCGCTGCTCGCGACCTTGAGACCATCCGCGGCGGCCAGCGCGCGCAGCGCCTTGTCGGCTGAGTCCGTGAGCCCCTGTGGCGTGGGGTCCTTGCGCGGATCGATGCCGGCGAGCGCCGCCAGCGCCTTCGATTGCCCGTACGAGCCGTTGATCCCGAAGCCCTGCGGCATCACCACGAGCAGGTTGTCCTTGTAGATGAAGCGCAGCTCGGAGCCGAGGAAGCGCGCGTACGTCTGCGGCTTTCCCCACAGCTGCGGCACGGCGCCGAGATCCGTCTTGTTGCCGATCACGGCGACCTTGATCGGCAGGCCGGCGTCGGTGACCTGCTGGGTCGTAGCGGCGAGCTTCTTCTCGAGGGACGAGTTCGGCGCGGCGAGCGTCATGTAGACGCGTGTCTCGGCGGGGGCCAGGATGTCGCTCGCCGGATCGCCATCGGCCAGCGCCTGGGGCGCAAGGACCAACGCGAGGATCACACCCAGGGCGGCGCTCCGGAGCACGCTCACACCGTAGCCGCGATGACGAGCGCCACGAGCGTCAGCGCGGCGGCGCCACAGAGCAGCGCAAGCAGCGACAGCAGCAGATCGCGCATGCTCACCCGCCCGCCTTGTCGACGACCTGCAGCCGGATCGGCTTGTGCCCGGGAATCTCGATCGTGTATCCGAGCAGCCAGTGGCCCACCATCACGAATGCGGGCCGGTTGCGCCGGTAGACGCCGGGTGCCACCTCGGCGAGTGTGTACGCCTGCTGCTGCATGCTCATGTCGAGCATGTCGAGCTGCGCGGTCACCTGCGCGTTGCGCACGGGCTTCCCGGCGCGCCGCAGGCGCAGCGCGAAGGCGTTGTCGATGGCGGCGCGGTTCGGGTTGATGCCGACCTGGATGCGCACCCCGTTGCGCGTGAAGGTGTGCGCGACGGCGCCGGGCCCGACGTGCGCGTCGGTCTTGCCGAGCTTCGCGAGGGCGTCCGACGGCGGCGCCAGGCTCGTGAGGATCGCGGCGGCCGCGACAGCGCCGAAGAGCAGGACGCTCTCGCCCAGCACGAGCCTCCGCAGCAACTGCGCCGCGCCCTCGCCGAGCGCCCGGTCGCGGCGCTGCGCCGCGGCGACGAGGCGCGGCCGGGAGCGGAGGTTGTTGACCGCCGCGAGCACGAGGGCGCACGCGAGCAGGACGCTCTTGGCGATCAGCGCCAGGCCGTAGTTGGTCTCCCAGAGGGAGGCGAGCGTCGGGAGGTGCACGATGCTCGCGACGATGCCTGTCGCGAGCAGGACCGCGACGCTGACGATGGCCGCGCGCGAGAAGCGCGGCACGACCGCGGCCAGCGCTGCGACGCGGCCGCCTGCCTCACTCGCCGCGGCCAGCACGAGCAGGCCCAGGAGCCCGCCGATCCAGATCGACGCCGCGGCGAGGTGTGCCCAGTCGAGCGCGAGCATCACCCCGACGGGACTGGTCGTCGCCGGGTGGCCGGCGAGGCCGGGAAGCGCCAGCGCCGCCGCCGCGCAGGCCGACGCCCCGAAGAGGGCCAGTAGCGCCTCGCCGGAGCGGCGTGCGCGGGCGGGCCGATCGAGCAGCAGGGCGATGCCCGATGAGAGCGCGAGCAGGCCGATCACGCCCCAGAGGTCGCTGAAGGCGCGTCCGAAGCTCGAGTCCCGCACGAGCGGCACGACCGCCCCCAGGTCGGTCCAGGGTCTCAGCGAGAACTCGGCAGTCGCGAGGACGAGGTAGACGGGCGCTGCGACCAGCGCGACCGCGAGCGCGATTCCCGCGGCGATCGTGACGCTCCGCAATGCGCGCTCGCTCCCGCCGCGCACCTGCAGCGGCCTCGCGATCACGGCGCGGAACGCGAGCAGCCCGACGGACGCCAGCAGGGCGACCAGCAGCGCCCAGCGAGAGCCGATCAGGCTCGGTGTCGCAGCGCTCTCGCCGAGCGAGGGGATGACGAACTGCGGCGGCGGCCCGGGACTCGGCCCGACGGCGAACGTGAACGCGCCGCGCACTGGATGCCCGTCGGCCGAGATCACGCGCCACCAGACCAGGTACCAGCCCTGGGGAAGGTCGCGCACCTTGATGAAGATCGCGTTCGGGTCGTCGGGTGCGGTCGCAGGGCTGCCGACCGTCTGCTGGTTGCCCTGCGCGTCGGTGACCGAGATGACTGCGAAGCGCGGCTCGATGCGCTCGCTGAAGGTGAGGCGCACCTGGGTCGGCGGGTGGGCGAGGACGCCGCTCGCCTGGGGTTGCGTCGCGAGCAGCGAGGCGTGTGCCCACGCCATCGCCGGCAGCGGCGAGCACGACCGCCAGGGCGACGAGCAGCGCGCCCGCCCGCCCGCCGACCCTCACTCGGAACGCCTCCCCAGGACGAGACCGGCGCCGCCCACCAGCAGCCCGAGGCCGCCGACGACGAGCGCGACGATGGCGATCGTCTGGCTCGAGTCGGAGCTGCCGCCCGACCCGCTCCCCGCGGCCGTGGCCGTGATGCGCGCGGCGGGCGTGTCCGAGCTCTCGTCGCCCGACCACAGGACGACGCTGCCGTCCGAGTAGGTCTGGCGCACGGTGAAGGCGTACTGCTGTGCGTTCTTGGGTACGCCGGTGAACGGCAACACGGCGAGCGCTGTCCCGCTGAGCTTGCCCTTCCAGGTGATCGAGTTGCCGCCCTGCATCTCTCCGTCGACCATCTTCTGGCCTGCGACGGCGGAGGTCCAGCCGGGGACGTCCGCGACGTGCTCGAGCTCGAAGTCGGCGGGCATCGTGATCTGGATCTGTGTCGTCGACGCGGTCTTCCTTCTCGTTCGGCACGGTCAGGTTGAGCAGGTACGCGTCACCGGACGGGATCTCGTTCGGGAACAACTCGGCGTGCGCGAATGCGCTCGGCGCGAGCGCAAGAGTGGCGACGAGCACGCCCGCGTACGCGGCCGCTCGTCGCATGGATATGCGATCCATGTCGTTCTCCCTCTCGTGGCGTGGTGGCTACGGGATGGAGAGCGCAGGCGGCCCGCGGGCCCGCACGGCGCGGGCGAGCAGCCACGGCCGGATGGCCGGCTGCGCGAGGGCGAGCGGCTGCGGCCGTCGTGCCGGGCGCGGCTGTAGCAGTCGCCGCAGGACGTGCACGACCCTGCGGGCCCACGCCAGCGCATGGCGCAGCGCGCCCAGCAGAGCCGCGGCCGCCAGCGAGAGCGCGAGCAGGATCGGGATCGCGTTGCGGTGGACCGGGCCCTCGAGGCACATCCACCAGTGCATGTGCATGCCGGCGCGCGCGTGCAGCCAGGTCTCGAGCGCAGCGAAGCCGAGCAGCGATCCGCCGGCGAGCAGCGCGGCGTCCTGGGCGAAGCGTGCGAGCGCGAGGCGAGGCGCCGGGCCCGGGGCGGGATCGAGCACGTGGCGTTCCCGCACGCCCAGCGCTGCGAGCCAGAGCACGCCGAGCGAGATGGCAATGGCCAGCGCAAGGGCGACGAACGTGATGACCGGAAGCCGCGGACCGCCCAGCTGAGCGGCCAGCGGGGTCGGCGTCGCGGCGTAGGCGATCGCGCGCCCGCCCAGGATCACCAGCACGAGGCCGAGGGCAAAGCCCGCGATGTGCTCGCTGCGCCTCATTGCACTCTCAACGTGAACGGGGCGGTGATCAGTTTGCCTTTGTGGAGGACCTGGAGGAACAACCGCCACGTGCCGGACGCGGGCAGCAGCACGCCCAGCTCCATGCGGCCGGGCTTCGTGCTGTGGCCCGTCGTTGCAGGAGTGCCGAATCCCGCGGTGCAGGCCGGGTCGTTGCCACAGATGTGCGAGTGGAAGTAGTCGAGCGATCCCGCGCGGAAGAAGATCGCGTGCGCCAGCGCGCCGTAGAACGGCTTGAACGTGACGGGCTTGCCGGCGGCGTCGGTCACGTTCACGATCATCGATGCAGGCTCCGCCAACCGCAACCCCGGGAGCCTGGCGACACGGAAGGTCAGTCCGCCGGCGTGCACGACGGGCGAATAGCGTGGGAGCGGGGCCTTGACGTTCCCCGTGCCGACCTGCAGCTCGCGCGTGAGCTGGAAGTTCCTCAGGGTCCCGCTCGCGGGGTAGACGTCGACAAGCACGTGATAGCGCCCAGCGCGCGGCAGATCGACGGGCAGCGCCAGGTGCCCGTTGGCGGGGATGGGCGGGTGCTTGTGGACGATCTGCGAGAGGTCGTCGCGCACGATGATCAGGTGCACGCCCGTGTGCGGGCCCGCGCCCGTGCGGAACCGCGTCAGCACCTTCCCGTCCGGCGTCCGCACGGCGAATCGCAGCGTGGTCGTCCCGGGCTCCGCGACGCTCGGCGGGCTCTGCCAGTCGAGCTTGTACTCCTTGGCGGGGGCGATCGTCGGCGGTGCAGGCGAGCCGCCTCCGCCACCGCAGCCGGCGCCGACCACCCCGAGCGCGACCAGCGCGGCGAGTGCGGCCGCGCGGCCCCCGCTCACGGGCCCTCCGGGAACAGATAGCGCGTGTGCGGCGGGACGTATCCGCCGATCTCGAGCACGATCTCGTCGTGGCGCTGGAGTGGCATGCGCCGTGGATCCTCGCGCCACTCACGGCCGTTGCGGAATGCCCGCACGCGGCCCCGAGAACGAGAGCAGCCGGCGTGGCGAGAGCCGCTGGCCCCAGACCGCGAACAGGTCACCGAGAGCCCGCGGCCGCGCCCGATCGACGAATACCGTGCCTGTGGGGTCGAGCGTGTGCAGCGGGTAGGCGCAGGCACCGCCCGCGAGACGCGCGATGCCCGCCCGCCGAAGCGGCGGGCGCAGGCCGATGCCGGCCGGCAACAGCAGCACCTTGCGGTCGACGAAGATCTCGACGTGCACCGCGTCCACGGCGCGCCCCACCGCGCAGCGCATTCCGGAGACGGTGCGCCCGCTCCTCACACCGGGCGAAGCGGCAGGCAGTACGAACCCGGGTTCGCGCGACACCGGCGGCGGAGGCGGAGGCGCGGCGGGCACCAGCACACTCTCAGTCTGGCAGAGCGGGCCCGGCTCTCAGCCGGACCGTAATCCCCGCTTCACGCAGGGCGCTCGTCCGCTGCCCCGCCGCAGCAGGACTTGAGCTTCGCAAGCAGCTCCTCGCGGCAGTGATCCTCGTCGGATCGACCCCCGCAGCACGCCTTCACGTGCTCTCGCAGCTTCACCTCGAAGCGATAGGCGGCGGCGCAGTCGCTGCATGCGGCCAGGTGCTCCTCGACGATCAGGGTGTCGCCCGGCGACAGCAGCTTGTCGAGATATGCCTGCATGCGGCTCTCAGCATGCGCGCAGGCTCCAGTCGTAGTGCTCACGATGCTGCGGCCTCCGCGGTGTGATCGATCGTCTGGGCGAGTTCGGTCTTGAGCATGCGCCGTCCGCGATGCAGGCGGGACATGATCGTCCCGATCGGCACGTCGAGGATATCGGCGGCGTCCTGGTAGGAGAAGTCTGCGAGGTCCACGAGCACCACGGCGTCGCGGTAGGGCTGCGGCAGCGCGGCCAGCGCGCTCACGACACCACCCTGGGAGAGGCGCTCGACGACGTTGTCGGCCTCCTCGGGCGTCGACGTGCCGCCCATGCGCTGGTAGAGGTAGTAATCGCTCTCCTCCACCGGCTCCATCTGCGGCGTGCGCTGGCGCTTGCGGCCTGCGTCGACTGCCAGGTTGTGCACGATGCGCAGGAGCCACGCGCGCAGGTTCGTGCCCGGCGTGTACTGCTCCCATGAGCGGAACGCGCGCACGTAGGCGTCCTGCACGAGCTCCTCGGCAGCCTCGGTCGAGCCCGTGAGGCGGCGGGCGACGCGATAGGCGTCGTCCGCGTAGGCCAGCGCGTCCTCCTCGAAGCGGACGCGATCTCGCGCTCGCACTGCGAGGTCACGTGCCTCCGAGGACGCCGTCATTTCGGGCTCCATGAGAGAAACGTACACTGGGCAGGGCTAACGCCGCCCCCGATCGGGCTATTCCCCTTGCGGGGAGCGCGCACGCGCGGCGGCGACGCGCGGGACTGCGAAACCGCAGGCGCCGCCGAGCAGCCAGGCTCCGAGCATGTCACTCGGCCAGTGGCTGCCGTAGCCCAGCTGCACGACGGCGTCTGCGAGCGCGCACACGACCGCCACGACGGCGATCGCGCGCGATCGCGGCCAGATCGCGACGGCGACGGCGACGAGTACCGTGCCGGGCCCTTCGGGGAACGAGTGGGTACCGCACGAGAGCTGGTGCAGGCAGGGTCGCGGGCGCTCGACGACCAGCTTCGCGATGTCGCTCACGATCCAGGCCACCGCGCCGGCGGCCATCGCGCGCAACGCCGGGCTCCGATCCTCGATCCGGCGCAGCGCGAGCAACGCGAGCAGGCAGTAGACGAGTGCCGCGCTGCCGTAGGGAACGCCGGTCTCGAGCGCGTGCAGCCGGGGGCGCAGGCGAGACTCGTAGGCGTGCTGGTGCGCCCAGCGCACGAGGCGCTCCTCGCCCGGCAGCCCCTCCCTCATGCGTGCGCGGTTCCGCGTCTCCAGCGCACGACGAGATAGACGATGCCGGCGGCGATGCCGGCGACGACCAGGTAGTCGAGGAATTCGAGGCGCTTGTGCCACTCGTCCCAGTGGGAGCCGACCCACACGCCCAGCAGCGTCAGCCCCAGCACCCACGGCACGCAGCCGATGGCCGTGTAGAGCGTGAAGCGCCAGAACGGCATGCGCGCGATGCCCGCGGGGAGCGAGATGAACGTGCGAATGATGGGCAGGCAGCGAGCGATCAGCACGATGCGCTCGCCGTGCTGCTCGAACAAGCGGTCGGCGGTGTCCAGCCGGGCCGGCGTGATATGCACCCAACGGCCGTGGCGCTCGACCAGCACACGGCCACCGGTCATGCCGACGCCCCACGCGATCCACGATCCGACGATGTTGCCGGCGACACCCGCCGTAACCGCTGCGGCGAGGCTCATCTTGTCGATCGAGACGAGATACCCGGCGAACAGCATGATCACCTCGCTCGGCACCGGAAGGCAGGCCGACTCCAGCACCATCAGGAAGAAGACGGCCGGTACGCCGTGGTCGCCGATCAGCGTCGTGACGGCGTCGACGATTCGGTTCAGCACGAGATCAGATAGGCGCAGGGCCTCGGATCTTGCGGCAGTGGCGAGGCGCCGACGCGTGAGACGAGGAACGCAACGCCGTCGATGTCGACACGCTCGTCGCGCTCGGGTACCGGGCCGTTGCGCTCCTCGATCCGGTAGCCCTGCGGCGAGGGTACGAACAGCAGGTACCCGCTGCGATCGTCGTTGTTCACGTCTCGCAGCCTACTGATACGAGCACCCGCTGATGATCCACTCGGACGCCCCGGCATGGCATTCTCAGGCGATGCAACTCCGTCTTCCCTTCCTCCTGGGCGCCCTCGCGGCCGCCGCGATCGCCGTCTCACCGGCGCACGCGGCGAGCGCCGCCGGCTGCACGTCCACCAAGCCCGCGGCCGCCGGCACGACCAAGCCGAGCTTCAAGAAGCCGGGCACCGTGCTGGCCAGGAACAGGCGCTACGCGATCGTGATGACGACCAACTGCGGGGCGATCCGCATCGTCCTCGACCGCAAGCTCGGCGGTCCCGATCCCCAACTCGATCGCCTTCCTCGCCACGAAGCACTTCTTCGACGGGCTGACATTCCAGCGCGTCGTCCAGGACTTCGTGCTGCAGGGCGGCGATCCGCGAGGCGACGGCACGGGAGGGCCGGGCTATCGAGGTCGTCGGCGCACTGCCCAGGTCGTATCGCTACAAGCTCGGAGACGTCGCGATGGCCAAGACGGCCGGCGCGCCCTCGGGCGCGGCGGGCTCGCAGTTCTTCGTCATCTCCGGCTCCGGCGGCCTGCAACTGCCCCCGGATTACGGTCTGCTCGGCCATGCGGCCGACAAGGCCTCGCTCGCCACGATCAGGCGCATCGCGGCGCTCGCCACGCAGGCCTGCGGCAACCCGCAGGGGTGTCCTCCGTCGAAGAAGGTCTGGATCACCACGCGCTCGGCTCGTCACCCTGCCCTAGTCGGGGTGTGGAACGATGGCCGTCGCGGCGCAGTCGCGACCGCTACAATCGTCCGCCAGGGGGTTCGACCCGTGCCACTGAAGCACCCGCAGGCCCATTCCGGAACGCCGCAGCAGGACCTGACGCCCGCGCCGATCTTCACGCTCGAGGGGACGCACATTCCCCGGCACACGATGCCCGAGGGCCCGATGGCGCCCGACGCCGCCTATCAGGTCATCCACGACGAGCTCATGCTCGATGGCAACGCGCGCCTCAACCTGGCCACGTTCGTGACGACCTGGATGGAGCCGCAGGCCAAGCTCCTGATGGCGGAGTGCCTCGACAAGAACATGATCGACAAGGACGAGTATCCGCAGACGGCGGAGCTCGAGATGCGCTGTGTCAACATCCTCAGCCGGCTCTGGCACGCGCCCGACGCGGACGGCGCGACCGGGCTGTTCGACGACCGGCTCGAGCGAGGCCGCGATGCTGGGCGGTCTGGCGCTCAAGCGTCTCTGGCAGCAGCGGCGAAAGGCCGCGGGCAAGCCGGCCGACAAGCCCAACATCGTGATGGGCATCAACGTTCAGATCTGCTGGGAGAAGTTCGCCAACTACTGGGACGTCGAGATGCGCCTCGTGCCGATGGAGGGCAACCGCTTCACGCTCTCGGCCGAGGAGGCGGTCAAGCTCTGCGACGAGAACACGATCGGCGTCGTGGCGATCCTCGGCTCGACCTTCGACGGTTCGTACGAGCCGGTGGCCGAGATCTGCGCGGCGCTCGACGACCTGCAGGAGCGCACCGGTCTGAACGTGCCGGTGCACGTCGACGGCGCCTCGGGCGCCTTCATCGCCCCGTTCGTCGACCCCGATCTCGAGTGGGACTTCCGGCTGCCCCGCGTGTCGTCCATCAACGCCTCGGGGCACAAGTACGGTCTCGTCTACCCCGGCGTGGGGTGGATCGTCTGGCGCGACGCCGACGCGCTGCCGCCCGACCTGATCTTCTGGGTCAACTACCTGGGCGACAACATGCCGACCTTCGCGCTCAACTTCTCGCGGCCCGGCGCGCAGGTGGTGGCGCAGTACTACACGTTCCTGCGCCTCGGATTCGACGGCTACCACACGGTGCAGTCCTACGCGCGAGAGGTGGCGACGAGGCTGTCGGGCAAGATCGCCGAGCTGGGGCCGTTCGAGCTGATCACGCACGGCGACCAACTGCCGGTGTTCGCGTTCAAGGTCAAGGACGAGGTCGACAATTTCACAGCGTTCGACGTTTCGACCTCGCTGCGCGAGCGCGGCTGGCAGGTCCCCGCCTATACCTTCCCGGCCAACCGGACGGATCTCGCGGCGCTGCGCGTCGTCGTCCGCCAGGGCGTTCAGCCACGACCTCGGCGACCTGCTCATCAGCGACCTCAAGCGGCAGCTGCCGCGGCTGCAGAAGCAGCCGGAGCCCGTTCACGGCGCCGCCGAGCAGAGCTTCCACCACTGACGTGTGCCGCCTGTTCGGACTCACGGCGGGCCCGCACCGGGTGCACACGCGCTTCTGGCTGCTGGAGGCGCCGGACAGCATCGTGGCGCAGAGCCATCGCAACGCCGACGGCACCGGGCTCGCCTTCTACGAGCCCGACGGCGAGCCGGTGCTCGACAAGGAGCCGCTGGCCGCGTTCGAGGACAGCCGTTTCGCCCTGGAGGCGCGCCACATCAGCTCGCAGACCTTCGTGGTGCACGTCCGGCACGCGTCGACGGGCGGCCTTGCGCGTCGGAACACGCACCCGTTCACGATGGATGGGCGAGTGATGGCTCACAACGGCGCGATCTCGGGGCTTCCGCTGCTCGAGCAGGAGCTCGGTGGCTACCGCGACAAGGTGCTCGGCGACACCGACTCCGAGCGGATGTTCGCGCTCATCAGCAAGTACACGAGTGCGAATGGCGGCGATGTCGGCGCCGGCATCCGCGAGGCGGCGACGTGGATCGCCGCGAATATCCCGGTCTACGCGATCAACCTGATCCTGACGACGCCCGACGAGCTGTGGGCGTTCCGCTATCCCGAGACGCACAGGTTGTTCGTCCTGCGGCGCGCCGCGGGTGGCACCCACGGCGACCGGCCGCTGCACGGTCGCAGCGACACGATGCGTGTCGCTTCGGAGCACCTCGCGCGGTACCCGAGTGTGGTCGTGGCCAGCGAGCCGCTCGACGAGCATCCCGACTGGCGGTTGCTCGAGGTCGGCGAGCTCGTGCACGTCGGCTCCGATCTCACGCTCACGTCGCAGGTCGTGATCGACGGTCCGCCTGCGGAGATGATGGAGGTGAAGTACCTGGATCCGGCCGCGGGCCCGACGGCGTGAGCGCCGCCGCGCCGTACGTCACCCCGCCCGCCGATGCGAGCGTCGTCGAGTCGGAGGGGCCGGGCCCGTTCGTGACCCGCGTCCGCTACCGGCTCGCCGACGGCAGCGTGCTGGAATGGTCGTCGCGTGCACACCGCAAGGGGCGCCGGGCCGCGCTGGGGTGGTGGATCGCGGTCCTGTTCATCATCGGGTCGGCGTGCTTCGCGGTGGGCTCGCTGGCCGGCTACTCGTCGCTTGTGGGCGCTCGCGCCGATGCCGTCACCTACTTCGTCGGCTCGATCTTCTTCACGAGCGCCGCGTATCTCCAGTACGTGGAGTGCATCAATTCGGCCCGCAGCCTCGCGCGCTCGACAGGCCTGGGCTGGCGGTTCCGCCTCCTGGCAGTCGACGTCCGCCGGATCGACTGGTGGGCGACCGTGGTGCAGCTGATCGGCACGCTCTTCTTCAATCTGACGACGTTCTTCGCGCTCGACGACGCGCTCTCGGCAACCCAAGAGGACAAGATCGTCTGGACGCCGGACGCGCTCGGCTCGATCTGCTTCCTGGTCGCGAGCCAGCTCGCCTATGCCGAGGCCGGTCATCGCTGGATCTCGTGGCGACCGCGGGACATGGGGTGGAGGATCGCCGCGCTCAATCTGCTCGGCTCGATCTTCTTCGGCATCTCCGCGGTCGCCGGCTGGGTCCAGCCGTCGACCGGCGATCTGCTCGACGCCGCGCTCGACACGTCGGGCACGTTCTGGGGTGCGATCTGCTTCCTGATCGGCGCCGCGCTGATGCTGCCCGAGGCGCGCCAGGCTGCGCCCGAGCCGGCGTAGTCGTTCGACCTCGGCTAGTCGTATGCGCGCACGCGGCGGTACAGCGTGTCGCGCTGCACGGGCCGCTTGCCGGCCGAGCGGATCAGGCGGCAGAAGTCGTCGACGTCCGCGCAGTAGGTCGTGCCCGCGGCCGAGACGACGTTCTCCTCGATCATGATCGAGCCGAGGTCGTCCGCGCCGAAGTGCAGCGCCACCTGGCCGATCTTCAGCCCCTGGGTGACCCACGACGACTGGATGTGGTCGACGTTGTCGAGGTAGAGCCGCGAGACGGCCTGCGTGAGCAGGTAGTCGAACGAGGTCGGCGTCTCCTTGACCTGCCGGCCGAGGCGCGTGTTGTCCGGCTGGAACGTCCACGAGATGAAGGCGCGGAAGCCGTGCATCTCGTCCTGCAGGTCGCGGATGCGCCGCATGTGCTCGACGCGCTCCTCGAGTGTCTCGACGTGGCCGTACATCATCGTCGCCGTCGTCGACATGCCCAGGCGGTGGGCCTCGCGCATGACCCCGAGCCACTCCGCGGTCTTCGTCTTCTTCGGCGCGATGATCTTGCGCACGCGATCGACGAGCACCTCGCCGCCGCCGCCCGGCAGCGAGTCGAGGCCGGAGTCGCGCAGCCGCGAGAGCGTCTCGGCCGTGGTCAGCTTCGAGCGCCGCGAGATGTGCTGGATCTCGGGCGGGGAGAGCGCGTGCAGGTGGATCTTGTAGCGCGACTTGATCCCCGAGAACAGGTCCTCGTACCACTCGATGCCGAGGTCGGGATGGTGGCCGCCCTGCATGAGCACCGCCGTGCCGCCGAGCGCGAGCGTCTCCTCGATCTTCTTGTGGATCACGGGCTTCGGCAGCACGTAGCCCTCGCGGGTGTCGCCCGGCCGCCGGTAGAACGCGCAGAAGTCGCAGTCGGTGACGCAGACGTTGGTGTAGTTGATGTTGCGGTCGACGATGAACGTGACCTCGTCCGGGTCGCTCTTGCGCGAGCGCATCTCGTCGGCGGCGCGACCGACGGACACGAGGTCGCGCGAGCGCAGCAGGCGGGCGGCATCCTCGTCGGAGAGCCGGGCTCCGTCGAGCACCTGCTCGAGGATGGCCTGGACGGGACGGCTGGCGACGTCGACTGCCATGTGAATCAGCGTACGCGAGCGGTGTCGGCGAAGCGCAGCTCGGGCGCGCCTCGGATGGCGCCGCACTCGGCGGCCAGGGCGTAGAAGCGCTGGAGCCCTGCGCGCTCGCGCTCGCCGAACCCGTAGCGGAGCTTCTCGAAGTAGCGGGCGAGGTAGCCGGCGGGGAAGCCGTGCCGCTCGCCTGCCGCCCGCGCGACCAGGTCGGCGTGCTCGGAGGCCTCGGCCACGGCGCCGCTCAGCGCGCGGTCGACGCGGGCGAGCGCGCTGGGGTCGCAGTCGCGTTGCGCGGCCCAGACTGCGAACACCATCGGCAGGCCCGTGCGCTCGCGCCAGAGCGCCCCCAGGTCGTGGTGCGGCGTCGGGATCGGAGAAGGCCGAGTGCAGCGCGGCGTCGCCGATGAGCAGGCGGGCATCGGCATCCGCGCCCTCGGGGCGGATCTCCGCCTGCGGCACCAGCACGCGGACGAGCGCGACTGAGGTCGCCGAGGCGCTCGTGACGGCGACGCTGTGGACGGCCGGCAGCGGCAGCTGCGTGATCAGCTGCACCGACTCGACGGCGCCGTCGCTGCCGACGCAGAGCGACGGCAGCAGGACGTAGCGCTCGGGGTTGTTCGCGTATTCGACGCTCGAGACGTTGGCGACGTCGAGCTCACCCGCGGACAGCATGCGGTTGAGCTCGGTCGGGACGGCTGCCACCTCGCGCACCTCCTCGGGGTCGAGGTGCCGGGCCAGCGCCCACTCGACCGGGAAGGTGTTGATGAACGAGACGCGGCCGAGTCGCAGCATCAGTCGAAGCGGCGGACGACGTTGTAGAACGAGTCGCGCTGCACGGGCACGCGGCCGGCCTCGCGGATCACGCGCACGAGCGAGGCGACCTTCTCCTCGGTCGGCGTGACGGCGCCTGCGGCGTGGGCGATCGTCTCCTCGACGACGGTCCCCTGGATGTCGTTTGCGCCGAAGTGCAGGGCGACCTGGGCGAGTGGCGTCGAGATCATGATCCAGTAGGCCTTGATGTGCTCGATGTTGTCGAGCATCAGCCGGGAGACCGCCTGCATCTTGAGGTCGTCGTGACCGGTCGTGAACGTCCAGCCGCGGCGCTCGAAGACCGTGTTCTCGGGATGGAACGGCAGCGGGATGAAGGCCATGAAGCCGCCGGTGGCATCCTGCAGCTCGCGCAGGCGCAGCAGGTGGTCGATGCGCTCCTCGTAGGTCTCGACGTGGTTGTAGAGCATCGTCGCGTGCGTGCGCACGCCCATGCCGTGGGCGAGGCGGTGCACCTCGATCCAGATGTCGGGATGCTCCTTGCCGGGCGCCACGATCTTGCGCACGCGGTCGGCGAACACCTCGGCGCCGCCGCCTGGGAGCGTCTCGACGCCGGCGGCGAACAGCTCCTTCAGCACCTCGGCGTGCGAGAGGCCCGAGAGCTTCGTCATGTGGTGCACCTCGGACGCCGTGAAGCACTTGAGCGTCACGTCGGGCAGTGCGGCCTTCAGGCTGCGGACGAGGTCGAGGTAATAGTCGAGGTCGAGGTACGGGCTCTCCCCACCGACCATGTGGATCTCGCTGTAGGGATCGAGCTCGTAGCGCTGGACGGCGTGCTGGGTCAGCGGCCCGATCTCCCAGGTGTAGGCGCCGTCCTGCTTGTTCGTGCGCGCGAACGCGCAGAACTTGCACTTCACACGGCACACGTTCGTGTGGTTGAGGTAGAGGTTGTTGACGAAGTAGACCTCGTCACCGCCGCCTCGCAGCCGCCGCGCCTGATCGGCGAGATCGCCGAGCGCGAGCAGGTCGTCGCTCTCGAGCAGCGCGACGCCGTCGTCGAAGTCGAGTCGTTCGCCCGCCAGTACCTTCTCGCGAACGGGGTCGATCAGCGTGCGCGTCGTAAGCGTGCTTGCCATCGATCTCTCAGTGGTCGCGGGTTGTCGCTGCCTGCACGATAGCCTCCAATGCCCGCCGGTCGCTGCGGTCGGGCAGCGCGTCCAGTGTCGCGCGCGCCGCGTCGGCGTGTTCCCGCACGGCGCGGCGGGCGTCTGCGATCGCGCCGCTGCGCGCCACGCGTGCGAGCACACCCACGACGTCGGCCTGGGCGCGGTCGCGGTCGAGCAGCGCGGCGGCCACGTGCTCGTCGCGCTGGGCCGCCAGGAGCAACGGCAGCGTCACGGTGCCGTCGAGCAGATCGACACCCAGCGCCTTGCCGGTGGCCTCGGGATCGCCGTCGCAGTCGAGCACGTCGTCTGCGAGCTGGAAGGCGATGCCGAGCTGCTCCCCGAATCGCTCCAGTGCGTCGACGCCCGGCCGGTCGAGGCCGCCGAACAGGCCCCCGAGCGCACAGGCGGCGCCGAACAACCTGCCGGTCTTGAACAGGCAGCGCTCGATGTAGGCCTCGACGGTGATCTCGGGGCGGCGCGCCTGCTCGCTCTGCAGGGCCTCGCCGCGCGCCAGGTCGAGCGCCGCCAGGGCGAGCACGGCGACCGCATCGGGCGAGCCCGCCCGCGTCAGCCCGGCGAACGCGAGCGCAAACAGGTGATCGCCCGTCGCGCGCGCCAGCGCCTCGCCGTGCCGCGCCCACACGGTCGCGTGCCCGCGTCGCAGCGGCGCCGCATCGAGCACGTCGTCGTGCACGAGCGTCGCCATGTGCACGAGCTCGACCGCGGCTGCCGCGATCTCGAGCTCCGCCCGGTCTCGCGCATCCGGCGGCGCGGAAACCAGCACCAGCAACGGCCGCAAGCGCTTGCCGCCTGCAGCCAGTGTCTCGCGCGAAGCGCGCCCGACCGCGTCGTCTTCGAGCTGCGCCGCGAGGCGCGCCTCGACACCGGCCAGGAAGGGCAGGGTGCGAGGCCCCGCGAGCGTGCTGACGTCGTGTGCCACGACCGTCACGCGACCACCCCGACGTGCAACGCGACGATGCCGCCCGCCAGCAGGCGGTAGCGAACGCCGGTCATGCCCGCGCGGTGGAAGGCCTCGCCGAGCAGCTCCGGGCCCGGGAACCTGCGCACCGACGCAGGGAGGTACGAATAGGCGCCGCGGCGATCGAAGACCTTGCCCAGCGCCGGGATGCCGCGGTCGAACCAGAGCGAGTAGAAGCCCTTGAGCGCTCCGTGCTCCGGCTGCGTGATCTCGAGGCAGACGACGCGCCCACCGGGCCGCACGACGCGGGCCAGCTCGCGTAGGCCCGCTTCGGGGTCCGGCAGGTTGCGCAGCCCGAACGCGATGGTGGCAGCGGCGAAGGAGCCGGCGTCGAACGGCATCGCGGTCGCGTCGCCGCGCACCCAGTCGACCTCGGCGGCATCCTCGCCGCCCGACTTGCCCTCGGCCCGCCGCAGCATCTCGGCCGAGAAGTCGAGGCCGGTCACATGGCCGTTGCGGCCGACCAGCCGCGCGAGCTCGAGCGCCAGGTCGCCGGTGCCGCAGCACGCGTCGAGCACGTCCGCGCCGCGGCCGACGCCGCTCTCGCGCGCCGCCAGCGCGCGCCAGCGCCGGTCGAGGCCTGCCGTCATCAGGCGGTTCATCAGGTCGTAGGGGCCTGCGATGCGATCGAACATGCGCTCGACGTCCGCGGGGTCGAGACGGTCGCGGACGATCATGCCGTCCCCCAGCGCCGCAGCAGATCGTGCTCCACGCCGAGCAGGTCGAGCGCCTTCCCGGCCACGAAGTCGACCGCGTCGGCGAGCGTGTCGGGCTGCGTGTAGAACGCGGGCATCGCCGCCAGGATCAGGGCGCCCGCCTTGCGCAGCTTGAGCAGCACCTCGAGGTGGATGACCGAGAGCGGCGTCTCGCGCGGCACCAACACGAGCCGCCTGTCCTCCTTGAGTGCGACGCCGGCGGCGCGGTGGATCAGGTTGGACTGGCCCGAGGACGCGATCGTGCCCGCCGTCGCCATCGAGCAGGGGCAGACGAGGTAGCCGTCGACGCGCGCCGAGCCCGAGGCGTAGGGCGCGAACCAGTCGTCCTCGGCATACAGCGTCGTCTGCGCTCCGCCGTGCTCGGCCACCAGGCGTCTCACGGCCTCCGAGGGGTCGAGCGAGCGGTCGCGATAGAGCTCATAGGCGATGACCTCGCCCGCGGCGCGCGAGGCGCACACGCCGACTTCCGCGCCGGCCGCGGTCAGACCGGCGAGGACGCGCGCGGCATAGGGCGCACCCGAGGCGCCCGTGATGCCGAGGAAGAACCGCACATGGGCAAGGGTAGCGACCTCCGCGCCCGGGCGGGTCGAAGAACCCGAGGCGTTTCCTCTACAGGCCCTTGCAGGCTTCAGCCTGTGAGCTGGGGTTGCCCCCGCCCTTGCCGAGCACCGCGACCACGGTCGCCACGCATTTCAGCTGTGCGTCGGTCAGCGTCCCCTTGAACGACGGCATCGGGCCGCCACCCTTCGTCAGACGCTCGACGGCGAGGCTGTAGTTCGGATGGGCGCTGTCCAGGTTCGGGCCGATGTTGCCGCCCCAGCCCATCGACTTGAGCGTGTGGCAGCTGCCACAGGACTGGGCCTTGACGAACGCGATGCCCGGCCCGGTCGCGGTGGCCGCGCCTTCGATGTTCGGAGCGCTCGAGCCCTTCCAGGTGAGCGTCAGCAGCAACACGGCCATTGCCCCGGCGAAGCCGATCGCGATCGGACGGCGCGAGATGCGGCGCTCGCGCGTGCGGTCGATGAACGGCATCCCGACCAGGATCGCCATCCAGATCGTCGGGATGATGATCGTCGCGAGCAGCAGCAGGTTCGGGTTGCTGAACACGCGCAGCAGCTGGAAGAGGAAGAAGTAGTACCAGTCGGGCCGAGGGTCGTAGATGGCCACCGCGGAGTTGGCCTGATCCTCGTACCACGGCCCGAGGATGCCGCTTTTCGTGCCGTCCGCCGTCTCGTACCAGACGATCGCGAGCGCGACGATCAGCAGCACGAAGAAGAGGTTGATGACGATGTCGTGCAGGATCACCTGCGGGAAGAACGACTTCCCCGTCTTCTTCTGGTAGCTGTATTCGCGCAGGTACGACTCGCGGCGCTCGCGGGCGGTCAGGCGTGCCATTGCGCATCCTCCGGGCGGAGATACGCCCTCCTGACGGTGGAGCGTCCGCTCACCGGGTGCTCTCCACGGCCTCGCGCGCGACGGCTTCGTCGTAGCGCTTGCGCGACCACGGCGGCGACGTCACGCCGAGGCGCACGACCAGCCACATGTGAATGAAGATGAACGTGAAGATCCCGCCGGGGATCACGAGCATGTGCAGCGAGTAGAAGCGCGAGAGCGTCTGGTCGTCGAAGGCCGGGCCGGCCTTGAAGAAGTTGGCGAGATACGGGCCGACGATCGGGCCGGTGCCGTTGATGTTGACGCCGACGACGGTGGCCCAGTAGGCGCGCTGGTCCCATACGAGCAGGTAGCCCGTGAACGCCATGGCCATGACCATGATGAAGAGCAGCCCGCCCGTCACCCAGGTCAGCTCGCGCGGGTACTTGTAGGCGCCGAAGACGTACGTGCGCGCCATGTGCAGGAAGAGCAGGATCACCATCACCGACGAGCCCCACTTGTGCATGCCGCGCACCAGCCAGCCGAGCGTCTCCTCGTTCGTGATGTAGACGATCGACTGGTAGGCCGAGCCAGGGTCGGGGTGATAGCTCATGGCGAGCACCACACCCGTGGTCGCCTGCAGGAGGAAGACGGTCAGGAGCGACGATCCGAGCGTCTGCAGCCAGGACGTGTCGCCGGGCACCTTGCGGAACAGGAACGCCTCGACCAGGCCGACGAAACCGGAGCGCTCCTCGACCCACTCGAGGGGTGCATCGACCACCAGCTCCTTCGCGGTCGGGCGTGTGCGAGGCATCGGACGTGGCTCCTAGGCCTGCGGGGCGGGCGGGTAGAGGTAGGAGAGCAGCCCGGTGACCGGCTGCCCGGGCCCCTTGAGCTGATGCGGGTTGAGGTTCTCGTCCATCGCGTTGAGCCGCCCGAGGACCAGGTGGCCCTTGTCGTTGACGGACGTGTCATAGCGGTTGAGCGGGCGCACCGGCGGCCCCGCGATGCGCCGGCCCTCGCTGTCGTACTGACCTCCGTGGCAGGGGCAGGCGAACCCCGTCGCGTTGGCCTGCACGGGGCAGCCCAGGTGCATGCAGGTGTTGGCGATGGCTGTGAACTTGTCGTTGCCGTCGTTGCGGATGTAGACGAGCCGGCGCGAGAGGCCGTTGGGGTCGTCGGGCCTGTTCTCGAACGTCACCGCGTGCCAGGGGATCTGGCCGGTCCCGACCTTGGGATAGAGGGTCGTCGGGCCGATGTCGACGGGATATTCCTTGATCGTCTTGAAGGAGGGCGCGAGCACCGTGATCGTGACCGGTACGGCGATGATCGCGCTCATCAGCGCCCCGAGGCCGATCGTCGCGCCGGAGAGCATCTTCTGCCGGCTCATGGCCGCTTGCGCAGATCCAGGGTGGGCCGCTGCCGCCGCGGCTTCGCCGAGCGTGGCGCCTTGCTCGTGATTCTCGGCGGGATTGTCCGCCACGAGTCGTACCTCCTCCGGTTCGCAGGGAGCATTACAGCCGATCCGGTCGTCCACCGCAACGCTGAGCCTTCTGTCACGAACCAGGCGCCGCGGGGGCGTCGCGCCGCGGTCAGATGCCCCGGCGCCGGCCGCCCGCGACCGCTGCGCGGATGGCCGAGGCGAGCGGCGTGATGGGGAGGTCGGCGCGCCGGAGCAGCGAGGTGCCGCGCGCGATGGCCTCCGGCGCCGGCAGCGCCGCCGCGAGCGCGGCGACTTCGGGCTCGCTTCGCGACGCCACGCCGAGCGCCACGCGCGTGACGACGTCGCCGGCGATGCCCGCGTCGACCAGGCGCGGACGGCGGCCATGTGCGCCCGCGACCCGTGCCAGCAGCTCTCGGTAGGTCGTTCGGTCCTCGCCCGCCAGGTCGTAGCCCGGCGGCTCGGCCTGCTCGGACGCGGCGAGCCAGACCAGCGCCCGCACCGCGTCCCCCGCGGCCACGGGTTCGGCGGCGCGGCGCATCCAGGCCGGGCAGGGGATCACCGGCAGGCGGTCGCCGAGTGCGCGCAGCAGCACGACCCAGGGGGAGCCGGCGCCGATCACCGGCGCGCAGCGCACGATCGTGACGCGTGCGGGATCGCCGCCGGGCGAGGGCACGGGCGCTCCCAGGCGCTCGAGCCGGATCACCTGGCCGACCTCGCCGGCCAGGAGCGCCGCCTCGGTTGCGGCAACGCCCTCGGCGCCGCTCTCGCTCGAGCTGAGGTCGAGCACGCACGTGCAATCGGTCGTCGCGCGTGTCAGCGAGCGTCCGTCGAGCGGATCCGCCCAGTCGCGCTCGACGCCGAGCATCCCTGCGATCGAGGCCTGGCGGCGGTCGAGTGCGCGCACGCGCCAGCCTTCGGCCGCGAACACCGGGATCGCGAGTCGGCCGAGGAAGCGACTCGCGCCCAGAACCGCTACGAGCGGCGCCATCCGCGGCGCCCCCTGGGCGGCGCAGACGCGGTCGCCGGCGTGTGCGGCAGCGCGATCCCGAGCGAGTCCCAGCGCTCGTCGACCCTGGCGCGCACCTCGTCGCTCATGCGCGCGACCTCCGGCCATTCACGCGGGTACCCCTCGCCGGGCCAGGTCCTGGTCGCGTCGAGCCCGAGCTTTCCGCCCAGCGCCTGCAGCGAGGGGGCATGGTCGAGCTGGTCGAGCGGCCCGCGCGCCTGCTCGACGTCGCGGCCCGGGTCGACGTTCGCTCCGACCTGCCACGCGACCTCGCCGTAGTCGTGCACGTCCACCCACTCGTCGACCACGACGACCACCTTCGTCAGCGACAGCAGCCCGGTGCCCCAGACGGCGTGCATCACCTTGCGCGCGTGCCCCGGGTAGGCCTTGCGGATCGAGACGATGCAGCAGTTGTGGAACGCGCCGGCGACGGGCAGGTCGTAATCGACGAGCTCGGGCAGCGTCGCGCGCAGCGCGGGCAGGAAGAGGCGCTCGGTGGCCTTGCCCAGCCACGCGTCCTCGGCCGGCGGCGGGCCGACCAGGATGTTCGGGTAGATGGCGTCGCGGCGCATCGTCATGCAGGTGAGCCGCAGGACCGGGAACGGCTCGGCCGGCGTGTAGTAGCCGGTGTGGTCGCCGAACGGCCCCTCGTCGGCGAGCTCGCCGCGCTCGCAGTAGCCCTCGAGCACGATCTCGGCGCGCGCCGGCACCTGCAGGTCGACGGTCTTGCACTGCACGACGTCGACGGCCTTGCCGCGCAGGAACCCGGCGATCATCAGCTCGTCGACGTGCTTCGGTGCGGGGCAGGAGCCGGCGTAGGCCGTGATCGGGTCGCTGCCGATCGAGACCGCGACCTCCATGCGGCCGGCGCCCTCGCGCCAGTCGGCCGCCGCGTCCTTGTGGATCTGCCAGTGCAGCCCGGTGGACACCGCATCCCGTTTCTGGAGCCGGTACATGCCGACGTTGCGCCCGCCCGTGTGCGGGTCTTTGGTGAAAACGGAGGGCAGCGTGATGAAGGGCCCGCCGTCGCCGGGCCAGCAGGTCGCGATCGGCAGCCGGTCGAGGTCGGGCGCGTCGAGCACGAGCTCCTGGCAGGGGCCGCTGGAGACGGTGCGCGGACGCGAGTCGGCGAGCGACTTCAGCTTGCCAAGTGCGCGTAGCTTGTCGCCGATCCCTTGTGGGGGCTGCATCTCGAGCACGGACGAGACCTTGTCGCCGAGCTCGTCGAGCCGGTCGACGCCGAAGGCCAGGCACATGCGCCGCTCGCTGCCGAACTGATTGATCAGCACCGGCAGCGACGATCCGCGCACGTTGCGGAACAGGAGCGCAGGCCCGCCGGCCTTGACCGTCCTGTCGGCGATCTCGCTGATCTCCAGGAACGGGTCGACCTCCGCGGCGACCTCGACCAGCTCGCCCTCGCGCCCGAGCAGGTCGATCCACTCGCGCAGGTCGTCGCAGATCACCTGCGGGAGGCTAGATGATGGCGTCGATGCGGGCCCTGGCTAGGCCTGGGCGGTCAGAGCCGCGTGCGCCTGCTGGGCCTCGGCCACCTCGCGGCCGGCCACGAGCGACGCGATCTGCACCGTGTCCTCCTCCAGCCGGAGTGCGCGGGCAGCACGCGCGAGCCCGCCGTGATCGATCGCGCCGGCCAGCGCGAGCGCGGTCGCCGCCCAGAGGTCGTTGTCGTCGGCCCCCCGCGCGCGCACCGCCGCCGCCGTGCCGATCAGCGTCGCGAGCGCGTCGATCGCCTCGAGGTCGCCGGTCTCGGCGATCCACACGAGGCCCTGGGCGTAGAGATGGTCGCCGCACAGCAGGCGCTCGCCGTCGTCGCGCGGCGCGAACAGGCGCGGCTGTCCGTAGTGCAGCAGGTAGCCCTCGTAGATCGCCTCCATGCCGGCCGCGTACGGCTCGCCGCAGAGCGGGCCCCAGACCTCGGCGCCGCGGCGGGCCTCGGCCGCCAGCACCGTCGCGGCCAGCGCGCCCCGCTCGCTCGCAGCGGCTGCCGTGATCGCGTCGAGCGTCAGCTGAGCCACTCCGCCGCCTCGCTCGCCCAGTACGTGATGACGAGGTCGGCGCCGGCGCGGCGGATCGCAGTCAGCGATTCGAGGATCGCCGTGCGGCGATCGAGGGTGCCGGCCGCCGCCGCTGCCTCGAGCATGGCGTACTCGCCCGAGACCTGGTACGCGGCCAGTGGTAGCGGGCAGGCGTCGTGCACGCGCGCGATGACGTCGAGGTAGGGGAGGGCGGGCTTGACCATGACCGCATCGGCGCCCTCGGAGGCGTCGAGCAGGGCCTCGCGCACGGCCTCGCGCACGTTGGCCGGATCGAGCTGGTAGCCCTTGCGGTCGCCGGACTTCGGCGCCGAGCCCGCGGCATCCCGGAACGGGCCGTAGAAGGCCGAGGCGAATTTCGTGCTGTAGGCGAAGATCGCGACGCTCTCGCGGCCGTCGCCGTCGAGCGCGCCGCGGAGGGCCGCCACCCGCCCGTCCATCATGTCGGAGGGCGCGACGGCGTCGACTCCCGCGCGCGCGTGCGAGAGCGCGACTCGCGCGAGCAGCGGCAGCGTCGCGTCGTTGTCGACCTCGCCGTCGCGCAACACGCCGCAGGCGCCGTGCGAGGTGTACTGGCACAGGCAGACGTCGGTCATCACCGGGAGCCCGGGAGCCTGCGCGCGGATCGCGCGCACAGCGCTCTGCACCGGGCCGTCGTCGTCCCAGGCCGAGGAACCCTGCTCGTCCTTGCTGTCGGGCAGGCCGAACAGCAGCATTCCGCCGACGCCGCGCGCGTGCGCCTCGGCGGCGAGGCCGCCCGCCACGTCGGCCGAGATGTGGCGCTGACCCGGGAGCGAGCCGATCGGGCGATCGACGCCGCTGCCGCTGACGACGAAGAGCGGCTGGACGAGGTCGGCCGGCGAGACGTGCGTCTCGCGCACGAGGCGGCGCAGTCCCTCGGAACGTCGCAGGCGGCGCATGCGAACTTCGGGAAAACTCATGTTCGAAGCCTAGATGGTGGTCTGGTCCGGCCGCGCGGCGTCCCATGTACCCAAGAATTGGGTGGGCCTCCCACCCATTTTTCCGGTGCAAACGGCCCTCCGGCCGACACCCCGGTCCCCACCTCAACCGTGACTTGACCCGGGACCTACTGAACCGTCATGCTTGCCGCCGTCGGGGCCCGGTGCTCGGGGAGATAGGAGCAGGTTTTGATCGAAGGCGGATCGGACGCGCCGTATGAGCGATCGCCCGCGCGCGGGCAAGTCGTCCGCGCGCGTGTCGAAGATGCACTCGCGCCGGCCGTCGCGCTCCGGCTCATCATCATCTCGGAGAACCGCCTCTACCGCGAGGGCCTCGCGCATCTACTGGGGGCCCAGCCGACGCTCGACGTCGTCGGTACGGCCGGCGCCGCGGCGGAGCTCATGCTGCACGATGCCGACATCGCCCTCGTCGACGTGGCGCGTCCTCCGGGGCTGCGCAGCGTCGCCGAACTGCGGCGTTTGCGGGTAGATCTTCCGGTCATCGTCGTGAGCGTCCCCGAGCTCGAGGGCATCGTCGTGCAGTGCGCCGAGATCGGCGTCTCCGGCTACGTGACGACTTCCGGCTCGGCCGACGAGCTCGTGGCCGCCGCCCGCGGCGTGGCCCGCGGCGAGGTCGTGTGTCCCGCGGGCGTTGCGGCGGTCCTGGCGCGTCGCGTGGCCGCCCTGGCCAGCCAGCGGCGGGAGCCCGCGGGCGACGCGCGCCTGACGCTGCGCGAGCGCGAGATCCTGCGCCTGGTCGACGACGGCCTGTCCAACAAGGAGATCGCGCAGCGCCTCTCGCTGCAGACGAAGACCGTCAAGAACCACGTTTCCAATATCCTCGCGAAGCTCGGCGTGGCCAATCGCGCCGCCGCCGCGGCGGCCTTGCGTGGGTCCGAGGACCCCTCCGACAGAGGGTGGCGCTGAGGTCCCAGGCCCACTTCAGACCTACCCGAAAGACCCAGGCCTCCTAGGTACGGGCCCAAAATGGGCCTAGAGATTCCCGTAGGTTCGGGTGGGTCAGGTTTGAGGCGAAATGCCTATTTACGCCGCCCACTGGAGTCGTGATCATGGCTCCTCGGTGGGAAGCATCTGCGTCACCCGTGCTCGCGTGCGCTCGGCCCCGATCGGGGGTCATCGGCACCAGGACGGCCCGGCTCCGGCCGGTCGACCGATCCATGGCGTCAACCTGCGTCATCGCAGCCATCAAGTGACGGCTCGTGCAACCACCGCGTGTCCCGCACCTCGCGTCGCCGGAAGCGCCGCGAGCCGCGGAAGTGCACGAGTTGAAGGGGCGAGCGCTAGGGGAGCGCTCGGGTCGTGCATGCGACGGCGTCGGTCGAACGCGGCGCCGATGGCACGACGGGGATTCACACAGGAGAGGAGCACGACTTGAGTGTTTTCAAGAGGATGCTGCTCGGCGCGGTGACCGCAATGGTCGTCGTAGCCGTGCTGGCAGTGGGCTCGGCGTCGGCGACAACGCCGCCGCCGCGTGCGCCGACGGGCACGGTGCCCACGGAGGGTTACGCGACACGCAGGACGCCAACGTGCCGTATCTCGCCTGGCGGGGCGAGCACGTCCGCCTCGTCGGCTGCGACGAGGGATCGCGTTCCCGGCGCAGCGGGCGACGGCCGACGCTGGATGCTCGAGGATCCGCTCGAACTGATCCCGTGCTTCCAGCTGCCGCACGGATCTTCGACCTCGGTCAAGATCGTCGGAATGGCTGCGTCCAGGCGACCTGGGTCTCGCAGAAGGCCGGCGTCGCATTCATCAAGCTCATCGTCGCACGCCCGGGCGGCGACCGACGTCTTCGAGAAGCAGTTCATCGTCGGCTGGATGGAGTTCCTCAAGCCGACGGTCGCCGGTGGCGGCGACGTCAACGCCGGCGACTTCTGTAGCAAGCCGGCATCGACACGCTCACGCAGGAGTCGATCAGGCTGCTCGGGCCGTACTCGAACTGCTGGCACCGATCCGCTCGATCGATCCGCGGCACCGCATCAACATCACCGTCAAGGGCAACCTCCCGCTCGAGGCCGACTTCAGCGAGTGGGGCCTCGGCGACCATCGCTGACGCTGCCCGACGACTGGGGCAAGTGGGCCGCCGTGGTGGCGCGCTCGACGAACGACCACGACCGTCGCCGACGCGATGACGAACTGGGACATCCACGACGACTCGCTGACTGACCGAGGGTCACACGATCACGGTCCCGCTCGGCGAGCCAGTGCCCGGCAGACCCGAACGTCGAGGAGGTCTACACGAACTTCGACGCGGTCGACAACTGCACCGGCGCCGGCCCGCAGGGCGGCTTCTCGACGGTGTTCGGACACCTGTCGACGGCCAACGCCACGATCGGCCCGTTCGATCCGATCTTCCCGCAGGCCACGATGCTGTCCGACGGCAAGGTCGACGCGGGTGACGCGCCGATGCCCGCCGCGCAGATCGACGTGACGATCAAGGACAACAACGCGGCCGACACGACCGACATCGGCGGCGTCGGGTACCTCTTCCCGAGCTACAAGACCGAGGTCTACAGCCGTGACGGTCTCGGCAGCGATCCGCAGGGCAACCTGAACACGATCGTGGCGCACAACTTCTACGCGCCGTTCTACTCCCAGTACATCCCGGCCACGTCCCGTCCGCCGGTCGCCGGCCAGCAGTACGGCAACGCGCCGCCAAGCGGCATCGACGGCTCGCGGCGATCCGGACGGGTTCCACGGCTTCCTCGTCGGCGGGCAGTACCGTAACTGGAGCATCGCCTGGTCCGAGCTAGCCGTCACGGCGATGCCGACTCCAAGTGCCTGTTCTCGCAGGACGTTCCGGGCGATCTCCACGACGAACTTCCGGCCGCTTCCGTATGGCTACAACTCCGTCTCGGTCTATACCGACGAGAGCGGTGAGGCCAACGTGAACTTCGTGCCGGGTCTCGGCATGTACTTCGACAACCTCGGCGGCAGCCAACAAGAACCTCAACGGCGGCTGCGACCTCGAGAACGTCGACCCGATCGGCAAGGCGCAGGTCGACGTCGACTGCGCAGTATCCGTACCAGCCGATCACCGCTTCCGGGCGCGTCGGCCGATCCGGTCAACTTCACGGTCCACAACCTGTTCAAGAAGACGCTCACCGTCTACTCGAAGGGCGTCGACAAGAACAACATCGTCTCGAACTCGGTCGCCAAGATCGTCCTCGCGCACGCGCAGGACATCGACGGCTCGCCGCTGGCGTACGAGCTGGTCTGCTGGATGGCCGACTCGAACGCCGCGGGCTTCCGGGTCTTCGCAGGCGATCTGCCGGCTCCGACGGCGGCCGATCCGAACGCGGTCGATCAACCTCGATCCGTACCACGCGCTGTACACGCACGTTCCCGGATCCGTTCGGCCTCGGCCGGCTGTGCACGTTCACGGATCGGTGGGGCAACACGGCGATCGAGGTCTTCAACTCGAACAAGACCAAGGTCGACGTCATCGCCGAGTTCGTCAACGAGGGCATCCTCCGCGACACGATCGCGGACTTCGGGGCGGCCTCGCTCGGCCAGACGCCGGGACCACGAGCGCTGACGGTCCGCCGACCGCGCACGTGCCGTCGCCGACGACGCAGCAGCACGCCCTCGTGATCGGCGCAAGCGGCCCGGTCCTCGCGGCCAAGCCGGCGATCACCACCATCAAGTCCAAGCAGGCCAAGCTCCACAAGAAGGTCCTGCACAAGATCCGGTTCGCGAAGGTCGTGACTCCGTTCCACCAGAAGGCCAAGCTGCATCGTTCGCGTGAACGGCAAGCCGGGCCTGGTGAAGCTCCGCATCACGATCCTGAAGGGCGGGAAGTCGCACACGTACTTCCGCTTCATTCCGGCGAATCGCAAGCTGGCGGTCAGGCACCTGAGCATTCCGAGCAAGACCGCCAAGGTGACGGTGAGGCTGATCGGCCTGTAGGCCGCACAGCGGATCCACGGTAGGTTGGGGAGGCCCGCTTCGGCGGGCCTCCCCTGCCTCCGGCCCCTGACACGACGAGCGGCGCGGCGGAGCGCGTCGCGATCAAAACCGCTCGTCGTGCGAGTGGCCAGGAGGATGAGCATGCGAATGGCTACAAGACGGAGAAGGCGGTGGATCGTCACCGGCGGCGCGACGGCCGCAGTGGCGATCGGGATCTGGGCTGCCGTCGCGTGGGCGACGCCGACTCCGAGCGCGCCGTCGCCGACGAACGCCGCGCCCGTTATCAGCTGGGGCGACAACGACGCCGGCGGACCGCGCCGGGCGGCTACGACGTTGAGCGCGCAAGCGGGGCCTGCGGCAGCACGTTCGACGTCGATGACGCCGGCCGCCGCGTCGCCGCTGGTCGACGACTCCCCGATACCGCCCGACGGCACGTACTGCTATCGCGTGATCGGCCACGGGTACGCGGGTGGCGACACGATCGGCGCGATGTGCCGGTCGTACTCGACCGGACTGGGCCGACGGTGACCATCTCCGCTCCCGTTGCGACGGTCGTCAGCGGCGTCGTGCCGATCACCGTCAGCTCGTCGGATGGCTCTCCGCATCTCCATCGACGACGGCGCCTCCGACGCCGATCAGTCTCACGCAATGGGATACGACCGCTATCAGCTGATGGCACGTACGTGATCACCGCCGCGCTCGGCTGATGCCGTGGGGAATCCAGGCTCCGCGCAGCGGACGGTCATCGTGGACAACCACGCACCGGGCGCCTTTACAGCGTCTGCGCCGGCGACGGTCGCCGGAGGCCCGCAGATCTTCTGGACGACCGCATCCGATCTGACGACCGTGACGTATCGGATCACCCGCGAGGGACCCAGCGGTCACGCCGTAGTTTGACGGTGTGAGCAGCGGATGGACGGACCGATCCCGCCAATCCGCTGATCCCAGGGACCTATACGTACACCGTTCAGGCCGTCGACGTGCTCAATCACATCACATCGGCCACGAATGCCGCCACCGGCACCGTGGTGCCGCTCACGTCGTTGTCACGAGCAAGCGACTCGGCACCACAGAGCGTCGCGGCGGTCTCACCGACCAACACGACGCCGCATATCGACCTGGCAGCGACCGATCACGTTCTCGGTGACAGGCTGGCAGGTCTACCGCGACAACGTCTCTCATTACGACTCTTGGCGCAGGCGGCTCTGAGCTTCGACGACGTCGGCGTGCCGGGTCAGGGTCTGCACTCGTACGTGATCCGCGCGACGGATGGCTCACCCTGGGCGATGCATCGGCGCCCGTCTCGGTCGTCTACGACACGCTGCCGCCGGCGCTCTCGGCGCCGAGCGGCACGGCGAATCCCGACGGTTCGGTGTCTATCTCGTGGCTGCCTGCCACGGATCCGTCGCCGGGCGCCGGCCTCTCGGGTTACGTCGTCCGGCGCGGCGGGCAGACGTCGCCTCCCGACAGTCCGACAGCCGGGACCGCCGTCTGCACCGTGACGACGACCGCGACGGGGTGCGTCGACAGGGCTGCGAGCAGCGGATCGATCTACGGCTACTCGGTCTTCGCGATCGACGGCGCCGGCAACCAGACGCACCAGAGCGTCAGCGTGCGTGCCGTCGATTCCGTGGCGCCCGATCCCGTCACGGGCTTCAAGGGCTCGGTCGGCCCGACCACTGTCCACCTCGTATGGGATGCGCCCGCCCGTCAGGGCAACAACGCCGATCTCGCCGGATATCGGCTGATGAAGCTCGGCGCAGGCATCCGGCGACCGACGCAATCCCAAGGACGGTACCGAGGTGTGCCCGGGCCTCGGCTTCCGCGACACCGACTGCTTCGTCCAGAACCTGACGACCGGCCAGAAGGTCACGTTCGCGATCTACGCCGAGGATGCCGTCCCGAACTTCTCGGCGCCGACGCTGCTCACGATCACGCCGAACTCGAGCGACCACAAGAAGCCCGGCCTGCCCAAGAAGGTCAAGCATCAAGCGCGTCGGCGCGAAGATCACGATGACCTGGGTATCGCCGAGGGATCGCGACCTCAGCAAGTTCCGCGTCACGCTCTACAACAACGGTCCGGCTCCGCGCCCATCGAAGGGCAAGGCGATCATCACCGGCCGCGTCCTGCGCGCGTCGTTCACGCTCAAGGCCGGGCAGATCGTCTACGTCAACCTGTTCGCGATCGACCTCAGCGGCAACTGGTCGCGCGTCACCCGGCTGATCGTGATGCCCGACAAGCTCGGCGGCGCGAAGGCGCACAAGCACAAGAAGGGCGCCAAGAAGACACGCCTCGGGTAGGAAGACCCCGCCAAAGAAGAAGAAGAGCTGAGCCCGGCGCGGTCTACGCCAGGGCCGCACGGTCGGCGATCCAGACGACCTCGCCGTCGGCCGGCTCGACCATCGCACTGGGCAGCTGCTCGCCCGCGATGATGCGCGCGAGCGCCTCGCGCTTGCGCTCGCCGAGCGCGAGGATCAGCACCAGCCGGGAGCGCGCGAGGGCGGGCAGCGTCAGCGTTATGCGCTCGTACGGCGCGTAGGTCGCGAGACCGGTCGTGCACAGCCGCTCGCGCTCGGCGAGCTGCGGCGAGCCCGGGAACAGCGAGGCGCAGTGGCCGTCCTCACCCATCGAGAGCAACGTGACGTCGAAGCGCTCGGGCAGCAGCGCGCCGTAGCGATCCGCCTCGGCGTCGCCGTCGGGCTCCTCGCCGCGCATGCGCTCGACGCCGGCAGGCGTCACGCCCGTCAGCAGCGTCTCGCGCACGAGCCGGTAGCACGAACCTTCGTCGTCAGGCGGGACGCGCCGCTCGTCGCCGAAGTAGAGCGTCACGCCCGACCAGTCGATGCGCCCGCGCCAGGCCTCGGAGGCGAGCAACTCGTAGGCGGCTCCGGCCGTCGTGCCGCCGGTCAGCACGAGGCTGCGCGGCGCGGCTGCGACGATCAGGCCGCAAAGCCGCTCGATCGCCGCAGCGGAATCGCCGGAGATGTCGAGATTCATGTCGCGAGCTCCGCGACGGCGGCCTCGAAGCCCTCGTCGCGCTCGTAGATTCCGAGCTCCTCGGCCACCAGCATCGGCAGGTGCGGCACCCAGAGCCGCGCTTGCTGCGCATCCAGATACGGCGTGCGCAACTCGGCCACGCCTTCGGAGACCCGCACGACCTCGAAGCGCTCCTTGCCGCAGGTCAGGACGACGCAGATGAGCGAGCCGGAGCGCATGTCCCGGCGCGGCTCGCTCGTCAGCTCCACGCTCGGGTGCCGATGGGTCCTGCTCAGGATCCAGGCCGCCAGCAGCCGCGCCTGGGCCTCGGAGCGGCCCGCGTGCGTCACCTGCACGCGGTCGAGGCGCGTCAGAGCGCGCGCCGCGCGCGGCGGGTCGAAGAGTCGCGCCACGAGCTCGCGCCAGCCCGTGAGCTTCGTCCACGAGAGATCGGTGACGCTCCGCGTCGGCTCGCGCGCCAGCAACCCCGGCAGCGAGTGGAGTCCGGAGCGCTCGCCGGTGGAGTCGACGACGACGCGCGTCGCGAGCGACCAGCACGCCTTCACGAGCGGCTCCCAGCGCTCGGGATCGAGACGGAGCAGCAGGAACACGGGCAGGTCGGGCAGCAGCAGCCCGGCGATCAGGCTCGGCAGTGCCGCGCCCTCGTCGCCTGCGGCGAGGCGCACCAGCTCGCAGCGGAGCTCGCCGGCACCGCTCGGCGAGGCCGTCGTCACGACCTCGGCCGTCGCCTCGAGCGCGCGCGCTCCGTGCGCGGCCAGCGCGATGATCGCCCGCGAGGGGCGGTTGCCGGGCAGCTGCTCCAGCAGGCGGGCCATGCGCTCGGCCTCGCGCGGGTCCTCCACCAGCACGACCAGATCGAGCAGTTGCGTGCGCGCCTCGCCCCGCTCGCCGCTGCGTAGCTCGGCGAGACGCTCCTCGACGGCCGCGATCGCGCTCACGGCCGCCGCCACCTCCGTCCGTCGCGCGCCAGCAAGTCGTCCGCCGCCTCGGGCCCCCAGCTGCCGGCCGCGTACGGGTGCGGGGCGCCGCCCTCGTTCTGCCAGGCGTGCAGGACCGGGTCGACGACGCGCCATGCGTCCAGCACGGCGTCGATGCGGATGAAGTTGGTGGCGTCGCCGCGCAGGGCGTCGACGAGCAGCGTCTCGTACGCCTCGGCCGGCGCGGTCGCGAACGCGGTGTCGTAGTCGAAGTCCATGTTCACGGTGCGGATCTGCGTGCGCGTGCTCGGCACCTTGGCGCCGAAGCGCAGCGCGATGCCCTCGTTGGGCTGGATGCGCAGCACGAGCACGTTGGGCTCGAGCTGCTCGGCCGCGGCGTACGAGAACGGCAGGTGCGGCACGCGCTTGAACTGGATGGCGACCTCGCTGACGCGCTTCGCGAGGCGTTTCCCGGTGCGCACGTAGAACGGCACCTCGGCCCAGCGCCAGTTGTCGACCGCCAGCCGCGCGGCGACGTAGGTCTCGGTCAGCGAGCCCTCGTCGACGCCGGGCTCGTCACGATAGGCGGGCACCGCGTCGCCGCCCGAGAAGCCCGCGCCGTACTGGCCGCGCACGACGTCGGCGGTGGCGAGCGAGCGCAGCGTGGCGAGCACCTTGGCGCGCTCGTTGCGCACCGATTCGACGTCGAACGATCCGGGCGGCTCCATGGCGACGAACGAGAGCACCTGCAGGAGGTGGTTCTGCATGATGTCGCGCACCGCTCCCGCCTCCTCGTAGAAGCGGCCGCGGCCCTCGACGCCGAGCGACTCCGAGACGGTGATCTGCACGTGGTCGATGAAGTTGCGGTTCCAGACGGGCTCGAAGATGCCGTTCGCGAAACGCAGCACCAGGATGTTCTGGACCGTCTCCTTGCCGAGGTAGTGGTCGATGCGGAAGACCTGGCTCTCGCGGAAGGACGAGCGCACGACGGCGTCGAGCTCGCGCGCGGAGGCGCCGTCGTGGCCGAACGGCTTCTCCAGCACGACCGAGCGCGTCGAGGTGCGGCTGCGCGCCATGCCCGCCTCGCCGAGCTTCGTCGTGACGAGCGGGAAGACGGTCGGCGGGGTCGCGAGGTAGTAGACGACGTTGCCCTGCGTGCCGCGCTCGTGATCGGCCTGCGCAAGCCGGCGCTTCAACTCGGCGTAGGTCTTGGGATCGTCGAACGAGCCGCTGATGTAGAAGATCCCCCGCGCGAACGTCTCGAAGACGGCGTCGTCGATCGGCTGCGTGCGCGAGTGGGCCTCGAGCGCCTTGCGCACTTCCTTGCGGTACCCCTCGTCGCCGCCATAGTCGCGCCGCGCCACGCCGATCAGCGCGAACGCCGACGGCAGCATGTTGCGCAGCGCCAGGTTGTACAGCGCCGGCAGCAGCTTGCGGTGCGCAAGGTCGCCCGAAGCACCGAAGATCACGAGCGCGCCCGGGCCCGGCACGCGCGACATGCGCATGCCGCCGCGCAGCGGATTCGCGCTCACGCCTTCTGCACCGCATGGCCGCCGAACTGCTGGCGGAGGGCCGCGTTGACCTTGGCGCCGTACGAGTCGTCCTGGCGCGAGCGCTGGCGCATCATCAGCGAGAGCGCGATCACGGGCGCGGGCACCGCCGTCCGGATGGACTCCTCGACCGTCCAGCGGCCCTCGCCCGAATCGTCGACATACCCCCGGATGCCCGTCAGGCCCGGATCGGCGTCGAAGGCGAGGCCGAGGAGCTCGAGCAGCCAGGAGCGCACGACCGAGCCCTGCTGCCAGAGCTTCGCGATGGCCGCCTCGTCGAGGTCGTACTCGCTCGCGTGCATGATCTCGAAGCCCTCGGCGTAGGCCTGCATCAGGCCGTACTCGATGCCGTTGTGCACCATCTTCACGAAATGCCCTGCACCCGCCGGGCCGCAGTGCAGCCAGCCGTCGGGCGGAGCGAGATCCTCGAGCGCGGGCGCGATGTGTGCGATCGCCTCGTCGGGCCCGCCGACCATGAGGCAGTAGCCGACCTGGTAGCCCCAGACGCCACCGGAGGTGCCGGCGTCGACGAACACGATGCCGCGCTCGGCCAGCGCGGCCGAGCGGCGCTTGCCGTCGGTGAAGCGCGAGTTGCCGCCGTCGACGAGGATGTCCCCTTCGCGCAGCAGGCCCGCGAGCTCGTCGATCGTCTGCTCGGTGACCTCCCCCGACGGCACCATCACCCACACGGCGCGGCGACCCTCGCCGAGGTTCGCGACGAGCTCGGAGAGGGAGGCCGCCGGCGTGCCGCCCTGGCTCGCGAGCGTCGCGCGGGGCCCCTCCGAGCGGTTCCACGCGTGCACCTCGTGACCGGCGTCGAGCAGCCGGTGGGTCATGCCGGCGCCCATGCGCCCGAGTCCGACGAACGCGATCTTCATGTGGTGATCCTCAGGTTCGCGATGTGCTCGAGCGCTCGCTCGATCGCCGCCTCGCAGGCGGCCATTGGGATGCGCGCGACCGGCAGGCCGCGGCGGCGAAGCGCGCCGGCGTCGCCGAGTGCCTGCGCGTCGCGCAGCGTGCGGAATCCGAATGGGCGTCCGGGGATCGCCTCGTCGTCCTGCTCGCCCGCGAGCAGCTGCACGAAGATCCCGGTCGGCGGACCGCCCTTGTGGTACTGGCCCGTGGAGTGGAGGTAGCGCGGGCCGAACCCCGCCGTGACCGCGCAACCCAGCCCATCGCGCAGGCGGCCCTGCAGGTGGGCGAGCAGCGCCTGGCGCTCGGGCGTGGGGGCGACGAACGCCTGCAGGCAGACGTAGGAGCGGCCGCGCTCGGCCTGACGAAGCACGTCGCTCAGCGATCCGGGCTCCTCCGCCGGGAGCTTGCCGTCGCGCCCGAAGCCGTCGAGGATCGCAACCGTGCGATCCTTCGCCTCCTGCACGTTCGGCTGGTCGAACGGGTTGATGTGCAGGCGAGCGCCGACCAGCGCCGTCGCGATCTCCCACTCGACGAAGAGCGTCCCGAGCTCGGCCGGATCGCTGTCCATTTGGACGGTGAACACGGGCTGCCCGGCGGCACGCAGGACGTCGAGCACCCCGTCCTGCTCGTCCCCGGCCGAGCCCTGGCCGGATGTGGATGAAGAGCCTGTCGTCGCCGTACGTCGCGGCATCGCCCAGCGGCTCGCCCGCCACCGGCAGCACACCAGTCCCCTGTTTGCCGGTGGATTCGGCGATCAGCTGCTCGAGCCACAGTCCGACGCTCGCGAGCGCGGGCGGCAGCACGAACGTCAGCTTGTCGCGCCCCTTCGCGTGCGCGTTGCCGATCACGCGAGCGAGGGTCTGGCCCGGGTTGACGCCGAACTCGTCATGGCATTTCGCGAACGCGGCGCCGGCGCGGTCGAGCATCGGCCCGACGTCGATGCCCGCGAGCACGGCGGGCACCAGGCCGAACGCCGTCAGCGCCGAGTAGCGGCCGCCGACGTCGCGACGCCCGTGTGCGATGCGCGCCCAGCCGTCCCTGCGCGCGCGCTGCTCGAGCGCCGAGCCGGGATCCGTGATCGCGACGAAGCGCGAGCCGTCGCCGCCGGTCTTGGCCCAGAGCGCGTCGGCGAAGCAGTCGGGCTCGATCGTCGAGCCCGACTTCGACGCGATGGCGAACAGCGAGCCATCGACCGGCACGGCGCGCACGGCGTCGGGATCGGTCGAATCGAGCACGTGCAGCCGGTCGCAGTCATGGAGCTCGCCGATCACGAGCGGAGCGAGGCTCGAGCCGCCCATGCCGCAGAGAACGGTGCGCTCGTGGCGCGCGCCCAGCGGCCCCGCCCAGGACTGCAGCTCGGCAAGCCCGCGCTGCGCCTCGCCGACGGCATCGATCCAGCCCAGCCACTCGTCCTCGCCGGAGCTCGTCCAGAGCGAGGCGTCGCGCGCGAACAGCCGCGCGACCTCTGCTCCCTCGTTCATGCCCTTGCCGGTGCCAGTGCGTGCGCTTTCTCGTCGATGGTCGCGATCAGGGAGTCGAACGACTTGGCGAACGACTCGACGCCCTCGTCGACCAGCTCGTGAACGAGGATCTTGTCGAGGTCGACTCCGATGCTCGCGAGCTCGGCCATGTGCGCCTCGGCCGCGTCGACCTTCTTGTCGATCGAGCGCGTTGCGTGGCCGTGGTCCCGCGTGGCGTCGATCGTGGCCTCGGGCATGGTGTTGACCGTGTCGGGCCCGATCAGCGTGTCGACGTACAGGGTGTCCGGATACGACGGGTTCTTGGTCGACGTCGAAGCCCAGAGCGGGCGTTGCACATGCGCTCCCTTGGCCGCGAGCGCCTCCCATCGCGGGCCGGAGAACAGGCGCTGGAACGAGCGATACGCGAGCTTGGCGTTCGCGACGGCCGCCATCCCCTGAAGGTCGCCGCGGCCGAGCTCGTCCAGCCGCGCGTCGACCTTGGTGTCCACGCGCGAGACGAAGAAGCTCGCGACGGACGCGAGCCGGTCGACGGGCTCGCCTGCAGCGACGCGCCGCTCCAGGCCGTCGATCCAGGCGTTGGCGATCTCCTCGTAGCGCTCGACCGCGAACAGCAGCGTGACGTTGACCGAGAGGCCCGCTGCGGTCAGCTCGCGGAACGCATCGACACCCTCCGGCGTCGCCGGCACCTTGATGAACACGTTCGGGCGGTCGATCTCGTCGCGGATGCGCTTGGCGGCCTCGATCGAGCCGGCGGAGTCACGTGCGAGCTCCGGGGGCAGCTCGAAGGAGATGTGGCCGTCCTGGCCGTCGGCGTCGTCGTAGCTCTGGCGCAGCAGCTCGGCGCCGTCGCGGATGTCCTCGTAGGTGAGCCGGAAGAAGATCCCGCGCGCATCGAGGCCGTCGCGGGCGGCGGCGATCAGCCCGCGGTCGTACAGGTCCGAGTGGCCGATGGCCTTCTCGAAGATGGTCGGGTTCGAGGTCACGCCGCTGATGCCGTCCTGGGCGATCAGGCTCGCGAGCTTGCCGGACTCGAGCAGTTCCCGGCTGATGTTGTCGAGCCAGATCGATTGGCCCAGCGCGCGGATTGCGAGCAGCGGGTTGTCCATGCTGTGGCTCTCCCTGGATCGAGGGTCCGATGCATCGTACCCAGCAATGCAAGGGCCCGAACGACGTACTCTGGAGAACATGAGCGACCTCCAGATCCGGCGCGACGAGTACGAGAGCGCCGGCCTCGACGTCGGGGACGTCGACCCCGATCCGTTCCGGCAGTGGCAGACCTGGTATGACGACGCGGTCGCTGCGGGGGCCACCGAGCCGAACGCGATGGCGCTCGCGAGCGTCGGCGAGGACGGCGCGCCCGACGTGCGCTACGTGCTGGTGCGCGGCGCCGATGCGCGCGGCTTCGCGTTCTACACCAACCTGACGAGCGCGAAGGCCGAGCAGCTGCGCGCGCGTCCCGTCGCAGCCGCGGCGTTCGGCTGGCTCCAGCTGCACCGGCAGGTGCGCGTGCGCGGGAGGATCGAGCAAGTCAGCGACGCCGAGGCGGACGCGTACTTCGCGACGCGGCCGCGCGGCGCGCGCGTCGGCGCCTGGGCGTCGCCCCAGAGCCGCGTGATCGCCGACCGCGCGGCACTCGATGCGCTCGTGCGCGCGATCGATGCGCGCTTCCCCGGCGAGGACGTGCCGCGGCCCGAGGACTGGGGTGGCTTCCGCATCGTCCCCGGCGAGATCGAGTTCTGGCAGGGCCGGCCGAGCCGGCTCCACGATCGCCTCCGCTATCGCCGCGACGGCGACACCTGGACGATCGAGCGGCTGGCTCCGTAGGAGCCCCTGCGCGAGTCGCTTCACCGCGCCGCGGCGCCGGGCGCCGCCCGGAGGCGACGCCCGGCACGCGGCGCGGGCTGACTACACCTTGCCGATGTTGACGACGGTGCCCTTGCCGGCGCTCGTGCCGTAATTGGTCACGAACACCGTTCCGTCCTTCGCGATCGCCACGCCGGTCGGGTTCGACAGGCCGGTGCTGGCGACGGTGGTCTTCGTATGCCGTTCGGCCAGACCCGGATGAGACGCGCCGGTCGGGTCGGGCGCGAGCAGGCCGGCGCTCTGGATCTCGAGCACATAGAGCGAGCCCTTGCGCCCCCAGGCGATGTCCATGATGTTCGTGAAGCCCGAGGCGAACACGGTCTTCGAGCCATCGGGAGCGACGGCCCACACGTTGGCCGCACCGGGCGGGAACGGGAAGCCCGTCGAGCTGGCCGACGTAGATGTTCGGGTCCTTCGGGCGCACGGCGACGGTCGTCGGGACCGCCTGCATCGGGATCATCCCACCCGGCGGAGGCGGCTGGATGAACGGGGGCGCCGGCACCAGCACGTCCGGGAACACGGCCAGCGTCGAGATCTGCTTGTTGAAGTTGACGCCGAGCACGTCGTTGCCGGCCGCGTCCGCGACGAGGAAGCCGCCGTGCACCTGCAGCCAGCCCGTACGGGTCGGAGTCGATCTCGCCCTTGTCGGGGTTGTTGGCCGTCTCGTAGGCCGCGAAGTCGGCGAACGGCATGAGCTTGCCGCTCCACGGGTCGAACTTGACCATGCGGTCGAACCAGTCGCGCCGCGGGGCCGGCCGTCGCCACGAGTGCCGCGCGCTCGTCCGCGCCGCCGCCGCCGCCGAGCAGTCCGGTGACGTGCTTCCATTGACGACGATGTCGCTGGCGCCGAGCGCGTTGTCGCCGGTGCCCTGGTCACCGAACGACGGGAGGCCCGTGACGACGCGCTTCTGCGAGCCGTTGTGGACCAGCGTGTACGCTCCCGAGGCGCCGAAGCACGAGGTGTCGGGAGGCCCCTCGGGGCCCGGGCATGCACGGGTCCCGCGCCACCGCTTGCCCGCCTCTGCGATCCAGAGTCGCCGTTCTTCGCGACCGCGAGACCGCGCGGGTTGTCGAGGCCACTGGCGACGACCGTCCAGGGAGCCGGCTGGCTGCCCTTGGGCGAGTGCGCCTGAGCACTCGGAACTGCAGCAATCGCGGCGATCGCCACGAGAGCCAATAGCGTCTTTCTCCGCATCCTGTCTCCTCACTTCGCTCGTGCCAGCAGCCCTACCCGTTCACCGGAAGGATGACCCGAACCTGCGCGCCTACACCTCGGACTACCCGCAGACCCCCCAAGAGCACGGGCGTGAGGACGTCTCAGCGCTGCATGAGCTCGCGCGCGGCCGCGACGACCGCCTCCGGCGTGATCCCGAGCTCGCGTGCGATCACGGGGCCCGGCGCGGACGCGCCGTAGCGATCCAGCCCGAGCGCCGTGCCCCGTTCGCCCACGAGCGCGGACCAGCCGAACGTCGCGCCGGCCTCCAGCGAGACGCGCCGCCAGACGCCGGGCGGCAGGACTTCCTCGCGGTAGCTGCGCGGCTGTGCCATGAACAGGTCCCAGTCGGGCAGCGACACGACGCGCGCGCCGACGCCCTCGGCGCTCAGCGTCTCGCGGGCGGCCAGAAGGTCGTGCACCTCCGATCCCGAGCCGATCAGGATCACGTCGGGCGCCTCGCCCGCCGCATCTGCCAGCACGTAGCCGCCCTTGCGCACGCCGCTTGCGGGCGCGAGCGCGGTGCGGTCGAGGACGGGCAGCTTCTGGCGCGTGAGGACGAGTCCCACGGGTCCGTCGGTGCGCTCCAGCGCGAGCCGCCAGGCCTCGGCCGTCTCCGTGGCATCGGCAGGGCGGATGACGCGCATGAAGGGCATGGCGCGCAGCGAGGCGAGGTGCTCGATCGGCTGGTGCGTCGGGCCGTCCTCGCCGAGCCCGATGGAGTCGTGCGTCCACACGTAGATCACGGGCAGGCCCATGACGCAGGCCAGCCGCACCGCCGGGCGCATGTAGTCCGAGAACACGAAGAACGTGGCGCCGAAGGCGCGGAAGCCGCCGTGCACGGTGAAGCCGTTGAGGATCGCGCCCATACCGTGCTCGCGGATGCCGAAGTGGAACGTGCGACCGCCGAGTCGCCCGGGCAGCACCGAGTCGGCCTGCGCGTTCTCCTGGTTGGAGAGCGGCGCGCCCGGGACGTTCTCGGGGCCCTTGATCGTCGTGGTCGTCGACGGCGCGAGGTCGGCCGAGCCGCCGACGAACTCGGGGACCGCCGCCGCGAGAGCCTGGATGCAGGCGCCCGAGCTCTGCCGCGTCGCCTGTGCGCTCGCGCCGGAGAAGTCGGGCAGCGCATCCTCCCAGCCCTGGGGCAGCTTGCCCGAGAGCACGCGGTCGAGCTCCGCCACCGTGGCCGCGTCGGCGCTCGCGTGCACGGCATCCCAGGCCGCGTGGTCGGCGGCGCCGCGCTCGAGCTGCGAGAAGTGGGCGTAGACCTCGTCGGGCACGTAGAAGTGCTTGTCGGGGTCCCAGCCATAGGCCTGCTTGGTCAGCCGCACCTCCTCCTCGCCGAGGGGAGCGCCGTGCGCCTCCGGCGTGTCCTGGGCATGCGGGGCGCCGATCGCGATGTGCGTGCGCACGATGATCAGCGAGGGTCGTGCGCTCTCTGCATCGGCGGCATCGAGGGCGGCGCGCAGGTCGTCGGTCGTCCAGCCGTCGCCCAGGCGCTGCACGTGGAAGCCGTAGGCCTCGTAGCGTCGTCCGACGTCTTCTCCGAACGCAAGGCCGGTCGAGCCCTCGATCGTGATGTGGTTGTCGTCGTAGATCAGGCACAGCTTGCCGAGCCCGAGGAAGCCGGCCAGCGAGCTGGCCTCGCCCGACACGCCCTCCATCACGTCGCCGTCGGAGCAGATGGCATACGTCCGGTGGTCGACCAGCCCGCTCTCGTCGCGGTCGTAGCGCTCGGCGAGCATGGCCTCGGCGAGCGCCATGCCGATCGCGTTGCCGACGCCCTGCCCGAGCGGGCCGGTCGTGATCTCGATGCCCGGGATCGGGTGATCGCGCTCGAGCTCGGGGTGCCCCGGCGTCCTGGAGCCCCACTGCCGGAACTGCTTCAGGTCGTCCATCGTGAGGTCGTAGCCGGACAGGTGCAGCGCGGCGTATTGCAGGATGCAGGCGTGCCCGGCCGAGAGCACGAAGCGGTCGCGGTTGGGCCAGGACGGGTCGGCGGGGTCGTGGTGCATGCGCTCGCGGTACAGGACGTACGCGACCGGCGCGAGCGCCATCGCGGTCCCGGGATGACCGGCGTTGGCCTTCTGCACCGCGTCCATCGCGAGGCAGCGGATCGTGTCGATCGAGAGCGTCTCGATGTCGGCGGGCATACGACTCCTCGTGGACGGAACCGGCGAGCCAGGAACGAGCGTCCTGACGATAGCCGCTGACTCCAGATTCCCGCCGGCTCAGGCGAGCAGCTCGCGGATGCGCTCCTTCGGGCGGCCCACGATGGCGCGATCCCCGCGCACGACGACGGGCCGCTGGAGCAGCGCCGGGCGCTGCAGCAGCAGTTCCACCACGGGATCGCGCTCGACGTAGTCGGCCGCGTCGAGGCCGAGCTTCCTGAACAGGGAGTCCTTGCGCACCAGGTCGGCGACCGGGTCCTCGAGCCGGTCTGCGATCCCTTCGAGCGTCTCCCGGTCGGGTCTCTGCTTCAGGTAGAGGATGACGTCGTAGGAGACTCCGAGCTCGTCCGCGATCCGGATCGCGTTCTGGGAGGCGTGGCAGTGCGGGTTATGGAAGATCGTCACGTCGGACATGCTGCGGACGCTAGCGGGCCTCTGCTAGACAACGCGCGGTGGCGGATCAGAGATACGGCGCACAGGGGATGACGGGGCGCTTGCGTCGCGTGCTCGTCAACCGCCCCGGCGAGCGCTACGGCGCCGCGCACGAGACCGAGGGCGCGTTCTACGACGAGGCCGTCGACCTGGAGCGCGCCCGTGCGCAGCACGACGCGCTCGTGGCGGTGCTCGAGCAGTCGGGCGCGGCGGTCGAGCGGCTCGGCCACGAGGCCGGGCCGGACTCGATCTACACCTACGACCCGGCACTCGTGTGCGACGGCGGTGCGCTCCTGCTGCGCTCCGGGAAGCCGATCCGCCGGCCCGAGGCTCCCGCGATGGGCGAGTGGTTCGAGCGCAACGGGGTTCCCGTGCTCGCCCGCCTCGAGGCTCCGGCGCTCGCGGACGGCGGCGATCTGCTCTGGCTCGACTCGCGCACGCTCGTCGTCGGGCGCGGCTTCCGCACCAACGACGCCGGTGCCCGCGCGATCGCGAGTGCGCTCGAGCCCTACGTCGATGCGGTGCACGTCGTCGACCTGCCCATCGACCGCGGCGCCGATTACTGCCTGCACACGCTCAGCCTGATCTCGATGCTCGATCGCGACCTGGCGGTCGTCTCCCTGCCGCTGATGCCCGTGCACCTCTACTCGCTGCTGCGCGAGCGCGGTGTCGAGCTGATCGAGATCGACGAGCAGGAATGGGACACACTCGCGCCGAACGTGCTCGCACTCGCCCCGCGCGACGTCGTCATGCTCGCGGGCAATTCGCGTACCTCCGAGAAGTTGCGCGCGGCGGGCTGCCGGGTAACGGAAATCGAGGGATCGGACGTCGCAATCAAGGGTTCCGGAGGGCCGACGTGCCTCACTTTGCCCCTGCAACGAGATGCTTCCTGAGCATACCGGGGACAGTATGGCTACTCTGTCGCGGAGCGGGTACCGAAAGCGAGTGATACAAGTTACCGAAAACTACTGAGTTGCCGCGCGCCCGTCGCCCACTGCCTTCTTCTGGGGAGTTCTTCAAGATGTTCAGCAAGCGCCTCGCCCTGTTACCGATCGTCGCGTTGATCGCGCTCGCCGCCCTGCCGACCGGGGCGTCCGCAAACACCGGCTCGGTGAAGTGCGACAGCACTGGTGTCGTGTTCAGCTACAACGCGAACTTCGACGTCGCGACGGTTTCGACCGAGACCGTGAACGGCGAGACCCAGACATTCACGGTCCCGGCGCACCAGGCAGCCACGCACACGTGGCCCGGCAAGTCCGGCACGCTGATCGTGGGAGCCAAGTGGAACGGTGGCTCGATCCCGACGCAGAAGCTGAAGTGCCCGCCGCCGCCGCCGCCTCCGCCTCCGCCGCCCCCGCCGCCCCCGCCGCCTCCGCCCGCGGCACCGCCGGCTCCGCCCGCCGCTCCGCCGGCTCCGCCCGCCGCGCCGCCGGCTCCGCCCGCCGCGCCGCCGGCTCCGCCGGTCGCCCCGCCCGTGACGCCGAGCACGCCCCCGGCGAAGGTGCACATCACGCTCAAGAAGCGTGCCCTCGCCCACACGGTGCCCGCCGGCTCGACCGTGAAGTACCAGCTCGTCGTGACCGCCAAGGGTGGCACCGCGCATGACGTGGTGGTCTGCGACAAGCTTCCCGTGAACATGACCTACGCCTCCCTCGGCTCGGCGACGCTCGTCAACGGCAAGGCCTGCTGGGACGTCGGCGACCTCACCGGCTCGAAGACCCTCTCGATGAGCGCGAAGGTCGACTCCGACGCGCCGGCGGGATCGCTCACGAACAACTCCGTCGCGACGTCGAGCGACGCCGGCAACGCGAAGGCGCACGCCACGATCAACGTGCCCGCGCGGCACGGAGTGAAGGCGAAGCTGAAGCGCGCCGGCGTCACCGGATAGCCTCATCCCGGCAGCGGGGAGCGCACTGCGGTGCGCTCCCCGCGCAGGCTCCCGCGCTACCGTCCGTCGCCATGCGACGTCATGCCGACTTCTCGCTGACCGCGTCGCCCGGGTCGTTGCTCGAGGTGGCGGCCCGCGCCGGCGGCGCTCGCATCGTCGACGAGGATGGGCGCAGCTACCTCGACGCCTGCGGCGGGGCGATGGTCATGTCGCTCGGCCACTGCCATCCCCGGCTCGTCGAGGTCGTGCAGCGGCAGGTCGCCGAGCTCTCGTTCACCTACCGCTTCTCGTTCCGCAACGGGCCGATGCTGGAGCTCGCCGAAGAACTGCGCTCCGTCTCGCCGCTCGCGGACACCTGGTGCTTCTTCAACTCGTCCGGCTCGGAGTCGGTCGAGTCGGCGATCCAGCTCGTCCGCCGCTACTGGCAGCTGCGTGGGCGTCCGGGCAAGACCGACCTGATCTCGCGCTGGCCGTCGTTCCACGGCTCGACGCACGGCGCGCTCTCGCTGTCCGGCTCCAAGTGGCGGGCGTTCTACGAGACGGTGCTCGACAAGCATCCCGTGGCCCCGGTGCCGAACGCCGACATCCGCCGCCGCCGCGCGCCGGAGGAGGAGGCGGCCTGGGCCGCGCGCGAGCTCGAGGATGCCCTTCTGCGCCGTGGCGCGGGCAACGTGGCCGCGGTCGTGATCGAGCCGGTCACGGGCGCGTCGGGAGCCGCGATCGCGCCGCCGCCCGGCTATATCGCCGAGCTGCGGCGCGTGTGCGACCGCCACGAAGCCCTGCTGGTGTTCGACGAGACGATCACGGCCTTCGGGCGGACGGGCGAGTGGTTCGCCGCCTGCCACTGGGCCGACGCAGCGCCCGACATCATCACCTTCGCCAAGGGCGTGACGAGCGGCATCGTCCCGTTCTCGGGCGTGCTCGTGCGCGGCGAGGTGGCGGAGGTGTTCGAGCAGTCGGCGGACGGCTTCCCGTACGGGCATACGTTCTCGGGCTACCCGCTCGGGTGCGCGGTCGCGACCGAGGCCATACGCGTGATCCGTGACGAGGACCTCGTCGCCGAGGCGCGGCGAAAGGGCGCTCTCCTGCGCGAGCGCCTCGACGGGCTGGCCGCGCTCTCGCCGCGCATCGGAGACGTGCGCGGCCTCGGGTTGCTGCAGGGCCTCGAGCTGGTGCAGGACAGCGAGACGCTCGCGCCGTCTCCGGGTGCGGCCTCGCGGCTGGTCTCCGCCTGCCGCGAGCGCGGGCTGATGATCTACGCGTGTCCGACGCCGATGGGCGTGACCACGATCGAGGCGGTCATGCTCGCGCCGCCGCTCACGATCACCGAGGCCGAGCTCGACGAGGTGGCCGAGATCCTGGGCGAGGCGCTGGCCGCGACGGCGTAAGAACGGGTTTCAAGAGTCCCGTGTGCGGTCGGGGGAGACCGCAGGGGACTCGAGACCTGCGAACGCCATGCGACTCTTGAAACCAGTTCTGACTAGCGCTGCGAGCGCTCGAAGCCGAGATACTCGCGAACGCTGCGCGCGTCCCGGCCGGTGGCGATCAGCTCGTACACCGGCTGCGGGCTCTTGAGCGTCTTGCGCACTTCGAGCTTGCCGATCGTGATCGCGTGGCGCCTCGCGAACGTCAGCAGGCGGTCGCGGTCGGCCGAGAGCAGCCGCCACACCTCCTCCTGGCGCGAGGAGTCGAAATCGGCATAGAACCCGATTCGCCCGTTGAGGGCGGAGTCCATGGCCTGCTTGTAGTCGCCGCGGTAGTCGTCGCCAGTTTCCGACATTACTCTGACCCTAGCATGGGGTCGAGCGCCCTGGACGGCTTGTGAGCGGGGATCTTCGCTCATCGGAACGGGAGGCCCGGCGCCACCGGAGGAGGGAACGGCTGCTTGGCGGCTCCGGGCCTGCCCGCCCGACTGTCGAGGCGCCTATCGGCGCACTCCGGGTATCGATCCGCACGTGCATCGCGTCTATCCCTCGCCCGGGGGAGCGCCGCTACGCTGGCGCGGAATGCGCCGCGCCGTCGTCGTCAAGCTGGGGTCGTCGACGCTCGTGGACGGTCGCAGGCGCCTCCGCCGTACGCGGCTGTCGCGGCTTGCCTCCGAAGTCGTCGCCCTGCAGCTGACGGGCACGCCGGTGTGCGTCGTCTCGAGCGGGGCGATCGCGCTCGGCCTGGGGGCGCTGGGGCGGGATGTGCGGCCGAACGACGTGCCGAGCCTGCAGGCGGCCTCCGCCGTAGGGCAGGGTCTGCTCGCGGGCGCCTGGCAGCGCGCACTGGCCTCGGCCGGCGGGCGCGCCGCCCAGGTGCTGCTCACGGCGGACGACGTGCGGCGGCGCACGAGCTACCTGAACGCGCGGGCCACGCTCGAGGCTCTGCTCGCGTGGGATGTCATCCCGATCGTCAACGAGAACGACTCAACCGCCACGGACGAGATCACGTTCGGCGACAACGACGCACTCGCGGCGCAGGTCGCGCTGTTGCTGCGCGCACGGCTGCTCGTGCTGCTGACCGACGCCGAGGGATTGTTCACGCGCGACCCGCGGGCGAGTGGCGCCGAGCTCGTCCGCGAGGTGCACGATCGCGCGCTGCTCGCGGAGCTCGACCTCGGCGCCGCCTCCTCCAGCGGCCTCGGGTCGGGCGGTATGCGTTCCAAGGTCGTGGCCGCCTCGATGGCGGCCGGCGGCGGCGTCGCCTGCGTGATCGCCTCCGGCGCGCAGCCCGGCACGATCGCGCGCGCCGTGGCAGGGCGAGCGGTGGGCACCCGCTTCACCGCCGGCCGGCGGCCCGTCTCGGCGTGGAAGCTGTGGCTGCGCTACGGCAAGCCCCCGGCCGGCCGCGTCTTCGTCGATGCCGGCGCGCGCACGGCGCTGCTCTCGCGCGGGGCGAGCCTGCTCCCCGTGGGTATCAAGCGCGTCGAGGGGACGTTCCGCGCCGGGGACGCCGTGCGCCTGTGCACGCTCGAGGGCGACGTCTTCGCGACCGGCGTCGTGGCCATGGGGAGCGCCGAGCTTCGCCGAGCGGCAGGCCAGCACACGGCGGTCGCCGGTGTCCCCGAGGCCATCCATCGCGATAACCTGGTCCTCCACGATGGCAGTGACGACTGACTCTGCGAGTGCCCGCGCTCGCGCCGCTGCGCGCACGCTGGCGACCCTCGGCCGCGGCGCCAAGGATGCCGCGCTCGAGCAGATCGCCCTGGCAATCGAGCGCGACTCGGCCGCGATCGTGGAGGCCAACGCCGAGGACATCGCCGCGGCGCGCGCCTCCGGTCAGTCGAGCGCGCTGCTCGATCGGCTGACGCTCGACAGCGACCGCGTCCTGGCGTTGTGCGACGCGGTGCGCGTCCGTCGCAGCGCTGAACGATCCCGTAGGCGAGGTCGTCACGGGCTGGCGCCTTCCCAACGGCCTCGACGTGCAGAAGGTGCGGGTGCCGCTCGGCGTCCTGCTCGTCGTCTACGAGGCGCGCCCGAACGTGACCGTCGATGTCGCGAGCCTGTGCCTGAAGAGCGGGAACGCCTGCCTGCTGCGCGGATCGACGAGCGCCCGTGCCACCAACGCCGCGCTGCTGCGCTGTGTACGCGAGGGCCTCAGAGCTGCCGGGCTCCCCGAGGACGCCGTGGTGCCGCTCGAGGCGACGCGCGAGGAGCTGGCGGCGATCGTCGCCGACCCGTCGGCCTGCGACGTCGTCATCCCGCGCGGCGGCGAGTCGCTCAAGACGTTCCTGCTCGAGCACGCGCGTGTGCCCGTGCTCGTCGCAGCCGGCGGCAACTGCCACGTGTACCTGCACGCGGACGCCGATCCGGCCAAGGCCCTGCCGATCGTGATCAACGCCAAGACCCAGCGGCCTGGGGTCTGCAACGCGTGCGAGACGCTGCTCGTGCATCGCGATGCGCTGCCGCTGCTCGGCCCCATCGGGGCGGAGCTGGCCGAACGCGGCGTGGAGCTGCGCGCCGACGCGGAGTCGGCTGCCGCTCTCGGCGCTGCTAGCCTCCCCGCCGACGAGGACGACTGGGCGACGGAGTTCCTCGACCTCGTGCTTGCGGTGCGTACCGTCGGCTCGGTGGAGGAGGCGATCGAGCACATCGAGCGCTATTCCACCGGCCACTCGGAGGCGATCGTGACCGAGAGCATCGCGGCCGCCGACGACTTCGTGCGCGGCATCTCGAGCGCCTGCGTGTACGTCAACGCCTCGACCCGCTTCACCGACGGCGGCGAGTTCGGCTTCGGCGCCGAGATCGGCAACTCGACGGCGCGGCTGCACGCCCGCGGACCGGTCGGCCTGGCCGACATCACGACGACGAAGTACATCGTGCGCGGCGCGGGCCAGATCCGCGCCTGAGATCAGGCGTGATAGCGGCGCAGCACGACGCAGCCGTTGTGGCCGCCGAGGCCCATCGAGTTCGAGAGCGCGTACTCGAGCTCGACCTTCCGGGCGCCCTCGGGCGCGTAGTCGAGGTCGCATTCGGGGTCGGGATCGCGGTAGTTGAGCGTCGGCGGGACGATCTGGTCGCGTAGCGCGAGCGCACAGACCGCGACCTCGAATGAGCCCGCTCCGCCGAACTGGTGGCCGGTGGCCGACTTCGTCGACGACACGCACAGGTGCCGCGCGTGGTCGCCGAAGACGAGCTTGATCGCCTGTGTCTCGGCGGCGTCGCCCTGCGGCGTCGACGTGCCGTGGGGATTGATGTAGCCGACCTCCGAGGGGTCGATGCCCGACTTCTCGAGCGCGAGCCGCATCATCGTCACGACGCCCAGCGAATCGGGGCGCGGCGTCACTGCGTGGTAGGCGTCGTTGGTGTTGCCGCCCGCGACGACCTCCGCATGGATGCGCGCGCCGCGGCGCTCCGCGCGCTCCACCGACTCCATCACGAGCACGGTCGCGCCCTCGGCGCACACGAAGCCGTCTCGCGTGGCGTCGAACGGCCGCGAGGCCGTCTCCGGCCCCTCGCCGGGCCGTGGAGCGCCAAGGCCCTTCATCGTCGTGAACCCAGCGATGATGAGCGGGTGGATGCACGCCTCGCCGCCGCCGGCGAGCACCACGTCGGCGTCGCCGCGCCGGATCAGCTCCGCGGCCTCCATGACCGCATGGGCCCCCGTGGAGCACGCCGAGATCGGCGCGAGGTTGTGCCCGCGCAGGTCGAGCCGGGCCGCGATGGCGCCGCTCGCGACGTCCGGCAGGCACTGCGGGAGGAACCAGGGCGCGACCCGCTCCCAGCCGCGGTCGCGCAGGATGTCGTGCTGCTCCATCATCGTGTGGAAGCCGCCGATCGCAGTGCCGAACAGCACGCCGGCCCGCGTCGGGTCGTCGACGACGAGCGAGGCGTCATCGGCAGCGGCCTGCGCGGCTGCGAGCGAGAGCAGGACGTTGCGGTCCATGCGACGCGCCTCCTTGGCTCCGGCGACCGCGACGGGATCGAACCCCTTGACCTCGCCGGCGACGCGGATCGGCATGTCGCTCGCGTCGAACTGCGTGATCTCGGCGATGCCCGAGCGCCCCGCGAGCAGCGTGTCCCAGGCCTCGTCCGTCGAGAGCCCCACCGGCGACAGGCTGCCGATGCCAGTGATCGCGATCCGTTCCATGGCACGGGCGATGGTATCCGGTGACTGTCTGCGTGCCTCCCGTGGAACGGTCAACTATCTTTCGGCCAATGACGGGGGAGGGCATCGACGCGCCGGCGCGCGTCCTGCTGGATCGTCTGCTGCGCGCCGTCGGGCCTTCGAGCTACGAGCGACCCGCGGCCGAGATCTGGCGGGAGGCCGCGAGGGAGTTCGCAGAGGTTCGCGGAGACGCGCTCGGCAATTCGTTCGCGACCGTCAACGCCGGCGGGAGCCCGCGCGTCGCACTGGTCGGCCACATCGACGAGATCGGCCTGGTCATCAAGCACATCGACTCCTCGGGCGTCCTGTTCGTGGGCGAGATCGGCGCCTGGGACCCCGCCGTGCTGGTCGGCCAGCGCGTGACCGTGATGACGTCGGGCGGCGCCGTGCCGGGCGTGATCGGCAAGGCCGCTCGCCACCTCCTCAGCGACGAGGACCGCAAGCGCGCCCCGCTCGTACACGACCTCTGGGTCGACATCGGCGCGAGCGACGACGCCGATGCCGCCTCCGCCGTCGCAGATCGGCGACCCCGTCGTCATGGCGGCCGCGCCCGTCGAGCTGCGTGGTTTCCGGCTCGCGTCGCGCGCGCTCGACAACAGGCTCGGGGCGCTGGTCGTGCTCGAGGCGGCTCGCCGTGCCGCCGCCGGCGACCTCGAGGCCGAGGTCGTCGCCGTGGCGTCCGTGCGCGAGGAGACGTCGTACGCGGGTGCGCGCACGGCGACCTTCGCCGCCGAGCCCGACGTCGCGATCACGCTCGACGTCACCCACACCGACGACTATCCGAACTCCGACCAGGCGCGCGTGACGGGCTCGCGTGCGCTCGGCTCCGGCCCGTCGATCTCGCGCGGCGCAGCGCAGCACGAGGGCATCGCGCAGCGGCTGATCGCCGTCGCCCGCGACGCGGGCATCCCGCACACGCTCGAGGCCGACGGCAGCGTCTCGTGGACCGACAGCGAGGCCGTCCAGGAAGTGGGGGCGGGCGTACCATGCGGTCTCGTCGGCATCCCGCTGCGGTACATGCACTCGCCCTCGGAGACGTGCGATCTGCGCGATGTCGAGCTCGCAGTCGAGCTGGTTGCGCGTTTCTGCCGCAGCCTCGAACCCGGAGAGGACTGGAACCAATGACGAGCTACTCCGAGCCGGAGCAGGTGCTGGAGGAGGGGAAGCGCTACGCGCTCGACCTCGACACGTCGCATGGCCCCATCAGCGCCGTACTCGATCCCGACCTGGGCGGGCCGATCCCGAACTCGATCGCGTTCCTCGCCAAGAGCGGCTTCTACGACGGCCTCTCGTTCCATCGCGTCGTGCCCGGCTTCGTGCTGCAGGGCGGCTGCCCGAACGGCACGGGCACCGGAGGGCCGGGCTACGAGGTCGTCGGCACACCACCGCGCTTCTACGAGTACAAGGTGGGCGACCTCGCGATGGCCAAGACGGCGGTCGCCCCGGCCGGCGCGTCCGGCTCGCAGTTCTTCGTGATCTCGGGCAAGAGCGGCGCGGGGCTGCCCGCGGAGTACGGGATCCTGGGCCACGCTCACGACGACGAATCCCTCGCCACGATCGCGGCGATCGACTCCCTCGGCCGCGGCGACGGGCCTCCGAGCGAGCCCGTGCGCATCAATTCCATGACGCTGCGCGAGATCACCTGAGAACGGGTCGGCCGCCGAGAGGGCGGGTTGCCGGCCGAGAACGTCTAACGTTCCTGGGACGATCATCGGCTTGAGGAGAGCGTGATGGAAGGCGGATTCCCGTTCGGGATGTTCGGCGACCCGGGCGACATGCAGAAGCACCTGCAGGAGATGGCAGAGCAGATGCAGGCCGCCCAGAAGGTCGGCTGGGCCGACAACGCGATCAATCTCGCGGTGCAGATGACCGTGGCCTGCATCAACCGGCTCGATCTGGCCGGCAAGCCCGAGGAACAGGCCGCGCAGGTGCGCGACGCCATCCGCGTGCTGTTCCCCGAGGCAGTGATGCTCGTGCGCGAGGCGCGCGAGGGCCTCACCTAGCGGCGCTAGCGTCGCGGCTGCACGGGAGACGTGCGCCGACCGGCGTTCTACCCTGACGACATGAGCACTTCTCCGTACCCCGTGCGCCTCGTCGGCGGCGAGGACTTGCGGCGCTCGCGCCTGACGGTCTTCTTCCGCTTGATCCTCATCATCCCGCACGTGATCGTGCTGTTGCTTCTACGGGATCGCAGCGTCCTTCGCGGTTGTGATCGCGTGGTTTGCGGCGCTCTTCACGGCGCGCGTGCCGGAGGGCCTTCACGACTTCATCGCCGGTTATCTCAGGTACGCCACGCGCGTGTGGGCTTACGCGACGATCGTTGGCGACCCATTTCCGCCCTTCGGTTCCGGCGGTAGCTACCCAGTCGATCTGGAGGTCGATCCTCCCGTGCGGCAGAACCGCTGGACCGTGTTCTTCCGCTGACCTTCTGGCGATTCCTTGCCTCTTCGTCGCATATGTCCTGCGAGTTGCTGGTCAATCTCGTGGCGATCGGCATTGTGGTTCGTCGCGCTCTTCACTGCGCGCGTGCCGGAGCGGCATGCAAAGTGCTCGGCCTCTTCTGCTGCGTTTCGAGTCGCGCACATTCGCTTATGTCGCGCTCCTCACGCCGCGCTACCCGGCGTTCGGCGACACCCCGGGCGCGCTGCCGCAACCCGATCAGTCGGCGCTGCCGCCCGTCCCGTAGGCCGCAGGGCGGCCGCGCGAGCGCGTCGACGAGCGCCGCGCAGGCAGTGCGCATGTCGTCGGCGGAGACGATGCCGCGGTGCAGCACCACGTGCGTGGCGAGACCGTCGGCTGCAGCGGCGTAGCCGCGGGCGAACGCCTCGGGATCCGCGTCGCTGCGAAACGCGCCGGCTCGCTGGCCCTCGCGCACCGCGTCGGCGATCTCGCTGCGCCAGCCGTCGTACAGGCGCACGGTCAGACCCGCCAATGCGGGGTCGCGCGCCGCCCGCGCCCAGAAGTCGATCCAGAGGGCGTGCGCCCGCGCTCCCTCGTCGTCCGCGGGCGTGGCGGCCTCGGCCAGCGCGAGGAGTCGCTCGCGCGGCGTCTCGGCGCCCGCCCGCGCACGCTCGAGACGCGCCCGGAACTCGCGTGAGGCCGTGCGCAGGACGTGGGCGAAGAGGTCGTCCTTGCCGTCGAAGTAGTAGGCGATGACGCCGGTCGAGACGCCGGCCTCGCTCGCGACGTCGCGCACCGTGGCTGCGTCGTACCCGCTGCGCGCGATCACGCGTGCAGCGGCCGCGATCAGCTGCTCGCGCCGCTCCTCCTCGACCGACGGGCGCATCCGGCTCCTATGCCGGCCAGGCCGTCAGTGCGCCGGGGCCGCGCTTGCGCAGCTCGTTGACGATCACCATGCGCTGGATCTCGCTCGTGCCCTCCCAGATGCGATCGACGCGCAGATCGCGGTAGAGGCGCTCGCACGGGTTCTCGCGCATGTAGCCGCGCCCGCCGAGCACTTGCACGCAGCGGTCGACGACGCGGCCGGCCATCTCGCTCGCGTAGAGCTTGACCTGCGAGGCCTTGGCGTGGACCGTCTTGCGGTCGAGGCCCGTTCCGCACTCCCACGCCACCTGGTACGTCAGCGCCCTGGCCGCGGCGATCTCGACCGCGCAATCGGCGAGCGGGAACGAGACGCCCTGGTTGTCGATGATCGGCGAGCCGAACTGGGCGCGCTCCTGCGCGTAGGCGAGCGCCGTCTCGAGTGCGCGCTCGGCGCCTCCGAGGCAGCGCGCGGCGATCATCAGGCGCTCGTCGGTGAACCAGTCCTTGGACAGGTCGTTGCCCTGCCCGGGCGCGCCCAGCACCTGGTCGTCGGGGACGAAGCACTCCTCGAACACGTACTCCGGGTGCTCGAACGCGAAGGTGTGCATGTAGCGCGGCCTGCGCGTCTCGCGCACGCCCGCGGCGTCGCTGTCGACGAGGAAGCACGTCTGGCCGAAGCCCTCGGCCTCCGCGACGACGATCAGATAGTCCGCGATGTCGGCGTCGGTCACGAACCACTTCTCGCCGCTGATGCTCCAGCCGCCGTCGACGCGCCGCGCGATCGTCTCCAGTCGCGACACGTCCGAGCCCGCGTTCGGCTCGGTGATCGCGTAGGCGTAGCGGCGCTCGCCGCGGCATTCGGGCTCGAGGAAGCGCGCGCGCTGTGCCGGCGTGCAGTGCTCGAGCACCTGCGCGGGACGCCAGACACACGCCCAGAGTGCATTCGTGACGCGCCCGAGTTGCTCGAGCGCGATCACCTGCTGCAGGATGGAGAAGCCCTGCCCGCCCCATTCGGCGGGCATGTTCATCGCGTTCAGTCGGGTCTCGAGCACCGCCTGGCGGATGCGTGCGTAGCTCTCCATCGAGAGCGAGCCCGCTTCCTCGGTCTCGGCCTCGAACGGAACGAGCCACTCGTCGCAGAAGCGGCGCGAGCGCTCGCGGATCTCGAGCAGGTCGGGTGTCAGGCGCAGGTCCACGATGACCTCATTCGGTGGGTGTGGGATGGAGCGCGACGCGCGCGTCGAGCGCGATCGCCGCTCGCGGCGTGACGAGCAGGGGGTTGATCTCGAGCTCGGCGATCTCCGGGTGCGCCGCCATCGCATCGCCGAGCGCGACCACCGCACGCGCAGCTGCGCCCGCGTCGACGGCTGGGCGGCCGCGCACGCCGTCCAGCACCGCTGCCGTTCGCAAGGAGCGCAGCAGGCGTTCGGCCGCCGCCGCGTCGAGCGGCGCCAGGGCCACGGCGGTGTCGCGCAGCGTCTCGACCAGGATGCCGCCGAGGCCGACCAGGACGACGGCCCCGAAGCGCGGGTCGCGGGTTGCGCCGACCACGAGCTCGACGCCGTCGCGAACGTCAGCCGTGCGCTCGACGAAGAGCAGCGCCGGCGATAGTCGCTCGGTCATCTCGCGCGCCGCGGCGAGCAACTCGCCGGCGTCCGCGAGCCCGACGCGCACGCCGCCGACATCGGATTTGTGCACCAGCCCCGCGTCGACGGCCTTGAGCGTGACGGGATAGAGCCCGAGGCGGTCGGCGAGCATGACAGCCTCGTCTGCGTCGCGCGCCGGCGCGCCCTCGCCATAGGCGATGCCGGCCTCGAGCAGCAGCGCGCGCGCCTCGACGTACCCGGGCGTGCCGCACATGACGGAGCCCGGGGTGGGTGCGGCGGCCGCGGGCGTCGGCGGAGGCGTGGTCAGGGCAGCCAGTGCGCGCACGGCCTGCTCGCTGCGCTCGTAGACGGCCAGCCCCTGCGCTCGCAGGTCGGTGCCTTCGCCCACGGTGTCGGCGAAGATCGAGTGGACGACGACCGGGCGCTCGAGCTCGTCCTGCAGCGCTGCCATCGCCGCGGCCTCGCGCGGCTCCGACGCGCGGTAGTCGTCGCTGTAGAGCGCGTACCCGCCGTAGTAGCCGGTGAGCAGGACCGAATCCACCTCGCCCGACTCGAGGCACGCCCGCACGATGCCCGTGAACGAGGCCAGCCCGTCGGCGCCGTCGATGATGTCGACCGGGTTGGAGACACTCCCGGCGCGCTCCAGCTGCGGCTCGATGCGCGCCATGAGCTGCTCGGAGAAGGCCGGCACCTCGAGCCCGCTCGCCGAGACGAGGTCGGCTGCGACCGAGCCGTGCCCGCCGCCGTCTGCGATCACCGCGACGCGGCGCCCGCGCGCCCGCGGCGAGCGTACGAACGCCTGGCAGGCATCCGCGAGCTCACCCGGCGAGTCGACGCGAACGATGCCCGCGTCCCTACACGCGGCCGCGATCACGGCGTCGCTCGTGACGAGCGCGCCCGTGTGGGAAGCGGCACCGCGGGCGCCCGCGGCCGATCGGCCGCTGTTGAGCAGGATCACGGGCTTGTGCTGCGCGGCCTGGCGCGCGGCCTCGACGAACGCCCGCCCGTCGGACACGTCCTCCGCGTAGATCGCGATCGCGCGCGTCGGCTCGTGGCCGGCCAGGTGCTCGACGAGCTCGGGCAGGCGCACATCGGCCTGGTTGCCGATCGAGGCGAAGCGCGACAGGCCGAGCTCGCAGCGCTCGAGCAGCATGCCGAGCTCGAGCGAGAGATTGCCCGATTGCGAGATCAGCCCGATGGGCCCGCCCGGGTAGTCGTTGGAGGAGATGTGGAACTCCGAGAGCGCGTCGTACACCCCGATGCAGTTGGGCCCGAGCATGACCGCGCCCGCGCCGCGCACGCGCTCTACCAGTGCCTGCTCTCGTGCGCGCCCCGCTTCGTCCTTCTCGGCCAGTCCGGCCGTGATCACGATCAGCGCCCGCGCGCCCTGGGCGAGCGATTCCTCGACCGCCTGCTCGAGGCCCGCCTCGGGGACGCCGACGACGACGGTCTCGACCGACCCGCCGGCCTCGGCAAGGCTCGTCAGCAGCGGCCGGCCGTCGAGGGTGCCGCCGCGCCGGTTGATCAGGTGGACGGGCCGGCGGTGGGCTCCGCGCAGCGCGGTCCGCGCAAGCCAACCGCCCCACTTGTTGGGATCGGTCGACGCGCCCAGCACGGCGACCGAACGCGGCGCGAACAGCGGCTCCAGGTCGCGAGCCGTCACAGCTCGCCTCGCGCGATCGCGCGGGAGATGATCAAGCGCTGGATGTCCGAGCTGCCTTCCCAGATCTCCTCGAGCTTCGCGTCGCGGAACCACTTCTCCACGAGGTACTCGCGCGAGTAGCCCCAGCCGCCGAGCGTCTGCACGGCTGCCCAGGTGGCGAACATGCAGGCCTCGGAGGCGTACAGCTTGGCCATCGAGGCGTGCGCCGTGACGTCCTCGCCGCGGTCGTACGCCTCGGCGGCGCGCCAGGTCAGGAGCCTCGCGGCGTCGATGCGCATCGCCACGTCGGCGAGCCGGAAGCCGACGGCCTGGTGCTCGATGATCGGCTTGCCGAACTGCACGCGCTCGCGCGCGTACTTCGCCGCATACTCGTAGGCCGCTCGCGCGATGCCGACGCAGCCCGATGCCAGCACGATGCGCGACTTGTCGAACGTGCGCATCAGCCCGACGAATCCCTGGCCCTCCTCGCCGATGCGGTTGGAGTCTGGGACGAATGCGTCGTCCAGGAACAGCTCGGCGTTCACGATGCCCCGGTCGCCGAGCTTGCGCATCGGCTCTCCGAAGGCGACCCCCTCGTCGTTCAGTCCGATCACGAACGCCGTGATGCCGCGCGAGCGCGAGCCTGGCAGCGTCTGCGCGAAGACGATGTAGTGCTCGGCGATCCCGCCGTTGGAGACCCATGTCTTCTGCCCGCGCAGGCGGTAGCCGCCGTCCACCCGCGTCGCGAGCGTCGTCATGCCGGCGGCGTCCGAGCCGTGGTCGGGCTCGGTCGTGGCGAGCGCGGTCAGCGGAGGCCGCTCACCGCACAGCGGCCCCAGCAGCCGGGCCTTCTGTTCCTCGCTGCCGAGCTCGAGGATCGGGTCGGCGAAGAATCCGCCCGAGGTGACGAGGGCACCCAATCCGCCATCGCCCCACGAGAGCTCCTCGACGATCAGGCAGTCGGTCACGAGGCTCTCGATTCCGCCGCCGCCGTAGGCCTCCGGGAGCATGTATGCGGTCAGCCCGAGCGCGGCGGCCTTGTGCACCACCTCGATCTGCGGTTCCACGTCGGCCTCGTCGACGGCCCGAGCGATCGGCCGGAGCTCCCGCTCCGCAAACTGGTGCGCAAGCGACGCAAGATCGCGCTGCTCATCGCTGATGCTGAAACTGATGCCGGCCACGCGAGCCTCGCTCTCCCCGACGATAACTGAACGCTTGTTCAGTTTACTCGACATCTCGGGGTCTGGCCCGCAACGTGCGGGTCTGACCCCAGCTGTGCGGGACCTGACCCCCGGGTGTTGCAACCCCCCTGTGAGAGGAACGCTCTAAGCTGGCGGGATGGCGATCGCGAGCGTGCGCACCGCGGAGGCAGCCGGCGGGTTGGAGGATGCGGCGGCGCTCGGGCTCGACCGTGAGGCGCTCCTGCGGATCATGCACGTGCTGCTGCTCACCCGCCGGCTCGACGAGCGCGGGCACGTGCTCTTCAAGCAGGGGAAGCTGCCGGGGTCGTTCTACACCTGCAAGGGCAACGAGGGGGCTTCCGTCGGCGTTGCCGCGGCCATGGCGCCCGAGGACGTGGCCGCGCCGCTGCACCGCAACCTTGGCCTGCACCTCTACCGCGGCGTGGAGCCGTGGCGCGTGCTCTGCCAGTACATGGGACGCGTCGGCGGCACCACGAACGGGCGCGATTCCAACCTCCGCACCCAGGACCTGACGCCCGGCGTCGGGATCTTCGCAGGCCCGTCCCACCTGCCCTCGCTGCTGCCGGTCGCGGTCGGCGCGGCACTCGCCTTCCGCGTGCGCGGCGAACCGCGCGTGGCGCTCGGCTGGCTGGGAGACGGCTCCTCGGCGCACGGCACGGCGCACGAGTCGATGAACCTCGCCGGCGTGCGGCGGCTGCCGGTCGTCTTCGTGATCGACAACAACCAGTTCGCCTATTCCACGCCGACGCACCTCAACTTCGCGTCGGCTTCGCTGGCCGCGCGTGGGCCCGCCTACGGGTTCGAGGGCGTCGTCGTCGACGGCACCGACGTGCTCGCCGTCTACCGCGAGGCGCGGGCGGCGATCGAGCGCGCGCGCTCGGGTGGTGGCGCGACGGTGCTCGAGTTGATGACCCTGCGGATGGAGGGCCACGCCGTGCACGACGACGCGGCCTACGTCCCTGCGGGCATGCACGAGCGCTGGGCCGCGTCCGACCCGGTGCGCCGCTTCGAGCTCTGGATGCGGGAGCACGCCGGGCTCGGGGACGACGAGCACGCCGCGCTCGAGCGGGCGGTCGAGGACGCGATCGGCCAGGCGGTGGCCCGCGCCGAGGCGAGCGCCTGGCCCGATCCCGACACCCTCGAGGATGGCGTCTACGCCGGCTGAGCAGGAGCGGAGCCAGAAGCCGCTCTCGCTCCCGCCGTTCAGCCCGCGGTTCTACGACCTCGTGCGCCTGACCAGCGGCCTGCTGCTGCACACGGTCTTCCGCATCCGCGCGACGGGTTTGGAGAACGTCCCGGCGGAGGGCGGCGTGGTGCTCGCGCCGATGCATCGCTCGTACATCGACTCGCTCGCAGTCGGCGTGCCGCTCAAGAGCCGGCGGTTCCGCGCGATGGCGAAGTACGAGCTGTTCCTCGTGCCCGTGATCGGCCGCGTGATCGCGCTGGGCGGCGGATTCCCGGTTCGCCGGGCCGTTCAGGACATGGAGGCGTACGAGGCCGCCCTGACCATGCTGCGCGAAGGCCAGATACTGCTCGTCTTCCCCGAGGGCACGCGCAATCGCGACGGATCGGCGCGCCCGCAGCTCGGTGCGGCGCGGCTGGCGATCGAGGCCGGCGTCGCGCTCATCCCCGTCTCCATCGGCGGCAGCGACCGGATCAAGCTCCTGCCGCCGCGCTTCCCGAGGGTCCAGGTGTTCTACGGCGAGCCGATCCCGCTCGGCGATCTGCCGGCGGACGACCTGCGGCGCGCCTCGCATGCGGCGACGAAGCGCTGGTCGTCGGCTATCCAGGCGGGCCTGGCGACCATGTCGCGCTAAGGGCCTGTCTCAGCTGAGACGGGCACTAAGGAACCCTGGGGGCTCGGTCAGGCGGCGCGTTCGTCGAGCAGGCGCTGACGGTGCTCGTGCAGCCAGGCCTGGTGCCAGGAGCGCACTCGCGACGCCTGGTGGGTGTCGGCGATCTCGAACGTGAAGCCGACCTGGCGGGCGCCGAACGGCAGCGCGACGATGCGCGCGACGCGGGCGGAGACCCAACCCGGCTCGTCCTCGGTGTGCCAGTCGCCGACGTCCCAGGCCACGTCGACGGCGTCGCCGACGAGCGGGGTGCGGCCGGGCCAGCTGGCGCGACACCCGCTGTCGGAGATGTCGAGACACACGGCGTGCACGCGACGTCCCTTGGCGAGCACGGTCGAGCTGACGACCTTGACGAGCATCGGCGAATTGTCGACGGGCGCGCGCAGCGAGCGACGCACCTGCGCGGGCTCCCACTCCGTCGACGGCGCAAGCTCGCAGGACGCGCTGGTCTCGTCGCGGACCGCGAGCTTGGCAATGGCCTGCCACGCCGTGTCGCCGTCGAACCAGCGCACGTGCGCTTCGTCCGGAACGATCGTCGGGCGGTCGAAGCGGAGGACGTACGGCCCGTCGTTCGCGCTCTCGACCACTGCCGTGACACGCTGGCCGGAGAGTCGGTTGACGATCTCGACCACGTCACCTGCGGCGGGTGCGGCCGGCGTGTTCAGATGCTCGCTCACGTCACGTTGTATCGGCGGCGTCGCGCATGAGTTGAGCACTTTTTTCACGACTCGGTCAGAATCCCCGCAAATGGCGATGCGGACGCTGGTTCTCGGGTGCGCGACTGGCATCGGAAACGCCGGAGCCAGGCTGCTCGCGGAGCGCGGCGACCGCCTCGCCCTGGGCGACATCGACCGCCCCGGCGTGCGCGCGCTCGCGGCCGACCTGCGTGCAACGGCCCTCCACGTCGACGCCGCAGATCCGGCTGCGCTGCGGGAATTCGTCGAGGCCGGCGCAGAGGCGCTCGGCGGTCTCGACTACGTCTGGTCGAATGTCGGAATCCAGATCGGCGGCTCGGTCGAGCAGGCGAGCGCAGAGGACTTCGATCGCTCGTTCGCGATCAACGTGCGCGCGCACGCGATCGTGTGCGGCGCCGCGGTGCCGCATCTGCGCGCGTCGGGCGGCGGTGCGATCTGCATCACGGCCTCGAACTCCGCGCTGCTCTCCGAGCCGCAGCTGGCGCCGTACGCGGTCACCAAGGCTGCCGCGCTGGCGCTGGCACGCCAGGTCGCGCGCGACTACAGCGGCGAGGGGATCCGCGTCAACGCGCTCTGCCCCGGCTGGATCGACACGCCCTTCAACACCCCCGCGTGGGAGAACTTCGGCGGCCGCGAGCGCTTTCTGGCGGAAGTGCCGCGGCTCGTCCCGCTCGGGCGCATCGGCTCTCCCGAGGAAGCCGGAAGACTCGCGTGCTTCCTGCTCTCGGACGAGGCCGCGTTCATGACAGGCCACGCGCTCGTCGCCGACGGCGGCGAGAGCCTGCCGGGCTGAGCCGAGCTGCGCTGCTACGCGCACGACGGATTCGTCTACCCGCTTCCGGCCGGGCATCGCTTTCCGCTCGGCAAGTACGCGCTGCTGCGGGCCCGCGCGGCCGAGGAGCCCCGGCTCGACGTGCGTGACGCACGCGCGGCGACGCGCGAGGAGCTGCGCCTGGCGCACACCGACGACTGGGTCGAGCGAGCCCTGAGCGGCGAGCTCAGCCGGGACGAGGAGCGCGCGCTCGGCCTGCCCTGGTCGCCCGAGCTGGCCGAACGCGCGCGCCGCTCGGTCGGCGCGACGTTGGAGGCTTCGAGCGCCGCTCTGGGCGCCGGCTCCGCGGCGAACCTCGGCGGTGGCACTCACCACGCGTTCCCGGCGGCGGGTCGCGGCTTCTGCGTCTTCAACGACGTGGTGACCGCGATCCGCTGGCAGCGCGAGCGCCGGCGCCTGCGCCGCGTGCTCGTCGTCGACCTCGACGTGCACCAGGGCGACGGGACGCACGCCGCGCTCGCGGACGACGTGGACGCGTTCACGCTCTCGCTCAACGGCCTGCGCAACTACCCGTTCCGGCGCGTCGCGGGGGACCTGGAACGCGACCTGCCGGACGGCACCGGCGACGACGCCTATCTCGACGCGCTCGCCGCGATGCTGCCCGTGGCGGTGGCACGGGCGCGCGCCGAGCTGTGCTTCTACCTCGCAGGCGCGGATCCGTTTGCCGGCGACCGCCTCGGACGGCTCGCGCTCACACGCGGGGGCCTGGCCCGTCGCGACCAGCTCGTGCGCTCATCGCTGCTGCGCGCAGGCATCCCCGTCTGCGTGACGCTCGCCGGAGGCTACGCCGAGCGCATCGAGGACACCGTCGAGATCAATCTTGCGACGCTGCGCGCATTCGCGTGACGAACGCGACGAGGCCCGGCAGGTGGCGCGCGTACAGCGCCGGCAGGCCGGCGTGCTCGACCTCGTAGGTGATGCAGGGCACGCCCTGGTCGGCGAGCCAGTCGCGCAGCGCGCCGGGCACGGGCGACCCGACGTCGTCCGTGACCTCCATGCGAGCCGCCTCGGCGAGCTCGCGCGCCACGGCGTCCGGTACGCGCGGCGTCGTCAGCACGAGCTCCAGAGGCGCATGCAGGTCGAGCACCAGCGCGGGCTCGAGACGCTCGATCAGCGCCGCCAACGCCGCGCTCTCCGGCTCGGAGAGCGGCGCCGAGCCGGTCGAGAGGCGATTCGTCCTGTTGGCAGGCACGCGCTGGGCGGGGTCGATCCCGGCCGGGTAGCTCGGCGTCGTGCCCTCGCGCCAGGTCGCCGCCGGGAAGTTGCGATTGAGGTCGACGCCGCGTGCGTTCTGGCGCGTGCCGTCGGCCGTGCCGTCCGGATTCGCGCAGAGCACGATCGCGCAGCATGCGTCCGCGGCGTCCACGCGCTCGAGGATCCCGCGGGCGAGCAGCACCGTCTCGGGCTCCTCGCCATGCATTCCTGCGACGAGGAGGTGGCGCGGTCGCTGCGGCAGGTGCACGCGCAACTCGGCGCCGCGTACTGAGCGCCCGTAGACCTCGATCCGCCAGCCTCCGGCCATGGCGGCCGATGGTACCCTCGCGGCGATGCCGCTCCCCCTCGACGCGCTGCGCGACCTGGTCGGGCCGGAGCACGTATTGACGAGCGATCACGACCTCGTCGCCTACTCGACGGACGCCACGCCGCTGCAGAAGGCGCGCCCCGAGGCGGTCGTCCTGGCGGGCGACCGCGATGAGATCGCGGGGGTGCTGCGCCTCGCCGAGGAGCACCGCTTCCCGGTCACGCCGCGCGCTTCGGGCACGAACCTCTCGGGCGGCGCCGTGCCGCTCCAGGGCGGCGTCGTGCTCTCGTGCGCGCGCATGCGCCGGTTGATCGAGATCGACGAGCAGAACCTCACGGCCACGTGCGAGCCCGGTCTGCAGAACGCGTTGCTGCAGGAGGCCGTCGCCGCAAAGGGCCTCTTCTACCCGCCCGACCCCGGCTCGCAGGTGATCTCGACGATCGGCGGCAACGTCATGGAGTGCTCGGGCGGACTGCGGGGGCTCAAGTACGGCATCACGCGCGATTACGTGATCGGGCTGGAGGCGGTGCTGATCGGGGGGCGGTTTCTCCGCGTGGGGGGCAAGCTGACCAAGGACGTTGCGGGCTATGACCTCGTCCGCCTGCTGGTCGGTTCCGAGGGGACGCTCGCCGTGCTCACCGAGATCACGCTCAAGCTGCTGCCGGCGCCGCCGGCCAAGGCCACCGGCGCGGCCTACTTCCGCGACCTCGAGGCCTCGGCGCGCTCGGTCAGCCGCATCATCGAGAACCGCATCCTGCCGGCAACGCTCGAGTTCCTCGACCAGACGACGATGCGTGTGGTCGACGAGAGCGCGGACCTCGGCCTGCCCGCCGACGCCGGCGCGATGCTGATCTTCGGGCAGGACGGAGCCGCATCGGTCGTCGAGCGCGATACGGCGAGAATGGCCGAGATCTGCCGCGAGGAAGGCGCCCTGAGCGTGGAGGTGGCTGCCGACGAGGACGCAGCGGGCAAGCTGCTCGCCGCGCGCCGGGGCGCGATCCCGGCGCTCGCGCGGCTCGCGCCCACGCTGATCCTCGAGGATGCGACGGTGCCGCGCTCGGAGCTCGCCGGGATGGTGCGCGACGTGCAGCGCATCGCGGAGGAGGAGGGCCTGCTGATCGCGGTCTTCGGCCACGCGGGCGACGGCAACCTGCACCCCACCTGCTGCATCGACGAGCGCGATCCCGACCAGGTGGCGCGCGTGCATCGTGCCTTCGAGCGCATCTTCGAGGCCGCGCTGGCGCGCGGAGGCACGATCACCGGCGAGCACGGAATCGGCGTCACGAAGCTGCAGTATCTGGAACAGCGCCTCGGGCCGGTGGGCATCGACTTGCTGCGCGGCATCAAGCGCGCGTTCGACCCGCTCGGGTTGCTCAATCCCGGCAAGGCGGTGCCGTGACGGCGCCGGACGTCTCGACGGCTGGCCGCGGGCTGTTTCCGGACGATCTGCTGCGCACGTGCATCTCGTGCGGGTTCTGCCTCGCGGCCTGTCCGACCTATCAGGACACCCGCAACGAGGCGTCCTCTCCGCGCGGCCGCATCAACCTGATGCGTGCCCTCGAAGCGGGGTCGCTCGGCGAGGACGATGTGCGCGAGGAGCTGTCGTTCTGCCTCGGCTGCCGTGCGTGCGAGCCGGTGTGCCCCGCGGGCGTCCGCTACGGCACACTCCTCGAGCACGGTCGCGACGCAATCGGCCCGGCTCGCGATCTCAAGCTGCGCGGCCTCTTGCTCGCGGTCGGCTCGCCGCGGCGCACGCGGCTGGCAGGCAGGATGATGCGCGTGGGCCAGTTGCTCGGACTGCATCGCATCGCTCCCTCGCGAGCGTTGCGCGCGGCCGGGCGCGCTGCGCCGAGAGTGGCCGAACCGGCCGCCTGGCGCATGCGCCGCAGCGTCGGCCCCGACGATGGCGATCCGGTCGCCCTGTTCCTCGGCTGCGTCGGCCATGTGATGTTCTCCGCCGCCGCGCACGCGGCCTGCGGCACGCTCGCAACGGCGGGCTACCACGTCACGACGCCGCCGGAGCAGGGCTGTTGCGGCGCGCTCCATGCGCACAACGGTGATCTCGCGGGCGCGCGCGCACTGGCGGACTGGACGGTACGCTCGTTCGCGGGCACCACCGGACCGATCGCGACCACGGCCGGTGGCTGCGGGGCGTTCATGGCCGACTACGGGACGCTGCTCGCCACGCCCGAGGCCGCAGCGTTCGGCGCGCGCGTCAGCGACTACTCGACGCTGCTCGCCGGCCGCGCGCTGCCCGCGCTCCACGCCGGCCCGCTGCGCGTCGCCTACCAGGATTCGTGCCACTTGCGCAACGGCCAGCGGGTGACGCTCGAGCCGCGCGCCCTGCTCGCCTCGCTGCCCGGGGTCGAGGTCATCGACCTGCCGAGTGCAGGCCGCTGCTGCGGTGCGGCCGGCACCTACGCGCTGATGCGCCCGGGCGACTCGCTGCGCTTCCTCGATGCCAAGCTCGGTGAGATCGCCGAGGCGCGCGTCGACGCCATCGTGAGCGGCAACCCGGGCTGCCTGCTGCAGTTCCGCCAGGGCGTGCAGCAGCGCTCCGACCTGAAGGGCGTGCGCGTGCTGCACACGGCCGAGGTGGTGGCGGAGCGCATGCCGCGATAGCGGGCGACCGAGGGTACCCTTGAGCCGTGAGCACCGGGCGACCTTGCGTGTGCCACCGCTCGCTCGAGCGCTGTGACTCGTCGTGCAGCCGCGACCTCGTCGAGACCCCGTTCTTCATGACGTGCCTGAACCTGCGCGGGCGGCGCTGCCTCGTGGTGGGAGCGGGCCCGGTCGGCCTCGAGAAGGTCGAGGGCCTGCTCGCCGCCGAGGCCGACGTGCACGTCGTGGCGCTGCGGGCGCTGCCCGAGATCGAGCAGCTCGCGAGCGAGGGCTCGCTGCGGCTCGACCTGCGCGAGTACCGCAGCGCCGACCTGGAGGGAGCGTTCCTCGTGTTCGCCGCCACGGCCGACACGGAACTCAACGTGCGCGTCTTCCAGGAAGCGGAGGCGCGCACCATGCTCGTCAACGTCGTCGACGTGCCGCCGCTCTGCAACTTCATCATGCCCGCCATCGCGCGTGTGGGGCCGATCTCGATCGCAGTCTCGACGCGCGGCGCCAGCCCGGCGCTCGCCAAGCGTCTGCGCACTGAGATCGCCGAGCGCTACGGCGAGCCCTACGCGCAGCTCGCCGAGATGCTCAACGAGATCCGCGGCTGGGCGCGCGACACGCTGCCGACCTATCAGGACCGCAAGCGCTTCTTCGAGGACATCGTCCACGCCCGGCCCGACCCCATCGAGCTGCTGCGCGCGGGCGACCCCCAGGCCGTGCGTGCACCTCATCGAGGAGCACGTGCGCGCCGCCGAGAGCTCCGGTGCGGCTGCCTGACCAGGGCGGGTTCGCGGGCTTCATCGAGAGCGTCGCCGAGCGATCGTTCGGCGCCGCCTTCTGCATGTTCCGCGACGCCGATCCGGCGCTCGAGCGCGCCGATGGCGCTGCGCTGCGGCGTGCCAACGCGACCGCCTACCTGGACGCTCGCGCTGGCCGCTCGCCGCTCCTGCTGGTGGGCGAGGCGATGGGCTACGCCGGCGGTCGCTTCTCGGGCATCGCGTTCACGGCCGAGCGCACGTTGCTCGGGTGGGGCGCGCCGTTCGCTCCGACGAGCCTGCGCCGCGAGGGCTGGGCCGAGCAATCGGGGACGATCGTGCACGGCACGCTCGCGAGACTCGGGATCGCCGGCGACACGGTGCTCTGGAACGTCGTGCCTGCGCACCCGCACCGACCGGGACAACCGCTCTCGAACCGCACGCCGGCCGTAGGCGAGCTCCGGGCGGGCGCCCAGGTACTCGGCGAGCTGATCGAGCGGCTTGCCCCCCGCGCGACGATCGCCGTCGGGCGCAGCGCCGAGCGCGCCCTGCGCGAGCTGGGCCTGCCCTGCCAGGCGAGCGTGCGGCATCCGGCCAACGGCGGTGCGACGGCGTTCCGCAGCGGGCTCGCGGGACTGGGTTTCTCGAGCGCATTCTGAAGTGCGCTCTAGGTACTGTCGGCGCGCTGCGTGTGGCGCGCGTGGCCGATCGCAGAGCGCAGCGAGAACGTTCGCAGCATCAGGACGAGCGCGATGCCGCCGAGGATCGCGTTCGAGGCAACGACCGCCGCCTGCGCGCCGACCGAGAACGACAACAGCTGGCTGTCGTTTGCGGCGCCGCTGAGCACGACGACGATCAGCGCCTGCTGCGTGCCGACGCCGCCGGGCGTGAAGGGAAGCAGCGTTGTGAGCGATCCCACGACGATCACGAGCAACGCGTTGCGCAGTGTGCCCGGGATGCCGAAGGCCTCGAGGAAGGCCGCCGCCGCGCCGACGCGGCACACCCAGCCGAGCAGCTGCGGCAGCGCGACCGTGAGCGCGTAGCGGCGCGGCGTGCGCAGGATCGTGAAGCCCTGGCGGACGCGGGCGGCAAATGCCTTGCCGGCGATATGCAGCCGCCGCGCCGTGACGATGCACGCGATCAGGATGAACGTCGCGACGATCGCGGTCACGGTCGGATTCGCGATCGCCCACGACCACTCGAACGCGGGTAGCGAGGGCAACTCCGGCACGCTTGGCAGCACGTGCTGGGTCAGCGCGAAGATCAGGATGGCGACGCCGAGCACCGCATCGACGAGCGTCTCGACGAGCAGCGAGGCGAGCAGGGTCGGGGTCGTCGAGCCTGGCAGGCGCGTGCGGGTGAGGAAGATCTTGACGAGGTCGCCGCCGCGAGCCGGGGCGATCGCGTTGACGCCGACGCCCGCGAGGTACGCGCCCGCACAGGAGCGGAAGCGGTACCTGACGCCCGGGTAGGCGGCGCGCAGGATCGAATACCACGCCCTGATGCGCAGCAGCAGGTTGATCGAGTGCAGCAGCAGGGCGACGGCGAGCGGGCCGAGCTTGACGTCGGCCAGGTGGTTGGCGAAGACGCCCGCGGCGTCGGCGAATGCGGAGAGGTCGTTCACAGCTCGTCGCTCGGCGCCGCCCGCGCCGGTGTGCCGCTCGCGTCTGGCTGTGGCATCTGTGCCACGGGGAATGCGAGCGCGCGAAGGGGCATCGGATGCAATCCCAGTGTACGCGGCGCCCTCCACCTTCCCCCGCGACGCACATCTACGATCCCGGCCGTGGCTGTGCTCCCGCTCTGGCACGACGATCCCTATGAGGAGCGTGCGCCGCTCACCGGCGCGTGCGAGACGGACGTGCTCGTGATCGGTGCCGGCATCGCCGGTCTGTCCTGCGCCTGGCACCTGGCCGAACGGGGCGTCGCGTGCACGGTGGTCGAGGCGCTGACGGCGGCAGGAGGCGCGAGCGGCCGCAACGGCGGGTTCCTCGTGGCGGGCGCCGCGCCGGCCCATCAGGACGCGGTGCGTCTCTTCGGCCACGAGATCGCGGTCGGGATCTACCGCGCCACGCTGGCCTCGGAGCAGCGGATCTACGAGATCGCCGACGAGATCGGCGCTGCCCGGCACTTCTCGCGCGTCGGGCATCTGCGCGTCACCTGGGAGGCAGAGGAGCTCGAGCACGCCCGTATCCAGTACGACGCGATGCGTGCTGACGACCTTCCGGCCGAATGGGTCGACGAGGCCGACCTGCCCGCGATCGTGCGCCGGCCGGGCCGCGTGGGCGTGTTCTCGGCGCCCGATGCCACGATGCATCCGGCGCGCTGGGTGCGCGCCTTCTCACGTGCGATCGAGCAGCGCGGGGTCCGCATCTTCGAGCGCAGCCCGGTCCCGGAGCCGCTGGAAGCCCAGCGCAACGGCGGCTTCGCCGTGCAGGCCGGGGGCGGCACCGTGCACGCCCAGCGGGTTGTCGTGGCGGCCGACGGCGCGTTGCCTCAGCTCGTCCCCGCGTACGCCGCGAGCGTGCGCACGAAGCGGTTGCACATGGTCGCGACAGCGCCGATCGCCGAGCGCCTCGTGCCCTTGCGCGATCGGCATGCGCTGGGGCTTCGAGTACCTGCAGCAGCGACCCGACGGGCGGATCGCGATCGGCGGGTTCTCGGATTTCGACGGCGAGCGCGCGGCTGACTCGTACACCACCGTCGAGGAGGCGTCGCCGCAGGTCCACGCGCGCATCGAGCGCTTCCTGCGGGATGGCCTGGGCATCGAGGCGCCCGTCACGCACCGCTGGATCGGCCTCGTCGGCTACTCGCGCGACCAGCGGGCCTTCGTGGGCGCCGTGCCGCAGCTCGACGGCCTCTTCGTCGCGGGCGGCTACAACGGCACGGGCAACCTCAACGGCTTCACCGCGGGGCGGATCGTGAGCGAGTTGCTGGCCACCGGTAAGAGCGCCGACGCCCACCTGTACGACGCGGCGCGACCGCTGGTCGCGAGCTGACTCGATTGGCGGCCAGCAACCCGCCCGGGGACTTTCCCCATGGCGCGAGCGGTGCTACCTTGGGGGGTGTGAGGCGCGCCGCGCTCCTGACTGCGCTTGCGCTCGCCCTAATCCCTACAGCGAGCGCAGCCGCTGCTCGCCCGCGCGTTCTGCAGGAGCGCGACGTTCCGGGCATGAAGGCGGCGTTCTCCGCAACGCGGCCCCTGACCTCGATCAAGCGCTTCCTGACCGTCTACAGCGACCCTCGCAGCCGCAACCGCGATCGCGTCGAGCTGCGCCAGTGCGGCTTCCGCGGCGGCACGGCGACCGCGCTCTCCCAGAGCACGGCCAGCGCCGACGCCACGGCGCCGATCTCGGTCTGGACCGCAGTCGTCGAGTGCCGCACGGCCGCGCTCGCCCGCCGGTTCTCGCGCGAGGAGCGCCAGGACGTCAATCGCGAGTGGACGCAGCCTCCCACCGCGGCCACGGTCCGGCGCCAGTCGGCGAGCGCGCTGCCGCGCGGTGCGCTCGCTGCGGTCGCGGACACGAAGCCCGCCACCAGCGGCGGTGAGAAGGCCGCTCTCACGATCGTGCTCGTCCCGCTCGGGCAGAGCGTCGCGGTCCTGACCCTCACGACCCACGCCGGCTTCGATCCCTATCCGCAGGCCCGCAATCTCATGCGGCGCATGCTCGGCCTCAAGCCGATCGCGGCAAAGAAGAAGAAGGTCGTCACGCCGCCGCCCATGGGCGTGCCGGTCGAGGCGGCTCGCTTCGTGCGCGCCTAGCGCGGCGCCGCGCGTCTCGCTACTTCTTGGAAGCCTTCTTGGAGGCCTTGAGCGGGTTCAGCATCCGCTGCTGCACATCGGCGGATGCCTCGGAGAGCGGCGTCACCGGCTTGCCGCAGTACGGCTTGGTGCGGCCCTGGCGGTGGTAGCACGACTCGGGCGTCGAGGTCAGCGCGAGCGTGCGATGACCGTCGGCGCAGACGAAGACGGAGACGGTTTGCGGCGTCGCGACAGAAGCTTCCATGCCCGCAGGGTAGCCGACCTGCGAACCTACCGGATCGCTTCGCCGATGCGCTCCCAGAGCTCGGGCGGGCTCGCGCTCTTGACGATGTAGACGCCGCCCACAGGCACGCGCTCGCCTTCCAGCGAGATCACGCGTCCACGCTTGGGGCTTGTGGCATCGACGTACTCGTCGAGATCCGCGAGCTCGGTACCCGGCTCGGCAAGCGACACGGCCGCAACGTCCTCGTCGCTCAGCTTCTCCATCCAGAGGAACTGCTTCCGCCGCTTTTCGACACTCGTGGCCATGCCGCGATCTTAAGGGGGCGGAGCCGGGGCAGTGTCCGGACCATCTAGCCTGCGCGCCATGAAGATCGCATGGATCGGCCTTGGCACCATGGGTGAGGCGATGGCGGGCCATCTGCTCGACGCCGGCCACGAGCTGACGGTGCACAACCGCACGCGCGAGCGAGAAGAGCCTCTGGCCGCGCGAGGCGCCGGCCGGGCGGGGACGCCGCGCGAGGCCGCGCTGGGCGCGGATCTCGTGTGCCTCTGCGTCTCGGATTCGCCCGACGTCGAGGCCGTCGTGCTGGGCTCCGATGGCATCGCCGCGGGCATCGCGCCCGGGGCGGTGGTGCTGGACTGCTCGACCATCGCGCCGGACACCTCGCGCCGCGTGGCGACGGAGCTCGCCGGGCGCGGGGCCGGGGCGGTCGACGCACCCGTCTCAGGGGGATCGGAGGGCGCGCGCAAAGGTCAGCTCACGGCGTTCGTCGGAGGGGAGGACGAGCATGTCGCGGTCGCGCGCCCCGCGCTCGAGGCGTTCTGCCGCTCCATCACGCACCTGGGCGGCCCCGGCGCCGGTCAGGCCGGCAAGGCCGTCAACCAGGTGCTGATCTCGGGCACCTATGCCGCGCTCGGCGAAGGGCTCGCGCTCGGAGAGCGCGAGGGCCTGCCACTCGAGGCGCTCGTCGAGGCGCTGGGCGGCGGGGCGGCGGGCTCGTGGATCCTCCAGAACCGCTCGGGCAACGTGATCCGCGGCAGCTATCCGCTCGGCTTTCGCATGGAGCTGCACCTCAAGGACCTGCGCATCGCGCTGGCCGAGGCCGATCGCCTGGGATTGCCGATGGAGGTGACGCAGGCTCGTCGCCGAGCAGGCGCAGCGCCTCGTGGCGGCCGGCCACGGCGGCGAGGACTCCTCGTCGCTCGCGCGCGTGGCCCGCGGAGAGATCCCTTCGTGATCGAGCGCTACCTGCAGATCCGCGCGGCCGCGGTTGCCGGGCACCTGCCCTCCGGCGAGCTCGGCTACCTGGCGGACGTCACGGGGTTGCTCCAGCTCTGGCGCGTCGCGCCCGACGGTTTGCACGAGCAGGTCACGTTCGCGAGCGAGCGCGTGACGGCGGCCCTGGCCTCGCCCGCGGAGGAGCGTTGGGTGATCGCCCGCGACGTCGGCGGCAACGAGCGCCACGCGCTGTTCGCGGTCGACGCGAGCGGCGGGTCCGAAATGCCTCTCTCCGACGACGCTGACGCGATCCACGTCGTCGGCGCCTTCTCCCCCGACGGCCGTCATCTCGCGTTCACGCACACCGGTCGCAACGGGGTCGACTTCGACGTCGCGGTCGTCGCCGTCTCCGGAGGCGGACGGCGCGAGCTCGCGCAGCCCGGCGGGTGGTCGAACGTCGTCGACTGGGCCGAGAGCGGCATCCTCGTGCAGCGCGCAAACACGCCCTTCGACCACGACCTCCTCCTGGTCGATCCGGACAGCGGCGAGGCAACACTGCTCACTCCCCACGACGACGAGGTCGCGTTCGACTCGGCGAGGCTGCTTCCCGACGGCTCCGTGCTCTGCGCTTCCGACGGCGGAGGCGAGTTCGCCCGGCTGGCCGTGCTCCGGCGCGGCGCCGGCCCCGAGCTGCTGACGCCCGACGACGCCGATGTCGAGATCGTCGCGCTCGACGAGGCGCGCGAGCACCGGGCCTGGACGGTCAACCGCGGCGGTGAGAGCGAAGTCTGGCTCGACGGCGCGCGCCTCGCCGGGCTGCCGGGCGGCGTCGTCTCGGCACTCACCTTCGCGCCCGACGGCGCGCTGACGATCACCGCAGGGCCACCCGACGACTCGACCGACGTGTGGACGGCCGCGCCCGTCGTGCGCCGGCGCACGCGCTCCGCCGTGGGCGGCCTCGACCGCTCGGGGTTCGTGCGGCCCGTGCTCGAGCGGGTGGAGAGCTTCGACGGCCGTAGCATCCCGTACCTGCGCTTCGGCGCGGCCGGGCGCCCGGCGCTGTGCTGGGTGCACGGCGGGCCGGAATCCCAGTTCCGCCCGCAGATGGCGCCGGTCATCCAGTACCTGTGCGCTCAGGGCATCACCGTCGCGGCGCCCAACGTGCGAGGCTCGACGGGCTATGGCCGCACCTATCACCACCTCGACGACGTCGAGCGGCGACTCGACTCGGTCTCCGACCTCGCGGCGCTGGCTCGCGCGCTCGGCGCCGGTCACGGCACGCCCGTCGGCGTGATGGGCGGCTCCTACGGGGGCTACATGACGATGGCGGCGATCACCGAGCATCCCGAGCTCTGGGCGTGCGCCGTGAACATCGTCGGGATCGTGAACTTCGTCACGTTCCTCGAGCGCACCGGCGCCTACCGCCGCGCGATGCGGGAGGCCGAGTACGGATCGCTCGAGCGCGATCGTGCATTCCTCGAATCGATCTCGCCGATCCGCAAGATCGAGCGGATCGCGTGCCCGCTGATGGTGATCCACGGCGCGAACGACCCGCGCGTGCCGGTCAGCGAGGCGGAGCAGGTGGTAGAGGCCCTGCGAGCCCGCAACGCGCCCGTCGAGTACCTGCGTTACGAGGACGAGGGCCACGGCATCACGCGCCTGCCGAACCGCCTCGACTGCTACCCGCGTGTGGCGGCATTCCTGCAGCGACACCTGCTGGATGCCTAGGCTTTCCTGATGCTGTTCGAGGCGGATCTCGAGGCCGCGCGTGCCCGCATCGCCGATGCCGTCGTGCGCACGCCGGTCTGGCGCAGCGACGAGCTCGACGAGGTACTGGGCTGCTCCGTCTGGCTCAAGTGCGAGCCGCTGCAGCGCACGGGCTCGTTCAAGCTGCGCGGCGCCACCAACGCCATTCGCGCACTGCCGGCCGGAGCCCGCGGCGTGGTCGCCGTCTCCAGTGGCAATCACGCGCAGGCGGTCGCCTGCGCGGGACGGAGCGCCGGCCTGCCCGTGACCGTCGTCATGAACTCGGACGCCAATCCCTCCAAGCGGGCGGCCACGCGCGGCTACGGGGCGCATGTCGTCTCCGAGGGCGTCGATCCCACCAATCGCGAGGAGATAGCGCGCGACCTGGCAGGACGCGAGGGGCTGGCCTTCGTGCACCCGTTCGACGACTGGGATGTGATCGCGGGGCAGGGCACGGCCACGCTCGAGCTGCTCGAGGAGGTGCCCGGGCTGGACGCGGTGATCACGCCCGTGGGCGGCGGCGGGCTGCTCTCTGGTGCTGCGCTCGCCTGCCGGCTCGCGGCTCCGGGGACCCGCGCCTACGGCGCCGAGCCGGCGGCCTCGCCCGACGCGCAGCGCTCGCTCGCCGCCGGGCGGCGCGTGCGCCTGGACTACCCGCCCATGACGATCGCGGACGGTGCCCGTACGGTGCAGATCGGGGAGCGAACGTTCGCCGTGCTGCGTGAGCTCTGCGCCGGCATCTCGCTCGTCGGCGACGACGAGGCGCGGCGCGCCCTGGCACTCGTGTGGCGGACGACGCGGCTCCTGATCGAGCCGACCTCGGCGCTGCCGATCGCGGCCATCGCGGCCGGCGCGGTGCAAGGTGATCGCATCGGCGTCGTACTCTCGGGCGGCAACGTCGATGCCGGAGCGCTGGCCGAGACGATCCGCGTCGAGGAGACGAGATGACCGAGGAACGCCGGACACACGAACGCCGCGTCGGGCGAGTCACGACCAAGGGGCGCGCCGAGGAGCGAATGCGCTCGGCCGACGAGGGCCTCCTGCAGCGGCAGGAGGATCCCGGCTTCGTCCACACCGACCCCTGGCGCGTGCTCCGGATCATGGGCGAGTTCGTCGACGGCTTCGACGTGCTGGCGCGAGTGGGACTGGCGGTGACGGTGTTCGGGTCGGCGCGCATCAATGCCGACTCGCCCTACTACGCAGCCGCGCGCGAGGTCGGCGCGGGCATCGCCAGGCGCGGCTTCGCAGTGATCACGGGCGGCGGGCCCGGGATCATGGAGGCGGCGAACCGCGGGGCCAACGAGGCCGGCGGGCTCTCGATCGGCTGCAACATCGAGCTTCCGCACGAGCAGTCGCCCAATCCCTACGCCAACCTCTCGATCGACTTCCGGTACTTCTTCGTGCGCAAGACGATGTTCGTCAAGTACTCGGAGGCGTTCGTCGTCTTCCCGGGCGGCTTCGGCACGATGGACGAGCTGTTCGAGTCGCTGACGCTGATCCAGACGGGGAAGGTGAAGCGCTTTCCCGTCGTGCTCTACGGCTCGCAGTACTGGGGCGGGCTGCTCGACTGGATTCGCGAGACGCTGCTCGTCGAGGGCATGGTCTCGGCCGACGATCTCGCGCTCGTTCAGGTGGTCGACTCGACCGACGAGGTGTGCGCGATCGCCACCGGCGGCGCGCCCGCGTGAGCGGCGCGCTCGAGCTCCGCTTCCTGCGCGAGGGCGGGCAGTCGGTGAGCGAGATCGCCGGCAAGCTGGCGGCGTTCCTGGAGACTGCGCAGCGCGACGTCGCCGTCGCGATCTACGACTTCCACGTGGAGCACGAGGAGGGGGCAGTCGTCGCCCGGACGTTGCAGGGCCTGCGCGACCGGGGCGTGCGCGTGCGACTCGTCGACCACGACGAGCGCGAGGTGGAGCGCGAGGTGCCCGACAACGTGCCGCGGCCCGCGGCGCCTCCCGAGTACATCGACTCGCTCGGCCTCGACGTCCAGCCCGTGATCGGCTACGGCACGCTCATGCACCACAAGTACGCCGTGATCGACGGCCAGCGAGTCTGGACCGGGTCGATGAACTGGACCGAGGATTCGTTCACGCTGCAGGAGAACTGCATCGTCACGCTCGACAGCCCGGTCGTCGCGGCCGCGTACCTGCGCGACTTCGAGACGCTCTGGAGCCGCCCGCGGCATCTCGACCGCAGCGGCCGCTTCGACGTCGCGTGGTCGGACGCCACCTACGAGGGGCAGACCGTGCGCGTGCGGCCGCTGTTCTGCCCCGGCCGCGGGCCCGAGCTCGCGGCGCTGATCGGCAGTCGCATCTCGACCGCCAGGGAGCGCGTGCTGATCTGCTCGCCCGTGCTCACCTCCGGCCCGATCCTGGGCGCGCTCTCCGATGTCGTCGGGCGCGGGGCCGTGCCGGTCACCGGGGTCATCGATCGCACGCAGATGCAGGACGTGCTGCGCCAGTGGGGGGCCTTGCCCAAGGCGTCCTGGAAGCCGTCGGCATTCCGCTTCGTCGCCTCGCATGCGCACTTCGGAGGCAAGCGCAGCATCCCGTGGGGGCCAGGGACCGTGCACGACTTCCTGCATGCCAAGCTGGTCGTGTGCGACGACTGGGCGTTCGTCGGCTCCTATAACCACTCACGCGCGGGTGAGGAGAACGCCGAGAACGTGCTCGCGATCGACGGCAAGCCGTGCGCAGACCGTGTAGCCGAGGCGATCCGCGAGTTCGCCGGGCTCTACGCGCCGGCGGCCGACGACACCTGGACGTCCGGGCCCTGACGGCTCAACTCGACGGTCGATGACCAGAGCTCCCGGCCGAGGCCGTCGAGCAGCGCGCGGCGCACCTCGGGCACGTGGATGGGGAGCGTCAGTGCGCGCAGGCTCAGCTGCGTGAGCAGGCGGGAGCGCTCGATCACCTGTTCCAGGCCGATGCGGTCGCCGGCCAGCACGAACTCGTCGAGCCGCTGGGCCTGCGGCGCGAGCACCTCCTCGGCCAGCGCACAGGCGCGGTCGTAGGCGTCGCGCGCCTGCTCCACCCGGCGCCGGCGGAAGCGGTTCGAGGACGAGCCGCCCTTCTTGTTGCGATTCTTGACGAAGCGGACGCCGTGCCTGCCGCTGATCAGCCGCTCGTCCTCGTAGATGCCCGCCCCGTAGCCGCCGAGGCGCACGACCAGGAGCCCGACCGTCCTGGGCGCCGTCAGCTGGGCGCGCAGCGGCGCCGTGTCGATGCGCTCGGCGCTCTCCCAGCGCTCGAACGGGAACGGGGGCGTGATCGTCACACGCTCCTCCGCCGTCTCGAAGCGTGCCGTGCCCTCTGCATAGAGGGTATGGCCCGCGGTGCCGTCGAGGCGGTCGCACAGCGCGAGCACGCCGGCCCGGGCGACGCGGCGGACGTGCGGGGAGACAGCTTCCACGCGCCGCAGCGTCACACATCCGGCACGGCGTGCGCGTGCGCCGTCACGCGACCCGGCCCAAAGCTTCCGCCATGCCTCAGCGAACGTACTGCCCCCGCGCGCTGCCCGTCCTCGCAGCTCTGCTCGTGCTGCTCGTCCTGTGCGCTCCCGGGCCGGCGCACGCGACCGACACGATCGTGGTCGGTCTGCGCCCGGGCACGGTCTCCGCGAGCGCGCTGGATGCCGCCGGGGCCGTGCAGATCGGCGCCGTCGCGCATCTGCGAGTCGTCGTCGTGCGCGTCCCGGCGCGGCGTCGGAGCGCCGCCCTGCGCACGCTGCGCCACTCCCGATCCGTCCGCTACGCCGAGCCGCTCCGCCGGCTGCGTGCGTTCGCGGAGACCCTGCCCGATCCGGGTCGCACGCAGCAGTGGGGTCTCGACGCCATCGGGGCCGAGGCAGCCTGGACGGTGACCCGCGGCGCAGGTGTCGTGGTCGCCGTCGTCGACACCGGCGTGGCTGCGACGCCCGACCTCGCCGGCCGCCTGCTGCCCGGCTGGAACGCCATCGACCTGAGCGGCGATGCGCTGGACGACAACGGCCACGGCACGCATGTCGCGGGCACGGTGGCGGAGATCGGAGGCAACGGCCTGGCGGAGTCCGGCGTCGCACCGGAGGCCATGATCCTGCCGGTCAAGGTGCTCGACTCGACCGGCTCCGGCAGCGACGCCGATGTCGCCGCCGGCATCGTCTGGGCCGCCGATCACGGAGCGCGCGTCGTCAATCTCAGCCTCGGCGGTCCCGAAACGTCGGCCGTGCTGGCAGATGGCGTCGCCTATGCCCGGAGCAAGGGCGTGCTGATCGTCGCCGCGGCGGGCAACGACGGCGGCGCGGTCGCTGTGCCTGCGCGTCTCGCCGGCGTCATCGCCGTGGGCGCCGTCGGTCCCGACCAGGTGCGTGCACCGTTCAGCGCGGGAGGCAATGCGCTCGATCTCGTCGCGCCGGGCGTCGACATCCTGCAGCAGACGATCGACGGAGCCGGCGGATACGCCGATCGGTCCTGGTCGGGGACGTCCATGGCATCGCCTCACGTCGCGGGCGTGGTGGCGCTCGCACTGGCCGCCGGCCGCGCGACCACGGCAGTGGGCGTGACGCGCCTGCTCACCCGAACGGCGCGCGACCTGGGCCCGCCGGGACGCGACCCCGCCTACGGGGCCGGTCTCGTGCGCGCGGATGCCGCACTCGGAGTCGCGGTACCCTGAGCGCATGTCGAGTCGCGCGCCCTCCCGCGTTCAGATCGCGCGATCGCAGTGGCTGCTCGGCCTCGACGCGCCCGAGAGCACCGACGAGATCCGCCGGGCCTGGAAGCAGCGGGTGGCACGCACCCACCCCGACCGAAACGCCACGCGGGCGGGTGCAGCCACGCGGGTCACGGCAGCGTTCAACCAGGCGCGCGAGCTGTGCGAGTGGTGGCTCGAGGCGGGGGAGGCCTGGCCGAAGCCGATGCCGCCCGAGGCCTTGCGCGCGCCGGAGCCGGAGCGCGCCGTGCGCCCTCCGGCGCGCACGCCCGAGGAGAACCGCTCGTCGTTCCGCGCCGGCGACCTCGTCGTCCGCGCCGTGCCCGGCCGCGACCCAGCCCTGGAGCACGTGCTCACGATCCGCGCCAGTGCCCCCGGCGAGGACGGGCGGGTCGAGCTCGACGATGGCTCCTCGGCCGCCCCGGGCGAGCTCGCGCCGGTCGCCTATGGCTGCCCGGTGTGCGGGAAGTGCGCCGGGCCGGCGGTCGAGCACCCCGCGCTGCGCCCGTGCCCCGAGTGCCTCGAGGAGCTCGTTCGGCTCGAGCGTTCGGAGCGCGCGGTCGAGCCGGCTCTGCGCGGCATGCGCTCGCGCGCCCGCGCAGGACGCGCTACCGCGGCGGAGCTCGGCGATTCGGGGCTCGAGGAGCTCGCGCGCGACCGCTTCCGCTGGGCGGAGTCGGTAGGGCGCCGTCCGCGAGAGGAGCGCAGGGGCCGCATCCTCGCCGCCTACGCCCACGCCTACGCGCTCTGGGCAGCGGGCTCCACGGCGCGCGATGCGGACAGCGTCCGCGCCGCGTCGAGCTAGCGCCGGCTATTCGCCGTAGTTGTCGGGCAGCGAGGCGGCGATCGTCAGCACCTCGTTGACGTACCAGTTGGCGTGGTTGTAGGCGAAGATCGCCCGGCGGATGTCCTCGCGCGCGTGTGCCGCGTTGAGGTACCGGGCCGCGCTGAAGATCGCGTCCTGCGGGTCGTAGGGATCGGCGATCCCGTCACCGGAGGCATCGACGCCCCAGCGCCGCCAGGTCGAGGGCAGGAACTGCATCCAGCCGACCGCGCCCGCACTCGAGGTGTGCGTGTTGCGGCCGAGGTTCGTCTCGACGCGGTTGATCGCCGCCAGCACGCGCCAGTCGACCCCGTACTGGAAGCCCGCGTTGCGGTAGATCGTCACGAGTGTCCGCAACTGGCCGGGCTTGGCGCGCGGCGGGCCGGCGAGGTCGATCCGATCCGTCGCGACGGGCTCCAGCAGCAGTCGCTTCGGCCGCAGCTTCGCGGGCATCGCGGGAATGCCCCGCAGCGCCGTCCGCGTCATCCACAGCGTCGTCTCCTGTGCGCGGATATGGCGGCCGTCGAGCGCGAGCACGAGCAGTGGCCCGCCCGTGCGCGGGAAGGCCGCCAGCAGTCGCAGGGCGCCGGCCGAGACGGCTCCGCGCTTGACGTTTCGCCGGGCCGCAGGCGAGAGCGCAAGGTGCTTGAGGTGGAGGACGCGCCGCCTCAGTGCCGCGCTCGCCCGGCCACCGGTGCGCGACTGCAATACGAGCATCGGGGGGAGCGCCCAGGGCGAGTCGACGGGCAGCGTGATGTGCGGCACGTGGCGCACCGCGACGGCTTTCGCGCCACGCGCCGGCGACGCTGCTGGCAGTGGCGCGGCGACGTGCGGGCGCATCGCGGCAGCGACGGCAGGCACGGCCGCAGCGGGCTCCGCTGCTGCACCGCCGCCGCGTCCGAGCATCACGATCGCGAGGACCAGCACGGAGGCGCACACGCCGAGCAGCGCGGCAATGCGGATCACCATGCGCTAGCCATCGTCCCCCAGGTACGTCACCTGCCTCCCTCGTCAGGGGGACGGAGCTGGCTGTATGCTCTGAAGCGGCGCGCAAGCGCGTCCGGGGGCGTAGTTCAGTCGGTTAGAACGCCGGCCTGTCACGCCGGAGGTCGCGGGTTCGAGTCCCGTCGCTCCCGTCGCCTGAAACCCCTGCCTGTCACGCCGGGGGTCGCGGGTTCGAGTCCCGTCGCTCCCGTCCACGTTTCTTCCTGCATAGGACGCAGAACTCGAATGCGCCTACTGCGTGCCGGTTTCGCCGCCACGCCCATTCAACGCCCAAACGTCGAGCCGCTCTCTCGCCAGCTGCTCGCTCCCGTGCGCCAGGTGCCCGTACGTCGAGTCGATCACGCGCACTGACGTCCCCATGAATCGCGCCACCTGGAAGATGCTGAGCCCGGCGGCGAGTGCTTGGGTCGCGAAGGTGTGCCGCAGGTCGTAGATCCGGCGTGACGGGATGCCGGCGGCGTCGAGCGCCGGGCGCCAGTCGCGAGGGCGCCAGTTCTCGAGATCGAGGTGCTTGCCTCGGGGCGACGGGAACACCAGTCGGGTGTCGAGACGTCGAGGGAGCAAGTCGAGCGCATCGACTGCGCGCCGCGAGAGCGGCACCCGCCTGCGGCTGCGCGCCGTTTTTCCGTAGGCCTTGAGACGCCCGCGGCTGACGGACCGCTCGATTACGAGCACGCCGTCGTCGCGGTGAATGTCCGCGTGCTGAATCGCGATCCATTCGGAAGGCCGCAGGCCCGTCTCGGCCGCGAACACGACGAGCGGGCCGTAGAGCGGGCCGAGTTCGAGCGCGAGCCCGTCGATCTCCTTGATCGTGAACGGCACGATCTCGCTCCGGTGCGGCTGCGGGTTCGGCCCAGCCAGCTTTGCCGGGTTCTCGCGGATCAGCTTCCAGCGGACGCCGGCCTCGAGTGTCTGCCGGAAGGCCTGCATGATTCCGTAGCGCGAACCCTCGGGAAGGGTGGCCTGCCAGGTCGCGATCTCGCGAGCTCGTTTCTCGAGGTCTTGAAGCTCGAGACCCCCGAACGCGTCGAGCGGTCGCTTCATGCGCTGGCGAAGCGTGCGGATTGTGCGCGCATCGCGAACCTGAACGTGCGCCTCGAGGTATTGCTCGGTCAGCTCCGTGAGGGAGAGCCACTCGTCGCGCAGCCCGGCGTCGAGCAGGTCGTTGAGCCAGCGGCGGCTCGACCCCGGTGAGAAGCCGAAGGCGCGCACGCGGGTGCTGACGCGCTCGGGCCTGCTCAACATCATCCTCACCCCGGCCGGCACGAACGGGTATGACGACCTGCGCCGCAAGGCCGTCCGCGAGCCTCTCGGGTTCGGGGTGCGCACGATGCTGGCCTCGCTGGACGACATCATCCGCACTACGGCCGCCCACGGCGGTAAGAACGCCGAAGCGCGCCTCCCGCGACTCCACCGCCTGCTTGACCTCGCGCAGACGATCGGCCGGACCCCGAGAAGTTCCCGCTGAGCGATCCGCGACACCCAGCTGACGCCTCGCGTCTTGGGCGCGCCGCCACCGTGCCTGCCGCGGGTGCGCAGCGGTAAAGTGGATGCATGGTTTCGCGTTCTCTCGCTCGGTGGCGCCGCTGTATCCGATCGCGGAAGCTGCGCGGTTCGCGCGTACCCACCCGCAAACTCTGAAGCGCTGGGCGCAGGGCTATGAGGTCGCCGGGCGCGAGTACGCGACTCTGCTCGTCCTGCCAGATGAGCGTCCACGCGGCGAACTGCTGCTCTCGTTCGAGAACCTGATCGAAGCGGCGATCATCACCGCCTGGCGACGGCGCGGAATCCCACTCCAGCGGATCCGCCGAGCGCACGTGTTGGCGATCGCCGAGTTTGGCGAGCATCCGTTCGCGCGACAGGACGTCTACGTCGAAGGCCGCGAGCTGTTCATCCGTGCCGATGAGGATGTCGCCGAGAACGGGCGCTCGTTCACGCAGATCACGGCCGGCGGGCAGCGCGTGTTCGCGCCTGCGGTCGAGGACTTCCTGCGCTCCATCGACTGGCGCACGGGACAAGAGACCCCGTACCGCTGGCGACCACCGGAAGGCGACAACGAGGTCACGCTCAACCCCGAAGTCGAATACGGCTTGCCTGCTGTTCGGCGCGTGCGTACCGAGACGATCCTGCACCGCTTCCTGGCACGCGAATCGGCTGAGGAGATCGCGGACGACTTCGGTCTCGAGGTGGCGTCCGTAGAGCACGCGTTGCGGTACGAGTGGTCGTTGACCCGCGCCGCCTGACGCGGTTCTTCTTCGACCGCAATCTCGGCCACCGTGTCCCGGAGGCGCTGCGCGCCGACGGGTGGCTCGTCGAACTGCACGACGACCACTTCGCCGAGGACACGCCCGACGAGGTCATCCTCGAAGCAGTCGCGCGCGCCGGCTGGGTGCTCGTGACCCAGGATCGCCGCATCCGCAAGCGCGCCGCCGAGTTGGACGCGCTGATCGAGCACGGAGTGCGCGCGTTCTTCATCGCCTCGACGCGAATCTCTCGGCCGTAGAGACGACCGATGTACTGCGCCGTGCGAACGACGCGATGGCCGCGGCACTGGACGAGCTCGACGCACCATTCGTCGTCGCGATCTACAAGGACGCAAGCACGCGCCGGATCGTTTGAGGTGCCCGAGTTCACGCGGGTTACCCGCTCCGCCCGCCCTCGCGCACCCGAACCCATCGCTGACGACCTCAACCCCTCGCCCACGCCCGCTCGACAGCAGCCCCGAATCCCTCATCGTCGACCACGCCCGCCCCGCTCCGCCTCTCACCAGAATCCCTCAACCGCAAATGCCTCATCCGCATACCCACACCGTGGCACTGGGTGTGCATTTGGTATACGAAACGAGCTCGATGATCACCGCGGCGAATCTCGCGGCCAGCGTTCGCGGATTAGGCGAGCGTGGCGGCGTGGTGAGCCAAGGCGTGAGCCTAGTAGGCGCCCTTCTGGTGCGAGAGCGGCGGCGCTGAGGCCGGTGCCGCGATCGGCCAAGGCGCCTTGATGGGTGGCCGGCGGCGGTCCGCAACATCGCGTACCGGCAAGCGTGCATCGTAGGCATGGTCGCGGCTTCGATGCACGGACGGGAACTCGGGTGCAGTGAGGCACTATTTCTGGACCGTGACATGCGCCATCTCCGCACGAGCAGCTGCCGGTCGGCGCATCGACTTCGGACGCTTTGGACGCCTGCACTCTGACGGAAGCTCGTTGATCGAAGGTTGGTTCACCCGCTCCACGGCGAGTCCAAACACAGCTTCGAACATTTCATCTATCTGTGGATCGCGTTCAATGGCTGGGCGGCTTGCGTAGCCAACGACGATCACGACAGCCGTTGGAAAGACGCGCTGATCGCTGATCCCACGCTCAACGATCGGTTTCGCGATTTGGTTGGCGACCGCTCGAGTCGTACCTCGCACGCGGCACGTGCCTTTCATGCGTGCTGGCCGGTCTTCCGCGCCGCTGAGCTGAGACGTCACCAGATTGGCTACAGCACGCGCGCGAGTTCGCGAGAGGAATTGACTCGCGACCTCCTCGACGCCGGCGCGACACGCTATGCGCCCCAGTGCTTCCTCGACCACGACGCCGCCCCGCTCGACTGGGGTCACACGCTGGCTTCCTTGTACCAGGTGCGATGCAACCTGTTCCACGGAGAGAAGGCGCGCAGTTCCGGAAAACGACAGGCTCATGGTCGATCTCGCGTTTGCCACGCTGCATGCGTTCGTTGACGAGTCGGAACTATTCGTCAGGACTCGCCGGCGTCGCTAGTGGTCTGACGTTGAATTGGTTTGTGGTTGAGGGTGTGGCGTCCGCGGCGGGTTTTGGTGATGATGGCGTCGGCTTCGGCGCGCCAGATGAATGGTCTGGGTTGTCGTTCCAGTGGGCGGCCCAGAGCGTGATCGCTTCGATCAGGTGCTCGAAGCTGCCGCGTCGGAGGCGCGTCTGGGTGAGTTCGCGAAACCAGCCCTCGACGAGGTTCAGCCACGAGCTCGAGGTCGGGGTGAAGTGCAGATGCCAGCGCTGTTGGCGTGGCTTGGCCAGCCACTCGCGGACCTCCGCTGCCTTGTGTGCGGAGAGGTTGTCGAGCACGACGTGCACCTCGAGTGCGCGCGGCACGGTCTTATCGATCTGCTCAACGGCCTAAGCTAAGACGTTGACGCCTGCTCGAGCAGCGCGCGCAGGCGCGGCCGGCCCAGGTGTAGGCACCACTCGAGCGGCGTGCCGCCGTGGATCTCGTCTCGCAGCGTGAGGTCGCAGCCGCGCTCGAGGAGCAGCCTGGCGGTCTCGAGCCGATCTGCCGTGACGGCGAAGTGCAGGCTCGTCATGCCCAGGTACGGCCGCGCATCGACGCTCACGCCACGCGCGAGCAGAGTTTCGATCACGGCGTCCCGCCCGTTGTGCGCGGCGTGGCACAGTGCCTCACCGAGGATGTCCGCGACGTCGTCGTGCGGTGGCGGCGCGGGAGGCCAGTGGACGTCCGCGAGATTCGGGCGCGGGTCACCGGCATCCGGCCGCAGGGAACCGTCGGGCGCGAACCAGCCCTCGACTCGGGCGACGAGTCCGCAGCCCGCTGCGAGCCAAATCGGGCCGGCGTGCGCGCCGTGCGCCAGCAGCAGATCGGCGGCCTCGGGCTGGCGGTAGTAGACCGCGGTGGCCAGCGGCGTGAGACCGAGCACCGGATCGGTGCCCTCCAGGCGCGCCCCGTGCTCGAGCAGCGACTGCATCAGCTCGACGCGGCCGTTGCAGATGGCCAGCCGCAGCGGGCCCTCGAGGTCGCTCCCGGCCTCGACGAGAGCTTCCACGGACATCGCGTCGACGTCGAGTTGCCGGCCGCCCTGCGCACGCCAGGCTGCCGTGAGCTCGCGCGCGCCCGCGACCAGCTCGCGCCACGTGCGGAAGCCGTACTCGCGCGCCACGACCAGGCGGGCGTCGCGGCGCTCGAGCCCGGCCTCGGTGAGCGTTGCGTCGGACAGACTCTGGAGTCGTGGCACGTATGCGCGCACGCGCCGGAGTGCGTCGTCTCGACCGGCGCCGAGCTCCTCCTGCAGGCGTCGCGCCCGCTCGTCGTACCCGCTCTCGTCACCGAGCCCGATGCGGTCGACGGGCCGGTCGTCCTCACTCCGGCTGCGTACGATGGCCTGGAAATCGGGCCACGAGCGGTAACCGTGCTCCTGCGCGATCACGTGCTGCGCGTCGGCGAGCAGGAAGCGCTCGGCCACCCGTTCCCCGAGCACTTCGCGCGCGCGCTCCAGCGCCGCGGGATCGTGCGCGGCAACGGCGCCGTGCAGTTGCTTGGCCGCCTTGCGGTACCAGGCCAGGTTCGGCCGCGCCGGCAGCGCGTGGTGACGCTCACCCATGACGTCCTCCCATCGGCCCTGTCTGCTCTCGGGCGGAAGACGTCGCGCACGAAACCCGTGCAACCGCTCGAGGTGGGAAGCTCCCTGCCGGCAGACTCGCTGCGCCCCCGCGCGCACTCCGAACCTAGCAGGGCGGCGCGGCAGCGGTCAAGCACCGCGCCCGACTGAGGCGGGCCGTGCACCGCGGAGTGTTCCGCAACCGCATGACGCGCTACGAGATGCTGAGCGCGGAAGCGATGGCGACGATCGAGCGCGACTGGCGGCGCCTGCTGCAAAAGATCGGCGTCGCGTTCCACCACCCCGAGGCGCTTCAGCACTTCCGCTACGCGAGGTATCTCGCCAAAGTCCGCCGCGCATGAGACGCCCTCAACAACAACACCAATTCGACGTCAGACCGCGGCAAGTAAAACGCTGGAGCCAGCTCCACGCTTCGGCTGTCGACCCCTTCCATCGTCGCGAATGTCGCCGCTCGACGCACGGTTCCGAGTCGCCAGTGCTCGCCCATATCGATAGGTTGAAGGTGAGGACACCCCCGCCCGAATACGGCTCGCCGATTACCGACGATCGAGGATCATTCGCGACGTCCTCAATCGTCCGATAGCGACGCGTTGGACGCCGTTGGAACTGTGAAGGGATCTGCGAGCCGACACCATCCGACATCGTCGTGAGCGTGCTACTCGACGGAAGGTCCGCGGCGGAGTTCTTCAAGTCGCACCATCTCGACCTGCTCGACGGATGAAGCGGTGACCGATCGCCCAGTAGGCCGGGATCCGCGATACGTTCCGTCGGGCATCGGCCATCCTCCAGTGGCGCCGGATGCTGCCTCTTTACCCAAGAGGGGGCTGAAGAGGCAGCCGACTCGCACATCGGGATTCCGTTCGCGCGGACGGCGCTCGAAATCATGAGAGACAGCTTTGTCGAGGCGGGTGCGGATCCGGCGGAGTACGACGCGGCTTTCGCGAAAGCCGTGGCTGACCCGTCGCCGAACTTCATCGCACGCAGCTTCGGGAGAAGACGGTGAGTCGCCTCCGGCGCTGAAGCCACCGCCGTGGGATCGGAGCCGAGACGGCTTCGTGGGCCTAAGCGGTTCAACCGGCCGCACACCGTCATGGCGATTGGCTTTGCGCTTCTGAGCGATGAGGTGGAACCCGACGGGGCCGTGTGGGAGATCTGGCTCGGCGATTGTGGAGCGCCGGGCTAGCTGGTGACGGTGCCGGAGTGCTGGCCTGTGGGACCTCTGACGACCACTCAACGCCCAAACGTCTCAGAACATGCTCGATTCGCCAGCTCAGAGAAGCGCGACCGAACGGCTTGAATCTCGCATGGTTGCATGCGTTCGTCGTGGGTTTACTCTCGACTGCTCCGACCCGCGAATTGGCCTGTCACGCCGGAGGTCGCGGGTTCGAGTCCCGTCGCTCCCGTCGCCTGAAACCCCTGCCCCGGCGGGGGTTTCTGCGTTTCGGGCCGCCCGCTTCGCCAGGGAAACGCCCAATGCTTGTCTCGCTTGGCATCTCGGGCTCGTCGCCGAACGGGATGGGCATGTCTACCCAGCCGCGTCCCGACGTGTGCGACGTGCGATCGGGCCGGTCGCGTTTGGTACGGTGGCGCCATGGCCGAAGTGGTCGAGACACACGACCTCACGGCGCCTACACAGGACGGCTGGGCGGTGGATTACCGAATCCGCCGCGACGACGGCGAGGAGCTCCACGCCGAGGTCCGCTGTTGGGAAAAGGCGCACGCCGCTGCCGAACGAGCAGCGAACGCCGACGCTCTCGCCGCCATCGCGGACCGGGGCAGCGCCGCTGCGCTCGAGTACGCCGAACTTGTCGAGTCGCCGGCGACATGTGGCACGGTGCTGATCTCGATCTGGTTCGACCCGGCCGACGAGGGCAATTTGCGCCGTCGCGTCGGCTACGAGCGCGCTCCCGCGTAGGTCACGCCGGGGAGCCTGGATCGGGTTCAGGTCACGGAGGGGCGGGCACAGTACAGATCAGGCACGGGCCTGGTCAGCCCAGCGACTCGGCGGCCGCCTTGAGATGAGCGAGCCAGGCGACCAGAGACGCGTCGAGCAGCGTCTGCATACCCGCCGCGTCGGCCTCGACCGGTTCGCCGGCGAAGGACTCGGTTGTCGTCACGTGCACGCCCTCTGGCATCTCGCTGAACAGCCATTCGTGAACGCCTGTTATCCAACCGGCGGTTCCGCCCCAGAGCACCCGGGCTCGCTCGGCCAGGGCGTAGACAGTCGACGTGACACTGAACCCATAGCTCGTCCATTCGAACGAGGCGCCGGGTTCGAGTGCCCCATCGATGTGCGCCGCGGTGATCTCGGCCTGCCATGTAGGCCACGCGTTGACGTCGACATGGAGGTGCCAGACCGTCTCCAACGGCGCCTCGATGTCGATCTCGTGGACGGCGATCACGGGAGCGGCGCGGTCGACACTGTTCGGGACGGTCATCGGTGGTGATCCTCCGCGCTTCGGCGTTGCGCGTACCGGACGGCCTTCGTCGGCCGGAGCGTACGACAACGACGGCACCCTGCTCACGCAGGGTTTCGTGCGAATCATCCCCTGAGCGGCGCGGCAGAGGTCGCGGATCGCTGCCGATCGCGATGCGCGAGGCCGGCTCGCGGCGGTGCACCGTTGCCGACGGCCAAGCCGTTAGCGCGCGTGCCCCTGGTCGATATCGCCCGGCTCCCTGGTCGAGACGACGCGCCAGGAGTCCCACGTGATCTTGAGGATCACGACCACCATGGCGAGGCCGATCAGAGGATCGGCTCGTGGTGCGCCGACGGCGACGAGGGCGGCGCTGGCCACCACTGCAAGCGAGACGAAGCCGTCCACGCGCGCGTGATTGCCGTCGGCGATCAAGGCCGGGCTGTGGAGACGCCTGCCGGCTCGCAGCCTGACTTGGGCAGCGATCTCGTTACCGATGAAGCCGATGACACCGGCGGCGGCGAGGACCCACAGGTGCGTCAGGGTCTGCGGGTGCAAGAGGCGCTGGATGGACTCGTACAGGGCGACACACGCGGAGAAGAAGATGACCGCGACGACGGCGAGTCCCGCGAGCTTTTCGCCACGGTAGCTGCGAAGCAGGAACGCGATGCCGAGCGGTATCGCCGTCAGCGCGTCACCGACGTTGTGAATCAAGTCCGCCAACAGCGCCACCGAACCCGACGCCGTGAGGATCAGCGCCTGGGCGACGGCTGCGGCGGCCAGGATGCCGAGGCTGAGAGCCACCGCCCTGACCCCGGCACGCGAGCGGACGATCGAGCGATCGACCAATCCATGCGAATGACCGTGACCGTGACCGTGAGCCTGGCCGTGCGCGTGTTCGTGCTGTTGCGCGTGCTCGTCACGCCCGTGTTCGTGATCGTGGGCGGCGGGCTCGTCATGCGCTTCGCCCGGCCGGTGTTCGTGCTCGTGCGTGTGTTCAACGCTCCCATGGCGATGCGCGTGCGTATGCCGGACGGCAGCCGTCATCCAGCCAGGGTACTTCGGTAGCGAGGGTGTTCCTGCTCGGCACGCACGGGCGCGGGTCAAGGGGTTGCGGGGCTCCCAAATAGGTTGTGACCCCTTGTGACGTCCGTCACGTTTGCAGCGTGCGCGCGGACACCGCGCGCGTTCGCCGCCGGCTCTAGCTTCGTGACTCGTAGGGCTGTACAGGACGGCCCTCGGCGAGAAGGAGTTCCGATGAACCGCCGCGTCAACGCCATCGCCTGTGCGCTTCTCGTGAGTGCGCTCGTCGTGCCGGCCTCCCAGGCCGGCGACCAGCGCTCGCCGGCCAAGCGCCACAAGCTCGTCGCTCACGCGCGCTCGAGCGTCTTCGCCGGTCTCGGGCATGAGGGCGGCGCCCTGCGCAAGGTCGAGTCCAGCACGAGCGCCTTCGCGGGCCTCGGCGTCGAGGGCGGTGCGCTCGCGGCCAAGTGGGAGGCCGCCAAGGTCCGGCCGTGGGCACAGTAGGCCGCCTGCGTACCTGAAGTCCCGGTCGGGGCACTCTGCCCGACCTGGCGGCCGGCCGTGCGGCGCCGTCTCCACAGCGGCCGGGCTCGTGCTGCCGCCCTTAGCCGGGCGTGACGCGATCAACCGGCAGGGCCCGAAGCGGCGGAACGTCGCTCGATGTGGATGATTCGGACAGCTCGGCGCGCTCTCAGAATGCGCGCGAGATGAATGAACCGGTCGAGCCGGCGATGTCGGATCCGTCCGGCGAGGCGGTGGCTGCGCGCTGCTCGCCGCGCCCTGCTCGAGGCCCGTCGTGAGGCGACGGTCGTCCTGGCGTTCGACGTCGCGTTGTTCGGAGGCCTCGCCGTGGCCGACAAGGTCAAGGGGTGGGCCATCATCGACCTGCCGTGGTGGACATGGCTGCTGCTCGCCGCGCCCGCGCTCATCCTCGTCGTCCTGCTGCTCGCCGTGCCGCTCGCCGAGCTGAGACCTGGGCGGGTCCGCAATGCCAGCATCGTGTTGCTCGGACTCCTGGTCGCCGTCGATGCGGTCGCCGTCGGAGTGCTCCTCGCCGCGCTTGCCGGCAGCGGCGGCGGGAGCCTCAGCGCCGGCGACCTGCTGGCCCACAGCGCCGTCGTCTGGCTCACCAACATCATCACCTTCGGGATGCTGTTCTGGCAGCTCGACGAGGGCGGCCCGCGCCTACGCGCCGAGCGAGGGCGGCTCGATCCCGACTTCGAATTCCCCCAGGACGCCAGGCAGCGAGCCGAATGGAGCCCGCGGCTGAGCGACTACCTCTACGTGGCGCTCACCAACGCAATCGCGGTCAGCCCGACCGACACGATGCCGCTGACGCGTCGCGCCAAGGGCCTCATGGCCGTCGAGTCGCTGATCTCCTACGCCGTCGTGATTCTCGTCGTCTCCCGTGCCGTGAACGTGCTGGGCACCTGACCGCGGCGAGTTCTACGACTGCTGGATCGGCGGTTCGTGGTTGCCGTCCTGCTCGGCAAGGGCCGCCTCGGCTTCGGCGGTCGCGGCTTCGTCCTCACGTCCGCCGATCGCAATCTCCGCGAGTAGGAGTCCGACCATTCCGCCGGCGAAGATGCCCACGACGATGCCGGCGGGCGCCCAGTAGGTGTCGTTCTGATCGCCCCTGACGAATCGATCGATGACGAGGATCGCAATGAGCCCGACGATCGCACCGATCGTCGCGCCGAGCGCGCCGCCGTGCAGTCGATGGGGATGCATCCGACTGGCCACAACGCCTCCTTCCAGGCGTGCAGGAATGAGCTTCGCGAGTGTACGCCTACGCCGGTGGTCGGCCGGAACTCGTCGGGTGCACGTCATAGTCCGGTAGCAGGTTCAAGAACGCCGCGAACATCCGGGCTTCGAGACGCGATCGGAGGTCGTCGACCCCACGGCGGCGATCTGCTGGCGGCGGTCGACGCGGCCGGCTCTCGGCCGGGCGCCGACGACCTCGAGAGGGGCGGCCGGCCGAACCCGGATCGCCCCTCTCGCCGTCTAGCGGTACCCGGTCGCGTCGGCGGGGTGGCCGGGGTCCTGGATTTCGACGAGGTAGCGCCAGGCGTCGGGCTGGGAGCCGTCGAGGTCGGTGAAGCCATAGTGCCTGGCAAGCTGGCCGGATGAGAGCGAGGCCTGGTTCCAGCGGGCACGGTCGGGGTCCTCGGCGAGCGCGACGATCGCGCGGCCCACGAACTGCGGGCTCTCCGAGATTGCGGCGAAGTGAGGGCTGATCGGCGCGGCGTCGCGCCAGTTGGCCTCGGTCACACGGAAGGCCTCGAGCATCATCTCGGAGCGCAGCCAGCCGGGAGTCAGCGCGACCGCCGTGCAGGCGTGCGGGGCGAGCTCGTGGCCGAGCGCGAACGCGAGACGGATCGTCGAGGCCTTCGCCAGGTCGAAGAAGGCGTTGACGCGGTAGTTGGTCGCGTTGTAGTCGAGAGTGCCGTCGGTCACCTCGATGACCAGGCCACCCGGGCTCCGGATCAGAAGTGGCAGCAGGTAGTGGTTGGTGACGAGGTGCGTCTCGACTCCCAGCCGCAGCAGACGCAGGCCGTTCGTGAGGTCGTGCTGCCAGATGGGGGTGTCCCACTGGAAGAGCCGCTCGCTGGCCCAGATGGCGTTGACGAGCAGGTCGAGACGTCCATGGTCCTGGTCGATGCGACGGGCGAGCGCCGCGACCTGGTCGGGATCGAGGTGATCGACGGCGATCGCGATGCCGTGACCGCCGGCAGCGCTGACGAGGTCGGCGGTCTCGTCGATCGTTTCGGGCCGGTCGTACTCGGATCGCCGCTCGCCGGTCGTGCGCCCGGTGCAGTAGACGGTCGCGCCGGCGGTTCCGAGGGCGACGGCGATGCCGCGGCCGGCGCCGCGCGTGGCGCCGGCGACGAGCGCGATCGTCCCGGCCAGCGGGCGATCCTCGCTGGTCTCCGGACGTGCTCGGTTCATTGTCGTTCCTTCGCTCGTGTAGGCGGCCTATGGGAGCACGACGAGCTTGCCGGTGGCGTTGCCGGCTTCCATGTCCGCGTGGGCCGTGGAGATCTCGTCGAGGGTGTAGGTACGGTGGATCGGGACGTGCAGGCGGCCGGCGGCGACGTCGTCGAGAAACGACTGGAGTACCTCGGCAGGCAGGTCGGTTGCGTCGCCCGAGTAGCCCGTGAGCCGAACCCCCTGGGGCAGGTAGCCGATCGGATAGAAGTCGCGCACGATCCACTCGTTGCTGAGCATGCCGGTGAAGCAGACCACGCCGTGGACCCGCGTCGCCCGCAGCGTGTCGGGCAGTGTCGGAGTGCCGATCAGCTCGAGCGCGACGTCGACTCCGCCCGGCGCAAGCTGCCGCACCTCTTCGGCGATCTCGCCGCGATCGACGACGGCGTGGTCGACGCCGATGGCTTGCAACGCGCCTACGCGCTCCGGACGACGGGTGGTCGAGATGACGGTCAGGCCACGGCTCTTCGCGAGGATCGCGGCGGCGAGGCCCACCGATGACGTGCCGCCGCGAATCAGCAGCGTCTGACCCCGGCGGGCATCGAGGCCGACCGTCAGCGAGCCGTGAGCCGTCTGCAGCATCTCGGGGATCGCTCCGAGCGTCGCCCAGGGAAGGGCGGACGTGAATGGGACGACCTGAGCGGCGGGGACGCACGTGTACTCGGCGTAGCCGCCGTCGAACGTGCGGCCCATCCCGCCCATCATCGCCACCACCTGCCGGCCCGGCTGCAGATCGGAACCGGGAGCCGACACCACGACGCCGGCGGCCTCGATGCCCGGTACTCGCGGGAACGTCACGCCTTCGGCGAGCCCGAGACGCGTATGGAGCTCGGAGCGGTTGAGGCCGAACGCCTTCACGTGGATGAGCACCCACCCGGGCGCCGGGTCGGGAATCGGCAGATCGCGAATGTGCAGCGCTTCGGGCGGGCCCGGAGCATCGAGCACGACGGCGCGCATGGTGCTCACCCTTTCCCAACCGCCGGTTGGGCCGCCTCGGTGCGGCGCCGTTGCGTGCGTCTCCAGAGCGCGGCGTCGAAGAACATGCTCGCCACGAACACTCGCGCAATCGCGAAGAGCCACAGGAGCAGCGTGGCGGCCACGCCGAGCGGGCCATACAGGTCGCCCGACGTCTCGATGCGGTGCGCGAAGTAGTAGATGGTGGCGATGTAGAGACCCTGGAGCGCGACCATCATGATCACGGCGCCGGGCAGGAGCGCCGAGATCGGCGCGTCGCCGTGTGGAAGGAGCGCGGCGACGCCGAGCCAGACGTGCGCATGCGAAGGCCGCGGCGGCGACCGTGACCCAGAGGTGGCTGAACGCGTCACCGCGCAGGGCCGAGGCGACCCCGCCCGCCGCGAGCTGCGCCACGAGAGCCAGGCTGATGATCACGCCGTCCCTGAGGAGGTGCGGCCGGCGCCCGAGCGGAAGCTCCCAGGCGACGACGCACGCGATCCGGAGCGCGCGCACCAGGCTGATGCCGAAATACAGCATCAGCACCACGCCGAAGGCGATCAGGAGGAACGTGCTCCTGCTCGACTGGTTGGCTGCGCCCGCCACGCTGCTGGCGACCACGCCGCCAAGGCCGAGCTTGCGCGCGACGACGTCCGGGTTCTCGTTCGCGGCGTCCTGGAGCACGCCGAGCGCGCCCGAGGCGACCAGTGCCGTGGGCAGGAGCCAGAGGAAGGCCCGGAACGCGACGCCGCCTGCGATCAGGCCGCCGGCCCGCTGCCGGTCGAGCTCGACCGCCTCGACGGCCGCTGCGAGCAGCGAGTTCGGCCCTCGCTCTTCCTGGACGCGCCTGAGCGTGGCGGTGCCCCGCTCGCGCTGCTCCTGCAGGCGCAGCACCGTCTCCCGCATCCATGGCATCAGATCGCGAGCCCGCTCTTGATGCGGGAGGCAAGCGTCCGCGCAATCAGGACCATGCTCGGAGTGGCGTGGGGTCGAGCCCGCATCGCGGCTAGGCAGGCTCGGCCAGCCGGACCGACGCGAGGGCGAGCACCCTCGCCATCGTGAGGGCGGCGTCGAGCCCGTCCTCGGACGCGAATTGTGCGGCGCCCTCGTCCGTGTGGAACGCCCAGCCGCCCTCACGCCCGACGCCCATCAGCGCGGCGGGCATCGCATGCGAGATGTTGCCGAAGTCGGTCGCGAACGGCAGCGGCGGCGGATCTGGGACAAAGCCGCTGCGCCCGGCCGCCGCGAACGCAGCCGCGACGGCCGCCGTGACTCCGGGATCGGGCCGCACGCCCTGCACCGTCCTGCCCTCCGACCAGCCGTCGGAGGGCGCCATCTCACGCAGGGACTCGGTCAGGCGCGCGAGGTCATCGGCGTCCCGGCCGAAGAGGAGGACGGTCGCCTCGAGGAAGAGGCCGGTGCCCTCCTCGACGTCGCCGTCGAAGGTGACGTGCTCGAGCATCAGCCTGTCCGGAGGCAGCGCCGCGGTCGCAGCGACCAGCCTGCGCAGGGCCTCGAGCGGCTCCTGCACTGCATCGTCACGCAGCGAACGGACACCCGTGACGAGGAGCCGGTCGCGGCGCATCCAGAGCGACTGCAGGTTGACGGTGTCGAGGAACTCGGGGTGGCAGTACAGGGCCGTGTCGATGTCGTTCCAGAGGCCGGCTTCGAGCGAGAGGAGCTTGCCGCCCGCGCTTGCGATGGTGCCCGGCGCATGGATCTCGTCGGACGGGCACCCGATCACGACGATCGACCCCGCCAACTCCGCGCGGAGCTCGGCGAGCCCCGCCACTGCGGCGACGACCGAGCCGGCGATCGGGCCGTGGCCGCACGAATGAGTCGGGCGGATCGAGCCGTCGTCGGCGACGGCGGGAACGGCGTCGTAGAGGGCGACGATCCCGACTGTGCCGCCCGGCCGGGCACCCTCGAGCACGGCGCGAAAGGCGGTCTCCATGCCGCCGGCGCCGAGCTCGGCGGTCAGGCCGGCGTCGGCGAGGGTCTCGGCGAGATACCTCGCGCATGCGTGCTCGGAGTGCCCGAGCTCGGGGTGCGCGTGGACGAAGTCGATCGTCGCCGCCGCGAGCGAGGCCTTCGAGTCGACCGCCGCGAGCACGGTCGCGTCATCGAGCATGCGACGCCCAGCTCATCGCGCGATTCTAGCCCCCGCCTTGGCGCGCTCGGCACGACGCCCGCGCTTCCTCTCACCATCCTTTCCGTCGTTTTCGGCGTATCAGCAGTAAGTTGACCCTGCAGAACGAATAGTCATAGGATCGTTCGTTCTCGATCGAGCCGAAGGAGCACGATGCCGCACTACAGAAAGCCTCTAGCGATTGCGATCGCGCTGGCCGTTGCGGCCGGCGCCGCGGGCACGGCCGTCGCCAAGCCGACGGGCCCCGAAGCCGCCGCGAAAGCGGCCAGCCGCGCGAAGCTGATGGCCGAGCATCGCGGCGGCACGCTCCGTCTGGTTGCGAAGGGCGCCGGCGGCACGCTCGACCCGCAGGTCAACTACACGCTCCAGTACTGGCAGCTCTACCGCAGCACGTACGACAGCCTGCTCGCGTTCAAGAACGCCCAGGGGACGAAGGCCTTCACGATCGTTCCCGACCTCGTGACCTCCATCCCGAAGCCGACCGACGGCGGCAAGACGTGGAAGTTCACGCTCCGCAAGGGCATCAAGTTCTCGAACGGCAAGGCGTTGACCGTCAAGGACGTGCTGTACTCGTACCAGCGCATCTTCAAGGTCCACTCCCCGACCGCGGGCGGCTTCTACAGCGTGCTCGTCGGCGGTGAGGCGTGCCTCAAGACGCCCGCGACCTGCACCCTGTCGAAGGGCGTCGTGGTCGACCCGAAGGCCAACACGATCACGTTCCACCTGACGCGGCCCGACGCGGAGTGGCTCGACAAGATCGCCGTTCCGCACGCCACGATCCTGCCGGTCGGGACGCCGAACAAGGACGCGGGCACGACGCTGCTGCCGGGCACCGGCGCATACAAGTTCACGAAGTACGACCCGAACCACCAGCTCGTGCTCGAGCGCAACCCGAACTTCAAGGAGTGGTCGGCAGACGCGCAGCCCGACGGCTACCCCGACAAGATCACCTACTCGTTCGGGCTCACGGTCGAGGCCGAGATCACCCAGATCGAGAACGGCCAGGCCGACTGGACGCTCGACTCGCCGCCGGCCGACCGCCTCAACGAGATCGGCACGAAGTACGCGTCGCAGGTGCACATCAACACGCTCTTCGCGGACTGGTACCTGCCCATGAACGTGAACATCCCGCCGTTCAACAACAAGCTCGCGCGCCAGGCCGTCAACTGGGCGGTCGACCGCAACGCCGCCGTGCGCATCCTCGGCGGCCCGAAGCTCGCGGTCCCGGCCTGCCAGATGCTGCCGCCCGGCTTCCCGGGCCACGTCGACTACTGCCCGTACACCAAGAACCCTGGCTCCGGCAAGTGGTCGGCGCCCGACCTGGCCAAGGCCAAGGCGCTCGTCAAGCAGTCGGGCACCGCAGGCCAGAAGGTCGCCGTCGTCTCGTCCGACGACGAGGTCAACAAGGGGATGGCGATCTACATCCAGAGCGTGCTCAACTCGATCGGCTACAAGGCCACGGTCAAGCCGCTCTCGAGCAACATCTCGTTCACCTACATGCAGAACTCCAAGAACAAGATGCAGATCGGCGTCACGCAGTGGTATCAGGACTACCCGCAGGCCTCGGACTTCCTCAACGTCCTGCTCGGCTGCGACTCGTTCCACCCCGGCAGCGACACCAGCATCAACATGTCCGGCTACTGCAACAAGAAGGTCGACGGCGAGATGAAGCAGGCGCTGCAGCTCGGCATCGAGGATCCGCCCGCCGCGCTCAAGCTGTGGGCCAAGGTCGATCGCCAGACCACCGACGACGCGACGCAGGCCGTCCTGCTCAACCCGCGGCTGATCGACTTCACGTCGAAGCGCGTCGGGAACTACATCTGGAGCGCGCAGTTCTACATGATCCTGGATCAGGCCTGGGTCCAGTAATGGCCGGGGACCGGGCGACCCCCGGTGTCTGAGGTCGCTGTTGCCGGCGACGTGGGCCAGACGGCCCGCGTCGTCGGCCGCAGTCCGTGGGCGCTCGCGGCACGGCGCCTGCGGCGCAATCGCAGCGCGCTCGTCGCCCTCGCCGGCTTCATCGCGATCGTGGTCGCGTGCCTGGGGGCGGGGTGGTACGCGCACTCCGTCGCGCACACGAACCCGTTCGAGTCGACGATCGACGGCACGACGATCATCAACGGCAAGCCCGCGCCGGTGATGGTGCAGGGCACGGGCGGCCTCGGGCTCGGCGTGACGCCGATCGGCCCGACGTGGGACATCCACCACTACTTCCTGGGTGCCGACAACCAGGGCCGCGACGTTGCTGCGCGCATGCTCTACGGCGGCCGCAACTCCCTGATCATCGCCACGGTGTCGGCGGCGCATCTGCTGCTTTCTCGCGACCATCATCGCGCTGATCGCGGGCTTCTTCGGCGGCACCGTCGATCACATCCTGTCGCGCTTCCTGGACATCATCTGGGCCTTTCCGGTCTTCCTCTTTGCGATCTGCGTCTCGACCGTCGCGCTCTCGGGCGGCATCCACCTCGGACTCGCTGACACTGAACCCCGGGAGTCTCTGGATCCCGATCGCGATCATCAGCATCGTCTACGTGCCGTACGTCGCGCGGCCGATCCGCGGGCAGGTGCTGTCGATCCGCGAGAAGGAGTTCGTCGAGGCCGCGATCGGCATGGGCGCGACGAACACGCGCCTGATCTTCGCCGAGGTCCTGCCGAACGTCATCACGACGGTGATCGTCTTCTTCCCGCTCATGGTCGCGCTCAACATGCTGACCGAGTCGGCGCTCTCGTTCCTCTCGATCGGCGTGCAGCCGCCGGACGCGAGCTGGGGCACGATCATCGACGACGGCCAGGGCTTGCTCTACACACGGCCCTGGGTCGCGATCGCGCCGGGCCTCGCAATCGTCGCCACCGTGCTCTGCCTGAACGTCCTCGGCGACGGCTGTGCGCGATGCGCTCGACCCGCGCGCCCGGCTCAGGATGGAGCCGCTCGTGATCGCGTTCATCATCCGCCGGGTGGTCGCGACGCTGTTCGTCATGTTCGCGCTCAGCGTGCTCGTGTTCCTGATCTTCTTCGCCACGCCGGGCGTCGATCCGGCGGCGCGCATCGCGGGCCGCAACGCCGACCCGCAGACGCTGAAGCAGGTGCGCCACGACTTCGGCCTCGACCGGCCGCTGCCCGTCCAGTACGTGATCATGATGAAGAAGCTGTTCATGCACCCGCGACCTCACGTCGTTCGTCAATCGCGGCGCCAAGGTGATCCCGCAGATCGTGGATGCGGCGCCCGTGACGTTCTCGCTCGTCTTCGGCGCGGCGATCATCTGGGTGTTCGTGGCGATTGCCATGGGGCTGACGGCGGCCGTCATGCGGGGGACGTTCGTCGACCCCTTGCTCATGATCCTCGGGCTGATCGGCATCTCGATGCCGGTCTTCTGGCTGGGCGAGGTCGTCAACCTCATCACGCAGAGCCGCCTGCACGACGAGCTGTTCTCGTGGCTGCCGCCGCTCGGGTACACGCCGTTCACGAGGACCCGATGGGAGTGGTTCCTGCGCCTGATCTTCCCCTGGCTGACGCTCTCGGTGGCCTACATCGGGTTCTACGGGCGCGTGCTGCGATCGAGCCTGATCGACGGCGAGAGCGAGGATTTCGTGCGCACCGCGCGCTCCAAGGGCCTGACCGAGCGCCGCGTGCTGCTCCGGCACCTCCTGCGCACCTCGATGATCACGTTCGTCAGCCTCTTCGGTCTCGACTTCGGCGCGCTCGTCGCCGGCGGCGCGCTGCTTCACGGAGGTCGTCTTCGGCCTGCCCGGCATCGGCAAGCTGACCTACGACTCGCTGCAGAACCTCGACCTGCCGGTGATCCTCGCGACCGTCATGTACGCGGCGTTCTTCATCGTCCTCGCGAACGCCGTCGTCGACATCGTCTACGGCCTGCTGGATCCGCGGGTACGCGTTGAGTAGCGGGCCCCTCCTGGAAGTGCGCGACCTGCACGTCTCCTTCCGCACCGAGGACGGGCTCGTCCGTGCCGTCGACGGCGTCTCCTTCAGCATCGTGCGCCGGCCAGGTGCTCGGCATCGTCGGCGAGTCCGGCTCGGGCAAGAGCGTCACGGCGATGTCGATCATGCGCCTGATTCGCGACCCGAACGCGATCACCACCGGCGAGGTGCATCTACAAGGGCCGCGACCTCCTCAAGCTGTCCGCCGATCAGATGCGGGAGGTGCGCGGATCCGAGATCGCGATGATCTTCCAGGATCCGATGACCTCCCTGAATCCCGTCTACCGCGTGGGCTGGCAGATCGCCGAGCAGGTGCGCGCGCACGAGCAGCATGTCGAAGGCGCAGGCGCGCCGCCGCGCGGTCGAGTTGCTCGACGGCCGTGGGCATCCCGCGCCCCGACGTGCGCGCCGACGATTATCCGCACCAGTTCTCGGGCGGCATGCGCCAGCGCGCGATGATCGCGATGGCGCTCTCGTGCAATCCCGACCTCCTGATCGCCGACGAGCCGACGACCGCGCTGGACGTCACGATCCAGGCGCAGATCCTTGCCCTGCTGCGCAAGCTGCAGAGCGACTTCGGCTCGGCCATCATGCTGATCACGCACGACATGGGCGTCGTCGCGGATATCGCCGACCGCGTCTGCGTGATGTACGCGGGCCGTGTCGTCGAGGACGGCCCGAAGCGCGAGTTGTTCGCCAACGCGCAGCACCCCTACACGTGGGGGCTGCTCGGCTCGATTCCGCGCATCGACAGGCCGAAGCCGCACCGCCTGACCGCCATCCCGGGCCTGCCGCCCTCGCTGCTCTCGCTGCCTCGCGGGCTGTTCTTTCGCTCCGCGTTGCCCGCACGTCTTCCCGGCCTGCTCCGAGCAGCCGCCGCTCGAGGAGCGCGCCGCGCCCGGGCACCTCGACCGCTGCTTCCTGCCGGTGCCCGAGAAGCTCGCGCGGCGCGAGGCGACCATTCACCCGGAGTTGGCGTCGTGAGCGACGAGCCGCTGCTCACGGCCGAGGGCGTGACCAAGCACTTCCCGGTCAAGGGGGACTGGGGTGATCCGCCGCGAGGTGGCACGCGTGCAGGCGGTCGACGAGGTCTCGCTCGAGGTGCGCGCCGGCGAGACGGTCGGGCTCGTGGGCGAGTCGGGCTGCGGCAAGTCGACGCTCGGGCGCTGCCTCGTGCGCCTGCACGAGCTGACTGCCGGGCGGTTGATCTTCGAGGGGCGGGACATCTCGAAGCTCAATCGTCGCGCCCTGCGGCCGCTGCGCAGTCAGATGCAGATGGTCTTCCAGGATCCCTACGCGTCGCTCAATCCGCGCAAGCGCGTCGGCGCGCTGATCGGCGACCCGCTCGTGATCCACGGCCAGTCGCGCCGAAGCGCCAAGCGGCGGGTGCAGGAGCTGATGGACGTCGTCGGCCTCGCTCCCGAGCACTACAACCGCTACCCGCACGAGTTCTCGGGCGGTCAGCGCCAGCGCATCGGCGTGGCGCGCGCGCTCGCGCTCAACCCGCGGCTGATCGTCGCCGACGAGCCTGTCTCGGCACTCGACGTGTCGATCCAGGCCCAGGTCGTCAACCTGCTCGACGACCTGCAGGACGAGTTCGCGCTCACGTACGTCTTCATCGCGCACGACCTCGGCGTCATCCGCCACGTCTCCGACCGCATCGCCGTCATGTACCTCGGCAAGATCGTCGAGCTCTCGCCTGCGGAGGAGCTGTACGAGCGGCCGATCCACCCCTACACGGAGGCACTCCTGTCGGCGGTGCCGATCCCCGATCCGGATGCCGTTCGCGAGCGCATCGTGCTCGAGGGCGACGTGCCGAGCCCGATCTCGCCTCCCACCGGCTGCCGCTTCCATCCGCGCTGCCGCTACGCCACCGAGATCTGCACCACCGACGAGCCTCCCCTGCGCCCGCACGGCGGCGGCCATCTGGCGGCCTGTCACCACCCGCTCAACCTCGCCGCGGGCGCGCGGGCGATGTAGCCGACGTGCACACACCGGGGTCGGGACCCCGATGTGTGCATGCGTGTCAGGCTGTAAACGCGTACTGCTCGACGACCGCGCCCGTCAGCTGGGCGAGCACGTCGTCGATGCCGGCGACGATCTCCTCGTCGGCCTCCCCGAGCTCGACGAGCCGCTCGGCGGCCTTGCCGACCGCGAGCCCCTCGCCGAGCACCGCTGCGCCGCTCAGACGCAGCGCCTTTCGTACGTCCTCCTGCGCCCAGCGGCCGCCGAAGCTGCCGATGCTGGCGCTGATCACGCCGGCGGGCTTGCCGACCACGGCGCCGAGGCCGTACGGGCGGCTGGCCCAGTCGAGCGCGTTCTTGAGCTGGCCGGGCGCGCCGCCGTTGTACTCGGGCGTCGCCACGAGCAGGGCGTCGGCCGACGCGATGGCGTTCCGCAGCTCATGCACGGGCGCCGGTGCCTCGTCGCCCTCGTGATCCTCCGAGAAGGGCGGCACGTGGCGCAGCCCGTCCCAGATGTGGACGTGGACGTCTTCCGGGGCGCGCTCCTGCGCGAGGCGCAGCAGCGCGGCGTTCCACGAGCCTGCTCGCAGGCTGCCCGGAATGGCGAGGATCCGAACCTGGGTCATCGTCCTCACGCCTGCCGGACGGCCTCGACGTGGAGGGTGACGGCGACGCGCTCACCTACGACGAGCGCGCCGTTGGCGAGCGGCGGCGCGTTCCAGGTGATGCCCCAGTCCGTGCGGTCGACGGCGCCGGTGGCGCTGATGCCGAGCCGCGTGTTGCCGTACGGGTCGTCGCCTGCGCCCTCGATCTCGGCGTCGAGCTCGACCGGGCGCGTGACGCCGCGGATCGTCAGATCGCCGTTGATGCGCAGCCTGTCACCCTCGACCTGCTCGACCGACGTGCTCTCGAACGTGATCTCGGGGTGATTGGCGGCGTCGAAGAAGTCCTCGCTGTGCAGGTGCCCGGTGAGCTGCGGCTCCTCGGTGACGAGGTTCTCGATGCGCACCTTGCCCTCGACCGAGCGGAGTGCGCCATCGTCGGTGACGAGCGTGCCGGCGGCGCCGGAGAAGCTGCCGCGGAAGGTCGAGACACCGAAATGCTTCACGCCAAAACCGATCGAGGAATGCACGGGATCGATCGACCACGTGCCGGTGGGAATCTCGATCGCGACTGTGCTGGACATTCGTTCCTCCTACGGGTTGAGAATTGCTATCTGTGGGGAGGAACGTTGGCAAGAACACAATTGTTCCAGCAATGGGAAGGACCGCACAACGGGGGTCAGACCCGCACGTTGCGGGTCTGACCCCGACCGTGCGGGCCAGACCCCGGCTGTGCGGGAGACCCCGTTGCGTCGCCCCGACGAGGACGTGGAAGTGCGTCCCGGACGGCACGCGTCCCGGGCGACATCGCCCTGGTGCGCATGCCGCCCGCGACGCCTCGCTCAGGTCGTGGCGGCTGCCTCGTCGTGCGCGGCCACCACGCCTTCGCCCCGTTCGCCCGTCCGGATGCGTACCGCGTCCAGCACCGGCAGGACGAACACCTTGCCGTCGCCGATCTCGCCGGTGCGAGCGTGCGTGAGGATGACGTCGATGGCACGCTCGACGTCCTCGTCCGCGACCACGAGCTCGAGCCGGAGCTTGGGCCGGAGATACAGCACCTCCGAGGCGCCGCGATAGTGCTCGACGATGCCGGCCTGGCGCCCGGAGCCGAGCACGTCGGAGACCGACATGCTCGGCAGTCCGATCAGGTACAGCTCGGCGCGTATCGCCTCGAGCGCCTCGTGGCGGACGTATGCCTCGATCTTCTGCATGTCAGTCCCCTCCCTCGGAGGTCGCGTGCCGGAAGGCCGTGACCGTCGCGGGCGCGGATGCCGGCGGCCGGCGGCGGTTCGGGGCCAGGACATAGGGCTGCGTCACGCCATAGCCGGGGAGGAACTGCTCGGGGTAGCCCCACATGCCGTGCTCGTGGATGTCGAGGCCCTCGAGCTCCTCCTGAGCGGTCACGCGCAGGCCGATCGTCTTCTTGCAGGCGGCGAAGACGGCGATGCTGGAGGCGAAGACGAATGCGGCCACGACGGCGATGCCGAAGGCCTGGACGCCGAGCTGGTGGAGGCCGCCGCCGTAGAACAGGCCCGCCTGGCCGACACCGTTCGCGCTCGCGAGTGCGGGCGTCGTGAAGAGGCCGCACGAGAGCGTGCCCCAGATCCCGCCCATGCCATGGCCCGCGATGGCGCCGATCGGGTCGTCCACCCGGATGCGGTCGATCGCGACGACGGTGAGCACCATGAGCACGCCGGCGACCAGCCCGATCACGCACGCTGCCCAGTCCTCGACGTACGCACAGGGAGCGGTGATGGCGACCAGGCCGGCGATCGCGCCGTTGCCGGCGAAGCCGATGTCGATCGTGCGCTGGAGTGCGTAGCCGGCGATGACGGCGCCGAGCACGCCGGCGGACGCGGCCAGGTTGGTGGTCACGGCGATGTCCGCGAAGCGGGCGCCGACGGCGCCCAGCGTCGAGCCGGGGTTGAAGCCGAACCAGCCGAACCAGAGGATCAGCACGCCCAACACGGCCAGCGGCATGGAATGGCCCGGGATGGGGTGGGCCTTGCCCTTCGAGTCGAACTTGCCGATGCGCGCTCCCAGCATGAGCGTGCCCGCGAGCGCTGCGGTCGCGCCGCAGAGGTGGACGACTGTCGAGCCTGCGAAGTCCTGCATGCCGCGCTGTGCGAGGAATCCGCCTCCCCAGATCCAGTGCCCCACGAGCGGGTAGATCAGCGCGGCGAAGACGATTGCGAAGATGATGTAGACGCCGAACTTCGTGCGGTCGAGCATCGTGCCCCAGACGATCGCGAGGCTGACCGTGCAGAAGACGACCTCGAACAGGAACTTCGCCGAGAGCGGCACGTCCGAGAACGACAGCGAGCTGAACGTGGAGCTGTGCAGGAAGAATCCGTCGGTGCCCAGCACCTTGTTGCCGTTGCCGAAGGCCAGCGCGAAGCCGACCGCCCAGAACGCGAGCGTCCCGATCGAGAGGTTGACGAGGATCTTGGCGACGACTGCGCCGACGTTCTTCCCACGCGAGAACCCGACCTCGAGCATCGCGAAGCCGGCCTGCATGAGAAACACCATGCAGCCCGCGACGATGACCCAAACGGTGTCGATGGCGAGCTTGAGCTCTTCTGGCGACATGCGTGCCTCCTGCCCTCGGACCACGAAAAAAGCCGCCCCGAAATTCGGGAACGGCTTCATTGCCTCCGAGCGGGCGACGTCGCCCGCTCTGATCCACATGGTGCAATAGCCACGCAAACGTGTCAAGCGCCGAATCAGATGATTCGGCGTCCGGGCTGTGGTCAGTCGCCTCAGACGGCGATCGCGGCGTCGCGCTCGACGAGCCGCGCGTAGCGGCCGTCGAGTGCGAGCAGCTCTTCGTGCGTGCCGCGCTCGAGGATGCGGCCGTGATCGAGCACGAGGATCAGGTCGGAGTCGCGGATCGTGGACAGGCGGTGGGCGATGACGATCGTCGTGCGCCCCACCGCGAGGCCGTCGAGCGCCTGCTGGACGAGCCGCTCCGTCTCGACGTCGAGAGCGCTCGTGGCCTCGTCCAGGACGAGCACCGCCGGGTCACGCAGGATCGCGCGGGCGATCGCGAGCCGCTGCTTCTCGCCACCCGAGAAGCGGTAGCCGCGCTCGCCCACGATCGTGTCGTAGCCCTCGGGAAGCGATGCAAGGTGGTCGTGGATGCGCGCGGCGGTCGCCGCCTGCTCGAGCTGCTCGTCGGTCGCGTCGGGGCACGCGAAGCGAAGGTTCTCCCGCACGCTGCCGTGAAACAGGTAGGTGTCCTGCGAGACGACGCCGACGATGCGCCGGAGCGCTGCGAAGCTGAGGTCGCGCACATCGGTGTCGTCGAGCAGCACCGCGCCCTCGCTGACGTCGTAGAGGCGTGCGATCAGGTACCCGAGCGTGGTCTTGCCGCTTCCGGTCTCGCCGACGACCGCGACCTTGGAGCCCGGCTCTGCGGTGAAGGTCACGTCCTGGAGCACCGGGCGCTCGGGCTCGTACGCGAACGCGACGCCGTCCAGGCGCACCTCGCCGCGCACGCGTTCGCGCGGAAGATCGATGGCGTCCTCCCGCTCGCGGATGTCGACGGGCAGGTCGAGGTACTCGAAAATGCGATCGAAGAGCGCGAGCGACGACTGCACGTCGGCCTGCACGCCGAGCAGGCTCCCGACGGGGAAGAAGAGCCGCGTCTGCATGGTGGTGAACGCCACGAGCGTGCCGACGGAGACGTCCGTCCAGCCGTTGGCCATCGCCCACCCGGCGACGCCGTAGATGAGAGCGGGCATGACGGCGAACGTCGTCTGGATCGAGGACATGACCCAACGACCCGCCATGCGCTGGCGGAGCTCGAGCTCCGCCAGGCGCGCGGACTCGGTACGGAAGCGCTCGGTCAGCACGTCGCCCTGCCCCATCGTCTTGCCCGAGCATCACGCCCGAGACCGAGAGCGATTCCTCCACCAGCGTGGAGATGTCCGCCAGGGAGCCCTGCTTCACCCGCGTGATCTCGCGGCGCTGCGCGCCCACGCGGCGGGTGAGCAGAACGAAGACGGGCAGCAGCCCGAACGCCACGAGCGAGAGCTGCCAGTTGAGGAACAACATCGCGAACGAGGTGGCGATGACGGTCGTGGCGTTCGAGACGATCGACGTCGCAGTCGACGTGACGACGCTCTGCACGCCGCCGATGTCGTTGGCGATGCGCGATTGCACCTCGCCGGTGCGCGTGCGCGTGAAGAACGCCAGCGACAGGCGCTGCAGGTGCGCATAGACCGATGCCCGCAGGTCGTGCATGACGCTCTGCCCGATGCGGTTGGAGAGCCACGTCTGGCCCACGCCGATCACGCCCGTGAAGATCGGGATCGCGACCATCCCGGCGACCAGCAAGTAGAGGCGGGTGGTGTCGATGTGCTGCGGATCCGCGAAGACGCCGTCGAGCAGGTCGCGCAGCAGGAACGCCGGGATCGTGGAGACCGCGGCGGTCACGGCGATCAGCCCCAGGAGCACGGCGAGGCTCATGCGGTACGGCCGGAAGAGCGAGAGGATGCGGCGCGTGTTGGCGCGGCGCACCGCCGGGTCCTCCGGGCGCCTCGCGTCCGGATCGTCGCCGCGGCCCGAGAGGCCGCGCCCGACGCCGCTCTCGGCGCGTGCCGCGCGCGAGCTCATACCCTCGCCGGCTCCGCCGGATCGCCCTCGAGCGCCGTCCCCGCCACGGGTGTGCCGAGACGCGCTACGAGCCAGATGCTCTCGCGCTCGAGCAGCAGCTCGGGCTGCGCGAGCGGGTCGCCGTCGACGACGAGCAGGTCGGCGAGCTTGCCGACCTCGATCGTGCCCACATGCTCGCTCAGACCGACTGCGGTGGCTGCGCCCGAGGTGGCCGCGATCAGTCCTTCCTGCGGCGTGAGACCCATGTGGATCATGCGCAGCAGCTCCAGCGCCGAGCGGTGCGGCGGCCCCCAGTCGAAGCCCATGGCGATCGTCACGCCCGCCGCCCGCGCCGCTGCGATCGTGAGCGCCGCCTGCTCGACGTTGTAACGAGCCAGGTCGACGAGCAGCGGCGTCCACGTCGGCATCGGCGGTCGCTTCAGCCCACCTCCGACGCCACTCGCGTGCTCCGCGTCATCGGGGCTCGTCCCGATGCGCTCCCCGAGGCCGGCCATGCCGTAGAGGCACGACACCGTCGGAACCAGCACCTGGCCGTCGCGCGCCATCTGCTCCAGCAGATCGGGGCGCTGGTTCAGGTACATGCCGTGCTCGATCGTGTCGATTCCCTCCTCGATCGCGATCTCGGTGCCGGCCATGCCCTCGCAGTGCGCCGCCACGCGGTAGCCCATGCGATGCGACTCCTCGACGAGCACGCGCACCTCGTCCCGCGTGAGCTGGGCGGGATCGGGGTCCTCGAGCTCGACCGAGCGGGCGCCGGTCGTCATCACCTTGATGAAGTCGGCGCCGTAGCGAATCTGCTCCCGCACGGCCTTGCGGATCTCGTCGGCGCCGTCGGCCTCGCGGTACATGCCGGAGAAGAACCGCCCGCCCGGGCTCGTCGCCGAGACGATGCGGCCGCACGCCAGCACCCGCGGACCGGCGAACGCGCCGTAGCGCATCGCCTGCCGCGCCTCGACCAGGAGATCGTCGTAGCCGCCGACATCGCGAAACGTCGTGATCCCCATGCGCAACAGCTCGCGCAGGACCTGCGCGACCACGTGGGCCGCGGTGCCGGGCCAGATGGCTTCGCTGCCGGCCTCGTTGGCCGATTTGCAGAAGTAGCGGGAGCTCGCGGTCGCGTGCTGATGGGCGTCGATGAGGCCGGGCAGGAGCGTGCGACCCCCGAGATCGATCACGCGCGCCGCTGCGGGCGGCGCGTCGCCCGCGCCCGCGATTGCCGCGATGCGGCCGTCCTCGACGAGCACCGCGACCTGCTCGCGCGGCGGCGCCGCCGTGCCGTCGAACAGTCGCGCGTTCGCGAGCCACACACGGCCCGTCGCGGCGGGCGGATCGTTGAGCAGACAGGGCAGGCGCGGCGGCACCCCGGCACGGTATCGGAGCACCTCTGATAGCGCTCTCGCACGTGCTGAGAGGTCGTTGCGCCGAGCGGTGGGCGCCGGGCCCGCTCGCGGCTGCCTCGGCGCGCGCCCCGAGCCCGCGCTGCGCCGGCAGCCGGTCGCGACGCCTCTCTCTCGGGCTCGCCTATCGGGCGCGAGTTTCAGCGCGCGAAGGCGTAGCGCAGACCCACCGGGAGCACGGCGCGCCAGGTGCCTCCATGGTGACCGCCGGCCGTCACGTCCAGCACGTGCTCCAGTCGGACGCCGGCCAGCTCGCGGGCGAAGTCGCGTGAGGCAAGCAGGACCTTGCGCTCCCGGCGGCCGGCGGAGACGAAGAAGCGGACGCGGCCCGCGCGCAGCTCGGACGCGTTGGCCGCCAGGAGCGCTTGCGGGTCGTGGGCTGCCCGCTCGGATGCGCTCGCGTTTGCGAGCGACCCGTCCCTGGGCGCCCTGAAGTACCCGCTCCACGACTCCAGCGTGCCGAACAGGCCCGGATGACGCAGGCCCATGTCGACGCTGCCATAGGCGCCGGCCGAGTAGCCGGCCAGGGTTCGCCCCCGACTGCCTGCCTCGAGCGGGAGGTGGCGGCCGGCCCAGGGCACGACGTCCTGTACGACGTAGCGCTCCCAGGCCCCCGTCCACTCGCCGTCGAATTGCGCCGTCTGCCCGGCGGGTGGCATCACGGCGATGAAGGGGTGCAGCCGGCGCGCGTGGATCAGCGTGTCGGCGACCACGGCGAGACGCAGGCCCCCGACGAAGCTGTAGGGCGAGCCGCGCAGGCCGTGGAGCAGGTACACCGCCGGCAAGCGCACGTTCGCCTTGACACCCGGTGGCAGGTAGATGAGCGAAGCCCGTGGATGCCCCGGGTCGGCGCGGTTCGGGATCACGCCCTGCCACACGGTGCCGCCGTAGGGCCCCGCGGCGACACGCACCCAGCCGTGGGGTGCGATCGCCTCTGCCGCCCGGCTCGCGCGGCTCGCGGCCGCCGGCGCGAAGGCGAAGGCGAGACCATCGAGCAGTTGATGGTGCCCGGGCCGCGCCTCGCCCGCGTTGGCCGGGATGGCGGGCCGGAACGTTCGCAGGCGGTGCGCACGAACCGCGTGCTCAGCCCGGCGGGCAAGGCCTGCGGGAATGCGCCCGCCGATCGCGATGCCGGTGCCCATGTGCAGCCCCGGTTGCAGCGCGAGCCGGATGGCGAGCGATGCCTGGCGACCGAAGCCGATCACGGCTCCGCCCGACGCGATACCGACGGGTGACAGCGTTTGCTGCGCGAAGCGCATCGCCGCCGCGAGCGTCCGCCGGCCTCCCGCCGAGGTGACGACGACCGCGAACGGCGGCGTCGTGCGCTGCCACAGCAGCTCGTCGGCGGCGGCGGCAATACCCAGCGCTCTCGCAGTGTTCGCGCCTGCGCCTGGCCCTCCCAGCAGATAGGCGACGCGGAGCCGCCGGCCGGGCTGCAGGCCCGAAGGGAGGTAGAGCGCGCCGACACCGTCGACGGGTGGTCCGGCGTACGTCGTGCCACCCCTGGGTCCCGTGTCGGCGATCGTCCACCCGGAGGGCACGACCGCTGCGCTCGCGGGCGCCGCCAACGCGAGGCCCGCCAGGGCTGCGAGCACGCCGCGCTTCACTCGGGCGGCGTGGGTTGTCCGTCCGCCGCCCGACAGACGGCACGCACGATCTCCTCGGGCGCGCTGTCCTTCGTGACGTACGCCGTCGCGCCCGCCTGGAGCGCGAGCTGCACGATCTCCTCGTCGGCGTAGGCCGAGAGGATCACGACGCGCGTCCTCGGATAGCGCGCGCACACCGTGCGCGCCACGTCGGTGCCCGAGAGGCCCGGCATGCGCAGGTCGACGAGCGCCACGTCAGGCGAGTACGTGCGAACGTCGTCGATCGCGCCCTGGCCGCTGTTGGAGACACCGACGACATCCAGGCCTGCACGCGTGAGCGTCTCGGTCGTGGCGCGCAGGGAAGCCGCGTGGTCGTCCGCCGCGACCACGCGGATGGTGCGCCCTTCGTCGCCCGCGTCGCGCCGATGGTGCATCGCTGCCATCAGCGTGCCGCGGTCGGGACCGTGGGTTGCAGCCAGAGCGCGGGCTCGGCGGGCGACTCGTCCGTCGGGGCGGCTGCGCTGCGCGCCGACAGCGCCCAGGCACCGGCCACGGCCGCCGCGAAGGCGCAGACACGGAGGGCGAGGCCGAGTCCGCCGGGTGGCATCTGCTCGCCCAGCAGGAGCACGCCGGCCGCCATCGGCAGCAGATTCGCAGCCGCGGTCATCGGGCCGAGCGAGGCGATCGGGCCACCGTGCTGGAACGCCCGCTGGATGACCAGGAAGCCGAGGCCGTGCGCGCCGGCGGTGGCGTAGAGAAGCGGGGAGGCGAGCAGCGCGGCGAGCGTGGGGTGGTGGGGGAGGTCGAGCAGGAGCGACTTGCTCATGACATCGCCGACGCCGTAGCAGATGCCTGCTGCGAGACCGCCGAGCGCCGCCGAGCGTGCGCGCAGCGCACATGCGACGACGACGAGTGCGGCTGCCGCGAGTGCGACGAGGCCCGCCGCGGGCGGCGCGCTGCCGACCACGGTCGAGTGGCCGATGCTCGCGGCCAGCGCCATCAGGCCGAGCGTCGCCAGCACCGCGCCGATCCGCTCGCGGCGCGGCGGCAGCGCTCGCCGCCCGACGGCGACGAGGACGACCAGTAGGCCGATGCCGCCCGCGGCGACCGTCTGCACCAGCGAGAGCGGAGCCAACGTCAGTGCGGCGAAGTAGAGGCCCCAGCCGGCCAGGCCGAGGCAGAACCCGGTCAGCCAGCGCGCGTTCGCGAACAGCGCCTGAGCGGAGGCAAGGGGGCGGCGCAGCGAGAGCTCGCGGGCGCGCGCGGCCGCGCCCTGCTGGATGAGAAAGCCCACGTCGAGGGCCAGCGCAGAGGCGAGGGCGAGACCGAGGCCGGCTGCAAGTGCGGAGGTCACGCCCGCCGCCAGGGAGCCGAGGGAAGCGTCACGTACGCCTCCGCGAGCATCGCGGCCAGCGCGATGCGCGGCAGCGTGGCCACGCTCGGATACGCCGCATAGCGGGGCTCCCACTCGGGCGCGAACTTCTGGTTGAACGAGCGCAGGCGCTCGAGCTGGAAGCGCCCGGCCAGCTTGACGAGCAGGCGGCGCTCGACGCGCGAGAGCGGGTCGAGTGGCGCTGGCGGATCGAGCAGCTGCGCGAACGCTGCGAAGTTGAGCGACACCCGCGCGATCTCGTGCTCGCGCGCATGCTCCAGCGCACGGCAGACCAGGAACTCGTTGAGGCCGTTGGGCGTATCGCGATCGCGGCGCATGCTCGACAGCGAGAGCGCGCTCCCTCCGGGCACGACCCCGAAGTGCAGGAATCCGCGCGGCTCCCCGGCAGCGTCGCGGGCGATGACGTAGAGGTCGTCGCGCTCGCGGTCGACGCCCGCGCCCGCGAACGCCATCGAGTACCCCGTCTCGCAACGGTCACCGCGCCAGCGCGCGGCGATCTCGGCGAGGCGCGCGGCCAGCGGCTCGGCGACGGCGCTGCCACGCACCGCCTCGGCGGAGTAGCCCTCGCGCTCGAGCCGCGCGACCGACTGGCGCACCTTGCGCATGGCACGCCCGCTGAGCGAGAAGGCGGCCGGATCGACGATGGCCTCGTCGCCCGTGTAGTGGGCGCGCAGGCCGGCATCCCGCCAGAGCGGCAGGCGCTCTGTCGCCGCGCCGAGCACACCGAGCGTCCATCCGCGCTGCTCGGCAAAGCGCGCGAACGCCGCGACGAGCGCAGGGAAGGCCGCCTCGTCGCCGACCGGATCGCCCGAGACGAGCGCGACCCCCGCAACCACGCGATAGGCGATGAAGCTCCTGCCCTCGCGGCCGAAGAAGAAGTGCTTGTCGGCGCGCAGCGTGAACGGCGCGAGGGTGTCCGTCGCGCGCTCGGCGACGATGCGCGCGGCGCGGAATCGCCCCGGCGCATCGTCGTGCGCCTCGCATCGCCACGGTCGCAGGGTGCGGGCGGCGAGCAGGCAGGCGCCCACGAGCAGCGTCGCGCCCAGCGGGTGCGCGAGGTGCCCGCCGGCGCGGGCGAGGTCGGCGACGAGGCCGATCGCGAGCAGCGCGGCGGCGGGGATGATCAGCCGCCGAGTGGCCGGGTCCCCGCTGGCGCGGAAGGCCGGGGCGCACACGAGCAGCGCTGCCAGCAGGGCGACGGCTGCGAGGCCGGGACGGGCGACGGCGTCGTCGTCGAGCGCCAGCGAGGCGAGCACCAGGCCGGCCGTTGCCAGCAGCGCCCTGCGCCGTCCTCGTGCGAGCGGGGCTGCCAGCGCGACGAGGCCTGCGCCGACGATCGTGCCCGCCGCGCCGTTCTCGACGGCGACGACCTGGACGCACCCGAATGCCGCCACCGCGAGCGCGATCGCCAGGCGCACCGCGCTCGACCGGCGGGCGATCGCGCGCGTCGGTCCCAAACGGAGCAACGGCGCACGATCGGCGGCGTGCGTGCTCATGGTGCGATCTTCACAGCGGGCGTGGCGCTGGATCGGCCCTCAACCGGACGCTCGTTGGGGCCGTGCCGCATCCGTCGATCGGAGGAGACGAGCACGGCCGACGTCGCGATTCCGAGCAGCGCGCCGAGCGCGGTCACGTACGGTCCCGGCGAGAGCAGCGCGGCGTTCCAGTCGAGCCCGAGGGTGGCCTGTCGCACGAGCTCCAGCGAGACGGCTTGCAGGACGAGCGCGCCGCACAGCACGACCGGAGCACGCAGCAGGGCTCCGCGGAGCGGATGTACGGCCGCGCGTCCGAGAGCCAGCGCCGCGAGTCCGAACACGACCGCAGAGCAGCCGGCGACGACGAGCAGCGAGGCCCGGTCGTCGTGGCCCGTCTCCCGCAGCGGGAGGGCGAGTGCGATGCTCGGCCCTGGTACGTGTCGGAGTGCGTCCGTCAGTCCGGTCGCGGCGACCAGGCACGCGACGAGGGCGATCGCTTCGAGCACGAGCCACAGGCCACGGCGCATCACGGCCGGGGCCCGCTCAGATGGTCCGAGAAATAGCGCAGCGACCCGTCCAGGCGGTCCGACCACAGCGCCCAGGCGTGACCGCCTCCCGTCAGGTCCACGAGCGTGTCCACGCCCGAGCTGCGCAGCGCGTGGGCGACGTGCATCGTCTCGGGCATCACGCGGTCGCGCCGCCCCGTGTACAGGTAGACGTGCGCGCCCGTCGCCGCCAGCTCGGGCGCGCGCAGCGGGGCCGTGTCGAGCGCCGAGAAGTGCCGCACGAGCGCCGCGTCGTGACCGACCGTGGCGGGCGTCTGCCGGTAATCGCCGCTCCAGCCCTCTGCGACGGCATACAGGTGTGGCCGGAGCAGGATCGCATTGAGCGCGGCGTCGGCGCCCGAGGAATAGCCGCCGATCCCGCGGCCTGCCGCCATCCGGATCGTTCGCAGATGCGCATCGACGGCGTGGATCAGATCGTGCGTGAGATACGTGAACCAGTGCGCGTCGGGAGCAGGGCCATTGGCCCACTCCGTGGCACGGTCGTAGGTCGACGGAGATCCCGGCGGCATCACGACGATGAACGGGCTGACACGGTGGCGCAGGATGAGGAGATCGAGGCGCGGGGCGACGTGCAGCGAGTTGACGAACGCGGTGCGGGGGTCGCCGGGCGTGCCATGCAGCAGATAGGCGACGGAGAAGCGCATCGACGGCTGCGTTCGGTACGCGGCAGGCAGGTAGACGAGCGCTCGTTCCGTGCGCCCGCCGAGTGCAGGGCTTCGGAATGCGAGCGTTGCGATCCGGCCTTGTGCGCTCGCCGGCACGAGGGCGTGCGGCGGCCCGAAGCCGCGGTAGAGCGCGTAGTCCCGCACGTAGTGCGCGAAGAGACCGACTCCCAGGGCGGTGATCAGGACCGCAAGGAAACTCGCCGCGAGACGGTGCGGCAGCGGCACTCGAGCTCCGGCGGACGCCATCGTCGCCACTGCCTGAGCATCCCCTGCACGTCGCCTCGGCGGGGGTGGACGATCGGCCGGACCCGCCGCCCGCCTGCATCCTCCGATCGGACGATGCCCGTCCGCCAGGCAAAGCCATCTACCATCGGAGAATGGTCCGGTTCCGCGTGATCGTCGCCGACGACCACCCGCTCTTCCGCGAGGGCGTCGTCCGCGCCGTGCGGGCCTGGCCCGAGCTCGAGCTGGTCGCGGAGGTGAGCAACGGGCGGGATGCGCTCGAGCAGATCCGCGCGCTCGTCCCCGACGTGGCGTGCGTGGACCTGCGCCTGCCCGAGATCGACGGCATCGGCATCGCCAACGCGGTCACCCGCGACGGCATCGCGACTCGCGTGCTCATGCTCTCGGCGTTCGCCGACGACGAGCTCGTGTACCGCGCGCTCGAGGCCGGCGCGACCGGCTATCTGACGAAGGACGCCACGCAGGATCAGATCGCGCGCGCAATCCACGGCGTCGCCAGCGGGCACACGCAGCTCGCGCCCGAGCTCGCCGCAGGCCTCGCAAGTCAGATCCGGGCGCGCTCGCACGGTGACACACCGCTCCTGACGGAGCGCGAGCGCCAGGTGCTCGAGCTTCTCTGCGACGGCCTCTCGGCGCCCCAGATCGCGCAGCGGCTCTTTCTCGGCACGACGACGGTCAAGTCGCACCTGGGCCGGCTGTACGAGAAGCTCGGCGTCTCTGATCGAGCGGCAGCCGTCGCGGAGGCGATGCGCCGCGGCATCGTGGAGTGAACGAGCGGCGACTCCCCGATGCCGACCTCCTGACGGCGCTGCTGCGCATCGTCGCGGTGCCGGTGCTGCTCGTCGGCGAGGTCTATGTCCCGAAGCCGGAGCCCAGCGAGGGGCGATTCTACGTCGTGCTGGCGGCGTTCACGCTGTACGCGCTCGCGACGCTCGCAATCGCACGCTGGAATCTGTCGCCAGGGGCACGCTGGCAGCGGCTGGCCGTGGCCGACATCCTCTTCGCCGTCGCGCTGACGTACAGCTCGGGTGGCGGCTTCTCGCAGCTGCGCTTCGCGTTCCTGTTTCCCGTCGTGGTGGTGGCGTTCCGCGGGCGCCCGCTCGCCACCGCCTCCGTGGCGGTGGCCTCGACGGTCGCGTACCTGCTGCAGGCGGCCCCGCACCCAAGTCGCTCGAGCAGCGGCGCGCTCTCGTTCGTGCTCGTGCAGGCCGCATACCTCGCCTGGCTCGGCCTCGCGCTCGCGCTCCTCTCGTTGCTGATCGCGCGTCGTGAGAGCGCCGTGCGACTGCTGTCTGCGCAGAGACAGCGCCTGGTGGCCGAGGCGCTGACCGCCGAGGAGCGCGAGCGCAAGCAGCTCGCGCAGGATCTGCACGACGGCGCGATCCAGAACCTCCTGGCGGCCCGGCATGATCTCGACCTGGCCGCCGGTGCCGACCCCGACGGCCCGGAAGCGCGCGCCCATGCCGCGATCACCGCCACGGTCGCCGAGTTGCGCGGTGCCGTCTCCGACCTCCACCCGTATCTGCTCGAGGAAGCCGGGCTGGCAGCCGCGATCGGCCAGGCTGCCCGCGCCGCAGCCGAGCGCGCCGGCTTCGCGCTGCAGCTCGACGTGAGCGACGGCGCGCCCGGTCCGAACGATCGCGCCGTGCTGCGCTGCACGAGCGAGCTGCTCGCGAATGTCGTCCGCCACGCCGCCGCGACGCATGTCTCGGTCGCGCTGCAGCGGGGCGCCGCTGCCGATCGCGTACGCGTGCGCGATGACGGCGTCGGCTTCGACCCGGTCGTCGCGACGGCGATGGTGCGAGCGGGTCACATCGGCCTCGCCTCACTGCGCGAGCGCGCCGAGGCCCTCGGTGGCGCGCTGACGCTCGAGAGCCAGCCGGGCGCGGGTACGACGGCAACCGTGACCATTCCGCGCGGCGGCGCCTGATCAATGCAGGATGTTGACGGCGCGTGCGGTGACGAGCACGACCAGCACGAACGACGACAGCGACTGCATCGACATCAGAAGCTTGGCCACGCCCGTGATGGGCAGCGTGTCGGTCGGGCTGAACGCGGTGGCGTTCGTGCTCGACGTGTACAGGTAGTCCGAGAAGGCGGGCTGCCAGCCGGGCACGATGTCCTTGCCGTCGGTCATCTGCGGGAACAGGAAGTCCGGCGTGTCGCCGCCGTCGGACTCGCGCTGGCGCGGGCCGCCGCGGTCGAGCTCCCAGTACATGAGTGCGAACACCAGCAGGTTGGAGATCCATACGGTCAGCGCGCCGGCGAGCAGCTGCCTCCCGCTCATCTCGGAGCTCTTGGCGATCAGCTCGTGCACGAGGAGGGCGAGCGACGTGCCGTTGGCCGCGACGGTGAAGGCGAGGAGCGTGAGCGCGAGCGGCCGCTGCCACGGCTGCTCGCGGCCCAGCGCATCGGCGATCGTCAGCGGCAGCACTCCGAGCACCGCGACGATCGGGAAGATCACGCCGGGCCCGAGTGACAGCTGGGCGGGGAGCAGGAAGTACAGCCCTGCGGAGACGAGGATCGCGATCGCCGCCGGCAGGCGCGACTCCCGGCGGTCGAACCGCAGGTAGGCGCGCATGCGGCGCATCACCGGATCCGGCGTGTCGTCTATGACAGCAACTCGCCGGCCCGCGGCGTCAGACATGGTGCGAAGCCCGTGTCGAGCACGAGATCGTCGGCCTCGCGGTCGAGCAGTCCGTCCTGACCGGGAGCGGATCGAGGGGCGACCGCTGCTCTCATGCCGCTCGCCGGCCGTTCACACCGGCAGCGAGGGCGAGCATCGCCTCCGCGCCGCCGCTCAGGAGCGGCGTGCCGTGCGACACGAGCACGCGCTCCGCGCCCTCGCCGGCCAGACGATCGAGAGCGCTGCGCAAGCCCACGCCGCCGTACCACCAGCGCTCCGCGAGGGTCCGGCCGTACCAGCCCGGCGGACACACGCGCAGGCCGTCACTCCGCTCGCCCTCGATGCCGTCACCTCCGAGGACGATGTCGCCCGGGACGAGTGCGCCGTGGTGGCGAAGGCCGTACGCGGTCTCGCCGATCGGATCGCCGAGCGGGATGGCAGTCGCGCCATCGGGGACGACTCCGTCGAGCGCCGCGTAGCGCGCGATCACCTCGTCCGCGCCACGCCGGTGCCAGTGCACGGTGACGACCACGCAGACGGGCCGGCGAAGGCGCTCCACATCGCGGTCGAGCGCACGCCAGAGTCGCGCAGCGTCCTCGGCATCCTCGGGCACGACCGGGTCGATGATCAGGAGCGCGCCGGGAAGCTCGCAGTACACGCTGCCGACCTCTTCCACCCATCCGCCTGTGCTCCCGGAATCGGGAAGCCAGTCGGGATGCGGCGCCGTCCAGCGCCACAGACCGCGCTCGATCTCCTGCACTCCCAGGCGCGACACGCAGTGCAGCAAACCGCCCGGGCACCCGCCTGTCAAGCGCGTGCCACGAGCGCCGGAAACCGGGTCCGCACAGCCGGGGTCAGACCCGCAACGTGCGGGTCTGACCCCGCCTGTGCGGGTCTGACCCCGAGCGTTGCAGCGTCCGACGAGGAGGGCCACCGAGGGCGGTGGATCCGTGCATGCGGCCGGCTCGAGAGTACGATCGGCTGCATGCGAATCGTGCAGCGAGGCGAAGTGAGCGAGACCTACGGCGGGCGCTTCACGGGGAGCGTGGAGCTCGAGATGTTGCAGCCGGCCGACGCCGACAACCGTCCTGATGTGGCGCGAGTGCATTTCCGCGAGGGTGCCGTCACGAATTGGCACAGCCATCCCGGAGGACAGCACCTCTACCTCCTGCAGGGCCGCGGACGGGTGGGAATGCCCGACGGCGAGCACGACATCGCGCCGGGCGAGTACGTCGTGGCTCCCGCGGACGAGCGCCACTACCACGGCGCGGCACGCGGCGCCGACGCCGTGTGGCTCGCGATCACCTGGGGCACGACGGTCTGGGAGGACGCGCCGGAGAACGCGTGACCGCGGAGCTGGACACCGTCGTCGCGGGCGCCGGGTTTGCGGGCCTGCGCGCCGCGCGCGACCTCGCCGACGCCGGGCGCTCGGTGCTGGTGCTCGAGGCCAGGGATCGTCCGGGTGGTCGCGCCTGGACACGTCCATTCGCGGGCTCCGGCCCGATGGTCGAGATCGGCGGGTCGTGGTTCGCCCCGGAGCACGCCGAGGTGCGAGCCGAGCTCGCGCGCTACGGGCTCGGCACGCGCACCTACGGGGCCCCGTCGGCCGTCCGCTGGCGCACCGCAGGCGAGGTGCGCCACGGCCTTCCCGTGCCGTTCGGCGAGCTTGCGGCGCTCGACGCCGCGCTCGTGAGGGTCGCCGTCGACGCGGCCGCGTACACGGCAGGGACGTTCGGCGATCGGGGGTCGCTGTCATGCGCCGACTATCTCCGCGGGATCGGCGCACCGACTGCCACGCGCGAGTTCCTCGCAGCCTGGTGGGTCATGATCGGCGGTACCGATCCCGAGCATGGCGCGATCGCCGACGCGCTCGGGGCCATCGCCGCGCACGGGGGACCCACGGGTCTCCTCACCGCATTGCGCTTCGCGCCGCTCGAAGGCTGGAGCGCCCTCGCCGGGCGCATGGCCGACAGCGCGCGCCTGCAGGTGCGCTACGGCGCGGAGGTGCGCTCGGTGCGGCAAGACGACCGAAGCGTGGAGCTCGGCCTCGCCGACGGCACGTCGTACCGGGCGGCGCGCGTCGTGCTGGCGCTACCGGTCAACGCGCTGCCGACGGTCGCCTTCGATCCCGCCCTCCCGCCGGCGACCGCCGAAGCGCTCGGCGCGAACGCGGGTCGCGCGCACAAGCTGTGGCTGCGAGCCCGCGGCGTGCCGGCCGGCGTGCTCGCCGCCGGTGCGGGCGAGGGTCTTCACTGGCTCTACGCCGATCGCGTGCTCGACGACGGCGACGTGCTGCTGATCGGCTTCGGCTACGAGGACGGGAGCTTCGATCCCGGTGCGCACGCCGACGTCGAGCGAGCGCTGCGCGCGTTCTTCCCCGACTCGGAGCTCGTCGCGGCCGACCACCACGACTGGATCGGGGATCCGTTCTCGCGCGGCACCTGGGCGACCGCCACCGTCGGGCGCGCCGAGCTGCTCACGGCCGAGCGTTACCCGCCCCACGGCAGGGTCGCGTTCGCGACCTCGGACGTTGCGACCGACGAGCCGGGCTGGATCGAGGGGGCCCTGGTGGCGGGAGCGGCCGGCGCGCGCTGGGCGCTGGCGACCTGAGCAGAGTATTGAGAACCAGCTCTCACGCCACGCGATGGCGTGCGAGCTTCTCCTCGTCGATCTCGATGCCGAGCCCCGGCCCCATGGGGACCCGCACGCATCCGTCCGCGAACTCGAAGCCGGAGGCCAGCACGTCCAGCGCGTCGTGCGACTCGGCGACCGTGTACTCGCAGTAGGTTCCGCGCGGCATCGCGGCGACGAGCTGCAGCGACGCGGCGATGAGGATGCCGGTCGAGAACGCGTGCGGCACGCACTCGCGGCCAAGCTCGAATGCCGCCTGGGCGATCCGCCTGCCCTGGCTGAAGCCGCCGCAGCGCGCGAGGTCGGGCTGGACGATGTCGAGACCGCCGCGCACCATCCAGTCGCGGAACGACCAGATCGTCGCCTCGTGCTCGGCGGCGGCGATCCTGAGCGGGCTCTGCTCGCAGAGCCGCCGGTAGCCGTCGATGTCCTCGAGCGAGAGCGGCTCCTCGAGCCAGTAGAGGTCGAACTCGGCCAGCCGGCGAGACATCTCGAGGGCGTGCTTGAACTGCCAGCGACGCCCGATGTCGATCATCACGTCGACATCCGGGCCCGCCGCTGCCCTGGCGGCGTCCACGAGCTCGAGGTCGCGCCGGGCGTCGTGGCCGAGCGGGCCCCAGCCGAGCTTGAGAGCCCTGTGCCCGCGCTCGACCTGCGTCGTGACGTGGCGCCGTACCTCGTCGGGGGACTCGGGCATCAGAGCGCTCGCATACACGGGCACGCGTTCGCGGAAGCACCCCCCGAGCAGGCGATGCACGGGCTGGCCGAGGGCGCGGCCGACGAGGTCGTGCAGCGCGATGTCGATCGCCGAGATCGTGTGGATGGCGGCGGCGCGCGTACCGGCGTGCGCCGTCGTCTCGTAGAGGTCGAGCCAGATCGGCTCGATGTCGAACGGGTCGCGGCCGATCAGCGTCTCGCGCATGCCGACGAGCATCGAGTGCGAGGACGGCATGTCGATGAACGCGGCAGCGACCGACGGCGACGTGTCGGCCTCGCCGTAGCCGCTCACGCCCTCATCGGTGTCGAGGCGGACGATGAACGCATCCTGCGTGCCGTCTGCGCGCAACTCGATCTCCGGCAGGCGCAGGATGATCGTCTCGACGTTGGTGATTCGCATGTCGGGTCGGATCATGCACGACGACACCGCCGGGCAACCCGTGAACCAGCCTTGACGCCGGCGGTCGCTTTGCGATTGACTCTCCGATCAGTCGCGGCGAACGACGGCGCGGCGATCCCCGCCCGGCACTGAATGCACCCACGCGAACACCGGCTCACCCGGCGCAACCTCGTGCGCGGCGCCATCGGCGCGGGCGCAGCAGTGGGCGTGGCCGGTCTTGCTGCCGGGTGTCAGAACACGACGACCGCAGTCGGTGCCGGCGATGCGGCGGGAGGCAGCGCCGCGGTCCGGAAGCTCGTCGTGCCGCGGCCGACCGGGCCGAACGGCCTGCCGTTGCCGCGCCCCGACTACAGCGTCACCTGGGCGATCACTCCCGACAACCCGCCGATCAAGGAGGGCCTCCAGCCGGAGGGCGGCACCCTCAATCTCTACAACTACGCCGACTACATCTGGCCGGGGCTCGTCAAGCGCTTCGAGCGGCAGTACAACTGCCAGGTCAAGATCGCGACCTACAACTCCGCGGACGAGGCGACCGCGAAGCTCTCGTCCGGCTCGGTCGGCTTCGACGCCGTCATCGGCCTCAGCGCCAACAACATGGTGACGCTGATCGCGCAGCAGCTGATGCTCCCGCTCACGCACAGCTATCTGCCGAATCTGGCCAAGAACATCTGGGCCCCGCTGCAGGACCCGTTCTACGACCGCGAGGCACGCTACACGGTGCCCTACGTCGTCTGGCTCGACGGCATCGGCTGGCGCAACGACAAGATCGGGAACGACATCGCCGGGATGAAGGTGCCGTGGGACATCTTCTGGGAGTCGAAGCCGTGGACCGGCAAGGTCGGGATCCTGGACGACCAGCGCGACGCGCTCGCGATGCCGATGCAGCGCGACGCGATGCGCGAGGGCCGGATCCAGGATCTCAACACCGAGGACGCAGCGATCATCAACAAGGCCGGGCGCGACCTCTCCCAGCTCACGAGCATCAGCAACGTCAAGGTCGACATCACCGACTACCAGACCCTCCCCGAGGGCAAGTCCTGGCTGCACCACGCCTGGTCGGGCGACCTGGTGTCGGCGGCGCTCTACTACATGCCCAAGAACACTCCCCCGACGGTGCTCTCGTTCTGGGGCCCTGACGCGGGCGGCGTCGTGCAGAACGACCTGCTCTGGGTGCTCTCGAACTCCAAGAAGCCCGTACTGGCCCACGCCTTCCTCAACTTCCTGCTCGACCGCAAGAACGCCTACGACAACATGGTTCAGTACGTCGGCTACACGCCGCCGCAGAACACGATCGACGCCGACTCGCTGGTCAAGCAGGGCCTCATCCCGAAGAGCCTCGCGCCTGCCGTTCTGCGGCCCGACCAGTTTGCGAACAACCAGGAGCTGCTCGCGCTCAGCGTCGAGGGCAGCAAGCTCTGGCAGAACGCCTGGGCGAAGTTCAAGGCGGGCTAGTGGAATCCCGCTGGATCTGGCGCGTGCTGGCGACGCCCGGTGTCGTCTGGCTCTCGGTCTTCTTCCTGGTCGCCATGTACACGGTGCTCTGCG
>CAWJTT010000017.1:0-214850 GCA_963845865.1 uncultured Actinomycetes bacterium
CTCTGCGCGCGCTCTCGCGAATCGCCGGGAACCTCGTGCACCCCCACCGGCGTAGTGTCGACATGATGACTCCCCTGCGCACCCTGACCTGCGTGCTCGCGGTCGCGAGCGCCGCCGCCGCTGCCCCGGTGGCCGCGAGCCCCGGCCTCCAGCGGGCCGTCGGCGGCCCCGGCGCGAGCGCCACCCTGAAGAACGGCCTGCTCACGATGCACTGGGCCGGAGGCAGCTCGCGCATCCGTGTCCCGCACGACTACCTGCTGCCGACCGTGACAACGCGCGGCGAGCTCGGCGGCGTCTCGTTCAGCGGCCGCACGGTCGTTCTCACCTACGCCCGGCAGGGCGAGGGCGGGCGCTCCCGCTTCCTCGTCGCGGAGGACGGCAGGCTGACGCCGCTCTCCTTCCGTGGCACGGTCACCTTCGACGCCGTCGCACCGAGCGGCTCGGCCATCTACCTCACGCGGCGCGCGTCTGCCACCGACGCGACCAGGTACAAGGTGCTCGCCTACAACCGGCTCGATCACACGCTCAACCCCGTCGTCACGAAGGTCGTGTTCTCGGCCGAGGGCAACGAGCAGCCAAGCGGCTGGACGATGCAGGGGCAACCGCTCACGCGCACGTCGGCCGAGGACGGAAGCTGGACGTACACGCTCTATAACTCGCGGGAGTACCCCTTCATCCACGCGCTGCCGCTGGGGCAGGGTGCGTGGGCCGCCTGCATCGAGCTCCCGGAGGCGTGGCGGGGCCGCGCGGGCACGCTGCGGCTGCGGACGGCTCCGGGGAACACGCTCCAGGTCCTGAGCGCCGGCGGAGCTGTCGTCGCGACCGCCGATCTCACCAACTGGAAGCTGTCGCTGGCCCAGGCCGCGACGTCCTGAACCGTTTGAAGGCCACGTTCTCAGATGCCGGTGACCTCGGTCAGATAGCGGACGTCCGCGACGCGCCGCAGATGGCGTCGCTCGCGCCCGTGGCGGTCGACGCGCGTGCGGATCTCGGTCAGGCTCGCATTGGCGATGAAGAGGTCGAAGGCGTCCGGCTCGCGCGGAGGGATCATCATGGCCCAGCGGATGATGCCCATGGTCGTGCCGCCGTGGCAGACGAGCAGCGCGACCTCGCCGACGCGGGCGTGGTGCTCGGCTGCGGCTCCGGTGCGCTCGAAGAAGCTGCCGATCGTCTCGCCGTCCCAGCCGGCGTCGCCCGGATGCCAGATGTCGTCGTACGGCATCAGCTCGTCGGTCTCCGCGAGCGTCCACGGGGAGGGCAGGGTCGAGGCGAACTCCGCCAGCCGTGGGTCGGTCTCGATCGGCAGGCCGAGCAGCTCGCCGCACGGAGCGGCGGTCTGCTGTGCGCGCAGGAACGGGCTCGCGACGAGGCGCGTCGGCGGGCGGCGGAGGCCGGCCACGTGAGCCGCCAGGTCGGCGGCCTGCCGGTGGCCGAGCTCGGTCAGCGGATCATCGGGCGTCCACACGTGGTCCGGTCCCTGAGTGGCCTGGCCGTGCCGCGCGACGAGCAGGATCCGCGTGCTCATGCGATCACCGGGGCATTCAAGCGGAGCCGGCCATGCGGAGACGTCAGACGCGCTCCTGCACGAGCACGCGGAACGCCGAGCCGCTCCCCTCCGGCTGGGAGAGCGCCTCCAGCCACAGCCGCTCGGTGTCGTGGCGCGGGAGCCGTGCGATCGCCGCCTCCACGCCATGTGCGACCAGCCATTCCGGCTGCGCGACGTCGAGGGTCGTGTGCAGTCCCTCGCCCTCACCCGCGGAGCGCACCTGGCCGAAGTCGACGTCGACGGTGATGTCCTGCGTCCCGGGCGCGGCCAGCGGATCGCCGCCCGCCATGCCACCCAGGTAGGTGCGCAGTCGCGGCACCGGACGCTCGTACCGCGCGGCCCCCGCCTCGCCGTAGTCGAGGACGATCAGCAGCCCGCGTTCGAGAGCCCGGGCAAGCGCACGCTGCAGCTCCGCCTGCGCCGGCGCCACCTCGTACTCGGCGCCCTCGAGCGGCGTGATGCCCGCGGCGCGCAGAGGATCACCCAGCGGGCCCGCCGGAGGCCCGGGCACGAGCTGGAAGCGACCGTCCGCGCCGACGTCGACCAGCAGCTCGCGAGGCCAGCGCAGGCGGTGAGCCGGACAGGCATCGTGCACCTCGTTGGTCACGATCGCGCCGTGGACGCCGCTGAGCTCTGCGAGCTCGGCGCAGCGTGCGGCGGGCACGCGCTCGCGGGCCTGGGCGAGCATCCCCGCCGCACGCTCGCAGAGCACGAGATCGAGTGGCAGATCGGACAGCTCCGTTGCGAGCCCCGCCGCGAGCGAGCCGTCGCCTGGGCCGACCTCGACGAGCGTGAATGGGTCCGGTTGCCCGAGCTGCTGCCAGAGGTCGCGCAGGTCGCTCGCGACGGCACGAGCGAGGAACGCGGTCGCGACAGGCGCGGTGGTGAATGTGCCCCGTGCTCCCAGCACGGCGCCGCGCGCGTAGAAGCCATCCTCGGTGTCGTACAGCGCGCTCTCCATGAAGTCGCGGAACGTGATCGGACCCGCTGCCGCGATGCGCTCGCGCAGGCGCGTCGCGAGGCGGTTCACGGCGTGAAGGTGCGTATGCCGTACGTCACGAAGATCAGGCCTGCCATCAGCGCAGGCGAGACGACCTTGACCGTCGTGTCGATGCCCTCGCGGCGGGCGAGGATCGCGAGCGCCCAGAAGAGCGGGAACCCGAGCATGCCGATGCGGCCGGCCGACACGAGGCTGCCCGCGGCGAACGGCAGCACCACGCACCCGGCCGCGAACAGGAAGTACGGAATCGGCACCTCGTCGCGGCGCTTCCACAACTCCACGAGCATTGTCGTCCAGACGATCGCGAAGACGATGTGGACGAGGAAGCGAAGCTCGTGCCGGTCGAGCACCGGGCCCGTGAACGCGTTCCAGATCACGAGTGGCGGCAAGCCCAGGCTGCGCCCCCAGCCGCGCGCCTGCGCGTGCGTCTGCGCGAACGGGTCTCCGGTCTCCCACCACAGGTAGAGCGTGAACAGGCCTTCGGCCAGGGGAAGCAGGGCAACCGGGGCGACGCGCCGCCAGCGTCCCTCGCGCTCTCCCCACGCCATCCACACGAGCGCAGGTGCGAGCGCCATTCCGACCGGGCGGGTCAGCACGCCGAGCGCGCCGAGCGCCGAGGCAGCGAGGAAGCGGCGCCGCTCGGCAAGCAGGAAGGCGCCCGTGACGAGCGCGAGGAACAGGCTCTCCGCGTAGACGGCGGAGAACACGAATGCGAGCGGCGAGATCGACATGAAGAGCACGGTGCGGCGCGCGATCGTGCGACCGAGGCGTTCGTCGGTGAGCTTGTAGAGCAGGCACATGCCGACCGCCATGAGGATCGTGGAAGCCGCAGCGCCGAGCCACACCAGATCGACGAACGGGCTGATCGTGCGCAGCCCCCGCAGGAGCAGCGGGTAGAGCGGCAGGAAGGCGGCATTGTCGCCGTGGCCGATCGTGGGGTCGTAGCCGTGGACGGCGATCGAGCGATACCAGATGCCGTCCCAGGAGCCGAGGTCGCGCAGCATCTGCGGCAGCCCGACGCCCGAGCCGTGGGGGCGCGTGACCCAGCCCTCCATCGCGAACAGCAGCACCACGACGATGCGGGAGAGCGCGACGACGAGCAGGGGGTAGCGACACGCCCGCCACAGCCGCTGAACGGGCCCGAGCCGCGTCTCGGGCGCCCGCTCGGGCGCCAGCGTGGCGCTCGCGGGCGCGGCCATCAGCCCGCGGGCTTGCGCGCGACCACGGTCATGATGTCTCCGAGGTCGACGCCCACGGTGCGGTCGCCCAGGCGGCGCGTCAGCGCGCGCGCCACGCGCTCGGCGCGTGCGGCTGTAGCTGCCCAGACGGGAAACGGCGTAGGAGACTCGCACGATGCGGCGGTGACGCGAGACCTCGACGACCTCGAATCCGCAGCTGCGCAGGAGCTCGCCGAGCGTGCGGCGCGAGAAGTAGACGAGGTGCATCTGCATGTACCAGGGCCAGAAGCGGCCGGCGACGCGCGGGAACAGCGCCTCGACGTCCATCGTCGTGACCGCGAACACGCCGCCGGGACGCAGGGCCGCATGCACCGAGCGCAGCGTGCTGGAGGGGTCGGGCAGGTGCTCGATGACGTCCCACATCGTGACGACGTCGTACGCAGCGTCCGGGAGGGGGGCGTCCTCGACGACTCCGACGTGGATGGGCCCGCGCACTCGCTCCTCGGCCCGCCTGGCCGCCCAGCGCGACGGCTCGACGCCGGCGACCTCGAAGCCGGCGCGCTCGGCCAGCTCGATGAAGGTTCCCACGTGGCAGCCGACATCCAGCAGCCGCCCCCGCGGCGCGTACCTGCGTACGTGGGAGAGGCTGTCGGAGAACGTCGCAACGCGCCCCTCCTCCTCCTCGACGTAGCGCACGTCCTCGACGTCGCCGTACGCGTCCTGCACGGCGAGGTGGTGGGGCCGAGGGTTCATGTAGACGATCCCGCACGAGCGGCATTCGACGATGCGCCCGAAGCGCCCGAACTCGCGGGATGTCGACGTGTAGTGCCGCTGCGGGTCGATTGGCTCCGCGAGCGTCGAGTCGTAGCGCACCCGATAGCGGTCGGCATCGCACAGGGGGCAGCGCACGGAGACCTCGCCGCGGCCGCTCTGCTCGCCTCCGCCCTGCCGGGCGCCGGCCACCGCGTCTGGGGCTCGCTGCGACATGGCCGCGCATTCTATGGCCCCATCCTGGTTGGGCGCAGTGCCTGACGCGGCGACGCGGCGCGGCGAACGCCGCATCCCTTCTAGGATCGGCTCGTGCGCGCCGCGGAACATCCCCGCGAGCGCCCCGCGTGGTGGGCGCTGGCCGCGGCGGCGCTCGCCTCGTTCGTCCTCCACCTGCCGTTCCTGACGACGCCGCTGTCGGTCGACGAGGGCGGCTACGGCTACGTCGCGCAGTGGTGGTCGCGCGGGGCCGACCTCTATGGCGACGTCTGGGTCGACCGACCTCAGGGGCTCCTGCTGCTGTACCGGGCGGCGCTGGCGCTGCCGGGCTCGCACAACGTCGACATCCGCATCATGGCCGCCCTGTGGTCGTCCGCGATCGCGATCGTGCTCGGCCTGCTCGTCACGGACCTCGCCGGGCGCCGCGCCGGTGCGGCCGCGGCGCTCCTCAGCGGCCTGCTCTCAACGGCTCCGGTGATCGAGGGCTTCACGGCCAACGGCGAGCTGATGGCGACGTTGCCCGCCGTGACCGCGCTTGCGCTGACAGCGCGCTGGCAGGTGCGCGGGGGCCTGCGCCTGATGTTCGCTGCAGGGCTGTTCGCCGGTGCTGGTGTCCTGGTCAAGCAATCGGGCTACGACGGAGGCCTGGCGGCAGGGATCTGGCTGGTGCTCGCGGCCTGGCGCGGCTGGAGGCCGCGGAGGGAAGCCCTGCGCGCGCTCGGCGCGCTGGCGCTCGGGGTCGCGCTGATCGTGGGAGCGGCCGCGCTCCACGGGGCAGTGACCGGGTTTCACGACTGGTGGTTCGCGGTCGCCGACTACCGCCTCTCCGTCGAGAGCGTCGCCACAGGCTCGGTGTCGGAGCGGTTCTCGCTGTTCCGCGACTCGCTGCGCACGGCCGGCCCGGTCGTGGGCGTGCTCGTCGCGCTGGCCGTCCCGGGCGTCTGGCTCGCCTTGCGCCGCCGCGAGACCTCGCTGCTCGCGATCTGGCTGGCGCTCTCGCTGACCGGGTTCGCGCTGGGCGGCCTCTTCCACGGCCACTACTACGTCGGGCCCCTGACGCCGCTCTGCGCGCTCGCGGCTCTGACGCTCGCCGCGGTCCCGCCGCGGCTCGCCCTCGTGCTCGGGGTCGTGGTGCTGATCCTCCCTGCCTACAAGGCCTGGCCCTCGTACACGGCTGGCGGCACGCGCGAGCGCTCGCTCGCCTCCAGCTCCGACTCGCGGATCGTGACGGACGGCGCGGTGGGCCGTTACCTGCACGCACACACCGGGCCGGGCGATCGCGTCTACGCGCTCTACGCCGACGCCGGCCTGTATCTCGCCTCCGGCCGGCGCTCGCCCTATCCGTACCTCTGGTTCCTCGGGATCGCGCACATCCCCGGCGCGCTGCAGCGCCTGCGCGACACGCTCGCCGGTCCGGGGGCGCCGCGCTACATCGCCGTCTACCAGCAGCCGGGCACGATCGACAAGCAGGGCGAGATCGGTCGCATCCTCAAGAGCCGGTACCGCCAGGTGGCGACGATCCAGGGCGTGCCGATCTGGCGCCTGCTCGTCCCGGAACGCGTGTGAGCTGCTTCAGGGCTTCTTGATGCCGTGCACCGGGCGGCCATGCGCGTGCCACGCGAACAGCGTCATCGTCGGCAGATCGTCCTCGTAGGGGAGGATGCGCGGGTTGCGGCCGACTTCCTTGCAGCGCTGTGCGATCGCGATGAGGTCATCCGCCGTGGGGGTGACGATCACGAAGTGCGCCCCGGTGACGTACTCGAACTCCTGACCGCAGGCCGGGCACGGCCACGGATCGGTGCGGATCGCGAACCAGTCGCCGTCCTCGGTGTCCTCGCCGGCGTGCTCGGCGATCTCCTCGTCGTCCCAGATGATCTGCTCGACGGGGAGCAAAACGGAGCCGTCATCCACGTCGCAGCAGGATATCCGTTGGCTCTTGGTTGCCGTGCACGGCGCGGATGATCTAGACTGCGGGGACGGAGCCTCGGGGAGTGGTTCCCGAGCCGCGCCCGCGCGATGGGCTTGCCGCGCGTCACTCCGCGGACGTCTTCGAAGGAGCGCGCTGTTGCGCGAACTGTCGGCCTCCGCTGTGCCGGAGCCATTGGAAGAAGTCGAACTGGTGGATGCTGCTGCACAGGTCTCGACCTGGTGCGGCGAGCCACTGCTGTACGACGGGGACGACCCGGCGATGACGCTTGCGCCGGGAACGGCGCGCCGTCGCGCGCTCGACGCGGCGCGCGAGGAGATCGCTGCGGGCCTGAAGGAGCCGAGCTCGGGCTGGCGCTTCCGCTTCTCGCTCATGCTCGGGCTCGAGCGGGTACTGGCAACCGATCCGCCCGCGCTCGCCAACGGCCTGGTTCTGCGTCCGCACCAGGTCGACGCGCTCGCCGGGATGCTGGCCGCACTGACTTCGAGTGAGGAGCGCGAGGCCGACTCGGACGACGCGGAGGCGGAGTCCGACGAGTACGAGCTGAACGGGGAGACGGAGCCCGCCGAGCTCGAGGCCCAGGAGGACGACGACGGGGGCGACGAGGAAGCCGACGGAGGGCTACGTCGAGGCCGTCTCCGACGACTCCGACGACGAGGACGCGGAGGTCTCCGCGGAGGCGGAGGCCCCGGATCCGGGCGCGATCCGGCGCTACCGCTTCAAGCATCCGACCGCTTCGGGCAAGACCGTCGCGGCCGCCGGCTTCGTCGAGGCCTGCCGCACGGTCGGCGTGCTGATCCTGACCCACCGCCGGCTGCTCGTCGACCAGTTCATGCGCGACCTCAAGGAGCAGGGCTACGGCCCGCGCCTGATCGCCGCGATCGAGAAGGGCAAGCGCCTGCCGCGCCAGCCGCCGGTCACGATCGAGACCTACGCCTGGTTCATCAAGCACGCGGCCGACATCCACCCGGACGCCTATGGAGTGGTCATCTGCGACGAGGCGCACACCGCCCTCGGCGAGCGAACCGCCGCGACGATCCGGCGCTTCAGCCGACCGATCTACATCGGCATGACGGCCACCGACCAGCTTCTGCAGAAGCACGTCGGCGACGTGTTCCCGGCGGAGGTGGCGGACTTCCCGCTGGCCGACGCGGTGCGCCGCGGCGTGGTCGCGCCGCTGCGGGCACTGCGGGTCAAGCCAGGCGCCAGCCTGCGCAACGTTCCGGTCGTGGGAGGCGACTACGATCAGCGCGCGCTGGCGGAGGCGCTCGACCACGAGGCGCTCAACATGGCCGCTGCGATGCTCTATCGCGACCGCTTCGACCACCGTGCGGGCATCGTCTACGCGGCGGGCGTGGATCACGCCGAGCGCGTGGCTGCTGCCATGCGCGCAGCCGGCCTGCGCGCCCGCTCCGTCAGTGGCCGCACGCCGCCGCGCGCGCTCGCGGCGACGCTTGCCGCCTACGAGCGCGGCGACATCAACGTGCTTGTCAACGCCCAGCTCCTGGCGGAGGGCTGGAACGCGCCGCGCGCCACGATCTGCATGCACCTGGCTCCGACGGCCAGCCGTCGCGTCTACCAGCAGCGTATCGGCCGCGTCATGCGGTTGCATCGTCGCAAGGAAGCCGGCGTCGTCGTCGACTTCGTCGATCCGTCGGCGCCGCACTCCGAGCGCACGGTCACGCTGCACAGTCTGCTCGACGTGGATCTGTACAAGCCGGGTGCGCTCGTCACCCCGAAGCCGCCGCGACGGCGACAGCGCTGGCGGCGCCAGGCGCGGCCGGTGCTGCGGGACGCCGAATGGCTGATCCCGGTGACGGACGACCCAGCCCGCCGCCGCGCGGTCATCGCGGAGCACTGGAAGACCGTCGCTGCCGACCGCCTGCCGCTCGACGAGCAGGAGTTCTGGGCCGAGACGGCGGCGCGGCGCGTTGCGCCCACGGACCTCCCGCGGCTGGCCGAGACGCTCGCGAAGGTGGGCGAGGCGACGCGCATCCGCTTCTTCGCAACGTGCGCGGCGGAGTGCAAGCACCGCTCGCTGCGGCGGATCGCGCTGGCGGATCTCGCGGCGCACCATCCCGATGTCAACACGATCGACCGCATGGTGCGCCTGATCGAGGCCGCTCCGACGTGGGCCAGCGACCGCGCTCAGGGCGCGCGCGTGCTGCTCGCGGCGATCGCCGCCGGCACGCTGCCCGGCTCGCAATCACAGCGCCTCGCGTGGACGTGGAAGCTGGCGCGAGCCTCGCGTGAGACGCAGTACCGCGCTGCAACGGCGGCGAGCCCGGCGATTCGCGACCTGCTGCGGACGCTCGCGTCGTCGCGCGGCGAGGAGCACCACGTGCGTGCGCGGCTGCTCGTCGCGTCGCTGCGCCAGGCCGACCTGCCGGTGGCGGCAGCGGCGCTCGCCGCGGCGCTCACGCACGACGCGATCGCAGCGCGCACGATCGACACTGCACGCGCCGAGCTCCCCGTCGACGTCGAGGCGCTGGCCGCGGCGTTCGCCTCCAACCTGCCCGAGCAGAAGGCCGAGCCGCCGGCAAAGCCGCGTCGGGCGCGCAAGAAGCGGCCCAAGGAGCGCCCCGTCGTCGGCGAGGCGGCGCCAGTGAGCAATGGCCACGCCGTCGAAGTTGTCGGTGCAACGGTCGTCGAGACGGGGGACGAGAACCGTTCGACCCCGCCGGATGGTGCGCCCGCGCGCAAGCGCCGCCGGCGCCGCCGTCGCCGCAAGGGAGCGGCCGACGGCGGGCAGCCGCCAACCGGCGCGAACGGGACGACCAAGGCCGAATCGGAGCTCGCGCCGGGAAGCGCCGACCCGAGCGAGGCTCCGGCCAACGGAACGACTCAGGCTCCCGCGCCGCCTCGTCCGCGCCGCCGCCGACCCCGCACCGCGCTGGACGCCGCCTCGCTCGGCCCGCCCCCCGAGCCCGAGGAGGGCTGAGCGTGCAGCGACGCGGCATCATCCTGGCCGGCGGGTCGGGTACCCGCCTCTACCCGGTCACGCGCGTCGTGTCGAAGCAGTTGCTCCCGGTGTACGACAAGCCGATGGTCTTCTACCCGCTGAGCACACTGATGCTCGCGGGGATCCGCGAGATCCTGGTGATCACCACTCCCCAGGACGCGTCCGCGTTCCACCACCTGCTCGGCGACGGCTCCGACCTGGGCCTCGAGATCGCCTACGCGCAGCAGCCGAGCCCCGATGGCCTCGCGCAGGCGCTGCTGATCGCGCGTGACTTCCTGGCCGGCGCGCCGTCCTGCCTCGTGCTCGGCGACAACATCTTCCACGGCCACGGCCTGACCGACGTCCTGCGCGCGGCCAGCGCCCGGGAGCACGGCGCGACCGTGTTCGGCTACTGGGTGCGCGACCCCGAGCGCTACGGCGTGGTCGAGTTCGATGCGGACGGGCGTGCGATCGGCCTCGAGGAGAAGCCGGCACGGCCGAAGTCGAGCTACGCCGTCACGGGCCTCTACTTCTACGACGCCAACGGGCCGGACGACGCGGCGGCGCTCTCGCCCTCGGCGCGTGGCGAGCTCGAGATCACCGACCTCAACCGCCGCTACCTGGAGCGCGGCGAGCTGATGGTCGAGCGGCTCGGACGAGGGTACGCCTGGCTCGACACGGGCACGCACGAATCGCTCCATCAGGCGGCGAACTTCATCGAGACGATCGAGGAGCGCCAGGGCCTCAAGGTCTCGTGCCCCGAGGAGATCGCCTACCAGCAGGGCTGGATCGATCGCGACCAGCTGCTCAGGCTGGCCGAGCCCCTCCGCAGCAACGGCTACGGCAGCTATCTGCTCGCGCTGGCCGACGGTGTCTTCGCGGGCACCGATTGAGAACTGGTTTCGAAAGTCCCGTGTGTGGTCGGGAGACCTCCGAACGCCACGCGACTTTCGAAACCAGCTCTAAGCCCTGAGCCCTGTCGTAAGGTGATCGAGTGACCCCTGAGATCGAGAGCACGCCCATCGAGGGCGCCCGGCTCGTGCGCCTGCGCAAGCTGGGCGACGAGCGGGGGTGGTTCTGCGAGTTGCGCCGGGAGTCCTGGTACCGCGCGCTCTCCGGCGGGCAGGCCTCCCTGCAGACGAACATCTCGTTCTCGCGGCGGGGTGTGATCCGCGGCCTGCACTGGCATCGCCGGGGCCAGGACGACCTCTTCTTCTGCCCGCAGGGAAGCGCGCGCGTCGTACTGCTCGACCGGCGGGACGACTCGCCCACGCGCGACGTGGCCTGGTCGATCGACATCGACGGCGACAACTGCCTGGCCGTCTACATCCCCGGGCAGGTCGCGCACGGCTTCGAGGCGCTCACCGACGTCGTGCTCTGCTATCACGTCACCGAGGAGTACGACCCCGCGGATCCGGACGAGCAGAACGTGCGCTGGGACGATGAGCGCGTCCTTGGCCTGTGGTCGACGACCAGCCCCACGCTCTCTTCGCGCGACGCATGACCCGTGTGCTCGTGACCGGCGGCGGCGGCCAGCTCGGCCGCGAGTTCGCGGTGCTGCTCGGCGCCGATGCCGCCGCGCCCGGGCACGCGGAGCTCGACGTCTCCGACGAGGAGTCGGTGCAGCGGGCCTTTGCCCTGCACCGCCCCGAGCTCGTGCTGCACTGCGCCGCGTGGACCGACGTCGACGGCGCCGAGTCCGACCCTGACGGCGCGTGGCGGGCGAACGAGTACGGCAGTCGCCACGTGGCGCGGGCAGCCCGGGCGCACGGGGTCGCGCTGGTGGGCTTCTCGACGGACTACGTGTTCCCCGGCGATGACCCCAACGGCTATGACGAGCGCTCCCCGGTGGCGCCTCGCAGCGTCTACGGCGCGTCCAAGCTCGCCGGCGAGCGAGCGCTGCTGACCGAGCATCCCGACGCGTACGTCGTGCGTACGGCGTGGCTGTTCTCACCGCGCGGCCGCAACTTCCTCCTCACGATGCTCCGGCTCGGCGCCGAGCGCGACGAGCTCGCTGTGGTCGACGATCAGATCGGCTGTCCAACGGCGACGTCCCATCTCGCGCGGGCCACGCTGCAGCTCCTCATGACCTGCCCGCCCGGCACCTACCACCTCGCCGGAGCCGGCTCGACGAGCTGGCACGGCTTCGCGACCGCGATCATGGAGGGCGCGGGGCTGGACGCTCGCGTCGAGCCCATCTCCTCGAGCCAGCTGCAGCGTCCGGCACCGAGGCCGGCCTGCTCGATCCTGCGCACCGTCCACGCCGACGCTCCACGGCTGCCACACTGGAGGGACGGGTTGCGTGATTGTCTCGCCGCCCTGGCCAACGCGGAGGAAACGTGAGACGCATCCTCGTGACCGGCGGCTGCGGGTTCATCGGCTCGCATTTCGTGCGGCGCCTGCTCCGACGCCACGACGACGTCGAGGTCGTCAACCTCGACGCGCTGACGTACGCGGGCAACCCGGGCAATCTCGCCGACATCGCAGACAGCGAGCGCTACCGCTTCGAGCACGGATCAATCTGCGATGCCGATGCGGTGGCGCGTGCCGCCGGGGGCTGCGAGGCGATCGTCAACTTCGCCGCCGAGACGCATGTGGACCGCTCGATCATGGAGGCCGGCGACTTCATCCAGACCGACGTGTTCGGCACCTACCTCCTGCTGGAGTGGATCCGCGACCACGGCGGGCGCCTCGTGCACGTCTCCACGGACGAGGTCTACGGCGACATCGAGGCCGGTCATGCCTCGCGCGAGGACGACGCCCTGCGGCCGAGCTCGCCCTACTCCGCCTCGAAGGCGGGCGGTGATCTCCAGGTGCTCGCTGCGGTGCGTACCTACGGCGTCGACGCCGCCATCACGCGCGGCTCGAACAACTACGGGCCGAACCAGTATCCCGAGAAGCTGATTCCGCTGTTCACGACCAACCTGCTCGACGGCGAGCTCGTACCGGTCTACGGAGACGGCCGCCAGTCGCGCGACTTCATCTACGTCGAGGACCATTGCGCAGGCATCGAGACGGTGCTCGAACGCGGCGCGAGCGGCGAGATCTACAACGTCGGCGGCGGGAACGAGATCGAGAACCTCACCACGACGCTGCGACTGCTCGAGCTCACACAGCGCGACGAGAGCCACATCCGCTACGTCACCGACCGCCCCGGCCACGACCGCCGCTACGCGCTCGACACGAGCAAGCTGCAGGGCCTGGGCTGGCGCCCCGAGGTGAGCTTCGACGAAGGGCTCCGCCGGACGGTGGAGTGGTATCGCGACAACCGCGAGTGGTGGGAGCCGATCAAGCGCGGCGGCGGCTTCGCCGAGTACCGGCGCAAGCAGTACGGCACGGCCGGTAGGTGACGCGGGGCTCGGTCGCGCGACCCGATGACCCCTGACTCCAGGCCGCAGACTCCGACCGCCGGCGGCTATCTCGACGCGCTGGCGGTCGGGGAGTTCCGCGCCCTGTTCGCGGCCTATACGGTCTCGATGCTCGGCGACATCGTGGCGGCCGTCGCGCTCACGGTGCTCGTCTACGAGCGCACGTCCTCGCCGTTCCTCGCCGGCGTCACGTTCACGCTGGCGTTCGTCCCGTACCTGTTCGGCGGCGCGTTGCTGTCGAGTCTCGTCGACCGCGTCCCGCCGCGCCGTCTGATGATCACCTGCGATTTCGGCGCGACTCCTGGGGGTGCGCCCCCTGCTCCTCCCGGGGCGCTGCTCTTCCGCATCGTCGCCCAGTCGGCCCAGCTCGTCGGCAACGCGGCGGGTGGAGTCCTTCTCACCGTCACGTCACCGCGCGGGGCACTCGCGCTGGACTGCGCGAGCTTCCTCGGCTCGGCCCTGCTCGTACGTCTTGCCACGAAGGCGCGCGCGCCACTCGCGGGCGAGGCCGACCCGGTCGCGCGCACCAGCGTCCTCCGAGACTCGCTCGGCGGGATGTCGGCCGTGCTCGCGGACCGGCGCATCCGGCGCGTGCTCTTGCTCGGCTGGCTCGTTCCCGCGTGCGCCGTGGCGCCCGAGTCGCTGGCGGCGCCGTACGTCGCGGACCTGGGGCTGTCCGCAGCGGCCGTCGGCTGGTGGCTCGCCGCGATCCCGGCGGGCACGATCGCGGGCGAGCTCGCCGGCATCTGGTTCGTGCCGGCGCCCTGGCGGCTGCGCTTGATGGGCGTGCTCGCCGCGGCCACGTTCATCCCGCTGCTCGGGTTCGCCGCGAACCCCGGGCTGGCGGTCGCGCTGCCGCTGCTCGTCGCATCCGGCGTCTGCAGCGCATGGGTGCTCGGTCAGGACGCGCTGATCCTCGAAGTCACGCCCGAGCACCTGCTCGGCCGTGTGTTCAGCGTCAACACGGCGGGGTTGATCTCGCTGCAGGGATTCGGCTTCGCGGCCGCGGGCGCGCTCGCGGAAGTGGTCCCGCCGCACGTCGCGATCGTCATCGCCGCGCTCACGGGGCTGGCGGTCGTCGCCCTGCTCGCGCCCGGCAATCGCGCTCCAGCGGCGCCGGGTGCGGCTGGGGCGACCTCGGAAGCCGCGCTACTCTGAGTGGCGGGCTGCGCCGCCCGGAGCGCCCGCATTCCATGTTCCCGCGCCGCACCCCACTCGTGCTCGTACTCGTCGCTGCGCTCGCAGCGCCTCTCTCGGCGTCCGCGGACACCACGTTCACGTTCACCGGACACGGCTACGGCCACGGCGTGGGCATGGGGCAATATGGTGCTCAGGGCTACGCGCAGCAGGGCTGGACCCACCAGCAGATCCTGGCGCACTACTACCAGGGCACGACGCTCGGGCCGAGCGACGTCACGCAGGTCCGTGTCCTCCTGCAGGAGAAGCTCACGCAGGCCTCGGCGAGCGCACCCGGCGGCGTGATCGCCGCCGACGAGGGTGGGAGCGCCAGCCTTGCGGTCGCGGGGCCCGCCGTTGTCACGGTGCGCAAGGACGCCTCGGGCTTCTCGCTCCTCGACGCCACCGGCAAGGCCCTGGCGAGCGGCTGGACGGGCCCCGTCTCCTTGGCTGCGACCGGCGGCGGACCGATGACGCTCGCAGGCACCGGGCTCAACGGCGTCCGCGAGGGGCGCTATCGCGGGCGACTGCGCGTGCTCGCGGCCACCGACGGCCTGGCGGTCGTGAACGTCGTGTCGCTCGAGAGCTACCTGCTCGGCGTCGTCGCCAGCGAGATGCCGTCCAACTGGAAGCCCGAGGCGCTCGAGGCGCAGGCGATCGCCGCGCGCACGTATGCGGTAGCGACGCGCAAGCCCGCGACCAGCGAGTACGACCTCTATCCCGACGAGCGCAGCCAGGTCTACCGCGGCCTGGCGGGGGAGGGCGCGCCATCCTCGGCCGCCGTCGAGGCGACCGCCGGGCAGGTCGTGCTCGCTCAGGGCCGGCCGATCGTCGCCTACTTCTCGTCGTCCTCGGGCGGGCGCACCGCGGCGGTCCAGGAGTCGCTCCCGGGCGTCGATCCCGTGTCGTACCTCGTCTCCGTCGAGGATCCGTACGACTCCATCTCGCCCTACCACGACTGGACGCTGTCGCTGAGTGATCGCGACCTCTCGCAGAAGGCGGTCTACCCGGGCCTCGTCACGAGCCTGCACGTCGACGCGTACGCGTCCGGACGGGTCCAGTCCGTGACGCTGAACGGCAACGCCGGCCCTGTCGTGCTGTCCGCGTCGCTCGTGCGCAAGCGCCTGGGCCTGCGTTCGACGTGGTTCACCGCGACACCGGGGGCACCTGCCCCGAAGGGCCCCGGCGCCATCACGCTGCATTCGCGCGTCGTGCGCAATCGCGTCCTGCTCACGGGCGTCGCGCCGCCGGGGACCGCAACCCTCCAGGCCGGTGGCAGCCCTGGCTGGCGCGATATCGCCACGCACGACGTGCCCGGGAACCATGCCGTCTCCTTCCGGCGTCCGGTGGGCGAGGCTGCGCGCTACCGCCTCGTCGCGGGGTCGCTCTCGTCCGCGCCGGTTCCCGTGATCCGCCGCTCGGGGCTCGCCCTGCGCGGGCGCCGGGGCGCGCTGCTGCGCGGGCGGCTGTTCCCGAAGGGCGCGAGCGGCGTCGTGGCGCTGCAGCACGTCATCGGCGGCCGCTGGACCTGGGTTGCGCGCGCAAGGACGCGCCCGGACGGAACGTTCCGATTCGCCGTCCGGGCCGAAGGCGGCCGCTGGCGCGCGCGCTGGCGCGGTGCGGGGAGCTTCCTCGGCACGCTCTCGCCAGAGGTGCGCGTGGACATGCGCACCCTTGCCTGGACGCCCACCGACCCCCTGGCGGCACGCGAATGGAACCTCGGCGCGGTCAACGCGTTCGGGTACGCGGACACGCTGCCGGCGCCGGAGGACGCAGGGGTGACGGTGGCGGTGATCGACAGCGGCATCGATCGCACGAGCCCGGATCTCGCCGGCGCAGTGCCGCTCGCGTTCATCGACGAGGCGCACGATCCGAGCACGTCGCTCCTGCACGGCACCGCGGTCGCCGGCATCATCGCTGCGGATGCCGACAACGGCATCGGCGGCGCGGGCGTCGGGTCGCCCTACGTCAAGCTGATCGACTACCGCGTGGTCAGCGGCGGCGACGTCGACCCGGAAACCGAGGCGGCGGCGATCAGGGACGCGGTGGGCGCCGGCGCGAAGGTGATCAACCTCTCACTGGGCGGCAACCGCGACCCCCAGAATCCCAGCCTGGACGAGTTCTCGCGTGCCGAGCGCAATGCGATCTCCTACGCCTTCAAGAAGGGCACGGTCGTGGTGGCGGCGGTCGGCAACTCGCCGGATGACGACGGCATCTACGCGAGCTGGCCCGCGGCACTTCGCCACGTGATCGGCGTCTCGGCCGTCACGCCCAACCTCGCGTGGGCACCGTTCTCCAACACCGACCCCGTCTTCAACGACATCGCCGCGCCGGGCGTCGGCATCATCACGACGATTCCGCGCTCGCTCGCGCCGACGGGATCGTCCCTCGACGCTCCGCCCGGCTACATGGTGCAGGCGGACGGCACGGTCATGGGCACGTCGTTCGCGGCGCCGCACGTCAGCGCCGCCGCGGCGGTGTTGATCGCGCGGCACCCCGAGCTCTCGCCGACCCAGGTCATGTGGATCCTCGAGCACACCACCCGGCGGCTCGTCGATGCGGCGGGCCAGGGGCGGGATCGCCTGACGGGCTTCGGGCTGCTCAACGTCACGGCTGCGGTGCAGCTCGCGGACGGCCCTGCCGCGAACCTGCCGCCCGCCGATCGCGACGAGCCGAACGACGTCGCGTCGGAGGCGCAGGCCCTGCCGCTGTCCAGCGGCTCGGTCGACGCCGTCGCCGATTTCGGCGACGACCGGCGGGACGTCTACAAGGTCTACGTGCACACCGGCGAGACGCTCACGGTTCGCACCGACGGGCTGCCGATCCGCGGGGAACCTCGGGCTCGACGTCGCGATCTTCCCACCGGGCAGCACGAATCTCGCTGGATCCCCGAAGCTCGCATTGAAGAGCGACCGCCCGGTGGGCTCGACCACCACGCTGCGGGTCCGCAACGCGACGCCGGTCGACGACTTCTACCTCGTCCAGGTGTCGGCACGCCGCGGCTGGGGCGCCTACCGCCTCCACTGGGCCGTCACCCCGTCGCGCTGATGCGCCGCTGAGAGCTTCTCAGGCGCCCAGCAGCTCCTCGGGCGGGACCTCGCGCAGGACGCGCGCGGGCTGGCCGACGACGACGGTGCGCGCGGGGACGTCCCGAAGCACGATCGCGCCGGCTCCGACGAAGGCGTCCTCGCCGATTTCGACGCCCGGCAGGAGGATCGCAGCCCCGCCGATGCGTGCGCCGCGTCGTATGACGGCGCCCTTCATCAGCTCTCGCCGCTTCTCCGTGCGCCCCATGAAGTTGTCGTTGGTCGTGACCACGCACGGCGCGATGAAGACGTCGTCCTCGAGCTCGCAATAGGCCGTGATGTAGGCCTCGGCCTGGATGCGCACGCGCGCGCCGATACTCGTGTCGTTCTCGACGGTTGCGCCGCGCCCGACGACGGTGTGCGGTCCGATCGTGACGCGCTCGCGCACGACGGCGAGGTCGCCGACGATCACGTCGTCGGCCAGGCTGCTGCCCGCGAACACGATCGCCCCGGTCGAGATCGTGCATTGCTGCCCCACGGTCAGGCCCGGCAGCGACCCGCGCCCGGCCGTCGAGGCGCCGCCCAGCGCCGGGCGCTTGCCGAGCACGGCGTTGTCGCCCACGAGCGTGCCCGCCCCGATCGCGCAGCCGTCGTGCACCACCACGTTGGCGCCGAATTCCACGCCAGGACTGATCGTCACGTCGTCGCCGACGTGGAGGTTCGGCCCGCGCGGATCGGGTCTCGGGCTCACGCTGTCAGTTGCACGACGCGGCCGCCGGACTCGAGCGAGGTCTGCATGGCCTCCAGCACCTCGACCACGGCCAGTCCCTCCTGCCCGCCGCAGCGCGGCTCGCGTTCCTCGCGAATGGCGTCGACGAACTCCTGGCACTCGAGGCGGAGCGGCTCGTCGTTCGCGATGTGCGGAATGGAGATGTCGCCGAAGCGGACGTTGACGTACTCGCCGTAGGAATCGGTGCTGCGCGGCAGGGACACGCTCTTGTCGTAGATCGTGACCTTGCGGTCGGTCTCCATGTCGTCGAACACGACCATCTTCTTCGATCCGACGACCGTCAGGCGGCGCATCTTGTGCGGGTCGAGCCAGCTCAGGTGCAGGTGTGCGGTGACGCCCGAGGCGAACTTGAGGTAACCGAAGACGACGTCCTCGACATCCGCGCGCACATAGCACTCGCCACGTGCCCAGGCTTCGACGGGCCGCTCGCCGACGAGGTCGAGCAGGACCGCGACGTCGTGGGCGCCGAGGCTCCAGAGCGCGTTCTCGTCGGCGCGCACCTTGCCCAGGTTCTGGCGATTGCCATAGAGGTAGTAGATCTGGCCGAGCTCGCCCGAGTCGATCAGCGAGCGCACGACCGCGAGCGCCGGGTGGAAGAGCAGGAGGTGCCCGACCATGAGCCGGCGGCCCGCCCCTCGCGCGGCTGCGACGAGCTCACGGGCGTCGGCGACGCCGGCCGCCAGCGGCTTCTCGATGAAGACGTGCTTGCCGGCCTCGAGGGCGCGCATGCCGAGCGGATGGTGCGTCGGAACGCTCGAGGCGATGGCGATGGCATCGAGATCCGGGTCGTCGAGCAGATCGTCGAACTCGGCCGTGAAACGTGTCCCAGGGTACTGGGGCGCGTAGCGCTCGCGGCTCTCCTGCGAGAGATCGCAGCACCACGCGAGGTCGGCCACCCGGGCCATGTTGCGCACGACGTTCGGGCCCCAGTACCCGAGGCCGACGACGCCGATCCGGACGCTCACAACTTGACGACCTTGCCGTTCGTCGTGCCCGCCGGCCCGGTGGCGTTGCGGAAGTCGACCACGAGCCTGGCGCGGCGCACGACGTCTTCGTAGTCGAGTGAGCTGTGATCGGTGACGACGACCACGCAGTCGGAGCCCTCGATTGCGGGCTCCAGCGGCACCGACTCGAGCCCGAACTCGCGCAGCCTCGGCACGTGCGGATCGTGGTAGCGCACCGCGCAGCCCTCGGCGCGCAGCAGCTCGATCAGCTTGAGCGCAGGCGACTCGCGGGTATCGTCGATGTCCGGCTTGTAGGCGACGCCGACGACGAGCACCTCTGACCCGCGCAGGGGCTTGGACTGGCCGTTGAGCGCGCGGGCGACCTTCTCGCGGCAGAAGTACGGCATGTTCTGGTTGACCTTGCCGGCGAGCTCGATGAACTCCGTGTGGAAGTCGAACTGCCGAGCCCGCCACGAGAGGTAGAACGGGTCGAGCGGGATGCAGTGGCCGCCGAGGCCCGGCCCCGGCGTGAAGCGCATGAAGCCGAACGGCTTCGTGGCCGCCGCATCGGCCACCTCCCAGACGTCGATGCCCATGCGGTCGCAGAGCATCGCCATCTCGTTCATCAGCGCGATGTTGACCGAGCGGAAGATGTTCTCGAGCAGCTTCGCGAGCTCTGCGGCCTCGGGCGCCGAGACCGGAACGAGCGTGTCGACCGCCCTCGAGTAGAGCGCGACAGCGCGCTCGGTACAGGCAGGAGTGAGGCCGCCGACGATCTTGGGCATCGTGCGCACCGTGTAGTCCGTCCGGCCAGGGTCGATGCGCTCGGGAGACATGGCAAGGTGGAAGTCGCTGCCCGCCACGAGGCCCGAGTCGCGCTCGAGCATCGGCGCCATGTGGTCTCGCGTCGTCCCGGGATACGTCGTGGACTCCAGCACGATCAGATGCCCGCGGCGCAGATGCGGAGCGATCGACTCGGTGGCGGAGGTGATGAACGAGAGGTCCGGCTCGCGATTCTCCGTCAGCGGCGTCGGCACGCACACGATCACGTCGTCGCAGGCGGCCACCTCGGCGTAGTCGACGGTGGCGCGCAGGAGGCCGGCTTCGACGAGCCCCGTGAGCACCTCCGCGCTGACGTCCTTGATGTACGAGTCGCCGGCGTTCAGGCGCGCCACGCGGGGAGCGTCCGGCTCCACACAGAGCACGGCGTGGCCGGCCTCCGCGAAGGCGACGGCCAGCGGCAATCCGACGTAGCCCGCTCCGATCACTGCAATGCGCGCATCCACGACGGAGCAGCCTAGCCGGTGCGCCAGCCGGCTTCGCCAACCAGAAGAGCCATCCGGCGGGCGGCGTGACCGTCGCCATAGACCTCGGGATGGGTCGTTCCCCGCGGCGGAGCGGCGGCGGCGGCCGCAATCTCCGCGGGGTCGCGCGCGAGCACGTTCCAGCCGAGCTGCACGGTCTCCACCCACTCGGTCGTGTCGCGCAGCGTGACGCACGGAACCGAGTGCAGGTAGGCCTCCTTCTGGACGCCGCCCGAGTCGGTCAGGCAGACACGGGCCGACCGCAGGAGCGCCGTGAAATCGAGGTAGCCGAGTGGTGGGAGCACCGTGACCGTGCGCTCGAGCTCGGACGCGATTCCCGCTGCCTCGAGCGCGACGCGCGTGCGCGGATGCAGCGGCAGCACGACCGGCCCCTCGACCAGCCCGAGGGCTTCGACCAGCCGCGTCAGCGCCGTCTGCTCGGTATTCGATTGCCGGTGCACCGTTGCGAGCGCGTAGGCGCCCGGCTCGAGGCCGAGCGCGGCCGGGTAGTCCGAGCGCTGTGTGGCGACTGGCCCGAGGACGCGGGCGAGATCGACCATCACGTCGCCGACGAGCTCGACCCCGCTGCGGATGCCCTCGGCTGCGAGATTCGCGACGGCCGTGCTGGACGGGCAGAAGAGCAGTCGCGACAGGCGGTCGGTGACGACCCGGTTGACCTCCTCCGGCATGCGCATGTCGAACGAGCGCAGGCCCGCCTCGACGTGTGCCAGCGGCAGGTCGAGCTTGGCCGCGGCAAGCGCTCCCGCGAGCGTCGAGTTGGTGTCGCCGTAGACCAGCATCGCGTCGGGCCGGGACTCCAGCACCGCGCGCTCGATCCCGGTCAGCATCGCAGCGGTCTGCTCTGCGTGCGAGCCCGAGCCGACCTCGAGCCGCACGTCGGGCTCGCCCAGTCCGAGCTCCTCGTTGAAGACCCGCGAGAGCTCGCGATCGTAGTGCTGCCCGGTGTCCGCGACGACGAGCTCCAGATGCCGTGCAAGCTCCGCATGCAGTGGCGCGGCCTTGACGAACTGGGGCCGCGTCCCGGTGATGGAGAGCAGGCGCATCGCCAGGAGGGTAGGGGAGGCGCGGACGCCGCCCGACTAGTCGATTTGCAGTATTGCCAACGTACTAGTGGTCGAGCCACGGTGTGGGAATGGGGGACGTGCTCAATCCCGGGCTCCGGGTCAGCCTGCGCGCCGCAGCGTGCATGCTGGCCGGCGACGCGCGCGATCCGGTCGCGGGCCAGCGCGTGCGCCGGGCCGTCCAGGCGCAGCTGCGCCGTGCCGGCGTCGAGGCCCAGGACAGCGACGACGTCGGCACCGAGGTCGTGCTGGCGCTGCTCTGCGCGCCCGCCGCCGATGTCCCACTGCCGCTCGAGCTCGTCTGCGCACGAGCTGCCGTGATTGCGCGCAACAAGGCGATCGACCACGGCCGGCGGCGCTCGCGGGCGCCGCTCGCCCTCGGTGAGGCTCTGCCCGAGCCCGAGCAGCCGGGTGCACGCGCCGGGTCACTGGCGGATGGTCTCGACGAGGTCACGGCCGTGGCGCACCGCCGGAATGTCCGTGCCGATCTGATCCGGGCCCTCGATCGTCTCGATGCGCCCCAGCGCGCAGCCATCTCCGCATACGCCGACGGCCTGACGGCACACGCCGCCGGTCTCCCCCGCTCGACGTACTACCGCGTGCTGGCCCGTGCTCAGGCGCGATTGCGGAACGATCTGCGCGGGCGCCTCGCCGGCATCGGCGCGCTCGGCGGCATCGCGCAGCGCGCACGCGAGGCGTTCCAGCACGTCGAGGCCGTGCACGGAGCGGCGGCTGCAGCCACAGCGGCGGTCGCGGTCACGGCCGCGGTCGTGCTGGGCGGCCACGACGAGGGCGCCCGTCGCCCTGTCTCGCCCGCCCCGCCGATCGCAGCGGTCGCGGTCGGCGGGCGCGTGGCTCCTGCGCCGGCCCCGATCGTGCGCTCGTCGCCCGTGGCGCGCGCTCCGCGTCCTGCCGCGACCACTCCCGTCCCTGCGCCGAGTGCCCCTCGGGCGTCTGCCTCGGTGGCCTCTGCGACCCCCACTCCTCGTTCGTGCACCTATGACCCATCCACCTACGACTGCTGAGAGATCCGTGCCCCACATGCGCCCCACCGTTGTCATCGTGCTCTTCCTGCTCGCCCTCTGCGCACCCGCGTCCGCGCTCGCCGGCACGTTCACCGTCCCCTTCGGAGCCGGTGCGCCGATGCTCTCCAGTGGCTGGGCGCCACGCCCTGACGCCGGCCCAGTGTGTGGCTACGAGGGCGATGGAACGGTCTTCCTGAATGCCGGGACGCTCGCTGCCCACAGCGGTTGCCTGTACCTCTTCAACGCCCCTGGGCAGGCGCAGATCCTCGCTGTCAACACGACGTTCGGCTACGCCAAGGCGAGCTCGGCGACCGGGTTGTGCGCGTACTCGTTCGCCGCGCAGCCGGGCGACACCCTGCGCCGCTGCAGCGGTGGCACCTACGCCAACGCCGTGGCGACCAGCGGTGCCAACTGGGTCGAACTCGGTCTCTACAACGAAGGCGGCACGCCCGTCGCGATCTCCACGCCGCGTGCCAACAACGTCGTCTTCTCGAGCGGGTGGGTGACGCTCGCAGACCCCACCGCGCCGGGACTGTCGGCCGTCGGGCCGACCGGCGTGCAGTCGGGGCTCTCGGCGCAGATCCAGTGGCAGGCGTCCGACCCCGAGAGTGGCGCTCCGTCCGTCGCGTACGCGATCGACGGTGGTACTCGGGTGGGATTGCGAGGCCAGGCCTGCTCGTGGCTGTGCGGCACAGGCGCGGGCGGCAGCTCCGCGATCGACCTGGCGCCGCTCGGCGACGGGCCGCATTCACTGACCGTGTACGCACAGTCGTATGCCGATGCGGGCGCGAGCGCCGGTCCGATCGCATTCACGGTCGATCGGACGCCGCCCGCGCAACCCCAGATCCACGTGGAGCGCGACGCCTCGGCGCCCGCCGGCGGCTGGTGGGGACATGCGCCGATAGCGCTCTCGGTCTCCTCGGCGACAGCGGCGGATGTCGTGAGCTCGGAGCTGCGCGTCTTCGGCCCGACGGGCGCAGTCACGTACGACCGGACGTCCGCCGGTGCGCTCACCACGGCTGCGATTCCCGCCTCGGCTCTGGACGCGAACGGCGCCTACGAGACCGACGTGCTCGAGTGCGACGCCGCCGGCCACTGCACGGCGTCGCCTCGCGCAGGGTTCCAGTGGGATGGCGCGGCGCCGCCCGCAGGCGCCGATGCGATCGCGTCGCCGTTGGGGGCGCTCGCCGCACGCGAGGGCGGGCATCTGACGTGGCCGGCGCTCGCGGCCGCGACGGGCGTGAGCGGCGTCGCGGGGGCGTTCCTCGGCATCGGTCCCACAGCCGAGGCTGCGCGCACCCAGGCCCTCGCCGCATCCCGCTGGGAGGCGGGCGTTCCCGGCGTCAGCGACACGGCCATCCCCGGCTCGCTCGTCCATGCCGCGGAGCGGGTCTGCCTTGCGACACGACTGCTCTCGGGTGCCGGCATCGCGGCCGCTTCGGCGGCAGTCCGCTGCGCTTCCGTGGACGAGGTGCCGCCCGAAGTTGCCCTGCGCGGCGGTGTGACCTGGAGCGGAGGTCCCCAGACAGTGGTCCTCACGGCTGACGACCCGAACGGCGCCGACTTCTCCGAGGTGCTGCTCGACGGTGCATCCGTCCATCCGGATGGCGGCGTGCTGACGATCAGCGACGAGGGGATGCACCGGCTGCGAGCGGTCGCGCGCGACGCGGCGGGCAACGAGACCGTTGCGGAGCGTTCGCTCGGGGTCGACGCGAGCCCTCCCGTGATCGGCGACATCCGCGCCGACTTCCAGGCGCGCGAGGTGCGCGTCGAGGTCGCCGACGGGCTCGCGGGCGTGAAGCTCGTCGAGGTGCGGCTCGCGGGCACGGCACTCGAGACGCGGCTGGCGGCCGACGGGCGCACCGCCGTGGCGCGCGTGCCGGCGGGCCGCACGCTGGACGGCGCAGCCGTGGACGTGCGCGTCATCGATGCGGCGAGCCCGGGCAACATGAGCCGGCGCGCGGTGATACTGCCTGCCCGCACGCTCCCTGTGCTCCGCGACCTGACGACCTCGGGTGGCGGAGTGACGGGGCTGGTGATTGCCCCGGCCCCGGCACGGGTGCAGATCTGGGCGTACCCCAAGGGTCGCGCGGCACACGCCGTCGGCATCTACCCGACGCGTCCGGACGGCACCTTCGCTGTGCGGGTGCGCCCGCTTCGAACGACGCGCTACGCCGTGGCGGTGCCCGAAAGCGATGCCCTGCTCGAGCTGCCAGCGCGCACGGCCGGCACGGTTCGCGTGACCGCGCACATCAGGGCGCTGCGTCTCCGTCTGCGCCGTGCGCACCTGATGGTGCGCGCGCAGTTCGAGGGCCGCGGCGAGGCAACGCGCCTGCACCTGCTTGTGCACGACGTGGTCGGCGGTCGCTGGGTGGAGGGGTGTCTCTCCCACGGCCGCCCCGGCGTCCACCTCGAGCGCACCGGCCGGGTCTGGGGCAGTTGCCGCATCCCGCCGAGCGCACGAGGCCGCGCCTGGACGTATCGCCTGGTCCTGGCCGCGCCCTCCAGTACCTGGCCGTGGCGGACGCCGTCGAGCGCCTCGAGGAGCGTGCTCCTGCCGCTCTGAGAGCTGGTTTCAAAAGTCGCATGGCGTTCGGGGGTCTCGAATCGCCTGCTTGACCTGCGGCGACCCCGGGTTCGCTCATGGAGCCGAGCGAACCCGGGGGCTTCGCGGGAACAGATCCCGGCTCTCAAAAGGTTCCAACCGGATCTTCGAGCCGGGATCCGCTCCCGCTCGCTTCGAGCCCCCGACCACACACGGGACTTTTTGACCAGCTCTGAGAAAAGATGGGACGCTTTCGCGACCCCGAGCGATTCCCATGTGAAGGCCGCGAGAGGCGTGGCCCGCACAGGAGGGTGGGTGTGTCGGTCGGGCTCTTCGCCCTGTGGGTCGGCTGGCCGGGTGGGCTTGCGCTGTACGCCTGCGGGCGCGCCGCGCGCGTCATGCGGCGGGGGGTCTGAGGCTCTCGGACTCTCGCCCGCCGGCGTCCGGGAGTCTCCGGGCGGCCCCGGCGGTGCGCGCTATACGAGAGCCGGGAATGCGCTCGCGAGGTCGCTCGTGAGGGCGGTCATCTGACCCAGCGCCAGCAGTGCGCCGAACACCATCAGCACGACGCCCGAGGCGCGCACCAGCAGGGGCCCGTGCCGCCGCAGCGGCCCCAGGCTCGAGATTCCGCGCGTGAACAGCAGGCCGGAGAGCAGAAAAGGGACGCCGAGGCCGAGCGAGTACACGGCCAGCAGGATCGCTCCGTCGAGGGCGTGGCCTGAGCGGCCGGCGAGCGCCAGGATCGCGGCCAGCGTGGGACCCACGCAGGGCGTCCAGCCGATGCCGAACGCGGCGCCCGCGACGACCGCGCCCACGGGCCCCGCCGGCTTCCGCCCGACCTGCACCCGGTGCTCTCCCTGCAGCAGCCTCCCGCCGAGCCCCGCCAGCAGGGAGCCCATGAGGATGATCAGCACTCCCGCGACGATCTCGAGCGTGCGCCGGTGCTCCCGCAGCAGGTCGCCGATCGCGCCTGCCCCCGCGCCGAGGGCCGTGAAGACGAAACCGAAGCCGAGCACGAACCAGGCGGTGGCGATCGTGACGCGCCGGGTCTGGTCGCCCAGATCCGAGAACGACACGCCGGACACGTACGACAGGTAGGCCGGCACGAGCGGCCACACGCACGGCGAGATGAACGAGATGACGCCCGCGGCGAAGGCTGCGCTGAGTCCGACCGGCGAGAGGGCGATCTCGGCGAGGACGAGCATCTAGGTGCGGAGCGCGTGCAATTCGGCCTGCAGCCGGGCAACGGTCTGCGGGCCGACGAGGCGGTCGACGACCTGCCCGCGGCTGTTGACGACGACCGTCGTCGGGAAGTACGTCACGCCGTAGCGGTTGACGAGGTCGCAGCATCGCCTGCTGACGATCGGGTAGCGCCAACCCGCCGTGCGGATGAACGAGTGCGCGTCGGACGAGGGCGAGTCGATGGCCACTCCGACCATCGCCGCCTGCGCGCCGAGGCCGTCCGCGAACGTGCGCAGGTCTGGCGCCTCGGTCTTGCAGCCCGGGCACCACGAGCCCCAGAAGTTGATGAACACCGGCCTGCCGTGCAGGCGTGCGAGCGAGAACGCCTTGTCGTCGATCGTGGTGCCCGCGATCTGGGCGGCGGCGAAGGTCTGGAATCCCGAGGGCGGGACCGTCACGTGCGTCGTGTCGATGCCCGACACGTCGTCCTGCTTGCTCAGCCCGTAGGCGAACACGCCGCCGATGGCGATCAGCGCGACGAGTCCCGCGACCAGCCTCCGGCTCATGCCCCCACCCTACAGCGGGCGGCGCCGTTTCCGGAAGGCTGCCTATGCTGCGCCGATGCTGATCCGCGCCGCGGTGCTATGGGAGGCCGGTGCCCCTCTGAGCGTCGAGGAGGTCGAGCTCGGCGAGCCGCAGGCGGGGGAGGTGCGCGTACGCATCGCCGCCGCCGGCGTCTGCCGTTCGGATCTCCACGTCATCGACGGCGTGTGGACGTACGACCTGCCGATGGTGCTCGGCCACGAGGGCGCGGGGATCGTCGATGCCGTCGGTCCCGGCGTCCTCGCACCGCGCGTCGGCGACGCGGTCGCGCTGTCGTGGGTGACCGCCTGCGGCCGATGCCGCGCGTGCGCTTCGGGATCTCCCGCCCTGTGTGAGATCGGGTCGCACCTCCATCGCATGCCCGACGGCAGCTCGCGGCTGCAGGCGCGCGGGCGCGATCTCGGGCACTTCATGGCGACGGCGTGCTTCGCCGACCATGTCGTCGTCCCGGCCACGCAGGCTGTCGAGCTCCCGGACGGCGCCGATCTGGAGGTCGCGGCGCTGATCGGCTGTGCGGCGATGACCGGTGTCGGCGCGGTTTTCAACACCGCGGGCGTGCGGCCGGGCGAACGTGCCGTCGTGTTCGGCTGCGGCGGCGTCGGCCAGTGCATCGTGCAGGGGCTGCGTGCGGCCGGTGCCCATCCCATCGTCGCGGTGGACGTGTCCGAGGCGGCGCTCGAGCTGGCACGCGCCTCGGGTGCGACCGACACGGTGGTCGCGGGGTCGGGCGACGACCGGCGTGCGATCAGGCGGGCGACCAGGGGCGGTGCCGATGTCGCGTTCGAGGCGCTCGGGCTGCCGGCGACGATCGAGGCGGCCTACGCGTCACTGGCCGGCGGCGGCCGCGCCGTCATCGTCGGCATGCCCGCACGCGACGCCACCGTCACGATCAACGCGTTCAGCCTCGCGGGGCAGGGGCTGTCGCTCGTGGGCTCGTTGTACGGCTCGTCGCGGCCACACTTCGACGTGCCGCGGCTGGTGGAGCTGGAGGAGGCCGGTCTGCTCTCGCTCGGCTCCCTGATCGCGCGCCGCTACCCGCTCGACGACATCAACGGGGCTTACCAGGACCTGCGCACGGGCGCGCCCGGGCGCGGCGTCGTCACGTTCGCTTAGAGGTCGCCGGCGCTCCACTCGTGCAGGCTCTCGCAGAGCGAGACGATCGTCCCGATGCGGGGCTCGACGCTGGAGAGATCGATCCACTCCCGCTCGGTGTGGTCGTCGCCGCCCACCGGTCCGAGGCCGTCCACGGTCGGCACGCCGATGTGGCTCGTCCAGGAGCCGTCGGAAACGCCGCCCGCCGCCTCCTCCAGCGACGGCTGGCCGTGAGCGGCAAGCGCGCGCAGCGTCGCGCCGGCCAGCGCGGGGGCTCGCTGCATCGGCGGGAACCCGCGGTCGTCGCTGAAGGCGAAGACGACCCCGTCGTGCCGGCCCACCGCGCGGATACGGCCGAGGGCGAAGTCGAGATCCGGCTCGTCGAGCGCGCGCAGGTCGATCACGCCCCACGCCTCGGCGGGGACGGTGTTCTTGACGTCCCCCGAGTGCAACTGGGTCGCTACAGCCGTCATGCCGGGCCGGGCGCGGTGCAGCTCGTCCTCGATGCGCAGCAGCTCGCGCGCGAGCGCGCGCAGCGCCGAGCGGCCCTCGTCGGGCGAGGTGCCCGCGTGCGCGGGGACGCCGTGGGCCGTGACGGTGACCCAGCAGCCGGCCTTGCGCGAGGTGACGATCGCCCCGGACTCGCGCCCGCATTCCAGGCAGAGTGCGGCGTCCGCGCCGTGCATCGTCGCGAGCGTGAAGGGCGCGACGTTGCGGGCCTCCTCGTCGGGGACCGAATGCAACTCGACGCCGGCACCGCCGGCCACGAGGCGTTCGAGCGCAGCCAGGCCGACCAGCACACCGCCCTTCATGTCGGCGACGCCCGGACCCAGCGCGCGCTCGCCTTCTACCCGCAGCGGCCGCGCCGCGGCCGTGCCGGTCGGAAACACCGTGTCGTGGTGGCCCAGCAGGAGGATCCTCCCGGCCCCGACGGCGGGTGTCCGTGCGACGACGTGCAGGCCCACCGGAGAGGGCAGCAGGTCGACGGCGCAGCCCGCCGCCTCGGCCCATCCGGCAATCATCGTTGCGCAGGCATCGAGCCCTTCGAGGTGTGCGGTCGGCGAGTCGATCGCGCACAACCGGCGCAGACGCTCGACATAGGACGCTGGAGGCGCCGCGGTCACGCGCGGCAGCGTAGGAGGTTCTCACAGGGCGAGCGCGGCGCTCCTTGCACGTGGGTCAGGCGGCGCGCAGGAGCGGCAGATGGCTGCCGCCGGGCACGCGAGGCAGCACCCGCGGCGCCTCGATGCCAAGCCAGTCCTCGAGCAGGGTGGCGTAGACGCTGCGGAAGTCGGTCGTGACGACGAGGTTGTCGTCATCGTCGAGTCGCGCCAGCCCGGGGAACTCACTGCGAACACCGCCATTCGCGCGGTTGCCGACGAGGAGCAGCAGCCCTCCGGCACCATGGTCGGTGCCGCCGGAGTCGTTGTCCTCGGGTCGGCGCCCGAATTCGCTCCAGATCATCGTGAGCACGCGCGGGGACAGCCCGCGCGCGTCGAGGTCGGCCTGCCATGCCCGCAGCGAGTCGCCGAGGTCCTGCAGCAGGTCGGCATGCGCCTGTGCCTGCGCATCGTGCGTGTCGAAGCCGCCGCTCGAGACGGTGGCAAGGCGGGTACCGAAGCCGGCGCCGAGCAGGCGCCCGAGATTGCCGAGTGCCTTGCCGAGATCGCTGTCGGGGTAGGCCACCGGCGGCGGGGCGGGCTTGTCCTCCTTGGCCAGCGGCGCGAGACGGTCGTGCGTCGCGATCGTGTTGCCGTACATCGACCGCACGGCCGCGAGGCCGGGGTGCTTGGCGCGGGCGCGTGACAGCCGGCGGTAGGTCGGGAGAAATGCCTTCTCGTCCCAGACGTCCGGGATGTAGAAGCCGAAGTCGGAGGGCGACGAGACACTTGCGACGGGGGCGTGCGCCGCGTTCAGCGACGGATCCTGACCCCAGCCGACGTGGATGCCCTGGAGCGGGTTGTCGCGCGTGCCGATCACGTCGAGCGTCCGGCCGAGCCAGCCCGTGCGGTCGGGCGCGGGCCCCACGATGCCGCTGCGCCAGTAGCCGCCCGAGTTGAAGTGCGACTGGTCGGGGTGCCCGTAGTCGACCGCCGGGAGCACCGCGACCTTGCCGGCGTCGTAGAGCTCGCGCAGGCCGGCCAGACTGGGGTGCCAGCCGAAGCCGGGCGAATCGCCCAGCGGCAGCGCGGTCGCCGGGTCGACGCCGATACGCGAGCGCAGCTGCGCGTACCGCGGGTCGCCGAGTGGGACGAGCGTATTGAGGCCGTCGTTGCCGCCGTCGAGGTAGAGCGAGACGAGGATCGGCGCGTCGGGCGCGCCGGCGGCCTGCGCGGCGGCCGCTTCCAGGACGCCTCGCGTCGAGAGGCCGGGCACGCCGCCGGCCGCGAGCAGCAGGCCGACACCGCCGGCGAGCAGATCGCGCCGCGACAGCCCGCCGCGCTCGAACTCCGCCAGGCCGTCGAGTGCACGCTCGGGGATGGGGACGAAGCGCCGTGCGCCGCCGTGCAGCGCGGCGCGGGTGCCGTGCCAGTCGCGGCAGCCGCGGGGCATCAGCAGACTTGCGCGTCTGGGCCGGCGAGCAGCACCTGGCGCAGGACGCGCTCGCGCTCGGGCCAGTAGTGCTTGACCTCCCAGGTCTCGTCTCGCCCGGCGACGCTGAGGCGGCTGTAGGACGCGAGCGCGGAATCGGTAGCCCTGCTCGTCCACGGCTCGCCCGCGTACGCACGGGAATGCTCGAGCGCATGCTCCGGCGAGCGCGTGGCAGGGATCGCCCCGTCCTCGATCGCATCGTGCATCAGCGATGCAGCGGCCTGGAAGCGCATGCGCAGTGCGCTCGTCGAGAGCCATGCCTCGTTCTGCTCCCAGCCGCTCACGTTCGGCGGGTAAAACGGTCGCTGGCCCATCTGGTCGAGCATCCAGACCCAGTCGTCGGTCGTGATGTAGGTGCCCGTCTGGCGGAGCATGCCGGCGACGTAGACGACCGGAGGCTTGATCATGTCCGGCTCGTCGAGATCGGCGTAGAGCGCGCCGTCGGCGAGGATCAGGGAGATCACCGGCGCGACCTCGTAGCCGGATTGGTTGTAGGCGGTGACGAGCTGCTTGAGCAGACGCGGCGGGCAGGCGCGGGGGGAGAAGTAGCCCCACAGCTGCGCGCAGAGATACGGCGCGTGATGGCGGTTCTCGAGCGCGAGGTCGACGACGTCGAGCGGGCCGAAGCGCCCGCGGCGGCCGAGGATGTGCTTGGTGCCGCCGTCGTGGAGCTTCGGGTCGAAGCCGAACCGCTTGGAGTCGTAGTCGAAGGTGAAGCCCGTCAGCGCGCGCGCCGCCTCGCGGATGTCCTTCTCCGTGTAGCCGTTGTTCGCGCCGAGCGTGAACAGCTCGAAGAACTCGCGCGCGAAGTTCTCGTTGGGCGCCTCGTCGCTCGAGCCGGCCAGATCGAGCCAGATCTGCATCGCGCCGTCGCGCACCATGGCGCGCGCGAGCGTGCGGAAGTTGCCGAGCGCATAGCGCCGCAGCGTGCGCTGCTGGCGCATCATCAGCTTGACATCGCCGACCTTGTCGTTCGATGTCGCCCAGTGGTCGTGCCAGTTGAACGTCATCCGCTCGATCAGCGGATGCCGCCCGCGCACCATGCGATCGAGCCACCAGAGCACGTCGTGCCCATACTGGTTGGCGGGGCTCAGCGAGCGGCCGTCGACGCGCGGCTCGGGGCCCTCGAGCGAGGAGCCGCGCGGATGCAGGAACTCGTGGACCAGATCGGCGTGCGTGCGTTTCCCGCGCAGATCGCGGGGACGCGGGCCGAATCCCGCGCGCCACCAGAGCCGTTCGATCATGGCCGCTTCCCGTGTTGCCCCCGCCATCACGTCCCCTTCCTCGCGCGCACGACGAGCACGGCGCGCATTCCCAGCGCCTCGTGATCGGCGAGCGTGCAGACCAGCAGGTAGCGGCCCGGCCGCAGGCGCACCCGCAGCCGGCCCAGAGCACCGTGTCGAACGACCCCGGTGGAAGCGATGATTCGGCCGCGCGCGTTCCGCACTGCGAGGTCGTGATCGTCCTGGCCGTTGTTCTTCAGCTCGGCGACGAGCACGCCCGCGGGCGCTGATCTGCGACTGGCGCCGAGATGGTATTCGGACGCGAACGCGAGCAGTCGGGCAGGCGGCAGCGACGCCGACTGGTGTGGGGTCGAGACCAGCACCAGCTCCCAGTCTGGTCGAACTCCGGAGCGGCGTGCGTGCGGCTATCGGAAGCTTCCGGCCCATTCGGCGCCAACCCTGCGCCTTTGCTCACAACTTCCTCACACCTCAGCGGCCGGCGTCGCAGCGGCCCGAGCCGTGCGCACCATGCCGGTCGAGCACGGGCGCCGTGCCAGACTACGGGCGTGGCCGCGCGCACTGCCTACGAGAAGATCTGGGACGACCACGCTCTCGGCAGCGATCTGCTCTATGTCGATCTGCATCTCGTCCACGAGGTCACCAGCCCGCAGGCGTTCGAGGGCCTGAGGCTCGCGGGCCGTCGCGTGCGGCGACCCGACCGCACGATCGCGACGGCCGACCACAACGTGCCGACGTGGGAGCTGTCGCGCCCGATCGAGGACGACATCGCGCGGCAGCAGCTCGACGCGCTGGCGCGCAACGTCGCGGAGTTCGGCATCCCGTACTACGGCCTCGGGCACCGCCGCCAGGGCATCGTCCACGTGATCGGTCCCGAGCTGGGCATCACACAGCCCGGCATGACGATCGTGTGCGGCGATTCGCACACCTCCACGCACGGCGCGTTCGGCGCGCTCGCGTTCGGCATCGGCACGAGCGAGGTCGAGCACGTGCTGGCCACGCAGACGCTGCCGCAGAAACGCGCGCCCACGTTGCGCGTGACGTTCACGGGCACGCCCGGCGTGGGCGTCGGCGCGAAGGACCTGATCCTCGGCCTGATCGCGCAGGAGACGTCCGCGGGCGCCACCCACCACGTGGTGGAGTACGACGGCGACGCCATCAGGACGCTCTCGATGGAGGGGCGCATGACGGTGTCGAACATGTCGATCGAGTGGGGTGCGCGCGCCGGGCTGATCACGCCCGACGAGACCACGTACGGCTTCCTCGAGGGGCGGCCGGGCGTGCAGGAGCCCTTCGAGCAGGCGGTCGAGCGCTGGTCGCACTACGTCTCCGATGCGGATGCCGTGTTCGACCGCGAGGTCACCGTCGACTCCTCAACGCTGGCGCCGCAGCTGACATGGGGCACGAACCCGGGCCAGACGGTGCCGATCACCGATGTCGTGCCCACGCCCTCGGACGACGACGAGCAGCGGGCGCTGGACTACATGGGCCTGAAGGCCGGCTCGCCGCTCGCCGGCACGCCGATCGATCGCGTGTTCATCGGCTCGTGCACAAACGGTCGCCTCGGCGACCTGCGCGCCGCGGCCGAGGTCGTCCGCGGCAGGCACGTCGCGCCCGGGGTGCACGCGCTCGTCGTGCCGGGCTCGATGCGCGTCAAGGCCGAGGCGGAGGCGGAGGGCCTCGATCGGGTCTTCGCCGACGCGGGCTTCGAGTGGCGCAACGCAGGATGTTCCATGTGCCTCGGGATGAACCCGGACGTGGCAGGGCCCGAGGAGCGCGTGGCCTCGACGTCCAACCGCAACTTCGAGGGTCGCCAGGGCCGGCTCGCGCGGACGCATCTGATGAGCCCGGAGATGGCCGCTGCGGCAGCTGTCGCGGGGTGCCTCGTCGACGTCAGAGAGCTCGTCTGATGGAGCACTTCGACGTCGTCACGGGGCCGGTCGCCGCACTCGATCGCAACAACGTCGACACCGACCAGATCATCCCGAAGCAGTTCCTCAAGCGCATCGAGCGCACGGGCTACGGGCAGTTCCTGTTCTGGGATTGGGCCAAGGACGACGAGTTCCCTCTCAACCGGCCGGAGTTCGAGCGCGCACCGATCCTGGTCGCAGGCGCCAACTTCGGCTGCGGCTCGTCGCGCGAGCACGCCGCCTGGGCCCTCGCAGGGCGCGGCTTCCGAGCCATCATCGCTCCGTCGTTCGCCGACATCTTCAGCTCGAACTGCGGCAAGAACGGGCTCCTGACGGTCGAGTTGCCGGAGGCCGACGTGCGCGAACTGATGGACGCCGCGCCCGCGGTCGCAACGGTGGATCTCGAGCGGCGCGTCGTCACTCTGCCGTCGGGACGCGAGGTGGAGTTCCTCGTGGACGAGGATGTCCGCTACCGGCTGCTGGGCGGCCACGACGACATCGGGCTGACACTGCAGCGCGCCGACGCAATCGACGAGCACGAGCGCGAGCGGGAGCGCCCCGGCCCGTCGACGCTCGCGCTCTGAGAACTGGTTTCAAAAGTCGCATGGCGTTCGGAAGTCTCGAATCGCCTGCGGTCTGCCGGCCGCGCGCTGATGGTGCGACTGGTGATGGGTGGGCGCGCGACCGCCAGACCTGCGGCGACCCCGGGCTCGCTCAAGGAGCCGAGCGATCCCGGGGGCTTCGCGGGAACGGATCCCGGCTCTCGAAAGGGTTGCAACCGGATCTTCGAGCCGGGATCCGCTCCCGCTCGCTTCGAGCCTCCCGACCACTCACGGGACTTTTGAAACCAGTTCTGAGAACTGGCCTCATTCGGAGCCCGGCTCCGTAGACTCGGCCCCGAAGCTGCCACAGGAGGAGTGGGATGAAGATCCGCGCCGCGGTGCTCGAGGAGTTCGGCAAGCCGCTGGTCGTCCAGGACGTCGAACTGGCCGGCCCCAAGGCGGGCGAGGTGCTCGTGCGCGTCGAGGCCTGCGGCGTCTGTCACACCGACCTCTACACGGCCAGTGGCGCCGATCCGACGGGGTATGCGCCGTGCGTGCTCGGGCACGAGGGCGCAGGCGTGGTCGAGGACGTCGGCGAGGGCGTGACGAGCGTGCGCCGCGGAGATCGCGTGATCACGCTGTTCGCGCCGGAGTGCGGCAGGTGCATCCACTGCCTCAGCCCGCGAACAAACCGGTGCATCGCGATCCGCGAGCAGCAGGGACTCGGCTACCTGCCCGACGGCACCTCGCGGCTGGCGCGGGGCGACGAGGTGCTGCGGCACTTCATGGGCACCTCGACCTTCGCCGAGGCCACCGTGATGCCCGAGATCGCCCTCGCGAAGGTCAACGCCGACGTGCCCGCCGACGGCGCGAGCATCTTCGCCTGCGGGCTCTCGACCGGGCTCGGCGCGACCTTCTACACGGCCCAGGTCGAGGCGGGGTCGACCTGCGCCGTCTTCGGCTGCGGCCTCGTCGGCCTCGGCGCCGTGGCGGGCTGCCGGCTGCGCGGAGCGGAGCAGATCGTGGCGATCGACCTCTCCGAGGAGCGCCTCGCGATGGCGCGCCACCACGGCGCGACGCACACCATGCTCGCGGGCGACGGCGTCGTCGACGCTCTGCGCGAACTGACGGGCGGCTATGGCTGCGACTACACCTTCGAGGCCACGGGCAACGTCATGGTCATGCGCCAGGCCGCCGAGGCGGCGCGCGAGGCGTGGGGGCTCGCGACGATGATCGGCGTCGCCGGCAAGGGCGAGGTGCTCGAGATCGTGCCGCGCCTCCTGATCACGGGCCGCCGCGTTGCCGGGTCGTCCTTCGGCGGTGTCAAGGGCCGCAGCCAGGTGCCGGGGCTCGTCCAGCTGTGGATGGACGGGAAGCTCGACGTCGACAGCATGCTCAGCCACCGCATGCCGCTGGCGGAGGTGAACGCCGCCTTCGACCTCATGCATCAGCAGGACGGCATCCGCTCGATCCTGACGTTCTAACGCGGGGCAGACCCCGAGTCGCGCAGCCTCGCTAGGCTCCCGTCGTGATCCTCGAACGCAGCATGGAGCCCAGCTGGCTCTCCAACTCGTACGTCGTCGGCGACCGCCCCGGCGGGAGCGCCGTCCTCATCGACGCCGGCGGCCCGCCGGAGCCGATCGTCGCCGCCATCGACCGCCATCGACTGACCGTCACGCACGTGCTCGTGACACATCACCACGGCGACCACGTCGCGCACCTCGAGGCGATGCGGACGCGCTATGCGGGCGCGCCCGTGCTCGCGCACAGCCTCGAGGGACATCGACTGCCCGGCGGCGCCGACGGGACCCTCGACCAGGGCGATGTCGTCGAGAGCGGCGATCTTCGCATCGAGGCCCTGCATACGCCGGGCCACACCGACGGGATGCTGTCGTTCGTCGTCAACGGGTCCGAGTGCTTCACGGGCGACACGCTCTTCGCGGGCTCGGTGGGCGGCGTGCGCGGCGCCACGGCCACGAGCTTCGAGGACCTTCGGAGCTCGATCATGGATCGCCTGCTCACGCTCGATCCGGGGTGCGTCATCAACCCGGGCCACATCGGCCACACGACGGTCGCACGCGAGTGGGAGACCAACCCGTTCGTACGCCTCTGGCGCGGGCTGGACGGCGAGGGCTCGGAGCCCTGCACCGCGCTCGGCGAGCCCGCCACCTTGGTCCTGTGGGGCGACGACTACGACGGCGGCTACAAGGCCTGGGTGCGCTGGCCGGACGGCCGCGACGACATCGTGCCGGGCAGCCGGGTCGAGCGAGGCTGAGCGTGCCGGCGGCCGTCACGCCGCTGGCCGGCGTCGAGGCCGCACTCGCGCGCACGGCCGAGGTCAATCCTCTCGTCAACGCCCTCTGCCTCGTCGACGCCGAGGCCGCGCGGGAACGGGCGAGGGAGCTCGAGTCGCGGCTGGAGCGCGGCGAGGACACGGGGCCGCTGACAGGCTGGACGTTCACGGTCAAGGACGCCATGCAGCAGGCCGGATATCCGTGCACTGCCGGCTCGCGCGCCCTCGCCGACTCGTATCCGGAGGCGACCACCGCCTGCGTCGCGCGTCTCGAGGCGGCGGGCGCCATCGCGATCGGGCGCAGCAACGTGCCCGAGTTCTGCTATCGCGGCACGACACGCAACGAGCTCTACGGCCAGACGGGCAACCCGTTCGCGCCCGACCGCTCGGCCGGAGGAAGCTCGGGCGGTGGCGCCAGCGCCGTCGCGCTCGGTGTCGGCGAGCTGGCGCTCGGCTCCGACGGGGGCGGCTCGATCCGCATTCCCGCGTCGTTCTGCGGCATCGTCGGTTTCAAGCCCACGTACGGCCTCGTCCCGCGCGCGCCCGACATTCCCGGCTGGCTGTTGCTCACGCATTTCGGACCGCTCGCGCGCACCGTGGCCGAGTGCGCGCTCGCGCTGACCGAGATGGCGGGTCCCCACCCGCTCGACCCGCGCTCGCTGCCCGCGCTGGGCCACGACTACACCTCGGCCGCGCGCGAGCCCGGCGACCTCTCGCACCTGCGCGTGGCTGCCTCGGCCGACCTGGGCTACATCCGCCTCGACCAGGAGGTGCGGGAGCGTTTCGCCGAGGCCGTGGCGGCCTTCGCACGGGCGACCGGGGCGACGGTCGAGTGGGCGCAGCCCGAGCTCTCCTCGCCGCTCGAGGTCTGGAACGCCCTCGCGTGCGGCGACAACACGGCCAGCGAGGGGCCGCTGCTCGCCGGCGGCCTCGTCGGCGACGACGCGCGCGCGCTGATCGAGGAGGGGTTCCGGCTGAGCGCCGAGGAGTACGCGACGGCGCGCAACCGGGCGCACGAGATCGCGAGCGTCTGGGGCACCTTCCACACGCGCTATGACCTGCTGCTGACGCCGACGATGGAGTGCGTCGCGTTCCCGCTCTCGGACTGGGCGCCGCGTGAGCTCGACGGTCAGCCGATCGGCGAGTTCTACGACGACTACTGCCACTTCTGCTACCCGTTCAACCTGACCGGTCAGCCCGTCGTGAGTGTGCCGATGACACCGGGCGCGGGCGGCCTGCCGCTCGGCCTGCAGATCGCCGGCCGTCGGTTCGAGGACGACCTCGTGATGCGCGCGGCCGCCGCCTGGGAGCGCGCGCAACCATGGGAATCGCCGGCGCCTGGCCTGCTGCCCGCGCGATCTGCTCCGCCCGAGCTGCTGGCCGCCGCTGCGGCCGATGAGCAGGTCGCGACGATTCCCGGCGTGGAAGCCTGGTCGCTCGATGCGCCGGTGCGCGCCGGCGAGGTGTTCGCGCTCGAGGGCGAGCGGCGCCTGCGCGCCGTCCGCGCGTGGAGCCCCAGGGCGGGCGCTCTGGAGGTCTCCTTCCGGGTGGAGGGATGAGCACGGGGACCGGACCCGACGAGCAACGGCGCCGGGCCGGGCTGCGTCGCCGTCAGGTGCGGAGGCGGCGCGTGACCGGGGCCGTGCTGCTCGCGGCGGTCGCGGGGATCGGCATCTGGGCGGCGGCCACCCTCGCATCCGGTCGCGACGGCTCGCCGCCGGCAACCGGGATGGATTCCGGCGTCCTCAGCTCGCCCACCGGTGTCACGGCCACGCCGACGGCGCCTGCGACGACGACCAGCACGGCCGTGACGACGGCTCCCGATCTCGAGCGCCACAGCGCCACGATCGCCTGGGTCGGCGACATGGTGCTCGCATCGAGCTACGGCACCCCGCCCGATGCCGGCCGGCTCTCGATGGCACCCGTGGTCGGGCCGCTGCGCGCGGCCGACGTCACCTTCGGGAACCTCGAGGAGACGCTCTCCCGGCTCCCGGAATCGAAGTGCGGCGGGTCTGCCAACTGCTTCGCGTTCCAGGCCCCGCCCTCGTACGCCAGGCTCATGACCGCCGCCGGCTTCGACGTGATGAACGTCGCGAACAACCACGCAGACGACTTCGGCGCGGCCGGCGAGCGCTCCACCGAGCGCGCTCTCCGGGCGGCCGGGCTGCGCTGGACGGGGCGGCCCGGCCAGATCACGATCGTACGCCGGCAGGGCCTCCGCATCGCGTTCCTCGGCTTCGCGCCCTACCCCTGGGCCGCCCGCCTCGAGCAGGTGCGCGTCGCCCAGGCACTCGTGCGCAAGGCCGCGGCGAGGGCCGACCTCGTCGTCGTCGCGATGCACGCCGGCGCCGAGGGCTCGGCGCGCCACGCACGTCCCGCACGGGCCCGAGACGTTCCTGGGCGAGAACAGGGGGGACTCGCGTCGCTTCGCGCACGCGGTAGTGGACGCCGGCGCCGATCTCGTGGTCGGCTCGGGCCCGCACGTGATCCGCGGCATGGAGCGATATCACGGGCGCCTGATCGCCTATTCGCTCGGCAACTTCGTGGGCTACAAGAACTTCGGCACCGGCGGGACGCTTTCGCTCAGTGCCATCCTGAGCGTCCGTCTGCGCGGCGACGGCGCGTTCGCGGGAGGGACCTGGACGTCGCTGCGTCTCGACCGCGACGCGTTGCCGCACCTCGACTCGTCCCACGCCAGCGCGCGCCTCGTCGCGCAGTTGTCGCGTGCCGACTTCGGCTCGGCGCGCGCGCGCGTCGCGCCAGACGGCGTGATCAGGCAGTGACGTACGATCCAGCCGATGCCGCCTGATCCGAAGGCCACGCGGCCCGAGACGAAACCGCGCTTTCCGCTCCAGCCGCCGTGGGGCGGGCAACAGCACGAGCCCGGCTGGAAGGTCGATCCGGCGGCCGACGGACGCGGCGCGCCCCCGCCGCGCTCGCGCATGCCGCGCCTGCGCTTCTGGCCGCTTCTCATCTTCCTCCTCGTGATCAACTACTGGGTCGTCTCGACGCTGCCGGACAAGCCTGCGCGCGCACACATCTCCTACTCCCCGCAGTTCCTGCACGAGGTGCGCGGGGCGAATGTCAGCCAGGTCACGATCACGGACCAGAAGATCGAGGGCGAGTTCAAGCGCGTGGTGACGGTCGACAAGAAGCAGTTCAGGCGCTTCCAGACCAACCAGCCCGCGCTGCCGACCGACAACACCCTGCTCTCGCTGCTCAAGGCCAAGAACGTCGAGATCAACGCCAAGGCGCCCGATTCGGGCCGCGGCGTCCTGGCGTCGATCCTGCTCGGCTTCGGGCCGACGCTGCTGATCCTGGCAATCATCATCTTCGCGATGCGGCGCGCCACCGCCAGCGGGAGCGCGCTGGGCTCGTTCGGCCGCTCGAAGGCACGCCGCTACGAGGGCAGCGAGCGCGTGACGTTCGCCGACGTGGCGGGCATCGAGGAGGCCGAGCAGGAGCTCGTCGAGGTCGTCGACTTCCTCAAGAATCCCGGCAAGTACGCCGAGCTGGGCGGCAAGATCCCGCGCGGCGTCCTGCTCATGGGCCCACCCGGCACCGGCAAGACGCTGCTCGCCCGCGCCGTCGCCGGCGAGGCGGGCGTGCCGTTCTTCTCGGCCAGCGCCAGCGAGTTCGTCGAGGCGATCGTCGGCGTCGGCGCCTCGCGCGTGCGCGATCTGTTCGCGCAGGCCAAGGCCGCGCAGCCGGCGATCGTGTTCATCGACGAGCTCGATGCCATCGGCCGTGCGCGTGGCGGCGGCAACGTCCTGGGCGGCCACGACGAGCGGGAGCAGACGCTCAACCAGATCCTGACCGAGATGGACGGCTTCAGCCCGAACAGCGGCGTGATCGTGCTGGCGGCGACCAACCGCCCCGACGTGCTCGACAAGGCGCTGCTCCGGCCGGGCCGGTTCGACCGCCGCGTGTCCGTGCAACCGCCCGACCGCCAGGGGCGGCTCGAGATTCTGCAGGTGCACACGCGCGGGGTGCCGCTCTCGCCCGATGTCGACCTCGGGGCGATCGCGTCGACCACGCCGGGCATGGTCGGGGCGGATCTCGCGAACCTCGTCAACGAGGCGGCGTTGCTGGCCGCCCGGCGCGAGCACAAGATGGTCGAGATGGCGGATTTCACGGACGCCGTGGAGAAGATCGTGCTGGGCGTCGAGCGCCGCGTGATGATGACGCAGGAGGACCGCGAGCGCACGGCTTATCACGAGGCCGGGCATGCACTCGTCGGCATGCTCGTCCCGGCCGCCGATCCGGTGCGCAAGGTCTCGATCATCCCGCGCGGCATGTCACTCGGCGTGACATTCTCGGCGCCTGACTCGGATCGATTCAATTACGACGAGGCCTATCTCAAGGCACGCCTGCGCGTCGCCCTCGGCGGGCGCGTCGCCGAGGAACTGGTCTACGACAGCATCAGCTCGGGCGCGGAGTCCGACATCCAGCAGATGACCGCGATCGCCCGCCAGATGGTCGGGCGCTGGGGTATGAGCCCGGTCATCGGGCCGGTCGCCGTGCTCCCCGCCGATGGCGAGGGGCCGCTGCTGCCCGGAGTCGCCCAGACCTCCGAGGACACCCAGAAGATGGTCGACGCCGAGGTACGACGCCTGGCCGACGAGGCGCATGCGGACGCCACCGACCTGCTGCGCCGCGAGCGCGCGAGGCTCGACGCGCTCACGAGGGCCCTGCTCGAGGCCGAGACGCTCGATGAGGAGGCCGCCTACGCCGCCGCAGGCGTGCCGCACGTGACGCTAGGCTCGGAGAGTCCGGCACCGGCACCGGAGGCCGTCGCCCACGCCGCCGCGAGCGGCGCGGAGCACACCGCGATCAAGGACGGGACGACATGACAGAGCTGTGGCGAGGGTTCGCGAACATGGCGGCAACCGCAGGCCGCGAGGTCGTGATCGCCAAGGGCCGCGGCTCGACGGTATGGGACGACAAGGGCAGGTCGTATCTCGATTCCACCGCCTCCCTCTGGTACATGAACGTCGGCTACGGCCGCGATGAGATCGCCGACGCGGTGGGCGCGCAGCTCAAGGAGCTGGCCGCGTTCCACACGTTCGGCCCGTTCGCCAATCCGCCCCTGCTTGCGCTTGCAGACAAGGTCGCGGAGCTCTCGGCGATCGACGGCGCCGCCGTCTTCTTCACCTCCGGCGGCGGCTCCGACGCCGTCGACACGGCCGCCAAGCTCGCGCGTCGCTACTGGGACGCGCTCGGCCGCCCCGAGAAGCAGATCGTCATCTCGCGCGAGCACGGCTACCACGGCACGAACGCGTTCGGGACGAGCCTGCAGGGCATCCCGGCCAATCGCGCCGGGTACGGCGACCTCGTCCAGCACATCGAGAACATCCCGTGGGGAGACGCCGACGCGCTCGAGCGGCTCCTCGCCGATCACGGCGATCGGGTGGCGGCCTTCATCGGCGAGCCGGTGATCGGGGCCGGCGGCGTGATCCCGCCGCCCGACGGATTCTGGCCGCGCGTGCAGGAGCTGTGCCGGCGCCACGACGTGTTGCTGATCTCGGACGAGGTCATCTGCGGCTTCGGCCGTCTCGGCACGGATTTCGGCTGCCACCGCTTCGGGGTGACACCCGATCTCATGACCTGCGCGAAGGGCCTGACCTCCGGCTACGTGCCGATGGGCGCCGTCGTCGTCTCCGAGCGCGTCAAGGAGCCGTTCTTCGCCGAGGGCTCGACGGAGCTCTTCCGCCACGGCTACACCTACGGCGGCCATCCCGCGGCGGCGGCTGCGGGCCTCGCGAATCTCGAGATCATCGAGCGTGAGGGACTCGTCGAGCGCGTGCGCGAGCTCGAGCCCGTGCTCGCGGAGGCGTATCAGGAGCGCTTCGACGGGCATCCGATGGTCGCCGAGGTGCGCTCGATCGGGCTCGCTGCGGCAGTCGAGTTCACGCCCGAGGCGCTGGCAGCGACGCCGCGGCTGTCCGACGTCGTCGCGGACCTGGCGCTCGAGCACGGCCTCATCGGCCGCGGGCTGCGCGGCGTGGCGATGCAGGTCTCGCCGCCGTTCGTCGTCACGGAGGAGGAGATCGCCGAGATGGCCCGGCGCCTGCGCCTCGCCGTCGACGACGCGATGCGGCTCGCTCCGGCGGCGTAGCGGGCTCACAGTGCGGCTGACTCCGCACGAGGTCGAGCGGCTGCTGCTCTTCCAGGCGGCCGAACTGGCGCGCCGTCGCCGTGCCCGCGGCCTGCGCCTCAACCAGGCCGAGGCGGTCGCCCTGATCGGGGACGAGGTGTGCGAGGCGGCGCGCGACGGGCTGGGCTACCACGAGGTCGCGGAGCGCGCCTATGCCGTGCTCACGCCGGCCGACGTGCTGGACGGCGTGCCGGAGCTCGTGCCTCGCATCGAGGTCGAGGCGCTGTTCGCGGACGGCATGCGATTGATCGTCCTGCACGACCCGATCGGCCGCAGCGAGCGCCCCCGAGCCGTTGCCGCCGGAGCCGCCGCCTCGTCTGGCTCCCGGACGCGCTCGGGCCGTTCCGCGCCCGCAACACGGGTACGGTCGCCATCGGGCTGAGCTCGCACGTGCACCTGCTCGAGGTCAACCGCCGCCTCGAACTCGACCGCGCGGCCGTGTACGGCCTCCGGCCCGCTCTCGAGGCCGGTGCCAAGGTCGTGATCGAGGCGGGGGCGTCGGTCGACCTGTATGGCCTGCCGATCGCGGGACTGCGCGTCGTGCGCGGGCACGGTGAGCTCGTCGACGGTCCGCTCGACGAGGCCGGCGCGCGCGAGCGGGCCCTGCGCCGCGCGCGTGAGCAGGGCTATCTCGGTGCCTGAGCTGCGCGCCGTGCTCGGCGACACCGGCCTCGTTGTCGAGGCCGAGCGCGACGATGCCGCCGGGATCGCGACCGGCATGGGGGGAACGCTGCGCGACGGCCTCGCGGTACGCGCCGAGCGCGGGGGAGTTGCGCTCGCAATCACCGACGTCCTGCTGATCGACCCCGTGCTGGGCGTGCGGCGCACCAGCGTGGGCGTGGCCGGCGGGCGCGTCGTCGCGGTCGGCCGGGCCGGCAACCCGGACACGATGGATGCGATCGACGTCGTGCTCGACTCCGCGACGGCCGTGATCGACGGCCGCGGTCTCGTCGCGACGCCGGGCGGCGTCGATTGCCACATGCACTGGCTCTCGCCGCAGATCTGCGATGCGGCGCTCGCGGGAGGGCTGACGACGCTCGTCATGCAGGACTACGGGCCGACCTGGAACCTCGGCTGCAACCCGGAGGAGGGGCTGCGCGCCACGTGGGCTGCGCTCGAGGCGCACCCGCTCAACGCCTGCCTGCTCGTGCGGGCATCATCGGCGCGTCCGGGGCCGGTCGACGATGCACTGCGCGCGGGCGGCGGCGGGCTCAAGATCCACGAGGACGTCGGCGCCGGACCCGCAGCAGCTGCGCTGCGCGCTCGATCTCGCCGACGCCCACGACGTGCAGCTGGCAGTGCACACCGACGGCATGAACGAGCTGCTTTCCGTCGACGACACGCTGGCCGCCACGGCCGGCCGCACGTGGCACGCGTACCACGTCGAGGGCTGCGGCGGGGGGCACTGGCCCGACACGCTGGCGCTGGCCGGTCGCGAGCGCATCCTCACCTCCTCGACGGCGCCGACAGTGCCGTTCGGGGTGCATGCCGAGGCCGAGCACCTCGCGATGGTGCCGGCCGTGCACGTCCTGGCGCCCGGCGTCGTGCACGGCGACTCGGCGATCGTGCGCCACCGCGTGCGCGCACGGACGATGGCCGCCGAGGGCCTGCTGCACGACCTGGGCGTGATCGCGATGCTCTCGAGCGACTCGCAGGGCATGGGCCGCGTGGGCGAGGTCGTGCGCCGCGCCTTTCAGAACGCCGCGGCGATGCGGGCGCTGCGCGGACCGGAGGCCGGGCCCGGCGGACAACCTGCGGGTGCTCCGCCATCTCGCGAAGGTCACGATCAACCCCGCCATCGCGCACGGGCTCGCCGCGCACGTCGGCTCGCTCGAGCCGGGCAAGCTGGCGGACGTCGTGCTCTGGCAGCCGCACTTCTTCGGCGTGCGCCCGGAGCTCGTGCTCAAGGCCGGAATCGCGGTCTACGGCGCGTCGGGCGAGGCCAACGCGAGCACCATGCTGGCCGAGCCCGTGCTGCTGCGCCGTCAGGTCGGCGGAGCGGGCGCTGCACCGGCGCTGCTGTCGCTCGCGTTCCTCGCGCGCTCGGCGATGGATGCGGAGCTCCCGACCACACGTGCGCGTGTCGCGGTCGAGGGCTGCCGAGACCTGACGGCCGCGAGCATGGTGCGCCACGGCCGGACCGGCGAGGTGCGCGTCGATCCGAGCACGTTCGCGGTCACACTCGACGGCGAGCCGATGGAGGTCCCGCCGCTGGAGGAGGTGGCGCTCTCGGGGCGCTACCTGCTCGGGTGAGCGGGCCGGATCCCGATGCGCTCGCCGGCGAGCTCATCGAGGAGACGGCGGCGCTCGCCTTCTCGCTGCACGGCGCCGTGGCACAGCTTCGCCGGCCGAGGCCGGCGCTCCACGCCGACGCTCCGGTCGCCGCGATCTTCGAGCACCCGGCGGGCGGCAAGCCGCGACACCGCGCCGGCCGGCCGTCGGGAGAGCTCGTCGCGCTCGCGGCAGACGCGGCGGCCCGCGTGCGCGAGCTCGCGGCCTACGCTCCGCACGAGGACAACCCCGCGCTCGAGCCGCTGGCGCTGGCCTGCTTCTACGTCGTCGACGCCCGCCGCAGCGACGCGTTCGGCTTGCAGCGGCTGGCCTCCGCGCTGCCGCGGGCGCGAACCCTGGGCGCCGAGGAGGCGCACCGCGACCCGGCCCCGGCGGTGGGCACGGCGCTCATCCGCGTCTGGAGCCAGCCGAGCGGCGAGCCGCCGGTGTGCGTCGAGCTCGAGCTCGCCTGACGGGGAGGATGGTCCGCCCAGGCGGAGCCGCGGCTCTGACGGCGTACGTCGCGGCTACGGCGTCGGAGGATCCTCGACCGAGCGGTGCTCCTGGAACGTGTCGCTCGCCCGCAGCTCCTCATCGCCCTCGATGCTGTGTCGGCGCAGCGTGCCGTCGCAGCTCAGCTCGTAGGCGCCGGCGCGCCCGAGCGGCGGGGAGTAGACGTGCACGGTGAGCGCGGTGTCGCCGGCCGCATGGCGCATGCGGTGGATGTGCGCGCCGTCGAAGCGGAAGGTCTCGCCGCACGTGAACTCGACGCGCGCGAGCCAGTCGCAGGCCGGCCGCAGGACGATGTGCTCCTCGGCGACGGTGCCACGCACGACGTGCACGGCGCCGACCGAGCCGTCGTGGTCGTGGAACCCGGTGTCACCCGCCTGCTTCCAGCCGATTGCGTAGGCCTCGCAGTAGGGGGTGCGCCAGAGCTGCGTATACGTCCGCTCGCCTCTCTCGAAGTCGACCAGCGAGTCCAGATCGTAGGCCACCGCCGCTGCCTCGGCCGCCTGTGCGCACTCGCCGATGGTCAGCGAGCGGCCGTCGGGCAGCGTTTCCGCCAGGACGCCGATTGCGACAGTGGGGGTCTGACTCACGGACGGCTCCTCAAATATCCACCGAATGGTGGAGTGAATCGATTCACTCATCATCTCTCCGAGATCGGCGTTCGTCAAGTACTGTCATGCGGGAATGGGTGAACAGCGGTCCGCGCGCCCGCGGCGACCGACGATTCGCCAGCTGGCCGAGCACACAGGCCTCTCCCAGGCGGCGGTTTCGTACGCGTTGCGCGGCATGCAGGTGTCCGAGGAGACGCAGGCCCGTGTGCAGGCCGCGGCCGAGGAGCTCGGCTTCCGCACCGATCCGATCGCCCGCGCGCTGCGCGGCGGCACGACCGCCAGCGTGGGCATGGTGGTCGGCAGCCTCGCCGATCTCTACCTGCAGGAGCTGGTGGCCGGCGTCCAGCGCCACCTGCGGGCCGGTGGCAGGCAGCTGCTGATCGCCGATGCCGACGGCGATCCCGCTCTGGAGGTCGAGCTCGCCCTCGAGCTCTACGACCGTCGCATCGACGCCCTCATCGTCTCGCCGATCGAGCCGTTCGCGGAGGGCTGGAGCGAGGTCGCCGAGCGCGTCCCGACCGTGAGCATCGGCGAGCGCATGCCCGGAGCCGCGACGGCGGGCCAGGTCCTGTTCGACAACGAACGCGCCGTGCGCGCCGTTCTGGAGCACCTTGCCGAGCGCGGGCACCGCCGCATCGGCGTGCTCTCGTGGGCAATCGAGCGCACGCCGGCACGGAGCGCCGAGCAGGCCGTGCTGGAGTGGTCGCAGCGACTCGGCTTGGAGACGCAGCTGCACGCCTGCGAGTACAGCCTCAACGGCGCACAGCCGCTCGCGCGCGACCTGCTGGCGCAGCCCGACCGGCCGAGTGCGATCTTCGCGCTCTCGGACTCGGTCGCGCTCGGCGTGTACGCGGCCTGCCGCGAGCTCGCGCTGCGCATCCCCGAGGACGTGGCTGTCGTCGGCTTCGACGACCAGCCGGTCTCCCGCCTGCTCGATCCTCCGCTGACGAGCGTCCGCTGGCACACCGATCGCATCGCCGAGATCGCCGTCCGACTCGCGGTCGGAGCAAGCGAGGAGGCTGCGCTGGCGCGCACGGCGATCGTTCCGCCGGCTCTCCACGCGCGAGGCTCGACCGGATAGCGTGCGCGAAGTGAGCGAACGCCACGCCGCGCATCCGCTCCTCGGCGAGCTCGAAGAGCTGATCGCGAGCCGGGAGACGCCTCCCCGCAGCGAGCACCTGACCTGCTTCGCCCGCGTGCTGCTCGGGCGCACGCTGCACGAGCGGCTGCGGACGTTCGATCCCGAGGAGCTCTATCGCCAGACGTGCGGCCTCTACGAGTTCGCAGATGCCCGAGGCCTGCAGCCGATCGCCGTGCGCATGGTCGAGTCGCCGCCGGCAGGCTCGGCGCTCGAGGTCAACCTTCCGGACGCGCCGTTCCTGGTCGACACGGTGCGCGCCGCCGTGCAGGGTGCCGGGCACAGCGTGCGCCTGCTCCTGCATCCGATCGTCGGGGTGGAGCGCGACGCCGAAGGGCACATCACGCGCATCGCGGATGCGCGCGAGACGAGCGGGCGCGAGTCGGTGATGCGGCTGGAGCTCGATCGCCACCTCGACCGCGAGGAGGGCGAGGCGCTCGCCTCGGCGGTGCGCGAGGCACTCGCCGAGCTTCAGCTCGCCGTGGCCGATTTCCCGGCGATGCTGGCGATGGTGGAGCGCATGGCGGCTGCCGCTCACGCCGCCGCGGGGGTTCGCGATCCGGACGAGGTCGAGGAGACCGCCGCATTCCTCGACTGGCTTCGCGACGGGCACTTCATCCTGCTCGGCGCGCGTGCCTACAGCGTTGAGGACGGGCCGTCGGGGCCCGCCGTGCAGGTTCAGCCCGGTTCGGGCCTCGGCATCCTGCGCGCCGACGGCGAATCGCGCTTCGCCCGGCCGACACCGGTCGACGAGTTGCCCGAGTTCCTGCGCGAACGCCTCGTCGCCAGCGGCGACCTGCTCGTGATCGGAAAGACCAACCGCCGCTCGCGCGTGCACCGGCGGGCGCGCATGGATGACGTCACCGTGCGCATGCTGCGCCCGGACGGCACGATCTCGGGCCTGCTCCGCGTGATCGGGCTGTTCACCTCGCTCGTCTATCTCGAACAGGCCTCGCGCACGCCGCTCCTGCGCCGAAAACTGCAGGCGATCATCGAGGCCGAGGGCCTCATGGAGGGCTCCCACGACTACAAGGCGACCGTCGCCGCATTCGAGTCGTTCCCGCGCGACGAGCTCTTCCAGGCGCCGGTCGACGCCCTGCGGGCCGAGATCGTGGCGGCCGCGCGCGCCGAGGAGGCTCAGCGCGTCACGCTGACCGTGCGGCGCGATTCCGCCAGCCGCAACGTCACGGTCATGGTGGCGATGCCGGGTGACCGCATGTCCACCGAGCTCCGTCTGCGACTGCAGGAGTTGCTCGCTCAACGATTCCACGCCGAGTCGGTGGAGTACCACCTCGCGCTCGTGGAAGACACCGCTGCGCAGCTCTTCTTCCTGCTGCACATTCCTGCAGGAGGTAACACCGATGTGCCGCTGATCGAGCTCGAGCAGGAGGTCGCCCGGCTCGCGCGCACGTGGGACGACCGGCTGCTCGACGACCTGGTCGCGCGCTACGGCGAAGCAGAGGGCCGGCGCCTCGCGACGCTGTACGCGGCGCGGCTGCCCGACTACTACAAGACCGCGACCCCGCCCGACCTCGCGCTCGCGGACATCGTGCTGCTGGAGCGCATCGCGCACGGAGAGTCATTTGCCGTCGGCCTCCAGAACGAGCTGGCCAGGCACACGCAGGTGGGCGCGCGGCCGTTGACCCGCGTCGGAGTCGCAACCCTCGGGGGCAAGATCCCGCTCGGCGAGCTGCTCCCGGTGCTCGAGGCACTCGGCCTCACGGTCATGGAGGAGGTGCCGACGCGTCTCGACGGCGGCGACGACGGCGCCTACCTGCACGACTTCGGCGTCCTCGTCGACGACGCCCAGCTGGACTGCGAGCGCGACGGCGCGAGGCTCGCGGAGGCCATCACGGCGGTCTGGAGCGGGCGCTGCGAGTCGGACACGCTGAACGCGCTGGTCGTGCGGGCCGGACTGCGGTGCGACGACGTCGCCATCCTGCGCGCCTACCGCCGCTACCGGCGCGTCGTGGCCCCGACCTTCACCGCCGCCTACCAGAACGACGTCCTCTGCGCCCATCCCGAGACGGCCCGGTCGCTCGTCGCGCTGTTCCGCACGCGCTTCTGCGAGCCCGCGGACGAGGGGGGCGAGGCCGAGCTGCGTGCGCGGCTCGCCGGGCAGCTGGCAGCCGTGCGGAGCCTCGACGAGGACCGCATCCTGCGCGGCTTCGCGTCGCTGATCGACGCGACCGTGCGCACGAATGCGGCCCTTGGCCGCCCCTACCTCTCGTTCAAGCTGCGCTCGTCGGACGTGCCGCAGATGCCGCCGCCGGCGCCGCTCTTCGAGATCTTCGTCTACCACCCGCTGGTCGAGGGCATCCACCTGCGCGGCGGGCACGTGGCGCGCGGCGGCATCCGCTGGTCGGATCGCCGCGAGGACTACCGCTCCGAGGTGCTCGGGCTGATGAAGGCCCAGATGGTCAAGAACGCGGTGATCGTGCCCGTCGGGGCGAAAGGCGGTTTCGTGCTGCGCGCGCCGCCGGCGGATCGCGATCTTCTGCGCGCCGAGGTGGAGTTGCGGTACTCCACGCTGATCCGCGGGATGCTCGATCTGACCGACAACATCGTCGCCGGCGAGGTGGTGCGACCGGCGGACGTGCGCGCATTCGACGGCGACGATCCGTATCTCGTCGTCGCGGCGGACAAGGGCACCGCCGCGCTCTCGGACACGGCCAACGCGATCGCGCTCGAGTACGGGTTCTGGCTCGGCGACGCGTTCGCGTCCGGCGGCTCCAAGGGCTACGACCACAAGGCGCTCGGCATCACGGCTCGCGGTGCGTGGGAAAGCGTCAAGCGCCACTTCCGCGAGCTCGGGCGCGACGTCGACTCCCGCCCCTTCACGGTCGCGGGCATCGGTGACATGTCGGGCGACGTGTTCGGCAACGGCATGTTGCTCTCGCGGCAGATCCAGCTCGTCGCCGCCTTCGACCACCGCCATGTCTTCCTCGACCCGTCGCCCGACCCGGCGGCCTCCTTCGCGGAGCGGGCGCGGCTGTTCGCGCTGGGCGCGGGCACGTCGTGGATGGACTACGACCGGTCCGTGATCTCGGCCGGCGGAGGCGTGTGGGCGCGCACGGAGAAGTCGGTGCCGCTGTCGCCCGCGGCCCGGGTGGCGCTCGGCGTCGAGTCCGAGTCGCTCGACCCGGACGAGCTCATCCGGGCGATCCTGCGCGCACCTGTCGATCTGCTCTGGAACGGCGGCGTCGGCACGTTCGTCAAGGCCTCCGGCGAGACACCGGCCGAAGCGGGCGACCGCGACAACGACGCGATCCGCGTGGACGGTCGCGAATTGCGCGCCCGCGTCGTCGGCGAGGGCGGCAACCTCGGTTTCACCCAGCGCGGCCGCATCGAATACGCGTCCGGCGGCGGTCGCATCAACACGGACGCGATCGACAACTCCGCGGGCGTCGACTGCTCCGACCACGAGGTCAACATCAAGATCCTGCTCGGCGCGGCGATCGAGAACGGGACGCTCACCTCCGATGGCCGGGACTCGCTGCTCGCGGCCGCGGCCGACGAGGTGTGCGACCTCGTGCTCTACGACAACTACCTGCAGGCCCAGATCCTGAGCCAGGAGCAGGAGATGGCGCCGCAGCGGGTCGAGGCCCACGAGATGCTGATGCACGAGCTCGAGCTCGAAGACCTCTTGCATCGCGAGCTCGAGGCGCTGCCTTCCACCGATCAGCTGGCGGAGCGACAGCGCCAGGGACGCGGCTTGACGCGCCCGGAACTGGCCGTACTGCTCGCCTACGCCAAGCGCAGCCTCTATCCCAAGGTGCTCGCCTCGGCCATCCCCGACGACCCGGCGCTCGACGGCGTCCTGCGCGCGTACTTCCCGCGCCGTGTCGTCGAGGCCACCGGGGAGCTCTACCGCGGCCACCGCCTGCGACGCGAGATCGTCGCCACGTTCGTCACCAACGACGTCGTCAACTCGCTGGGCATCGCCTGGGCCTGGCAGATGATGGCCGAGACCGGCGCCGAGGCTGCGGAGGTGGTGCGCGCCTACTGGATCGCGCGAGAGGTCACCGGCGCCGTCGGACGCTGGGAGGAAGTCGAGGCGCTGTTCGCCGACCCGGCCGTCGACACGGACGTGCAGATGGAGGTCATGAGCGGTGTCGACGAGCTGGTCGAGGGCGTGTCGCGCTGGTATCTCCAGCACGCGAACGAGGGCGAGGCGGCCGCCGTGATCGCCCGCGATCGCGCATCGTTCAGCGAGCTCGCGCAGACGCTCCGCGGCGTCGGCAGCGACGTCTGGCGCGCGGACCACGCGCTGCGCCGCGAGGCGCTGGCGCAGCGCGGGCTGCCGCTGCCGCTCGCGGAAGCCGCGGCCTGGCGTCCGGATCTGACGCACGCGCCGGACGTGATCGCCGCCGCGCGCGCCACCGGCTGCTCGCTGGCCGAGGCGGCGCATGCGTTCTTCGCGCTCGGCGAGCGACTGCACCTCGACTGGCTGGAGCAGCAGCTCGGCGGCATCGCCGCCGAGACGCGCTGGCAGCGCTGGGCACTGGCCGCGGTGCGCGACGAGCTCCATGCCACGCGGCGCGACCTGACCGAGCAGGCCATCGTCGCCGGGCGTGGCGCGCCGGTCGACGAGGCCGTCGAGCGCTTCCTCGCAGAGCGGCCCGCGGCAGTGGCCCGCGTCGAGCGACTGGTCGCGAGCCTGCGGGCCGACGGCATCGCGGACACCGCCGCCGCCATGGTCGGCGTCCGCCAGGTGCGGAGCGCGTTCGCGTGAGCTCTCCGGCGCTCGACCTCAACCGCGCCGCATTGCTCCTGATCGACGTTCAGCGCGAGTATTTCGCCGAGACAGGGCCGCTCCGCATCCCGGACGGCTCCATGGTGCTCGCCAAGCTGCGAAGCCTGCTCGACGACTATCGCGAAGCGAACATGCCCATCGTCCACGTCCGCCACGAGGAGGCGGCGGGCGCGCCCGTGTTCGCGATCGACGGGCCGCTCGTGGAGACGATGCCCGACGTCGCGCCCCGCGACATCGAGCCCGTCGTCATCAAGCACTCCCCCGGCGCCTTCACCAACACGGAGCTGAGCCTGGTGCTCAAGCAGCTGGCCGCGCGCACGGTCGTGATCGCGGGCTTCATGACCCACATGTGCTGTGACACGACGGCTCGCCAGGCGCAGGAGCGTGGCCTCGACGTGATCTTCCTGACGGACGGCACCGCCACTCGCACGCTGGCGTTTGCCGGTCGCACGATCGACTACCACGACGTGCAGGCGGCCACGCTGGCGGCACAGGCAGACGGCTTCTCGACGCTTGCCGACGTGAGTACCGTCCGCGCCTCGCTGGCCGAAGCCCAGGGGTACTGACGGCTTCGATCGCGGTGTCGCGGTGCGCTAGAGGTGGTGTGCGTACTCCGCCAGGTCCCACTCAGGGACATGGCGGTGATAGCGCTCGAGCTCGGAGCGCTTGATCGTGAGAAACGTGTCGACGAGCTGCCGGCCCATCGCCTCGCACAGCGTCGCGTCGGCCTCGAGGGCGTCCAGGGCGACGTCGAGCGTGAGCGGGATCGGCTCGCCCTGCTCCTCCTCCGGCAGCTCGTAGACGAGCCCGGCCACGGCCGCCGGGGGCGTCAGCTCGCGCTGGATGCCGTCGAGGCCGGCGAACAGGAGCGCCGCGGTCGCGAGGTACGGATTGGCCGCACCGTCGGCCAGCCGCATCTCCACGCGCGTCGCCCCGCCGCGCTCGGGCGGCACGCGAACGAGCCCGAAGCGGTTGTCGTAACCCCAGCATGCGCGAGTCGGGACGAGCTCGTGTGGGTCGATGCGCCGGTACGAGTTGACCGTCGGATTGAGGAACGCCATCAGGCCGGGGGCGTGCGCGATCACGCCGGCGATGAAGTGGCGCAGCAGCTCCGCGCAGCCCTCGTCGTCGGCCGTGTCGGCGAAGGAGTTGGCCCCGTCCTCGCCGCAGAGCGAGAGGTGGAGGTGAAACCCCGAGCCCGCGTCGCCGTTGAACGGCTTGCCCATGAAGGTCGCCAGCATGCCGTCGCGCGTCGCCAGGTCCTTGACGGCGGCCTTGAAGCGGAACGCGCGGTCCGCCGCATCGAGCGCATTGGAGTGCGTGAGGTTGATCTCCCACTGGCTCATGCCGTACTCGTGCGCAGCGCCGATCACGCCGAGCTCGGCATCGAGCAGCGCGAGCAGCATGCGGTCGAGGATGCCGCGCGGGTCGGCATGGTCGCCCACGGTATAGACGTGCGTCGGGTTCTCGACGTAGCGCGCCCAGCCCGCTGGAGACGCCGGGCTTGGCTGGAGCAGGTAGAACTCGAGCTCCGGGCCCATCACCGGCTCCAGGCCGAGCTCTCCGAACGCGGCCATCGCGCGCTTCAGCGTCGCGCGCGGGTCCGCTCCGTAGGGCTCGCCGTCAGCGGTCTGGTCGGCCAGGCACCACGCGACCTCCGGTGCCCACGGCAGGCGCACGAGTGTCTCCGGGAGCGGCCACACATGGATGTCGCGAAAGCCGTGCTCGAACCCGGCGACCACGTTGTGCTGCAGGTCGACGGTCGAGATCGCCTTGCAGAAGCCGAGGCCGTCCGGGATGACGTGCGTCGCGAAGACGCCGATCGGCACGTCCTTTCCGCGCAGGACGCCGTGCAGATCGGGATAGGAGACGCGCACGATGCGCACGCCCTCGCGCTCGAGCGCCGCCAACCGCTCCGATTCCGTCATCTCGCCTCCGCACGCATCGTGGACCGTGGTGGTCGGGCGAGCCTACCAGCCGGTCGGGCGCGTCAGGCTGCTTCGACGACCCGCACCGGAAGGCGCTTGAGGCCGTTCGTGAAGTTCGAGCGCAGGCGCGACGGAGGACCTGTCAGCTCGATCGATTCGAGCCGTGGCAGAAGCTGCTCGAACAGCACCGCCATCTCGAGCCGGGCGAGGTGCGCGCCCAGGCAGAAGTGCGGCCCGCCGCGGCCGAACGCGGCGTGCACGTCGCGCTTGCGGGTGAGGTCGAGCCTGTGCGGATCGGGAAACGCCTCGGGGTCTCGATTGGCGGCGGCGAACCAGACGACGACGCGCTCGCCCGCCCGGATCCGCACGCCCCGAAGCTCGGTGTCGGCAACCGCCGTGCGGCGGAAGTGCCACACGGGTGAGGCGTAGCGGATCAGCTCGTCCACCGCCGACGGCATCAGCGACGGGTCGGAGCGCAGCAGCTCGAGCTGGTCGGGGTGCTCCATCAGCGCGAGCATCCCGAGCGCCATCCCCTGTCGCGTCGTCTCGTTGCCGGCCACGACGAGGAGCGCGAGGTTGTTGTCGAGATCGTGCTGGGAGACCGGACAGCCGCCGATCTCGGCGTTGGCGAGAATCGAGAGGACGTCGCCGCAGGGATGGCCCTTGCGCTCCTGGATCAGCGGCCGGCCGAGCTCCAGCAGCTCCGCGCCGGCCTCGGAGCCGAAGGGCAGGTACTTCGACTCTTCCGGCGTGAGCGTCGTCGGCGGCGTCAGGTCGGGATCGGTCGGCACGAGCATGCGGTCGCCGAGCTCCACGAGCTTGTCGAGATGCACCTCCGGCACGCCGAGCATGTGGCCGAGCACGCGGATGGGGATCGGGCCGGCGATGTGCTCGACGAAGTCGAACTCGCGAAGCGGCAGCGTCTCGTCCAGCATCCTCCGCGTGAGGTCGCCCAGGAACTCGCGGTAACGCTGTTCGAGCGAGCGCGGGGTGAAGTCGCGGGCGAACATGCGGCGCCACTGCGAATGCAACGGCGGGTCGGTCTCCATGAAGTTCCGCCGCGCCTCGAGAACGTCCTGCGGGACGGGCTCGATCAGGGCCGCGCCGCCGCTCTCCGAGGAGTAGACCGCGGTGTCCTTGAGCACCTGGACGACGTCGTCGTAGCGCGTGATGCACCAGAACCCGTCACCGCCGGGCTCCGGATGCCGGAAGACCGGTGCCTCGCGCTGCAGCAACTCGAACACGTCCCACGGCTCGCGCTCGGCGAACATGTCATGGTCGAGCAGGTTCACGTCGTCGAGCGTCAGCGCACTGGTCGCCATGCGGCCAAGGGTACCCTGCGCCCGGGCGAATCACGAGGAGGCACGAGTGAAGGCAGTCCGCTACCGCACCGCGTCCGGCGAGCTCCGCATCGGGCGGCTCCACGACGACCAGGTGGTCGACGCCGGGCCCGCCGGCGAGGCGGGGTTCGTCCCGACGAGAGACGCCTGGAGGGCGCTGGCCGAGGCGAGCGGCCCACGCAGCGCGCTGACCGCGGTGACGCTCCTTCACCCCGTCGTGCCACGCAAGCTGATCTGCGTCGGCCTCAACTACCGCGATCACGCCGAGGAGTCCGAGCTCGATCTGCCCGCCGTGCCCGTGATCTTCGCCAAGTGGACGACCTCGCTGATCGGGCACGGCGAGACGATCGTCGTACCGCGCGAGGAGACCCGGCCCGACTACGAGGGCGAGCTCGCAGTCGTGATCGGCGAACCGGTCTACCGCGCGGAGGGAGCTGCAGCGCGCGACGCGGTGGGCGCATACACATGCTTCCACGACGTCTCCGGGCGACGCGCGCAACTCGAGACGCCCCTGCGGCAGTTCACGTACGGCAAGAGCTTCGACACCTTCGGGCCGCTGGGGCCGTGGCTGGTCGATGCCGAAGGCGTCGACCTCGGCACGCTCGACATCGAGACCGTCGTCTCCGGTGAGACCCTGCAGCGCTCGAACACGAAGAACCTGATCTTCGGCATCGAGGCCCTGGTGGAGTACGTCTCGCTCGGCACCACGCTCGAGCCCGGCGACGTGATCGCGACCGGAACGCCGGGCGGCGTCGGCGATGCTCGTGATCCCAAGCGCTATCTGCGCGAGGGCGACGTCGTCGAGATCACGGTCAGCGGCGTCGGCACCCTGAGCAATCCGGTCACGCTCGAGCGCTGAGATCGCTAGTCGGTGCGCCGCAGGCGGGCGGCCGAGCCCTGGAGCGCGCGTACGAGCTCGTGTCCGCAGGCGATGAGATCGAGTGCATCGCCGAGCGCAGCGCTCGGCGCCAGCGCAGGCGGCGGCACGAACCGCTCGTGCCTTCCGAAGCGCAGTCGTACGCCCTGGATGCCTGGCTCCTCGCCCACGATCCAGACAGGCACCTTGACACCCGCCGAGAGCCAGTCCGCGAGCCTCCGGGCGTCGGCCCCCCTGCCGATGACATCGACGCCGTCGAGGCCGTCGAGCACGCCCTCGGCATCGCTGCCGAGCGCGATCGCCACGCGCCACGGATCGGTGCGCAGATCGGCGAGGTCGCAGACGCTGGTCACGCAGAGGAGCGCGCGGACGAGCTCGTCCCCGCACAGGGCGGAATCGAGCACGACGTCGGGGCACACGTCACCGAGCAGCTCCGCGAGCGCCTCGGGCGCAGCTTCGGGGATCCATGCGACCGGCGCGCCCGCGGAGCGCGCGAGCGCACCGGCCGCGCGTACCTCGGCGGCGTTCGCGTTGGCGTCGATGCGGACGATGGCCGCCGGCAGGTCGCCCTCGAGCGAGGCCAGACCGCGCCGCAGCGCCCAGGCTGGGCTGTCGAGCGCGATCACGGCGAGCGACGCGCGGCCGAAGGCTGGAGCTGGCGACGGCATCACCTAGGAATTCGCGCGAGCGAGCCCGGTCGGATTCATCGACTTGTGCGCGTGAGGCAGGTACGGCAGCGATTAGCCTTTCGCCGTGCCCGAGCGAAGCTGCGACGTGCTCGTGATCGGCTCCGGCGTCGCCGGGCTGACCGCCGCGCTGTCGGCTTCGGCCGCCGGTGCGCGCGTGCTGCTCGCCACCAAGCTCGGCCTCGCGTCTTCGAACACCGCCAAGGCCCAGGGCGGCATCCAGGCTGCGCTCGGCGATGACGACGCCCCATCGGTCCACGCAGAGGACGTCATGCAGAGCTCGCACGAGACGGCAGACCCGCATCTCGTGGCGGCGCTGACCGCCGGGGCGCCCGCCGCCATCGAGCGCCTCGAGCGATTCGGCGTCGACTTCACGCACGACGCCGACGGCCGCTATCGGCTCGCCCGCTGCGGCGGGGCGACGCGGAAGCGGCTGCTCCAGGTCGGTGATCGCACGGGCCTCGCGATCTCCACGGCGCTGCGCGGGGTCGTCGGCTCGGACGCCCGCATCGAAACGCTCGACCATGCCCCGCTGCTCGCCCTCGACGCCCGGCCGTCGGGCTGGCGCGCGACGCTCGGCGGGCGCAACGGGGACGGCGGCTCGCGGGTCGACGCCGGCGCGATCGTGCTCGCCGCGGGAGGCCGCTGCTATGCCGAGGCAAGGCGGCTCGGGACCTTCTCGACCAACGCCGCCGGTGCGACCGGCGAGGTGACGGAGATCGCGCTTGCCGCCGGCTGCGAGGCGCGCGACATGGATGCGCTGCAGTACCACCCGAACGGCGGCCTCTGGCCGGCGTCGCTGCAGGGCTACTCGATCCCGGAGACGACGCGCTCCTACGGCGCCGTGCTGCGCAACGCCGCCGGCGAGCGCTTCGTCGACGAGCTCGGCGGCCGCGACGTAGTTTCGGCGGCAATCGTGCGCGAGTGCGATGAGGGGCGCGGGCTGACGACTCCGGAGGGGCGGCCGTCGGTCCTGCTCGACTGCCGCCCGATCGCAGCGGCCGATGCGGAGATCTCGCTCCCCTACATGTTGCGGCGCTATCGCGCGGCCGGCATCGATCCTCTGCGCGAGCCGATCCACACCTATCCCGTTCTGCACTACCAGAACGGTGGCCTCGTGATCGACGAGCAGGCTGCCACAACGCTCGCCGGGCTGTACGCGGCAGGAGAGATCTCCGGCGGCGTACACGGTCGCAATCGCATGATGGGCAACTCGCTGCTCGACGGCTCCGTCTTCGGCTGGCGCGCGGGCCACGCCGCCGCCGCAAGTGCCCGATGACGGCTCCGCTCGAACTGGTTCGTAGAAGCAGGGCTTCTGGCAACCATCAGTCTCCGGACTGCTACGCTCGACGGCGATGAGCATCTCGAGCACCAACGGCTTCCTCGACCTGCCGGCGCGCCCGTCCAAGCCGCGCGAGGTCGGCATCACGCACGTCATGGACAAGGGCCTCGGCCTGTCCCAGGTCGAGAGCCTCATCGCGAGCGCCGGCGGCTACATCGACATCGTCAAGCTCGGCTGGGGCACGTCGTACGTGACGCAGAACCTGCGCGAGAAGCTCGCGCTGTACCGGTCGCTCGGCATCCCCGTGATCTGCGGCGGCACGCTGCTCGAGGTCGCCGAGGCGCGCGGCAAGCTCGACGGCTATCGGAGCTGGCTGGCCGACAACGGATTCGAGAGCGTCGAGGTGTCCGACGGGACGATCGATCTGACGCGCGAGCGCAAGCTCGAGATCATCGAGACGCTCGCGCTGGACTTCCGCGTGCTCTCGGAGGTGGGCTCGAAGGACGCCGAGGCGATGTTCGCCCCCTACCAGTGGGTCGAGTGGATCCGCGAGGAGCTCGGCGCGGGCGCGTGGAAGGTCATCACCGAGGCGCGCGAGTCCGGGACGGCCGGCATCTTCCGCGGCAGCGGCGAGGTCCGCAGCGGTCTGATCGACGAGATCGTGCACGAGCTCCCGATCGAGCGGCTGCTGTTCGAGGCGCCGCAGAAGTCGCAGCAGGCCTGGTTCATCCGGCAGTTCGGCCCCGACATCAACCTCGGCAACATCCCCCCGGACGAGGTCATTCCGCTGGAGACGCTGCGGCTCGGGCTGCGGTCCGACACGATGAGCGCATTGCTGTTCGACCTCAAAACCTGATCGATCTGCACTGCCATTCGTCGGCCTCGGACGGGTTGCTGACGCCCACCGCGCTCGTCGAGCACGCGCATGCGCGCGGCCTGCGGACGCTCGCACTGACCGACCACGACACGCTCGGCGGGCTGCGGGAGGCCGGGTGTGCGGCCGATCGGCTCGGCCTGCGGCTCGTGGCCGGGAGCGAGCTGTCCGTGCGGCCGCCCTCGGGCTCGATGCACCTGCTTGCCTACCTGCCGTCGGCGGATGCCGAGCCGCTCGCCACACGCATCCGCGAGATCGGCGAGTACCGCGCCGGTCGCAACCAGCGCATCGTCGAGCGACTCAACGAGCTGGGCTACGCCGTCGAGTGGGACGACGTCGCCAGACGCGCCCGGGGCCGGGTCGGCCGGCCGCACATCGCCGCCGCGCTCGTCGATGCAGGGTACGTCGAGAGCGTGCAGGACGCATTCGACCGGCTGCTCGCCGACGGTCAGCCGGCGTACGTCGATGCCGGCTCGCTGGGACCGGAGGCGGCCGTCGAGCTCGTCGCCGAGAGCGGGGGCGTGCCCGTGCTCGCCCACCCCTACACGCTGCGCATGGGCGATTCCGCGCTCGAGCGCTTCGTGGCGCGCCTCGCCGGCTCCGGCTTGCAAGGCGTCGAATGCTTCCGGCCGGACCACGACGACGGCCAGCGCGCATTCACCCAACGGCTGTGCGCGCGGCTGGGCCTCGTGCCGACCGGAGGCTCCGACTGGCACGGCAACCCAGAAGGCCCGGATCTCGGCGATTCCGGGCCGGTCTCGCTTCCCGAGGACACGCTCGCGCGGCTCGGGATCGCATGAGCGCACCTTCTTGTTGAGATAAGCGAGTCTGATTGCTAGGGTAGGTGTGTGCCAACCGCCCACCTGTCTGGCGATCTGACGTCCGAGGACGTCGCGCGGCTCGCCGAGCAGTTCGAGCCGCTGCGCGCCGAGGAGCTCGTGGAGTTCGCTGCCGAGCGGTTCGGCGCCCGTATGGTGCTGACGTGCTCGTGGCAGATGGGCACCTCGATCCTCGTTCACATGACGCGCGAGGTCGCGCCGCAGACGCGCCTCGTCGAGATCGACACCGGCCTGCTGTTCGCCGAGACCCATGCGACGCGCCGGCGTCTCGTGGAGCGTTACGGGCTCGAGGTCGAGACCCTGCGGCCGCTGCAGAGCGTCCAGGAGCAGGCGGCCGCGCACGGCGCGGCGCTCTGGGAGCGCGAGCCCGATCGCTGCTGCGGGCTGCGCAAGGTGGCTCCGCTCGAGCAGGCGATCCGGCACGCCGACGGCTGGCTGACAGGCATTCGCCGCGATCAGACCACCCAGCGGGCACGCGCGCCGAAGCTCGTGCTCGACGCCATCCGCGGCGTGGTGAAGGTGCAGCCGCTGGCCGACTGGAGCGAGCGCGACTGCTGGCGGTACATTCATCGAAACGGCGTGCCCTACAACGAATTGCACGATCGCGGCTTCCCGTCGATCGGCTGCGTGCCCTGCACGCGGACGGTCGGCACCGAAGAGGACGCACGCGCAGGCCGGTGGGCCGGCAGCGGCAAGAGCGAGTGCGGCCTGCACGTCGCCTGAGCACATCGTCAATACAGCCCATTCGGCATCGGACGCCATGGGGATGCTCAATCCGGGGGTCAAACGTCGATTCCGGCTACGGAATTGCCGTGCGTCAGCACCGGGTTCGTCTGATGACGACCGTTGAATCTGATGAGCGTCGTGACGAGAGCGCTATCTCGTCGTTCCGGCTGCACGAAGGCTGAGCGGCTCACCAGCGCTTCCGAGCGACTCACGAAATTCTTATGTAGCCCAACTAGCGTTCGGCGCGTGCCTGACGCGGCCGTCAGCCTCAGAGAGCCCACATCCATGTCATCTCGGGCGCGACCGACATGAGCGACGCGTTCGGTCAGTCTCTGCAGTGCCGCGATCACGAACGAGAAGGCTTGGTGAGGAGGACGCAGGCGAACGGACGCCTCGGGCCGCGCCCGTCCGCGGGAGTCGCGCCGCATGGCGGGCCGGACGGCAATGCACGGCTCACCGGCAGCACCGGAGCCATGCTGATCGCCTTGCTCGGGGTGGAGGCGCTGACCGTTCTCTCGCTCGGCTCGCTGCTGTCCCTGCACATCTTCATCGGCGTGCTACTGATTCCGCCGGTCATCCTGAAGCTCGCGAGCACCGGGTACAGGTTTACGCGCTACTACACCGGCAGCGCACCCTACGTCGCGAAAGGGCCGCCCGCACTGCTCCTACGGGCGCTCGGCCCGATCCTGGTGCTCTCCGTGGCAGTGCTCCTGGTGACCGGTGTCCTGCTGCTGGCGATGGGGCCCGGCGACGGCCCCCTGAGAGGTCTGCACAAACTGAGCTTCATCGTCCTTGGCATCGCGGTGAGCGTCCATGTGCTTGCCCACCTGAGCAACGTGGCTGGTCTGGCGGCCGCGGATTGGCGCAAGCGGACTCGGCTACCCGGCAGTGCAATCCGTCGCTTCGCGGTGCTCGCCTCGCTGCTCGCGGGTCTCGCCTTCGGCGCCGCGGCTGTGCACTACGACGGGTCATGGGTGCACCGCGCGCACCATCACCACTTCGACGAGGGTCACTGAAAGAATCCGCTCCCGGGAGCCGTCGTCCCCGTCGCCAGTGAAATTGTTGGGCTTTCTTAATCCCCGACACCCCGATCGGGGGAGGGCCCGGTATCGCACGTCAGCTATCACTGGACGAGGCACTGACCCCTCGACCGGAGTAGCTCGACCTGATATGAAACGCCGTCTCGACTCGATAATCATCGGAGGCGCAATGCTCTTCGGGGGCATCGCGCACCGCCGCGCCGACCACGTCGCGAAGCACGTCGATGAGCTCGAGGAAGCCATCGAGGCGGTCGAGGATCAGCTACGCGAGGTCGGTACCCGAGCCGAGCGGCCGGTGATTCCCGGCATGCCGCTGCCGACCGGCTACGGCCTCCAGGTGCGCGGGCCCGACAACGAGAGCATCGTCCTGCCGGTCTGCCTCCCGCCCGGCTTCGAGCTCGACTCGATGGTGCTCTGCCCGGAGTTCCTGCCGCGCGACCAGCCGCAGCCGGAATCCGAAGCAGCCCCGGCCGTCGCCCCGGCGCCCGAGCCGGTCGCCGTGCTGCCGGTCTCCCCGGCACCGGCGCTTCGCGAGCGCTTCAGCGGCACCCTGCAGTACGTCTTCGGCACCGGCGAACCGGTCTTCAGCATGGACGAGACGTTCGGCGGGGCCGTCGAGGCCGATGTGGAGGCCGATGCGGAGCTTGTGCGTCGCGTCAGCGGCATCGAGACGCATCACCTGGCTTAGAGCCAAGAGTACGGACTCTTGAAGCCGGCTCTGAGAAGCGTCCCGGCGAGCGATCAGGCGATCAAGAGCGGTGTCGGGACCACGGGGCCGGCGACGCCGTTCGCGTCGACGAACTGGCGAACGACGAGGTAGCGGCCGGGACGCATCCGCCGCAGCGAGATCTTGACCTTCTTGCCGACGCGCGCCTTGTCGAACGCGAGCGTGCGGGAAACGGCGACGCGGCCGTCGGGGCGTACGAGCTCGAGCGAGAGGTCGCCCGGGATGCGCGCGCTGAGCTTCGTGCTGATGCCGGCGCGTCGCGTCGCGCGCGCGGGCCAGCGGCCGGTGATCGACGAGGTCAGGCCGCGCACGACCCGCACGATCGCCCGGTCGGTGGTCGTGTTGCCGGCGAGGTCGGTGATCGTGACGGTGACCGCGTAGGTGCCGACCTTCGTGAAGGCGTGGCGGAACGGCTGGCCGAGCTGGTTGACCGGCTGTCCCACGCCGTTGCCCTTGGCCGTGAAGCGGAAGCGCACGGCAGCCAGGCCGTTGGCGTCGTGCGCCTGGGTCACGAACACGGCGCGGCGACCGACCGGCACGGTCTGGTCGGGCCCGGCGCCGCCGGTCGGCGCGGTCGAGTCGACGAGGACGTAGAGGTAGTCGGTCGAGCTCGGCCCGGCGACTGCCGTGGCGGTGACCCGCGCGGGGCCGTCCGGCACGCGATCCACCGGAAGCGCGAAACTGGTGCCGCCGAGCGCCTCCGGGAGGTCGCCGCCCCACAGCACGCTCGAGCCGGATGGGAGCCCGGCCACGGTCGCCGTTGCACCTGCACGTACAGGCTGCTGATCCGCGAGACCCTGAATGCGCGGCACGAGGCCTCCGACGATCAGGCTGAGCGTCGTCACGCCGTGGGTCGCCGCATCGCCTGCCGAGACGACGACGCGGTCGCCGGGTGCGGGATCCCGGAGGGTGGCCGCAAATGCGCCGGAGCCCGCGGCGGTGACCACCTGCTGATCGATCCGGGTGCCCTGATCCTGTGCGACGAGGACGCGCGCGCCGGGGCTCGCGCTGCCCGAGAGCACGGCACCCGACAGCGATGCCGCGAGGCGGTAGCTGAACGCGATCGGCACGGAGCCGATGCCGGCACCGCTGAGGCTGACGGTGGCGCCGTCGCCGACATGCAGCGTGAAGGGGTTGCGCTCCGGCCCGAGATCGGCGACGCCGCTCGCGTTCGTGAGCAGCGTGCGGGTCGCCTTGAGCGCGGGTAGTGGGCCGCGCGGCGACGAGATCGATGCCATCACGGGCTGCCGCCGTGTTCCGCGGACGTGCAGGCTGCCGTCATCCAGCGAGCCGCGTACGCCCGTTGCCGTCACGCGCAGGTTGGAGGTGCCGAGGGAGCCGCCCGTCATCGTGACGGCGACGGTGTCGTCGACGACCGGCAGCTCGCCGTTCGAGGTGGCGGTGAGGCGCTGAGCGCCCGACGGGAACGCCCCGCAGCCGCTCGCACCCGAGACGTCGGGGCCGAGCGCATGGCATGGCCCCTCCGCGTCGGTGGCTCCGGGCGACGACGCCGGGTCGTGCAGCGCGAACGACCAGTCGTAGGTGCCGGTCGTGCACGTGTGCTGGGCGGCACACGAGGGCGGCGACGGGACGACGGAGACCGAGAAGCCGTCGGCCGTGAATCCGGCGCTGCCGAACTGCGTGCTCGTCGTCCACGCTCCCTGTCGCGCGATCACGACGGCGCCGCTCCTGGCGGCGAACGGCAGCGCGGCGATCGCGTCGAGGCCGGAGCCGATCCGCGCGGGCGCCGACGTGGACGCCAGCGTGGATCCGGCCGGCGCGCTGATCACCTCGATCCCGACCGGGCCGCCGCCGGGATCGGCGCCGTGCACCCGCACCGCAGTCGCGCCGTCGGCCGAGGTCACGTCGGCCGCGAACGCGTGCGGAGCGACGTCCGCGTGGAAGGGCGTTCCGCCGATCGTCGAGGAGATCGTCACGGTCGAGCCCGGCGACGCGATCTCGCCCGCGCTGTCATACGTCCCCGAGGACACGGCCGTGACGGGGAGAGAGCCGCCGTTCGTGATCTGCGTGCCACCGACGGCCGGCAGGTTGCGCAGGTGCAGACGGCCGCTGAATCCTGCGTTCCCGGTTTCGAAGCTGGCGACCGGGAACGGCACCGTCACGCTGTCGCCGGTCGAGTCGGCGATCGCCAGCGTCGCGCCCGCGGCTCCGTCCAGCCCACTGAACGGCAGCGCCGGCCGGAAGCTGCGCCCGGCGCCGCCGTCGCACTGCGTGGCCTGCGGGGTGGCGCTGGCGACGCTCGTGAGCGCGCCGCCGCCCGGCCGGCCCACGATCACGGTGACCGAGCTCGCGAGCGCGTTCGTCGACACGCACAGCGCCGGCCCTGCGGCGGTGTCGATGCGCACGTCGAGAATCGCAGCGGAGGCGGAGGCGGGCAACGCGGCGAGCGCGATCGCGAGCACCGCGAGCAGGGGAAGTCGTCGTCGCATTCTCTCAACCTACGACATGGCGCAGTGCGTCCCTGCGCGTACGATCCGCCCGATGCAGCGCGCAGTCGCGATCGCACTCGCGGGTGGACTGCTCGCCGCCTCGGCTGGCGCGTTCGCACTCGCCCAGCTGCTCAAGCTCGAGCGCTCGCCGATCGAGGCCATCCGCGTCGATCCGACTGCGAATCACGGCCGCGGGCTGCTCGATCGACACGACAGCGCACTCTTCTCGCCCCACTGCGCCGCTCCGTGCCTGCGGAGCGCGCAGGTGCGCTTCCGAGTGCACACCTCGGGTCCGGTGACTGCCGAGATCCTCGCGCCGGGCGGCAGCGTGGTGCGCGATCTCGGCCGTCTGCCGCACCGGGGTGGGCGAGTGGTCGTCGTCTGGGACGGCCGCGGCGCGGGCGGTGCAGTGGCCCCGGACGGCTCCTATCGGTTGCGGGTCGATCTGTCGGGGCGGCACATCCAGCTGCTCAATCCGCTCATGCTCGATACGGAGGTGGGAATTCTCGGCACGAACGTCTCGCGGCGGGTGATCTCCCCCGACTGCGACAGCCACGGCGATCGCGTCACGGTCGTGGTGCGGGGGCGCGAGCAGCTCGCCGGCCTGCGGCTGCAGGCGCTGCAAGGCGCGCGCCTCATCCGCACGGTGCGCCTCAAGAGCCGCGCTCGCTCACTCGCGATCAGCTGGCCACCCCGTGTCGACAGGCGCTGCGTGACGGCGCCCGACGGCCTGTACCGCCTGCGCGTGATCGCGCGCGACGTTGCCGGCAACGCGCGTGCCATCGACGTCGGGGACGTGCGTGCACGTGGGGTCGCCCTCTCGCCACCCGGGAGGTCGATCGAGGCCGGACGCCGGATCCGGGTCGGCATCTCGGCCGATGCGCGGGGACTGCGTCTCGATCTCGTACGGCTGGGGGGAACGCCCACGGTACTCGCTCGGCGTGTCCACGCGCCCGCGGCCGTCGCGCGCGTGCCGGCGGCGACGCGCGGTGGGGTGTACGACGTCAGTAATCGTCACGCCGGGCGCACGTCGCGCGCACTGGTGGCCGTGCGAGGTGGGCGGCCGGCGCATGTCGCGCTGGTTGTCCGGGGGCAGCCTCGCACGACCCTCGCCGCGTATCAGCGGCGCCTCGATGAGCTGGGAATCCGCTTCGACGCGCTCACACCGCGTGATGTCAGCACGGGCGCCGCAGACGGGCTACAACGTGGTCGTCGTGCCGCCCGGAGGCGCCGCCGAAGGTCCGATCACCGGGGTGCGGGTCGTCACGAGCCTCGCAGGGATCACCGCCGGGCTCGGTTCGTGATCCCGGCCGTGTACGCCGTTGGCGGGACGCTGGGGCTGGCGGGCCTGCTCATGCGCGCCGATCGCCTTGCAAGGCTCGTGTCGCTGCTGCTCGCGGCCGCGGGGACACTCGCGTTGCTCGGCTGGCTGGGTGTCGCCCACACGCTGCGCGCGCATGCCGCGCCGGCCGCGGTCGCTCTGGTCCTCGCGCTCGCCCTCGGCCTGGTCGCCGCCCGTGGGGTCCGGCGCTGGCCGCTGGCACTCCCATTCGCGGCCTGCCTGGCTGCGCCCTTCCGGTTTCCGGTGCACATCGGGAGCCAGGACGCCAACCTGCTCGTCCCGCTCTATGCCGTGATCGGCGTGGCCTGGCTCGTGCTCGCGCTCGACGCCCTGCACGACAGAGGGCCGGTGCGGCTGCCGCCGCGGCGCTTCAGCCTGCCGCTGCTGCTGCTGCTCGCGTGGGAGAGCGCGTCGCTGGCCTGGAGTGCAAGCGCGACCGAGGGCGCCAAGGCGCTGGCGTTCTACGCGCTGCCGTTCGGCGTGCTGCTGGCGGCGCTCGTCGCCCACCCCCCGCCGCTGCCGCGGCTGGCCGATCTCCTGCGCGTCCAGGTGGCGCTCGCGCTCGCGTTCGCGGCGATCGGCGTGTACCAGGTGCTGCGCCACGACATCTGGTGGAACCGCAAGCTGATGGTCTCGAACGCATTCAGCTCGTTCTTCCGCGCCAACTCGGTCTTCTACGACCCGTCGATCTTCGGGCGCTACGAGGCGGTGACGATCACGCTCGTGTTCGCGGCGCTGCTGTTCGGATCGGTGCGGCGGCCGCTCCTGGCCGCGATCTCAGCCGGCCTGGCCTGGATCGGGATTCTCACCTCGTATTCCCAGTCGGCGCTGCTCGCGCTCTGCGCCGGGGTCTCCGCGGGGCTGGTGCTGATGTTCGGCCGCACGCTCGGGTGGCTCCTGCTGCTGGGCGCGCTTGCAGTGGGCCTCGGGCTCCTGGCGGTGCCTTCCGTGCGCCACGCGGGCGTCGACCGCGTAACGTCCAAGCGCTCGGATCTCGTGGGCGACGGCCTCCGCCTCTTCCGGGCGCATCCGCTCGCCGGCGTGGGCCTCGGGGGATCGACGCAGGCGGCGCGCGAGCAGACGGACCGCGGTCGCGCCATCCGGCGCGCGCAGCACGTGATGCCGCTGACCGTGGCCTCGGAGCTCGGGATCGTCGGGCTCGCGCTCGTGGCCTGGCTGCTGGCGGTGCTCGCGCGCCTGGCGCTGGGCCGTGGCGCGAGCCGGCCCGAGCGCCTCGCCCTCGGGCTTGCCCTGCTGGTGATCTTCGTGCAGTCGCTGTTCTACGCGGCGTTCTTCGAGGATCCGCTCACCTGGGGCCTCGCCGCCCTGCTCGTGGCCTGCGCCGCGCCTGGCATGATCGAGGCGCGATGATCGACGGTCTGAGCAGGGTGCTTGTGCTCGCCCCGCACACCGACGACGGCGAGTTCGGCTGCGGAGGCGCAATGGCTCGGCTCGTCGAGAGCGGCGCCGACGTGCGCCAGATCGCGTTCTCCGTCGCGTCGCGGTCACTTCCCGAGGGATTCGCGCCCGATACGCTCGTCCACGAGTCGCGCGCGGCGGCTGACGCCCTCGGCCTCGCTGCGGATGCGCTCACGGTGCACGATTTCGAGGTGCGTACCTTCCCCGAGGTGCGCCAGCAGATCCTCGAGTTGCTGATCGACGTGCAGCGGGAATTCGCACCGCAGGCGGTGCTGATGCCGACGATCGGCGATATCCACCAGGACCACCACACGATCGCCGCCGAGGGCCTTCGGGCCTTCAAGCGCACGACGATCCTCGGCTACGAGATCCCCTGGAATCAGTTCAGCTTCGCGAAGCAGGCCTACGTCGTGCTCGAGGAGCGACAGCTCGAGGCGAAGGTGCGCGCGCTCGAGTGCTATCGGTCGCAGCAGCACCGCAACTACGCGAACGAGGAGTACATCCGCAACCTCGCGCGCACGCACGGCATCGAGATCGGCCGTCCCTTCGCCGAGTGCTTCGAGGTCGTGCGGTGGGTCGTGTGACGCTGCGAGCGCTGCGCGTCCTGCTCACCGCCACGGGCGCTCCGGGAGCGGCTCGGCTGATCCGGGCGCTGCAGTCGAACGGCGAGCGCGAGGTGGCCGTGATCGGCACGGACATGAGCGCTCGAAGCGGCGGCCGGTTCCTGTGCGACGGCTTCCACGTCGTGCCGCCCGGGTCGAGCGACGAGTTCGCGCCGGCCGTGGCGGAGCTCGCACGCCGCGAGGGCGCCGACGTCGTCTTCCCCCAGTCGAGCGCCGAGGTCGTGCAGTTCGCGGCCAACCGCGGGCTCTTCGAGATGCCGCTGATGGTCGCCTCGTCCGAGGCGATCGCCGCGTGCGACGACAAGGCGCAGACGATGGAGCTCGCCCGGCGTGCCGGCGTCAAGGCACCTCGGGCGCACCTGGCGCGGACGGCCGCGGAGTTCCGTGCGGCGGCCGCCGAGCTCGGCTATCCGGGCCGCGAGATCTGCATGAAGCCGCCGCAGGCCAAGGGCTCGCGGGGCTTCCGCGTGCTCTCGGCCACGGTGGATCGCCGGCACGCACTGCTGGAGGCGCGCCCGGGCCCGCTGCCGCTTTCGGTCGACGAGGCGCTCGAGGCCATCGGCGACGAAGACTTCCCACCGCTGCTCGTGATGGAGCTCGCGACCGGGAGCGAGCACACCATCGACGGAATCTGCACCGGCGGCCGCCTCGTACTCGGTCACGCCAAGACGCGCGAGGCAGTGCGCGCCGGCCTGGCGATGTACTTCGAGAGCGCCGCCCAGCCGGAGCTCGAGGCCGCCGCGCGGCGCCTCGTCGCGGAGCTGCGGCTGGACTGGTTCGTGAACGTGCAGTTCATCGGCGAGCACTTGCTCGAGATCAATCCGCGCATCTCGACGATCGTCTACCAGGACGATCTGAACCTGCCCTACCTGGCCGTCCGGTATGCGCTCGGCGAGCTCGACGAGGAGCAACTCGGCGCGTATTCCGCCGCCGTGCGCACCACGCGGCGTGCACTGCGCTACTACGACCAGGTCGAGTACGACGAGCCGTGAACGGCAGCGGCGCCCCTCGCGCCCGCCTGCGGACGCTGGCCACGCAGTCGGCCATCTACGGTGTCGGGCCCGTGGTCGCCCGCTTTGCGGGCCTCCTGTTGCTGCCCATCTATACGCGACACCTCACCAAGGGCGAGGTTGCGAACGTGGGCGCGGTGGTGGCGCTCGTGGCCGTGGGCGCGACGATCGCGCAGCTTGGGCTCGTCAACGCACTCTTTCGCTTCGCCGCCGACCGCGAGGGTGACGCCCGGTTTGTCGTTGCGCGCACAGCGATCGGCATCTGCTGCGTCTCCGGCTCGATTCTCGTCCTCCTTGCCGCGCTCGCCACTCCGGTCGCGGCACCGCTCTTCCTCGGTGACGACAAGGAGGGCCTCTGGCTCGTGGCCTGCGCGGGGATGCTGATCTCGCTGCTCTACGAGCCCAGCGCGGGGCTCTATCGCCTCGAGCAGCGGCCGCAGCGGTTCCTTGCGGTCACCCTCGTCAACGTCGCCGTCACGGTCGTGCTCAGCATCGTCCTCGTCGTGCACTTCGACGGCGGTGCGGTCGGGCTCGTCGCCGGCTCCTTCACCGGTACGCTCGTCGCGCTGCTGGTCGTCGTCTGGGATCGGCGCACGGTGCTGTTCGGGTCGATCGACCCCGAGATCGTGCGGCCGCTGCTGAAGTTCGGCCTGCCCTTCATGCCGTCGCGGCTGGCGATCTGGGCACTCAACCTCTCCAACCGCATCCTCGTGGCCTGGCTGGCCACAGGCGCGATCGCGGGCGTGTTCGTGGTCGGCGCGAACATCGCGCAGGCGGTCGCCTTGCTTGTCGTCGCCTTCCAGCTCGCCTGGCCGCCCTTCGCCTATGCGATCCGCGACGACGGCGAGGCGCGCCAGGTCTACCGCTCCGTGCTGACGCTCTGGCTGCTCGTGTCGCTCGCCGTCGTGCTGCCGCTCGCGCTCGATCGCGACTGGCTGGTGACGAAGCTGGCCGGAGACGACTATCTCGGCGCGGCCGACGCGATGGCATTGACGGCGCTCGGCCTGGCGTTCTTCGGTGCCTATTACGTCGTGGGGGTGGCCGTGGGCCGCGTCAAGAAGACGCAGCTCAACTGGATCGTGACCGGCTTTGCCGCGATCGTGAACGTGGCGCTCCTGATCGTCCTCGTGCCGGACCACGGCGCGACGGGCGCCGGTGCCGCGTCCGCGATCGCCTACTTCCTGATGGCGATCCTCATGATCGCCCGCGGCAACCGCGTGTTCCCGGTCGGCTACGACTGGGGGCGGCTGGCGGGTCTGTGCATCCTGGCGGCGGTCCTGTTCGCGCTCGGCGAAGCGCTCTTCGCACCGGACGGCGCAGCCGGCGTCGCGGGGCGCCTGTTGATTGCGGGGCTCTTCGTCCCGCTTGCGATCAGCGCAGATCGGGCAGTGCGCCGCGCAAGGCCTCGGCCGTGACGGCCGCCTGCTGGCTCGGGGCCCGTGCCGGCCCCGACAGCTCTCGCGCCGCCTCGAACACGCGCAGCCCGGCGCGGGCGAAGGCGGTCGGCGTCGGCACCGGGGCACGCGTGCGCACGAGCACGAACGTCCCGAACGACGCGACGTCGTAGTCGGCCGACAGCGAGCTGCGGAAGCGCTCGTAGCGCTCGTTGCTCGTCCCGCGCAGCGCCACGTACCAGCCGTGCGCGATCGGGCCGTGCAGTCTCTTGAGCGAGCGCACGATCAACTGGGGCTCGGAGCGCGCCGTGCCGCGGGCGGCTCCGAGCGCGTCGTTGCTCCCCGGATCGAGCACGCCCGTCGCGAACGCCTCGTCGTAGCCGAGGAAGAGGTCGTTGCGCGCGAAGTTCGGACGCAGGTACCCGGCCGCCGAGTCGAGATTCGCCTTGCTCTGTGCCCAGGCGTCTCCACGGAAGCGGTAGTCCGGCAGGCGAGCGCCACGGGTGGCGCCGACCAGGGTGACGAGGGCCGTGGCCGACAGCGCGGCCGCGATCGCCCCGCGCCAGCCGAGGAGGTGCCCGAGCGTCGCCGCGCCGTAGACGATCGCGATGGCCGCGAGCGGCAGGGTCTCGATCACGTAGCGCACATGGTTGTCCGAGTTCGGGATGCGCACGACGGCGAGCACGAGCAGCGGCAGCACGAGCCACGAGATCACCAGCGTCGCGCGCCCGGCGCCCCCGCGTGCGAGGGTCACGAGGCCCACGACGGCGAGCACGCCACAGGCGACGAGGTAGAGCCCGATCAGGCCCCCGGTCCGCGGGACGCCGACGAAATGAGCGCCGGCCTGGGCCGCCACGTCGCCCAGGGACGGCTTCGGAATCGACGCCCCGGGCGGTTGCGGCACCTTGTCGAGGCGCGAGGCGAGCACGAGGTAGCCGATGCCGAGCGGCGCCGTGCCGGCGATCACGGCAGCCGCGGCCCAGAGCGGGCGGCGCCACGCCGCGCGGTCGCGTACCTGCACCAACTCCGCGATCGCCGTCAGCGCGGCGATGATCCCGACGACCACGCCGTACGGGTGGGTGTACGTGTTGAGCACGAGCAGCGCGGCGGTCCCGGCCCAGAAGCGGGGTTCGTCGGTATCGAGTGCGCGCACGAGGCACCACAACGACAGCGTTGTGAACGCCAGGAACAGCGAGTACATGCGCGCGAAGTCGCCGTAGTAGAGCGCGACGGGCGAGAGCGCGACGATCCACGCGGCGCCCGCTCCGACGACGGGACCGGCGAGCGCGCGCCCGAGCAGGCCGACGGCGACGATCGCGAGCAGCACCCCGGCGGCCGAGATCGCGCGCGTCGCGACGAGCCCGCCGCCGAGCTCGGCCACGAGCTTTGCGAGCAGGAAGTGCAGCGGTGCGCCGCCGCGCACGAGCTGCACGGTCTCGAGCAACTCGCCGAGTGGCCGCCGGGCGAGCATGACGGCCAGCGCCTCGTCGCGGTGCATGACACGGTCGCCGAGGTAGGGGAGCAGGCGAGCGGCCGCCACGGCACAGGCGGCGGCGATGCTCGCGCGGTAGGCCAGCGCCGGGGTCGGTCGCACGCTGCAAGGGTAGGATGCGCACGTGCACCGCGCCGTCGTGTCGCTCCCCGACGGCCTGCATGCGCAGGTGCGCTGGGTGGCGGGAGAGTTGTGCGCCGCTGCCGGCCTCGAGATCAAGGACGGCGCGCCCGCACTCCCGCTCGATCCCGCCTGGGACCTCCGCGCCGCCGCGGCCACGCTCGCGCGTACGGAGGAGCTGGGCGGGGCTGCGGACGAGCACGGCCGCTTTCCGGCGTCGGCCTCGTCGATCCCGGCGGGCACCGCTCCGCTCGACGAGCTCGTGCTCGCGCTGCGCGATGCGGCGGCGGAGATCGGCGCCACGCCCGCGCCCGTCTACCCCGAGGGCGCTCGCTTTGCCGTCGCGCTCACGCACGACATCGACACGCCCTGGCGCTGGAGCCGTCGTGGCCTGCTCGGGGCCGGGGCGCGTCTCAAGAGCGCGCTGCTGGCGGGCGACACCGGGAGCGCGCGACTCGAAGCCGCGGGCCTGGCCCGCGCGCCGCTGCACCGCATGCTCGGCAGCGATCCCAACTGGTCGCATCACCGCTTCGCCGCGAGCGAGCGGCGGCACGGCTTCCGCTCCACCTGCTTCGTACTCGCGGCGCACCGCGATCCACACGACGGAGCCGCACCCGAGGCCTACGAGCGTCGCCGAGCCCGCCTGGTGAGCGAGCTCGACCGCCTCGGCCTCGAGGTCGGGTTGCATGCCAGCTACACCTGTCTGGCCGACGAGCGACTCGTGTCCGGCGAGCGAGCCGTGCTCTCGCGCCTGCTGGGCGGGCCGATCGCCGGAAATCGCCATCACTATCTCCGGCTTCCCTGGCACGACGGGATCCGGGCGCTCGACCGCCTGGGCTTCTCGTACGACACGACGCACGGGTACGCGGAACGGCCTGGACCCCGCGCCGGCCTCTCCTTCCCGTTCAGGCCCTGGGACATCGCCACCGGAGCGCGCATGCGCATCCTCGAGTTGCCGCTCGTGCTGATGGACACCACGCTCGCCGAGCAGCGCTATCTCGCGCTCTCGCCCGAGGCCGCCTGGGCGGAGGTCGAGCGCGTGCTCGACCATCTGCACGATGTGGGCGGCTGTGCCGCCGTGCTCTGGCACAACGATCGTTTCGACGGCGTCTACGGGCGCGGCTGGGAGCGGCTCTACGACCGCCTGCTCGACGGCATTGCAGCGCGTGGAGGCCACGCCGACACGGCGGGCGCCCTTGCAGCCCACTGGCGCGCCGAGCGATGCGCGTCCTGATCGTGTCGTTCTACTTCCCGCCGGCCGGCGGCGGGGGGGTGCAGCGCGTGCTCAAGCTCTGCGCTCATCTGCCGGAGCTCGGGATCGACGTCGACGTGCTTGCGCCTGACGACCCGAAATGGAGCGCCCTCGATCCTGACCTGGCCGCCGACATCCCGCCCGCGACCGTCGTGCACCGCGCGCGCTACCGCGGCCCCTCCCATGCGGAGACGCCTGCTGCGCGCATGGCCGCCGCGCACGGAATACGCGCACTGGGAGTGCGGGCTGCGCTGCTCGGCCGTCGCGTCCTGCTGCCGGACCCGGAGATCGCGTGGTTCGCCGATGCGGTGCGCGCAGGCACTCGAGCGGTGCGGGAGCGGGCGATCGACGTCGTGCTCTCGACGTCGCCGCCGAACTCGGTGCACGTGATCGGAGCGGCGATCGCGCGGCGCAGCGGCGTGCCGCACGTGGCCGACTTCCGCGACTCGTGGCTCGCCAATCCGCATCGGCGCTACGAGCGGCGCAGCGTGCGCGCGAAGAGCGCGGTCGAGGCACGCATCGCACGCGCCGCGCTGCGTCGCGTCGCGGCTGTCAGCGCCGTGACGCCGGCGATCGCCGAGGAGGCCGCAACGCTGGCCCCCGCGGGCACCGGCGTGCGCGTCGTCGCAAACGGCTGCGACTTCGACGAGTTCGACGGCCTCGAGTACGTGCGCGGCGAGCGCATGCGCATCGTGCACGCGGGGTCGTTCTTCGGTCAGCGCACGCCGCGGCCGTTCCTGGCAGCGCTCGCGGCGCTCCTGCGTGCGCGAACGGATCTCGCCGGCCGGCTGCAGGCGGTCTTCCTGGGCGAGCTCAGGCCCGCGGACCGCGACTGGGCCCTCGGCCTGGGGTTGGGCGACGCGCTCGTGCTCGAGGGCTTCAGGCCGCACGCCGAGGCGCTCGCCGCCATGCGCGCCGCCGACGTGCTGCTCCTGCTCGTGCCGCGTGCCGACGGTCGCGGTCTCTCGGTCGTCTCCGGCAAGGTCTACGAGTATCTCGCGGCCGAGCGGCCGATCCTCGCGCTCGTGCCGCCCGAGGGGGACGCGGCAACCCTGCTGCGCGACACCGGTGCGGCCTGGATCGCCGATCCCGACGACGAGGACGGGATCCTCGCCGCGCTCGGCCAGGCCGCCGATGCCTGGCTCGCAGACAGCCTGCAACAGCGGAGCCTGAGCGTGGAATGGCGTGAGCGCCTCGATCGGCGCACCCGCGCCCGGGAGCTCGCGGAGCTGCTGCGCGACGTCCTCGCGGGCACGTAGGACATCCCAGTGCGCGCCCCGAAAACCGCCGAATTGGTACCCTCGTCCGGTGTCGGCGGCCGCTGAAGAGGAGGCCGTGCTGACGTCGACCCCGGTCGGCGAGGATGCAGTACGGCCCGATGTGAGCGTTGTCGTGACGGTCTTCAACGAGGCCCGCAACGTCGATGAACTGGTTGCTCGCCTCTCGCGTGCGCTCACCACCTGGGGCCGGCCATGGGAGGTCGTGCTCGTCGACGACGGGTCCAGCGACGGCTCGCGTGCACTGCTGCGTGCGGCCCACGAGCGCGATCCGCGCTTCCGGGTCGTGCTGCTCAAGCGCAACTTCGGCCAGCACCCGGCGATGGCGGCCGGGATGCTGCACGCGCGTGCCGGCATCGTCGTGACGATGGACGGCGATCTCCAGAACGATCCCGACGACATCTGCAAGCTCGTGGCGGCGCTCGAGGACAACGGCGTCGAGGTGGCGTCCGGGCGGCGTCAGGCGCGCGCCGACGCACTCATGAGCCGCAAGCTGCCGTCCCGCGCCGTGAACGGCATGCTGAGGCGGCTGACGCGGGTGGAGATCTCGGATTACGGTTGCGCGTTCAACGCGTATCGCCGCAGCGCGTTCGAGCCGGTGCTGCACCGCGTCGGCAGGCAGAAGTTCACGAAGGCGCTGATCCTGTCGACCGGGGCGTCGGTGGTCGAGGTCGACCTGCAGCACCATGCCCGCGAGGGGCAGGCCTCGCGCTACTCCTCGATGCGGCTCCTGCGGCTCGCGCTGCACGTCCTGTTCGGCTTCTGGCCGCAGCCGATCCAGTGGGCCGGAGCGGTCATCGCGATCGTGATGACGCTCGCGTCGCTCGCGCTCGGGACCTATGGCGTGGTCTACTGGATCGCTGAGGCAAACTTCCCGGGCCCGACCTTCCTCGCTGCGCTGGTCCTGGGCGTGCTGGCGGTGCAGGGCTTCATCCTCGCGCTGCTCGGCGAGTACGTCATGCGGATCCAGCGCGACGTCGAGCAGCGCCCGCTCTACGTGATCGACGAGGTGCTCGAATGACGCGCGTGCTCGTCACCGGCGGCGCCGGGTTCATCAGCTCGAATCTCTGCCGGCATCTGCTGCGCGCCACCGACCACGAGGTCGTGATCATGGACGCGCTCACCTACGCCGGCAACACGGCCAACATCGCCGATCTGCTCGGGCACGAGCGCCTTGCATTCGTCGAGGGCGACATCCGCGACGCCGCGCATGTCGAGGAGATCGTCGCGGGCGTCGACGTGATCGTCAACGCCGCCGCCGAGTCGCACGTCGAGAAGTCGATCCTGGACGGCGCGAGCGAGTTCGTGACCACGAACGTCGAGGGTACGCAGGTGCTGCTCGACGCCTGCCGGCGCCATCCGGTGGAGCGCTTCGTGCTGGTCTCCTCGAGCGAGGTCTACGGCACGGCCGAGCGCGATCCCATGGACGAGGAGCATCCGCTCAATCCGCGCTCGCCGTACGCGGCCACGAAGGCGGGCGGTGATCGCCTCGTCTACAGCTACTGGTGCACCTACGGCACGCCCGCCGTGGTCGTACGGCCGTTCAACAACTACGGCCCCTTCCAGCACCCCGAGAAGGTCATCCCGCGCTTCATCACCGCCGCGCTGCAGGACCGGCCGCTGACGGTGCACGGCGGCGGCGGCGCCAGTCGCGACTGGCTGCACGTCGAGGACACCTCGGAGGCCATCGCGGCGATCATCGCCGCGCCCCTGCATCGCATCACCGGGCAGGTGCTGAACGTCGCCACGGGCGTCGACGTCGACGTTCAGAGCATTGCCGAGCGCATCTGCGACAGCCTCGGCAAGCCGCGCTCGCTGATCGCGCACGTGCCGGATCGACCGGGACAGGTCGATCGCCACATCGGCTCGACCGCGAAGACGGACGAATTCGTCGGCTGGCGCGCGCGCATCGGCTTCGACGAAGGCCTCGAGCGCACGATCCGCTGGTACGCCGACAATCCGGCCTGGTGGGCTGCGCACGTGGCCGCCCTCAGCTAGCGCCCGCCCTCGGGCTCCGGACCGATCCCCCCTCGTCCTCTCATCGTGCTCGGCGCCGGGGCCGGCCAGTTCGGTGCCCTTGCCGCGGCACGCCGATCGGGCGTGACGACGGTCGCGTGCGACCGCGACCGCTGGGCCTTCTGCCTGCGAGAGGGCCTGGCCGACCGCTTCGACAACGTCTCGGCAATGGACCTGGCCGGTCTGCTCGGCGTGGCTCAACGCGAGCGCGCCGCCGGCGTCATCTCACCCGGCACCGATGGCCCGGTGCGCGTCGCCGCGGAGGTGAGTGCGGCGCTCGGGCTGCCGCACCCCATCGACCCGGCGGTTGCCGCGCGCGTCACGGACAAGCTCGAGCAGCGTCGCGCATTCGCTCGCGCGGGCGTGCCGCAGCCCCGGTTCAGCGAGGACGGGACGGGATTTCGGCCCGGCGCACGGGTCGTCGTCAAGCCCGTGGCCGCACAGGGCCAGCGCGGTCTCGCGATCGCCGAGCCGGGCGACGACGTGCAGGCGCTCGCGGCTATGGCGGCACGGGACTCGCGCGACGGGCGGGCGCTCTGCGAGGAGTTCGTCGAGGGCCCGGAGCTCACCGTCAACGCGTTCATGGACGCCGGGCGATTCGTCCCGCTGACGGTGACCGATCGCGAGCGCGCGCTCGCGTTCGGCGTCGCGACGGCGCACCTCTACCCCTCGCAGCAGCCGACTGCAGCAGTCGTCGCGGCGGCAGAGGCCGCCTGCCGGGCACTCGGGATCAAGCACGGGCCCACATACACGCAGGTGCTGATCGGCCCTGACGGCCCCTGTGTGATGGAGGTCGCGGCGCGCCTGGGCGGCGGTCACGACGCGGAGCTGTGCGAAGCGGCGCTGGGAGTCGATCTCAGCGCCGCGGCCGTGCGTTCTGCGGTGGGCCGGCCCGCGGGACCCCTCGCCCCGGTGCGCGACCGCGCGGCTGTCGTGCGTTTCCTGATCGCGCCGGCTGGCCGGCTGAAAGCCGTCGAGGGCCTCGACGCTGCCCGCGCGGTCCCCGGGGTGGAGCTGGCGTTTTCCTACCGCGCGCCCGGCGCGCTGATCGAGCCGCTGCGGCACGGTCCCGACCGCTCCGGCTTCGTGCTCGCAACGGGTGGGACGCGCGCCGCGGCGGAGGCGACCGCACGTGAGGCGGAGGCGGCGATCCGGTTCGTCGTCGACTGACTCAGGCGGCGGGGGCGAGGTCGAATGAGGCGGCCGCCGTCCCGCTGATTGCGCCGATTCAGTCGCCTTGACTCTCAAGTTTAGAGTCGTCTAACATCAGGTTCATGCTGGTCATGACCGAGACCGTTCAGGACTACCTGAAGGCGATCTGGATGCTCGAGCGCAGCGGCACCGTGACGACGAGTGCGCTGGCCGAGCGACTGGGCGTGACCGCCGCCTCGGCGACTGCGATGATCAAGCGCCTCGCGAGCGTCGGCCTCGTGAGCCACGAGCCCTACCACGGAGTCGCGCTCACCGAGGCCGGCACGCAGGCTGCGCTCGAGGTCATCCGCCACCACCGCCTGCTCGAGCTCTACCTGATGCAGGCGCTCGGCCTCTCCTGGGACGAGGTGCACGCCGAGGCCGAGCGTCTCGAGCACCACCTCTCGGAGGCGCTCGAGGCGCGCATCGACGCCGCCCTCGGCCATCCGACCCGCGATCCGCACGGCGATCCCATCCCGACGCCGGAGCTCGAGCTGGCCGAGGACGACGATCGCCCGCTGAGCGAGCTCGCGCGTGGCGCGGAGGCTGTCATCCGGCGTGTGCCGGACGGTGACCCGGGCCTGCTGCGCTACCTCGCCGAGCTGGGCTTCCTGCCCGACGAGCGGGTCGTGATGCTCGCCACCGCGCCCTTCGACGGGCCGCTGACGGTCGAGGTCGCGGGTGAGCGGCACGCGATTTCCCGCGAGCTCGCGGCGCGCATTCGCATCGGCGGGAGCGCATGAATCCACCGCCCCCCGTGCGCACCGATCTGCCCGCCGTCGCGCTGCCCGGTGAGCAGAAGGTCCTGGAGGCGGCACAGCGCTCGCTGGCCGAGCGGCGCGGGGGGTTCCGCGGCCTGTGGCCGTTCCTCGGTCCCGCGTTCATCGCGGCGATCGCGTACGTCGACCCGGGCAACTTCGCCACCAACATCGCCGCGGGAGCCAAGTACGGCTACATGCTGCTGTGGGTCATCCTGGCGTCGAACCTGATGGCGATGCTGATCCAGACGATGAGCGCGAAGCTCGGCATCGCCACGGGTAACAACCTCGCGGAGGTCAGCCGGGCGCGCTTCTCGAATCCGACGCGCATCTTCCTCTGGCTGCAGGCGGAGGCGGTGGCCATGGCCACCGACCTCGCCGAGTTCATCGGCGCCGCGCTCGGCTTCCACCTCCTCTTCGGCATGCCGCTGCTGCCCGCCGGCCTGCTCACCGGCGTCGTTGCGTTCGCAATCCTGGCGGCGGAGCTGCGCGGCGTCCGGCATCTCGAGGCCGTGATCACCGTGTTGGTCGGCGTGATCGTGGCGGGCTTCGCGTACCAGATCGTGTACGCGGGCGCCGACGGCAGCGCCGTCGTGAAAGGCCTGCTCACGCCGCAATTCTCCGACTCCGAGAGCGTGCTCCTGGCGGCCGGGATCCTGGGCGCGACGGTCATGCCGCACGTGATCTACCTGCACTCGTCGCTGACCCAGCGCCGCGTGATCGGGCGCACCCCCGACGAGCGCCGCCGCATCTTCCGCTTCGAGCGGGTCGACGTCATCATCGCCATGTCGATCGCCGGCCTCGTCAACATGGCGATGCTGATCATGGCCGCGGGCGTCTTCCACTCGCGCGGTCTCACCGACATCAGCGACATCGACGAGGCCTACCGCGGGCTCGGCACGATCGTCGGCCACCACGCAGACGTCATCTTCGGCATCGCGCTGCTCGCCTCCGGCCTGTCGTCCTCGAGCGTCGGCACGCTCGCCGGCCAGGTCGTGATGCAGGGCTACCTGAACCGCCAGATCCCGCTCTTCGCGCGGCGCATCATCACGATGGTCCCGGCGCTGGTGGTGCTCGCGATCGGCGTCAATCCGTCCAGCGCGCTCGTGATCTCGCAGGTGCTGTTGTCCTTCGGGATCCCGTTCGCGCTCATTCCGCTGGTCATATTCTGCCGCAACCGCGAGCTGATGGGCGACCTCGCCAACAGCCGCCTCACGAACGTCGCTGCCTACGTCGTCGTGGCCATCATCGTCTCGCTGAACCTCTTCCTGCTTACGCAGGTGCTGCTGGGATAGACGTCGCCGGAGGCTTCAGCGGCCCCAGGACGTGTGCAGTGCTACCGCCGCACCGGGCACATCCACCTCGGCGACCGCTCCGTCGCCGATCTCCTCGATCGCGACGGTGACGGCACGCGACTCGGGGATGCTGAGGCTCGTTGCGCCCTCGGCCGGGGTCAGCAGCTCGAGCGACTCGCCCGTCAGGCCCGTGACCTCGATCGAGTCGCCCGGCTCGATGCCCGCGCGTTTGTAGGCGTGCAGCAGCTCCTCGGCCTCGTTCTCGTGTCGCAGCACGCGCACCGTCGAGCCGACGGGAACGGTCACGAGCGGAACGCCCGGCTCACGCGGGGCGTCGCCGATCGGGTGACCGTGCGGGCAGGTGGTGACACCGACGAGCAGGGCGCGCATGCGCTCCTCGAGGTTCTCCGAGATGCCGTGCTCGAAGGAGTGCGCCTCCTCGTGCACCTCGTCCCAGGGAATGCCGAACACCTGCACCAGGAAGGCCTCGATCAGACGGTGGCGCGTCACGATCCGGCTGGCCGACTCCTCGCCGCTCTTGGTGAACGTCAGGCGCTTGCGGTCGTCGCGCACCACGAAGCCGTCGTCCACGAGGCGCCGCACCATTTCGAGGGCCGTCGGCTGCGAGACGCCGACCGCGCGGGCGAGGTTTGCCTGCGTGGGATCGATGCCGGCCTCGTTCATCCAGAAGAGCTTCTCGAGGTACTCCTCGACAGTCGCGGTCAGGCTCTCCATGCGGGGGGAGTGTACCGGGCAGCGCCGCGGTGGTCCCGGCGCCGCGCTATCGTCCGCGGCGGTGGCGGGACGACTCGTGATCACGGCGCGCGCGCGCGCCGCGGGCCTGTTCGCGGTCGCCGCCCTGGCACTGTCGCTCCCCGCACCAGCCCTGGCAACCGCACCGACCGCGGCAGTCGGGGCGGGCTGGACGACCTGGGGGAACAGCCCGGTGCGGCAGTCGCGGGCCTCGTCGTCCCTGCTCAGGGTCCGCAACGCGCGCAGGCTCAAGCTGGCCTGGTCGAGGCCGCTCGGCGGCGTCGGCGCCGCGCAGCCGCTGTATCTCACCAGGATCGCGATCGCCGGCAAGCGCCGCGACATCTACGTCACGGCGAGCGAGTCGGGCCGGATCACCGCCTTCGACGCGCGCACGGGCAAGGCGCTCTGGGCGCGCGAGCTCGGCTCGATCCCCACCGGCTGCCTGCAGATGCCGAAGGGCATCTTCGGCGTGACCGGCACGCCGGTCTACGACCCCGCCGGCGGCTTCATCTACGCGGCGGCGACCGACAAGCTGTGGGCGCTCGACGTGCACACCGGCGCACCGCGGCCGGGATGGCCGGTGAACCTTCCCGTCGATCCCTATCACGAGCACGTGTGGGGCGCCATCGCGCTCGGCAACGGGCACGTGTACTTCGGCCTCGCCTCCTACTGCGACCGCCGGCCCTACAGCGGGCGCGTGCTCTCCGTGTCCACGGCCTCGGGCGCGGTCGACCACTCCTGGACGGCAGTGACGACGCCCGGCGGGGAGCCCGGCGGCGGCGGCATCTGGGGCTGGGGGGGCGTCGCGATGGCCGCCGACGGGCACGTCTGGGCGGCCAGCGCGAACGCCAACATCGCGGGCGGCGCCGACGAGGCCACCGACCACGCCGAGTCGATCGTCGAGCTCAACTCCGCCCTCGGCCTGGTCCGTTCGAGCCACGCCTCGGGCATGCCGCATCGCGGCGATTTCGGCTTCGGCTCGACGCCGATCGTCTTCAAGGCCGGCGCGTGCGGATCGCTCGTGGCCGCGGAGGGCAAGGACGGCGCGCTCTACCTCTGGGAGCGCGCACGGCTCGCGGCCGGCCCGGTCCAGCGCCTCGTGCTCGCGTTCCCCGCGACGCTCTACGGCTCGCCTGCGTGGGATCCCGCGACGCAGCTGCTCTTCCTCACGACGACGCAGGGCTACGCGGGTAAGCCGCCGGGACTCGACGCCCTCGCCGTGACCAAGAAGTGCCGGCTCCGGCGCCTCTGGACGAAGAACCTCGGCGGTCAGCTCAGTTCCGTGCCCACGGTCGCCAACAACACGGTGGTCGTCGTGACGGGAACGGGGCGCCTGCGCGTCTACGCCACGGCCACCGGCCGGCTCGTCACGCAGCGAGAGCTCGGCGGCGCCGCTTTCGCCGCGCCCATCGCGTTCGGGCGCGACGTCGCGGTGGTGACCTGGAGCAGGAAGCTCATGATCTTCCGCCTGCCTCCGCGGCACCGCTAGCGTGGCGTCCGTCCGTCGGGTACTCGCTGGCCAAGACGTCCGAGGCTGTGAGATCCCAGCGCAGGTCTGAGCGGGGAGGCGACAGCTTGCGAGCGAGCACGCTCACGCCGAGGTTCGCAGGGCTGCGGTGGACGTCGCGGGTCCCCACATCGCGCACCATCGGGACGATCATCGCCGGAAGCCCGCTTTCGGCTCTCAGGATCTCGAATCCGGTGTGAGGCGTGAGGAGGGCCTGAAAGGCCGCCGGGGAGTAGCGCCAGAAATCCCAGGGGAGCTCGTGTGGAGGCCAGGACTGATGCGTCGCGACGAACAGCAGGCCGCCTTCTGCGAGCACCGCGTTGATCTCGAGGATCGCCTTCCACGGCATCGCGAGGTGCTCGAACGTCGAAATCGCGTAGACGGCGTCGAACGGCCCGGTCACGAGGCGCGACAGTTCATGGACGTCGCCCACGACGTCGACGTTCGGCCCCGGATGAATGTCGAAGCCGACGTACTCTCCGTCGCCCCGGAGGCGGGGATCGGCTCGCGACCCGCGCGCGCCGAGCTCGAGTATCCGGGGGCCGTCTCGCTCGTTCACCCGAGCGATGAAGTCGGCGAAGACCGCGTGGTAGGGGTCGTCGGGCCGGGGGCGCTGCAGCGGGCGCGCAGCTGCGCCGACGATCTCGACGAGCGCACGGCGACGCAGGCGCTGGAACGTCTCCTTCACCGCTCACCCATCCCGGCATCTTCACACTCGGAACCGCTGCCGGGCGTTCCCGGCCACCCCGCCCGTATCCTGTCCGCCGTGGCCGTCCCGCTCGATCTCCCCGCCATCGCCGGCGGCCAGGCCGTGCGCGGCGAGCATCGCCTCGACTTCGCGCCGCCGGCGCTCGGCGACGAGGAGCGCGCCAACGTTCTGCACTCGCTCGAGACCGGCTGGCTCACCACCGGTCCCTTCGCGCGCCTCCTCGAGAGCGAGTTCGCGCTCTATGCCGAGGCTCCCATCGCACTCGCGGTCTCCTCCTGCACGGCCGCGATGTACCTGGCGCTGCGGGCGCTCGGCATCGGCGACGCAGACGGCGACGAGGTCATCACGACGCCGCTGACCTGGCCGGCCACCGCCAACGTGATCGTGCGCGCCGGCGCCCGGCCGGTCTTCTGCGACGTGGACGAGGCGACGTTGTGCCTCGACCCGGCGGCGGTTGCCGCAGCCGTGACGCCGCGCACGCGCGCCGTGATGCCCGTGCACTACGCAGGCCACCCGTGCGATCTGAACGCGCTCGAGGCAACCTGCGCCCAGCACGGGCTTCGGCTCGTGGAGGACGCCGCTCACGCCACCGAGACCCGGCTCGCCGACGGCCGCAAGGTCGGCTCCGTCGGCGACATCACGTGCTTCAGCTTCTACGCCAACAAGAATCTCGCCGCGGGCGAGGGCGGGATGCTCACGCTGCGCGACGAGGAGCTCGGGGCGCGCATCGCCTCGCTGCGCCAGCACGGGCTCACGCGCGACTCCTGGAAGCGGTACGAGCGGAAGGGTCCGGGCTCCTACGACGTGCTCGAGCCCGGGTACAAGCTCAACCTGAGCGATCTCCATGCCGGCGTCGGGCTCGGCCAGCTGCACCGCATCTCCGAGCACCACGCACGGCGCGCCGCGCAGGCGGAGCGCTACGACGAGGGCCTCGCCGGCCTGCCCGGCATCACGCCGCTCGGTCGCCGCCTGGGCGCGGCCGGGGTCCACGGCTGGCACATCTACGTGGTGCGGATCGCTCGCGAGGGCGCCGGCGCCGACCGCGACGCCTACGCCGAGGCGCTCGGCGAGGAAGGCATCGGGACGGGCCTCCACTTCCTGCCCGTGCACGAGCTGACGTACTTCCGGGAGTCGCACCCGACCGCGCCGCTGCCGGTCGCGGAGGCGGCGGGGGCCGAGGTGCTCTCGCTGCCGCTGTCGCCGGCGCACACGCTCTCCGACGTCGACGACGTCGTCGCGGCCGTGCGCCGCCTGCACGCGCACTTCACTCGATGAGCCGTCCCGCACGGCTCGCGCTGCAGATCGGGCTCTCGGTCGCGCTGATCGCAGCCGTGCTCTGGCAGGCCGACCTGCACGAGATCGCGAATGCGCTTCAGGATTCGAGCCCCGGGTGGTTCTGCGCCGCGGTCGGGATCAACATCGTGGCGACCTTCGTGATGGTCGTGCGCTGGCACTTGCTGCTGGTGGCGCGCGGTCGGCGCGAGCCGGGCCTGTGGTGGCTGTTCGAGACGTATGTGATCGCGCTGCTGCTCGGCCAGGTGCTGCCGACCGCGGTCGGCGGGGATGCGGTGCGCGCGATCGACCTCGCACGACGCACGGGCGCGCCCGCCGAGGCGGTGTCGTCGGTGGTCGTCGACCGCGTGGTCGGGCTCGCGGCGCTCGGCGCGCTGGCCGCGGGCGGCGCGCTCGCGGGCGGTTCAGGCATCGGCCGAGGGACGGCGATCGCGCTCGGGCTGGGCGTCGTCGCCGCCACGGCGCTGGCCGCCGTCGTCGTCTTCTCGCAGCGCCTCCAGCCGCTGCTGCGCCGCCTCGTGCCGCTCGCGGAGCGCCTGCGCGTCGAGCGGCCCCTGCGCGCGCTGTACCGGGCGCTGCACGCCTATCGAGGACATCCGGCCACGCTCGCGTGGGTCTTCGTGCTCGGCGTGCTGGCACAGGGCATGCGCGCGGTCTCGATCGGCTTCCTGGCCACGGGCATGGGACTGGATCTCAGCTTCGCGACGCTGCTCGTGCTCTGCCCGGTGCTCTTCCTCGTCACCGTGGTCCCGGTCTCGCTCAACGGAATCGGCCTGCGCGAGGCGACGTTCGTCGTCGTCCTGGGCGGCGCCGGCGTGTCGCGCGAGGACGCATTCGCGCTCGGATTGGCGTATTTCGCGGTCACCGTGATCACTGCCACGCTCGGCGGGCTCGCGCTCCTGCGCCGCAGCATCATTCCCGATCGCGGCAGGACTGGCGGGTCCCGTCCAGTAACGTGAAGTCTGTATGCGCCGTCTCGTGCTCGCAGCCGCGACGCTGTGCGCGGTTGCGGGCGTGGCGCTTTCGATTGCAAGCGGTCACCGGCCCGCGCCGGCGCGAAGCTCGCTCACCGTCGCCGCCGCCCCCGGGCGCGTCGCCCCGCTCAGCCGTGCGCTCGCCCGGCTCGGCGCGCCGGTCACGGCGCGGGCCGGCTCACTGCTCCAGGTGCGCGACGCGCCGGGGCTGGCCGAGCAGGTCCGGCGCCTGTCCGGCGTACGCGGAGTCAGTCCGGCCGAGGTGCCCGTGCCCGATCAGGTGATCTCGCAGGGCGTCGAGCGGATCGGCGCCGACGCGCTGCAGTCGCACGGCCTGACGGGCGCGGGCATCCGCATCGCCGTCGTGGATCTCGGCTTCGGCGCCGCGTGGCGCACGCTCATCGGAAAGGAGCTCCCCCCGCTCACGCAGATCGACGCCGTCCAGTCCTTCGACCACACCAGCGGCCAGCCCGACATCCAGGGCCTGTCGAACGCGGACGAGCCGACGGGACACGGGGCCAACGTCGCGCAGGTCGTGTGGGACATCGCACCCGGCGCGCGCTACACGTTCGTCAACTACCACACCCAGGTGGAGCTCTCGCAGGCCGTCGACTGGCTCGTCAACGGTCCCGACGGCAAACCGCGCGTCGACATCGTCGTGCACTCGAACTCCTTCCTGGACGGGCCCTTCGACGGCACCGGCGTGGCCGCTCAGGCGGTCAACCGCGCGCACGACGCGGGCATCTTCTGGGCGAACTCGGCCGGCAACTACCGCCGCCGCCACTGGGAAGGGGTCGCCGGCGACCCCGGCAAGGACGGCTGGGCCGACATCGGGCCGGCTGACCGCGGCTACCTCACGTTCCCGCTGACCGCCGGGACCGGGATGGGGGCGACGCTGTTCTGGAGCAACTGCACGAAGAACGGCGTGCAGATCGCGTCCGCGAGCGCGCGCTTCCAGCTCGACGTGACGGACGCGGCGCCGAGCTCGCCCGTCGTGTTCGCGCAGGGTCAGAAGGACGCGTCACAGCCTTCCAGCGTCGTGGGCTACCTGCCCACGGCGAGCGGGACGTACGGCCTGCGCGTCCAGCAGCTGACCGCAGGCGTCGCGTGCAACCTCGAGATCTTCGGCGGCGGTGTGGAGCTCGGTGACGAGGCGACACCCGAGTCGAGCATCCCGACACCCGGCGACGCGCGCGGCTCGTTCACCGTCGGCGCGCGCGACTGGCAGGGCGACGCCGCTGCGGACTACTCCTCCCAGGGCCCGACCGAGGACGGGCGCCTGAAGCCCGACGTCGTCGCGCCAGCGTCGACCGCGGTCTGGCCGGGCGTCGCGATGGTCGGCACGTCGGCCTCGGCACCGCATGCCGCAGGCGCGGCCGCCCTGCTCATGCAGCGCGACCGCGCGGCCGGGCAGCCCAGCAATCCCGACACCATCGCCGGCGAGCTGACCGCAAGTGCGCTCGACATCGACCCTCCTGGACCGGACGAGATCACCGGGGCGGGACGCATCCGGCTCGACCTCGACCCACCGACCTGGCTCTCGACGACGCCGTCGGCCGGCCAGCCGGTCGGCGATACGGCACGCTTCGCCATCGACGTCGACGATGCCGGCACGATCGAGGCCTCCGGTGTCTCGATCGACGGCGTGGCCGCGGCGGAGGTGGCCGGCGTCCTGCGCCTGCGCCTCGACACGCGGGCACTCGCGGCCGGCCCGCACACGGCGGTGTTCTGGGCGCGCGACATGGCGGGCAACCGCTCCGAGCAATCCGTGACGTTCGTGCGCGACGGCACGCTGCCCACGGTCGCGCTCTCGTCCCTCGGCGACGCGCTGGACGTGACCGTGGCCGACCCGGAATCGCGCACCGGCAGCCTCGCGGTGCAGATCGACGACGTGACCGGAGCGCTGCACGTCGAGCGCACGCTGCCTCTGACGTTCGCCGAGGGCACCGCGCAGGCGCGCATCACCGCCCCGGCGCTCGCGCGCGGCGGGTTGCGTGTCCGCGTGCAGGCGTTCGACGAGGTCGGGCACCCCTCCGCCATCGCCTCGGCGGGGCTCGCGCCCGGGCCGCGGTGATCCTGCCGCGCCGCGAGGCCCTGAGCCGCCGCCTTGCGCGGTCGCTGCTGCCGCCCGCGGTCGTGCTCGATGTGAGCTTCGTCAACGGCCTCGAGGCCATCCGCTCGCTGGCGGCGGCGGGCGCGCCCGTGATCGCGGTGGACCACCGGCAGTCGGCGCTCGGATTTCGCTCGCGCCTCGCTCACCACGTCCTGTCACCGGATCCGCAGGACGAGGCGGCGTATGTCGCGTTCCTCGCGGAGCTCGCGGAGCGCGAGTTCTCCGAGCCCGCCGTGGTCTTGCCGACGCACGACGCGCCGCTCGCCGCCGTCGCGCGCAACGCGGCCCGGCTGGCGGCCTACCAGTTGCCCGGCAGCGGCTGGGAGGTGCTCGAGCCGCTGCAGAGGAAGCGTCACCAGTACGCGGTGGCCGAGGCCGCGGGAATCGGCGTGCCGCTCACGTTCGCGGTCGACAGCGAGGACGAGGCGCGCGTGGCCGCGGCGGCGCTGAGCTATCCAGCCGTGGTCAAGCCGGGCGATCCGATTCCGTTCAAGCGGCGCTTCGGACGGCCCGTCATCGTCTGCCGGACGCCCGCCGAGCTCCTGGAGGCGTGGCGGGGCGCTGCCGACTGCGAGCCGCTGCTGCAGGAGGTGATCCCGGGCGACGACGCCACGCTGTGGACCGTGGGCTCGTACACGGATGCCTCGGGCACGGCGCTCGGGGTGTTCTGCGGGCGCAAGCTCGTGCAGATGCCGCGCGGCTTCGGCACCTGCCGCGTCGGCGAGGCGCGCTGGCGGGAGGATGTCGTGGAGCAGGCCCTGGCCCTGCTGGGCGCGCTCGGCTATCACGGCATCGCACAGACCGAGTTCCGGCTCGACCCGCGCGACGGGCGCTTCAAGCTCATGGAGGTGAACCCGCGCCTCTGGCAATGGCACGGGCTGGCGCGGGCCTGCGGCGTGGATCTGCCGCGCATCGCCTACCTCGACGTGCTGGGTCGCGCCCAGCGACCGGTCCGCTCGGGCGCACAGCACGACGGGCGTCGCTGGGTGGTCGCGGCGGCGCACCTCCGCGCGTCGCGCGAGGAGGGGACGTCGCTGCGGCGCGCGTTGCGAGAGATGGGCCACGACGCCGTCGAGGGCACGTTCGACCTGCGCGACCCGCTGCCCGCGATCGTGCAGGCTGGCGGGCTCGTGACGGCGCCGATCGCTCGCCGGTTGCGGCGACGCAACGGACGGGAGGGCGCGTGATCCGCACGCGGCCGTGGCTCGACCGCCTGCTCCTCGCGACGCTCGTCGTCACGACGTGGCACAAGCTGCACTGGTCGCCCGGCGCGGGCGACGTCACGCTCGAGGACATCCTGGCCGCCGGCTTCGTCGGGCTGTTCGTCGTGGATCGCTGCGTCCGCCGCGATTGGCGCATGCACCGGGTGGCACTCGGGCTGCTGGTGGCGATGGGAGCGCTGATCGTCGTCTACCTCGCGGGGTACTTCGCGCTCGAGAACTCCCAGCAGCTCTCGCAGTACTCCAAGGGCATGGCCAAGTTCGTGCTGCACTTCGGGTTCCTCGTGGCGGGCACGCAGTACGTGATCGATCGCGGCGAGCGCCTGTTGCGCCATGCAGTCGGCGCATTCGTGCTGGGGCTCGCGATCAACTGCGCCTACGGCGTCGCGCAGCTCATGGCCCAGGTCGGGGCCGGGATCAACCTCGACAAGGCCGTGATCGGACCGCTCACCTTCGGGCAAGGCAGCCTCGGTGGCATCAACGTCTACGGGCAGGCGACGGCCGTGCAATCGGGCAGCTACGTCTCGCTCGGCGTCTACCGCGTGAACGCCCTCGCGCTCGACCCGAATCACCTCAGCATCATGCTCTGCGTGCCCATCCTTCTGCTGATTCCGTTCGCCCTGCGCGCCGGCCTGCGCAGCCGGCGCGGGGTGGTGCTGGCCGCGCTGCTGGGGTTCTTCCTGGTCGTCGACGCGCTCACGCTGTCGCGCTCGGGCTTCCTGGGCCTCGCGTGCGGCCTCGCGGTTCTCGCCTGGCCATTGCGCAGGCAACTGCTCGTGCCGCGCTTGGTCGTGCCCGCAGTCGCCGGTCTCGGGGCAGTGGCCCTGGTCCTGGCCTCCTCGCCGTATGTGCGGCAGGTCGTGCGCTCGAGGGTGACCGTCAGCGACAACTCGGCGAAGGTGCACTTCCAGTTCTTCGACCTCGTGCAGCCGGTGCTCGACGCGCATCCCGTCTTCGGCCTCGGGCTGAACACCTTCTCGGTGTACTACGAGTTCCTGACCGGCAAGACCAACTGGGGCCCGCACTCGTTCTACATTGCGCTGCTGGACGAGACCGGGCTCGTCGGCGCAGTCGTGTTCGCCGCGTTCCTGGCGTGGGTCGGGCTGCGGCTTGCCGTGATCCTGCGTGCCTCGCACGCGCTCGAGCGCCTCGGGGACGCCAAGGCGGGCGACCTGTACGCGCTCGGCATCGGTCTGAGCGCGGGTCTCGTGGCCACGTTGGTCGCCAACGTCTTCTACCTGACGATGCAGTTCTACTACTTCTACGGCGTCGTGCTGATCGTCGCCGCGGCCTCGGCGCTGGCCGTCGAGCGCGTGAGGCTCGTGCGTGGCCGAGCAGCTCCGGTGACATGACCGACGTCTCGGTCGTGATCGTGAGCTACGAGAGCCGCGAGCTGCTGGCGCGCTGCCTCGAGGCGCTCGCCTCGGACGCGGAGCGGCTCGCGACGATCGAGACGATCGTCGTCGACCAGGCGTCCCAGGACGGTACGGCGTCGTGGCTCGCGGCCGAGCACCCCGATGTCCGGCTCGTCGCACTCGATCGCAACGTCGGCTTCGGCGCCGGCAACAACCGCGGCGCGGCGGTCGCGGGCGGTCGCTGGCTGCTGCTGCTGAACAGCGACGCCTTCGTGCGTCCCGGGGCGATCGACGAGCTCGTGCGCCGCGCGGAGTCGCGCCACGGCGTGGGTGCCGTCGGGCCCCGGCTGCTCTGGCCGGACGGGCGCCTCCAGCGCTCCTGCAGGCGATTCCCCACGGTCTTCCGCATCGCCACCGAGTACCTCTACCTGCGCAAGCTCGCTCCGCACTCGCGGATCCTCAACGGCTTCTACTACGGCGAGTTCGCACACGACGAGGAGCGTCGCGTCGACTGGGTCACGGGTGCCTGCCTGTTGGTGCGCCGCGAGCTGTTCGAGCGGCTGGGAGGCTTCGACGAGGCGTTCTTCCTGTACTCCGAGGAGGTCGACCTCCTCTACCGCGCGCGCAGGCTCGGCGCGGAGACCTGGTACGACCCGGCCGCGGAGGTCGAGCACGTGTGGGGCGGCACGGCGGGACGGAGCTCGGCGCTGACCCTGCAGGAGCAGGCGCGCGGCCACGTGCGCTACCTGGTCAAGCACCGCTCGCGCGGGGCGGCGCAGCGCGGGCGCATCGTGCTGCTGGCGGGCCTCGCGCTCCGCGCACCGCGCTCCAGGGCGCACCGCGAGGCCGCCCGCTGGCTGGCGAGCCGCCCGCTGGATGCGCTGCTCACCGAACAGCGGCCCGGGCCGGCGCCCCCCGCGTAGGGAGCCGCGGGTGGGGTGGAGCCTCTACCCTGGCCCGGTGCTCGTCCTCAAGGTGATCTTCTGGGCCTCGCTCGGCGCCCTCGTGTGGACGCACGCCCTGTATCCCCTCTTCGTCGCGCTGCTCGCCCGGCTCCGGCCGCGCCCGGCACGCGCAGACGACGGCTACCGGCCTCGCGTCGCGCTCGTGATCGCCGCCTACAACGAGCACGACGTGATCGCGGCCAAGCTCGAGAACGCCCTCGCGCTCGACTACCCGCCGGAGCTCCTCCGCATCGTCGTCGCCTCAGACGCCTCGAGCGATGACACCGACGAGATCGTGCGGGGCTTCGCCGCGCGGGGCGTCGAGCTCGTTCGTGCGCCTCGCGGGGGCAAGGTCAACGCCCAGAACACGGCCGTACGCACGCTTTCCGACGTCGACGTCGTCGCATTCTCGGACGCCAATTGCGAGTGGCGCGCGGATGCCCTGCAACAGCTGGTCGCGCCGCTCGCCGATGCGCGCGTCGCGTACGTCTGCGGGCGGCTGCAGCTGCGCTCGCCCGAGGGCACGAACCAGGAGGGCGCGTACTGGCGCTACGAGATCTGGCTGCGCGCCCGGGAGTCGCTCGTGCACTCCGTGACCGGCGGCAACGGCTCGATCTACGCCGTGCGGCGCGAGCGCTACGAGGAGGTCGACCCGCGCTTCGGCCATGACCTGTCGTTCCCGTACCTGATGGTCAAGCGCGGATTCCGCGCGGTCTACGCGCCGCGGGCGGTCGCGCTCGAGAAGATGACGACCGACCTCTCGGACGAGTTCCGGCGCAAGGTGCGGATGTTCGGACACTGCTGGGTGCTCGTCCTGCATGGCCGAATGTTCGGCCTGCGGGCGCTGGGTCCGCTTTATTGGGTCGAGATGATCTCGCACCGCCTCCTGCGCTATGCCAGCGGCCTCCTGCACCTCGCGCTGCTCGCGACCTCGATCGTGCTCGCGTTCCAGGTTGGGGGCGTCTACGCCTTCGTGCTTGCGCTGCACGTGCTGTTCGCGCTCTGCGTGCTCGCGTCGATCGCGCTGCACGGGCGCGTGCGGGTGTTCGCGCTGGCCGAGTACTACCTGCTCGTGACGGTCGCCACGGTGCTTGCCCTTGGCGACGTCGTGCGCGGCGTGCCCGCCGTCTGGGAGCGCGCGGAGGGCACGCGGTGAACGCCGAGGCCGAGCGCATCAAGCGAGTCATCGACATCGTCGGCGGCGCGGCGGGCCTCGCACTGGCGGCGCCCATCCTGGCGCTGGCGGCCTGCGCGATCAAGCTCGAGGACGGCGGCCCGATCCTGTTCCGCCAGGAACGGCTGGGTCGCGGCGCGGGGCGCTTCGAGATCCTCAAGCTGCGCACGATGACGGTCGACGCGGAGAGCCATCGCAGCGACGGGGTCGTCGAGGCCGGGGATCCGCGCATCACGCGGGTCGGAAACCTGCTGCGGCGGACGGCGGTGGACGAGCTGCCGCAGTTGTGGCACGTGCTGCGCGGGGACATGAGCCTGGTGGGGCCGCGCCCGGTGCCCACGCCCCATCTCGAGCGCTACGACGAGCGCCAGCGGCGGCGGCTCGAGGTGCGTCCTGGGCTCACCGGCTGGGCGCAGATCCACGGACGCGCCTCGCTGCCCTGGCCCGAGCGCCTCGAGCTGGACGTCTGGTACGTCGAGCATCAGTCGCTCGGGCTGGATGCGCACATCCTGGCCAGAACGCTCGGCGTGCTTCTTCGCCGGGACTTCGTCTACAGGGGGGAGGTGGGCGGATGGCGGTGACCGAACAGCCGGAGCTCACGGTGGTGGTGCCTGCGTACAACGAGGCCGACACCATCGCGACGGTGGTCGAGCGCCTGCAGGCGCTGCCGTACGAGCTCCAGATCATCGTGATCGACGACTGCTCGGAGGATGGCACGGCCGCAGTCGTCGAGGGGCTCGGCCCGGCGGTCGAGCTGATCCGGCACGAGCGCAATCAGGGCAAGGGCGCAGCGCTGCGCTCCGGCTTCGCGCAGGCCCGCGGGCGCATCGTCGTGATCCAGGACGCCGACCTCGAGTACGACCCGGTCGACATTCCCGAGCTCGTGGCGCCGATTCGCGCGGGGGTCGCCGACGCGGTCTTCGGATCGCGCCTCATCGGCGGCCGCCCGCAGCGCGCGCACCTCTTCTGGCACAAGGTCGGCAACCGCGCCCTCTCGCTGCTCACCAACGTGCTCTACAACACGACGCTGTCGGACATGGAGACGGGCTACAAGGCCTTCACGCTCGAGGTGCTGCGCGACATCGAGCCGCTGTACGAGTCGGACTTCCGCATCGAGCCCGAGCTCACGGCCAAGATCTGCCGCGGCCAGTACCGCATCTACGAGGTGCCGATCGCCTACTACGGCCGCTCCTACGAGGAGGGCAAGAAGATCACGTGGCGTGACGGCCTGCCCGCCGTGTACGCGCTCGTCAAGTACCGCTTCCGGGACAAGTAGCCGATGCGGCGCCCGCTCGTGGCGATCGCGGGCATCGCGATCTCGGTGCTGTTCGGCTGGCTGGCGATTCGCGGGCTCAACTTCCACGAGGTGCGCACCGCCATCTCCGACGCCAGCCCGGCCTGGATCCTGGCTGCGGTGATCGTGTCGGTGATCGGGGTGACGATGCGCGCCGAGCGCTGGCGCGCGCTCTTTCCGCGCGATTCCCGCCCGCGCTTCGCGCCGACGTTCTGGGCCTCGCAGGTCGGCCTGCTCGCGAACAACGTGCTGCCCGGGCGCGCCGGCGAGCTGGTGCGCGTGCTGGCGCTCGCCCGCGAGTCGGGGCTGCGCCGCACGGCCGTGCTCGCGACCGTGGTCGTCGAGCGGGTCTTCGACCTGGGCGCGATCGCGGTGCTCGAGCTGGCGGTGGCGTCGCGCTTGCCCGACGCCGACGTCACGCATCGCTTCACGCTGCTGGCGGCCGGAATCCTGGCCGCCACGGCAGTGATCGTCGTCGTACTGGCGATCACACCCGTGCGTCGCTTCGCCGGGAGCCTGCTGGTGCGCATCCCGATGCTACGGGCGCGCAGCGGGGTGCTGATCGAGTCGCTGCGAACCGGACTCGCGGCCCTGCGCGATCGGCAGCTCGCGGCCGTCGCGCTGCTGTGGACGCTGGCCTCGTGGCTCGTGCTCGCCTTGGCGGGCTGGTGCGTTCTGCGCGCCTTCGACCTGCACCTGCCCTGGCATGCGGCGCTGTTCCTGCTCGTCGCCGTCACGTTCGCGCAGGCCGTGCCGGCCAGCGCGGGCTCGGTGGGCGTGTTCGAGCTCGCGGCGCGGTCGGCGCTCGTCGCCTACGGCGTGCCGCCCGCGGTCGCGCTCTCGGCCGGCCTCGTGCTGCATGCCGTGAGCGCGCTGCCCTTCATCGTGCTCGGCGTCGTCGGCATGGCGCGCCTCGGCGTCACAGGCACGGATCTGACGCACGCCGAGGTCGGCGCCTGATCTGCGAGGATTGCGCGCCGATGACGCCGACGAATGTCTTGCTCACGTGTGCCGGCATGCGCGGCGACATGGTGGTCGCGTTCCAGGCTGCGCTGGCACGCGAGGGGGCCGGCGGAGTGGTCGTGGCGGCCGACGCGAGCCGGCTCGCGCCGACGCTCTACCTGGCCGATCGCAAGGCGCTCGTTCCGCTCGTCCACTCGCCCGACTACGTTGCGTCGCTGCTGGCCCTGTGCGAGCAGCACGCCATCCGCGCGGTCTTGCCGCTGACCGACCTCGATCAGTCCATCCTGACCGCGCGCCGGGGCGACTTCGCGGCGGTCGGGGCGGTCGTCGTCGCGTCGGATCCCGAGACCTGCGACATCTCGGTCGACAAGTACGCCGCGCACTGCTTCTTCGAGCAGCACGGCATCGGCTCGCCCCCCACGTGGCTGCCGGACGCCCTGCCGGACGACCTTCCCTTTCCGGTGCTCGTCAAGGCGCGGCGCGGCTTCGCGGCTCGCCACATCTACAAGGCGAGGGATGCCGACGAGCTCGCGTTCTTCCTCCGCTACACGACCGCGGAATCCATGGTGCAGGCGTTCTGCACGGGCGAGGAGTTCTCGATCGACCTCATCTGCGACCTCTCGGGCCGCTGCCTCGAGGCCGTGCCGCGCTCCATGATCGAGTCCAAGGGCGGGGAGACGATCAAGGGCGAGTCGCTCGCCGACGCGGCGCTCCGCGACGTTGCGGTGCGTGTCGCCGAGACGCTCGGCATCAAGGGCCCGGCGTGCGTCCAGTGCTTCCGCGACGGCGACGCGCATTTCGTCACGGACGTGAACGCGCGTTTCGGCGGAGGCTTCCCGGTGCACGTCGCCGCGGGCGGTGGCTATCCCGACATCGTGCTCGCGCTGGCGCGCGGTGAGCGCCTCGAACCGCGGCTCGGAGCCTACCGCCCGGGCGTGATCATGGTGCGCTACCTCACGCAGGTGATCCTCGAGCACGACGCCGGCGACGCGCTCCGCGTAGCGGCGGATCCCTCGGGCCTGGGCACGCCGCCCGCCGCCTGAAACTCGTCTACCCTCAGGCGGTGGACGCCGGTGGCGCAGACGACGTCGAGATTGCGCTCGGGGTCTACGTTCGCCGCGTCCTGCGGCGCTGGTGGATCGTCGTCGCTTCGATCGTCGTAGCCGTCGCGATCGCGCTGGCCGGGTCCTCGAGCGGGCACACCACGTTCCGCGCGCAGACGCTGATCAGTATCGGAACGCCGTTCACGGCCACGGGCGGTGCCGCGATCACGAGCGCGTTCTGCACCTCGCCGGTCGCCCCGGCGACCCTCATCAAGCAGGACGCGATCCGCGCGGCGGCCGAGCGCCAGGCAGGCATGAAGCCAGGCTCGCTCAAGGGCCACGCCTCGTCGCAGCCCGTGCCCGGCGCGGTCACGAAGCTCAACTTCACCCCGGCCGTCAACATCATCGTGCAGGGCCCGTTCAAGGGCGCCACGACGGCCAGGGCGGCCGACGCCCTGGCCGCGGGCGTGCGGGCAGCCTGCAGCAAGTACGCCTCGAGGCGCGAGCAGACCACGCAGTCGCGGCTCGACCGCGAGCTGAAGGAGCAGGCCGACCTCTCGCGGCGGCTCGACCAGGCGCAGACGCTTCTGAACGAGGTTCAGGCCGACAGCGCGCTGTCGACGACGAATCGGCTGCTGGCGGCCACGGTGGCCGCGAACACGCTCTCCAACATCACGCAGCGCCAGAACCAGCTCGACCAGTTCATCGGCGAGGACCAGTCGCTGCTCCAGCAGATCCGCTACGTGGAACAGACGCAGGTCATCACCCCCGCCAAGGCCAACAAGGTCACGGCCGGAGGCAGCAGCGCCTCGCTCGGCATCGCGATCGTGCTCGGCGCGCTCGTCGGGATCGCGTTGGCACTACTGTCATATGTAGTGGTTCCGACGCGACGCAAGGAGACGTGATGGCAGGGCGGGCGCTGGTGACCGGAGGGGCAGGCTTCATCGGCTCGCACGTCGTCGACTCGCTCGTGCGCGACGACTACGAGGTGCTCGTCGTCGACGACCTCTCGGCGGGCGACGCGAGCAGGCTGCCGCCCCCAGCGACCCTTGCGAGGGTCGACATCACCGACGCTCCTGCGCTGGCTGCGGCGTTCGACGAGTTCCGCCCCGGATCCGTCTTCCACCTCGCGGCGCAGGCCAGCGTGACCGCGTCGGTGGCCGATCCCGGACGTGATTGCGCAGTCAATGTGCTCGGGACCCTGCATGTCGCCGAGGCAGCGCGCAGGCATGGCGCGCCGCTCGTCTTCACGTCGACCGGCGGAGCGCTGTACGGCGACGACGCGCCCATCCCGACCGCCGAGGACCAGCCGCCGCTGCCGCTCTCGCCCTACGGCGCATCCAAGCTCGCGGCGGAGGCCTACGTGCGCAGCTGGTCGGCCGCGCACGGGGTGCCCAACGCCGTCATGCGCCTCGGCAACATCTACGGCCCCCGGCAGACCCCACACGGCGAGGCGGGCGTCGTCGCGATCTTCAGCTACCGGCTGTGGGCCGGCGAGCCCTGCACGCTCTACGGCCACGGGTCGCCGACGCGCGACTACGTGCACGTGCTCGATGTCGTCGCTGCGCTGCGCGCCGCCAGCGGCCATGCGGGCGTCTACAACATCGGAACGGGCGTCGAGACGGACGTCTCGGCGCTGTATGCCCGACTGGCCGAGGCGGCCGGCTCGACCGCGCAGCCGGCACTCGCCGACCTGCGCCCCGGCGAGCTCCGGCGCTCCTGCCTGGACGCCTCCCACGCCCGCAGCGAGCTGGGCTGGGCCCCGCAGATCGCGCTCGCCGAGGGCCTCGCAGGCACGTACGAGGCGATGGCCGGCGGCTTCCGCACTGCCGCGTGATTTTCAAGCCTCGCTAGCATGCAGGAAGGTCGCCTCGGCGACGAATCCCCCGCAAAGGACTCTTCCATCCCGACGACGGTTGTCACCGGCGGGGCCGGGTTCCTCGGCTCCCACCTCTGCGAAGCACTGCTTGGCCGCGGTCACCGCGTGCTCTGCGTCGACAACCTCGAAACGGGGTCGTTGACGAACATCGAGCACCTGCGGGACGAGCGCTTCGTGTTCATCCAGCACGATCTCGTGGAGCATCTGGCCATTGCCGAGCCGATCGATTGCGTGCTCCACTTCGCCAGCCCGGCAAGCCCGATCGACTATCTGCGGCTGCCGCTGCACACGCTCAAGGTCGGCGCCTACGGCAGCCACAACATGCTCGGGCTGGCCAAGGCTCATCGCTCTCGCTTCCTGCTGGCCTCGACGAGCGAGGTCTACGGCGACCCGCACATCCATCCGCAGCCCGAGAGTTACTGGGGCAACGTCAATCCCATCGGCCCGCGCGGCGTCTACGACGAGGCCAAGCGCTACGCCGAGGCGCTGACGATGGCATACCACCGCCAGCAGGGCGTTGATACAGGTATCGTGCGCATCTTCAACACGTACGGGCCGCGCATGCGCGCCCACGACGGCCGGGCGATCCCCACGTTCGTGCGCCAGGCCCTCTCGGGCGAGCCCATCACCGTCTTCGGCGACGGTGGGCAGACCCGTTCGTTCTGCTACGTCGACGACCTCGTCGATGGAATCCTGCGGCTCGCCGAATCCGGCGAGCACCTCCCCGTCAACATCGGAAACCCCGAGGAGTTCACGTTGCTCGAGCTGGCCGAGAAGGTGATCAGCCTGACCGCTTCCGAAAGTCGCATCGTCTACGAGGCGTTGCCCGCCAACGATCCAAAGCAGCGCCGCCCCGACATCACGCGCGCCGGCGAGCTGCTGGGCTGGACGCCCCGCATCGGCCTCGATGACGGCCTGCGCATGCTGCTCGAGCGCTCTCGTCGCGCCGAGCTGCTCGGACGGACGGTGGGCGCGTGAAGCGCCTGCTGACAGCACTGCTGGCTGCGCTCGCGCTCGTTGCGGTGGCCTCCACCGCTGCCTCGGCCGATCAGAAGCGCGCGCGCACGGCGCCCATGCTGCTCGGCGTGATGGACGACGCGCTGCTCGGCAACGCCCCCGACATCGCCTTCCCGGCGGTGCAGCAACTGCACCCGCAGGTCATCCGCTACGACGTCTCGTGGGCGCGCACCGCGCCGCGCAAGCCGTCCGACGCCACCAATCCCGACGACCCGGCCTACGACTGGTCGCTCGTCGACGCCGTGGTCGTGCGCGCGGACGCGCTGGGCGTGCCGGTGCTGCTCACGATCGAGGTCACGCCGCGCTGGGCCGGCGGCGGCACGGGCAACAAGGCGCCCGTCAACATGGCCTCGCTGCAGGCCTTCGCCTATGCCGCCGCGACCCGCTACAGCGGCCAGCACATCGTGCCCTCGACGGGGCAAGTGCTGCCGGCCGTGACGCGCTGGGAGGCCTGGAACGAGCCCAACACGACGAGCCACCTGAAGCCGCAGTACAGCTGCCGTTGCACCACCGCCGTTCCGACGTCTCCGGCGATCTACGCCAGGATCCTGACCGCGATCTACAAGGGCGTGCATTCCGCCGGGTCGCACGCCGGGGTCATCGAGACGGTGGCCGGCGGCGCCACGAAGCCGAACTACTCGGGCCCGAAGACGTTCGAGCCGGCCGTCGCGCCGCTGCGCTTCGCGCTCCTGCTCGGCAAGAAGCATCCGCCGCTCGACGTCTACTCCCACCATCCGTACCGCACGGACGTCGGCAAGAAGGTCGGACAGCTGCCAGGGCCGAACGACATCGCCTTCGCCGACTTGCCGCGCCTGATCAAGGGCCTCGACACGGCCTTCCCGGGCAAGCACCTGCACCTCTGGATCACCGAGTTCGGCCTGCAGACCAATCCGCCGGACGGCTTCCAGGGCGTCAGCCTGGCCAACCAGTCGCAGCTCCTGCGCCGCAACGTGGCCGCGTCGCGCGCGAACCCGCGCATCGACATGCTGATCTGGTTCCTGATCCGCGACGAGCAGGTGCGCCAGCCGTTCGCAGCCGGGTTCCAGACGGGCCTCTCCTTCACGAACGGGCGCCTCAAGCCGGCCTGGTCGGTCTTCCGCTCCCTGGCGCAGTAGACGCGCGCCAGAGCACGACCGCAAACGCCACGAGCGCGGCGTTGCGCAGCGTCAGCAGGCCGATCGCGCCCCATTCGAAACGGGGCAGGTCGTCGAACGCGAAGCGCAGCTCGAGGCGCGTGAGCACGGACGTGAGCGGCCAGGAGCACCGCCTGCAGCGGGTAGCGCGGGGCGAGCAGCGCCGAGAGCGGCGCGACCCAGAGCAGATACTGCGGTGAGAGCACGGGCGCGACGGCGACGAGCACGCCGAGCGCCGCGAGCAGTGCCAGCGCGCGATCGGAGTCGACCCGGCGCACGCGTCGTGCCAGCAGCAGCGCCAGGCCGATCGAGGCGAGCGCGAAGATCCGCCCCAGCCAGCGCGCAGTCGTGCCCGTCACGTTCTGGCTACCGTGGTCGAAGGCCGCGCCGGCGTGCGCCCCGAGACGCGCGGGCGAGGTCGGTCAGCACGGCGGCCCACGACTCGATCTCGGGGTCGCGTCCGGCGTGGTAACCGATCCACGAGAGCCCAGGCTCGCCGCTCCAGAGGAAGTACGCGACCTGCACCGCAATCGGCACCGCGGCCGCGGCGGCGAGCAACCGCAGGCTCGTCCCACGGCGTGTCATGGCGGGCGCGGCCGCGAGCGGGACGAGCTTGAGCGCCCCGGCGAGCCCCAACCACGCGCCCGCGCGGCCCGGGCTGCGGGCGCAGCGACCCGCCATCAGGATCGCGATCCCCGCGGCCAGGTCGAAGCGCGTGAGCGCGAGCCGCCCCAGCACGAGCACGGTGATGCTGTAGAGGCCCAGCGCCAGCAGGAGCTCGCCGGAGGGGCGGCGCCGGAGGAACGCAGGCCAGCAGCACCACGCAGCCGACGTCAAGCGCCCCGTACAGCCAGATCGTGCGCTGGTGGTAGGCCTGCCCGGAATCGTCGCCGCCGCCCGCGAGCGGGGCTTCCAGGAGCGGCAGCGTGGCCGGTGGGTATTCGTAGTCGAGCCCGCGGTAGGCGTCGGTCCCGTGTGCGATCGCGTGTGCCCGGGGGTAGAAGTACGTCGCCGGCAGATCCCTTGCGTCTCCGTGGTAGGAGAGCGCCGCGCCCGCGTGCAGCACGGCGAATGCCAGCGCGATGGCGAGATTACGGCGCAAGGCCGCTGCCGCGATAGGTCGCCCAGGTGCAGGCTGCGAGCCCGGCGGCGCTCACGGCGAGCAGGGCCACGCGCAGGCGCGGGTCGAGGCGGTCGAGCAGGATGCCGCCCGCCACGGCGTAGGGGAACGTGCCCATCAGGAAACGCGGCAGCGACATCGCGCTGCCCGTCGCGAGCGGCCCCACGACCGCGATCGCGGCGTACACGAACATCCCGTCGCGGATGCCGTGGCGCCAGAGCACGACCAGCCCGATCGCAGCCAGGGGCACGCCTGTGAGGTAGAGCAGGTTCTGCGCGTGCCCGAGCGTGATCGCGTCGCGGATGTAGCGCGCGAGCTCGCCTGGGGCATCGACGATGCTCGTCGAGCGCTGCCAGCCCAGCTGCTGCGCGTGCAGGCTGGCGAGCCAGTCGTCGCGGCGGCGCTTGAGGTCCGCGAACACGAGCCCGACGCCCACGACGGCACCCACGGCGCCCGCAAGGGCCGCCCGTCGCCGCTCCGGGGCGAGCACGCCGTCGGTAGCCAGCCCGATCGCGAGCGGAATCGCCGCAGGACGCGCCAGACCGGCGGCCAGGGCTCCCGCGAATGCCAGCGCCGGGCGGCGCGAGCGTGCTCCGGTGAAGGCGGCCACCGAGGCGAGCAGGAAGAGTCCCTCCGAGTAGTTCGTGCTGAGCACGTAGGAGAACGGGAAGAACGACACGGCCGCGCAGGCCAGCAGCGCCACCCGCCGCCCGCGCAGGTCGCTGCAGAGCCGGTGCAGGAGCATCAGCGCTGCCAGGCTCGCGAGCGTCGCCAGCAGGGCCCCGCCCCAGGCCTGAGAGAACCCGACGCTGCCCGCGCCGCGCGCCGCGAGCGGCTGCAGCGGGAAGAACGCCGGCAGCTCGGCCGACACCGGGGGGCCGCAGGCCGGGTCGTAGCCGCAGCGGGCGATGTCCAGGTAGAAGCCCGCGTCCCAGGTCGTGAGATAGGAGTGCACGCGCGTGGGCGGCACGAGCAGCACCGCCAGCACGATCACGCGCGACGCCGCGAAGGTGGCCAGCGCGTCGGTTGCCGCCTCGCGCCAGCGCCCCATCGGCCCGAGTGTACCCTCGCGGGAGACGGCGGCCGCGACGGCGCTGGGGCGGTTCCATGCGCGGCGGCGTACCATCTACGGCGACGTGGCATCTCCTCTCGCCCCCCCTACGGAGGCGCCGTCCCCGCAGGACGTCCGCGCCCGCCGCCCCGGCCTCGACGCGTTCGTCCTGTTCCATCGGAGCCGCCGGCTGCTGTCCGCGCTCGTGCTCGTGCTGCTCGACCTCACGGGCGTCACGCTCGCGCTGTACGCGGCGCTCGTGCTGCGCAACGCCTACCGCGGCGAGAAGGTGCTGTTCGGCCTGCCCTGGGCGGCGATCTCGAACTGGCTGCAGTTCATCGCGCTCGTGCTCGTCCTCGTCTTCCTTCGCGCGGGCCTCTACCGTCAGCGCGAGGCGCGGCCGGGCGCCGACGCGGTGATCCGCTCGCTCGCGCTCGTGACGCTGATCACCGGCTTCTACGCCGTCGCGGTGGCCGGAATGACGTTCCACAGCTACTACGGCATCTTCTGGGTCACCTTCGTGCTCGCAGCGATCCTCATACCGCTCCTGCGGGCGAGCTACGACAGCGTGACGCTCGAGCTGATGCGGCTGTTCGGCGTGCACCGGCGCACGTTGCTCGTCGGCCCCTCGAGCGAGCTCCCGATGCTCCGGCGCACGCTCAAGCGCGACGGGCGCGGGCCCGACATCAATGTGATCGGCACGGTCAGCGAGCACGCCGGCGGACCGTCGTTGCCCGATTCCCCGGCCCTCGGCGCGCTCGCCGACCTCGAGCAGATCGTGGCCGAGCAGCGTCCGAACGATGTCGTCATGACCGGCTTCGAGCTTCCGACGGCGGAGCTCGTCTCGCTCGTCGACACCTGTCGTTCCTACGGCGCCCGCCTGCGCGTCGTCCCCACGACGACCGAGCTGTTGCTCAACCGCGCGACCTTCGTGCCCGGCCAGTCCGTGCCGCTGTTCGAGGTGCGCCCGCCGGTCCTGACCGGCATCGACTGGGCGATCAAGCGGACGTTCGACATCGTCGTGGCCGCGTTGCTCGTCGCCATCCTCGCCATACCCGGCCTGATCGTGGCGCTGATCGTGCGCCTCACGAGCTCGGGGCCGGCCATCTACCGCGACCGGCGCATCGGGGTCGGCGAGCGGGAGTTCGCGATGCTCAAGTTCCGCTCGATGCGGGCGGGCGCCGCCGACATGCAGCCCGAGCTGGAGGCAGCACAACGAGGCGGGCGCGGTCATCTTCAAGATGCGCGACGACCCGCGCGTGACCCCGGTCGGCCGCGTGCTCCGCCGCTTCTCGATCGACGAGCTGCCGCAGCTCTGGAACGTCCTGCGCGGCGAGATGAGCCTGGTCGGCCCGCGCCCGCTGCCGCTGCGGGATTACGAGCTGCTCGACACCTGGCATCGCGGGCGCTACCGCGTCCTGCCCGGGATCACCGGGCTGTGGCAGGTCTCGGGCCGCTCCGAGCTCGACTTCGACGACCTCGTGCGCCTCGACTTCTTCTACGTCGAGAACTGGTCGGTGTGGCTCGACATCGAGATCATCGCGCGCACGCCGCTCGCGGTCCTGCGCGGGCGTGGGGCGTACTGATCCATAGCCACGGGCTGCAGCACAGACACGGTGCGTCGCCATACTACGGCTGTGAACCCCTTGGTCGAGATGATCGTTCCGCGGGACGCCGATCCCGGTCTGCGAGTGTGCTCCGACGCCTGGGCCGAGTGCCTGCGCGAGCGGGGCTTTGTCGTGAGCTCGGCGGACGTGATGGACGTGTCGCGCGCGGCGACGAAGGTGATCGTCGCGCCGCACGCGGCGCTCCGGCCGGTCGCCGATGACCCGATGCGAGTCGCCGGCGTACTGAGGCGGTCCGTCTGCCTCTCGACGAGCCGGCTTGGCTCGGGTGCGCTCGGTGCGGACCGCCCGTACCACGCCGGTGCCGCGGCGTCCGTCGCGCTCTCGCGCGACGCGTCGAGATACCTAACGGCGCACGGCGTGCCGACTCACCACCTCAAGCCCGGCAGTCACCCCGCCCTGCGATCGTCGCCGACGGGTTTCCGCACCATCACGGTCGGTGCGCATGCGCGCTATTCGATCTACCGCGAAGAGGTGCTCGCGCGCTCCCGCGACGTGCTGGACCGCCACGCGTGCGACCTTCGTATCTCGACCGTCCCAGTGAATCGGCCGCCGGGCCTTCTCGCACCTCGAGAGTGGCTGCGCTGGCTCGTGAGCCTCGACGTCCTCGTCTCGCTGCCGACCGAGCCCGGGCCCGGCATCGACTGGTGCGAGGCGATTCCCGCGATCATGAATGGCGCACTCGTTCTGACGACCGCCGAGTCCGACTTCGGGCCGCTCGAGCCGGGTGAGGACGTCGCGGTCGCGACCAGCCCAGGCTTCGCGGACGCGCTCCGCCGCCTGCTGGCCGATGACGGGCGGCGCGCGCGGATGCGCGAGTCCGCTCGGGTCAAGGTGGACGCCCAACCGATCGAGGTGACGCCGCTCGCCGAGGCGATTCTCTCGGCGGGCTCGGGCGAGGCGCACGTGCGGCCCTTGCTTTCTGCCGCCGACGCTGCGGTAGAACCGTCGCCGGGCGTCGAGAGGGATACGGAGGCGGCACTCGCCGCAGCGGAAGGTGCGCGGGCACGTCGAGCCGCGGCGCGCGCGGGCGCCGCCGATCGCGTCACCACGACGTCGGGATGGGCTGCCGAATCTGCCCCCGCCGTAAGCGTCGTCATTCCGAGCTACAACCAGGCCGGGTTCCTGGGGACCGCAGTGGAGAGCGCTCTCGCCGCCACCGGCGTGGCGCTCGAAGTCGTCGTCGTCGACGACGGGTCTGCCGAAGAGTCCGTTGCGGCCGCACGCAACCTCCTGAGCACGCACGACGATCGGGCGCTGAAGCTCGTCGAGCACGCGGACAACGCCGGCCTCTCGAGTGCTCGCAATCGCGGATTCACGGAGGCGCGCGCTCCGCTCGTCCTTCTGCTCGACGCCGACGACGAGCTGCTGCCACACGGTCCCCTTGCGCTCTTCAGCGCGCTGAGCGGCGCTCCGGATGCTGCCTTCGCCTACGGGATGCTTGCGCGCGTGGGTCTCGAGCATCAGGATCTCCTCGGCACCGAGCCCTGGGATCCGGCGCTCTTTCGCCACGGCAATTACGTCCCGGTGACCTGCTCGCTCGTGCGCCGTTCGGCCTGGGAGCTCGTCGGCGGCTACCTCGCGGACGGGTTGCTCGAGCTCGGCTGGGAGGACATGGATTTCTGGCTGCGGCTGGCGGCTGCGGGTCAGCACGCTGTCCACGTCCGGCAAATCGTCGGCATCTACCGTGTGCACGGCGTCTCCATGAGCACGCTGACGAACAGGCATGCGGGCGCACTGATGGAGTTCCTGCGAGCCCGTCACCCCGCCCTCATGAGCGCAGATGACGCCTGACGAGCTCCTGACACATCTCGAAGCCGAATTGGCGCGCTGCCGCGACGAGCGCGATCGTTTGTGTGCGGAGGTTGATGCGGTCATCTCCGAACGCGATCGCGCGCTACTCGACTGCGCCCGCCTCGATCGGATGCTGCTCTCGGCAGAGCACGAGCGCGACCGCCTGTACGGCGAGCTGCAATCGCTGCTGGCCTCGAAGAGCTGGCTCGTGACGCGCCCTCTGCGTCAGGTGCTCGGGTCGGATCGACCAGAATCTGCGGAACGCCCGTGAGCCGGGCATCTATGCAGGAGCCGGCCGAAGGCGATCGCGTGACGCTGGTGCTGATCTCTCGTACGGGCGATCGCATTCCGGGCGACGACGAACTCGGGGTCGTCTGCGCGGGCCGCCATGTCGAGGTGATCTTGGCCGTCGCGCCCTGGGTCGCGGGAGCCCATCCCCGCACCGAACGCAACGCTCTGGTGTTCCCGCCAGGGGCCCCTTGGGGTGACGTGGTCGCCGGCTGTGCCGCGTCCGCCACCTGCAATCGCATCGCATTCGTCGAGCTTCCGGCCGTGAGGTCGCTGGCGGGCGTGCTGCAGCTGCTCGACGAGCTCGAGCATGCCGATGTCGTGGGAGCGCGCCTGCTCCGGCTGGACGGGATCGTGCTCGAGAGCGCCGGCGGGGGATTCAGCGCGACGCGCTACGCGCTCGCACTCGACAGCGGCGCCGTTGCCAGCACCTTGGCACCCGCTCGGAGGCCCGTGCTCTGGGTCGATCGTCGCGCGTTCGCTGCCCGGCGTGACGCGCTCATCCTCAGCGGTCCGCCGCACGCCAGTGTCGGCGACGTGTTAGCCGAGGTCGAGTGGGGCTGGCGGCTGTCCCTTGGCGGCCATCGCGTCATCTGCTCGCCGATTCTCATCCCGATCGACGAAGGCGTGAACCCGCCTCCGAGCGCTGCGCCGCTGACTGACGAGGGCTTGCGCGTGAGCGCCGGAATGGCGCTGCTCGCGACGATGCTGGAACCCGAGTCGCTCTACCGTGCTCTCGCCGACAATCCCGCCGCCGGTGCGGCCCTCGGGATTACGCGCTCGGACCGTGATCCGCGCTTGTCGGAAGCCCATCTGCGCGAACGCCGCGCTGCGGTGCAGACGTCGCGGCGTCGCAAGGACGTCGCTCTCGCAGCGCAGCTCGGAGGGGCATTCGAGATCCAGCGCCCTACGCGCGTCGCGCGGATCGTGAGTCCCCTGCGCGTTGCCGGTCGTCCGCGCGTGGCGATCCTCTGCTCGGATGTCGTTGGCGAAGGCCTCGCCGGGCCTGCGATTCGCGCATTGGAGAGTGCCCGCGTGCTCGCAGGGCGGTTCGACGTCCAGATCGGCGTGCGCGAGGCAACGGCGGCCATTGATGCTCCCTGTCCTGTCCGGCGCCTCTCTGACACCGTCGTGCGCGAGCTCGTCGCCGGCTCCGACGCGATCGTGCTGCAGGGCCCGGTCAGCGCCTGGTACCCCGAGGTGCTCGCATCTGACGCACCGATCGCCGTCGACTTGTACGACCCAATGAACCTCGAGGCGCTGGAGAGCCAGCACGCCGATCAGCTGGTTCCGTACACCACTCAGCTCCTACGGGCGCAAGTCGCGCGCGGAGACTTCTTCTTCTGTGCGAGTGAGCGGCAGCGCGACTACTGGATTGGGATGCTGGCCGGTGTGGGGCGCGTAACGGGCGCGGCATACCGCGCCGACCCGGACCTGCGGCAACTCATCGACGTCGTTCCGTTTGGCATTCCTGCCGACCCGCCGCGGCGGACAGGGCCCGGAGCGCGCGATGTCATCGAGGGCATTGGCGCGGATGACCCGCTCCTGGTCTGGAACGGGGGCCTGTGGGGCTGGTTCGAACCGGAATTGTTCATTCGAGCGATCGACATCGCTCGCGCGCAGGTGCCGAACATCCGGGGATACTTCATGGGAGTACGCGATCCGCGCGCCGACGAGCTCCAGCGTGAGGCGACCAACGCGATCGCGCTCGCCGAAGACCTTGGCATCCGCGACAGTCACATCTTCTTCAACGATTGGACGCCATACGACACGCGCCAGAACGTGTATCTGGATTCCACGGCCGCCGTCAGCTTTCATCGAGCGCACCTCGAGACGCGGTTCTCGTTCCGGACGCGCATCCTGGATTGCATCTGGGCGTCGCTCCCCATCATCTGCAGCGAAGGCGACGTGCTGGCAGACCTGGTGCGGGACGAGCATCTCGGCATCGCGGTTCCGCCCGGTGACGTGCACGCAGCCGCTGCGGCCATCGTGCGAATCGCCGGAGACGACGCTCTCCGTCGTTCCTCCCAGGACAATCTCGCAGCCCTCGCGCACAGGCACACCTGGAGCAGCGCGCTCGAGCCACTTGCAAATTGGCTCGCACGACCGGTCCGGAGCTCACCCGCGATGAATCTTGACGCATTCGCACTCGACGACCGGTCCGACCCGCCCCCCGGCTCGTTCGCCGCTCGCGTGCCCCTGCCGCTCCGCCAGCATGTGCTCGGCCCGACCAGGCGCGGGCTCAAGCGAGCCGCCGTGCGCCTCGGCGACCTTTGATTCAGCAACTCTCCGAGCTCCGCGGTTCGGGCTACCTGTTCCGCAACTTCCTCTCGCGAGACCTCAGCTCGCGCTACAAGGGCTCCCTGTTGGGAGTGGTCTGGTCGCTCATGAATCCCCTCGTCATGATGGCCATCTACACGGTCGTGTTCTCGGTGATCTTCCCGCAGCCTGAGCCCGACTACGCGATCTTGCTGCTCGCCGCGTATCTCCCGTTCTTCTTCTTTCAGACCGCGGTGTCATTCGGCGTTCCGACGCTCGTATCCAACGCAGGACTGATCAAGAAGGTCTATTTCCCGCGCGAGCTCCTGCCGCTTTCGATGACCACGGCAAGCTTCGTCAATTTCCTTGTCACGATGGCATTGCTGATCCCCGCGGCCGCGTACGCGCGCGGGGGTGTCAACGGCTGGGCCATGCTGGCGCTGATCCCGGTCGCCGCGAGCTTCCTGCTGGCTACCGCGGGCCTCGTGATGCTGTTGGCCGCGCTCAACGTGTACTTCCGCGACGTCGAGTTCCTGAGTGGAGTGGTCTTGACGGTGCTCTTCTATCTGACGCCGATTGTCTACACGCTGCACTTCGTCGAGGCGCGAAGTCCGCGCGTTGCGCTCTGGATCGGACGCAACCCCCTGACACCGTTCACCGAGGCCTTCCGCTATGCCATCTACTACCGAGTGGTGCCACCCACCATTCAGCTCGCCGAATGCGCATTCATCGGCATCGGTGGATTTCTCATCGGCTACGCCGTCTTCAACGGTCTCAAGGGGCGACTGGCGGAAGAGCTGTGAGCGGGATGGCGATCACCGTCGATGGGGTCTCGAAGAGTTTTCGCATTTACCATCGCCGCGAGACAACACTCAAGGAGACGATCCTGCGTGGTCGTCGCGGAGAGTGGGAGGAACTGCGCGCCGCCGACGACCTCTCCTTCACGGTTCCGCGCGGGCAGGCGCTCGGTGTGATCGGGCCGAACGGTGCTGGCAAGTCGACGCTTCTCAAAATGCTGGCCCGCATACTGACGCCGGATCGCGGGCATATCGCGATCGACGGCCGTGTCTCAGCGCTACTCGAGCTCGGCGCGGGCTTCCACCCAGAGTATTCCGCCGTGGAGAACATCTTTCTCTCGGGTGCTTTCTACGGAATGTCACGCGGACAGCTCAAGCCGCGCGTCGACTCCATCATCGAGTTCGCCGAGCTCGGGCGCTTTGCCGACAATCCGGTCAAGACCTATTCCAGTGGAATGTACGCCCGCCTGGGCTTCGCGATCGCCGTGAGCGTGGAGCCGGATGTTCTGCTCTGTGACGAGGTGCTAGCCGTCGGTGACGAGAGTTTTCGCCAGCGCTGCTACGAGCGAATGCTCGAGTTTCGCGACGCCGGACGCACGCTGGTGCTCGTCACCCATGACCTCGGTGCCGTGCACCAATTCTGCGACCGCGCGATCTGGCTGGAGCGTGGGGCGATCCGGCGGGAAGGCGATCCGCGCGACGTCGTGCGCTCGTATATCCGCGAAGTGAACGCGGGCGACGAGGCCGCCTCCGCGCTCTCGAGCGCCGCACGTCCAGGCGCTGTGGGAACACACACCCCGCTCAATGAAGGGGTCCCGATCGTGCTGAATTCCCTCCGTGTATCGGCTGACGATGGTGCCGAGCGCTCGATCTTCGAGAATGGCGAGGGGTTGCGAGTCGAGGTCGGCTACGTCGCCCGAAAGCCTGTCCGTTCACCGATATGCGAGATCGAGGTGCATCGTCACGACGGGACCCACGTGGCGACGGGGTCGACGTTCGCGGCCGGCTTCGAGACCGGCGACGTGCTCGAAGGGGAAGGGCGATTCGTGTGGGAGCTCGAGGATCTGCGTCTTACGCCCGGGAGCTATTACCTCTCGCCTCAACTGCGCGACCAGTCGGGTGTGCACGTGCTCGACCGCCACGAGCGGTGGGTGCGCATTCAGATACGAGAAGGCCGTTACTTGGAACACGATGGCTGCGTCGTCCTGCCGGGGACATGGGTTCGCACTTCTGTCTGACGTGGCAGGACTCACCCGCACTGATCGGAATTGCGCAGGGTGACGAGCGTACTGATCATTGCGCCGGCGGGAGGAGACGCAGAGATCGCCGGGCCTGCGTTGCGCTATCGCCAGCTCGCGAGAGAGCTGCGGCGGAATGGCATTGAGGCCACGCTCGCTCTTCCCGGCCCGGGTGGCGACGCTGACTGGTCCCTGACTCGGCCGCTCGAGCTCGCGCACGGGGAGAGTGCCGTGATCTGTCCGCAGGGCCTGGCCGACGAGGCCGCTGAGTTGGCACGTGGCCTATCGCCCGAGTGCGCGCTCGTCGTCGACTGCTACGCGCCTGCTCTGGTCGAGCGCGCGCTGCTCCTTCCCGGCGATGGGCGTTTCGGCGATTTCCGTCGCCTCGTGGTGAGGGCGCTGGAGCGGGCGGATCTGCTGCTGGTGGCGAACGAGCCCCAGCGGGCGTACATCGTCGGCATGCTCTCCGCGATCGGGCGAATGACACCGGAACGCGAACCTCCGCCGGTACTGCTCGCCCCGCTGGGCGCACCGCCGCCGCATTCGTCTGGGGTTGACCTGTCTGCATCGCTTGTACTCTGGTACGGCGGTCTCTGGCCGTGGTTCGACGGCATGACCGCGGTCCAAGCGTTCGCTCTCGTGGCCCGGGATCATCCCGCCGCGCGCATGCGGATCCTCGGCGGACGGCATCCTCACGCGGACGCACCCGACACGCTTGACGACGTCACAAGGACCGCCGCGTCCCTCGGAGTGAGCGATCGCGTCGAGAGCCTCCCGTGGGCGTTGCCGGAGGTCGTTCCGGGCCTCCTCGCCGAGGCGTCGTGCGCACTCTGCCTGGCTCACGATGGAATCGAACACCGGCTCGCGCAGCGCACTCGCCTGCTTGATCTCCTGAGCGCCGGCGTTCCAATCGTCTGCACGCGGGGTGATGCACTCGGCACCCGCGCAGTCGAGGCGGGCGCCGCCACAGCGGTTCCTCCGGGCGATTTCGTCGCGGCGGCGCGCGCGCTCGGCCACGTGCTTGCCGACGCAGAAACTCGCAGGTCCCAGAGTGATGCCGCGCGCCGGCTCGCGGCCGAGCTCGCGCCCGAGCGGACGCTCGCTGAAGCAGTGGAGTGGTTGGCCGCCCCCGCGACAAGCGCGTCCCGCCGGCGTGTGCAATCCCGGTGGCTGCGCCGGCGGGGGTGAAACGGACGCGGAACTCAGGAGTGGCTGTCGATCGGGCATCGCTCGCCGGCGCCCGCGCGCCGGCGGACGACCGGGCATGCGAGCGCTCGGCGGCGGCTGGTTCGTGTCCAGCTCGGCTGGTACGCTCGCTCCGGCGTGGAGGCTCCTGCCGTCAGCGAAGGTGCTGCCGTTGGCGTGCCGTTCCCGCGCTGTCTTGCGATCGTGCCGGCCTTTCAGGAGCGCGACGCGATTGCACAGGTAATCGCCGACATCCGCGCTGAGGCGCCGGTCGAGATCGTGGTCATCGACGACGGCTCCGGCGACGGCACAGCCGGCGAGGCGGTGCGCGCCGGTGCCCGCGTGATCACGCTCCCGTTCAACCTCGGCATCGGCAGCGCCGTCCAGACCGGCTACATGGCCGCGCAGCAGGGGGATTACGACGTTGCGATCCAGGTCGACGGCGATGGGCAGCACCCCGCCGCCGAGATCAGCCGGCTCGTGAACGCGCTGATCGAGAGTGGTGCCGACGTCGCGATCGGCTCGCGGTTCCTCGGCGGTACCGACTACCGCGCCCCCCTGGGTCGGAGATTCGGCATCGCAGTCTTCGCGAGGGTCGTCTCCGCCGTCTGCCGCGTGCGCGTGACAGACACGACATCCGGCTTCCGGGCCGGCAATCGGCGTGCTATCGCCCTCTTCGCTGCTGCCTATCCACACGACTATCCCGAGGTCGAGGCAGTGATAATCGCTCACCGCGCGGGATTGCGCATTGTCGAGGTGCCCGTGCAAATGCGCGAGCGGCAGAGTGGCCGCTCGTCAATCACGCCGGTGCGCTCGGCGTACTACATGATCAAGGTGCTGATGGCGGTCGCCATGCAGATGTTGCGCCGCCCGGTCAAGCTCCCGGAGGGGTCGTGACCCGCCTCACGCTCGTCTCTCTGATCGTCGCTATCGCTCTGCTGCTCATCGTGCTCGAGCTCGTGCGCCGGCGACGTCTACAGGAGCGCTACTCCGTGCTCTGGCTGATCACCGGCCTGACAATCCTGGTGCTGGCTGCATGGCCGGCCCTGCTTGCGCGCATTGCCAGTGCCCTCGGGATCATCTCCCCACCGAATGCCCTCTTCGTGGTCGCACTCGGCTTCTTCCTCGCTGTGATGTTGCATTTCTCGCTCGTGATCTCGCGGCTCAGCGAGCAGACCAGCCGACTGGCCCAGCGGCTCGCGCTGCTCGAGGAGCGTGTGGGCCCGAGTGTGCGCGAGTCCGACCGAGAGCAGCGCGACTAGGGTTGTGACGCGGGCGCCTCGGCGGGCGCATCTGCACCGGCATCGGGCTCGCCTGCCCGTGAGATCGCGAAAAGGCCGAGCCAGAGGCTCGCACAGATCGCGAACGTGAAGCAGAAGATCGCAAGAGGCCAGGAGAAGAGCCATGGGCGAGTCGTGGAGAGTGCCGTCAGGACGAACCGCGCGCGGCCCTCCAGCGAACGCGCCGGCACCTGAACCCACAGGCCGGCGAGACTCTTCCCCGATGTCGACTGCCGCTCGATGAGCGCTACCGGACCGGTTGCTCCACGCACCGAGACTCGCAGCTTGACGGCCCCGGGCTGCGTGACCGGACACGTTATCGTGCCGCCGTCAGTGTACTGGGCGGGCCCGAACGTGCAACGGTCGCGCGTACCGACGACGACTGTGATGTTACCGCTCGGCGGCTTGAGATAGGTCGCCGGACGGAGAGCGATGCCGAGCCGTGGAGTGTTGCGTGGCGCCGGCGGCAAGATGAAGGTACGGGTGACCCCGCCGCCACTGTCCCCGACGATCTTGAGCGCGACTTCCGCATCGTTGTTCTTGATCGCCTGAACGGGAGTGATGTGCGACGGCAAGGCGGTGTACAGCGCCGCGATCACGATTGTGATGCCCAGGAGCGCCAACAGGCTCAGTCTCGCGAGCGTACTCATGTCGAGAAGAATGAGATCACGCTTGTAAAGCCGACGATGGAGACCACGCCCCAGCTCGCGAGTGATGCGGCGAGCACGGCTGAGCGATTGCGCTGCGATAGGTGGACGAGCGGAGTCGTGAATGCGATGGCCAGCAAAGGGATGGCTGGCATCACGTAGCGGCCCTGCAGCACAAGACCGGTGCCATTGATCAGGGACACGATCTCGGTCACGTGCAGCACGAGAATGAACACGATGAAGCCGTAGAATGCCCGCCGCGCCACGCGCGTCACTTCGGAGGTGCGGTTGCCAACGATTGCCCAGAGGCCTGGCAGCACACAGCACAAAGTCCCGGCGATCGCGACCCAGTACGCCCACCGGGGGAGCCAGGCGCTGAGCCACCCAAAACTCCCGGCGCCGGTCTGTACCCACGTTCCCCAGACCGGCACGGGATCGGTCAGCACGCTCTGCTGGAACGCGGGACTCATGAAGTCGAGCCGCGGCAGGTAGTACTGCCAGAGGTACGACATGCCGAAACGAACCGCCGAAAGCTTCCCGTGCTCGAGCGCACCCTCGATGTTCACGGCTCGGGTTCCGGCAGCCCAGAGCAGCACGAGTGCGATGGCGCCCAATGCGATTCGATAGACCGGACGTAGGCCGTGCACGGCGAACCGGAGCCAGGGCCAGCCGAGGGCGGTGAGGATGATGAGGGCGAGGAACACGCCGACCGGTTTGGTCAGCGCCATCGCGAGGAGGGCCGCGGCGGCCAGGGCGAGATCCGATCGTCCAGACCTGCGCCTCAGCCGCACGACCGTCCAGCACGACAGCGCAGCGAAGAGGGCGAGTGCGATGTCGGGTGTACAGGTCGCACTGGCCTGCGTGACGACGGGCGGCAAGGATGCCAGCAGCCCAGCCGCGATCGAGAGTCTGCGATGGCGCGTGACCTCGTAGACGAGCAACGTGATCGCAAGCGCGAACAGCGCCCCGTAGAGGGCGCTCACGAAGCGCATGGCATAGAGACGATTTGTGGCGGTGTCGCCGCCTAGCCAGTAGGCAGGTAACAGCGTGACGTAGTAGAGCGGTGGATAGCTGCTGGTACCGAGCGAGCTGAATCCTGCCGTGGAGAGGCCCCCGGGTTCGCGCTCCACGAGCACGCGCTCGGCCTGCGGAGTCAGCGGTCGGTCAGGGCGACGCTCCCTGAAGGGCGTGATCGTGCGCTGCACCGAGACGTTGACCGCCTGCGAGAAGACGGTGTTCTGCGGATTCTCGAACGGTGGGAATTGCCCCGATGCCAGGCGCTCCACGTAGGCGTAATGTGCGGGCTCGTCGGGGCCCTGCCAGGCGGGAAGCGCGGCCGCGAATGCGAGACCGCGCGCGAGTGTCGCGAGGAAGAGGACGATCAGGACCATCCGGAACGGGCGCGCCACGGTGCGACGATGGATAGCAGAGCGATAGGCCGGGGCTGCTGCTAGTCTCGGGCGGTGCGAATGCTGCCGCGGCACGGGGCCGGCGCTCGGTGGCGCGCATCCTCGCTTGACGACCGCCTCGGCTTGCTGGTCGCCGTGGTCGCGATGGCGGTTGCCGCGTGCACGGGAATCGCCCACGCGTACAGCCAGCCGGTGTACGGGCCCATCGACGAGGTCTCGCACACGGCGTACGCCTTCCACGTCGGAAAGTACGGTGTCCCGCCCGTGTTGGGCCGAGACAGGGCGTTCATCGGTCGCAAGGGTGCCTTACTTGGATCGAGGGACGTCGACATTCCTAAGCCCGAGGCAGGCAGCGCGCCGATCCCCATCGGCCCAAACGGCGTGTTCGGGCAACCCGAGGCGATCCAGCCGCCGCTCTACTACTACGTCGTGGCGCCGGTCACGTGGTTTTCATCGGGAACCCCGGCCGTCGTCGGGATGCGCCTCGCCGGTGTGATGATGGTCGTCGTGAGTGTGCTTCTGGCTTTTCTATCGGTCATCGACCTCACGCGCGACGCGCTCGCCGCGGGGTTCGCGGCCATGGTGCTTGCGACGCTCGCCGGCGTCATCGACTTCCTCAGTCAGGTTCAGAACGATGCCCTGCTGCTGCCGCTCGGTGGCGCGCTGTTCTGGCTGGTGGCACGCGGGGTGCGAGCGAGATCGCTGACATGGCCACTGGTAGCCTGCACAGCCGCACTCTCCATTACGCAGATCGTGGGCGTGCCACTGGGGGCCGTCGCGCTCCTGACGGTCGGGACTCTCGAAGTGCTTCGTGCCCCTGCCCACCTGCGTGCGGTTGTCCTCAGAATCGTCGTCGCCGCCATACCGCTGATGCTGTGGGTCGCCTCGAACATCATCCGCTACGGAGCGCTGCTGCCCCGCGACGTGACCGGGCCTGGCGGACTCTTCCAGAACGAGAACGATCAGATCCTTCACCTGCACGAGTTGGTGTTTCCAGTGTTCAACTCGATCATCGGCGGCGCGTACCTCCACCTCCAAGCTTCACCGTACGGCGCTGACTATCGCCCGCTCAGCGTGTTGATACCTGTCGTCATGTTCGGCACCGGCCTCGTGTGCGCGTGGCGCTCGGAGGGAACCCGTCTGGCGCTCGGCTATGCGTACGGCATGGTGGCCGCCACAATGGTCACGACATACCTTGCCGTCGCCGCTTCGCTGATCGGGACCGGCGGCGACATGGCCGCGATGGCGATCCACCGCTACTACATGCCGACATTCTTTGCGGGTGCGTGTCTTGCCGGGATCGCTGCCGGAGGTTTGAGCAGCCGGGATTGGCTGCGGCGTACGCTGCTGCTGGTTATTCCCCTTGTCCTTGCCTATTGGGCAGTAAACGGATCGACACTCACATGATTCACACTCGCGCCGCACGCTCGGCTTGAGGTTGTCAAGAACAACGAAGTTGCACCAGATTTGGAATCGTCGGCGATACACGGGGCGCTGAAGCGCCGGATCGTCGACCTGACGCAGGGAGGTTGTAGATGCGGCTGACTATCGATACGGAAGCCCGGACTCTGACAGAAGAGTCGCCGGATGGATCGCGGGCAATCGCTCTTTACTCGCCCGAGGCGTTCAGCCTCTTGAATCGCCAGTGGGTGCGCCTGGGATGGTCTCAGAAGTATTCGTATGCCTTCGCGTGGCTCGGGAGGCCAGTCATTCAATTGCCGGAGGACCTCGTCCGTATCCAGGAGGTGATCTATCGCGTAGAACCGGACGTCATCGTGGAAACGGGAATCGCGCACGGGGGCTCGCTCATCTTCTACGCCAGCCTGTGCAAAGCAATGGATCGCGGACGCGTCATCGGCGTTGACATCGAAATCCGACCTCACAATCGCGTGGCTATCGAAGCCCATCCCCTCAGTTCGCTCATCACTCTTATCGAAGGCAGTTCGACCGCCCCGGAAGTGGTCGAGAGCGTCAAGAATCAGATCGGGTCAGATGAGCGCGTGCTCGTCATCCTCGATTCCAATCACACGAAGGCACACGTCCTGGCAGAGTTGGCCGCCTACAGCCCGCTCGTCACCTCGGGCTCGTACATCGTCGCGGCGGACGGCATCATGGCTGACCTCTCTGATGTCCCGGGAGGCAAGGCCGACTGGGTGTCGGACAACCCTAGCGAGGCGACGATCGAGTTCGCACGTGCCGACCCGCGGTTTGAACTGGAGGAGCCCGCGTTTCCATTCAATGAAGGTCTAATCGAGGAGCGCGTCACGTACTGGCCCTCGGCGTACCTCAGACGGCTTCCTGAGGCGTGAGCGAGCCGTACTCGTCCGGGCGCTTTCAGCTTCGGCGCCGCTCCAGCCGTCCGCGCGCGCGCTCGAACAGTCCGAGCCGCTGGAGCCCGTGGCCTAGCCAGACCTTGGCCGAAAAGCGACCGGCCACGAGTCCGGCTGCCGTTGCTGCCGTCACGTACCGCTCCGCCCGGGAGGCACCTTCGAGGATGACGCCGTCCGCGATGTCGCGATACACCGCTCGCGCGGCGAGAAGGTGCCAGTTTCGCGCCTCGCGTGCCGAGAGCCCGTAGGCGCGCGCCAAAGTAGCCTCGTCCTTCGAGACGCCATCGAGCGAGCGGTTGAGTGCAACGTCGCCCAGCGTTGCGACCTTGCCGAGGCTCGCAATGGCAGCGACGAGCAGCCAGTCAGCCCCGAGCGCGACCTGCAGCGGCGGAATGCTGAGGAGTTGTTCCCGGCGCATGAGTCCGTAGAAAGGGCCGTTGAGCGTGACCGTGCGGTAGTAGCCCAGCACGCGACCTCGCGGTGAAGACTGCGGCAGATCCACCGGACGCTCGGCGAATGCAGGCTCGTCATCTCTGAAGTAGTGAGCCCGCGCGCACACGAGCGAGTGATCCGCACGCTCCATCAGCCGCCGGGTGCACGCGCCAACGGCGCCCGCGTCGAGCCAGTCGTCGTCAGCGAGCCACATGAAGTACGTGCCGCTCGCCTGCTCGAGGACGCATCTGAAGTTGGCCTCTGCGCCCATGTTCTCCGCGTGCCGGAGCACTTTGACCCGTCGGTCGCGCCGTGCGAGCTCGTCGCACAGGGATGCGGTCTCGTCGCCGGAGGCATTGTCGGAAATGACGAGCTCGAAGTCCGTCCAGGTCTGCGCGAGGACCTGACTCGGCCGCCCGTCGGAGTCCTGCAGCCCGGTTGAAGGTCGGCAGGCCGATGCTGACCGTCGGCGCGCAGCTCATGCGACTGTCGGACCCTTCCACCAGTCGACCGTCTCGCGGAGGCCACGCTCGAGCGTGAAGGCTGGTGCCCAGTCGCACGCCTCGACGAGCAGCCGATTGTCACCGACGACGACCGGCGGATCTCCCACGGCCGGCTCGAGCGCTCCCAGCTCGATCAGATCCGAGCGCCCGACGATCTCACCGAGCTGCAGCACGATGTCGCGAACCGGCACGCCGATGCCCGACGCGATGTTGACCGGCCCGCTGAGGCTGCTGCCTGCGACGGCGCACACTGCAGCCGCCACGTCGTCGACGTGCAGGAAGTCGCGGAGTTGCTCGCCGCTCGTCGTGCGGGCCGGCCGTCCTTCCAGCAAGGACAGCGTCACTGCCGGCACGAGGCGGCGCACGTCCTCGTGCGGGCCGTACAGGTAGAAGAGCCGCGCCCATCCGAAGCTCATCCCGGAGGCCGCGCAGACCTCCTCAAGCTCGAGGCAGGTCGCAAGCTTGCTCTGCGCATATGGCGTCAGCGGGGCGAGCGGGCTCGCCTCCGAGAGCGGCGCCGGCCCGAGCTCGTATTCGAAGCACGTCCCTAGGCCCAAGAGCCTGCCGCAACCATGCGCGGCCAGAGCGCGGGCGAGGTTGAGCGAGGCCAGTCGGTGCACGTCGTTCAGAGGCGACTGCAGGTACACCCCGGGTACCGCGAACCACGCGCAGTGGATGCAGAGCTCGGGGCGGACGGCCGCGACGACCGTTCGCATCGCGGCACTCTCGGTGAGATCTGCGCGCTCGAGGCGGACGTCGCCGAGAACGTCGTCGAGCCGGGGGCCGGGCTCGCGTACCACGGCGTGCACTTCTTGACCCGATCGTACGAGCGTGCGCGACAACGCGCGAGCCGACGAACCCAGCCGCGCCCGTGACGAGCACGCGCACGATCAGTGCTGCCTGACGGCCCAGTCGTACGGAATGTGGTTCTCGAAGGGGTCGAGCCGCTCGCTGCGCGAGGGATCGTGTGAGTGCGTGCAGCATTCGCGACGATCGCGAGCGGCGTCGCTCATGCCCTTGAACCCGTTCCAGACGCCGGGCGGGATGACCACGAGGCTATAGTCGTCGGGGCCGAGAAACACCTCCATGAGCTCGCCCGCGGTCGGCGAGCCGTCGCGTTCGTCGTAGAGCGACGAGCTTGATGCGGCCGAAGACGCACGCGTAGCTGAAGGGTCATTTCGCGGTGCCGGTGCCAACCCTTGACGACGCCTGGGTAGATGGTCGAGAAGTAGATCTCGCCGAACTCGGGAGGAAATGCGGGTCGGTGCGCTCTGAGCATGTGCATCACTGTCCCGCGCTCGTCCGGGATCCTGCGCAGCGGCACCACCTGGACGCCCTGGATCACTTGACCACCTCCGGCACGGGCACGGGCACGATGAACCGGCCGCCCCGGCTTCGGTAGTCGGCCTGCTGGGCCAGGATCTCGTCGGCGAAGTTCCACGCGAGCAGCAGCAGGTAGTCGGGCATCTCCTCCAGCAGTCGTCCGGGGTGATCGATCGCAGATGTGCACACCGGGCATGTAGCGCCCTGCTTGACCGTGCTGCGGTCGACGACGAAGTCGAGCGTCTCCGTGCCGATCCCGAAGAAGTTGAGGAGCGTGCTTCCCTTGGCCGCCGCGCCGTAGGCGGCGATCGACTTCCCTTCGCTCTTGAGCCGTCCGAGCAGCGCAGCAAGTTCCTGGCCGAGCTGCGTCGACCCGTCGCTGCGAAGCCGCGGTAGGGCGCCGGGTCCGCAACGCCCCACGCGGCCTCCTCGGCGCAGCAGATCGTGTACCGCGGCGCGGCCACGCGCCGCCCCCTGGCGCTCGGCGAAGACCCGCAGCGAGCCGCCGTGGATCGGGATGCGCTCGACGTCGCACGACGCAGGCCGTGGCGCTCGAAGAGCGCGTCGAGCGCAGTCAGCGAGAAGTAGCAGAGGTGCTCGTGATAGATCGTGTCGAACTCGCACGTGGTCGAGCATGTCCTTGACGTACGGCGCCTCGATGACCGCGACGCCGTCGTCTTCGAGCAGCGATGCGCGATGCCCGTCGACGAAGCCGTTGAGGTCGGCGACGTGCGCGAGCACGTTGTTGGCGTGGATCACGTCGGCGCGCGTGCCCCTCGCCGGCCAGCCGCGCGGCCAGCGTCCGCGCCGAAGAACTCGCGCGACGCGTCGGGATGCCGCGCTCCTCGCGCGACGCGCGGCGATGTTGCGCGCCGGCTCGATGCCGAGCACGGGCACGCCCGCGCGCGCGGTAGTACTGGAGCAGGTAGCCGTCGTTGCTGGCGACCTCGACGACGAGGCTGTCGGCGCCGAGGCCGCGCTCGCGCGACGAGCCGCTCGGCGAGCGCCTCGGCGTGGCGCAGCATCGTGTCGGAGAACGACGAGAAGTAGACGTAGTCGCGGAACAGCTCCTCCGGCGGCACCGTCTCGGTGATCTGCACGAGCGAGCAGGCCGGGCAGAAGCACGAGGTCGAGCGGGAAGCGTCGGCTCGGGCTCGTCGAGCTGGTCGCGCGTCGAGCAGCGCGTTCGCGAGCGGCGTGTCGCCCGAGCGACAGCACCGGATCGAGGTCGGCGCGCGCCGCAGGAGCGGCAGCGCGACGGCTGCGTCGTGCATCACGGCCGCTCCCAGGAAGCTCGCGGTACCAGGCGATCGTCCGCCGCAGGCCCTCGTCGAGCGTGAACAGCGGCTGCCAGCCGAGCACGCGTCGCGCGCCTTCGCGGCGCTCAGGTACTGGTGCGCGGATCTCGTTGCGTCGCCTCGTTGCGGACGTCGGGCTCGAGCGTCGATGTCCATCAGCTCGCAGGATGCGCTCGACGAGCTCGAGCACCGTGACCTGCGCCTCGTTCGAGAAGTTGAACGCCTCGCCGCGCAGCTCCGGGTCGCGCGGCCAGCGCCTCGGCCAGCAGCATGTAGGCCGCCGCGCCGTCCTCGACGTAGAAGTAGTCGCGGACGAACTGCCGTCGGAGCGGATGACCGGCCGCTCGCCGCGGAGCACCGAGCGGATCGTCCCGGCACGATCCGGTTCCAGTTCAGGTCGCCGCCGCCGTAGAAGTTGCCGCAGCGGGTGATCGACGACCGGCAGGTCGTAGGTCGTCGGCGTAGGTCTGCGCGATCAGGTCGGCGCACGACTTGCTGACGTCGTACGGGATGCCGGCCCTGCGAGCGGCGTCGTCCTCGTCGTACGGCAGCTGCGTCGCTGATCGCCGTAGGCCTTGTCGGACGAGGCGACGACGATCTGCTTGCACCGTCGGGCTGCGCCGGCAGGCCTCGAGCAGCGCCCAGGTGCCCGCGATGTTCGTCTCGAACGTCGAGACCGGGTTGCGGTTGGCGATCGCCGACGATCGTCTGCGCCGCGAGGTGGAAGACCGTGTCGATCTCGTACTCGCCGAGCACGCGCTCGAGCAGCGCCTGATCGCGGACGTCGCCGCGCACCACGCTGCACGCTGGTCGAGCAGCCCGCTGCGGACGAGCTCGCGACTGCGGCACCCAGTCGCGGACGAGGCAGACGACGTCCGCGCCCGGCGTCGACCAGCCGCCGCACCAGCCAGCCGCCGACGAGGCCGGTGCGCGCCGGTGACGAGCGTCGGCCGGTCGCGCCAGAACGCCGCCGTCATCGCCACACCTTCCACGGCGCCTCGCCCGGACTCCCACAGCGCTTCGAGCAGGCGCTTGTCGCGCAGCGTGTCCATGCACTGCCAGAAGCCGTCGTGCCGGTAGGCCGCCAGCTGCCGCTCCGCGCGCCAGCCGCTCGAGCGCGTCGGCCTCGAGGCTCGTCGTCGTCGCCGTCGAGGTAGTCGAAGATGCGCCGGCTCGAAGACGAGGAAGCCGCCGTTGATCCAGCCCTCGCCGATCTGCGGCTTCTCGGTGAACTCGGCTGACGCAGGTCGCCGTCGAAGATCGAGGCCGCCGAAGCGCGCCGGCGGCCGCACCGCGGTCACCGTCGCGATGCTGCCCGTGCGCGCGGTGGAAGCGCGAGCAGCTCGTCGAGGTCGACGTCGGAGACGCCGTCGCCGTAGGTGAGCCATGAACGTGCTCGTCCGCGCAGCTAGCGGCGCGAGCCGCTTGCACGCGGCCGCCGGTGTTCGTCTCGATCGCCGGTGTCGACGAGGTGGACGGTCCAGTCCTCGGCCGGCTCGCTCCGTGCGCTCGACCTGCGCCGTCGCCGAGGTCGATCGTCAGGCTCGCCGTTCAGCGCCGTGTAGTCGAGGAAGTACCGCTTGATCAGCTCGCCCTTGTAGCCGAGCGCGACGACGAACTCGTCGAAGCCGTAGTGCGGCGTAGTGCTTCATGATGTGCCAGAGGATCGGGCGGCCGCCGATCTCGACCATCGGCTTCGGCCGGGCCTCGGTCTCCTCGGCGAGCCGCGTGCCGAGGCCGCCGGCGAGGATCACGACCTTCATCCGGGCGCGTCAGCCTGCGTTCGCGGCGACACGACCCTCCTAGATGCGTCTGCATTCGGCATCGGCTGAGAACGTACCGCACCGGCCGGGGCGACGTATCACGCTGATCGGCGAACGCGTCGAAGCGGCTGCGGACGGGGCCGCGGCACGCCGAACAGGCGTTGCTACCGTTACCGAGCGACGTGATGGAGCGCTCGCCCTTCCGGAAGCAGCGATGACCGCACAGGTTCCCGACGCGCTCGACGGTCTCGATGCATCGCGAGTCGCGGCGCACGGCGCGGCCCTCAGGCTGCTGAGCTACGGTGCGTCGCTGGCAATCAGCATCGTCGCGATTCGGATGCTGACGACGCATCTTGGAACCGGGTTCGGGACGTACACGGTGGTCTCGTCCATCGCGCTCGTCGCAGTTGGCAGCGCCGACGCCGGGCTCGCAACCTTTGCGCTACGCGAGGGCGCATCCGTCCCGCGCACGACGCGCCCCGAGATGCTCGCGAACATCCTCGGCCTGCGTCTCGTGCTCACAGTCCTGGGCATCGCTGCGGGCGTGCTGTTCACCGCGTTCACGGGACGCACCCCGAGCTTCATATTCGGCGTGGCCGCGGTGGGCTTCGGCTTTTCGCTGGCGACGTTGCAGCAGGCTGTCACGATCCATCTGCAACTCGATCTGAGAAACCGTGCCGTCGCATCGCTCGAGTTCGTCAGGACGGCTGCGCTGGCCGCCACCTACGCGATCTTCGTCCTCTTCGGCGCAGGGCTGACGGTCTTCTATCTCGCACCGGCCATCGCGGGCTTCGCCATGCTCGCAGCCACGGCGCTCGTCGTCCCCCTGACGCTGTTCCGCCCGCGCTTTCACCGGGGATCCTGGTTGCGCGTGTTGCGCGCCGTGCTGCCCTATGCCCTCGCCGCGGCCGTGACGATCCTCTACTTCCGCGTGACGCAGATCACGATGGGCTACATCGCGAGTGCGGAGGAGACGAACTACTACGCCCTTGCATTCCGCATCGTCGAGGTCCTCACCATCGTTCCGTTGCTCGTCGCGACCTCGGCCCTCCCGCTCATTGCGCGCGCACGGAACGCCGGACCCGAGCGTCTCCGCCCGCTTGCTCGCTCCCTGGCGCAGACGGCGCTGATCGCGGGCGTGGCACTCGCGACCGCGACTGCAGCAGGAGCGCCGATAGCGATCCGCCTGATCGGCGGCGGCGCGGACTCGCCCTCGGTGTCCGTTCTGCAGGTGCTCGCTGTGGCCTTGGCGTTCACGTTTCCCCTCGTCCTCTGGAGCTATCTGCTGCTCACCGTCGAGCAGATCCGCGCTCTTTCAATCTGCGGCGCGCTCGCTGCTACGAGCGCGTTCGCGCTCGCGCTCGCGCTCGTGCCCGACTTCGGCGCGATTGGGGGCGCTGTTGCAACGCTGGTAGCGGAAGGCATCCTGGCGGCCGGGCTGCTCGTCGCCATCGTGCGCTTCGATCGCGAGCTTGTTCCTTCTCCGCCACGGGCCGCGCGCCTCATGCTCGCGGCAATCCCTGGCGCAGCCATCGTCTGGTTCACGCGAGACAGCGGACTCCTGTTGCCGCTGACAGCTATCCCGGTGTTCCTCCTTGCGGCCGTCTCGCTGCGAGCGGTGCCGTCCGAACTCTGGGATATCGCGCGGCTCAATCGCGCTTGACGACCGAAGCCGTCTCATGCTGGTCGGCGAGCGACGAGGACGATTGGCATGAACTCAGGGCGGGTTGCTCAGCCGCTGGAGGTCGGCATCGACCATCATCGCCATCATCTCCTCGAACGACACGGCCGGCTTCCAGCCCATCTCGCGTTCGGCTTTGCTTGCATCGCCGACAAGAAGGTCGACCTCGGCAGGCCGCAGGAAGCGCGGGTCGATCACGACGTACTTCTTCCAGTCCAGGCCGACATGGCCGAATGCGACCTCGCAAGCGCTCCGGATGGTGTGCGTGACGCCGGTCGCGATGACGTAGTCGGTCGGCGTGTCCTGCTGCAGCATCCGCCAGATCGCGTGCACATAGTCGCCGGCGAAGCCCCAGTCCCTCTGCGCGTCCAGGTTGCCGAGGCGTAACTCGGTGGCGAGGCCGAGCTTGATGCGTGCCACGCCGTCTGAGATCTTCCGGGTCACGAACTCGAGCCCGCGTCGGGGCGACTCATGGTTGAAGAGGATGCCCGAGACGGCGTACATGTCGTAGCTCTCGCGGTAGTTCACGGTGATGAAATGCCCGTAGACTTTCGCGACTCCATACGGGCTGCGCGGATAGAACGGCGTCTCCTCGCTCTGCGGGACCTGTTGCGACCTTGCCGAACATCTCCGACGACGACGCCTGGTAGAAGCGGATAGACGGATCCACGCTGCGCACGGCCTCGAGCATCCGCGTCACGCCGACGCCCGTGAATTCGGCGGTGAGCACCGGCTGCGACCACGATGTCGGAACGAAGCTCTGGGCGGCGAGGTTGTACACCTCGTGTGGACGACACGTGCGCACCGCCTCCTGGAGCGAGACCTGATCGAGCAGATCTGCCTGGAGCAGCTCGACACGGCCCTCCAGGTGCGCGATGCGCTCGAACGACTCGGTGCTCGAGCGGCGGACAACGCCACTCACGGTGTAGCCCTTCTGCAGCAGCAGTTCGGCAAGGTACGAGCCGTCCTGCCCCGTGATCCCCGTTATCAACGCGCGGCCATTCTCACTCACGTGGTACGCACTCCTTCGCGTGCGGCATCCAATACATCCGCAAGTGTTTCGTCGAGCGACCGGCTTGGCCTCCAGCCGGTGGCCTCGGCGAGTCGGCGGTGGGACCCGACGAGGAGCGCGATGTCCGCGGCTCGAAGGCGGGACGGATCACGTTCGACCGCGATCTCCACGCGGGTCAGCGCGAGCATCCGGTCGAGCACGAAGCGCATGCTGTGCGCCGCTCCGGTTGCGACGTTCAAGACACGTGGCTCGCCGCGCAGCTCGAGCAGGCGGATGTAGGCATCGACCACGCAACGCACGTCGCAGTAGTCGCGGCGCGCGGCGAGGTTGCCGACCTTGATCGTCGGCGGCGCCAACCCCGCCTCGGCGCGAGCAATCTGCCCTGCGAACGAGGGGATCGCGAACGTCTCGGTCTGTCCGGGCCCGGTGTGCGGAAAGGACCGTGCGATGACATAGTCGATGTCGCCACGGGCACAGGCAACCTCTGCCGCCACCTTCGAGCGGCCGTACGGCGAGTTGGGCGCGATCGGGCGATCCTCGTCGACGGGGCCCTCGTCCTCGGTGATCTGTCCGTACACCTCGGACGATGACACGACCAGAAGCCGGGCCTCGGGCGCGTGCTCGGCGACGGCGAGAACGACGTTCAGCGTTCCGAGCGCGTTGACCTCCCACACGTCGCGCTCGCGATTCCACGCGTCGGCGACCGACGTGACGGCGGCGAGATGTGCGATTGCGTCGGGGCGCGCCCTCTGCAATTCACGTGCGACTGCATCGCCATCGCGCACGTCCGCGGTTGCCGCGAGCGTTTCAATGCCGCGGCCCTCGAGCTCTGACTGGAGATGGCGGCCTACGAAGCCGTGGGCACCCGTCATCAAGACCCGCTGCACGGCAGCGACCGTAGCAGTCGCTCGGTGACGTAACGTTCGCCTGCATGACGGCGAGGCCACAGACGTTCGGCTGGAACCTGCTGTACTCGGTTCCCGCCGAGGTCGATGCCTGCCGAGTCGTGCCCGCGCTCGCGCACGGTCGGGGCAACTGGCGGCGCGCGCTTGAATCGAGGCGCAGCTACGGCCGCTGGTTTCCTACTCCGTGAGCGTCGCCGCCGTCGTCGTCGCGTGGCGCGCCGGCGCAAGGGCTGGCGCCTGTCTTGCCCGCATCGCAGAGGTCGCGCCGTCGGCGCGGCGGATTCTCGTGGACAACGAAGCTGCGGACGGCACGGGCGTCGATGCGCCCGACGATACGGTCGTCCTACGGCTGCGCGACAACCGCGGCTTCGCCGGCGGGGCGAATGCAGGTCTCGACCACGCATTCCTGGCTGGCGCTGCGCACGCGGTGCTCCTGAACGATGACCTGCTCCTGGGCGCCGGCTGCGTCAAGGCGCTCGTCACGGCGGCCGGGGAAGGCGGTGCCGCCTCGCCGCGCATCGATGGTCCGCCCGGGTTCGCGTTCGCGGGCGGAGAGCTCGAGCCGGGGCGCGGCTTCGGCCGACATGTCGAAGGCGCGAGCGACTATCTGAGTGGCGCCTGCCTTTGCATTTCGCGGACTGCATGGGAGCGCGTCGGCCCGTTCAACGAGGAGCTCTTCCTCTACTACGAGGACGTCGATTGGAGTTTGCGTGCCCGCGCGCTCGACGTGCCCCTGACCCTCGCGCTCGGCGCGAGCGCTTCTCACAGCGGAGGCGCCTCGAGCGGGGGTGAGCAGGGCGAGACCTGGGCTTACTACTCGACCCGCAACCGGCTCTGGCTGCTCGAGCAGCAGCGCGGTGCGCGCTTCGCCCGTCGCGAGGCGGTGCGCACGAGCATGCGGGCTCGCGTGCGCGCACTGCAGTCAGCGCGCCGAGCCGTGGCGCGCGCAAAGCTTGCGGGTGTGCGCGACTGGTCCGAGCATCGCATGGGCCGGGGGCCCTGGCCGACGTGAAGGTTGCCTTCGACGTCGCCTGCCTCGCCCAGACGCGCGCAGGGACGGCGCGGCTTGCGATCGGGCTGCGCGATGCGTTGCACGCGCGAAGCGACGTCGAGCTGATCGAGCTCGGACGGCGCGAGTGGCAGGAGCGGGGATCGCTTGGCCAGAAGCGCGACGCGTTGCAGCAGGATCTGCGCTGGTATGGGCTGCGACTCGCGAAAGAGGCGCGCGAAGCCGAGGTCGACATCCTCCATTGCCCCACCTTCCGCGGCCCGCTGCGTGATGCCGGCGTGCCGACGGTAGTTACCGTGCACGACCTCGCGGTGCTGCGAGAGCCCTCGTGGTTCCCTGCCTGGAGCCGCAGCTACGGGCGCGCGCTGATGCCGCGCGCCGTGCGCAACGCCGACCGCGTGATCTGCGTCTCCCGCGCCACCGCGCGCGACGCCGTCGGCCTGCTCGACGTGCCCTACCGCAAGCTGCGCGTGATCCCGAATGCGACCGAGCCCGTGTTCTCGACTCCTCCGGGCCCGCCGCCTCTTGATCCGCCCTATCTCATCTGCGTGGGAACGCCCGAGCCGCGCAAGAACCTGCCCGCGCTGCTCGAGGCGTTCACGCTCGTCCGCCGCGCCGGGCGGCGTGTGCGCCTGGCGCTGGTCGGCGCTGACGGCTGGGGCGACGTGCGCGTGGGCTCGACCGAGGGCGTCGTCGCGTTCGGCCGCGTCGATGACACCGAGCTGCGGGACCTCTACGCACACGCAGAGGCGCTCGTCCTGCCAAGCCTCTGGGAGGGGTTCGGGCTGCCCGTCGCCGAAGCGCTGGCCACGGGCTGCCGCGTAGCGTGTTCCAACATCCCGGCTCTGCGGGAGCTCGCCGGCGAGGACGCCACGTACTTCGACCCGTCGAGCCACGAGGCGATCGCCGAGGGCATCCTGCACGCGCTCAATCAACCGCGGCCGTCGCCGCGCCGCGGAACGAGCTGGGACGACATAGCCGCTTCGGTTGTCGCACTCTGGCGCGAGCTCCTGCCGTGATCGGCCAACCGCTCGTGCTCGTCGACGGGGACACCGTCGGACGCGGCCGTACCGGGGACGAGACCTACACGATCAACCTGTTGCGCGAGCTCCCGGCGGCCGCGCGGGATCTCTCGCTCGCCTGCTCGCTGCGCGATCCGGCCGACCTCCCGACGGACGTGCCTGCGGCGGTCAGGCGTTTGCGGCTCGACGTCGCAAACCCGTATCGGCGCATCCCATTCTCATTCGCCGCGCTCGCGCGGCGCGAGGAGGCCGCGCTCGCGCACACCCATTACTTCGTCTCTCCTCGCTTGCGCTGCCCGGCCGTCGTGACCGTTCACGACATCTCCTACGCCAGGGCGCCGGAGCTGTTCTCGCGCCGCGACCGCGCGCTCCTGCGTTTGGTACGGGGCTCGGTGCGCCGCGCCGAGCGTGTGATCGCCGTTTCGGAATTCACGCGCTCCGACATCATCGAGCTCTACGAGCTCGATCCGGCAAAGGTCGTCGCAATCCCGAACGGGGTCGCCGATCGTTTCCAGCCACTCCCCGATGCGGCGGATCGCGTGCACGCGCGGTTCGGCATCAACCGCCCTTACATGCTCTGCGTCGGGGCTCTGCAGCCGCGCAAGAACGTTCCGCTCGCGATCGAGGCCTACGCCGAGCTGATGGATCGCGGAACCGACTGCGAGCTCGTCGTTGCGGGGGGTGACAGGGGCGGCCGCTTGGACGTCCTTGACGCGATCTTGCGCACGCGCCTGACCGGGCGCGTGCATCTCGTCGGGCACGTGGAGGACGACGAGTTGCCCGCGCTCTACAGCGCCGCGCAGGCGCTCGTGTTCCCGTCGCTCTACGAGGGCTTCGGGCTGCCCGCCCTGGAGGCCATGGCCTGTGGGACGGCGGTGATTGCGAGCAACACGACAGGGCTCGCGGAGGCGGTGGGCGACGCCGGCCTCACGATCGACCCGCGCAGCGCTCGGCAGCTGGCCGAGGCGATGCGGCGCCTGCTCGACGACGCCGGGCTGCGCGACCGCCTCGTCGCTGCCGGTCGAGTTCGGGCAGCCGAATTCACCTGGGCTCGCACAGCGTCTGACACCGCCGCCGTCTACCGTGCTGCGCTGGCATGACCCGCGTCGTGGCGACGATCGTCTCGCACCAGCAGCGCGGCCTTCTCGGGGACTGCCTGGAGGCGCTCGCGCTCGATGGCGTGCCGGCGCTCGTGTGCGAGAACGTGCCCGACGGCAGCGCGGAGCTGTCGCGCTCACTGGGCTTTCGCGCCTACTCCAACGAGCGGCCGCGCACGTTTGCCCAGAACCAGAACGCCTTGATTGCCGCGACGTCCGAGCCCTGGCTGCTGATCCTCAACCCCGACGTGCGGCTCGAGGTCGGCTGTGTCGCAGAGCTGCTCGGCCACGCCGAGGCGCATGCCCGGTGCGGTGTCGCCGGTCCGAGGCTGCTCGAGAGCGACGGCGGCCTTCAGCGCTCGCGCCGCCGCTTCCCGACGGTCGGCGGTACGCTCGTGCGGCGCACGCCGCTGCGCGCGCTCCTTCGCGATGTCGAGGCCGCCCAGCCAGGGCATTACCTCGGCGACTTGCCCGATGGGCCGGTGCAGTGCGATTGGATGCTCGGCGCGTGCCTCGTGCTGCGCAGGGAGATGCTCCACGAGCTCGGCGGCTTCGACGAGGGCTTTCCGATGTACGGCGAGGACATCGAGCTGCAGTACCGCGCGCGGCGTGCGGGGTGGGAGCGCTGGTACGTGCCCGGCGCGGTCGCGACGCACGACTACCAGCGCGTGGTCGACCGCACGTTCCTCTCGCGCCGCACGTGGTGGCATCTCCGCAGCATGGCGCGATACGTACGCAAGCATCCCGAGACGCTCCTGTAGATCACCGGAGCGCTCCGTGCGCTACGCGCGGATCTCGGCTCGGTGCTCGTTGTACCACTCGACGGTCTCGCGCAGCCCGTCCTCGAGCGACGTCGTCGGGCTCCAGCCCAGGGCCTTGAGGCGCGAGACGTCGAGCAGCTTGCGTGGCATTCCATCGGGCTTGGTCGTGTCCCAGTCGATCTCACCCTCGTACCCGACGACCTTGGCGACCAGTTCGGCGATCTCGCGGATCGACTGATCCTCCCCGTGCCGACGTTGATCGGCTCCGGCGAATCGTATTCCTCGAGCAGCAGCGCGATGGCGCGCGCCAGGTCGTCCACGTGCAGGAACTCCCGCCGCGGAGTTCCACTGCCCCAGTTCGTGACGCGCTCGAGTCCAGTTTCCTTTGCCTCGACGTACCGGCGGATGAGGGCCGGGAGCACGTGGGAGGTGGTCGGAGAGAAGCTGTCCCCCGGGCCGTAGAGGTTGGTCGGCATGGCTGAGACCCACCGGCGGCCGTACTGCTTGCGGGCAGATTGCACCTGGAGGATCCCGGCGATCTTGGCGATGGCGTACGCGTCGTTGGTAGGCTCCAGCGGGCCGGTCATGAGGTATTCCTCCTTGATCGGCTGCGGCGAGAGCTTGGGGTAGATGCAGGATGACCCGAGGAACACGAGTCGCTCGACGTCCATCTCATGAGAGGCGTCCATCACGTTGACCTGCACGCGCAGGTTGTCGGAGAGGAACTCTGCCGGGAACTGGTCGTTCGCGAGGATGCCGCCAACGCGGGCCGCAGCAAGGATCAGGTAGCGAGGGCGCACGTCACTGAGCAGGTCGAACGTCGCCTGTCTGTCGCGCAGGTCGACCTCGGCGGACGTTCGCCCGACCAGGTTCGTGAAGCCGTCGGCCTCGAGGCGGCGCCAGATCGCGGAGCCCACGAGGCCGCGGTGACCTGCGACGTAGGTCGTCGCCGACTTGTCGATGGTCATGGGTTCTCCCTTGTCGTCTGTGCGGCGAGTCGACTCGCGCGTCGTGACACCGCCGCGGCGGCGAGCGCGGCAGTCCACGCGACCGGCACGCTCCAGGCAGGGCTGATCGGCCGCAGCCAGGCTGGCAGGTGCCGGGCCTTGACCTCCCGGGCCTCGCGGCTGGATCCCTCCCTGTTGGCGACGGTCAGCGAGTCCGGATGCCACCGGAAGGCCGAGACGATCGCGCGGGTGGAGAGGAACCGGCCATGGTCGCGCAACGACAGGAAGGCGTCGAGGTCCATCGCGTACTTGAGCGACGGATCGAAGAGCCCAATCGCCCTCAGCGCATCGAGCCTGATCAGCGACCCGGGGTGCGGGATGAGGTCCGGGCCCCAGGGCAACAGCCACTGCGCCGCGCGTCCTGCCCTCGAGGCGCCGATCCTGCGGCCCTCGGGGTCGATGTAATCGCAGCCGCCATACGCAACGACCGCGGTAGGATCGGGGTCGAGCATGTCCCGCAGGGTACGGAGGCCGCCTTCCCGGAAGAGATCGTCGTCGCCGATCCAGGCGTAGTACTCCTCATCGGTTCCGGTGCGGACGCCGACGTTGATGGCCTCGGAGATGCCGCGTCGCGGGTCTTGCACGACGACCGCGCCGAATCTCGTCGCCAGGGAACGCGCCGCGTCGGCATCCTCGGGCAGTATCACCACGAGCGTGAGGTCGACCTCGGTTCGCTGTTGGGCCACGGACTCGAGGGTCTCCTCAAGGGACTCGATGCGGTCACCGAGGGTGGGGAGAACGACGAGGATCTTGCCTCGCGTCGCCGCAGCCGGCACCGCGCCCTCTGACGTGCCCACCGCTGCAGGGCCCTCTGTGCTCGCTCTGGTCACCATGACCCCAACCTCGTCGACTCCGTGCGAGCCACGCATCTGCATATCGGCGTGACCGCGCCGAAGACTACCCGGCCCCGGTGCGCCGGTCGGCGAGCGCCCGCCGGGTGTCACGCCGCGTTCGGGCACACTGGAGCCGTGCACATCACACGCTCGAACGGGCCGGCAGCCGCCGGTTCTCGGTGACCGAACAGCCACCGCTCGACGTCGCGCTTGCGATGCTCACACTGGTTCCCGGCGGGATGGGCGGGAGCGAGACGTACGCGCAGGCGCTGACTCGCGAGCTTGGCGGGTCCACGGACGTCAACGCCACTGCGGCGATACGATGGACGCGTATTGCCGAGCGCCTAAACATCACGGCCCGACGCCCGCCCGCGCTGACACCTCGGGGCGTGTCCTTCGCTTGCCAATTCGGCAATCCATGGCTACGCATCCGGTACTTCCCGCTCAAGCCACCCGGCTTCCGGAGGTCGGTGCCATCTCGTGCTGATGTTGGTGCGAGCCTCGCGGGTTCTAGGCTCGCGCCCGCGAGCCTGCAGTAGACAATGCAATGACCGGACCGGAGGACGACGTGTGGCAAAGCGAGCATTGATCGTCGGAATCACCGGGCAGGACGGCAGCTTCCTCGCCGAGTTGCTGTTGTCCAAGGGTTACCACGTCTTCGGCGTCATCCGACGGTCCAGTTCGTTCAACACCAGTCGTATCGATCACGTCTACCAGGACCCCCATGACGCTGATCGGCGGTTGCAGCTCCTCTACGGCGACCTCACGGACGCGTCGTCCTTGAACAAGATCCTTCGGGACGTTCAGCCTGATGAGATCTACAACCTCGGGGCACAGTCACACGTCCGCGTCTCATTCGACGTTCCCGAATACACAGGCGATGTCGACGGACTCGGCACCTTGCGATTGCTCGAAGGAATCCGCGACGTCGGTATCTCGACCCGGTTCTACCAGGCGTCGTCCTCCGAGCAATTCGGCCAGGTTCAAGAGGTGCCGCAGCGGGAGACGACGCCTTTCTATCCGCGGAGCCCCTACGGCGCGGCCAAGGCGTACGCCCACTGGATCACGGTGAACTATCGGGAGAGCTACGGTCTGTACGCCTGCTACGGCATCCTGTTCAATCACGAGTCCGAGCGGCGCGGTGAAACGTTTGTCTCGCGCAAGATCACACGCGCGGCCGCCGCCATCAAGCTCGGCATGCAGGACAAGCTCTATCTCGGCAACCTCGATGCCCGACGTGACTGGGGCTACGCGAAGGACTACGTCGTCGCGATGTGGATGATGTTGCAGGCGGACGCCCCCGACGACTATGTCATAGCGACGGGTAAAATGCACTCCGTGCGTGATCTGCTCGACGAGGCCTTCGGCTACCTCGACCTCGACTGGAAACGCCATGTCGAGGTGGACCCGCGCTATTTCAGGCCTGCGGAGGTCAACGAGCTTCTCGGCGATGCCAGCAAAGCGCGTAGCCAGCTTGGCTGGGAGCCATCAGTTACGTTTCCGCAGCTCGTCCGGATTATGGTCGACCACGATCTCGAGAGTTTGCGGCAGCTTCGTCCCGAGGTGTAAGACCCAGGAGCGTTCTGCCTCATCAGCTGGAGGCGGGTGAGGGGTGCCTGTAGATCGCGCCGTGGGCCCAGCCGCTCGTCGGTTACCGGTGATGCGATGCCGGACATTCTTGATGCGGCTGAGTCTCTTGACCGCGCCGAGGATTACCCGGCTTGAGCGCACCGGCGCGAGGCACTCGTCCATCAGCCGGCGCCTGTTCGGGCACACTGGAGCTGTGAGCGTCCCTTCGTCGAACAGCCCGGCTGCGCGTCCTGCGGGGACCGCCGCGCCGCCGATCGACGTCGTGCTCGCAATGCTGACACTCGTACCTGGCGGGATGGGAGGAAGCGAGATCTACGCGCAGGCGCTGACGCGCGAGCTCGCAGGGTCGACCGAGGCGACCGTCACCGCCTACGTCGCGGGCGTCGGTGCCGGGTTTTCGCAGGGCATTCGCGAGCGCGTCGTGCCCGGGGTCGACGGCGGGGCGTCGACACGTTCGCGGCTTACAACCCTCATCCAGACGGCTATGCATGGCCGCTCGATTCGCACGTCCTGGGCGCGCGCCGCAGTCGTGCATTTCCCGTTCACGGCCCCAGCGCCCCATCCGCCGCCTTCCGCGGCGGTCGTCGTCTCTCTCCTCGATGTTCAGCACCGCGACCTCCCTCATCTGTTCAGCGCTGTGGAGCGCGCCTACCGGCGCCGGTTCTACGACGCCGCAGCCCAGCGCGCCGACGTCGTCGTGACGATCAGCGAGTTCGCCAAGTCCAGAATCGTGGCGCTGCTCGGAATCGATCCCGAGCGGATCGTGGTCGCACATCTCGGCGTCGACGCCAGCGAATTCGAGCCGAACCTCGGCGCCCGCGAGAACCTGCTGCTCTACCCGGCGCGCGGCTGGCCGCACAAGAACCACGCCCGGTTGTTCGAGGCGTTCTCCCTGCTGCGCGCCGAGGACTCCACGCTCCGGCTGGTGCTCACAGGCGGAGGTCTCGACCGCCTCGGTGCGGTGCCAGCCGGCGTGGAGCTGCGAGGGCTCGTCGGTCGCGGTGAGCTTCGCGAGCTGTACCGCACGGCCGCTGCTCTTGTCTTTCCGAGCCTCTACGAGGGCTTTGGCCTTCCGCCGCTGGAGGCGATGGCATCGGGCTGCCCGGTCGCAGCGTCTCACGCTGGGTCGCTGCCGGAAATCTGCGGCGATGCCGCGGTGCTGTTCGACCCACGGGACCCCAGAGCGATCGCCGCTGGCGTGCATGAGGCGCTCGCCTGCGGCGACGATCTGCGCGACCGCGGGCTCGCCCGGGCCAGATCGTTCGCATGGGCCACGTGCGCCAATGCCCACGAGCGCGCCTACCGGCTAGCCGCGAACGCACGTCGATAACCGCTCGCCTCACGTCGACGGCGGCGCCTCCGCCCGACGGTAGGTGCAGGCTTTTCATCGTCGTCGGTGAATCGTTTACCGGTGTCCCTCACGGTGGTCTACACAGCTGTTTTTGTGGTCAGCCTCGCGCTGATTGGCTGCTCCAGTGCCGCGCTCCTGCGAATTCGAGAGCCTGCACCCTACCTCGTGGCAGCCGGTGTGTCCGCGTGTGCCGCGGCAATCGCCGCCAGCACCGTCTTGTCAGTCTTCTCGGCGTGGACCCGCGCCGCGATGCTCACGCTGGTCTTCGTCATGGCTGTCGCAGTCGGAGTTGGATGGCTCGTATCCGGACGGCCACGGCCGCCCAGGATGCCCGGCCCAAGAGGGCTGCGCGATGTGAGCGGATGCACACAGGTCATCGTCGGACTCGCCGCGGTGTCGCTGCTTGTCCAGGCGTACGTTGGGGTACGTGTCGCGCCTAACAACTGGGACTCGATGGCGTACCACTTGTCCCGCGCGGCCTATTGGATCCAGTACCACTCATTTGCACAGTTCCCGGGCGCCTCTATCCGACAGGCGGCCTCGGCCCCCGACGGCGAAGTGCTGCAGGGATTAACAATGATGATCAGTGAGACTGACCGATGGGCTCAATCAGTCCAGTGGCTGGCACTCGTCGGCATCGCCCTGACTGTGTTCAGCGGCGCTCGACTACTTCGCTTCGGCTCTGACGAGAGCATCTTTGCGGCCTGTCTCTTTGTCCTCCTCCCGCAACCTCTGATGCAATCCTCTTCAACGCAGAATGATCTCATTGAGGCCTTCTTTGTTGTGGCTACTGCGTTCTTTGCGGTTCGCGGTCTACGCGATCGCGCGCGCGGCGATATGGTCGTCGCGGCGTTGGCGCTGGGCCTCGCAGTTGGGACGAAAGGTACCGCCCTGATCGCAGGGGCGGCGCTGGCCGTACTGCTCGTGGCGGCAGTCGTCGCGTACCGTCCTCCAGATCGTTTCGTGCTCATGTCGGCCACGGGCGCGCTGGTGGCCATATTCGCGCTCGCTTCGTACAACTATGTGCTCAACGTTCAACATCGTGGATCGCTGTTCGGCGGTGTTCAAGACCAGACGAGGCTCGGGGTCCTCGCCCGCAAAACATATTCCTCACAATTGGAAATCTTGCAGACTCACCGGGCGTCGAAATCGACTGGCTTAATCGACTGACGCAATCGACTACCGGGTTCGTGGCCGACTACGTTGGCCCGTCTGTCGGGCCAGTCGCTATCGATACCTCGGTACAAGAGGACACATCGGCGTTCGGGCTGGTCGGGTTTCTCTTGCTGCCCTGCGTCTTGGCTGTCGCCTTGTTTGGCCGAACGCAGCCACTGGCGCGTCGAGTACTCGCCGCGTCGGCGATCTCATACCTCGCTGTTCTCGGTCTGAGCATTGCAGACAATGGCTGGCTGGGACGTATCATGATCCCCGCAGTAGCCCTCGCCGCCCCATTGTTCGCCTTGCTCGGCAAGCGTCCCGCGCTAGCGGGGGCGACGCTCGTGATAGCCGCCCTGTCACTGGGACCGACCTTGCTGGCGAACCACCAGAAGGAGCTCCTACCGTGGGCAACCAACGCTTTCCACCACAACCGGAGAGAGCAGATGAGCGCCGCTCGGCCAGAGATGGTTGGTGTTCTCAACGCTCTGGATGTGCAGGTGCCAAGCATCGCGCCCATCGTGTACGTCGGCGGTGAGGACTCCTGGGACTACCCATTCTTCGGCGTTCATCGGGAGCGCGGGATCACACGGGTATTGAATCCATCCGACGTAACGTACCGAGAGCTCAGCCGCGACCACGTGGCCGGGGCCGTGTTCGCCAACGTCGGGCCACCGCCAGCGGGCCTGTATCGGATCCCGCTCGGGCCGGATTACTGGTGGGTTCCTGCCGTGTCCTGATGGCGTGCCATCTCCGCTCAACCCAGTGCTGACGCCTCGCGGCAGTACGCGATGAAGGCGGTCGCCAACCGCGACGGCTCGCGCGCCGCCTGCGCGCACCACCACGTAGTCGCGCCGCAGCGCCAGTCCCGGCCACGCGCGCCGAGGCGAGACGCCCGAGCTCGAGCTCCCGCTCGATCGCCGCGTGCGACGTGAACGTCGCCCCGAGGCCCTTCCTCGACGGCCGTCTGCGACGACTCCTGCAGGCCGAGCTCGGCCACGACGTTGAGGTCGCGCGGGCGCACGCCGAGGCGGCGCAGCTCGGCCTCGACGATCGCGCGGACGCCCGAGCCCTCCTGCTGCACCACCAGCGGCTCGCGCTTCAGCTCGTCCAGCGAGAGCTCGCCCCCGGCCTTCGGGTGGCCGGCAGGCAGTGCGAGCACGATCTCGTCCGCGCGGAACGGCTCGTAGACGAGGCTGCGGTGCGGCTTCTCGGCGCCGACGATGCCGAGCTCGAGCTCGTGCGCGAGCACGCGCTGGGCGATGTCCTGCGTCGCGCCGACGGCGAGGGCGACCTCGACCTCGCTGTTGAGGCGGCGGAACCCGATCAGCAGCCGCGGCACGAGACGCGCGCCGGGACCGGTCGAGGCGCCGATCGCGAGCCGCCCGCGAAGCACGTCGGCTTCCTCCTGGGCGACGCGGATCATGTCGCGCTCCAGCGCGAGGATGCGCTGCGCGCGCGCCATCACCGCGCGGCCCTCGGGCGTCGGCTCGGCGCGGCGGCCGCTGCGATCGATCAGGCGCGACGCCGAGGCGCTGCTCGAGGGCGCGCACCGCCTGGGACACGGCCGACTGCGTGACTCCGAGCGACTCGGCGGCCTGCGAGAACGACCCACGCTCCACAACGGCGGACAGCGCTGCGAGCTGGCGCGTATCCATCGGCTCAGGCCGGAGCAGCGACGGCCGGCTGCTCGCTGTCGGCGCGGCGCGGGTTGGCGATCATCGCGCGCACCCGTTCGAGGGCGGCCGTCTCGTCGCCGTCGTTGGCCAGGCGCTCGACCGCGTCCAGCTCGCTCTCGAGCCATGCGGGCGAGATCGGCGAGCGGCGGGCGCGCATGAGCTTGTCGTGGTGCGTGCGCTCGACCTCCTCGGAATCCTCGAAGAGGCCTTCGTGCAGCTTCTCGCCCGGCCGGACGCCCGTGAACGTGACGGCGATGTCGCGCTCGGGCTCGAGACCCGAGAGGCGGATCATGTCGTGCGCGAGGTCGAGGATGCGCACCGGATCGCCCATGTCGAGCACGAACACGTCGCCGCCGCGCCCGACGCCTCCGGCCTGCACGATCAGCTGCGACGCCTCGTGGATCGTCATGAAGTAGCGCGTCATCTCGGGATCCGTGACGGTGACCGGCCCGCCGCGCGCGATCTGATCGCGGAAGATCGGCACGACCGAGCCCGACGAACCGAGCACGTTGCCGAAGCGGACCGCGACGAAGGTGGTCTCGTGCTCGACCTGGCCGAGCGCCTCGACGACCCACTCGGCCAGGGCCTTGCTGGCGCCCATCGCCGTCTTCGGGTACACGGCCTTGTCGGTCGAGACGAGCACGAAGCGGTCGACGGCGTGGCGCGCCGCGAGGCGGGCGACCGTGCGCGTGGCCAGCGCGTTGTTGCGCAGCGCCTGCACGGGATGCGCCTCCATGAGCGGCACGTGCTTGTAGGCGGCCGCGTGGAACACGACCGCCGGCCGGTGGGTCTCGAAGATCGTCTCCATGCGCGCCGCGTCGCGCACGTCCGCGATCGCCGGCACGACCTCGGTACGCGTGCCGTCGCGCAGCTCGCGGTCGATCTGGAAGAGGTTGTTCTCGGCGTGGTCGGCGAGGATCAGCCGGCCGACCTCCATGCGCACGAGCTGGCGGCAGAGCTCGGAGCCGATCGAGCCGCCTGCGCCGGTCACGAGCACCGTGCGGCCGCGCACGTACGCGCCCACCGCCGCCGGGTCGAGCTGCACGGGCTCCCGCCCGAGGATGTCCTCGACCTGCACCGCCCGCAGCTGGGCGACGAGGTCGTTGTCGCCGTTGAGCAGATCGTTGACGTTCGGCAGCGTCTTGACCGGGATCCGGGCCTCCCGGCAGGTCGAGACCACCGAGGCCCGCTTGGGGCCGCTGGCCGAGGGCAGCGCGATGTGCACCTCGTCGGGTTGGCGCGCCTTGAGGATCTCCGGCAGATCGTCCGTCGTGCCGAGCACCTTCACGCCCTGAAAGCGATAGCGCAGCTTGTTGCGGTCGTCGTCGATCAGCCCGATCGGCTCGTAGCCCGCCAATCGATTGCTCAGCATCTCGCGCAGGATCAGGTTGCCGGCGTCACCCGCGCCCACGATCAGCACCTTCTTGCCCTGCGCGACGAACGAGCCGCGGCGCGGGCGCTCCAGCAGGGAGCGCGCCAGCACACGAGCGCCACCGAGAAGGATCAGCGTGAAGACGAGGTCGAGCACGAGGGCGCGCTTGGAAGGCGCGCGCTGTCGCGCCTTTCTGGGCGTGAGGCTGGCCGCGATCGCGTCCTTCTTGATCTGCCTCACGCAACCCTGGACCGGCGGGTCGCAGTCGGGCGCAGCGAGCTGGGCTCTCTGTCCCGCCGAGGACTGCGGGTGGATGATCACGCCGCGCGGGAACTTGACGATCGAGAGGACGATGAGGAGCACGATCGTCGCCATCCCGATCGCGCGCACCAGCGCCATGATGTCGGGCAGCGAGATGTACCGCCACCACTTGTTGTAGGCCCCGAAGCCAGCCAGGCAGATGAGCTTGATCGCGACCACGATCAGGATGGTCTGTTGCCAGTAGGCATTCCACCCCGGGTTGCGCGCTATCTGGAAGCCGACTTCGTACGTGGCGTACCACGCGACCCCGATGAGGAGTGCGTCGACGGCTACCTGCCACAGCCGATGGCGGTTCAACAGCCCCATCGGGCTAGAAGTCTACGTTCTGGCCGGAGAGAGGGACGCGACCGTCTGCACGACCTCGCGTTGAGCCGCCTCGCCCAGCGTGGGCGACATGGGCAGCGCGAGGCATTCGCGCGCGCAGCGCTCGGTCACCGGCAGCGACCCCTCGGCATAGCCGAGGTGTGCGAACACGGGTTGCCGGTGCAGCGGCGTCGAGTAGTACACCGCGGTTCCAATGCCCGCCTCGCTCAGGCCCGAAACGAGGCCGTCTCGCTCCTGGCTGCGGACCATGTAGAGGTGGTAGACGTGCCGCGCCCCCGGGGCGACGGCCGGCAGCACGACGTGCTCGCCCAGCCCGAGCTCCTCGTAGCGCGCGGCCACCGCGATGCGACCGTCGTTCCAGCCGTCGACGTGCGGCCGCAGCTCGAGCAGGATCGCCGCCTGTAGCTCGTCCAGGCGCGAGTTGTAGCCGACCTCGGTGAACGTCTGCTTGTCCTCGGAGCCGTGGAAGCGGAGCACGCGACAGGCGTGGTCGACCTCGGCGCTCGGCGTCGTGATCAGTCCGCCGTCGCCGAAGCACGGCAGATTCTTGGTCGGGAAGAACGAGAAGGTCGCTGCGTCCCCGAGGGCGCCGCAGCGCACGCCGTCGAGGGAGGCGCCGTAGGCCTGCGCCGCGTCCTCGAGCAGCGCGAGATCGTGCTTGGCGCAGATCGCTCGGAGCGGGCCCATCGCCGCCGGATGGCCGAACAGGTGCACGGGCATGACGGCGCGCGTCCGGGGGGTGATCGCTGCCTCGACGGCCGCCGGATCGAGGCAGTACGTCTCGTCCTCGATGTCGGCGAAGACGGGCACCGCGCCCACGGCGGCGATCGACTCGGCGGTGGCATAGAACGTGAACGACGGGCAGATGACCTCGTCACCAGGTTGGACGCCGAGGGCGCGCAGCGCGATCAGCAGGGCATCGGTGCCGTTCGCGACGCCGATGCCGAACGCCGTTCCCACCTGCTCGGCGAACACTCGCTCGACCTCGGCCACGCGCGGGCCCAGGATGAAGCGGCCGGAGTCGATGACCTCGCCGATCGCGCGCATGATCTGCGCGCGCACTGCGGCGTACTGAGAGTGGGGATCCATCAGGGGCACCGTCATGGCCCCGACCGTAGCAACCGCTCGGTGAAGAGGCTCCGTGCCCTGACGTCGGTCAGGTGCGAGGCCGGCCGCTACGTGCGGTCGGCGGCGATCTCAGCCACCGAGATGCCCCACGCTTTCCCGCTGGCGAACAGCTCGTCGGGGTCGACGTCGTCGAGCCAGCCCACGAAGTGCCGTTCGTGCTTGCGCGGCGTCGATCCGAAGACCGCCTTGCGCATTCGCCGCTTTGCTTTCTCAGGGCCTTGCTCGGCCGCTGCGAGCCGCTCGTCGAGAGCGGGTCCTTCGGCATACCCTTTACCCATACCTCGCACACTAGCGCGAACGGCCGCGGATTCCCGTTCGATTCGGTGCTCGGTCAACCGGCGGCGAGCGCGCTCGCGCGCTCGAGCAGGAGCGCTTCGGCGGCGCGCGCGGCAGCGAGCGCAGCGCTCGACCACGCGCTGTCGGCGGCTGCCTGTGCATCCACCTCGGCCAGCATGGCATCCATCGCCTCGCGTCCAGAGGAGCCGACCTGCCGTCGGGCGAGGGCACAGGCCGCCGGGTCGAGCTCGGCAGGGTCGACTTCGACGCGCGCTCCCGTCAGCTCGAGCGCAGCCTCGGCGACGGCGTCGGCCGTGAGCTCGCCGGCGCCCTGCTCGACGAGGCGGCGGACGGCCAGGCCGACGACCTTGTGGGCCGTGCGGTAGTCGAGATCCCCGTCGGCGGCGAGCACGTCGGCGACGTCGGCGGCGTTCGTGAAGCCCTCCTGTGCGGCTCGCGCCATGCGCGCCGTGTCGACCCGCATGCCGGCCAGCACCGCTGCCGCCAGCCTCGCAATCGCGCCGGCCTCCGCCAGCGCCCGTGGCACCAGGCCGTTGAGCAGGTGGAAGTGGTCCGTGCGCGCCGAGCCCGTGTGCGTCACCGTCAGGGCTGCCGAGATGTCGCCTGCGGCCTGGCCCGCCTGTGCCCGGATCGCGGCCAGGGCGTACGGGTTGCGCTTCTGCGGCATCAGCGCGCTGGCGCGTGAATGCCTGTCGGCCAGCTCGATCAGCCCGAATTCGTGGCTGGCGTAGATCTCGAAGTCCTGGGCGAGCTGCGAGAGGTGCGTGGCCGCGATCGCGAGTGTCGCGAGCAGCTCGGCGTAGATGTCCCACTGCCAGGCCGCATCCTTCGTGTGGGTGACGAGGCCCTCGCAGCCGAGCAGCTCTGCGAGTCGCGCACGGTCGAGCGGCCAGCGCGACCCGGCGCTCCCGCCTGCGCCGGCGACGCTGCGTGAGAGCTCACGGTGGGCGCGCTGCAGGCGCTCGATGTCGCGCAGTGCCGGATAGGCATAGGCCAGCAGGAGATGGCCGGCCGTGGTCGGCTGGGCCGCCTGCAGATAGGTGTAATCGGCTGCGGGCGCATCGCGCAGCGCACGGGAGTGCGCCGCCAGCGCCCCCGCGCAGTCGGCCAGAGCGCTCACGAGCTCGGCGGCTCCACGCCGCGAGCAGGCGCGCAGCGCGACGCGGAATGCCTCGCGGCGAGGCCGTCCGGCGCTCAGCCAACCGGCGGCATCGGGCCCGATGCGCAGCACGAGCTCGGCCTCGCGCGAGTTGAACGCGTCGCCGAGCTGCGCCTGCCAGGGGAACTCGGCGGGCGGGATGGCGTGCAGCTCCAGCAGGCCGCCGAGCAGGACACGAGCCGTCTCGGCGGGCAGTGCGCCGCTCTCGGCGAGCGCGACGGCGTGCGCGATGTCGGACAGCGAGAGGTCGTAGGCGAGCCGCGGCGCTGCGCGCAGCTCGTGCGCGTAGGCGGCTTCCACGAGCTCGTCGGCCGGGCCGCCCGCGAGGCGCCCGCCCTCGCCGAGATAGCCGCCGTCAGCCATGCGCAGCCAGTCTACGCTGGCCCCCGCCGCGCACCTGGGAGAGGTGGGATACTCCCTCGCATGCACTCCTCCTATGCGCTCAGCCCGGATGACTTCGCGGTCGAGCGCGACGGTGCGGCGGGATCGCTCAGCGACCTCTGGCCAGGCGGATATCAGCCTGGCGATCGCCTCGGCGTCGTGCTCAACCAGCCCATGGACCCATGTGGCTGCTCGAACCTCATCTGCGGGACGAACACGCTCTTCTACGACGTCCTGCGCGAGACCAAGGGCACGGGCGGGTTCTTCCGCTACGCCGACACGTATCTGATCGGCGTGGGCTGCGAGCCCGGCGACTTCAACCAGCTCGACGTGTGGCCGATGCACAAGTTCGTGGGCGTGCTGCAGCCCACTGCGGAGGCGGTGCTCGAGACCATCAACGACCGCCGGATCACGTTGCTGGTGGTGCCCGAAGGCGGGCTGCGCTGCCGTGGCGAGGTCGTCCTCTCGACCTGGAACGCGCTGCTCGCACAGGTTCGTTGCGTCCTCACCTACTCGCCGCGGACGGGCCGGGCGCGTGGCGGCGACGTGGGTCTGCTCGGCAACAAGATCGTCGAGAGCTACGTCGAGCAGGCGATCTTCTCGACGCCCGGCATCGGCGCCGGCGAGCAGGCTCGCCTACGACGACTGCGCCGCGCGATCGACCGCGAGCCGCTGCGCAGCTACGAGGAGTACCGCACGCTGCCCAATGCCGCCGCGGCGCGCGCCCTGCTCGGCGTGACCGAGGTGCTGCCGCCGGGCCACCAGGAGGTCTCGCGCCGCTCGGCTCCGACCATCATCATGCCGCTCGAGGTTTCTATGGCGCCGCTCGACGCGCCCTCGGCCCCGCTCGACGCCGCCGCGCAGCCCGCGGCCGACGACGAGGACACCGGCTCCTACGAGTTGCCCGCCACCGGCACGCTCCTCCACACGCCCTTCGACGCGGTGCAGCGCCGCATGGGCGGGCAGTTCGCCGAGTGGGAGGGCTGGGACTGGATCTCCGACTTCGGCGATCCCATCGCGGAGCACCACGCGGTGCGCGAGACGGTCGGGCTCTGGGACGAGTCGCCTCTGCAGAAGTGGCTGTTCAAGGGCCCCGACGCGCTGGCCGCCGCCGACTACTGCTTCACGAGCGACATGGCAGGTCTCCAGGTCGGCCAGGTGCGCTACGGCGCCTTCTGCGACGAGCGGGGCAGGATGCTCGGCGACGGCACCGTCTACAACACGGGCGACAACGAGGCGGGCATCCTGGTCGTGACGGCGCTCTCGACCGACGGCGACCACTTCCGCCGTGCGATCGCCGATCAGAAGCTCGAGGCCGAGGTCGTCGAGCGCACGGCCGAGATGCCCCACGTGCAGCTGCAGGGCCCGAAGTCACGGGAGCTGCTGGCCTCGCTGACGGATGCGGATATCGAGTCGCTGCGCTACTTCCGCTTCCTCGAGGACGTCACGATCGGCGGCGTGGCCGGCTGTCTGGTGTCGCGGACGGGCTATTCGGGCGAGCTGGGCTTCGAGATCTACACGTCGCCGGCGAACGCCGAGCGCCTCTGGAGCGCGCTGCTCGACCCCGGCCAGTCGCTCGGCATCCGACCCTACGGGCTCGCGGCCGTGGAGTCGCTGCGCATCGAGTCGGGCCTGATCTTCATCGGCTTCGACTACTTCCCGGCGTACACCTCGCCGTTCCACATGAATCTCGATCGCATGATCAAGCTCGACAAGGCCGCATTCCTGGGCAAGGACGCCCTCGTGGCCGAGCACGCGGCCGGAGTCACGCATCGCATGGCCACGCTCGTCGTCGCCGGCGAGGAGGCTCCCGACTACAACACGCCCGTCTACCGCCATGGGCGGGAGGTCGGGCGCCTGCTCTCGCCCAGCGCCGGACGTTCGCCGACCGTCGACCGCATGATCGGCATGGCCTGCATCGAGAGCGAGCTGATCGAGGTCGGCACGCCGCTCGAGGTGGCGCTCTCGGACGGCCGCACCGTGCCGGCGCTGGTCGACCACTACCCGATCTACGACCCGGAGAAGACGCGGCCGCGGGCGTAGGAGCCGACCGCCCGGTGGGCATCCTGGCAGAGGATGGCCACGGGATCTCGGTCGCCCGCGCCCTGCAGCGGCTTCTGCCCAGGGAGGACCTGCTCCTGCTCTGCGACGACGGCTACGCGCCCTACGCGCGCAGGCGCCCCGCAGTCGTGGCCGCGCGCGTCGGGAGCCTCCTCGGCGATCTGCGGGCCGGCGGCGCCAAGCTCATCGTGATCGCGTCTCCGCAGGCCGTGCTCGACACGGGTGCCGCTCCGTCCGCGGGGAAGGTCCCGCTGATCGGGCTGGAGGCGCCGATCCTGCAGGCGGGAGCGGCGTGCGCAGGCGGCGCGGTTGCGGCAGTCGTCGTCGAGGGCGGCGTGCGGCCGCGCACGTTCGGACAGGCCCTGCGGAGAGCGCGCGGAGCCTCGGCGATCCATCTCGAGCAGTGGCCGCTGGACGACGCGGACGCCGTCGCGGCGCGCATCCAGACGCTGGTCGCCGCGGGTGTCGGGGCGCTCGCGTTGACCTCGCCCGCGCTCTCGCTCCTCCGGCCGGCGATCGACCGCGCATCAGGCGGTGAGCTACCCGTCATCGAGGCAGGCGACGTCGCCGCACAGCGCGTGCAGCGCACCCTGCGGCACGCGGGACTGCTCGCGCGTCGTCGTCGCCCCGGGCGCCTGATCACGGTCTCGAGCGACCCGGCGCGCGCGGCCGGCGCGCTCAGCGCCTAGCGCCTGTGCGTGCGCGTTACGCCGCTGATGCCGGCGGGAGTGAGGCTTCGCACAGCAGATGGACGCGCGGGCCGTTCGGCCAATCTGGCCAGAACTGCCGGCGGACGACCGCGAAGCCGGCCTGCGCGAGCATCCCGTCCAGCGCTTCTGAGGTTGGCCAGAACGAGAAGTCCTGCAGGCCGCTGAGCGGGTCGGCGAGGCCCTGCTCGCGGAAGAGGCAGCCGCGATGACCTGCGAGCACGATGTTGTCCGTCAGGCTGACATGCGTATCGAGAAAGAGCATGCGCGACGCAGCGGCGGAGCTCCCGCAGCAGGAGCCATGGGCGCGTCAAGGTGATAGAAGAGACCGGCGCAAAACGCGGCATCGAAGCTGCCGAACTCGCCGAGGACGGCGTCCTCGAGGTCGAACCGTTCCACCTGCACGCGGTCGCGTGAGACCCAGCACTGCCATCGCGGTACGCGCGCGCCTGACGTTCTCCTCTCGACCCTCGAGACAGAGCAGGCGCTCGACCGATGGCGCGGCCGCGAGCTGCGACCGAGTGTGCGCCTTCGAGAGAGCCGAGCTCGAGGACACTCGTCGGAGTGCGCGACCCAGTCGAAGAACATCGGCGACGCGGCCGTCCTCCTGATATGGAAGGTCGCCGCCGTAGATGCGGCCGTCGATCAGGAAGCGGCTCTGCCAGGGGCCGGCCTCGGCAAATGCGCGCTCGATCTCCTCGGGCTCGGGCGATCACCGACGACCAAGCAGCGCGCGCACCCGCGCCACTGCGATGCGGAGTGGCGCGGTAGCTCGCCAGGACACGGAGCCCATGACCCCGGCGAGGTCGATGCGAAGCTGCGAGCACTCCGCTCGGCTCTCGGCCAGATGGCTCGTGCGACCGCCAATTCGGCGGCGATTCGCTCGCAGACCCGCTCGCCTTCAGCCACGCGCGGCCGAAGCTGGCCGATGTCGTGGTCGGCCCTCAGCGAGCGCCTCAGCGAGGAGGCGCCGATGCTCGTCGACCGGAGGCCGTCATCAGGCGAACGCTCACCAACCTCGCAAACCATCGGCAGATCGTATAGCCATCCCGCCACCCGGCTTACTCCCGTGGGGTCGAGCAGCCGGAAGCTCGTACGGCAGCGACTCGCGCGTGAGCAGCGGCCACAGCTCGCGCAGCCCTGTCCGGCGGCGCACCTCTCCGCGCAGCCGCAGCGCGCGCGGCGCCTCGCCGAGATACGGCGCAAGCCGGCGCAGGTATCCGGTCACGCCTTCGCGCGCGGCGCGCGTCTCGTATGCCTCGCGGGCGGGGAGCAGCGCCAGGTAGAGCGCCAGCAGCGGCAGCGGCAGGCCCTTGAGCGCCAGGATGGCCTTGTTGCGGCGCTCGAGTGCCGCGCGCCACTCGCCCGAGGACGCGCCCTGCGCGTGATGCACGATCGCGGAGGGCACATACAGGCAGCGGTGACCCGCCAGCGCGGCGCGCAGATCGAGGTCGACGTCTTCCCACGAGAGGAAGAATCGCTCGTCGAACAGGCCGATGTCGTCAAACAGCGTGCGCCGGTAGAGGGCGGCCCCGGCGCACGCGCCGAAGACGATGCGCGGCTCGTCGAAGCGCGGGCCGTCCGGCTCCCGGAGGCCGCGGTTGTAGCCGCCGCGGCCGCGAACGTCGAAGGCGTCGCCGGCGGCGTTCATCCCGCGCTCGCCGGTGAACAGCATGCGCGAGGCTGCGAAGGAGAGGTCGGCGTCCCGCTCGAGGGAGTCGACGAGAGCGGCGAGCCACCCCGGCTCGGGCACCGCATCGTTGTTGAGCAGCGCCACGTAGGGGCTGTCGGAGGTCGCGATGCCGTGATTGACGGCGGCTGCGAAACCGTCGTTGGTTGCCAGTTGGTGCCACTCGGCCCCGTGCGCCTCCGCGATCGCGCACGAGCCGTCCGTCGATCCGCTGTCGACGACGATCACGCGCGCCGGCGTCAGCGTCTGCGCCGCCACGCCCGCCAGGCAGGCCCCCAGCAAGGCCTCCCCGTCGAGATTCGGGATGATGAGATCGACCGCGGCGCTCACGCCGCAATCATGCCCCGAAGTCAGCCGCGGTCGAGGGCGCCGCTGCCGGCAGCCTCGAGCGCGCGCTCGAAGCCGACGTACAGCGAGGGGCACACGAACGCATCATGCGCTTCCTGGGCCGGCACGCCGGCCACGTGCTCGGCCCCGCCGTCCTCCTGCACGTGCAGCCACACGATCTGCGTGCGGTCATCCCAGAGCAACCGCACGGTGGCGGCGTCTTCGCGGCGGCTGTCGAGTTCCTGAAGCATCGTGTCGGCGAAGGGCGCGCGGCGGCACGCATGCACGAGCGCAGCCGAGCCCCTCGCTCGCAGTTTTACACATCCCCGGACGTGCCGTTCAACGGTTGTGCTCGACCGCTCGTCGACCGCGGGCGCGGCCGTTTCGGAGCGGGCGCATCCTGGGGCTCGTGAACACCTTCCCTCCCGCTCTCGCCGTCATCCCGACCTACAACGAAGCCGCGACGCTGCACCGCCTGATCGAGACCTTCGAGCGCGACGCGCCCTGGATCGACGTCCTGATCGTCGACGACGCCTCGCCCGACGGCACCGGCGCGCTCGCCGATCGCATGGCCGCGACGCGGCCGTGGCTGCACGTCCTGCACCGTTCGGGCAAGGACGGCCTCGGCAACGCCTATCGCGCCGGCTTCTCCTGGGCGCTCGCGCAGGGCTACCCCGCGGTCGCGCAGCTGGACGCCGATCTCTCGCACCCGCCGTCGATCCTGGCCGAGATGCTGAAGGCGCTGGAAGATGGAGCCGACCTCGTGCTCGGCTCGCGCTACGTGCCGGGCGGTGCCACCCGTCGGCTGGCCACTGCATCGCCGCATCGCCAGCCGGGTCGGGTGCTCGCTCTCCGCGCGCGCGCTCGGGCTGCCCTACACGGATCTCTCGGGCGGGCTCAAGTTCTGGCTGGCCTCGGCGCTCGAAGCAATCGATTTCGAGTCCACGCGCTCGCAGGGCTACGTCTTCCAGATCGAGACGACGCAGCGCGCGGAGCGCGCTGGGCTGCGCATCGTTGAAGTGCCGTTCACGTTCCGCGAACGGGCCGCGGGTCAGTCGAAGATGCACCCCTCCATCGCGGTCGAGGGCGTGCACATGGTCGCGCGCCTGCGCCGCGACGGCTGGAAGCCTCAGCGCGAGCCGTCGGCGCTGCGCACCGGCGCGTAGTCCGCGTCGGCCGCGCTCTCGAAGCGCCGGATCGCCCCCAGGGCCAGGGCGGCGCGTCCCTCGTCGCTGCCCTCCAGGCCCACCAGCGCGGCGCGTAACGCCTCGGCGAGTCCCGCGTCGCCGCCGACCAGCGCGACCGGCGGGCTCGGCATGTGGCCGAGCCGAGCAATCCGCCGCAGCTCGGCGATCGCAGGGTTTGCCCTCAGCTCGAGCGCGAGCACCGTGGAGTCGATCGGCGCCGCCGCCACCTCCTTCCGCAGCAGCGCGTCGAGCGAGTTGTGATGGCTGCCCGTCTGGACCCAGAGGTAGCCATCGGGGTCGATGCCGCGCTCGCGCAGGGCATGTCTCGGCATGACCCAGCCCGAGAGCGAGTCGTCGCCGTTGAAGGCCACGCGCGCGCCGCGCAGCTGCTCGGGCGCCGTCTGCCGGCGCGCCGGTCGCGACCAGCAGGTCGGCGCGGTAGAACGCACCGTCCTCGCCTTCCGGTACGGGTGCGGCGAGGGGCTCGATCGCCGCGCCGGCATCGCGCATGCGCGTGTAGGGAAGCCCGCACACGAACAGCAGGGCAGGCGCGCCCGCGACGACGGCGGGGAGCTCTGCGAGCGGTGTCTCGCGCAACGGCTCGAAGGCCGCTCCCGTTTGCGCTGCGATCGCGCGGGTAACGGCCTCGTAGTGCGGGCGCGCGATCTCACCGAGGAAGCTGTGGACGGCGAGTGCCCGCACGGGCGCAGCCTAGCCGTGGGGTGTTCACCGCTCGTTGACCAGATTTTCACACGTCCGATTCCCGGCGGACACGCCGCATGCCTAGGGTGACATCACCGAGCGAGGGCGCGCCGGTGGCATGCCTTCGTGTGTCCAGACATTGGAGGGCGGCACATGTTCGAACGCAAGCTCAGGATCGCAGGGGTAGTGGCGGCGCTCGGTGCAGTCACGGTGCTCGGAGCCACGACGTTCGCGAGCGGACCGGCGATCACCGATGCCGGGCCGGCCAACACCAAGACGGCCGGCATCACGCTGCCCGACAAGCTCTCGCCGCAGTGGCGTGAGACGACGGTGGCGCAGGGTTCGACGGCACTCGAAAACCCGTCGGCCCTGACGAGCTGGTACGGGTACTACAACGACGGGCCGATGATTCCCGCGCCGGGTGACGTGCAGGCCACTGGTCACAACGTCGAGGCGACCAAGAGCGAACCCGACAAGAACACCTACCTCGTGCTCAAGGGCCAGCACGGCGCCGACCCCAAGTACGACTACGGCACGCACTTCCTCTACCAGGGCCACGAGCTCGAAGCGACGGGCGACTACATCACCCGCATCAATCTCGACGCCGACGCCGCCCACAGGGTGACGAAACTCGCCGAGACCGAAACCGACGGCGATGCGATCCCCGAGATCGACGGCTCGACGTGGGATCCGTTCGCCCAGCGCCTGCTCTTCACCACCGAGGGCGGTGACAACGGCGGCGTCGTCCAGGCGACGGTCGACTTCCCGTCGAAGGTCTCGAAGCTCTGGGGCGTGTTCGGCCAGGGCGGCTTCGAAGGCATCCAGAACGACAAGCTCGGCAACGTCTACATCGTCGAGGACGTCGGCGGGCCCGCCGGCAAGGTCAACACCCACGCCAAGCAGCCGAACAGCTTCATCTACCGGATGGTGCCGTACGACCCGACGAACCTCGACAAGGGCGGCAAGATGCAGGTGCTGCAGGTCGCGTCGCTCGAGCATGCCGGCCCGATCGTCTTCGGCAACGATCCCGACGCCGACATCCTCTCGGCCGACACCAAGGACCTGCACACCTACGGCCATGTCTTCAAGACGATGTGGGTCACGATCCATGACACCAAGAAGGACGGCACCGACGCGTTCGACGCCAACGCGGCGGCCAAGAAGGCGGGCGGCACGCCCTTCAAGCGGCCCGAGAACGGCGTGTTCAAGCCGGGTACGGGTTTCAAGAAGTTCTTCTTCACCGAGACCGGCGACACGACGCTGACGACCGAGGCGGGCACGCAGTACGGCGGCTTCGGCGCGATCCAGGAGCTGCATCAGGACCCGACGAGCGACAAGGGCACCCTGCGGCTCTTCTACCAGTCGGACAAGACCCACTCGAGCTTCGACAACATCACGTTCTTCGACAAGACGCACGTGATCGCAGTGCAGGACCAGGGCGACGGCCTGCACAGCTCGCTCAACGCGCTCGACTCGGGCTTCATGTTCGACGCGCTCGCGGACTACTCCGGCGGCGCGCAGCCGGTGAGGGTCATCGCCGAGGGACGCGACCCGTCCGCCACGATCGACTCTGCGATCTCGGGCACCTCGGGCAACGGCTTCAACAACGAGGGCGACAACGAGATCACCGGCATCCACGAGTCCAACGGCGACCCGACGGCCGGCGGCCTGCTCGGCGCCGCGATTCCGCAGGGCCTCTCGCACGGCTGGCGGCTGTTCTTCACCCACCAGCACGGCGACAACGTGACCTCGGAGGTCATTCCCGCCTGATCAGCCCGTTCCAACGGCGCGGCCGGCCGCAGTCCGCGGCCGGCCGCTCCGTGTCCTGCCCGTTTCAGTGCGGCGGGTAGATGCGGACGTGCATGTGGTTGTCGTGGCCGACCAGCGGCTCGACGACGCCCGAGGGGCCGTGCAGCGGCAGATGCGGGCCTACGAACACGAACTCGGGCCGCGCGGCGAGGAAGAGGTTCAGCAGCTCCTGCGAGAGCGGAACGTTGACCTGATCGACGCTCGTCGGTGCCATCTCGCGCCCGTCCAGGCGCGGGTAGTACACGTCGACGTCGAGGCCGTTCTGGTGGGAGGCGTGCTCGTCCAGCGGCCCGCCGCCGAGGCGGCTGATGTCGCCGATCACGAGCCTCGGGGCTCCGGGATGCGCCTCGTGGAAGGCCCTCGTGACGGAAAGCAGCAGGTGGATCATCTTCGCGCTGCCGTAGCGGCGGTAGGCGCGGTCGGGCACGCGGTCGAGGGCCGGGTCCCACGTCGTCCAGAACGGGCTCTGCACGGGCAGCTGCACACCGTCGATGAGGCGGCCGTGGTAGGGAAGGCCGAGCGAGATCGAGTCGCGCCAGACGACCTCCGGCATGACCGTCGCGCTGCCGCCGCGCGAGGGCTCGGCGGGCGCGAGCGGCGCGAGATGCGGCAGCGCGGTCGGGCCGAGCGAGACCGGCGGGAGCGGCACCGTCGCGGGGCCTCCACCGATCAGCACGCGGGCGATGGGAGCAGGGGCGAGCACGAGCGCCGCGGCGGCGGGCAGGAAGCGTCGCTGGAAGCGGCGCTTGCGCTCGTCCGACCACGGCCGCCGGGACGGCCGAACGCGGACCGGCCGCGTCACGACGACTGCAACGGCCTCGGGCGGAGAAGCGGCGCGCATGATTCGCGGCGGCGGGATCTCGGCGCCGCCGCGCGGGGCTATGCGGACGCGCTCGCGCTCGACGAGCGCGAGCTGCTTCGGTCCAGGATCGCGACGGCGACGTGCCTCGGCAACGGCCACGCAAATCATCCTAGTCCTCTCGCCGGGGAGCGCCCCCGGTCCCGCCTCGCGCGCGCGTCAGCCCGCCGGGATCGCCGTGAGCCCGCCGTCGATCGTGAAGCAGCCGCCCGTGACGTAGGCCGCATCGTCCGAGCAGAGGTAGACCGCGAGCCGGCCGACCTCCCGCGGATCGCCGATCCGGCCCATCGGCACGGTGCGCAGGTAGAAGGGCTCGTCGATCGCCCCGCGCGCGACATCCTGGTCCCACATCGGCGTGCGCTGGATGCCGGGGGCGATGGCGTTGACGCGCACTCCGCTGCCCGCCCACTCGCCGGCCGCGACGCGGGTCATCATCAGCACTGCGGCCTTCGTCGCGCAGTAGGCGATACGGCCGGGATTGGGCGAGAACCCGCGGATCGACGCGATGTTGACGACGCTGCCGGAGCCCTGGGGCAGCAGGTGCCGGGCCGCTGCGCGCAAGCAGTAGAAGACGCCGGTCTGCATGACTCCCACCGACTCGGCCCAGGCCTCGTCCGTCGTCTCCGCGACGGTCGGGCCGACGTGGCTGACGCCGGCGTTGTTGACGACGATGTCGAGGCGCCCGAGCTCGCGCGGGGCCGCTGCGAAGAGCGCGTCCACCTCGGACGCGACGCTGACGTCGACCGGGTAGCTTCGGGCCTGCACGCCCAGTCCGCTCAGCTCGTCGGCCGCCCGCTCGCCCGCGGGAGCATCGCGCTCGGCGATTGCGATGTCGCAGCCTTCGGCGGCGAGCTCGCGCGCGATGGCGAGGCCGAGACCTGCTCCGGCGCCGGTGACGATGGCGACACGACCCTGAAGGACTCCCATGCGGGAGAACGCTACGGCCTACGGGCCGCCGACGTAGCGCGTGACGACGACGTCCAGGTACGCGTTGCCGAGCGCGGCGTCGGCGCGGCGGCCGGAGACGACCAGGCCGCTCGCCGAGGGAACGATCGCGGTGGCGTAGCCGGTCGCACCGAGCGGCGTCGTGACGACTCCGCTGGGAGACCAGGTCGTGTCGGGAAGCCCTGCCGGCGTGAGGCGTGCGACCGCGAAGGCCGACACGTTTCCGCTCGTGACTGCGCCGCCGGCGATCAGGATGCGGCCGTCCGCCTGGAGCGCGAGCGCCTGGCCCTGGTTGTTGCCCGTGCCCGCGAGCAGGCGCACGACGCCGGCGCTGCCGAAGCCGGCCGACGGATTCCCGCCGGGACCCAGCTTGGCGACCAGGAGCCGCCGCGCGCTCGCCGCGCCCGTGGCCTCTCCCGCTGCCAGCACGCTGCCGTCGGCGAGCAGGCGCACCGCGTGCAGCGCCGAGGCCGGGATCGTCGTCGGTGCCGCCGGTGCCGAACGCCGTGTCGACGGCGCCCGCGGCGGTGAAGCTCGACACCGTCCCGTTGACGGCGGCGGTCACGAAGGAGCCGTCGGCGCGCACGGCGACGCCGTGGTAGATGCGTCCGGCGAGGCCGCCGTCCAGCAGCGTCCCGTCGTGAGCGAGGCCGTCGATGGCGACGCCGGAGGAGCCGAGCGGCTTGCCGGTCGTCGCAGAGGCGCTCCACGTGCCGCAGCCGTTGCTCCGCGCCGAGCCGCCCGTCACCTGCACCACGGCGCGCGCGCCATAGAACTTGTAGGGCGTGCCGTGCCAGCGGTCGCGCGCCTGCCCGGCGATCACGACGCTGCCGTCGGCGCGCTCCGCGATGGCGTAGGCCGTGTAATCGATCAGGTGCGGGGCGAAGCAGACGACGCTCGCGGTCATGGCGCCTGCGGGTGAGAAGCGCGCCACGAACATCGACTGCGAGGCGCCGAAGCCGGTCGCGAGCACGTCGCCGGAGGGATCGAGCGCGAGTGCGGTGGCCGCCGAGGGCCCCGGCTGGCTCGTCGGCGTGCCCGCGAAGCGGGCCGAGACGAAGCCGCCCGTGCCATAGCTCGTGTCGAGCGAGCCATCGGCGTTGAAGCGGGCGAGGGTGGCCGCGCCGGCGCGCTGGCCGGCCACGACGATGCGCCCGTCCGCCTGGACGACCGCCGCAACGCGCACGCTCTGCGTCGACCAGGCGAGGCCCTGTGCGTTCGTGCCCACGAGAGGCACGCCGCCGTTGAAGGTCGCGTCGAGCTGGCCATCGGCGTGCGCAAGCACGCCGCCGGCCAGTGCCGCCGCCAGGACACCCGCTGCCGTCGCGGCGCGCAGCCGCCGTCTCGTGAGAATCGTCACGGCGCCATCAAAGCGGGCGGTGCGGTTCGGTGCGCAGGGCGGACGGCCTGGTTCCGTCTACCCGTTCAGGGGGCATGGCGGGCCGGCAAAACGGGCGCGGGAGACGGCGGGCCGAGACGCGCTACCGTCGCGCCATGCCGATGACGCGCCCGAGCTCCGGCTGACGTGGGCTTCTCCACTCGATGAGGCTCGCCGACGCTCATAGCGACCTGATCATGGAGCTGGTCTTCTTCCGCGACCAGCCGCAGCCCTTCGCGAATCGCTGGCTGCCGAAGCTGGAGGCCGGCAGCGTCCAGATCCAGGTCTGCGCGCTCTTCTCCGACGATGTCGACCTGCCCGAGCTGGCTCTCCGCAAGGCCCTGCTCGGCGTCGGCGAGTTCGATCGCGCCGTGGCCGAGAACGAGCAGGTGATCGCCGTGCGCTCGGCTGCCGACCTCGACGCCGCGCTCGAGCCCGGTCGGATGGGGCTCGTGCTCGCGATCGAGGGCATGGAGCCGCTCGGCTACGACCCCGGTCTCATCGACGTGTTCTGCTCGCTCGGCGTCCGCATGGCGTCGCTGACCTGGAATCGCCGCAACCCGTTCGCCGACGGCACGGCCGAGAGTCCCGCCGGCGGGCTCAGCCGGATCGGGCGCGAGCTCGTCGATCGCATGGCCGGTCTCCCGATCGCGTTCGATCTCGCGCACGCCAACGAGGGCACGTTCTTCGAGGTGCTGGCGCGGTCGGGCGATCGACCCGTGCTCGTCAGTCACGCCCTCTGCCGCGCCGTTCACGATTCGCCTCGCAACCTCAGCGACGACCAGCTGCACGCGCTGGCCGAGCGAGACGGGGTCGTCGGGCTCATGGCGCTGCCGTTCGTGATGCACGAGAGTGAGCGGTCGATCTCCTACCTCGTCGATCACGTCGACCACCTCAGGCGCACGATCGGCACGGCGCACATCTGCCTGGGCGGCGACTTCGCGCAGCAGATCGAGCAATCCGGCGCCTGGGGCATGCCCGACGACCCGCCGATGGCGATCGACGGCCTGACCGGCCCGGAGGACTATCCGGCGCTGTTCGCGGCGCTGCGCAACCGCGGCTACGGCGAGGCGGACCTGCGCGCGATCGCCAGCGAGAACCTGCTGCGCGTGCTGCGCAGGACCCTGCCCGACTAGGATCACCTCCCTCCCGTGCCGCTCCTCCTCACCGGATTCCCACGTTTCGCGGATGTCGAGCGAAACCCGAGCGAGCAGATCGTCTCCGCGCTCGACGGCGCCAGGATCGGAGGCATGGAGGTCGTCGGCAGGGTGCTGCCGGTCTCTGCCGAGCGGACAGCCGGCGCCGTTCGCGCCGCCATCGCGGAGACCGCGCCGACGCTGACGCTCATGCTCGGCGTCGCGCCCGGTCGCGCGGGGCTCTCCGTTGAGCGCACGGCAGTCAACCTCTTCGACTTCCCCTCGCCCGACAACGACGGCGCACAGCCCGTCGACGTCCCGATCGAGGCGGGCGCGCCGGTCGCATACTTCGCGACCCTGCCGCTTCGGCGGATCGTCGAGGCCTGGCGGGCGGCGGGCATCCCGGGCTACGTGTCGGAGAGCGCCGGCCTCTACCTCTGCAACGCGGCGATGTACAGCGCGCTGCACGCGACGGCTGCCGACGGCCCGCCGACCGGCTTCCTGCACCTCCCGAGCCTCCCCGACGAGGTGGCGGCGCAGCGTGCGCCAGGACCCAGCATGCCGCTCGCAACCCAGATCGAGGGCGTGCGGATCGCGCTCGAGACCTCGCTGGAGGCGCTCGCAGCATGACGTCGCCGCGACTTTCGGTCTGCCTCACGTTCGACTTCGACGCACTCTCGCCGTGGGCGCACGAGATGGCGGGCGGCAACATGGCCGCGATGTCGCGCGGCGAGTTCGGCGCGGTGGCGGTGCCACGGATCCTTGCGCTGCTCGAGCGACACGGCGTGCCTGCGAGCTTCTTCATCCCCGGCCACACCGCGCTCGCCTATCCGGAGCTCGTCCGGCAGATCCGGGACGCCGGTCACGAGATCGGCCATCACGGTTTCGTGCACGAACCGCTCTCGGCGCTCGCTCCCGAGCAGGAGCGCGAGATCCTCCGCCGCGGGCTCGATGCGCTCGAGCAGGTGGCAGGCGTGCGGCCGCTCGGCTACCGGGCGCCGAACGTCGATGTCAGCGTGAACACGGTGGAGATCCTGCTCGAGCACGGCTTCCAGTACGACGCCTCGTTCTCGGGCAGCGATTTCGAGCCCTACTACCTGCGGCACGGCGATCGCTTCCCTCCCGACGGCCCGTACGAATTCGGCGAGACGGTCGACCTCGTCGGAATCCCGTTCTCGTGGGGACTCAGCGACTTCCAGTATTTCGAGTTCGTGCCCGGCATCACGGTGCGCCAGGACACGCCGTCGGCCGTGTACGAGATCTGGCACGGGGAGCTCGAGTGGGCGCACGCGAACGTCCCGGGCGGCGTCTACGACCTGACCATGCACCCGCAGGCCATCGGCCGTGGGCATCGGCTCGTGATGGTCGAGCGCCTGATCGAGGCCGCGCGGGCACTCGACGGCGTCGCGTTCGAGCGGTTGGGCGACTTCGCTGCGCGCTGGCGCGAGCAGCATCCGCTGGCCGAGTGGCTGGCGCAGTCTCCCGTGCACGCGCGCCGCTCGAACTAGGCGCGATTGGCTTCCGGCCGTGGCGGATACTTCGTCGTGCGAGCGACCACCGATGCCAATCGGGTACCTGATCAGCACGCTCGGCCCCGCGCTGGCCACGGCCCTCGCGTTGTCTCCGCGCGCGACCCGAGGACCGCGCGCGACGCCGGCGTTCGTGCTGGAGTCCCTCGCCAACGAGCTCCCCTTCCCGATCCTCTACTGGCTCGTGCTGGCGACGCTGCTCGCGGTGGGCCAGGGCGACATCGACGCACCGATCGGCTGGGTCGGACTGGGAATCGCGATCCTCACGACGATCGGCCTGTCCGTTGTCGTACGGCGGGCGGTCGCTGCGCGGCCGGCGCTCGACGACGCGCTGGCCGAGGCGTTGGGCGACGGGCGACCCTCGCTCGAGCCGCCAGTGGCGAGCCGCATCCGATTCGGGCGCGTGCTGATCGCCCCGTTGCGGCTCTCTCCGCGGGCCGTCGAGCGCACCCGGAACATCGCCTTCGGTCCGGCCGGAAAGCACAACCTCCTGGACCTCTACCGCAACCGGTCCCACCCCGCTCGGGCCCCGGCGTTCATCTACTTCCACCCGGGCGGGTTCTTCAGTGGGCGCAAGAGCCGCGAGGCACGCCCGATCATCGATCAGCTCGTCCGCCACGGGTGGGTCTGCATCAGCGCCAACTACCGGCTGGGCCGTGCCGGGAGCTTCCCTCACAACCTCATCGACGCCAAGCTCGTCGTCAGCTGGCTCCGCAGGAACGCAGAGCAATGCGGAGCCGATCCGGACACGCTCGTCGTCGCGGGAGGCTCCGCCGGGGCCTACCTGGCCGCGATGTGCGCGCTGACCGCGAACGATCCCCGGTTCCAACCCGGGTTCGAGGAGGCCGACACGTCCGTCACCGCCGCGATCGGGCTCTACGGCTACTACGGCCCGGCCCCCGCGAGCGACGCGACCCCGTCGTCCCCCGAGGACTACGTGCGGGCCGACGCGCCACCGTTCCTGGTGATCCACGGAGAGCGCGATCCCATGGTGCCCGCGCGCTCGGCGAGACGATTCGCGGAGAGGTTGCGGGACGCTTCCTCGAGCCCCGTGGTCTACGCGGCCCTGCCGGGTGGCCAGCACAACTTCGACGCCTTCCCCTCGATCCGCTGCGCCGCCGTCGGCGACGGGATCGAAGCGTTCACCACCTGGGTACGGTCGAGGCGATCGGTCGTCGAGGAGCCGACCTAGCCCTTCTGCGAACGCCCTGCGGTTCGCTAGCGTGAGCGGATGGCAGTGAGCGGGAGACGGACGGTGATCGCGGGCGGCACGGTCGCCACCGAGTCGGCGGTGTTCGCAGCGGACGTCGTGATCGAGGACGGCCGCATCGCCGCGCTGGCCGAGCCCGGCGCGGGTCCCGCGGCGGACGAGCAGATCGACGCCTCCGGGCTCGTCGTGATGCCCGGAGCGATCGACATGCACGCCCACTTCGAGGACCCCGGCCACACGGAACGCGAGGACTTCACGACCGGCACCATGGCGGCCGCCGCGGGTGGCATCACGACCGTGTTCGAGCATCCGCTCACGTATCCGCCGGTGACGACGACCGCGCTCTACCGCGAGAAGCGCGAGATGGCGGAGCGCAAGGTCGTGGTCGATTTCGGCCTGTGGGGTGCGCTCACCCCGACGTCGATTCCCGAGATCGCAGGTCAGTGGGCCGAGGGCGCGGGAGCGTTCAAGGCGTTCATGCCTGTCTCGGATCCCTCGTACCCCCACGTGACCGACGCCGAGTTCCTCGACGGCATGCGCGAGGTCGAAGGCCGTGGGCGGGCTCGTGCTCGTGCACGCCGAGAGCGACTCGCTCCTGCAGGCAGGCATTGCGCGGATGCGGGCCGCCGGCCGCGTCGACACGATGGCCCATCACGAGGCCCGCCCGCCGTTCGTCGAGGAGGAGGCGGTGCACCGCGCGCTGTACCTCGCAGCGCACGCCGGCGTGCGGATCCAGATCGTGCACGTCTCGAGCCCCGTCAGCGCGGCGCTCGTGCGCGAGGAGAAGCGCGCCGGGCGGCCGGTGACGATGGAGATCTGCCCGCATCACCTGCTGCTCGACCTCGACGATCTCGTACGTCTCGGCCCCTACGGCGTGTGCGCGCCCGCGCTGCGCGACCGCGCGCTCGTGGAGCGCCTCTGGGACTTCGTGCTCGACGGCACGGCGGACTGCCTCGTCTCCGACCACGCGGCCTCGACCTACGAGGAGAAGGACGCCGGCCGAGACGACGTCTTCCTGTCGCCGCTCGGCTGCCAGGTCATGCAGGAGACCATGCCGCTCGTGCTCGACGAGGCCTTTCACCGCCGCGGGCTGGCGCTCGATGCGTTCGTCCGCTTCTCGTCGGCGAACGCGGCGCGGATCAGCGGCACGTATCCGCGCAAGGGCTCGCTGCTGCCGGGCGCGGACGCCGACATCGTCCTCTACGACCTCGAGAGCGAGTGGGAGGTCGACGCCCGCTCGCAGCAGTTCTCCAAGAACCCGTGGTCGCCGTTCGACGGGAGGCGCGTGCGGGCACGCGTCGTGCGCACGCTCCTGCGCGGCGAGACGGTGTACGCGGGCGGCGAGATCCTCGCCCGGCCGGGCTCGGGCCGCTTCCTCTCCTGTCACGGCGAGTACGCGCTCGCCCCGGGCTCCTCGTGAGGACGGTCTGCTACCTCGCTCATTGCCTGCTCAACGCCAACGCGAAGGTGGACGGCGGCGCCCGCTGCGCAGGCGTCTCGGCGCCCGTCGTCACGTTGTTGCGCCGGCACGGCTGCGCGATCCGGCAGATGCCCTGCCCCGAGCTCGCCTTCGGCGGCCTTCGGCGCTTCTGGGCGGTACGCGAGCAACTCGACACGCCGGTCTTTCGCGCGCACTGCCGCCGCCTCGCCGCGCCGGTCGCGACGCAGATCCGCGCCGACCTCGCGGCAGGCGCGCGCGTCATCATGATCGGCATCGACGGCAGCCCGAGCATGGGCGTCGAGCTCACGGCGGCGAGTGGCGAGTGGGGCGGAAGGCCGGACAAGCCGAACGACGAGGACTACCCGGTGACGCCCGGTCCCGGGCTGTTCACCGAGACGTTGCTCGCCCTGCTCGCCGAAGAAGGGCCGAGCGTCCGCGTGGTGGGCATCGGGCAGGACCTGTTCGACTACGACGAGGCCGCGGAGCTCGTGAAGGTCGGGCGTGCGCTGACGCAACCGGCTTGACGCCGCGCGTCACCAGGTCTGCCAGTGCAGCACCGTCTCGAGCGGATTGCGCGCGCCCGGCTTGAAGTCCGTCCCGATCGTGTAGGCGACCGGGATGAGCGCGATCTGCGTGACCTCCCCGTAGGGGATGCCGAGGATCTCGGCGGCCTCGCGCTCGTAGTCGAGATGGTGGGTCGTCCAGACGCTTCCCAGTCCGCGCGCGCGGGCAGCGAGCTGGAAGCTCCATCCCGCCTGGATGATCGACCCGTAGAACCACGCGAGGTCCGCCGGCGCGAGGCCCTCGGGGCGCCCCGTGATGCACGGGATGACGTGCGCGGGCACCTCGTGCAGATGTGCCGCGAGGTGGCTCGAGCCCGTGTCCGGTGACTCGCCGGGTGCTCGGCCGCCGTTGTAGGGAATCCAGGAGCGCAGGTACAGCTCGGCCAGTGCTGCGCGCTTGGCCGCGTCGGTGACGACGACGAAGTGCCAGTTCTGTGTGTTCGTCGAGGTCGGCGCCTGCACGGCCAGCCGCACGCACTCCTCCAGCACGTCGGGCTCGACCGGGCGCGTCAAGTCCAGGCGGCGGCGGACGGCGCGCGTCGTCGAGAGCAGCTCGTCGGGCGTCAGGTCGAGAAGCGGCATCGGGCCTCCTGTGCGTTGGTCGTTCGCCGCCGGTGCGGCGTGCACATCATGCAGCCGGTACGCCGCCCGTGTGACGGCGCCGGAGCTCCGGGAGCAGGAGCAACCGGACCTTGCCGAGGCGGATCATCCGTCGTCGGCAAGCGCCTCGGCGATCGCGTGGCGAGCGATGCCGGCGAACACCGGGTTGGAGGTCTCGTAGTACGGAAGCGCGATCAGGCCGACCGACAGCGCCCACCCGCGGCCGCGCGCCCAGGCCGCGTCGTCACACGCGGCAGCCTCGCGGAACGCCTCCCGGGTATCGGCGGTGAGGTAGATCCACGCGGGCATCAGGTCGCATGCGGGATCGCCCACGCCCAGGCATCCGAAATCGATGACCGCGCTCAACGTCCCGTGGCGCGCCAGCAGGTTGGTCGCGTGCAGATCGCCATGGAGCCACATCGGCGCGCCCCGCCACGGCGGGGCGCGCAGGGCGGTCTCCCACGCCGCGGTCAGCTGGCCTGCATCGAACGCACGGCTGAGCGCGGCGATCGCGTCGCGTACCGCTGCGTCTCGGGTCGCGAGCGGCCGGCCGCGCGGGGAGCTGGGCGCGGGAGACGGCCAGCCGCCGGACGGGACCCGCCGCAGAGCGGCGACGAACGCACCCAGGGCGATCGCCGCCTGGCGCGGATCGGTGAGACGGTCGATGGTCGCGGCCTCGCCGTCGAGCCATCGGTACACCGACCACGACCACGGATAGCCCTCGGCCGGCGCTCCCAGCGCGAGCGGCGCTGGAATGGCGAGCGGCAGCAGCGGCGCGAGCCTGGGGAGCCACTCCTGCTCGAGCGCTGCCTGCCCGGTCGCCCCGCGGATGCGGGGAAGGCGCACGACCAGGTCGTCACCCAGCCGGTAGAGGGCGTTGTCCGTTCCGGCCGATGGGACGGGCTCGATCGCCAACTCCGCCCAGTGGGGGAACTGGCCGGCGATCAAGCGCTCGACGAGCGCGCCGTCGATGTCCACCTCGCCGGCGTGCATCCTGCCGGTGCCCGGATTCAGGCCCGCCATGTGCGCGTCATCGGACCTGGGCCCTCGCAGGCGGTGTCCCCAGGATCGCCGCCACGAGCTCCTCGACCCGGATCGGCTTGGAGATGTAGCCGTTCATGCCCGCCTCGAGGCACCGCTCCCTGTCACCGTCCATGGCGTTCGCCGTCATCGCAACGATCCACGGCCGGGTCTCGAACGACGTCTGTTCGACGATGGCGCGCGTCGCGTCCAGCCCGTCCATTTCGGGCATCTGAACGTCCATCAGCACCAGGTCGTAGCGCTGCCGCTCGACCGCGTCGACCGCCTCGATCCCGTTGGCGGCGATGTCCGCTGCGTAGCCCATGCGCGAGAGCAGCCGCGTAGCGAGCTTCTGGTTCACGACGTTGTCCTCCGCGACCAGGATCCTCAGCGGGTGGCGCGCGGCGTGGCCGGGGTCGAGGTCGAGCGCCGGCGGGGTGTCGCTCGTCCTGCCCGGCGCACGCTGCTCGGGGGCGGCGCGTGTCGCGATCGTGAGGTGGAACGTGCTGCCCTCGCCCGGGACGCCGCTGCTCTCGGCCCACATCGTTCCGCCCATCGCCTCGGCCAGCCGCTTGGAGATTGCGAGCCCAAGGCCCGTGCCCCCGTACTTGCGGCTGGTCGCGGCGTCGGCCTGGCTGAACGACGTGAACATCCGGCTCATCGCTTCCGGAGAGATGCCGATCCCGGTGTCGGTCACGGCGATGCGGAGCTCGAAGGCACCGCTGTCGTCGGGCGCCGACATGTCCGCGCTCAGTACGACGCTTCCGCTCTCGGTGAACTTGACCGAGTTGTTGAGCAGGTTGAGGAGGATCTGGCGCAGCCTGCTGACGTCTCCCATGAGCGTGTCCGGGACGCCCGGGTCGATCCGCGAGGAGATCGCCAGCCCCTTCTCGGAGGCCAGGGAGCGGATCAGCGCGACGGCCGCGTCCACGCATTCGCGCAGGCTGAACGGCACTGTCTCAAGCTCCATGCGACCGGCCTCGATCTTGGAGAAGTCGAGGATGTCGTTGATGATCGTGAGCAGCGCCTCGCTGCTCGTGCGGATGATCGTCGCCTCTTCGCGCTGCTCGGCATCGAGGTCACTGCGCAGGAGCAGGCCGCTCATGCCGATGACGGCGTTCATGGGCGTGCGGATCTCGTGGCTCATGGCTGCGAGGAAGGTGCTCTTCGCGGCGTTCGCGGCGTCCGCCGCCGCACGGGCCTCGCGCGCCGCGGCGAAGAGCCGGGCATTGTCGAGGGCGATCGAGGCGAGCTGTGCGAAGCGCTGCAGGCGCTCGACCTCGGAGGCGCCGAACGGTCGCTCGTCGGAGGCGTCCCGCGCCACGCCGAGGGTCCCGATCGTGTCGGTGCCCGAGAGCAGCGGGACGCCCACGAGTGCGCTGATGCGCTTGCGCGGGAAGGTGTCCATCCTCCCCTCCCACGAGTCGTAGCTCTCGACCACCAGCGGTGCGCCCGATTGCCAGACGCGGCCTGCCAGCCCTTCGCCGGGTGACATGCGCTCGCCGAGCTCCTCCTCGAAGACGCCGGTCGCGACGCGGCTCACGAGCTCCTCGCCGTCCGGGCTCCGGATGTACAGGTATCCGTGCGTCGTGCCCAGGAGCTCGCATGCGCGGGTGAGCAGCTCGCGCAGCAGATCGCCGATGTCGAGGCGGTGCATCACGCCGAGCGTCGTCTCGTGCAGCGCGCCGAGCTCGGCATTCTGGAGGCGCAGTTCCTCGGTGCGGTCGGCGACGCGCTTCTCGAGCCCTTCCAGCGTCTCTCGGAGCTCGGAGGTCATGGTGTTGAAGGCCGAGGCGAGCACGCCGACCTCGTCATGCGTGGTGACCGGGGCCTCGCGGGTGAGATCGCCGGCGGTGACCGCGGTCGCGGTCTCCGTGATGGCGAGGATCGGCTTGGCGATGCGCCGGGAGAGGAGATACGTGCCGATCCCGAGCAGGAGGACGACGAGCAGGCCGAAGCCGCCGATCGTGAATCCGAGCGTCCGCGCGGGTGCGAAGGCTGCATGCTGGCTCATCTCCGCGACGAGCGCCGTTCCCGGCTCCGGCAGCCAGCGGTAGGCGCCGATCACCGCCACGCCGCGGTAGTTCGCGTACAGCGCGTGGCCTGCCAGTCCCTTGAGGCCGCGGTCGATCGCGCGCGAGTGCACGGCTCCCCTGTACGGGCCCGTACGCAGACGCTGGCCGACGAAGCTCTTTCCCGGCTCGACGAGGTACATCTGACCCGCCGACCCGAGACCGGTGGACTCGAGCACGATGCCGTCCAGCCGCTCGAGGTTCAGATTGGCGGCGAGCTCTCCGATCTCCTGGCCGCCCTGGTCGAAGAGCGGGGTGCTGATCGTGATCGTCTGATGACCCGTCAGCTTCGAGTTCGTGACCGGCTGGACGGCGGTGATCCCGGAGCTCGCCTGGACGAAGTACGGCTCGCGCACCTGAGAGGCGCCCTCGTGCGCGGGCGTCGTCGACAGGCGGACCTTGCCGTTCTGGTCGAGGATCATGTACTCCTCGGCGTCTGCCGTCTGGCTCAGGACCCCGTTCAGCGTCCGCAGGATGGCGTCGTGGGCCGCGCGGCGCGTGGCGGTGCTCGTCGAGGGTGCGAGCAGCTCGCGTGAGAGGCGCTTCAGTTGCGGGTCGCCCGCCGACTCGGTGCCGCCGACGAGTTGCCCGACGAACACGACGTTCCGGCGCTGGTCGTCGATCCAGCTACCGATCGCCCCCGACTTCTGGTCGGCAGCCGCGTCGAGCCTGCTGTAGATGGAGCTCTGCAGCGAGCTGCGCGCGCGCACGTACGCGAGCACGCTGACTGCCGAGACCATGAGCACGGAGAGCACGAGGAACGAGCCGACCAGCCTGACCATCAGGCCGCGGCGCGGCAGCCTTAGCCTGGCCGGCATCAGACGTCCGGCTGCCGCACTAGGTGACCGTCTGCCCGATCGTCTTGAGGTCGAACTGGCCGGCCTTCGTCGCGTAGTCGACGCCGAAGAAATCCTTCATCGAGAGCTTCTTCAGAGAGCCGTCGGCGTGCAGGCCCGCCACGACCTTGTCCACGCGTGAGATGAACGCCTTCTCGTCGAGCGAGGAGAAGCGGTCGACGAACCCGGTCGGGTACATGAAGAACGCGGGCTCCTTGAGCGCGCGCAGCTTCATGCCCGCCTGGATCGCGCCGTCCCCCTCCGGCGCTGCGCAGAGGAACGCGTCGATCTTGCCCTCGGAGACCTTCTTCAGCCCTGGGTTCTCGACGTCGAAGATCGAGATCTTGACGTTCTTGACCTTGAACACGACCTTGACGCCCGGAATCGTCAGCGTGCGCTTCAGATACAGCTCGTGCGTGCAGCCCGCGCACACTCCGATGTTCTTGCCGTCGAGATCGCCCGGCTTCTCGAACTTCGACTTCCTGGCGACGAAGAACAGCTGGGGAGCGGCGTAGTAGGGCTGCGTGAAGTACAGGCGCGAGGAGCGATCCGAGTTGATCGCGCCCGAGCCGTAGGAGATGTCCCAGCGATCGTTCCAGTGACCGCTGATGATCTCGCTCCAGGTCGGGGTCACGAAACACGGCTCGACGGCCAGCCGCTGTGCAACCAGCTTGCCGGTGTCCGCGTCATATCCGCCCATCTGGTTGGCCGTCAGCTGATTCGCGGCGCACTTCGTGCTCGAGAGCCGCTTGGCGCCCTTCACGCGGTACGACTGCGGCGGGTAAGCCGGATCGGTCGAGAGAATGAGCGTGCCCCGTGCCAGGATCTGCGCGAGCTTGTCCGTGGAGGGGTCGCCTCCGGCCCGCTGCGAGCGCGCGGAGCTGGACACGGTCCCGATGACGAGCAGCGCGGCCAGGCCCGCCACCAGGGCGGTCGTTGCCCGGCCATGCCGGCGCAGGGTGTGCATGACGTTCGTTCCTTTCTCGGCGAGAAAGCCGGGAGCTGTGCCCAGGGCGGGGGCCGACGAACTGCGCTGATGGGGGCGGTGGGCGCGTCGGACACTAGCGGCCGCAGCAGACTTGCGTGCGTGGATGCTGCGTGCAACAGTCGCGACGAGGCAGCGGGGGTGTGGAGGCGGAGGTGGAGTCGTCGGGGCAGAAACCGAACACAGAGGCGGCTCTCGCCGTCGACGCCGCGCTCGCGCAGCTCGAGGAAACGGTCGGTGACCGCGAGTTCGTGGCGGAGCTGATCCACGACTTCCTGGCAGAATTGCCCGCGCAACTGGCGGAGCTGCGCGCGGCATCCTCGGAGGGCGATGCCGAGCGGCTGCATCGCATTGCACACACGCTCAAGTCGAATGCGGCCACATTCGGGGCGGAACGCCTCGCGAGCGCATGTCGGGAGCTCGAGCAATCCGGTCGCGCCGGCGAGCCGGCCGATGCGGGGGAGCTGGTTGCGCGCGTCGAGGCGGAGGCCGCGCGCGCGGCACCCGGATTGGCAACTGCGCGTGACGAGCGGTCGTCGTGAGCGACGCTCCGGGTGAGATCCTCGTGGTTGACGATGACCCGCTGAACCGTGCCGTCCTGGGGCGCAGCCTGGAACGCCAGGGCCATGGCGTCTCGACCGCGGAGGACGGAGTCGAGGCGCTGGCCGCGTTGCGCGCCGGTGACGTCGATCTCGTGCTGCTCGACATCGTCATGCCGCGCATGGACGGGTTTCAGGTGCTCAGCGCGATGAAGGACGATGCCGCGCTGCGAGACATCCCCGTGATCATGATCTCCGCTGTCGACGACCACGACAGTGTGGTGCGCTGCATCGAGGCGGGCGCGGAGGACCACCTCCCGAAGCCGTTCGATCCCGTTCTGCTGCGGGCGCGCATCAACGCCGGCCTGGCGCGCAGGCGCCTGCACATGCTCGAGCGCGACCGGCTGCGCGACACCTTTGCGCGCTTCCTGCCCGAAGGGGTCGTCGAGGAGGTGCTGCTGCGGGGCGGGGGCGATGCGCGCCTGGGCGGCGTCCGGCTCGAAGCGACGGTCATGTTCTGCGATCTGCGCGGCTTCACGTCGTTTGCCGAGCGAACCCCTCCCGATCGCGTGATCGACGTGCTCAACCGCTACCTCGGCGAGATGACGGACGCCGTCCTGGACGCGGGCGGCACGCTCGTCGGGTTCCTCGGCGACGGCATCCTGGCGATCTTCGGCGCGCCCATCGCGGCCTCCGACCATGCCGACCGCGCCCTCGCGGCTGCGCGCGACATGCTGGCCGTGCGCCTGCCGCGCTTCAACGCGTGGGCGCGCGAGCAGGGCTTCGGCGACGACTTCCGCATGGGGCTCGGCCTGAACAGCGGCTCGATCATGTCCGGCAACGTCGGCTCCGAACGGCGCCTCGAGTACACGGCCATCGGCGACACCGTCAACATCGCCTCGCGCATCGAGCAGCTGACCAAGGAGCACCCGTTCGGGGCGCTGCTCTCGGGCGACACGCACCGTCTGCTGACGCATCCTGCCGGCGACCTCACCTTCCTCGGCGACGTCGCACTCCGCGGGCGCGCGGCGGTGACCGCGCTCTGGGGCCTCGGGGCCGCCTGAAGCGTGGGCAGGGCAGGTGTCTTCCGCGCGGTGCTCCGCAACCGCGACCTGCGCCGCGTGGAGCTGGCGTTCGCCGGCTTCAATGCTGCGGAGTTCGCGGTCTGGATCGCCATGCTCGTCTTCGCGTTCCAGCGCGGAGGCACCAACGAGGCGAGCTTCGTGGCGATTCTGCAGCTGGTGCCCGCCGCCGTCTGTGCGCCGTTCCTGGCCCTGCTGGCGGATCGCCACCGGCCGGTCCGGGTGCTCTGCGGCGGCTACCTGGCGCAGGCTGGAGGGATGGGCCTGACGGCGGCGGCGATCTTCTTCGACGCGCCGGTGCCCGTCGTCTACGCGGGCGCCGTGGTCGCGGCCACGGCCGTGACGATCACCCGGCCTGCGCAGGCCGTGGTCGTGCCCTCTCTGGCCCGCTCGGCGGAGGAGCTCACGGCCACCAATGTCGTCTCGAGCTGGATGGAGAACGGCGGGGTGCTGCTGGCCAGCGCCCTCGCGGGCGTGCTGCTGGCCGTCGCCGGCGTCGACCTGGTCTTCGGCCTCATGGCCGGCGTCGCGCTCGTCTCGGCGCTGCTCGTGGCGGGAGTCCACGGCCCGCGGCCGATCGATACGGACGACGAGGCCGGCGCGCTGTCCGAGGCGCTCGCGGGCTTCGGCGCGCTCCGCGAGCACTCGCACCTGCGGCTGCTGACGGGGATGATGCTGGGCGAGTTCCTGCTCTGGGGCGCACTGGACATCCTGTTCGTCGTCCTCGCGCTCGATGTCCTCGGCCTCGGAGACGGTTGGGCCGGATACCTGAATGCCGCCTTCGGCGCGGGCGGCATCGTCGGCGGCCTCGCCGCGGTGACGCTCGTCGGCCGACGCTACCTGGCCCCCGCGATCGCGATCGGCGTCGTGATGTTCGGCGGGGCGTTGGTCGTGATCGGGCTGTGGCCATCGGCGGTGAGTGCCGTGCTCCTCCTCGTGCTGAGCGGTGGCGGCCGCGTCCTCTTCGACGTCGGCTGTCGCACGCTCATTCAGCGCACCACGCCATCCGAGGTGCTCGGCCGCGTCTTCGGCGTGCTCGAGGGTCTCGAGATGGCCGGCCTCGCCCTCGGAGCGTTGCTGATCCCGCCGCTCGTCGCCCTGGGAGGCTCGAAGGCCGCGCTGATCGGGTCGGGCCTGCTGCTGCCCGTGCTCGCACTGCTCGTGGCGCGGCCGCTGATCGCCGTCGACCGCGGCGCCAAGGTGCCGGTGGTCGAGATCGCGCTGCTGCGCTCGATGTCGCTCTTCGCGCCGCTGCCCGCGCCGTCGATCGAGGGTCTCGCGCGAGCGCTGGAGCCGGTCGAGCTGCCGGCCGGAACGGTCGTGGTGCGCATGGGCGAGGAGGGCGATCGCTTCTACGCGATCGCCTCGGGCGAGGTCGAGGTGAGTCGCGGCTCCTCGACGCTCGCTCGGCTTGGTCGCGGCGACGGCTTCGGCGAGATCGCGCTGCTCGAGGACGTGCCGCGCACCGCGACCGTGACGGCGCTCACCGACGTCCGTCTCTACGCGCTCGAGAAGGGCCCGTTCGTCACTGCCGTGACCGGGCACGCTCCGTCGGCCCAGGCGGCCAGCGCCCTGATCTCGGAGCGGCGCGCCGACCACGCGCGGCTGGCCACGGACGGCGCCGGCTAAGGGCCCGCCCTAACCGAGCTCGACGACGACCGGGGGATGGGCCGGCAGGTAGTCCATGTCGCAGTGCGAGGCGTTCACGAGCGCGGAGGCCCCCCGCTGCCAGCGGCCGTAGCCCTGATGGACGTGCCCGAACACGCACAGGCGCGGAGCACGCGTGTCGATCGCCTCGAGCAGCGAGGGCGAGCCGATGTGCTGCCCGCTGATCCAGTCGCCGTAGCCGAGTGGCGGCGAGTGCATGCACAGCACGTCGACGGCGGCGGGGATCTCGTCCCAGCGCCGGGCCAACTCCGCCTCGCTGAGCATGAAGGCCCAATCCTGGAAGCGCGAGGTCCACGGGGAGCCGTACACCGAGATGCCATCGATCTCGACGCTCTCGTCCTGCAGGTAGTGCCAGTCCAGGTCGCGCAGGGCGGCCGGATCGGTCTCGCCGACGAAGTCGTGATTGCCCGCCACGCCCACGACGATGTCAGCGGGCACCTCGGCGAGCCAGTCGGCGAAGGTCGAGTGGAGCCATTCCCGCTGCGTCTTCGGGCGCTCGTCTCCCGTCGGGCAGATGTCGCCGGCGACCAGCAGGAGATCGCACGGTTCCACCGGAGGCAGGTAGCCGTGCAGATCGGAAACGCAGACGAGCCGCACCTCTAGCGGCTCGTCTGGCGGGGCGGAATGGGGGAGTCGCGGCGCTGATCGCCCCGCAGGCTAGTCAGCGCCGCGCTGGTTTTCCAGGCTGACCGGTCCCGTCGCCGCCCGGAGCCGACGGCATAGGCTAGGCAGGACGTGGATCGAGACGTGCCATGAACAGCTGGCTGCACTCCCTTCCGGTGGTCCTGCTCATCGCGATCGTCTTCGCGTTCGTGTTCCTGCTCGCAGCCGCGACCTACGCGATCGTCGTCGGTCTCGCCGTCGGCGAGCGTGCCACCGCGTTCGGCGCGGTCTCGCCCGGCCTCCTGCCGCCGATGGCGCTCGTCTTCGGTCTCCTCGTCGGGTTCCTCGCGGCGCAGGTCTGGAGCGACGGCAGCAGTGCCCAGGCGGCCGTCGACCGCGAGGCGAGCGCCCTGCGCTCCGCGGTGCTGCTGTCCGCCGCGTTCCCGGGAACGGACGGGTCGCAGATCCGCACGCTGATCCACCGTCAGATCCGCGAGGCGGTCACCCAGGAGTGGCCCGACATGGAGCACCAGGACGCGACGCTTTCGGTCGTCCCGGGACCGCTGGCCGCCGCGCTGAAGCTGGCCGTCGCCCTGCCGGCTCGGAGCCCGGGGCAGATCGTCGCGCAGCGCGACATGGCCTCCTCCCTCGAGACCGCCTTCGACGCGCGCCGCCAGCGGATCATCATCAGCGAGTCGTCCGTCAACTGGGCCAAGTGGGCGGCCGTCATCGCGCTCGGCGTCCTCACGCTGTTCGCGATCGCATTCGTGCACAGCGGCAACCGGCGCACCGCTCGTATCGCGATCGGCCTGTTCGCCGCGGCGATGGCGGTCTCACTCGTGATGATCGCCGTCCAGGACCGGCCGTTCTCCGGGCCCTTCCGCATCAAGCCGACCGTGCTCGTCCAGGTCGATCCGGGATCGACACGCTAGAGGCCGCGGCATGAGCTTTCCCGACGACTTCCTCTGGGGCACGGCGACCGCGGCGCACCAGGTAGAGGGCGGCAACGTCTACAACGACAGCTGGCTGCTCGAGCACGTGCCCGGAACCCATTACGCGGAGCCGTCGGGCGACGCCTGCGACCATTACCACCGCTACCCGGCCGACATCGCACTCGTGGCGTCGCTCGGGCTCGGCGCGTATCGCTTCTCGCTCGAGTGGTCGCGCATCGAGCCCGAGCAGGGCGAGTTCTCGCGGGCGGCGCTCGATCACTACCGGCGGATGCTGGACACGTGCCACGAGCACGGCCTGACGCCGATGCTCACGTTTCACCACTTCACCTCGCCGCGCTGGATCGCGGCGAACGGTGGCTGGGAGGACATGCGCACGGCCGAGTGCTTCGCCCGTTTCTGCGAGCACTCGATGCGACACCTCGGCGATCTGGTGCCCTACGCGTGCACGTTGAACGAGCCGAACCTGGGAGCACTGCTGCATGACGTGCTGGGCATCCCGCACCCGCGCGCCGGAGCGGCCTGGGCGACCGCAGCGGCCATGTTGCAGACCACACCCGAGCGGCTCGTGCCGTTCCAGCACGCCTCAGGGCCGCGCGCGACGGAGGTCGCCCGGACGGCGCATCGGCTCGCGCTGGAGGCGATCAAGGGCGTCCGCGACGACACGCGCGTCGGGCTCACGCTCGTGATGACCGCGTGGCAGGCCGAGGCCGGAGGGGAAGCCACGATGGCGCGGCTTCGCGGCCTCACCGAGGACGCGTTCCTGCACGACCTCGAGGGAGACTTCATCGGAGTGCAGAACTACACGGGAATGTCCGTCGGGGCCGGCGGCCCGATCGAGCCCGCCGGAGAGATCGAGCGCACGCAGATGGGCTACCCGTTCCAGCCGGAAGCGCTGGAGTACGCGATCCGTCGCGCGGTCGACATCGCACGCTTGCCCGTTGTCGTCACCGAGAACGGCGTCGGTACCGACGACGATGCGCGACGGGTCGAGTTCATCGAGCGCGCGTTGCGTGGCGTGGACGCATGCCTACGCGACGGCCTGGACGTCCGTGGCTACATCCACTGGTCGCTGTTCGACAATTTCGAGTGGGCCCTCGGCTACCGGCCGACCTTCGGCCTCGTCGCCGTCGACCGAGCCACGCAGGCCCGCAGCGTCAAGCCGAGCGCCCGCCGTCTCGGGGAGATCGCGCGAGCGAACAACCTGTCCTGACGGCGAGCGGTTGTCCGGCGCCCGCGCCGATGTTTGAATCGCCGGGTGCACGATGGTCGCACACGCGCCGAGCCACCGCAGGGGATCCAGGCCAAGCCGCCCGCCGCCGTAGGTCTCCCGGCGCAGGGAGGCGGCGCGGCGCTCCTGCTGCAGCGCTCGGCGGGTAACCGCGCGGCGGCAGGAGTGCTTTCGCGCGCTCCGGAACCACCCGCCAAGCCCCCGCCCAAGAATGCTCCGGGACCGGGCGAGGCGCCGGCAAAGAAGCTGGCCGCGCTCCTGCCCGGCAAGCGCGACGAGGTCGTGACGGAGCTCGCGGGAGCGACGGAAGCTGTGCGCCAGGAGATCGACGACGCAGCCGTCAGGCTCCTGTCGGCAGCCAAGAGCGCAAAGGACCGCGAGGCGCTCGTGTTGCTGCGGCGGTGCATCGCGTTCGCGCGGCACCGGCCGACGTCGCCGTCGCGGAAGCCGGGTCCCGGCGTCAGCAAGGGCGGCGACGGAAGCGTGCGTGGAGGCCAAGGTCGACGGCGGCGAGATCAAGGTGCGAACCGGTGTCGAGGCCGGCCTTGGGCGACCCACGTTCTCGCTGACCTACAGCGGCGACCACGCCGACGACTGCCACTGGCTGCAGTTCATCTGGCGCGAGATCGTGCCGCAGCATGCGGCTGCCTCGGGCGGGGGCATGGTCGACGAGGCGCCCATCGCGGGCCGGGTCGAGCGGGCGGCGGGCTTCTCCTACAACCTCTCCAGCGCCAAGGACGCCCCCGAGTGGAACACGGACACCGCCGACAAGGACACGGCGTTCTACGAGGAGAACACCGGCGCGGTCAAGCGCGGAGAGCGCGAGCTCGCGATGTTCGACGACCCCGACCCGCGGGAGAACATCCTGCAGGACGTCCTCAAGGCGAAGGGCGCACCCACTCCGGCGCACGCCGTCTCGCGCGCGCATTTCGACACCTACCTCGTGCGCGGCATGGACGTCCTGTTCCGCGTCCGGCTCGACCTCTCCTGGCAGATCGCCGACGGCAAGGCCGACGCCGCGCCGCAGATCGATGTGCACGGCGAGGCGATGAAGGGGATACGGCCGGCGCAGCTCGCGAAGCTGAAGGAGCAACTCGGCGGCAAGGCCGAGGTGCCCGACTATCTTGCGACGGCAGAGGAGAAGGCGAACAAGCCTGCGGTCGGCAAGCCGGCCGCCAGGCGGGCCGTGCAGCGCGATGACGGCGCATTCGCCCCGGTCAAGGACCTGTCCAAGGGCACGCTGCCCGCCTCGGAATGGGATCCGAAGACGCGGTCGAAGGGCCTCGAGGGCACCGCCCTGCTCGCGGATATCGCCACGCTCGCCGCTGCCGACCGGATCGAGGTCGTCACGGGGACGGCGAAGGGCGACATCAACCCGCTCGCCAAGAAGGAACCGGGCAAGATCAAGCCGGGCCTCAACTACGTCGCCTCGATTCCGGGTGCGGATGGCGAGACCGGCTTCATCGATGCGGGCACGTACGTCGGCCCGGCCATGCCCGTCGGCAGGAAAGGTGACATGCCGACGGTGGCGATCATGGTCGCCGGAACGGCCTTCGACAAGGACAAGTCGCACGCGCTTGCGACCATCCGGCACGAGATGAGGCACGCGGAGCATTGCCTGCTTGCGATCCACGCGCTCAAGGACTGGCGAGACGTCGAGCAGGGCCCTGCGTTCGACGACTGGCTCAAATCACACGTGAAGGAGCCGAACCTGACGCTGATCCGCGAGCGCGTGAAGGGCACGCTGCCCAACACCGAGCTGCTCGCGTACACCGAGGGCCTCGTCGCCTCATTCCAGTTCATCCCGCAGGTGCCGGATCCCAAGCTCATGGTGCCGGGCAAGTACCCGTCGGCGATCTTCGAGCTGATCAAGGCGGGGCAGCAGGACAACAACACGTCGCCTCACGTCTCCAAGGCGGCGGACGAGCGCCTCCGCGACTACTGCCACAACGTGCTCACGGCGTCCCAGCGCGCGGCGCTCGTGGCGTGGGTCGACTTCCTCATGGCCTACGTCACGGCCAAGGCGGTGCCGGCCGAGCACAAGGACGCAGACCCGGCCTGGGCGACCGCGATCAAGTCCGACGTCAAGACGATCGCGCCGTTCCTCAAGCGCGTGCGAGGGATCGCGCTGAAGGCCGACTCCAAGAAGTAGCTCACGGACCCTATTGAGAAGAGACGCGCCTCCGGCCGATCTCCCGCGCGGATTCCAGCACCCTGACGGCTGCTCCACTCATCAGAACGGCGGCAGCGGCGCGGGGCCGACGATCGTCTCGACCATGTGCGCGGTCGTCGACGTCATGAGGAACAACGTGTTGCGCTCGGCCCCGCCGCCCCAGCAGAGGCTGCCGCAGACCTCGGGCGTCTCGACGATGCCGATGCGCTCGCCCTCCGGCGTGAGCACCCACACGCCGCCAGGCCCCGTGACCCAGACGTTGCCGTGCTCGTCGCACTCCATGCCGTCGCAGTTGCCCGCTCCGGCGCCGCCCAGACCGACGCCCTCCGCGATCACGCGTGCGGGCCCGAGCGAGCCGTCGGGGGCGACGTCGAAGACCTTGACCTCGAGATTGCCCGAGTCGTTGACGTAGAGCAGGCTCTCATCGGGGGAGAAGCAGAGGCCGTTCGGGTGGTCGAACTCGTCCTCGGCGACCACGAGCTCGATCTCGCCCCCACCCGGAGGGACGCGGAAGAGCGCGTTGTAGCCGACGCCGTTCTGCGTCCGCTCCTGGCCGATCCAGTCGTTCCAGCGCCCGTAGTCGGGGTCGGTGAAGTAGATGCTGCCGTCGAGTCCGCGCGTGACGACGTCGTTTGGGCTGTTGAGGTACGTGCCTTTGTAGTGGTGCGCGACGAGCTCGCGCTTGCCGTCGCGGAACCGCACGAGGCAGCTCGACACCTGCTCGCAGACGAGCAGGTGGCCATCGTTGTCGAAAGCCATGCCGTTGCCCTTGAAGGTGGGGGCAAGGTCGACCTCCACGCCCCCAGCTCGCGTCCAACGCCAGCGAACGTCGCCGGGGATGTCGCTGAAGAGCAGGCAGTTCTGCCGGGGATCCCAGACAGGCCCCTCGGTGAACTCGTAGCCGCTTCCGATCCGGGTCAGGGTCGCTGCCGGATCGATCAGTTCTGCCAGGTCGGCCATTTGCTCAGTCCCCTTCGCTCTCGGTTGCCGGGCGCATCGTCGCGCTGCTCACGGCCATCGCGGCGTCCGACATCGGCGGCTCGCCGGCGCGGAACGGCACCACCACCTCGGTGCGCCGCTGAATGAGCCAGCGCCCGTCGACGAGCCGGAACACGTCGTCGTAGCGGGCGACGATGCGATTCTCGAAATCCATCGTGATCCAGACGACGTCGGTGCGCGCCCGCGCGCGATCCGGCCCGAGCAGCTCGACCAGCGGCGGGGAATTCATGTGCTTGCCGGTGTAGTCGTCCGGGAGGCAGTTGACGAGGAAGTCGAGCACGGCCCGCTTGCCCTCGAAGGCCATGCCGGGACCGACGAACGCGGCGTCGTCGGTCCACAACTCGGCGAATTCGTCCCAGTTCTTGTCGTCGAAGAAGATCGCGTAGCGGGCGATCTGATCGCGGATCTCGTGGATCGCGACCAGTCGTTCGAGCGCGTCCATCGCCGCCCGCCTACCGCGCCGGCCGCGCCGGCTGCAGCAGCCCGCTCACGGGCTGGCAGTCCCAGCTGCCGAACTGGATCTGCGGGAACCACTCGGGCAGGTTGATGTCGCCGCTCTCGATACGCTGGTTGAGGTCGGTGCGCCAGCGCTCCTGGGCGCCCTCGTACTCGTATACCGCGAGATGTTCGAACGGCCCTGGCGTGCCGGTCGACGGCGTCAGGCTGAAGCGCCGAGCGTTGAGGAAGCCCGGGCTCTCGATGTTCTCCTGGGCGTGCGCCTCGTACCAGCGGTCGTACTCTGCCGCCGAGATTGCCTCCGGGCGCTTGCTGAAGACGAGGTAGAGATTCGTCGGCACAGTCTGCTCCTGGCTCGCTTCGGTGGTCGCGATCCGCGGCGTGGCGGACCGGCTCGATCGTATATCTTTTCCTTGATGACCGGAAGGCGCGAGTGATGACCGAACCCTCCTCCGCGCCCATCGTGCTGGCCCACGGCGCCTTTCTCGAGGCCTGAGCGATGCAGGACCTCGGCCGGGTCGGCATCTGGAGCCGCGAGCTGCGCTTCGGCGAGGCGGGCGACATGCGCGAGGGCGCTGCGGAGCTCGAGGAGCTCGGTTTCGGGGCGCTCTGGATTCCCGGTGGCTACGACGGGCCGCTGCTCGAGATCTGCGCCGACGAGCTCGCCGCCACGCGGCAGATCGCGGTCGCCACAGGGATCCTCAACGTGTTCGGCCACGATCCGGTCGATGTCGCGCGGGAGCATGCGGTCATCGACGCGGCGCATCCGGGGCGCTTCCTGCTCGGGATCGGCATCGGGCACGCGAAGTTCCTCCCCGCCGAGGCAGCCGCGCGTTCGCGCCGGCCGCTCGAGGCCATCTCCCACTACCTCGACGAGCTCGAGAGGCACGCCCCGCCCGGCTCGTCGGCGGCGCGGTGCGTCGCGGCGCTGGCGCCGAAGATGGTGCAGCTGGCGCGCGAGCGGACGCTCGGCGTGCACCCGTACATGGTGCCCGTCGAGCACACGGCTGAGGTTCGCGCCGCCCTGGGCGAGGGCCCGCTCGTCGCCACCGAGGTGAGCGTCGTGCTCGGGGACGACCTGGACGACCTGCGCGCCGCTGCGCGCGCCGATCTTGCGCTCTACCTGCAGCTGCCGAACTACACGAAGACCTGGACGCGAATCGGCTACGGCGAGCACGATCTCGCGGGCGACGGCAGCGACCGGCTCGTCGATGCCGTGTATGCGCTCGGATCGGTGGACCAGATCGGCGCGCGCGTGCGCGAGCACCTCGACGCGGGTGCCGATCACGTGTGCCTGCGGGTGGTCACCAACCGGCCGATGCTGGGCGAGAGCGAGCCGCTGCCGCGCGAGGAGTGGCGCGCGCTCGCGCCGCTCGTCAGCTTGTGAGGTCGAGCAGGTCTTGGAGCGCCTCCGGGACCGGCACGATGGACTCGCAACCTCTTGGAGCACCTCTACTGGCAGCACAACGAGCTGCGGGCAGACGTCACGAGGCCGGCATGTCGATCGGCGCGTAGCGCCTCGCGAAGCGCCACTCGCCGTCCTCGCGGACGAGTTCGTCCTCGTAGTGGCCCACCTTGGAGAGCGTCGGCTCCCCGTCGTCGCCGCGCACGAGATAGATCCAGGTCGACCGGGCTGTCGCGCGGTCGCCGTCGACCGAGATCTCAGGATTGACGACAATGTGGAGGTCGTCGCCGGCGACGGCCGTGAGCAGGCTTCCGCGCATGCCGTCGACGAACTCCTGAATCCCGGCGCGCCCCTTCGCGGTCCCTACGGCGGCGGCGAACTCGCCATCCTTGGCGAAGAGCGCCGCGTAGCCGCTGAAGTCCTTCTCGTCCAGGCATTCGCGGTAGCGCATGAACAGCATCTGGATCGCCCCGCAGTCCTCCACGCGCTGCACGCGCGCTTCCAGCTCGGCCAGTCGGTCGGTCATCTCCATCCTCCCGTTCGGGATCGAGGCCGGGGCACGTCAGGTCGCCTTGCCGGGATCCTGCGGTATCTGCCGCGTCACGGTGCGCCGCAGGAATCGCCAGGCCCCGTCCTCCACGATCAGCTCGTCGTCGTAGCGGCCCAGCGTGGGCAGGATCGGCGTGTCGCCCTCGCCGCGGCGCACGTGCATCCACAGGCTCTCGGCCGTCGCGCGGTCGCCGTCGACCTCGATCGACGGATCGGTGATCAGGTGCCACAGCGTGGGACCCGGCCAGGGCGGGTTCTCCGGGAGCGCCGCAGTCAGCATCGCGTAGATCCCCTCGGGCCCGGTCCCTTCGCCCGAGGCGCCCGACCAGGTGCCGTTCGCCGCGAACAGCTCGGAGAAGGCGCGCATGTCGCGGATGTCCAGCGTCCGCCGGTACTCCTGGAGGAGGTTGCGGATCTCCTCCTTGGCCTCGAGCACCGCGAGACGGCCCTCGATTCCCTGCGAGTCCACCGGCATGTCGCGCTCACCCCTTCCCTCGAGTCATCCCGTCTGTGCGTGCCGCAGGCCCGGCCACCGCGTGCCCGTCGGCACGCGGTGGTCCGGGCCTGTGCACGAGTCAGTGCACCAGCCGGCCGGCTACTTCGTGGCCGGGCCCGGATGGACGAAGTACTTGTTCAGGCAGGTGTCGTCGCACCATGCCGTCTTCGGGCCGGGGAGCTCTTCAGTGGACGTGAGGGGCAGGCCCGGCTTCGCGTACGCCTTCAGGTTGGTGTTGTCGAGGGTGACCGCCGGCATCGACAGCACGTTGTACTTCGGGCCCTTGTTGGCCAGGATGCGCAGCGCCACGTCGAAGTACGTGTAGCCGCCCTGGAAGCCGTTGATGCAGCCAGCGACCGTCGAGTAGTCGGGGTGCTTGCCGAGCCACCAGGAGAGGTCGCCGGCCTCGCACTGCTCGATGGCGACGGGCGGCACCTTGATGCCGCGCGACTCGAACGCCTGGACGACGCCGGCGAACATGCCGCCGTCCTGCAGGACGCCTGCGAGCGGCTGGGGGTGCGACGCGAGGTACTGCGACACGACGTTCTTCGCAACGGCGTTGTCCCAGTTGCCGTAGAGCACCGACGCGACGTTGATGTCGGGGCAGTTCTTGAGGTCGACGACCTTCTGGTTGTACAGCACCTTGTCGTTCTGGTTGCCCGCGACGCCGCGGACGATAAGGATGTCGCCCTTCTTGATGATCCCGAGCGTGCCCGCGTCGGCCTCGACCTGGTTCTGCGTCCACGTGGACGTCTGGTACTTCGAGCCCGGTGCCGGCGGCACGTCGCCGAGGATGATCGGCACGCCCTGCTTGCCGGCCTGCTCCATCGCGGGCGACTCCGCGACCGAGTCGGCCGGGTTGATGATGATCGCGTTGACGCCCTGGCGGACCATGCTCTTGATCGCCGAGATCTGACTCTCGGGCGTCGACTGCGCAAGGCTCGGCGGGATGTTCACCTGCAGGCTGCCGGTGACGAGGCCCTTGGCCTTGGCAGCGCTGAACTCCTTCTTCAACTGGGCGAGGACGTCATTGTTGTACGGGTTCGAGAGGCCGATCGCGATGTAACCGATCTTCCAGGGTGGCTTCGCCTTGATCTTCGTCGTGGCCCACGGGCTCGCGATGAGCTTGTCCGGGTAGCTGCCATAGATGTCCTGGAGGCTCTTCGGCATCGTCTTGTAGACGCCGTTCTTGTTCGTCGGGCCGACGGAGACGGTGTCACCGCAGTTCGTGCCCGTCTTGACGGCACCGGCCCCGGTCGGCTTGACGCCGATGCCGAACGCCGGAACGGAGACGGCCGCCAGCGCGGCCACGGCGACGGCGCCCACGAGCAACTTCGATTTCTTCCGCATCAACTGCTCCTTCTTGGGGGTTTGACTCTCTGACGACGTGAGTGTCCTACGGGATCTCAACGGGCGACCGCTCACACCCGGTCGCGAAGCCTCCTCTCCCGCCCGTAGATGGCGACAGCGGCGAGGATGATTGCGCCGTACACGATCTGCTGTTGAGCCGGGCTCGCCCCATGCCCGATCAGGACCGTGACGAGCACGGTCAGGAACAACGCGCCGATCGACGTCCGCGTGTAGTCGCCGGGGCCGCCGAACACCGTGCCGCCGACGATGACGGCGACGACGCTCTGGAACAGGTAGGCATCGCCGCCGTTGTCGGCGATGATGCCGCCGAACCCGCCGATCAGCACGCCGACGAGCGCGGAGGTGACGGCACTGAACGCGAAGGCGGCGATCCAGATGCGGCGCGTGTTGATCAGCGCACGGTCGGCCGCGCGTGGGTTCGACCCGGTCGCGAACAGATTGCGCCCCATGCGGGTGCGGTGCAGGAAGATCGCGAACAGGACCACGACCACGACCCAGATCGCCACCGACGGCGGGATGCCCACCCCGAAGGTCTTGGTCACCGGCTCCGCCAGGTCGATCAGCCACTGCGGCGGATAGCCGTTCGTCTGTACGCCCATCTGGACCTTTACGAGCCCGACGACGATCGATCCCATCGCCAGGGTCACGACCAGCGGGTTGATCCGGAACCGGTGGCAGATGTACCCGGCGAACCCGCCGAGCGCCGCCGCCACGATCAGCGAGAGCGCGAGCGCCGTCCCGAAGTCGAGGCCGTACTTGACCTTGAGCGCGGTCACCGCGAAGCCGCCGGCGACGATGAACCCGGCGACACCGAGGTCGAAGCCGCCCATCAGGATCAGCAGCGTCTGGCCGCAGGAGGCCAGTCCGACGAGCGACGCCAGGACGAGGATCGAGCGGATGCTGATCCACGAGCCGAGGCCGGGCAGCGTGATCACGCCGTAGGCGAAGACGGCGGCCAGCGCGAGCAACTGGATCAGCGGGAAGCGCTGCTGGAGGCGCGCGAGCCATCTGCCACGCCGCCCCGGCGCGAGCAGCGAAGCCCGCCGGCGCCGGCCGCTCCGCGCGGGCCGCGGCGCCGGCGACCTGTGAGCGGTGGGCGACGGCCGCGTCCAGCATCTTGACGCTGCGCGACGCGGCGCCGGGTGCGATGCCAGAGCGGCATGCGCACGGGCCGGAGCCCTCCGGTTCCCGACTCGGGAACAAGCGCGCCCTGGATCACGACTGCGACGATCAGGATGCCGCCGTAGACGATCTGCAGCCACGCCGGGTTGACCTGGAAGTTCGCCAGCAGGTTCTGCAGCAGGTAGATCGAGAATGCCGCCGAAGACGACGCCGATCAGCCCGCCGCGGCCGCCCGCGAGCGACGTGCCGCCGAGCACGACTGCCGCGATGGCCGGAAGCGCGTACTGCGTCGAGCTCGCGGCGTTCGCCGACTGCACGAGCGCGGTCAGCGCGAGGCCGCCGCAGCCCGCGAAGAGGCCGCCGAGCCCGTAGCTGGCGATCCGGACGGCCGTCACGTTGACGCCGGCCGAGAAGGCAGTCGCGTCGTTGGAGCCGACGGCGAACAGCAGTCGCCGGAAGGGGACGTACTTCAGCAGGAACCAGATCAGGAGCGGTGCCCCGATGGTGAAGAGCGCGCCGGGAATCGGGCCGACCTTCCCCGCGAGGTCGTAGATCCAGCGATGCTGCTCGCCCAGCGACACGGGATTCGGGGCCAGCAGCAGGTCGACGCCCTGGAGCGCGAAGTACATCGCCAGCGTGACTACGACCGGCTGCACGCGCAGGATCGTGATCATCAGGCCGGTGAAAAGGCCCGTCACGAGGCCGACGCCGAGAACGATCGGCACCGCGACGGCGCCGCCGAGCCCGTGCGGAGCGAGCCAGACGACGTACACGCAGTTCGTGAACACGACGAGCGGCGAGATCGAGAGGTCGAACCCGCCCCCGATGATCGCGGGCGCGCTCGCGAGCGCCGCGATCGTCATCGGAGCCGCGATCGCGAGCTGGTCGGAGAGGCCGAAGTTCCCGTTGTCCTGGATCAGCGTCGCGATCACCAGGGCGGAGACCAGCAGGGCCGAGAACGCGTACGTGTTGTGCCGGGCGAGGTCGGTGAGCTTCGCCGTCAGCGAGCGCACGGCGCCGCCCTCGGCCGCGGGCGGGCGCGACGGCCGCCTCAGACATCGCCCTCGGTCCCGAAGAACGCGGCGACGAGCCGCTCGCGCGAGACCTCGCTGCGGTCGAACTCCTTGAACAGCTCGTGCTCGCGGAAGACGAGCACGCGGTCCATCAGCTCGACGTGCTCGTCGAGCTCGGTGGACAGCATGACCACCGCCACGCCCTCGCTCGGCGAGCGCGCCGAACAGCGCGTAGAGATCGTTCTTGGCCCCGATGTCGATGCCGCGCGTCGGGTCGTTGAGCAGCAGGACGCGCGGCCCGAACGCCAGCCAGCGGGCGATGATCACCTTCTGCTGGTTGCCGCCGGAGAGCGTCGTGATCGCGTGCTCGGGGGAGCCGAGCACGATGCCGAGGCTGGTCGATGTACGAGGCGAGCCGCCGCCGCGAGGAACGCGTGCGGAGCAGGCCGAAGCGGCTGTCGCGGTCGAGCGTCGGCATGCGCGAAGTTCTCGCGGATCGACATCCAGCTGAACACCGAATCCAGACGGCGCTCGCGAGGGACGTACGCGATGTCGTGGTCGGCCGCGTCGGCCGGCGAGCCGATGACCACCTCGCGGCCGTCGGCGTGGCGGACGACCTCGCCCTCCGCCTCGATCCCGCCGCGCAGCGCCTCGAGGAAGGTGTCGCCGCCGTGGCCCTCGAGGCCGGCCAGGCCGACGAGCTCGCCGGCCTTGACCTCGAGGTCGATCGGCCGTGCGTCCGGCGCGGAGCCGCAGCCCGCGGACGCTGAGCACCGTGGCGCCGCGCCGGTCCGACGATCGGCTGCAGCCGGTCCTTCTCGCGGCCGACGAGCGCCTCGGCTCCCGTCATCAGGCGTACCAGCTGCTGCGGCGTCCATTGCCCGCGGTCGAGCTCGGCCACGCGTCTCGCCGGAGCGCATGACGGTGATCCGGTCGCCGATCTGCTCGATCTCGTCCATGCGGTGGGTGATGAAGATCACGCCGGCGCCGCGCCGCGAGAGGTCGCCCACGATCGCGAACAGCCGGTCGCGCGTGGCGACGTCGAGCGCGGAGGTGGCCTCGTCGAGGATGAGGATCTTGGGCTCGCGCACGAGCGCGCGCACGATCCCGCACGCCTGACGATCCGACAGCGAGAGCTCCTCGACGGCCATGCTGAGGTCGACCTCGCGGCCGAGCAGCTCGCCCGAGCATCTGCCTGGCGCGCGCGACCTTCTCGCGCTTCGTGACGCGCGCGCGCCACGTGTCGTCGGCGCCGAGCCAGACGTTGTCGAGCACCGAGCACGACTCGGCGACGAGGACCTCCTGGAAGACGGTGAAGATGCCGCGGCTCTGCGCGTCGCGCGGCGTCTTGATCGACGGGACGAGCTCGGCCTTCGAGCTCGATCTCCCCGGCGTCCGGCGTGTGGACGCCGCTCAGGATCTTGACCACCGTCGACTTGCCGCAGCCGTTCTCGCCGACGAGCGCGTGGACCTCGCCGGCCCGCAGCTCGAAGGACGCGTCGCGCACGGCCTGCGTCGGCCCGAACGCCTTGGCGACGTTGGCGACACGCAGCAGCGTGGTGCGTCCGCGCTCACCCGACGGCTCTGCGGGCATCCCGTCGCCGCGCTGCTCGGTGCCCGCGGCGTTCACCGAGCCGGCGCCCAGCGCTGACTCGACGCCCAGTGCATCCCCGCACAAGCGTGTCGATGCAACACCCGTTCTCGCTCCTCCTCGAGCCGCCGGCAGGTCAGCCTCGAACCGGCTCGGCAGTCCAGCGCCCGATACCAAATCATATCTGATACCGGTTTACAACCTTCAGCCCCCAGCTTTGGTCTACGACGTGACGCCGCGTTGCAAAGTTGGGAAGTGCGCTCGAGCGGGGGCCGATCGCCTTGCCGATGACTGCGCTCCACCGGCGACGACCGCGATCGACAGCGCCTTCGAGCGTCCCCTTCATCGGAGCGAGCATCTCCCTCATCGGAGCTGTTCCCATCGCGGTCTGGCGCTGGCGATCGTATTACATTTCATTCACCGATCTGAGCCACATTCCTGTGGCCGATCAGCGGCGGCGAATCAGGAGTAGAAGTCGGGTGCGCGCTTGATCGCGGGCCACTGATCTGGGTCGTGCCCGGCGATCACGAGGGCGTTCGCGCGCCAGGCCAGACGGCGCAGGCGCTGGATCGAGCGGCGCGTGTCGACGGCCGAGAGCATGAAGCCGGAGACGACGCGCTCCTCCAGGTGATCGATCGTGTTGGCGGCGTCCATCGCGAGCATCAGCGCGTCGCCGCTCGGGAGGTGAACCTCGAACGAGAGGTGCCCCGGCGAGTGCCCGGGCGTGCGCCAGCAGCGCAGGACGCCGTCGCCGAAGAGGTCGTAGCCGTCCTCGTCGTCCTCGAGGAAGACCCAGTCGATCCCGGGCTTGTCGTAGTCGGCCTTGATGTAGCCCATGGCGAAGTACCCCTCGGGCGCCATCGCGAAGTCGTATTCGCTGCGCGTCACGAGCACCTGCGCGTTCGGGAAGCGCTCGATCGCGGCGACCGCGCCGGTGTGGTCGAGGTGCAGGTGGCTCTGCACGATCCAGCGGACGTCGGCGAGGTCGAAGCCGTGCTGCTCGAGCACGACCGTGACCTCCTCGTCGGGCGACATCTCGACCGAGGACATCTCGAGGATCTTGCCCCAGTGCTTGAGCTCGGGGATCGCGACCGCGGCCGGGTTGCCGCCATCGATGATCACGTTGCCGCGCGGGTGCGTGAGCAGGAACCAGATGACCGGCGTCGTGATCATCTCGCCCGCCAGGCCCGCGCCCAGGATGTGGTTGCGCAGCGGGATGGTCGTGCTGCCGCACTGGAACGGGTAGAGGCGGATGTCGGTGCTCATGTGAGGTGCGCGACCTCGGCGCGGAAGGAGTCGCGCTCGTCGACGTCGGCGTCCGTCAGCTCGACCGGCAGGCCGTCGGGCCCGAGCACGACGCGACGATTCGTCGTACCAGCGGTCGGGCGCGCGGGCGCCCCAGAACGAGCGGCAGCTCGCGTCCGCGGCCGACCAGCGCAGCGGCTCGTGGTCGGGATCGCCGGTGTAGTAGTCGCACGCGTAGAGCTCGATGCGGTGCCCGGACGGGTCGCGCAGGTAGACGAAGAAGGCGTTCGAGACGCCGTGGCGGCCGGGCCCGCGCTCGATGCTCGCGGCATGTCCGGCCGCGGCGAGCTGATCGCAGGCGCGCAGCACGCCCGGAGGTGTCCGGCGACGGCGAAGCCGAGGTGGTGCAGGCGCGGCCCGCGGCCGGCCGTCAGCGCGACGTCGTGCACCGTCGGCTTGCGCGTCAGCCAGGCGCCGGTGATGCGCTCGTCGGCGCCGTCGGTCGAGATGTACTCGGTGCAGCGGAAGCCGAGCGACTGCCAGAAGCGGAACGTCGCCTCGACGTCGGGCGAGTGCAGGTTGACGTGGTCGATGCGCGCGATCGGCGCGCCGCGCTGCAGGTCGAAGCGCTGCAGCTGCGTGTCGAACTGGCTCATCTCGCAGAAGAACGCGAGCGGGAAGCCGAACGGGTCGCGCACGTGCAGCGCGCGGCCGATGCCCGGGTGCTCGCCGTCGCTCCAGCGCGGTCTCGCAGCCGCGCGCCGCGAAGTCGGCGGCGAGCGCGTCGAGGTCGGCCTCGCGGCGCACGCGGAACGCGAGCCGCGCGCACGCCCGCGACCGGGCCCTCGCGCAGGACGAGCGAGTGGTGCAGCCGCTCCTCCCAGCCGCGCAGGTACAGCGCACCCGGCGCGCGCTCGCTGACGACCAGGCCGAGCAGGTCGACGTAGAAGCGCTCGGCCGCTGCGAGGTCGAGCACGACGAGCTCGGCCCAGGCGGCGCGGACGATGTCGAAGGGCGTCCGCGGCGGTGCCGCCGCGGCGAGATCGCCGGCAGCGCTCACGCGGCGACCCCGCGGCTACTCATCCGCGCCGAGTCCCATCCTCGGGATGTGGTGCGAGCCGAGCGCGACGTGCACGATCTCGAGATCGCAGTAGAAGTCGAACGCGTAGTCGCCGCCCTCGCGGCCGATGCCGCGAGCTCTTGACGCCGCCGAACGGCGTGCGCAGGTCGCGCACGTTCTGCGAGTTGATCCAGCACATGCCGGTGTCGATCGCGTGCGCGACGCGGTGCGCGCGGCGGATGTCGTTCGTCCAGACGTAGGCGGCGAGCCCGTACTGGCGTCGCGTTCGCGAGCCGGATGGCCTCGGCCTCGTCGTCGAACGGCATCGCCACGAGCACGGGCCCGAAGATCTCCTCCTGGAAGACGCGCATCGTACTCGTCGACGTCGGCGATCACGGTCGCCTGCGAGGAAGTTGCCACGCTCGGGCAGCGGCCGGGCGCTCGCCGCCGGCGAGGATGCGCGCGCCGTCGGCGCGCGCCGAGGCGATGTACTCGAGCACGCGCGCGTGGTGCTCGGGTCGTGATCAGCGGGCCGAGCTCGGTGCGCGGATCGAACGGATCGCCGACGCGGATGTTGCGCGCGCGCGCGGCGACGTCGTTGACGATGCGCTCGTAGAGCGGCCGCTGCACGAGCAGGCGCGAGCCCGCCGTGCAGCGCTGGCCGTTCATCGTGAAGATCTGCGCCAGCGCGGCGTCGACCGCGAGGTCGGGATCGGCGTCCTCGAAGACGACGACCGGCGACTTGCCGCCGAGCTCGACCGAGGAGCGCTTGAGCGTCGGCGCGCCCGCGGCGATCACGAGACTGCCGGTCGAGGTCTCGCCCGTGAAGCAGATCAGGTTGACGCCGGGGTGCGCGGAGAGCGGGGCGCCCGCCGTCTCGCCGAAGCCGTGCACGACGTTGAAGACGCCGTTCGGCAGGCCCGCGCTCGCGAGCACCTCGGCGAGCAGCGTCGAGGAGAGCGGCGCCCACTCGGCCGGCTTCGAGCACGACCGTGTTGCCGGCGGCGAGCGCGGGCGCGATGCGCCAGGTCGAGAGCATCAGCGGCGCGTTCCAGGGCATGATCAGCCCGGCCACGCCGACCGGCTTGTGGATCGTGTAGTTGAGGAACTCGTCGCCGACCTGGAACGAGCGGCCGTGCAGCTCGGTGATGACGCCGGCGTAGTAGTCGAAGTTCTGCGCGGCGCGCGCGGCAAGGCCGCGCATCTGCGAGATCGGCATGCCGATGTCGAGCACCTCGACGCGCGATGAACTCGTCGGCGTGCTCGCGGATCAGGCTCGCGATGCGGCGCAGGACGGCCGCCCGCTCGGTCGCGGCCAGCCGCGGCCAGGGACCCTCGTCGAACGCGCGCCGCGCGGCGGCGACCGCGTCGTCGACGTCGGCCGCCTGACCGTCGGCCACGACGGCGATCACCTCGTTGGTCGCCGGGCTGCGCGACTCGAAGGTCCCGCCCGCGCGACTCGCGCGGAACGCGCCGTCGATGTAGTGACGCTGCAGCGCCAGTCCGTTGCCGTCGCGCGTGACGGCCGTCGCTGTCTGTTCCTGAGTCATGCGGTCTAGGCTCCCCGGGCATGGCGTGCTGGCGCGCCAGCCGATCATATCTATTTTTTGATCGAGTCGTCCAGGCCCTCGTGCTCGATGCGCTCCGGGCGGACGCGCACGATCACGCGCTGCTCGCCCCGGCCGAGACGCGCGCGGCTCCCGGGCCTCCGTAGCGCACGGCGAGCATGTCGATGTGTTCGTCCGCGCCCTCGTCGACGAGCGTCGCGCGCCCGTCGACGGTGAGCCAGAGGTGGAAGTCCTCACCGTCGACGGTCACCACCGAGACGCGCGGATCGGCCAGCAGGTGGCGCTCCTTGGCTCGCCCGCGAGCCGTGTTGAAGAGCACGTCGTCGCCGTCGCAGTCGACCCAGACGACCGTCGAATGTGGCGATCCGTCAGGGCGCAGCGTCGTCACCACCGCGAGATGCGCGCCGCGCAGAAAGGCCTTTTGCGCCTCGTTCATATCCGGCATCCGACATCCTCTCCCGCGGCATCAGCCGACGATGCGGTGAGAATGCGACAATCATGGCGCCCGTGAGCAAACGGACCGACTTGACGAAACAGGAGCGCGTGTACCGCGCGGTGCGCGAGCGCATCCTCAGCGGAACGTACGGGCCGGGGTTTCGCGTGGTCATCGACGCGCTGGCGGAGGAGTTCGGCGTCTCGGCCCTCCCGGTGCGCGAGGCGATCTGGCGGCTCGAGGCCGAGGGCCTCGTGATCTACCGCCCGAACGCCGGCGCGCAGGTCGCGCCCGCCGACCCGGGCGCGTTCGACGACGAGATGTCCGTCCTGGCGGTGATCGAGGGCTACGCGACGGCGCTGGCCGCCCCGCTGCTCTCGGAGATCGAGATCAAGCGGCTGAGCGAGATCAACGAAAGCATGGTCGAGGCGATGGAGCAGATGGACTCGCTGCGCTTCGGGCGCCTCAACCAGGAGTTCCACGCGGTCTTCCAGGAGCGCTGCCCGAACGCGGCCGTCGTCGACCTGCTGCGCGACGTCGCGCGCCGGCTCGATGCGATCCGCAGGACGGTCTTCGTGCAGATCCCCTACCGCGGCGCGGCGTCGGTGGCCGAGCACCGCGCGCTGATCGAGCTGATCGCGGCCGGAGCTCCGGCGACGGAGATCGAGGCCGCCGCCCGCGAGCACAAGCTGCACACCGTCGAGAGCTTCCGCGCCTGGAAGGACGAGCATCAGCTCTGAGGCCGGCTCGCGTTCGCGAGCTGGTTGGCGCGCGCCGCGCGCCAGGCCTCGAATTCCGCCTCGCGCTCGTCGCTGAGCGGGTAGACGCCTCGGATCGACTCGCCCGCCTGCACGCGCTCGAGCGCCCACGCCTCGCGCTCCTCCTGCTCGAGCGCGGCCCAGGCAACGTCCTCCGCCATGGCGGCCGGCACCACGATCACGCCCTCGGCGTCGCCGACGATGACATCGCCGGGCATGACGAGGACGCCGGCGCACGCGATGGGCACGTTCGACTCGAGCGGGTAGTGCACGAGGCCGAGCACCGCCGCGTGGGCGCTTTGGTGGTAGGTGGGGATCTCGAGGCGCGCCAGGGCGGGGCTGTCGCGCACGCCGCCGTCGGTGACGACGCCGGTCGCCCCGCGTGCCAGGGCGCGCGCCGTGAGGATGTCGCCGATCGTCCCGGCTCCGGGCTCGCCGCGCGCGTCGATCACGAGCACCTCGCCCGGGCCGATCGACTCGATCGCGCTCTTCTGGGCGTTCAGCGGCGCGGTGTCGGCGTCGCGCACGTCTTCCCGCAGCGGCAGGTAGCGCAGCGTGTAGGCGTAGCCGAGCAGGCGCAGGTCGGGACGCGTCGGCTTGAGCCCGGCGAGGAAGGTGTTGCGCACGCCGCGCTTGGCGATCTGCACCGAGAGCGTGGCCGTCGAGACCGTGGTGAGCGCGGCCTCTGCGCCGCGTGAGAGTGTGACGGGCCGCGGCGCGTTGACGCCGAGGGCGAACGCGCGGCTGGCAGGGGAGACCCGCGGCTGAGCTCCGAAGGCGGGAATCGGGTCGGCGGCCTCGACGATCGGGTTGCGCACCGACGAGAGACCGGTGAGCTCGACCTCGACCACGTCCCCGGGCTCGACCAGGCTCGTGCCCGCAGGCGTGCCCGTGAGGATGATGTCGCCCGGCTCGAGCGTCATGAAGCGCGAGAGGTCGGCCACGAGGAGCCCTACCGGGAACAAGAGGTTGGCCGTCGAGTCGTCCTGCGCAACGTTGCCGTTGACGAGCGTGCGCAGGCCGATGGCCGCCGGATCCACGTCGGCCGCGTCGACCAGCGGGCCGAGCGGCGTGAAGCCGTCATGCCCCTTCGACAGCACGTTCGAGCCGCGGTCGGTCCAGCGCATGTCATGCACGCCGACGTCGTTGGCCGGCGCGTACCAGCCCACGCACGCGAGCGCGTTCTCGGGCGCGACGCCCCGCACCGCGCGAGAGATGACGACGGCGACCTCGCCCTCGAACGTCAGGAGCTCGGTGCCCTGCGGGCGGACGATCGGATCGCCGTCGCCCGAGAGCGATGAGGGAGGCTTGAGAAAGTACGAGGGAGCTGCCGGCATGCGCCCGCGCTGTGCCGCGCGGCTCTCGTAGTTGACGTGCACCGCAATGATCTTGGAGGGTCTTGGCGGCGACATCCGAGTGGATTCTATCAGTTTTCATGTCTGATTCAGCACCGGAAAGCGCGCCGGCGGCGAGCCGTCTCGACGAGGCGCACGAGCTCGGTCGCGAGTTCCTCGTACGGCCCGTCAGCGGCGCTGAGCAGACCGAGCATCGAGAGGAAGCCGTGCGGCAGGTCTGCGCCTCGGGACTGAGGGCGGTCATGGATCCCTCACCTGAAGAAGACGCACGGGTTATACACGGAGATCGCCGCCTGCCAGGCATGCTGCAAGGCAATCAATATGAAGTCTGATATCTTCCCCACGGCGCTCCCGCGAAGAGATCGGATGAGCATCAGCCAGGAAGCCGGCACCTCGGCCGCGCCGGTCCCGCACACGCCGACCCAGCTCTTCGTCGCCGGCAGGTGGCGCGACGCCGCTGACGGCGCGACGTTCGCGCTGGGCCGGCATCGAGGGAAACACCGAAGAGAAGACCGTCACCATCACGTTCTGATCGGCGGCGCGCCGGCCGAGGTGGTGATACGAGAGGAGATGGACGAACGTGGCTGACGCCGAAGAGGTATACGAGCGCGGCATTGCCGTGCGCGACGAGATGCTCGGATCGGAGCACGGACGGGCCAAGGTCGAGAGCCAGTCCGACTTCACGGCCGACTTCGAGAACATGGTCACCCGCTACTGCTTCGGCGAGGTCTGGACGCGGGAGGCGCTGACGCGCGCGCAGCGGAGCATGATCACGCTCGCGATGCTGATCGCACTCGGCCGGCCGCACGAGATTCGCGTGCACGTGAAGGGCGCGATCGCGAACGGCGTCACGAAGGAGCAGATCAGCGAGATCATCATGCACTCGTCGATCTACTGCGGCGTCCCCGCGGCCGTCGATGGCTATCGCAACGCCACGGCGATGCTCGAAGAGCTCGGGCTGGCGTGAGCAGCTCTGCCCAGGATCTCCGGGTCGGCTTCGTCGGCCTCGGCAACATGGGCGCGCCGATGGTGCGCAACCTCGCCAAGGCAGGCTTCGCGCTCACGCTCTACGACGCCAACGAGGCGGCGCAGACGCCCCTCGTCGACGAGCTCGGCGCCACGGGAGCCGGCTCCCCCGCCGACTTCGCTCGCACCGACGTGGTCGTGACGATGCTGCCGGATGACCGCGCGGTGGCCGCCGTCATGCTGCAGTGGGAGGGCGGCATCGCCGCCTCCCTGCGCTCAGGGGCCGTGGTCGTCGACATGAGCTCGTCGAACCCTGCGGGCACGATCAAGCTCGGCGGCGCGCTCGAGGAGCAGGGCATCGGCCTCGTGGACGCGCCCGTCTCGGGCGGCATCGCGCGTGCCGTGACCGGCACGCTCGCTCTCATGGCAGGGACGAATGACCCGGAATACCTCGAGCGCGTGACACCGGTGCTCTCGGCGCTCGGCGCTCAGATCTTCCCGACCGGGCCGCTCGGCTCCGGCCACGCCATGAAGGCGCTCAACAACTTCGTGGGTGCGACGACCTACGTCGTCACGGCCGAGGCGCTGGCCATCGGGCAGCACTACGGCCTCACGCCGGCCACGATGGTCAGCGTCTTCAACGCCTCGACCGCGCGGAGCTTCAACTCCGAGGTCGTCTTCAAGGATCACGTGGTGTCCGGCGCGTATGCGACCGCGTTCGCGCTGGGATTGATCACCAAGGACGTCGGCATCGCCGCGAACCTGGCCGAGGAGAGCGGCGTCGACGCGCCGTTCACGCGGCTCTCCCGCGCTCGCTGGAACGCCGCCACGGGCGAGCTCGGCCACGGCGCGGATCACTCGGAGGCGCACAAGAGCTGGTGGCCGGCCGACTTCGTCGATCACGCCGCTGACGAGGGGACGGAAGGTACGTCCTGATGGGACGGCTCGACGGCAAGGTGGCAGTGATCTCGGGCGCCGCTCGCGGGCAGGGCGAGGCCGAGGCGCGCCTGTTCGCCGCGGAGGGCGCGAGCGTCGTACTCGGCGACATCCGCGGCGAGCTCGGCGAGCAGGTCGCGAGCGAGATCGCGGCGGCCGGCGGCAAGGCGGTCTTCACGCAACTCGACGTCAGTCAGGAAGCCGATTGGGCGCGCGCGGTCGCGCTCGCCGAGAGCACCTTCGGCAAGCTCGACATCCTCGTCAACAACGCGGCGATCATCGGGCTCGAGGGCATCATGGAGACGTCGATCGAGCTCTGGAACCGCGTCATCGCCGTCAATCAGACGGGCACCTTCCTGGGCATGCGCGCCGCGATCCCGGCGATGCGCCGGGCCGGAGGCGGCTCGATCGTCAACATCTCCTCCGTGCTCGCGACGATGGGGAGCGGCAACTCGGCCTCCTACACGGCCAGCAAGGGCGCGGTCACGGCGCTCACGCGCACCGTCTCCGTCGAGCTCGCGACGGAGGGCATCCGCGTCAACGCGGTGCATCCGGGCGGCGTCGAGACGCCCATGGCGGTGGAGTGCCTGGGCGATGACGTCGAGGCGCGCCGTGCACTCATCGCCACGCATCCCATGGGCCGCATCGGCGAGCCCGGGGAGATTGCCACCGGCGTGCTCTTCCTGGCCAGTGACGAGGCCTCCTTCGTCACGGGCGCCACGCTCGTGATCGACGGCGGCAACACGGTCTGGTAGCCGGTCGTGGCCGGGCGCTTGGCAGGCAAGGTCGCGCTGATCTCGGGTGCGGCCCGCGGGCAGGGCGAGGCGGAGGCGAGACTCTTCGCGCACGAGGGCGCGAGTGTCGTCTTGGGTGATCTCCGCCCGGAGGGCGCCGAGATCGCGCGCGCCATCGCCGCCGCGGGCGACCGCGCCGTCTTCGAGCCACTGGACGTGCGGTCGGAGGGTGACTGGGAGCGAGCCGTGGCGCTCGCGGAACGCCACTTCGGAGGCCTCGACATCCTTGTCAACAACGCGGGCATCCTCGGTCGCCCCGGCATTCTCGAGACGTCGCTCGAGCTCTGGCACGAGGTCGTCGCCGTCAACCAGACCGGCCCCTTCCTCGGCATGCGAGCAGCCATCCCGGCCATGCGACGGCGCGGGGGAGGGTCGATCGTCAACATCTCCTCGGCACTCGCCGAGGTGGGCTACGGCGAGTCCGCGTCCTACACGGCCGCCAAGGGCGCGCTCAGCGCGCTCACGCGAACGGTCGCGGTCGAGCTCGCGGCCGAGGGCATCCGAGTCAATGTCGTCCATCCCGGCGTGATCGACACGCCGATGACCCACGACGCTCAGGGCGACGACGCCGAAGCGCTCGCCGCCCAGGCGGGATCGGCGCCCATCGGCCGCATGGGGCGCTCCGCCGAGATGGCCGCGGCGGTGCTCTACCTGGCGAGCGACGAGGCGTCGTTCGTGACCGGTGCCGTGCTCGCCGTCGACGGCGGCCTCAGCGTCTGGTGACGGCTGCTAGCGGTGTTCGCGGATGCGATCGCCGAGAGCGAGGCCGTTCCAGGAGGCGAAGCGCACGTCGTCCCACCAGGGTGGCAGCGGCGGACCTTTCGTATCGGTCTGCTTGAGCTCGATGTAGGCCTCGGCCGAGCCGAGGCTCATGCGGATCATCTCGGCCGCCAGCTCCTCGAAGCCGCCCTCGACCTCGTACAGCGCGATGTGCGTCCACTCGGGCCCGACGCCTGCGCCCACGAGCTGGTCGATCGCGAAGCGCTGTGCCGAGACGAATCCCGGGATCGCGAGGATCTCGTGCAGGTGTGCGTCGTACCAGGCGTTCCAGTCTTCCTCGGAGGCGCTGTCGGGACGACGGCTGAAGACGATCTGGATGCGGCCGAAGCTCGTCATGCGCCGGCGACGGCAGCGGGCAGCTCGATGTGCGGGCTCCCTGCGAGCAGTGCCTCGACGCGGCTGCGCGCAGCGTCGGAGAGCGGCGCGAGCGGCTCGCGGGCGAGTCCGGACTCGATCAGGCCGAGTCGTTCCATGACCCACTTCGCGGGCGCCGGGTTGGTCTCGGCGAAGGCCGCGTCGACAAGGGCGTGCAGGTCGTAGTGGAGCTCGCGCGCGCGCTCGTGGTCGCCAGCGGCGAAGGCGTCGTAGAGCTCCGCTACGGGCTTCGGCGCGAAGTTCCCGACGCAGCTGAGATGGCCGCGGCCGCCCAGGCAGAGCATCGGGTAGCAGAGCAGCTCGATGCCCGAGAGCGCGATGAAATCGGTGCCGCACTCGTCGAGCACGTACGAGACGTGCTCGAAATCCTTCGTCGTCTCCTTGATCCCGACGATGTTGGCGTGCGCGCGCCGCAGGCGCCCGACCGTGGCGGGCGTAATGTCGACCGCCGCGCGGATCGGGACGTTGTAGACGAGCAGCGGGAGATCGGGAAACTCGCTCGCCACCCGCGAGTACCAGTCGTAGAGGCCCTGCTGCTGGGGGCGCCCGTAGTAGGGCGTCACGACCAGCGCGCCGGAGGCGCCGAGGCGCTCCGCCTCGGCCGTCAGCTCGAGCGTCTCGTCCATGAGGGCGCTGCCGGTGCCGGGCAGGAAGGGGCAGCGGCCGTCGATCGCCTCGGCGGCGGCACGCATCACGGTGATCCGCTCGGCGACCGTCATCGACGTCGGCTCACCCGTCGAGCCGCCGACGGAGATGCCGTGGCTGGCGTGCTCGAGCTGCCAGTCGATCAGGCGCGGGATGGCCTCGAGGTCGAGGGCTCCGTCGGCCGTGAAAGGCGTGACCAGGGGCGTGATCGCCCCGCGAATTGCCGTCGGATCGGCGGCGTGCGGGTTCGGTGTCATGGCTCGCCGATCATATATCTTTTCCTGCAGGATAGAACGTCGATGGGCGTGCGAGACGCCCGGAAGAGGTGCCTTCAGGTGTCCGACAGCCCCGACAGCGCGAGCGCCCGGCGCCACTTCGTCAACGACCCGCGGCAGATCGTAGACGAGGCACTGGAGGGATTCGAGCGCGCGAACCGCTCGCTCGTGCGCTGGAACCGCGAGCCGAGCTTCATCGTCCGCGCCGATGACGACCGTCCCGATCAGGTCGGCGTGCTCTCGGGCGGCGGCTCGGGGCATGAGCCGCTCCACACCGGGTTCGTGGGGCAAGGCATGCTCGACGCCGCCGTGCCCGGCGGCATCTTCGCGAGCCCCACCGCGCTCCAGGTCGAGGCCGCCACGGCAGCCATCGATCGAGGCCTCGGCGTCGTGCACGTCGTCAAGAACTACACGGGCGATGTCATGAACTTCGGGATGGCGGCCGAGATGGCCGTCGCGGACGTCGAGACGGTGCTGGTGGACGACGACGTGGCGACCGAGAGCGACGACGGCCCCGGGCGCCGCGGGACGGCCGCGGTCATCGCCGTCGAGAAGATCTGCGGGGCGGCCGCCGCCCGCGGGGCGTCGCTGGCAGACGTGGCCACCCTCGGTCGCAGGCTGTCCGCCGGCGCCCGCTCGATGGCGATCGCGCTGCATGCTCCCACGCACCCCGGTCAGTCGCGCCCGTCCTTCGACCTCGGCGCCGAGGAGATCGAGCTCGGCGTCGGCATCCACGGTGAGCGCGGCGTGGCCCGGCGTGAGCACGGGCCGGCCTCCGAGCTGGCCGAGGCGCTGATCGGGCCGATCGGCGAGGCGCTGTCGCTGCGGAGCGGCGAGCCCGTCTTGCTGATCGTCAACGGCCTGGGCGCGACGCACGGTCTCGAGCTCAGCGTCATGTATGCCGAGGCCGCACGCCTGCTCGACGCGCGCGGCGTCGACGTCGCGCGCTCGCTCGTCGGCGCCTACGTGACGTCGCTCGACATGTCGGGCTGCTCGCTCACCGTGGTGCGCCTCGACGACGAGCTCACGGAGCTCTGGGACGCGCCGGTGCGGACGCCGGCGCTGACCTGGTGACGCCGATGCGCGGCGCACTCGACGGCGTGGAGATGCGCGGCTGGATCGAGCGCTTCGCCGAGATGTTCGGCACGCACCGCGAGCTGCTCGACGACCTCGACCGGCAGAGCGGCGATGGCGACTTCGGGAGCAACCTCGAGGCCGCCATGGAACGCATCACGGCGGGCCTCGCAGCCAACCCGCCCGCCACGCCCGGCGCCGCGCTCGGCATCGTCGCCACCGCATACATGCACACGGGTGGCACCAGCGGGCCGCTCTTCGGCATGTGGTTCGCGCAGCTCGCGCGCGCTGCGGGCGACGCTCCCGAGATGGGACTCGAAGCGCTCGCAGGCGGTGTCGAGGCCGGGCTCCAGGGAATCCAGCGCCTGGGTGGTGCGGAGCGCGGCGACAAGACGATGGTCGATGCGCTCGCTCCGGCGGCAGAGGCGCTCGACACGGCCAAGCGAGACGGCGCATCACTCGCCGCCGGGCTCCAGGCAGCAGCCACGGCCGCGCGTGCCGGAGCGGATGCGACCGCGCCGATGATCGCGCGCCGCGGGCGCGCGAGCTATGTCGGCGAGGCCGCCCGGGGCGTGTGCGATCCGGGCGCGCTCACGGTCGCGCTCTTCTTCGAGAGCGCCCCGGCGGACTGCTAGTTCTCAGCCCCAGACCTCGTCGGCGACCTCGACGACGAGCCGGAGCTTGGCCTTCTCCTCCTCGATCGTGAGCGAGTTGCCCTCGACCGTCGACGAGAAGCCGCACTGCGGCGAGAGGCACAGCTGCTCCAGGGGCACGTACTTGCTGGCGGCATCGAGGCGCCGCTTGAGCTCGTCCTTGGACTCCAGCTCGGGCCGCTTCGACGTGATCAGGCCGAGCACGATGAACTTGTCCTCGGGGACGAAGCGCAGCGGCTCGAAGCCGCCGGAGCGCTCGTCGTCGAACTCCATGAAGTAGCCGTCGACGTCGAGCTCGGAGAGCAGGGGCTCCGCGACGTAGTCGTAGCCGCCCTCGGCGACCCAGGAGGAGCGGAAGTTGCCGCGGCACATGTGCACCGTCAGCGTCAGATCGTCCGGTCGGTCGGCGACCGCGGCGTTGATCTGCTTGATGTAGCGCAGATGCAGATCGCCGCCGTCCTCGCCGCGCGCGTCGATCTCCTGGCGCTGGCGCGCGTCGTTCAGGTACGCGAAGCACGTGTCGTCCATCTGCAGGTACGTGCAGCCGAGCTCGTGCAGCTGCCGGATCTCCTCGGCGTAGGCGTCGCTGAGGTCGTTCCAGAAGCCGTCCATCTCGGGATAGACCGACTCGTTGATGTAGGGCCGGCCGCTGCGGTAGTGGACCATGCTCGGCGACGGGATCGTCAGCTTCGGCACGCCGCTCGTGACCTGCGACTTGAGGTACGAGAAGTGCTCGCCGAAGATCGTCCTCGGCAGTGTCACGGTGTCGTAGACGCGGGCCTTTGCCGGGCTGAACTCGATGTCGCCGGCCTCGTTGTGGAACTGGACGTGCATGCGCTCGGCGTCCTCGCGGATGCCGCCGAGCTGGTAGATGAAGTCCATGTGCCAGGACGTGCGGCGGAACTCGCCGTCCGTGATGGACTTGAGGCCGACACCCTCCTGCAGCTTGACGGCGTCGGTGATCGCGGCGTCCTCGACCTCGCGCAGCGCGTCTTCGTCGATGGTGCCGGCGGCGAACTCGTCGCGCGCGGCGAGCAGCTCGGGCGGGCGCAGGAGGCTGCCGACATGGTCGGCGCGGAAAGGCGGGGTGGTGCGCAGGGACATTCAGACTCCATTGTCCGATGGGGCGGTGTCAGCGGCGCGGCTGACCTCGATCAGGTAGGCGACCATGACATCGTCGCCTCCGAGCCTCAGGTGGTACGCGTCGGAGATCTGCTCCACGCGCTCGATTTGCGGCCTGTTCGCCGCGAACAGCGGCCCGGACGGGAAGAACGTGAAATCGAGCACGCGTGCTGTCAGGCCTTCCTGGGCGAGCCTCTGCGACGTGGCTGCCTGCCCCACGATGGAGAGTTGCATGACGAGGGCGCGTCCGTCGTCTGCGAGGAGGTGCGGCAGCCGGCTCAGGAAGTGGTCGAGCTGGTTGCGGCCCCAGTAGTCGAGCGGGCGGTGGCCGCTGCCCTCCTCGTACGGGTCGACCGGCATCTGGAAGAGGCTCGCGACGATGAGGTCGTAGCGCTCCTCCGGCGTCCATTGGTAGAGGTCGACGTCATCGCCGCTCACGCGGTCGCTGACGCCATTGCGGAATGCGTTCGAGACCGTGTTCGCGATGGCGTCGCGGTCGATGTCGATCGCGTGCACGTGCGTGGCGCCGTTGAGCGCGAGCTGCACCGTCTGGATGCCGCAGCCGCAGCCGACGTCGAGGCAGCGCAGGCCCTTGCCCTCGTGCTTCTGGAAGAGGTGCTTCCAGACCAGGAAGCTGCCCTGTGTAGGCACGAACACACCCGAATCGATCGTGAGCTCCGGCAGCGGCAGCGGAAACAGGCCGACGCCGCGCTCGTCGACCCAGGCGTCGGGCACGTTGCGCTGACGCGCGCCATCGGCCGAGGCCAGCCGCGTCTCGAGCAGCGGCGGCCGGCGGCGTCCCGGCTTGGTGCCGGCGAGTGCCGGGCCGAGGGCCGCGATGTGATCGGACGTGACGCCGCAGCAGCCGCCGACGATGCGCGCACCCTCGTCGCGCCAGCCGAGCGCGAGCGCTGCGTAAGCCTCGGGCCCGATCGACTCGTCGAACTGCCAGCGCGGCCCGGTCAGATGGCCGAGGTTGGGGTAGACGCCGAGGGGCAGCTCGGTGAAGTCGCGCAGCCACGAGACGATTCCGGGCACGTGGTCGACGGGCAGGCAATTGATCAGCAGGGCCTCGACGCCCATCTGCTCGAAGCGCCGGGCCGCGCGGCCGAAGAGGTCGCCCTCGGGCGGGCCCCAGTGCTGCCCGTAGACGCCGCACACGCCGTGGCGGCAGCGCCGGTAGGACAGCCACACGGGCAGCCCCGTCTCGAGCAGAAGCTCGACCATCTCGAACGTGGCCGGATCGCGGATCAGAGTCAGTGTCTCGAGCAGCAGCATGTCGGGCGGGTCGTCCGCGAACATGCGTGCGAGCAGCTCGATTGTCTGGCGCCGGCGCGGCGAGTTGACCTCCTCGGAGATCGCGAACGCGACGGCGCAGTCCTGCTCGCGCCCGGCCTCCGCCGTCGCCTTGCGCGCGAGTTGGATGCCGAGGCGCGCGATGTCGATCCAGTGGCTCGGTTCGCCGTCGGAGAGCCGAGCGCGCTGCTCGGCCTCGGGCGCCGAGAGAATCGACCAGGTGGCGGTCGAGAGGACGTTGCAGCCCGCGGCGAGATGACCGCGATGGACGTCGAGCACAGTCTCGGGTGCCTGGTAGAGCGCCCCGGTGCCCCACATCTCCTGATTCGGGCTACGGCCGGAGAGGCGCTGAACCTCGGTCTCGACGCCGCCATCGAGAATCACACACTGCTCGGCGCCGAGCAGTGACTCGATGTGGCGGTAGCCGGGCGACCGCGCCTTGCCTGTCGGCTCGACGACCACGTCCGCGCCTAACCCGTCAGCACTCGCTTGCGCGCGGCGCGATGCGCGAAGGCGGTCAGCCGCTGGGACTCCCGGCAGCGCTCGACCACCACGGCGTGCGTCACGCGCTTCAGGCAGTCACTCGTCATCCCGGTCCCGCTCCCGCGGCCTCGGCCAGCACGCCTGCGGAGGCGCGCAGTGCGTCGGCGCGATCGGTGCGCTCCCAGGGGAGATCCAGGTCGTCGCGGCCGAAGTGGCCGTAGGCGGCGGTCGCCGCGTAGATCGGCCGGCGCAGGTCGAGGTCGCGCACGATCGCCGCCGGTCGCAGGTCGAAGTGCTCGCGGATGAGCTCCTCGATGCGTGCCTCCGGCACGACCGCGGTGCCGAAGCATTCGGCGTTGATCGAGACGGGCTGCGCCACGCCGATTGCGTACGCGACCTGCACCTGGCATCGGTGTGCGAGTCCGGCGGCCACGATGTTCTTGGCAACGTACCGCGCCGCGTAGGCGGCCGAGCGGTCGACCTTCGTCGGATCCTTGCCCGAGAAGGCACCGCCGCCGTGGGGCGCCGCGCCGCCGTAGGTGTCGACCACGATCTTGCGGCCCGTGAGGCCGGTGTCGCCCATCGGGCCGCCCGTCACGAAGCTGCCTGTCGGGTTGACGTAGACGAAGTCCCGCCCGCTCACGCGCGCGTCATCCAGAAGGTGCGCGTGATCGCTCGTGAGGATCGGATTGATGACGTGCTCGATCAGATCCGGCTTGATCGTCTTCTCGATGTGGGTGTTTTCGCGGTGCTGCGTCGAGATCAGCACGCGCTCGATCTCGACCGGCGTTCGGTGCCCCTGCTCGTTCAGCTCGTAGCGCACCGTGACCTGCGTCTTGCCATCGGGCCGCAGGTAGTCCAGCGTGCCGTCCTTGCGCACCTCGGAGAGGCGGCGGGCGAGGCGGTGCGCGAGCATGATCGGGAGCGGCATCAGCTCGGCCGTCTCGTTGACCGCGTACCCGAACATCATGCCCTGGTCGCCTGCTCCGACGCGATCGAGCTCGTCGCCCATGCCGTGCTGCTGCTCGAACGACGCGTCCACGCCCTGGGCGATGTCGCTCGACTGCTCGTCCAGCGTGGTGATGATCCCGCACGTGTCGGCGTCGAAGCCGAACTTGCCGCGTGTGTAGCCGATCTGGCGGATCCGCTCGCGCACGAGGCGGGCGATGTCGATGTGCGCATGGGTGGAGATTTCGCCGGCGACGACGACGAGGCCGGTCGTGATGAGCGTTTCGCAGGCCACGCGGCCGAGCGGGTCTTGGTTCAGGACCGCGTCGAGCACGACGTCGGAGATCTGGTCAGCGATCTTGTCGGGGTGACCCTCGGTCACGGACTCGGACGTGAACTGGAACTCGCGCGCGGCGCCGGTCATGCGCGTCCTCTCGTGAGCGGAGTCATCGGCGTGGCTCGGCGCGCCCTCGCCGGTGGGGGAGAGCGCACGCGGCCAGAAGCTTGCCGGGACACTCGCTTCTGATATGAAAGCATATCAACTGACTGAGAGTCGCCATCTGGATCAGTCGTGGCCGTGCACGGTGTTGGGCTTGTAGGGAGCTTCGAGGCTCGCGATTTCCTCGCTGGAGAGGCGGAGTTCGGTTGCGGCCCGGGCATCCGCGATGTGGCCCTCGCGCGTCGCTCCCACGATGGGCACGACGGAGGGCTTGTGGAGGAGCCAGGCGAGCGCGATCTGCGCCCGCGGCACCCCGCGCGCGGCTGCGAGCTCGCCTGCCCGCTCGACCACGTCGAAGTCTTCCGCGCGTCCGTACAGATCGTCCTGAAACGCGTCGGTCTCGGCGCGCACGCTGGTGCGCTCGCCGGAGCGCTGCCGGGTGCCGGCGAGAAGCCCGCGCGCCAGCGGGCTCCAGGGCACGAGCCCGACCCCCTGGTCGAGGCAGAGCGGGATCATCTCGCGCTCCTCCTCGCGGTACACGAGGTTGTAGTGGTTCTGCATCGAGACGAAGCGCGTCCACCCGTTCCGCTCGGAGGTGTGCTGCAGCTTGGCGAACTGCCACGCGAACATGCTGCTCGCGCCGATATAGCGGGCCTTGCCGGCCCGCACGACGTCGTGCAGCGCCTCCATCGTCTCCTCGACCGGCGTGAGCGGATCGAAGCGATGGATCTGGTACAGGTCGACGTAATCCATCCCGAGCCTCGTCAGGGATGCGTCGATGGAGGACAGCACGTGCTTGCGCGAGAGGCCACGCCCGTTCGGACCGGGCGTCATGGGGCTGAAGAGCTTGGTCGCGAGCACGAGTTCGTCGCGCGACAGGAGTGGTCGCAGGAGGTTGCCCGTGACGATTTCGCTCGCGCCGTCGGAGTAGATGTCGGCAGTGTCGAAGAACGTGATCCCGGCCTCGACGGCTGCTCGGACGATGGGTGCGGCGCGCTCCTCGTCGAGCACCCACGGCCGCCACGCGGTCGTGCCGTAGCTCATCATGCCGAGACAGACGCGGGAGACGTGGAGCCCGCTCGCACCGAGGCGTACCTGTTCCATCACGAGACCTTTCGTGGCAGGGTCAGTTGGAGTGCCGGCGACGGGTGACGCACCCCCGTGCGGGTGCCGCGCGGGGCTGCCAGCGCGGCCAGCGTCGCCAGGGCGAGCATCGCTGCACCGATCGCGAACGCTATCGCGAAGCCCCGGTGGCTGACCGCGCCGTTGGCAGTGAGCGTTGCGGCCAGGACGCTGGCCGCCACCTGCGTGCCGATCGCACCACCGACTGTCCGCAGCGTGATGTTCACGCCGGTGGCGACGCCGGTCTGCTCGGGCCCGACGCTCTCGATCACGAGGTTCACCATGGAGGCGAAGGCGAAGCCCGTCCCCGCGCCCAGGGCCGTCGACGCGGCGAGGATCTGCCACGGCTGATCGTGCTGGTCGAGCAGCCACACGAAGCCCGCCGTGCTGACGACGCAGCCGATCACGAGCGGCAGGCGCGAGCCGAAGCGAGCCGAGAGGCGTCCGCTGACGGAGCTCGCGATCGCGAGGGCGAACGTCCACGGCACCAGGTACAGGCCGGCGGTGGCGACCGATGCGCCGAAGCCCCCTGCGCTGGCCGGCGCCTCGACTTGCTGCGGGACGAGCACGAAGGCGCTGTACATCCCCCACCCGACCAGCACGGCGACGACGTTCGTCGTCCAGACACCGCGGCCGCGCAGCATCTTCAGATCGACCAGCGGCGTGCGCACGCGCTGTTCGGCTGCGATCCACGCGAGCGCGAGCACCGCGGCGCCGACGAAGAGCCCGACAACTCGACCTGACTGCCAGCCCTCGTCGGGACCCTCGCTGATGGCGAGGAGCAGACACACGAGCCAGCTCGCGAGCAGTGCCGCGGAGAGCCAGCTGATCGATCCGGTGCGTGCCGCCGGCCGGTCGGGGACGATCCGGAACGCCGCCACGCCGCTCGTGACCGTCACGCCAAGCGGCACCCAGAACAGCCAGTGATACGAGAGGTGCTCGAGGATCGGGCCTGACAGCACGATTCCGAGCACTCCCCCCGCTCCGAGCACGGCCGAGATCCAGGCGGTGCCACGCGCCACGCTGCCGGCGTCGAGCTCGTCGCGGATGATGCCGAAGCTGAGTGGGAAGACGCCCGCGCCAACTCCCTGAATTGCACGCGCGCCGATCATCACGGCCAGCGACGTCGTCAGTGCGGCAACGAGGATCCCGGCAGACAGAGCGGCGAGCGTCCAGAGCAGAATCCTCCGGCGGCCGTAGAGGTCGCCGAGCCGGCCGGCGAGCGGAGTGGCCACCGCCGCCGAGAGCAGGAATGCGGTGAATACCCACGCCGCGCCGGTCTGCGTCGTGTGGAGCCGCAGTTGCAGGGTCGGCAGCGCGGGGACGACCAGCGACTGGACGAGCGAGTAGCCGCCCCCGGCCAGCACGAGGACGGCCAGGAGCGGACCCGGGCGCCCGTGACGCGACGGGCTGGTGGTTCTCTGCCGCACGCGCGCTCCTCATGCAACCGGTGGAGGCTCTCAACAGCCAGGTTCACGATCGTATCTGATCTCCTATGCAACCCCGGGCACTCGGACGGCGAACTCGCGCGAGCCGGGCCGGTTCTCGGCGCGTAGTACGCTTGCCGGCCCATGGCGCCCGACGACTCCTCTCCTCTCGCTCTCGATCCGGAGTCGATGCGCCGGCTCGGCTACCGCACCGTCGACATGCTGGTCGATCGGATCACGGGGCCGGCGGGGCCGGTCGTGCGCTCGGCGACGCCCGAAGAGCTGCACCGGCGCCTGTCGATGCCCGCGCCGGAGGGCCCCGCGGAGTTCGACGAGATCCTGGAAGGGCTGCAGCGCGATGTGCTCCCGTTCGTGGCTCGCATCAGTCATCCGGGGTACATGGCCTTCATCCCCGGTGAGGGCACCTGGCCTGGTGCGCTCGGGGACCTGATCGGGAGTGCCCTCAACATCGACACCTGCTGGTGGCTGGGTGCTTCGGGCCCAAGCGCGCTGGAGTTGGTCGTGCTCGACTGGATCCGGCAGTGGGTCGGCTATCCGGAGGAGGCTGCCGGCCTGCTCGTGTCGGGGGGATCGGCGGCGAACCTGACCGCGCTGGCCTGCGCGCGCGAGGCGCGCATCGGCGTGATGGATGCTCGCGCGGTCGTGTACATGTCCGATCAGACCCACTCGTCGCTCGCGCGCGCCGCACGCGCGCTCGGCTTCAGGCCCGATCAGGTGCGCGTGATCCCGACCGATCCGCGGGCGCAAATGCGTCCCGATGCCCTGCGTGGCGCCATCGCCGCCGACCGGACCGGTGGGCGACGTCCGCTGATGGTCGTCGCCAACGCCGGCACGACGACCGCCGGTGCCGTCGACCCGTTCCACGAGCTGTCGAAGATCTGCCGCGATGAGGGAATCTGGCTGCATGCAGACGGCGCCTACGGAGCCTTCGCGTGTCTCAGCGAGCGTGGTCGCGAGGCGCTTGCCGGGATGGAGCTGGCCGACTCGATCACCCTGGATCCGCATAAGTGGCTCTACCAGCCGATCGAGCTGGGCGCGCTGCTGGTGCGTGACGGCTCGGCGCTGCGGCGCGGATTCGAGATCTCCCCCGACTTCTTCAAGGACGTCGAGGCGGCCGATCGCGAGGTGAACTTCTCCGACCTCGGCCTGCAGCTCACGCGCAGCTGCCGCGCCCTCAAGCTCTGGATCTCGCTGCGCTACTTCGGTCTGGCGGCCTTTCGCACGGCAATCGACCGCTGCCTCGACCTGGCACAGCACGCGCAGTGCCGGATCGAGTCCTCGTCCGAGCTGGAGCTGGTGTCGCCGGCTTCGCTCGGTGTGCTGACATTCCGCCGGCATCCGCCCGGCATCGACAACGAGGCGGTCCTGGAGCGCATCAACGCGAGCCTGGCCGATCAGATCGAGCGCGGAGGCGAGGTGTTCGTCTCGACCGGGCGGGTGCGCGGTCGCTATGTCCTGCGGTTGTGCGTGCTCAACCACTCGACGTCGCAGGCCGAAGTCGACCGTGCTCTGGAGCTGGCGGCGTCGTTGGAGGTCGACGTCGCACCGGCTCCCCCCATCGCGGTGCGCGAGAGTTATCCGTCGCTCGAGCTCGGCTGGCTTCGCCGTCCAGCGCTCGACACGGCCGGCCTGCGTTCGTTGCCGCTGTTCGCTGCCCTGGACGACGACCAGTCCGAACGACTCCTGCTCGCCGCGCACGAGCACCTTGCCCTGGCGGGTGAAGCGGTGGTGGAGCAGTGGCAGGTCAGCAGGAGCCTCTACGTGATCCTGAGTGGCGCCGTGGAAGTCGTCGCCGACGGCCACACGCTGGCAACGCTCGGTCCTGGCGAGTTCTTCGGCGAGCTGGCCGCCATCGAGTGGGGAGCCGGCTTCGCGCGCACGCGCGCGGCCACCGTGACCGCGACCGAGCCGACGCGCCTGCTCGTCATCGACTGGGCGCTCGTCAACTGGCTGATGAAAGCCCTCCCCGCGTTCGGCGAGCGAATCGAGCAGGTCTCGCGCGAACGCCTGGCCACCCTCTGAGCGGTCATTCGAGCGGGGTGTCGAGCATGCCCGCAACGGTAGCCTCTGCCGGGTGTTCGACCACGTCGGCATCGCCGTCTCGGACCTCGCGGCCTCCGAGCGCTTCTACCGCACCGTCCTGAGCGTCCTGGGCGCCGAGCCCAGTCATGCGGACGCCGAGCTGGTCGAGTGGGATGACTGGGCCATCGGGCCGACGGACCGCGAGCACCCGGTCACCCGCGGGCTCCACGTCGGCTTCCGCGCCCGCGACCGCGCGCAGGTCGACGCGTTCTGGCAGGCGGGCGTCGATGCGGGGTACCGCGACGACGGCGCGCCGGGGCCGCGCACGCAGTACGGCCCGACGTACTACGGCGGGTTCCTGCTCGACCCCGACGGCAACAGCGTCGAGGCGGTCCACGTCGACCGCGAGGACGCCGTGCCCGACGGCCGCGTCGACCACCTGTGGATCCGCGTCCGCGACCCGCAGGCCTCCCGGCGCTTCTACTCGACGATCGCGCCGCACGCCGGGCTCCGCCTGGCGCACGACGAGCCGGGCCGCGTGCAAGTGTCCGGCACGGACTACAGCTTCTCGCTCGTCCGGGACGGGCGGTCGCTCACGGAGCACGTGCACCTCGCGTTCCCCGCGCGCGAGGACGCCGCGGTGCGCGCGTTCCACGCCGCCGCGCTCACGGCGGGCTACGAGGACCACGGCGCGCCGGGCGAGCGCGCGGTCTACCACCCGGGCTACTACGGTGCGTTCGTGCTCGACCCGGACGGGCACAACGTCGAGGTCGTCAACCACAACCGGGGCTGACCCGGCCCGGCGCGCTCGATCGAGCGTTGTGTGGGACGACACATCGATCGGATCCACGAAGCGAACGCTCTTGCGGGAATGCCCGCCTGATCGCGCGCTGCCGTCGTTTTGGGAACGCTTCGCTGTCTCGGACGGTCAGCCATCCCCAGCACAACCTGTGCTCATCCGAGCAGCGTGGCGTAGTCCACGTCGCCCCCGTCGAGCAGACGTGGGTGGAGGTGTTGGCCGTCACGGCCAGTTCGGGCCATGCCGTTTAGCTTCCGGGCAGAGCGGCATACAGGTCGACGCCGTTCCCGTCGGGGTCGCGCAGCTGGGCGTAGCGTTGGCCCCAGAACGCGTCCCACGGCTCGCGGTGGCCCTGGAACCCGGCGTCGACCACCATCCGGTACGTCGAGTCGACCTCCTCGGGAGAGGCGCAGCCGAAGGCCAGGCTGACGCCCGCGCTGCCGGGCGTGTGGACGTAGCCGGGCTCGAACGACTGGATCGTCGACACCGGGTCGAACATCACCCGCACGCCGCCGGCGATGGTCGTCTCGGTGTGGGGCTCATTCTCGGCCCCGTCGGGGAACTCGAGGCCGAGCAGGCGGTAGAACGCGAGGCTCCGGCCAAGGTCCTCGGCGACGATGCCGAACGCGTCGAGCTGTGGCATCGGATCGCTCCTTTCACGTGGTCCAGGCAATCGTAGCCGCACCCTTGAAGCGCCCAGCCCGGGCGGCTCACCGTTTGTGACACACCTGACCCACGCAACCAAGCCGTTTCGCGTGGCCAGGCGGTGCTCACGAGGCGGCGCAGGAATCGAACGCCCCTGCAATTAGGGCACTTTTCGGAGCCGAGGGGAGCACCGGGGGAGCACGCCATGAGCACGCTCGTAAGGGCGGTGGCGTAAGCGGCGTTTGCATCTCCGGCTAGCCTCTCGCCGTGGCTCATAACACCGCGTCCTGGGAGGAGCTTCACCTCCACACGGACAGGCTTTGCCTACGCACGCCGACTCCGCGGGACGCGGACGCTCTTTACGGCCTGTTCACGGATTCCGAGGTCATGCACGGCTTGGGCAAAGAGCCCGTATCAGCACCTGAGGAAGCACGAGCCATCCTCGAAGAATGGATCGGCGGTTGGAGAACCGAGGGGCTCGGTCCGTTCATGATTGAGACCGCGGCTACCAACCGGCAGGTGGTCGGCCAGGCTGGCCTCATGATTTTCGATACACGCGGTTGGACGCCCTCGACCTGGGCTAATGCAGGAAGTCATGGTCAGCCCGAGCTTGGGTGGGCCTTGATACGGGCGCATTGGGGCCACGGATATGCGACCGAAGCAGCCGCGGCCATCCGGGAATGGGCATATGACTGTCGATCCATCGACCGGCTTGTCTCCCTGATCTCGTCCGACAACGTCCGATCTGAGCGGGTCGCGGAGCGACTCGGTGCGATACCTGCAGAAACCGTCACCCCTGTAGATTCGGGGCCGAAGACAGTGGTCTGGAGACATCCGCCCGCCGCCTGACGCGGAAACGAACTCCGCCTGCTCGTTCCCGCCGACCGCCAGCTTCACGCCAGCCAGGTCTGTCGTCACGCTTGACCCGGATCGCCGAGCAGCTCGGCGTAGTCGACCTCGGTCTCGTCCATCAGCACGTGGATGTAGGTGTTCGCGGTCACGGCGAGGTCGCGCTGACCGACCTGCTCGCCGATCCGCGCCCAGCGCATCCCGCGGAGGTACAGGAGGCTGATCCTGCGATGCCGGAGGTCGTGCGGGGAAGAGAGCGGGATACCGGCGATCCGGCAGGCCCTCGTCATCACCGTGCGCAGCTTGGCGCTGCCCGCGTCGCCGAAGACGGGCTTCGAGCGCATCGGCGAGCGGCTTCGACCCAGAGCGCGCGCCGCTGCTTCGTCGTTGCCTTGCGCAACCGCACGCGGCGACGCGTCTCGTCAAGGCTGACTCTCGATTCTCGTCTCGGCTATCGCCGTTTTGCTGGGGGGTCGCCGCCGCCTTGCCTGCCTGCTTGGGGAAGCGCGCGATGCAAACCGCGGAGGTCTTGCCTGCGCTCGCCCCGACGGTTCCTGGACCGCGTGCCCGGAGTGGTAGCGTCATCGCGAGCGGTGCAGATCGAACTCGTCGACTTCATCTCGGTCCCGACGCGCAACACCAAGCGAGCAATCGCCTGGTACCGCGACATCTTAGGGCTGTCCGAGAGTGAGGTAACAGAGGGCGAGGTCGAGACGCCGAACGTGACGCTCAGCTTCTGGGAGCCACAACGCGAAAGACTGCCGTTTGTCGCCAACGAGGCCGGATTTGCGTTACGAGTGGCTGACGTCGCCGCGGCGCGAGCGGCACTGGAGGCGAAAGGGGTCGCGTTCATGGGCGAGACGTGGGACTCGGGCGTCTGCCATTTCGCAGCGTTCCGAGACTCCGACGGCAACACGTTGATCCTCCACCGACGTTACGCGCCTCGGGCCAAACGCGGCCATGAGCACTGAGAGGCGTCCGCCCCCTTGAGGGAGGAGGGGTGCCCAGGTCATCGTGCACGACATCGGGCACGTCAGAAACGCTCGCCGGGCAGAGGGGACGGCAGGTCGCGCTCCCTGCCGAGGTCGATCGGGGGCCAGCGGTTGAGGATGTCGGCCGGGACGATCCAGTGGCGTGGCGTGTCGGCCGGGTCGAGCCACTCCGGTATCGGCGGCGGCTTCACGAGTTCGCCAGTCGCCTCGACGTCGAATATTTCGTACGGCGCGATCACGTCTTCGTCCACGTCGATCGCGAGGACGTGTATGCCCTTGCTCGTCGCGCCGAGCGAGGCCGCGTCGAACGGGCGGCGCTCAATCCAGATGCCGCGATCGGGCGGCGGGAGGTTGAAGGCTTCGGAGTCGTCGAAGCCGTCGCGGAGGATGCTCGCGGCGGCCTCGGCCGTCGTCAGTGGTAGGCGCGCATCGTCTGTCGATTTCTTGCTCGGCGCACCACAACCCAAACCCATACGCGCGGCGAGGGGCAGCGCGTCACCCTCAGCTGGGCCGGACGTGTTTCTGGATCCATGCGAGCAGGGTCGGCATCGCACGCGGGTCCGTGGGTGGAGTGTCCAGCAGGCCGTGCCCAGCGTGTGGGAACAGTACGACGGTGAAGTCCTTGCCCTGCGACTTGCGGAGTCGCTCGAGCGTTGCCGCGCTCTTCTCAGCGGGGATCGACCGATCCTGGCGGCCGTAGACCCAGATTCCGGGTACCGTCATGCGCCCAAGGAGTGGTCGCGGATCGAAGCCGGACGGCCGCAGCTGCCGTGTGATCTCCGCCTTCTTCGCGGACGTCAGCGGCGCAGGATTGGCATCCTCCTCACCGGCGAGCTTGCTCCACTGCTCTTCCTCGTGTGTCGTCACCGCGGCGCCGCTCGCGAGCGCGGTAAAGGCGACCCGATTGTGCGAGCGCACGATGGCGAGGGGAACGACCCAGCCCGCCTGACTAGTGCCGAGGAACCCGATCCGCTCCGGGTCGATGTCCGCCCGCGTCCGCAGCGCGTTCACGGCGCCGTCCGCATCCGCCGCCAGCAGATTGAAGTGGCTCTGGTCACCGGGACAGCAGGAGCCTTCCGACTCGCCGGCGCCGCGCTTGTCGTACGAGAAGAAGGCGATCCCGGCGCCCACGATCTGCTGCACCCATGGCACACCCCAGATCCAGCGCGTCGACGGCCCACTGCTGTGCACGTAGACGACCGCAGGAACCGGGGCGGCGCGCCTGGGCAAGTAGAGCGTGCCCGCCAGTACCGCGCCAACGCAGCGGAAATGCACCTCGACCTCCGCGTGTTCGGCCAACACGAGCTTGCGGCCGAACGTGACCCGCGGGGAGTTACACCGCGCCGACTCGGGATCATTGATCGAGCTCCCGCACGCGGTCAGCGCGACCGTCGCTACCATCAACAATGGCAGGGCCCGCAACCCACCTCTCGCACCAGTCGAGATCGGCCCACCTCCTTCGCGGCAAGCAAGTATCGCGCTCGGTGCAGCGGCTGACAAGGGCCGCTCAAGCCGAGCGTCTCTGCCGCCCACACCGAAGCGTGTTCAACGGGCTGCGCGGTCGCTAGGCACCGAGGGGGTGCCCGGTTGCGAATCGCGCTCTTTGCGGAAAAATCGTTCGGACTCGTTCGTGCGCTTGAGGGTGACGTGGGTAGGGTGGGCGGCGCGTCCCCGGCTAGCAATCTGCCCCCCAGCTCCGAGGGAGCCCTCCCCGAAGAGCCCGTGCTCTCGGAGCTCGGCGGTCGCCGATGCGCGTGAGGTGGGGATTACGCTGGATGAGCTCGTCGCCGCAGCCCTTGACGAGGTCTCGTTCAACCTATAGTCACTCCGTGGAGCCGCGCGACGTGGTGGTCGCTTTCTGGGATCGGATTCAGGCGCGCGACTGGGATGGGCTCGGTCGCCTCCTCTCCGACGACTTCGTCGTGGAATGGCCAGACGCGCGGCTGCGGATTCGCGGACGCGAGAACTTCGTCGAGTTCAACCGCATCTATCCCGAAGGCTGGACGATCGAAGTGCTCGGGATGGTGGCCGAAGGCCAAACAGTCGTCTCGGAGGTGCGAGTACCCCACACGGAGCAGGGCATCTACTACGTCCTCTCCGTTTTTAACGTGGACGGCGACCGAGTTGCGGGCGGACGAGAGTACTGGCTCGAAGACCACGAGGAAGAGTTGTCCCCTGAGCGCGCCCGGTTCTTCGAGCCGATGTGCGGCTAAACAGTGTCGGCTCCCCTGAGTGTCGGATGTCGTGGGGTGCTGATTATCGTCGGGCGGCGCGTTCGGCGCCCGTCTTTCTGTCGTCGCAGTCGTCGCAGAGCAGCCAGAGGTTCGCAGGCACGGTCGCGCCGCCTCGACTCCTCGGGATCCGATGGTCGACCGCTCCCGAGCCGGGCGGAACGCGAGCTCCGCATCCTCGGCATCGATCGCTGTCACGTCGCCGCACGCCCGCTGCGAGTCGCCGCATCGGCTCACGCGTCGGGATCCCGTAAAGCTCGGCTCGACCCCCGGCATCGCCCCACGGCTTGCGGCGGTGCTCGCGGCAGCAGCCGTCATGCTCGACGATGCGAGGGCATCCGGGCTCCGCGCAGACGCCGTACGCTCGCATGGTTCAAGCGAGCATAGGGGCCACACCCATACGCGCTACTTGTGATCGACCTCGGCGGCTGAGGAGCACGGCGTTCTGAGGGGGCGAAGTCCCGGGTTGGGGTGATCGTTTCATCTGGGATCGTTCGACCCGCGAGAGCCGCACACACAGCCGAGATCGCGAATGATCGATCGGCGTCAGTGCCGGATGACATCGAACGCCCGGGCGAACGCGGGACGGGCTCTGAGACGGTCGGATTCCGGGCCGGTTCGAGGGTAGCACCCGGGGGTAGCACCCTACGCGTTTATGCGGCATATGCGACATGCATGAACCGCGTAACCATGCGAAATCCGCTTGGCTATCAGGTACGTACGAGGCGGCGCAGGAATCGAACCTACCAAGCGACGGGCTACGCCGCCCTGCCGGTTTTGAAGACCGGATCGGCCACCAGGCCGGTGCCGCCCCAGACGCAATCTAGGCTTCGAACGCGCACCTCGCGCAGCCGCGCGCTCAGTCTGGAGGGATGCCGATGTCCGCCGACGGCCTCGTCGAAGCTCTACACGTCTCGGGCCCCGCGGGCCCGAACGCCCAGCAACTGCAGCTGTTCGGCCAGTTCATCGGCTCCTGGGACATTGCCTGGTCGGGCCTCGACGCCGGCGGCCGCACCCGCACCGCGCGTGGCGAGCTGCACTTCGGCTGGGTGCTCGGCGGGCGTGCGATCCAGGACATCTGGATCGTTCCGGGGCGCGGGGAGCCCGGTGAGGGAGAGCCGCCGCTGGCGTTCCACGGCTCGACCATCCGCTTCTACGACCCGTCGATCGGCGCATGGCGCTCGACCTGGATCGAGCCCGTCAACGGCCGTGTGCGGCGATTCGTCGGGCGGCCGGTGGGCGGCGAGATCGTGCTCCTGAGCGACGAGGACGATCCGCAGCTGCGCTGGCGATTCACCGACATCGCTTCCGACGCGTTCACGTGGCGCGGAGAGATCTCCCGTGACGGAGGCGCGACCTGGACGCAGGACGAGGAGATGCGGATCACGCGCAGGTGATGTTCGGGAATCTCCCGGCGCAGTGGCGCATTTCGCACATCCCACGGCCGTCGGCCGTACGCCACTTCTCAGGGGTACCGTGCGCCGACCGCGGGCGGCAGCGCGTCGAGCGTGGCGAGCGCCTCGGCGTCGAGGCTCAGGCTCGCACCGCCCAGGTTCTCCTCGAGGTAGGCGGTGCGCTTGGTGCCCGGGATGGGCAGCACGTGCTCGCCCTGCGCCAGCACCCACGCCACGCAGACCTGCGCCGGTGTTGCGCCGAGACGCTCGGCGACGCGCCGCACGCCGTCGAGGATGACGGCGTTGGCGCGCATCGCCTCCGGCTGGAAGCGCGGGTTCCCCGCCCGGAAGTCGCCGCTCGGAAACTCCTGTCCGACCGGCAGTGCGCCGGTCAGGAAGCCGCGCCCGAGCACGCCGAAGGCGACGAACGACACGCCGTTGTCGCCGCACCACGGGATGACGTCCCTCAGCGGGTCGCGCGTCCACAGCGAGAACTCGCTCTGCAGCGCGCTCACGGAGTGCGTCGCGTGCGCCCGGGCCAGCTCCTCGACCGTGCATTCGGACATGCCGAGGTGCCGGACCTTGCCTGCATCCACGAGCTCCGAGAGCGCACCGAAGCTCTCCTCGACGGGCACGTCGGGATCGACGCGGTGCAGGTAGTAGAGGTCCAGGCAGCCGATCCCGAGCCGCGCGAGCGAGGCGTCGCAGTGCCGGCGAATCGTCTCGGGACGCCCGTCGCGCCTGGTCCTGCGCCGCGGGAACCCCCGGTTCTCGAGGCCGCACTTGGAGGCGATCAGCACCCCGGGCGGCCGGTCCCGCAGTGCACGGCCGACGAGCGTCTCGTTATGGCCACGCCCGTAGAGCGTGGCCGTGTCGAAGTGCGTCACTCCCAATTCGACGGCGCGGCGCAGGGTGCGCTCGGAAACCGAATCGTCCTGCCTGTCGAGGTAGTAGGCCCACGAGGCGCTCATGCAACCGAGGCCGACGCTCGAGACGCCGGGTCCGTCGGCGCCCACGGGCCGCTGGGGCAGTGCGGTCACGCGCGAACCCTACGCCGACACCCAGCGAATGCGCGGTAGCATGTGGCGAACCCTTCGAAGGGAGCCTCCGTGGGTAATTTCGGAGCCACCGAAATTCTCATCATCCTGGTCATCATCGTGCTGCTGTTCGGCTCCACCCGTCTCCCGGGCATCGCCCGCGGCACCGGCAAGCACCTGCGCAAGACCAAGGACTCGGTGGGCACGTTCAAGGACGAATTCGAGAGCGGCATGCGCGAGATCGATCCGGTCACGCCCATCAAGGAGACCATGCGCGACGCCGAGCCGCCCAAGACCGCGGCGCCGAAGGACGCGAAGACTGACTAGGTGACGGGGGTCAGCGGCGGGCCGCCGTTGAGAATCGCCGCGGCATTGCGTGCCGCCAGCACGGCCATGGCCGTGCGCGTCTCGATCGTGGCCGAGCCGAGGTGCGGGATCAGCACGGCGTTCTCGAGCTCCAGCAGTTCCGGATGCACCTCGGGCTCGTGCTCGTATACGTCCAGGCCCGCGCCCCGGATCACACCGTCGCGGAGGGCCGCGGCCAGGGCCCCCTCGTCGACGACGGGGCCGCGGGTCGTGTTGACGAGGTAGGCGTCGGCGCGCATCTGCGCCAGGCGCTCGGCCGTTATCAGGTGGTGCGTCTCGGTCGTCAGGGGGCAGTGCAGCGAGACCACGTCGCTGGTGCCGAGCAGGTCGTCGAGGCCGAAGAACGTGGCGCCCAGCTCGGCTTCCAGTTCCTCGTCCGCGCGCCGCCGGCCGGTGTAGATGATCTCCATGCCGAAGGCGCGCGCGCGCCGGGCGGTTGCGGTTCCGATCTGGCCGAGGCCGACGATGCCGAGCGTCTTGCCCTGCAGGCTCGCGCCCAGCAGGTAGTGCATGTGCCAGCGCCAGGCCGTGCGGCTCCGGATCACGCGCTCGCCCTCTCCGAGCCGGCGCATGACCATCAGGATCAGCGCCATCGCGATGTCGGCCGTGGCGTCGGTGAGCACGCCGGGCGTGTTGGTGACGAGCACCCCGCGGGCCGTGCAGGCGGCCACGTCGATGTTGTTGTAGCCCACGGCGACGTTCGAGACGACGCGCAGTTGCGGCCCCGCAGCGTCGAGGAAGGCGTCGTCGACCCGATCGCTCAGCAGCGTCACGACCGCGTCGGCGCCGGCGATCGCCGCGTGCAGCTCGTCGACGGGGAGCGGAGTCTCCTGCATGTGCGCGTCCACCTCGCCGGTCTCGCGCAGCAGTTCGAGGGCCGGCTCGGGCACGCGGCCCGTCACCACGATGCGCCCGGGCATCAGACGGCCGTGCGCGCGAGCAGGTCGCCCATCTTCTGCAGCGCCTCTTCGATGTTCTCGAGCGAGTTCGCATACGACACCCGCAGGTAGCCCTCGCCGTACTCGCCGAACGCCGTGCCGGAGAGCAGAGCGACGCCGGCCTCGTCGAGCAGCCGGTGTGCCAGCTCGCGCGTGTCGAGACCCGTCGCCTTGACATTCGGAAAGGCGTAGAACGCGCCGTTCGGGACGATGCAGCTCACTCCCGGCAACTTGTTGAGCCCGTCGACGACGAAGGCGCGCCGCTTCGTGAACTCGGCCATCATCGCGTCGACCTCGTCGCGCGGCCCCTCGAGCGCCGCCACGCCGGCGAGCTGCACGGCGGGCGCGGTGCACGAGACCGAGTTGATGATCAGCCGTGTGATCGGCTCCACGAGCGGCTTCGGCAGCGCCGCGTAGCCCAGACGCCAGCCGGTCATCGCAAACGTCTTCGAGAAGCCGTCGAGCAGGATCGTGCGCTCGAGCAGGCCCTCGTGCGAGGCGATCGTGTCGTGCTCGCCGGCGTAGAGCATCTCGGAGTAGACCTCGTCCGAGAGAATCCAGCAGTCGTGGTCGGCCAGCAGCCCGGCCATCTGGACGTTGAGCTCGCGCGGAACGATGCCGCCTGTCGGGTTGGCGGGCGAGTTGAGGATCACGAGCTTGGTCCGGGGCGTGAGGCGCTCGGCAAGGTCGTCGACGCTGAACGCGAAGTCGCGGTCCTCGGTGATGGGCAACGGCACCGGCGTCGCGCCGGCCCACCTGATCACGGACTCGTAGATCGGGAACCCGGGGTTCGGGTAGATGACCTCGTCGCCCGGGTTGCAGGTCGCGAGCACGCCGAAGAACAGGAACGGCTTTGCGCCGGGCGCGACGACGACGTTGCCGGGATCGATCTCGAGGCCTCGGTGACGCGAGAGGTGCGCGGCACAGGCCTCGCGCAACACCGGCAGTCCCGGCGCCGGGCAGTAGTGCGTCTCTCCGTCCGCCCAGGCCTTGCGGCCGGCGTCGATGATGTGGCGCGGCGTCGTGAAGTCGGGCTCCCCGATCTGGAGGTGGATGATCCGGCGGCCCGACGCCTCGAGCGCCTTTGCTCGCGCAAGTACTTCGAACGCGGTTTCCGTCCCCAGGCGGTTGAGGCTGTCGGCGAGCTGCATCAGGTGGACTCCGTGAATGGTTGAACCTTTCGGCAAGCACGGTACGCTGTCACCCGGAAGCAGTCAAGCGATGACCGATCCGACTCCCACCGTTCCCGCGTTCGTGCCCGCCCAGCGCGTGCGCTCGTTCGATCACATCGTCGATCAGATCCGCGACGCCATCTCGTCCGGCGGCATTGCGCCCGGCGAGCGGCTGCCGAGCGAGCGTGACCTGGGCGCGACCTTCGGCGTTTCGCGCACGACGCTGCGGGAGGCGCTGCGCGCGCTCGAGGCCCAGGGCGTGCTCGAGATCCGGACGGGCTCGCGCGGCGGCGCGTTCGTCGCGGAGCCAAGCTCGGAACTGGTCGCGGGCGCGCTCGGCAACCTGCTGCGATTCCGCTCGGCGACAGCGCGCGAGCTCGCGGAGTTCCGCGTGCCCTTCGAAGCCGAGAACGCGGCCTGGGCCGCGCGCCGGGCCGATCCCTCCGCGCTGGCGGAGCTCGAGCGCATCGTCGGCGATGTCGTGATGCGCGCCCGAGACGACGACGTGGCGTGGCCCGAGGTCGCAGCGCTCGAGGTGCGCTTCCACGAGGCGGTCGCCCGAGCGACCGGCAACTCGGTGCGCGCAGCGATCATGAGCGCCATCCTCGACGCGCTCGAGCGCGCGTTCATCGCGGTTCCGGTGCCTCCGGGCTCACCGCTGCGAGGTGAGCTCGGGCCCGAGCTGCGCGCGGTGGTCGACGCGATCCACGCGGGCGACGACGAAGCGGCTGCGGCAGCGATGTGGGCGCACGTCTCGCGCTGGAGCGAACTGGAGATCGCGCACTCCTGACGGTGTCGCGCAACGCGCGGGGTCAGACCCCCGTGTTGCAGCT
>CAWJTT010000018.1:0-34888 GCA_963845865.1 uncultured Actinomycetes bacterium
CTTGCAAATGCTGAACCCCATGAGCGGCGACGCCGGGCCGTCCCCAGGACGCCCAGCCAGCACACTCACACTCACGTGACCTCCGAGAGGGAGCACTACACGATCTCCGTGGTCACGTCGCCGTCGCGGCCCCACACGTAGATCGAGCGCGGCTCGGGCAGGTCGACGTCGAGCTCGCTCGCGAACACCTGCCGTAGCGCCTGCTCCTCGGTGGCGATCGCCATGACGCCGTCGACGTTCGCGGCGACGAGCGACTTGATCGCGAGCGGATCCTTGGCGGAGCCCATCTCGTCCTCGGTCGCGAAGAGGTAGGCGAAGCAGCCGTCGAGCGCGTCGACGCTCGTCTTGAGGGCATCCCAGAGCGTCTCGCCGTGCAGCATCCGGTCGGCCAGGTAGACCGCGATCAGCTCCGAGTCGTTGCTGGTGTGGAAGCGGTAGCCCTCCTGCGTCAGCAGGCGCCGGAAGCGGAAGTAGTTCGTGATCTGGCCGTTGTGGACGATCGAGATATCCGGGAACGGTTCGGCCCAGAAGGGGTGCCCGTAGGCCACGTCCACGATCGATTCGGTCGTCAGCCGGACGTGCCCGAGGCCGTGCGATCCGCTGAAGCGGTCGACACCGTGGCGGGCGTTGACCGTCTCGGCGTCGCCGAGGTCCTTGACGATCTCGAGTGAGCGCCCGATCGACTGCACCTCGATGCCGTGCCCTGCGTCGTCGATCGCGCGCACGATGTCGCGCACCTGATCGATGCCCGCGCGGACGCGCGCTCGTACGAAGCGGTCGGGCGCGTCGATCGCCCCGTCGGCCTCGTGCTCGTCGGCCAGCGTGACGCCGCGCTCGCGCAGGGCGCCCTCGAGCGCGTCCAGCGCGGCGTGCGTGTGCGCCGCCTCGACGATGCGCAGGCGCAGCACGAGCTGCCCGTCGACGGGCTCGCCGTAGAGCGCGAAGCCGGTGGAGTCGTAGCCGCGGTGCCGCATGGCCTGGCACATGTCGACGAGGTATCGCCCGATCGGGCCGCTCGCAGGCAGCTTGATGCCGCAGATGCCGCACATTCAGCTCATCTCCTCGGCCTGGTTGTCCTTGGGCCCGGGCAGGCGCTCCAGCGCATCGGAGCCTGCTGCGCGGACGTGATCATGAAGGAGTGCGCGAACGCGCGCGGCGTCCGCCTCGGCAAATGCGTCGGCGATCGCAGCGTGCTCGGCGGCCAGCCGCTCGACCGCGCCGGGCGGCAGCGTCTGGTACGCGAACAGCCCCTCGGCGGCACGGTGCGTCCAGACCGAGTCGAGCGTGCGCATGACGAGCCCGTTGCCGCAGGGCGCGCAGAGCGCGTGGTGGAAGTCGCGGTTGGGGGCGAAACCGCCGCTCGGCCGATCGGTGAGACGCGCCAGGCGCTGCACCGCGCGGCGCTCCTCCGCGTCGGCACGAACCGTCGCAAGCTCGGCCGCGGCGGGCTCCAGCAGCTCGCGCAGCTCGTACAGCTCGCGCACGTCCCCGGCAGTGAATCCCTGCACGATGGCGCCGCGCCGGGGCACGAGACGCACGAGGCCCTCACGCTCGAGCAGATGCAGCGCTTCGCGCACCGGGGTGCGCGAGACGCCGAGCTCGGCCGCGATCTGCTCCTGCTTGATGCGCTCCTCCGGCGCCAGCCGCCCGCTCGTGATCGCCTCGCGCAGCGCCGCGCAGACGCGGTCGGTCAGCTGCTGCTGGTCATCGAGGGCGGGAAGCGGCATCGCGGGGGATACTGTATCCAATTGGCTGGCCGCGCCGGCATAGCGCGTCGGCGCGAGCCGTCACGAGGTCGAGCCCGCGCGAATCTTGTCGCGCAGCCAGCGCCACTCGAGCTCGCGCCGCTCGCTCGCCTTCAGATCCGTCACCCCCTTGACCCGCCGCAGATGGTCGAGAATCTCGGCGACCGGGGCGAACCAGCCGTCTCGGTCCGCGAGATTCGTCATGACGCGCTCGAACTCCGGATCGAGCGCTCCGTCACGCCAGAAGCCCGCACCGAGGTGCGTGTACATGATGCAGAGCCCGCCTCCGGCCTCCAGGCGATCTTGCTGGGCGTCGGCGAGCGTCCGCACGAAGGATCCTGGATTGGCGCCCTCCGAGGATGCGAACCAGGCGTCGACGTAGGGCTTGGCCGGATCGCGGTAGGGCATGTGCGGGCACGCGGCGAGGGTGTCGACGTTCCGGTACACGAAATTGCGGACATACGACACGCGGTCGGCGCAGGCGTCGCCCCAGAAGAGCGGCGACTCCGGCACGTGCCCCTCGAAGAGGCGCCGCCGCCGGCCGAGCGTGAGGACGTTGTAGATCGCACGCCTGGCGCCCGAGACCCGGTTCTCGCCGTGATAGATGGCCTCGAGGTTGCCCACGTGGTTCGCGAGCGTGCGCGGATCGTGCCCGAACAGCTCGCGAAACCGGTCGAGGCCGGCGAGCGTCTCCCCGCGCGTGGACGTCGAGCTCGCCACGTTGTGGAGTGCGATCTCGTGCCCGGCGCGCTGCAGCTCGAACACCCAGGCCAGGTAGTCGGGCTCGGCACACGATGAGCCTCCATAGCGTGCCGCGTTCGTCGGCGGGGACACCCAGACCGACTTCGTCACGCGCATGCCGAGCCCGGTGAGGAAGGCATACACGCCGGGGCCGTTGGTGACGGTCTCCAGGTCGGTGTCGTCGAAGATCGTGAACGCGAAGCGCTTGCGCTCCGGCCACATGATCGGGCCCGGCACTCGCAGCCTCAGGTGATCTTCGGTGAGACCGCCGGTACGACCTCCGAGCGCTCATCCGTGAGCGCCTCCGGTGGAGTGCGGACGCCGGCGCGCTCGAATTTCACAGACTGGGTCAGCTCGTCGCGACGCACGCGCACGCCCGTCACGATTGCAACGGCCGTCCAGCCGAGGATGCGGAGATCGAGAGCAAGGTTGCGCCGGCTCGCGTAGTAGCGGTCGAGTGCGATCTTCCGCGGCAACAGCTCGTTGCGGTACAGAGTCTCGAAATCGTCGCCGACGAGCAGCGCCGCCTCGTTGCGGTACGCGATCTGAGAGAGGCCGGTTATCCCCGGCCGGACGCGCGTGATCGCCGCGAACTCGGCTGGATAGAGCGCGACATAGGACGGATCCTCCGGCCGTGGCCCGACGAGCGCCATGTCACCGCGCACGACGTTGATCAACTGGGGCAGCTCGTCCAGCTTGGTGCGCGCGAGCATCCCGCCGACGCGGCTGAGGCGCGCGTCGTCCGCCAGCGTCAGCTTCGGACCGGCGGCGTCGATCTGCATCTTGCGGAACTTGAGCATGTCGAACTCCCGGCCGTGAAAGCCGACCCGGCGCGCTCGGTACAGCAGCGGCCCGCGCTCGTCCACGAAGATGGCGAGGGAGATCGCGAGCAAGAGCGGCGCCGTGAGCACGAGCAGCAGGCTCGCGGCTGCGATGTCGAACGTTCGCGACACGATGCGTGCGCGTGTCGTGTGCGCGTGCGAATCGACGACCAGGAGCGGAACGTTGCCGACGCGATGCGAGCTCACCTCCCAATCGCATTGCTCGAACAGCCGAGGCACGACGGCAAACGCAAGATCGAGCTCGCGGCAGCGTGCCGCGAGCTCCGCGAGCCGGGTGTCTCCCTCTCGGGAGTAGGCGAACACGACGACGTCGACGCGCTCGTCGACGACAACGCGCTCGAGCTGGCCGAGGCTGCCGACAACGCCTTCGCCCGGCCGGTCGTCGAGTCTCCCCACCACCTCGTCGCGCCCTTCGCGGGCGACCGCCTCGCAGACGAGGGCAGCAACCCTGCCGTCACCGACGATGAGCAGACGCCGGGGCCCTGACGCACGGCCGAGCACGATCGTCCCGAGCGCCGTAAGGCCGACCGCGACGACGATGGCGAGCAGCGATTGCAGCGGCGCGAGGCCCCATCCGCCCAGACTCCAGCCGGCTACGAGCGCGATCGCGGTGGCAGCGAGCGCTGCGGGTGAGAGGCCACGTCGTCGCCGCCAGGACGATCCGGCTGGGCTGACGGCATCGAAGACCACGCCGACTGCGGTCGCCGACAGTGCCAGCAGCACCGCTCGCCCTGTCGGCCAGCCCGCAACTCCGACCGCGACACCGGCAGTCGAGAGCAACAGCGCCAGCTCCGACGTCCGGAACGCCAGGTCGACAATGTGGCGTCTCAAACGATCACCCGAGTCTCAAGAATGACGAGGAAATCGACCAAATCCAGTATAGAAGCGGGCTTTCACGACTTTAGGTTGGCTTTTGCTACCCACTTGGGGAATCCCTGAGCTCGCACGGTCACCTCTCCACGGACGTGGTCCCTCTACGACCAGACGGGCGCGCCGGATGGATGGCGGTGTATGCTCGCGGCAGCCGGGAGTTCCGATCCCAGCGAACGTTTTGTGCCTTCCCGTCGTAACGCTGGCCAGGCTCGCGACGGGAGCCGTCGGCTCCTTCTCGAGACCATGCCAGCATTCACCCCCGGACGCCGCTCGCTGTCACGCGCCGACCTGGAGCCGGTGCTGCGGCTCGCCCTGATCCCGCTGGTCGCGGCTCTTGTCGGCGTCGTCCTCGCCCTGATGTACTCGCTCCTGCAGCCGACGAAGTACGAGTCGCGGAGCCAGGTCGTGGTGTCGCCCGCGAGCGGCTTCGTGGATCCGGCCCGGTCGGACGCGTTCGCCCCGATCACCACCACGGTGCAGCAACTCGCGCTGACGCAGTCGGTGCTCTCCGATGCAGTGCGCCGCCTCCGGCGAGCGGGAGTCAAAGGTAGTACGGCGGACGAGCTGCGCGGGCGGATTCGCCTGACCATCAACGGCGACACGCCGGTTCTCAACGTCGCCGCGCTGGACGGCAGCCAGGACGGGGCCGCGGCAATGTCCACGGCCGAGACGGACGCGCTCGTGAGCGCCGTCAACACTGCGTCGAAGGCCCTCGTGACGACGACGACCACGACGACCACGACGAACAGGCCGACGGGCACGACGGGTGGGACGAGCACGACGATCGCGTCGGCGAGCGGGAACACCGCCGCGCCGAGCGGCCTGCACCTGGACGTCTTCTCGAAGGCCGAGCCGCTGGGCAAGGTGCAGCCCCGGACTGGCCGCAACGCCCTGCTCGGTGCGAGCGCAGGCTTCATCATCGGCTGCTTCGTGCTCGCACGGTTGCTCTCGCGCGAGCGACGCCGCCCCGGATGAGCGCACTTGGCGTGCGGGCGGACGGCCTCGGTCGGCACCTCTCGCCTGCGGCCGCGCTCTATGCAACCGCGCTCGCGGTGAGTGTGGGCAGCGGCGTCGTCCTGCGGTCGCCGCTGCTGCTCGGCATCGGAGCGGTGGCCGGCGCCGTCGTGGCGCTACGAGCCGCGCCCGAGCTCTCGCTGGTTCTCCTGGCGTGCGAAGGATCGCTCAAGAGCCTGTATCCGTTCACCGAGATCCCGGGAGACTTGCTGCTCATCTCACTGGCGCTGACCCTGTTGTCGTGTGTGGTCATGATCCGGCGCCACGGTCTGCCGCGCGTGCCCTGGACGGCCGCACTGTTCCTGGTGCTCTCGACGCTGCTCGTCTTCGCAGCGATGCGGTCGTCGTTTTCCGAAGCCGGGTCGAAGGCGATCTATTTCGAGGTCGTGACGCTGACGCTGTTCTTCTCGCCTTTCGTCCTCGTGCGCGACCTCGCGACGCTCAACCGCCTGGCGCTCGCGTTCATCGCAGTGGGCTTCATCATCGTCAACGCAACCTTTCCAACCGCGGATCCGAATCAGCCCTACTCGGTGCCCGGCGGGAGCGAGATCACGGCCGGTCTCTTCCCTGCCTTCGGCGCACTGGCCGCCATCACGTGTGTCGCGATGCGCCTGCGCGGCGCGTGGCGGATCGGCGCCTTCGCGGTGGGAGCCGTGCTGGCCGCCGCGGCTGCGCGCGCTGGTTCCCGCGGAGTCCTGGTGGCGCTGATCGCAGCAATGGCGCTCGGCGGCATCCTCCTCGTCGTCCACTCGCGTCGCCGCGTGCTGACCTCGGCACTCATCGCGGTCGTCGGACTGGCGATCGCCGTGATCGGCCGGCAGTTCGTCGACCCCGCGGCACTCAGCCGCTACGCGCGGATCACGAACGATCCGCGGCGCAGCTACCTGCACACGCGCGCGCTGGACGAGGCGTTCGCGCATCCGCTGGGCAATGGCATCGGCACGTTCGGTCTCAACCTGCCGGTGCTGAATCCACGCCCCGTCGTGCCGTATCCGCACAACGTCGCGTACGAGATCTTCAACGAGTCGGGGATCTTCGCGCTCGGCGCGTTCGTGGCGCTCGTCGGGGCGGCGTTCGCCTCGGCGCTGCGCGTCGCCCGGTCGCCCGGCGGGGCGTTCTGCGCGGCCGGCCTCGCCTTCGCGCTCCTCGAGGCGTTCGCCTCGGGCAGTGTCAACGACGATTCCCTGCTCTGGATGATGCTCGGCATCGCGCTCGCCATGCCTGCAGCGGTGGGGCGCAGTGATGGCTGACGCGCTCGGCAACCGGCTTGGCGGGTTGAGCATCGGCGCCGCACGTGGCATCGCCGGCCGGCTCTACGGCGACTATCTCCTACCCAGCCGCCTGCGCGAGTACGAGCTCCTCCTCTCCCTCGCACTCGGCGCGGGGTACGAGACGCCGCCTCTGGGCGAATTCGCCGAGCGCCGGGCGACATCCGATCGCGTCCTGCTCCTGCGCCACGACATCGACTCCGACCTCGCGACCGCGACGCGCATGTGGGAGATCGAGCAGCGCCTCGGCATGCGCGGCACGTGGTTCTTCCGCCTCTCGACGTGGGATGACACGCTCGTTGAGGCGATCGCTGCCGGCGGGTCCGAAGTCGGCTACCACTACGAGGAACTCGCGACTCTGGCACTGCGAAACGGTGCGCGCTCGCGTGAGGCAGCGCTCGCGCTCGTCGAGGAGGCGCGCGACCTCATGCGTGTGAACACCGCCGCACTGCGGCGTCGCAGCGGCCTTCCCCTCACGACGTTCGCGTCGCACGGCGACTTCGCGAATCGCCACACGGGTGTCCGGAACACGGTGCTGCTCGACGACGAAGGGTTGCGTGCCGAGCTCGACGTGCGCTTGGAGGCCTACGATCAGCGCCTGACCTCGCGCTTCGACGCGCGCTCGAGCGACCGCGGCTACCCGCGTCTCTGGGTACCCGCCGATCCCGCCGAGGCGCTTCGCGCGGGCGCGGGTGTGATCGAGATCCTCGTGCATCCGCGGCCATGGGGTGCCGCGCCGCTCACCAATGCGCGGCTCGACCTTGCTCGCCTCCGTGACGAGGCGCTGCTGCGCGCGCGCTCGCGGCGCAACTGAGAACGCTCACGGGCCCAGCCGCAAGGCGAACTGCAGGTCGCCGTCTTTGCGGTTCGAATCGCCCCACTGATCCCAGCCTGTCCAGTTCCCCGAGCTGGAGAACTGCGCATAGCCCGAGCCGAACACGGTGTTGCCGGTGAAGCCGAAGGCGGTCCCCTCGCGCAGCGGGAACGTCTCGAACGCTCCGCCGGAAGAACGCAGCACGAAGGCGAGCCTCTGCCCCGGCCTCAGAACCGGCGGGTGGCGGAACGTCGTCGACACCCAGCCCAGCCCGCCGCTCGGCACGTCCGTACCAGGGACACTCGAAGTGGCCAGCGTCCTCCCGCGTGGATCCTCGAGCTTCACGCTCAGCGGCCCGGCCGGATCGCCGGTGCGCCGCACACGTACCAGCGCCCGGAGCACGCGCGCTCTGTCTGAGCCCCTGTAGGTGAACAGCTCGCGCACAGCCGCCGAGCCACCGATCGGCTTGGGATTGGAGATCCATGACTCCATGTAGCCGACGCCGAGGTGCTGCCCGTCCTGTGCGCCCGCGACGTCGATGATCGGCATGTAGACGTCGCCGGACCCCTGAGCTCGGGCACGCCAGTTCGTCGGAGTTGTGCCGCCATCCTTCGAGTCGCCGAGCAGCACGCCGCCGGACAAGGGGTTGGGCGGCGCCGGGCCGGCTGCGCTGCCGACCAGCGCGTTGACGGACACCCAGTTCTCGGTCGGATTCGGGCTCGTGTTCGTGAACACGACGTAGTAGCTGCGCCCCGCGACGACCTGCGGCGGACTGTCGAAGCGGGCGAAGGGGAAGCTGATCGCGTCGGTCTGCGGGCGTAGCTCCGTACTTGCAAGCGCATCTGCCGCCGGCAGGCCACCGTCGTCGGAGGCCGTCACCGAGACGCGCAGGATTCCGCCGTCCCCTCCGCTGTACTCCCCCTCGCTGCCGCTGTTCACGACGATGTAGAAGCGCACGCCAGTCACGCTCCCGCTCCAGGTCGGGCGGAAGCGGAAGGCGAGCGTCGTCCCGAACGGGCCGCCGATGCGCGTGTTCGCGAGCGTATCGGCGCCCACGCGCGGGCCGATCCACTCGCTCTTGATGCCGGATGCGCGCATGCTCGTCGCGCCGAGCCCGCAGGCTGCCGCGAGCAGTCCGACGAGGACCGGCGCCAAGCATGCGCGAAGGCGGAGCCGCCGGCTGCGCAGGTCAGACTCCCACCGGCGTGCGCGGAGCCGGCTCCGACCGTGTGACGGCATCGAGCAGACGGGCCGCCAGGATCGGATAGTCATGCTGCTCTTCGGCTTGCCGGCGCCCGCGCGCGCCGAGCTCGACACGCTCGGCGGCAGGAAGCGATGCGATCTGCTCGATCGCGCGCGCAAGCGCGGCGGGGTTCTCGGCCTCGACCGACACGCCACAGCCGCACTCCGCCACGGGATCGAGCGGAGAGCTCGTCGCGTGCACGATCGGCCGCGCCGCCGCCATGTAGTCGAACAACTTGTTCGGGCTCACGCCGAAACGGTAGACGCTGCTCCGCTTCCAGCCGAGGTAGAGAGCGTCGCAACTCGCGAGCGCGTCGCGCACCGATTGCTTCGGAATGCGACCCAGGAAGCGCACGTGCGTGAGGCCCGCCTCGGACGCCTGTCGCTCGAGTGCGAGGCGCTCAGGTCCGTCTCCCCAGATCATGAACGTCACCGGCGCGGTGCGCAGGAGCGTCGCCGCCGCGAGCAGATCGTCGATCGCATTGACGAGGCCGATCCCGCCGGCGTAGCCGACGAGGAACCGCCCGTCGGCACGCAGCGAGCGCACGAGCTCGGCCTGTTCGTCGGGCAGTGGCTCGCCGGCATCGGCCTCTGCGATCGAGATGCCGTTCGGCACGTGCACGTAGCGCTCGGGGGGCATGCCACGGGTGATGAGGTGCCGGTCCGCCGCGGGCAGGATCGACACGACCGTGTCCGCGCTCGCGCAGGCGTCGCGCTCGGCGCGGGCCATGAGGCGGATGAACGGATGCGCGGGTGACATCCCGCCGAGCTCGATCGGCGTCAGCGGCCACAGGTCGTGCACCTCGAAGACGAGGTGGGCGCCGCTTCGGCGCGCAGCGGCGCGGGCGCCGTAGATGTCGAGCGGGTGCGTCGAGGACGCGATCACCACGTCGGGCCGGAAGTCGTCCGCGAGGGCGCGGCTGCGTGTCCGCAGATAGCTCGCGAAGGCGACGACGTTGGCCGCGCGGCGAACGCCGTTGCCGTCGTAGCGAGGCAGCCTCAGCCATTCGAACTCGACCCCGTCGACGACCTCGCGGCTGACCCGGCGCGCGAGCTCGGGGTTGCGCGCACGCACGTGTGACGGTGAGCCGGCCACGATCAGCACGTCATGCCCTTCCGCCTGCCACTCCCGGGCAAGCGCGTGCGGCCGGAACTCCATCCCGTCGCGCGGCGACCCCGCGTACTGGTTGATGAGCAGGATGCGATGACTGCGACTCATACTTCGCCGGCGGCGGCGAGGTCGGGAGCCGCGGAAGCCCTGAGGACGGTCGGGAGGTCCGGGTCGGCGGTGATCGCCCGCTCGTAGTCCTCATGGCGTCCGATGTCGAGCCAGAGCCCGTCGTAGCGATACGAGCAGACGCGCTCCCCCGCCGAGAGTGCCTTCAGCACGAGATCGGGAAAGTCGAGGTACGCGCCGGGCTTCACGAGATGCAGGAGACGCGGGCTGATGACGTAGACGCCCATCGACACCGCGTGCTCGCTGCTCGGCTTCTCGATGTACCAGTTGACGTCCTGCAAGGGTCCGCCGTTGCCCTCCTCGAGCTCGAGCACGCCGAAGTCGACGGCCGCGCGCCGCACCTGCGTGGCGATGGTCAGCGCGCTGTCGCTGGCGACGTGCACCGCGAGGAACTCGGAGAAGTCGAGCGTGGTGATGACGTCGCCGTTCAGCATCAGGAACGGCTCCTCGAGGCCCGGCACGCCCGCGAGGGCGCCGGCGGTGCCGAGGGGCTCGCTCTCGTAGTGGTAGTCGATCGAGACACCGTAGGCCGAGCCGTCGCCCATGACCGCCTCGACGAGGTGCGAGAGGTAGCCGACGGCGAGGGTCAGCCTGGTGAAGCCGTGCAGGCGCAGTTGCTCGACGAGCAGCTCCAGGATCGCACGGTCTCCGATCGGGAGCAGCGGCTTCGGCAGGATCGTGGTGAACGGCCCGAGCCGCGTGCCCTTGCCGCCCGCCAGGATGACGGCACGCGGGCCGGGTCGAACACGCGCGCCGATGATCATGCGCATGCCTCCCGCAGAGTGGCGGCGACGAGCTCGACCTGCTCCTCCGTCATGTGGGCGAAGAGCGGCAGCGTGAGGATCCGTCCAGCCGCATCCTCCGTGACCGGTACCGCCGCGCCTGCGGCGCCATAGATCGCGAAGCGGTGCGCCGGCGGGTAATGGACGCTCGTCTGGATTCCGGCGGCACTGAGGTGCCCGCGCACGGCCTCACGATCCACGGCCTCGTCCAGAACGACGACGAACAGGTGGTGCGCCAGCGTCGCGCCCGCCGGCGGGACGAGCGCCGGGGTCAGGCCTGTGGCTCCGGCGAGCAGATCGCGGTAGCGCGCGTCGAGGGCTGCGCGGCGGCGGTTGTCGTCGTCGAGCCGCGCAAGCCGGCTCAGCCCGAGCGCGCAGCGCGGCTCGTCGATGCGGAAATTGTGCCCGAGCGCGACGACGTCGTAGTCGGCCGCGTGGCCCTGGTGACGCTGCCAGGAGAGCGAGGTCATGCCGTGCGAGCGCAACAGCCGAACGAGCGCGGCTGTGTCGTCGTCGCGGCAGACCACCATGCCGCCCTCGCCGAGAGCCAGATTCTTGTTCGAGAAGAAGCTGTAGGCACCGGCGAACCCGAGCGTTCCGGCGTGCTCGTCGCCGATGCGCGTGCCGAGTGCGTGCGCGCTGTCCTCGAACAGATGGAGGCCGTGACCCTCGGCGAGCTCACGCAGCGCGAGCGTCTCACCGGGATGGCCCCCGTACTGCATGCAGGAGATGGCCCTGGTGCGCGCGGTGATGCACCGCGCCACCGAGTCGGGGTCGAGCCAGGGCTCCGTCGGCGATACGACATCGGCGAAGACGGGAGTGGCGCCGGTGTAGGCGATGCTGTTGGGCGTCGCGACGAAGGTCAGCGAGGGCACGATGACCTCGTCGCCGGGGCCGAGACCCGCCGCGAGGGCGATCAGGTGCAGCGCGGCCGTGCAGCTCGACACGGCGATCGCGTGCGGCGCGCCCGTGTAGCTCTCGATTGCCTCCTCGAACGCTCGGGCCTGCGGGCCCTGGCTGAGCCAGCCAGAACGGTAGGCAGCAGCCACGGCGTCGAGGTCGTCCTCGCCGATGACGACGTCCGCGAGCGGTACGCGCCAGGGTGGCGCGCCGACGGCGGCCATCAGTTCCGGAAGCCCGGGTCGTAAGGGTCGCCGAACGAGCCTGCATCGAGGTCGCGGACGAGCTCGGCGATGCCGTCCGACACCGTCATCGACGTCTCGAAGCCGAGGTCGTTGCGGATCTTCTCGAAGCTGACCTTGTAGTCGCGCGGATCATCGCTGCGGGTGACGTAGCGCACCCTGCCGCCGCTCACGTGCTCGCGGATCTTGTCGACGAGGTCGAGCTTGCGGAAGTTCTCGGTCGACCGCCCGACATTGAACACCTCGCGGTCGACGCGGTCCAGCGGGGCGTCCAGCACGATGCGGATCGCCGTGGCGACATCGCGCGCGTGAACATAGGGGCGCCAGAACTGCTCGCCGAAGACCTCGAGGTCGCGGCCCGCCCAGAGATCTCGGGTGAACTCGTTGACCGTGAGATCGAAGCGCATGCGCGGTGCCGCACCGTAGACCGTCGCCAGCCGCAGGCACGTGGGATGGAGCGCGTCGCTCTCGAGGGCGAGCAGGAGCCGCTCGACGCTCACCTTCTGGGATGCATACAGCGAGACGGGTCGCAGCTCGCCGTCCTCGCGAATCGGGATCGTCGGGTCGAGCATGCGGCCGTAGTTGGAGCACGTCGAGGCGAACACGAAGCGCGTGACGCCGGCAGACTCCGCGTCGGCGACAAGCGCTGTGCTGGCGCAGACGTTGACGTCGTTCGAGAGCTCGGGGTCACGTGCGCACGCCGGATCGCCGACGATGGCGGCGAGATGGACCACCGCGTCGACGCCGGCGAGCGCCGTGGCACGCACCGCGCCGTCTCGGACATCCCCCTCCACGACCTCGATGCCGTCGCGCTCGAGCGCCGCAGCGACGTCGCGCTGGCCGTGCAGTAACCGGTCGAGCACGCGCACCTGCCTCCCGGAGGCGCTCAGCTCGCGGCTGGCATGCCCTCCGATGTATCCAGCACCGCCCGTGATCAAGACCGTCTCGCTCATGTGTGCCCGTCGATGAGTAAAGGAACCGTACGGAACGGATGTACTCGTTCCATCAACAAATTGCATGCACGAGGTTTGATTCCATCCGCCTGCTACCCGTAACGGGGTGACCAACTCACCGATGGGCTAGGCGCGAGCGGAGAAAATCGCGACTGAAGTGCCTTACGCAGGATCGAGGCCGGCGGATGCGCGCCGCGTTGCATCGCCGGGCCCGGCGCAGGGGCGCTGAGCGGTGAGGACGAAGCGGTTGCCCAGCCAGCGCCCCAGCCAGCGCTCGGCGACCGCAGCCACTGGACGTAGCGGCGCGCCATAGGCACGCGACGGCAGCAGCTGGTTGCGGTCGACCTGCACGTCGGCGAAGCCCGCGCCATGGGCCTGCTCGGCATGCATGCGCATCGTCGCTCGGAGCTCGTGACGGGCTGCCTGGGCGTGGATCTCAACGAGCCGGCCGCCTGGCTCCAGCGCCGCGTAGATCGAACGGTACGTGCGGCCGATCACCCGGACATCCGACGTGATGAGCGGCGTGATGCTCTGGCAGAAGATGTTGGGGAACGTTCCCAGGCCCGACTCGGAGATGTCGGTTGCATCGACTCGGTGCGCGCACAGGCCGACGGACTGGAGGTGGGCGACGAAGAACGGCGCGTAGTCGGTGGCGACGACCTCCCAGCCGAGGTCCCGCAAGATCAGTGAAGTCTGGCCGGCGCCTGCGCCGAGCTCCAGGACACGGCCCGGCACGAAGCTGCGGGCGAGACGCGGCAGAAGGACGCGATCCTTGGCCTCTTGCCGTCCGCCCGTCTCGATCCAGGACGCCAGCGAGCTGGGCACGTAGGCCTCCGGTGCGTACGCGTGCGCACCGGAGGTGCGGCGCGCAGCTCGCGCCAGAAGCCCGTCGCGGAGGGCGACACCCAGGACGCCGCCGGCGATGACCAGGATGACGTGCCGCGTCTCGGGCGCGATATCCAGCCGCGGCAACATCGCCGTGACGATTCCCGTGAGCCCCAGTGCGCCGACCAGCAGCCTGACGGGCCGCGACCACGGCTGCGCGCGCGCCAGGTCGCGCAGGCCCGCACCGACGACGATCGACGCGGCGAAGATGACGACGTGCACCGTGAGGTGGATCTGCGAGCTGATCTGCGCCGCGTGCTCTCCCAGCGGGCTGATGGCGGCCGCGGTCGCAAGCATGCCCAGCGCAATGACCCAGGCGAGCACGCCCCGCGGCGCGAGAGCCGGGACGCGCCGCTCGCAGTCGAAGTCAGTGGTGTCGTCGCGGCTCAACCTACCGTCGCTTCGCTGTCGACTCGCACGGCCGCATCGTCGCATCGCGAACGCGGTATCGCGGGGTGCTTTCCACGACCAACCCAGACGGAAACGCCGTCGCCGGCTCGCGCACATCCGGATGCCGAGGACTTGGACGTCTCATCGCAGCAGCTCCTCGTAGAGTCCAAGCAGATTCGCCTCCTGGCTGGACCAGGAGTAGTGCTCCGCGACGGCACGGCGTCCGCGCTCGCCCATCTCCCGCGCCTCATCGGCGTGGTCGAGCAGCCGGGTGATCGCCGTGGCCAGGGCTCGCGAGTCGGACACCGGAACGCAGATTCCGCAATCGAATCGCCTGATGATGCCGTTCCAGGGCGGAACGTCCGTGGCGACCACGGGCAACCCCGCGGCCATGTACTCGAAGAGCTTTACGGGCCACGCCACGACGTAGTTGGGAACCGCGTGCAAGGGCACCACACCGACTCGGCACCGCTGCAGCAGGGCGACGATCTCGGAGCGGCCGATGCGCCCGTGGAAACGCACACGCGGCCAGCCCGGGCTCTGCTCCAGATCCTGCCGCCTGAGGGAGGAGTCGAACGACCCGGCGAGCTCCAGCTCGGCTGAGACGTTCGCCATGGCGTCGACGAGCTCGACCAGGCCCCGTATGCGCGAGAGGTCGCCCACGTAGCACACAGCCTGGCCACGGCGTTCCGGCGGTCCGGGAGAGATCTCCTCGAGACGCGGGAAGTTGGCCACGAGCACCGCGCGCCGTGCGTGCGAGCTCAAGCGCTGCATGTACGGAGGCTCCGAGCAGATCACCGCGGACAGCCGGCGCACGGCCGCGAGCTCCACCCGGTCGGCGCACCGTGCCGCGGCGCGGCGCAGCGGCGGCCTGATCCAGGGCTTGGTCAGCAGCTGCCTGGGCAGGTCCTCGTGCACGTCGTAGATGACCGGGTAGCCACGCCTCGCCAGGCGCACGGCGTGCGGCAGGAATTCGGGGTCGTGGAAGTGATAGAGCGCGGCGTCGAGCTCGAGCGCGGCCCGGAACGCCGCCAGCGGCCGCGCGAGCATGCGCCGGGCTCGGTTGGAAGAGGCCGGCGGGAGCGCGACGATCCGCACCCCGCCGATCTCGGTGTCATGCGCCGCCGGGGCGATGAGCGTGACGTCGTAGCCCGTCGCTCGCAGGCTGACGCACTCCTTCCAGAGGATGCGGTGGTCGTCGGGATGGTGCACCGTCGTGACGTGGCACACGCGCTCCGGCGGTTCAGGCATCCGGCTCGCCCGTCGCCGGTCGTGACTGGGCTTGCGGTCGCGCGGCCGGAAACAGATCCGTGCGCAGCGGTACGTACATACGGCGCGCTGGAACGCCGAGGCGCAGCGAGCAGACACGCGTCATCCAGATCGCCGCGGCGACGTAGGTGATGGTGGTCGACGCCGCCGCGCCATTGAGGCCGAATGCAGCACTCCCGATGACGGCCAGGATGCCGTTTCCGATCGTCATGCCGAACGCGGTGAGCAGGACCTCGCGCTGCCGCTCGAAGCGCGTCAGCAGCACGTGGCGAAGCAACTCGACGATCGACCAGGCGGCAATGCCGGGCATGAGAATCGCGAGCTGTTGCCAGATACCGGCGTACGCATTCCCGAAGATCGGTCCGGCGAGGACTGCCGCGAGCGGGACGCCCAGAAGCGCACCCGCCGCCGTCAGCAGCACGCACCGGCGCATCGTCGCGCCCAGGCGCGGTGCGAGATCCGCGGCAGGCACGATCATGATCGCCCGGTAGGTCACCGTGATCAGTGAGCGCGGGAACAACAGCAGGTTGGCGGCGAGGGCGACGGGGATCGAGTAGATGCCGGCGGCGCTGACCGAGATCACGATGGAGACCACGAGGACATCGATGCGGGCGCAGAGCTGCAGCGCACCGTTCGACAGCGCGATGGCGCGAGACCGCCAGAGCCAGCCGAGGGCCAACGTCAACCCTCCTCCGAGCGCCAGCGACCTGCGGCGGAGAGCAGCTCCGAGCTGAATGGCCGCAGTCAGCGAGGCACCGGCGAGCCACGCGAGGATCAGGGCGCCCACGCTCGTGTAGCCAAGGGCGGCGACGGCCACCGAGGCGAGAAATGGCAGCAGCGCCGCGAGTACCTCTCCGACGCCGACCCACTTCACGTTCCCGCTGCCCTGGGCGAGGCTGATCTCGCAGACCACGTAGACCAGCACGCCCGAGGTGACAGCGGTCGCGATCTGGACGAAGTGCGCGCCGGGCAGGTGCAGGCCGACGGTGGCTGCGGCGAAGGCCGCGATGGCGAGCACCACGCACGACAGGAGGCCGAGGGCGACGATGCCTCCCCGGACGTGAGCTTCGTCGCGCCGGCCGTGCACGAGATCGGCGACCAGTACCGGCGACGGGGCTGTGAGCAGGATGACGCAGATGCCCGCCGTCGTCGTCAGGACCGCGTAGAGGCCGCGCCCGTGAACGCTGAGGACGTGCGTGGTGAGGACCGCCAGCGCAAACGCCGCGGCGCCGGTGATCAGCCGAGCCAGGAGGTTGAGGGCACCCGCCCTCGCCATCGCGGTGGGGGGCTGCTCGAGGAGCCCAGGATCGCCGGTTGCCGCTGGCGTCACACCCGTAGTCTCGGGCACGGATCGGGAAACCCGATCCTCGGGGCATCGAAAGCCCCCTGGGCGACGGTGCGTCAACTACCCTGAAGACGTGATCGGCGGCTGGCGAAGAGGGGGCTCGACGCTCGTGCTGCCCAGACCCGCTCGGTGAGTTGTTGCTGACCGTCGAGGCCGGTGAGCGGCGTGTGCGGATACTGTATCCAATCTGTGCGGCCGCCCAATAGCAGTCGCGACCGGCCGACAGGACGGCGCGGCCGGGAGGGCTCGCCGAAGGCCGACGACGGCAGTGCGGAGCGGCTGCGCGCAACGCAGCCGACGAGCTTCGGCCGGCATTTCCGTACTGGCACGGAGACGTGTTCCGTGCCTCCCACGAAGACATCGGCGTCCCTTCTCGGGACACTGATCGCGCGAGGCGATCGAGGCCACGCCAAGCCGAGTCGAGAGGGAGCTACGTATGAAGCGGATGCCAGGAATCAGGCTCATCGCCGTGTTGACCGCAGTCGCCGCTGTTGCCGCGCTTACCGGCGCCGCGGCGAGCAGCGCGGCCGCCGGCCGGGTCTTTCGGGCGACGAGTCACGAGCAGGACTCGATCGTTCTCAGCGACTTCTGCGATGTCCCAGGACTGACCGTGGAGCAGGCGTTCGTCATCGACATCAGCGTCCATGCGGTTGCGCACGGACCGGACGGTCTGGCCTACTTCCTGCAACACGGCACCGAGACCGATGTCTTCACGAATCTGGCTACCGGCAAGTCCGTTTCCGGCGTCGCGAAGGTGATCGAGAAAGACATGCGCGTGACGGACAACGGCGACGGCACGCTGACAATCCTCATCCTCGCCACCGGCAATGCCACGGTCTACGGAGCGAACGGCAAGGCGATTGCCCGGAACCCGGGTCAGACCCGGCTCGAACTCGTCGTCGATCACGGAGGTACCCCGAACGATCCGTCTGACGACGAGGAGCTCGCCCTCCGAGTCGTCAGGGACTCGACCGGCCGGAGCGACGACTTCTGCAGTGCGGTCGTGCCCGCGCTGACCTGATGCGACCAGAGGCGGGCGGGCTGGCACAGCCCGCCCGCCGGGGGCTTCGGCGCCGGTGAATTCTGCCGAAGCGCGGCCTGTGTCAACTACCCTGAAAGGCGTGATCCGGGGCTGGCGAATCAAGGGCTCGGCGCTCGTCGTGTTGGCGCTCGCCCTGGCCGCGTGCGGCGGCGGCAGCTCGACGGGCGACAGCGGCTCGTCGACCGCTCCGGCGGCGGTGGTCTCGTCGTCGCCCGGCACCACGGTCGCCCGCAAGCCGGGTCAGCTGTCCGGGCCCCTGCTCGTCTCGCCGCCGACGGTCGCGCCGCAGATCGTGCTCCACGACCAGAACGGCAAGCTCTTCAAGCTCTCGTCGCTGCGCGGCAAGGCCGTCTTCCTGACGTTCGTGTACGCCCACTGCCCCGACGTCTGCCCGCTGATGATGCAGGGACTGGCAGCGGCTCGCCGCTCGCTGCCCGACCCGTCGATCATGCAGATCGTGGCCGTCTCGGTCGATCCCAAGGGCGATACCCCGCGGGTGGTCAAGCAGTTCCTGCGCTCGCGCGAGCTGACCGGCAAGGCGCGCTGGCTGCTGGGCACCCGCGCGGAGCTGCGACCGGTCTGGATCGCGTACAACATCGATGCCAAGTCCGTGCCCGAGACGCCGGCGATCATCGAGCACGTCTCGCTGATCTACGGCATCGACGCCCGCGGCAGGATCCGCGTCGGCTATCCGGCATCGCCCATCAGCCCGGCCGCGATGGCGCACGACGCCCGCATCCTCGCGCGCGCGAAGTGACCTCTCCGTGAAAGCCGCCGTGCGGCGCGAGGCCCCGGCGATTGCCGCCGTGGTCGTAGCGGTGCTGGCCGTGCTCGCCCCGCTGACGCTCGCCGGCCGCCTCGCCTCGTCGGCCGATACCGATGCGTTCTACGCGCCCTTCGCGACCTTCCTGCACGACCGCCTGGCTGCGGGAGATCTGCCCTACTGGGCTCCCGGCGCGTTCTCGGGCCAGCCCTTCCTGGCGGACGCGCAGTCGGGCGTCACGTACCCGCCGATGCTGCTCGCCGCCTGGCTGCTCCCTCCGATCGAGGCGCTGCGCGCCGTCGCGACGTTCCATTACCTGGTCGCCGCGCTCGGAACCTACGCGCTCGCGCGGCAACTGCAGGCGAGCCGTACCGGGTCGGCGTTCGCGGCGATCGCGTTCGCGGCCTCGGGGCACCTCGTCGCGCGCTCCGCCGCGCTCGGGCTGCTGGGCGGCGCGGCCTGGCTCGCTCCGGCACTGGCGCTGGCAGAGGCGACGGCGAGTGCGAGACCGTCGCGCCGGGGCTTCGCGATCGCGGGGCTCGCGGTCGTGCTCGCGCTGCACCTGGCGAGCGGCTCGCAGCAACTGGCGGCGCTCTCGCTCGCGACCTGCGTGCTCTGGCTGGTCGCCCGTGCGGGCACGCGCGGGCTGGGGCGCGCGGCCGTCGCGATCGCGCTCGCCTTCGGCCTTGCGGCGGTCGCGCTGCTGCCGCGGCTCGAGTTCCTGCGCGAGGCGACGGCATCGGGCTATGTCGACCCCGACGGCATCGGGTCGCTGCTGTTCGGAGACCGCCGCGGGCTCGTCGGCCGGTTCGGCGTCTCGCACTCGGAGATCGCGACGCTCTACCTCGGCGCCGCGACCCCCGCGCTCGCGGTGCTCGGCCTGCGGCGCGGGTCCCGCGCCGGGCGCCCGGTGCGGCTGCTCGCGTGGTTGATCGCCTTCTCCATAGCGTGGGCCTCGGGGCTGATCGGCTGGCTCATGGACTCGCTGCCGCTGGTGCGCACCGTGACCGGACACGAGCCCGTCCGCGGGATCGTGCTGGCACTGCTGTGCGTGAGCATCCTCGCGGCATTCGCCCTGCCCGATCCGAGGCGCTGGCCCGCGGCCGTGAGCGTCGCCCTGCTGGGGCTCGGGATCGGCGTGCTCGCGGGCGGCTCCGACGGCCTCGCGCTGAGCTACCTGATCCCGCTCGCGGCCGTCTGCGCTGTGCTCGCACTGCGACGGTTCCCGCTCGCGCCGCTGGCGCTGCTCGCGGTGCTGGCGGGCGACCTCGCCTGGCAGGCGACGCATCAGGACCAGCGACTGCACTGGCTGACCGCATCGCAGGTCGCCCCCGAGCCGTCGGGAAGCGCCGCATTCCTGCTCGCGCGGCAGCGTGCCGAGGGCCCGTTCCGCTTCGCCACGGCGGCGCCGAAGCCCGTCCTGGTCCACCAGCTCGGGGCGCACCGCTCGGCGTCGGCGCGCGCGCTGCTGCTCGACCAGGAGGGACTGCGTCTCGGGCTCGAAGACGTCGCGGGGTACAACCCCGTGCATCTGAAGAGCTACAACCGCCTGATGCTGGCCTCGAATGGCGGCGTCGCGGTGGATCGCCACTTCGAGCTCGCCCTCCGCCACGCCACGCCGCAGCTGCGTTCGCTCGCCGTCCGCTACTACGTCTCTCCGCCCGGCAGCGCGCCGCAGGGCCTTCCGGTCGTCTACCGCGATCGCCTGAGCGTGGTCACGCGCGACTCCGGCGCGCTGCCGTTCGCGCGCATCGTCCGCCCCGGCGGCGCGCCGATCGCCGCGCGCGTCGTGTCGCGGGAGCCGGATCGCGTCGTGATCGCGCCGCCCGCCGCGGGCCGGCTCGTGATCGCCGACCTCGCGTACCCGGGTTGGAGGGTGACGATCGACGGGGCCCGGGCGAAGTCGCTCGAGGACGGCTCTCTCCGAGCCGTCCAGGTGCCGGCGGGCGCGCGCCTCGTCACCTGGGAGTTCACGCCACCCGGGGTGCGGCTGGGGTGGCTGATCTCACTCGCGTCGGCGATCGCGCTCGCCGGCGTGGCGTTCCTCCCCTGGATCCGCTCGCGGCAAACCCGTCGGAGCACACCCGCCTGAGCGCCGAGTCCCCCGGTTGGGGGGCTTGAGATCCTGCCGGAACCTGCCGATGCATGCGCCGTGGCCGAGCATCTCGCTTCCGTCGTGGACGATCATGCAGTCGATCCGCATGCCGCTGCCGCCGTGCTCGCCCGCCTTGGACAGCGTGCGCGCGACGCCGCTCTCGGAGCGTTGCTGGCGCTCGTCGTGGGGCTCGGCCTCGTGCTGCTCGGCTACACGGAGATCGCGTTGCCCGCAGGCGCGGCCGCACTCACCGGGCTGTTCGTCGCAGCGGTCGCACGCGGCGAGCGCGGTGCGCTGGTCGCGCGCCTGATCGGCCAGCGCTCCGCGTACCAGATCCCCGAGGTGGCACGTGCGGCCGAGCGCATGGCGTGCATGGGCCGCCGCAAGGAGCTTGCACGGGCGCTCGCCCGGCTCGTCTTCGTCGCCGAGGGGATCGAGCCGGCCACGATGGGCATCGACGGCATTCCCGAGCGCATCGCGCAGCACTCGGACGATCTGCTCGGTCTCGCCTTCCTGATCGCCTCCGACGGCGTCAAGGTGCATCCCGCGACGCTCGCCCTGCTCGACCGCCTGCTCGGTGCGACGAGCCGCAGCCCGCTCTACAACCACGCGATTCCCGAGCAGCACCTGCGCATCGCCATCCAGCGCATGCGCTCCTCGATCGACGCCTGAGACGTCTCACGGGCTCGTCAGGCCAGGTCGGGCACTCGCAGTGCGTGGGGTGACGTGGTACAAACGCGGGTATCCCTCACCCCCGACGGAAAGGGGCGCCCTGTGGCCGCACCGGATTCGAGCGTCGAGATCGAGACGACGACGGCGCTCGCGCTCGAGGAGAAGAGCAAGCTCAAGAAGAGCCTGCGGCGGGTCGACATGCTGCTCTTCACGATCTGCGCGATGGTCGGCGTGGACACGCTCGGCCAGGTTTCGAGCTTCGGCGCGCAGACCTTCTTCTGGATCGCGATTCTCTCGGTTTTCTTCCTGCTGCCCTACGCGCTCGTCATGAGCGAGCTGGGATCCACCTTCACCCAGGAGGGCGGTCCCTACGAGTGGATGAAGCTCTGCTACGGGCGCCTCACCGCCGGCTTCGGCGCCGTGCTGTACTGGATCACGAACCCGCTCTGGGTCGGCGGCACGCTCTGCTTCCTCGCGAGTGCCGCGTTCTCGGAGTACTTCATCCATCTCGGCGGCCCCAAGATCAGCTTCCTCGGGGACATCCCGATCGCGGACCTGCTGTTCAAGCTGGCCTTCATCTGGTTCAGCATCGTCGTCGCCATCGCCGCACTCGAAAAGGGCAAGTGGATCCCGAACTTCGGCGCGGTCTGCCGTGCCTTCGTGCTGCTGTTCTTCTCGTTCACGGTGCTGATCTACGCGTTCAAGCACGGCATCCACGGCTTCGGCTTCAGCGACTTCATCCCGGGCGCGACGTCTGTCTCGGGCACGCTCGTCTTCCTCGGAGTCGTGCCGCTGCTGCTCTTCAACTACGTCGGCTTCGAGCTCGCCAACGGCGCAGCCGAGGAGATGGTCGACCCGCAGAAGGACGTGCCGAAGTCGGTCATCCGCAGCGCGATCGCGACGGTGATCCTCTACTCGCTGCCGATCTTCGGCATCCTCGTCGTGCTGCCCACCGACAAGATCAAGGGCATCGACGGCTTCGTGGGAGCCACCAACGCCGTCTTCGGCGACGTCTACGGCGGGGCCGCGGACACGCTCGTGAAGTTCATGGTCGGGGCGTTCATCGTCTCGCTGATCACCTCCGGCGCGGTCTGGATGATCGGCTCGGATCGCGTGCTCGCGGTGGCATCCTATGACGGTGCGTGGGCGCCGTGGTTCGGCGTCTTCAACCGCAGGTTCGGTACACCGGTGCGCGTCAACACGATGTCCGGCGTGCTCTCGACGGTCTTCCTGCTGTTCGCGCTCAATCTCCTGAACGGCTCGAACGCGAGCTCCTTCGAGGTGATCCTCGCGCTCACAACCTCGACCACGTTGCTCTCCTACGTGATGATCTTCCCGACCGGCTGGCTCCTGCGGAGACGCCACGGCCACGTGACCCGGCCCTACAGGGCGCCGCTGATGGCCCTCTGCGTCGCGCTCTGCACGGGCTGGATGGTGATCGGGTCGTGGGTCGCCTTCGTGCCGGGCACGCTCGAGCGCGCACTCGGGTTCTCCTACGACTACCAGGCCAACTGGGGCGTGTCGTTCGCCCGCTACGAGGCGATCTCGATCGGCATCGTCGTGCTCATCGCCGTCCTGACGGCGATCGGCTACGCGCTGGCGGCACCCGTGCGCGCGCAGAGCGCTTCGATCTCGCTCGAGGCGCCGGGCCACGCGGCGACCGTTCCCGCCGGCGACTGACCTCGATCGTGAGGCCCGCCCGCCATCCGGCGGCGGGCCTCACGAGAGGTCGGACTGCATCGGCTCTAGGCCGCGAAGCGCTGGGCCACGCCGTCCCAGTCGACGACGTTCCAGAACGCGTCGAGGTAGTCCGGGCGGCGGTTCTGGTAGTTGAGGTAGTAGGCATGCTCCCAGACGTCGACGCCGAGGAGCGGCGCCTTGCCGGCCGTGACGGGGTTGTCCTGATTGGCCGTCGAGACGACGGCGAGCCCGTCGGCGTCCTTGACCAGCCACGCCCAGCCGGAGCCGAACTGGTTGATGCCGGCCGCCTTGAAGTCGGCCTTGAACGCGTCGAACGAGCCGAACTTGGCGTCGATCGCAGCAGCCAGGTCGCCGCTCGGCGCACCGCCGCCCTGCGGGCTCATGAACTTCCAGAAGAGCGTGTGGTTGAGGTGTCCGCCGCCGTGGTTGCGGACCACCCCGCGCTTGTCCTCGGGGATCTGCTGGAGGTCGCGGATGACGTCCTCGATCGGCGTGTCCGCCCACTGCGTGCCCTCGAGGGCGCCGTTGACCCGATCGACATATGCCTGGTGGTGCTTGTCGTGATGGATCCGCATCGTCTGCTCGTCGATGTGCGGCGCGAGCGCCGCATAGTCGTACGTCAGCGGCGGAACGGTGTACGGCATGCCGTCTCCTCGGATGGTTGACAGGTCACTGGCGCATTCTTGCGTACACGGGTTGCCAAGCTTCGAAACCCGGGCGATGATGGCTCCGGAGGACTAACGAGTGAACCTCACTGCAAGTCTGAACTGCGCATATGAGTCGTCGGTAAAGCAGCGCTGCCGCAGCGCGCGGCGGGGCGGCGCATGAAGACGTTCACCGCCGGCAAGGACGCCCGCGCCGGCGGGGACCCCGACTCGCGTGAATGGGTCTTCGGGGTGCTCGGGTCGTCGCGCCATCGCCAGCGCATGCAGCAGCTCGAGCGGCTCGATCTGCGCCGGCGGCCCGGCTGTGAGCCGTGCCTGCGCGCGATGGTAGTGGGCGATTGGTCGCCCGAGACGCTCTTTCACGTCGGCTGGTGCGATTCGTGCGGGGCGGCGGCCACGGCGCTCGGCCTCGCGGCCGCGAGCGGCGCGGGCGCCCCGTGGTACCGGCGACGCGCGACCTGGCTGGCTGTGGCCGCTCTCGCCGTGCTCGCGCTGCCGCTCGCCGGCAGCCAGATGACCGGCAGCGACCAGGGCTACCACCACCGGTCGCGGAGGCGGCGCGAGCGGGGTCGGCACGGCGGGCGCGTCGGCAACCTCCTCCAGCACCGACGCGCCGGGGACGTCCAGCACCTCCGGGACGAGCACCTCCGGGACATCCGCCACCTCCGGGACGTCGGGCTCCGAGGGAGGCGGGATCACACCGGTCGCGCGCTCCAAGTCCTCCCAGGCGGCCCAGTACGCGGGCGGCGCCCACGCAGGTCAGCACGGCCGCAAGGCGCTTCCCGTGACGACGTAGGCGGGAACCCAGGCGCACCCTTCAGGCTGGTGTCGGGAGCTCCGTCCTCGCCGGGACGTCGTGCGGGAGGAGCAGCGACAGCGCTCCGGCGCAGAGGACGAAGCAGGCGCTCATCCAGAGGCAGGCTTCGAGGCCGTGCCACTGGTAGAGGGCGCCGCGAGAGCATGGTGCCGGCGAGGCGGCCGGCGGCGTTGGCCATGTAGTAGAAGCCGACGTTCATCGCGACCTTGTCGCCCTCGGCGTAGGCAGGATCAGGTACGAGTGCACGGCGGAGTTGAGCGCGAAGACGACGCCGAAGGCGATCAGGCCGAGGACGACGACCAGCGGTCCGGGTCGACGGTCGAGCGCGAGCGCGATGGCGATCGCGGCCGGGAACGCGGCGAGCACGAAGGCGAGGCCGGCGGCGGTGCGGCCGGTCGGGCTCGCCCGACGGCCACGGCGGCGCATGCAGCCGCGGCGCGGAGGCCTGGACGACGCCGTAGCCGATCACCCAGACCGCCAGGAACGCCCCGACCTGCCAGAAGCTCCAGCCGAGCTCGCTGCGCAGGAAGACCGGCAGGCCGACCACGAACCAGACGTCGCGCGAGGCGAACAGGAAGATCCGCGCGGCGGCGAGCACGTTGACGGCGCGGTTGTTCGAGAACATCTGGCCGAACTTCGCCTTGCGGTTCGGCCGTGCCGAGGGTGCCGCGCATCATGCGTCAGCACCACTGATCAGGGCGGCCAGCGACGAGCACCGATCAGGAGCAGCAGCGCCGGCTGGAAGCCGACCACCGTCAGCAGCAGCCCGCCGAGGAAGAAGCCGACGCCCTTGAGCGCGTTCTTCGAGCCGGTCAGGATCGCGACCCAGCGGAAGAGCGTGTCGTCCGCGCCGTCGGGCACGACCAGCTTGACGGCGCTCTTGGAGCTCATCTTGGTGAGGTCCTTGGCGATCCCCGAGAGCGCCTGCGCGGCCATCACGTACGGCACGACCAGCCAGGCGGCGGGCGCGAACGCGAGCATCGAGAGCGCGACGAGTCTGGGTCGCGAGGCCGCACGACAGCGTCGTCTTCAGCCCGAAGCGCGCGGCCAGCCAGCCGCCGACGAGGTTCGTGACGATCCCGAAGAACTCGTAGAACAGGAACAGCGACGCGACCTGCGAACGGCGTGTAGCCGAGCTCGTAGAAGTAGAAGAGGACGAGCATGCGGATCGCGCCGTCGGTGAGCGTGTCCGCCCAGTAGGCGCCGGTGACGAGCGCGTAGTTGCGCAGATCGCCCGATCGCGTCGTCGCCGCGTGGTCGTCACGTCGCTGCCTTCCCGACGGCTCGGCGACGACCTCGCCAGTCTGCGGCCGACCATGCGCCGCGAGCTCGACCAGGCGGTTCGCGTAGCCCCACTCGTTGTCGTACCAGGCGCAGCACCTTCACCTGCGTCCCGTCGACGACCATCGTCGAGAGCGCGTCGACGATCCCCGAGCGCGGGTCGTCCTTGAAGTCGACCGAGACGAGCGGCCGCTCCTCGTAGCCGAGGATCCCCGCGAGCGGCCCGTCGGCCGCGGCCGCGCAGCAGCCCGTTGACCTCCTCGACCGTCGTCGCGCGCTCCACCTCGAAGACGCAGTCGGTGAGCGACGCGTTGAGCAGCGGCACGCGCACCGCGAGGCCGTCGAGCTTGCCCTCAGCTCCGGGAAGATCAGGCCGATCGCGGTCGCCGAGCCGGTCGTGGTCGGGATCAGCGACAGCGCCGGCGGCGCGCGCCCGCCGCAGGTCCTTGTGCGGCGCGTCGACGACCGTCTGCGTGTTGGTCATGTCGTGGAGCGTCGTGATCGACGCCGTGCCGGATGCCGATCCCCTCGTGGATCACCTTGACGACCGGCGCCAGGCAGTTGGTCGTGCACGACGCGGCGGTCACGACGTCGATGCGTGTCCGGGTCGTAGCGGTCGTCGTTGACGCCGACGACGACGTTCAGCGCGCTACCGTCCTTGACCGGCGCCGCGACGATGACCTTCCGCACACCGTGGGCGAGGTATGGCTCGAGCGACTCGCGCGTCCGGAACGTCCCGTGCACTCCAGCACGACGTCGACCCCGAGCTCGCCCCAGGCACGTCGCCGGGCGTCGCCGACTCCGACCAGCCGACAACTCGATCGTCGATCCGGATCGCGCCTGCTGCGACCCCGGTCACCCGCGGCCAGCGGCCGTGGACCGAGTCGAACTCAGCAGGTGGGCGCCCGTGACGGGTCCGCCGGCGATCTCGTTGACGTGCACGAACTCCAGGTCGTCGCGATCCCAGCCGGCGCGCAGCGCGAGCCGGCCCATCCGGCCGAAGCCGTTGATGCCGATCCGGAGCGGGACGCTCATCGTGCGGCGCGCTCCTGCTCCCCCGTGGCGGCCCCGGCTGCCGCCAGCGATTCGATGCGGTCCGAGATCTCGGCGAAGGCCGACGCGAACGCGGCCGCGCCGCCGGTCCTGACCGGGTCGGGAACCGACCAGTGCACGGCCGGCGCGGCGAACGGGATTCCCGCCTCGCGGGCGCAGTCGCACACCGACACCACGAACGCAGGCTCGACGCCGACCGCGCCGTACCCGCGAGGAACGGCAGCGCGGAGATCGACACCGCTGCGGGCCGCCGAGCGTACAGCCTGCGGATGAACCTTCGCGCTCGGCTCGCTCCCGGCGCTGGCCGCGTCGTTCCCGGTTCGGAGACGCCAGAGGCCGGCCGCGAACTGCGAACGCGCGGAGTTGTGCGTGCAGACGAACAACACCAACCCCGCCGGCGCCAGCGCCGCCTGTGGCAGCAGAAGACCGTTCAGCGCGTCTCGTCGCAGCACGACATAGCGTCGCCGCCGATCACCCTCCGAGACGCGCCGCTCGACCAACCCCACAGCCTCGAGCGCCCGAAGGTGATGCGACGCGAGGTTCATCGGCACGCCCGCCGCGACTGCCACCTCATGAGCCGTCAGGTCGCCCAGCGCCAAGGCATCGACCATCGCCAATCGATGCGGATCGCCCAGCGCCGCGAATACCCGGCTGCGAGCCGCGACAGCCACAGGCCGCAGTGTACTTATTCAACAGACATTGAACCAATCATGGCTGAACTGATTTGGGTGAAGTGTGGATCTCCGCTCCGAAACCAGCGCCCATCGTCGACGCCAGCGCTCAATGACGGAGGAGTGTGCCCGCGGGCCTCGGCGCCCTCCTGCGGCGTCTCTTCGAGCGCACCTGCTTCTATCATCGCGGCGTGGACGCCGTCCTCCGCCAAGGCTGCCTGGCCGGACGCTCGGCGCTCGTCACCGGCGGCGGCTCCGGCATCGGGCGCGCGACGGCCGAGCTGCTGGCGGAGCTCGGCGCGCGCGTCAGCGTCGCCGGGCGGCGCGCCGAGATGCTCGAGCAGACGGCCTCGGCCGTTCGGGCTCAGGGCGGCGAGTGCCTGCCGGTCGTCTGCGACGTGCGCGAGCCGGAGGCCGCGCGCGAGCTCGTCGACCGGGTGATGCAGGCCCACGGCTCGCTCGACGTGCTCGTCAACAACGCCGGTGGCCAGTTCGTGGCGCCCGCCGAGGACATCAGCCTCAAGGGCTTCCGCGCCGTCACGCGCCTCAACCTCGACGCGGTCTGGGAGCTGATCCGGCTGGTGGCGGTCGAGAGCATGCTCCCGAACGGCTACGGCAAGATCGTCAGCGTGGTGCTCTCGCCCCGCCGCGGGATTCCGGGGATGTTCCACTCCTCGGCCGCGCGCGCGGCGGTGGAGTCGATGACGCGGACGCTCGCCACGGAGTGGGGCGGCCGCGGCGTACGCCTGACGTGCGTCGCGCCCGGCACGATCGACACCGAGGGCTGGCGGGGCTACGGCGAGACGCCTGAGGACGCCGCTGCGACGATTCCGCTCGGACGCCTCGGCACGCCCGGCGAGGTCGCGCAGATGATCGCCTTCCTGGTCTCGCCCGCCGGCGACTTCGTGACCGGCACGACCGTCGTCATCGACGGCGGCGTGGACAACGTGGACCTGCCGCCGGGAAGGAGGCCGTGACCCGGCCGCTCGGCTCGGTCGAGCGCGCGGTGGCGCTGCTCGATGCGCTGGCCGCTGCCGGCGGGCCGCTGGGAACCAACGAGCTGGCGCGGCGGACGCAGATCAACGCGAGCACCGTCTCGCGCGTCCTCGCGACGCTGCGCGAGGCGGGCCTCGTCGACCGCGAGCCCGGTGGCCAGCGCTGGCAGCTCGGGCTTCGGCTCGTGCACCTCGGCAACGCGGCGCTGGCACGACTCGACCTCCGCGATCTCGCCCGGCCGCTGCTCGAGCAACTCGTGCGCGAGACAGGCGAGACGGCCACGCTCTCGCTGCCCGCCCAGGGCGAGGGCGTCACGGTCGACTTCGTGCCAAGCCCGCACAGCGTCTCGAGCCGGGCCGAGATCGGGCGCGCCTCCGTGGCGCACGCGACGGCCGTCGGCAAGCTCGTGCTCGCTCACACACCGGGTGCCCTCGCGTCGCTGGCCGAGCCGCTCGAGCGGTACACGCCGCGCACGCTGACGACGCTGGCCGAGCTGGAGCTCGCGGTGGCGGACGTGCGCGGGGCGGGTGTCGCGGAGGCGGCAGGCGAGCGTGAGCCCGGCCTGAACGCGATCGCCGCCCCCGTGCTCGCGGACGACGGCAGGCTGGTGGCCGTGGTCGGGCTGCAGGGGCCCGAGCGCTTCGACGCCGATGCGCGCCGCGCGGCTGCGAAACCGCTGTCCCGGGCGGCGGCCCTGCTGGCCGCAACCGCGGGCCTGCGGCGTCAGGACCAGGGGTAGGGCGAGCTCGAGACCGGGTGCAGATCACCGGTCGCGAAGCGCTCCAGGCGGAAGGGATGGAGCAGGCGCGAGCCGTCGCCCGCGATCTCCTTCGCGACCTCGCGCCCGACGCCGAGCATCTTGTAGCCGTGGTTGGAGTCGAAGATGCCGTAGACGTTCGGTCGCACGTAGTCGAACACGGGGAAGTTGTCGACCGTGAAGGCGCCCATGCCGCCGGAGCGCGCCTGCTTGTAGAGGGGGCGCTTGCCCTCGAACCGGCGCATCGCGTGCGAGAGGGCCGCACACCACATGTCGGGGAACTCCGGATCCACGTCGGTCGTCGACGGGTACGGATCGATCGGGGCCTCGGGCCCGACCGTCAGCGGCGATGCGCCGCCCTGGATCCCGTGACGATCCTGCTTGTAGTAGATGCCCCACAAGTCGTCCGTGATGAGCTTGCCGTCGTCGGCGTGGAGCGGCGCGTCGGTGTCGAGATGCACGACCGGCGGCATCGAGCCGTCCTCGAGCGAGAACAGCTTGGGGTCGACGGTGATCTCGCCCTCCTGCAGGTTCCAGTACGTCCACATGGGCTGATCGTGCGCCACGTCGCCGTTCGGCTGGTGCACGTCGATCGTGGGCGGCAGCTCGAGCATCGCCCAGAGGTGCTTGGCCCAGGGGCCCGGGGCGACGATCAGCTCGTCGCACTCGATGCGGCCCTGATTGGTCAGTGCCGCACGCGCTGAACCGTCGCTCGAGAGCTCGAAGCCCGTGACCTCGACACCCGTGATCAGCTGCGCGCCGGTCGATTCGGCCTTGGCCCGCATGCCCGCCACGGAGTCGAGGTTGTGCGCGAACCCACCCTTGTGCTCGTGCAGGACCGCTGTGACCCCGCGCGCGCGCCAGTCGGGGAAGAGCGCCTTCATGTACGCGTCGCACGCCCCCTCGCCGGTCACGAACGTCGAGGGATAGCCGATCTTCAGCTGGCGCTCGTAGACGGCCGTGAGGTCGGCCTCCTGCACGCGTGGCCCGATCGCCATGTAGCCGACCGGGTTGTAGGAGTAGGCGACCGGGTCGGACTCCCAGACCTCGACGCAGGCCTGCATGAGCTCCTGCATCGCGGGCTGGAAGTAGTTGTTGCGCACGACGCCGCAGGCGATGCCGGACGCACCGGCGCCCGGCTGTGACTTCTCGAGGATCACGATGTCGGCGCCCGACCCCGTGCCGCGCGCGGCCAGCTCCTTGCCGAGGTGATACGCCGTCGAGAGGCCGTGGAGGCCGGCGCCGATGACCAGGTACTTCGTGCGAGCGGGCAGCACAATGAGCTCCTTATTGCCTTATGGGCAAGTGCATTTCCGTGACAGGCACAGTGTAGCCCGGCCGTCCAGCGAGCGCTAGGTTCGCCGCAGCACGAACAGCTCGCACCGCCAGGGGATGGCGCCGCGGCCGTCGGCGTCGAACGCGCCTTCGGCGTCGGCCACGGCGAGGGCCTGCTCGATCAGCTCGGCGCGACGGTCGCGCGCCAGCGCGTTGAGCGCACTGTGCGTGCGGAGCAGGCGCTGGAAGGACTCCCGGTCGATCGGCTGCTCGTGGCGCGCGGCGATCTCGAGCAGGCCGCCGAAGCGCGCATGCCCGCCGAAGGCCGCCGGCCAGTCCCGCGTGGTGGCCGGCAGGTGGTCGGGGTTCGCGGTCGCGAGGAAGTCGATCACGGCGTCGTACCAGGTGGCGTCCTCGGGCGGGGAGTTCCAGGCCGCGATCGCGATGCCCCGCGGGCGCAGCACGCGTGCGATCTCGTCGAGCGCGCGGTCGAGGTCGAACCAGTGGAACGCCTGGCCGGCGCACGCGACCTCGGCGCTCTCCGTCTCCAGCGGCAGGTCCTCCGCCGTGCCCTCGAGGGCGGTCACGCCCGGCAGCTCGCGCTGCAGCACGGCGCGTAGCGCCGCGTCCGGCTCGACGGCGACGAGCGTGCCGGCCAGCCGTGCCAGTGTCCGCGTGAGCTTGCCCGTACCTGCGGCGATGTCCACGACGGCCGGCCGCTCGGGCACGTCGAACTGCTCGAAGGCGATCGCGAAGGGCTCCACCGGCCAGCCGGGCCTCGTCGCCTCGTAGTCCTCGGCGACCGACCCGAACGAAAGCGCCCTGTCCTCGCTCACACGTCCACTGCCGTGAGCTCGTGTGCGCGGCGCACCCACGCCGTGATCGCGTCGCGGTCGTAACGCACGGCACCGGGCAACAGCACCCAGTGGCCGAGGCGCTCGCCCGTTCTCGTACAACGGCTCGCTGCCGGGCAGCTCGTAGGCGGCGGCGAAGAGATCCCAATCGGGCAAGCGCACCGCGATGCGCCCGTCGGGCGCGACGAGCGCATACGCGCGGCCGCGCGCGGCCACGGCGTCGCAGCCGTGTGCCTGGGTCGTCTCGACATCGCCGAGACCCTCGGACCACTGCTCGAGCAGCGCCAGCAGCTCCGGGAAGCGCGCGGCGGACACGCCACGATCGTAATCGGTGCCGCTGCGCAGTACGCTCGCGCGATGCGCGTGAATGTCGGTGACGTCGCGTTGTACGTGCGCGCCGAGGGCGCGGGCCGGCCGCTCGTGCTGCTGCACGGTGGGCCCGGGCTCGACGGCTCGGTCTTCTTCCCCGCGCTGAGCCCCCTCGCCGACGAGGGGGTGCGCCTGCTCGCCGTCGACCACCGCGCCAACGGGCGTTCCGACGCGGGCGATCCGGCACGCTGGACGGTGCCGCAGATGGCCGACGACGTCGAGTCGCTGATCGCGGAGCTCGGACTCGAGCGGCCGATCGTGATGGGGCACTCGTTCGGCACCTTCGTCGCCCAGCAGCACATGGCCGAGCACGGCACCGCGGCCGGCTACGTCCTGATGGGCACGGTCGACTCCGCAGAGGAGCTCGCGCGCATCGGCGAGCGGCTCGCGGCCTTCGAGCCGGAGCACCTGCGCGAGCAGGTCACGCGCTCCTGGGACGAGGAGGCGACGGTGGAGACGGTCGCGGAGGCCGAACAGCTGTGGCGCGACCAGCTGCCCTTCCACGCCGCGGAGCCCGAGGGTCAGCTCGTGCAGACGATGCAGGAGAAGGCCGGCGAGATCGCGTTCCGCCCGGAGGTGCTGCGCCACTTCGCCACCGGCGGCGCGTACGGCCTCGTGGACAACCGGGACCGGTTGCGCCGCTGCCGGCAGCCGGTGCTCGTGCTGTCCGGCGAGCTCGACCGCACCACGCCGGCGGCTGCGGCGCACCGCCTTGCGCAGCTCCTGCCGGACGCGGACGAGGTCGTGATCCCCGGCGCCGCGCACATGGTGCTGGACGAGCAGCCCGAGGCCGCGCTGACCGCGCTGCGCGCGTTCCTCGCGCGCGTGCCCGCGTAGAAGCTCTCAGGCCCGCGGGGCGAGCGTCTCGGCGATCTCCTCGATGATGGCCGGGTCGTCGATCGTCGCGGGGAGGACGTAATCGCGGCCGGCTGCGATGTCGCGCATCGTCGAGCGCAGGATCTTGCCGGAGCGCGTCTTCGGCAGGCGCGCGACGACGCGGGCATCGCGGAAGCAGGCGACCGGGCCCACGCGCTCGCGCACGAGGGCGACGAGCTCGTCGCGCACTTCCTCCGCGTTGCGGTCGGCGCCCGCCTTGAGCACGACCAGGCCGAGCGGCACCTCGCCGCGCAGCTCATCGGGCACGCCGAACACGGCGCACTCGGCAACGTCCGGGTGCGTCGCCACGACCTCCTCCATCGCGCCGGTCGAGAGGCGATGGCCGGCCACGTTGATGACGTCGTCGATGCGGCCCATGACGAAGAGACAGCCGTCGTCGTCGATGTGCCCGCCGTCGCCGGTGAGATACCAGCCCGGGTAGCGCGCGAGGTACGACGCGGCGCAGCGCTCGTCGTCGTTCCAGAGCGTGCTGAGCGTGCCGGGTGGCAGCGGCAGGCGCACCGCGATGGCGCCCTGCTCGCCGGCCGTGACGGGCTCGCCAGCGGCGTCCAGCACGCCGATGCGGTACCCGGGTACGGGCCGCCCCGGCGACCCGGGTTTGACGGGCGGCGGATCGAGGCCCCGACAGCTCGCCGCCATCGCCCAGCCGGTCTCGGTCTGCCACCAGTGGTCGATGACGGGACGGCCGAGCACCCGGCTCGCCCACGTGTAGGTGTCGGGGTCGGTGCGCTCGCCCGCCAGGAAGAGCGTGCGCAGCGTCGGCAGCGCCCGGTCGGCGAGCAACGCCGCCTCGGGATCTTCCTTGCGGATCGCCCTGATCGCGGTCGGCGCCGTGAACAGCGCGGCCACTCCGTGATGCTCGATCACGCGCCAGAACGCACCTGCGTCGGGCGTGCCCACGGGCTTGCCCTCGTACAGCACGGTGGTCGCGCCCACCAGCAGCGGCGCGTAGACGATGTAGGAATGCCCGACCACCCAGCCGACGTCGGAGGCCGCCCAGAACACCTCGCCGGGATGCACGTCGTAGACGTTCGGCATGCTCCACGCGAGCGCCACCGCATGCCCGCCGTTGTCGCGCACGACGCCCTTGGGGCGGCCGGTCGTGCCGGACGTGTAGAGGATGTAGAGCGGGTCCGTCGCGAGCACCGGCACGCAGGCCGCGGGCTCTGCGGAGGCGACGAGCTCGTCCCAGTCGTGGTCGCGGCCCGGCGTCAGCGACGCCTCGAGCTGCGGGCGCTGGAGGATCACGCAGTGCTCCGGCGCGTGCGCGGCCTCCTCCAGCGCCGCGTTCAGCAGCGGTGCATACGCGATGGTACGAGCACCCTCGATCCCGCAGGAGGCCGAGAGCACGACGCGCGGCCGGGCGTCGTCGATGCGCACGGCGAGCTCGTGGGCCGCGAAGCCGCCGAACACGACGGAGTGGATCGCGCCCAGGCGCGCGCAGGCCAGCATGGCCATGAGCGCCTGGGGCACCATCGGCAGGTAGAGCACGACGCGATCGCCGCGCTCCACGCCGAGGCTCCGCAGCGCGCCCGCCAGGCGGGCGACCTCGTCGCGCAGCTCGCCGTAGCTATAGACGCGCTGGGTGCCCGTGACGGGGCTGTCGTAGATCAGTGCCCGCTGGTCGCCGCGCCCGCCGTCGGCATGCCGATCAAGCGCGTTGTGGCAGGTGTTGAGCCGCCCGTCCGGAAACCAGCGCGCGAGCGGGTGCGCTTCCCGATCGAGCACGCGTTGCGGCGGGGTGTCCCAGTCGAGGACGCGTGCGGCCTCTCCCCAGAAGCCTTCGGGGTCATCGATGCTCCGCCTGTAGGCGGCGTCGAAGCGAGGGGAGTGCACGGCACGCCGATGCTACGGGTTCCGGAGCGCGGGCACAATTGTCACATGCGTCACGTGCTGACCGGGTGGTGACTATCTGGCTGCAGTCCTGAAAATGCGCTACCCGTGGTCGTGCGCACTACTCGCCGGTGTCGGTCTCGGCCTCGAACACGTCCGCGAGTGCGGGCAGTCGCCGGCGCACGGCTTTGGTGAAGGCGCGCCGGTACTCGGCCTCGGTCGGCGCATCGAGCGTCGCGGCGTAGCGGTCGCACAGCTCCGACAGCGCCTCGGCGGCCCAGTCGACTCGATCCTGCTCATCGCCGAAGGCCTCCTCCGCTCCGGTGCGAGACGCGCGGCGCCAGCGATCGCGATACTCCGCGATTTCCGCCAGCAGCTCCGCGTTCTCCTCGCCGAAGATGTCGAGCTGGCGGGTGATGAGGTCGCTGAAGCGGTTGCGACGAAACATCAGAACAGCATTATCCGCCCACACGCGCGAGTTGTGCGCGGCCAACGGCGACAGTCCGCTCTGGCCGGTGCCACGGTGCGATCTGGACGTCGCAGAGCGCGAGCGTCCGACCCGCCCTCAGACAGCGCCCCGAGACTCGATGCGGCTCGCGCACCGC
>CAWJTT010000019.1:0-114402 GCA_963845865.1 uncultured Actinomycetes bacterium
AGTGCTGGAGCCGTTTCCCGGAACTCGCGATGGGCGCCCGTTCGGGGCATTCGCGCTGATCTGGGCGCTGCCCGCCGAGCGCCGCTGCGAGGTCGCGTGGGTCGAGCTCGGCGAGGGAACGCTGACTGCGCGCGGCCGCCAGTGGCGCACGAGCGAGCCGGCGTACGAGCTCGACTACCAGCTCGAGACGAGCCCCGGCTACGTCACCGAGCGCCTGTCGGTGCGCGTCGTCCGCGGTCCCGAGCTGACGCTCGTGCGCGGTCGCAGTCCCGAGCTCGAGGGCCTTGCCGACTGCGATCTCGGCTTCTCGCCGCTCACGAACGCAATGCCGGTATTGCGCCATCGCCTGCACGAGGGCGGCCAGGCCCGCGAGATCGACGTCGCCTGGGTGTCCGTGCCCGACCTGGGTGTGCACCGCGACCATCAGATCTACGAGCCGCTTCGGCCCGGCCTGCTTCGCTTCCGTAGTCCCGAGGCCGGCTTCGAGCGGGTGATCGAGCTGACCGCAGCAGGCTTCGTGCGCGACTATCCGGACATCGCGCAGCTCGTGACGACGTTCGGGCGCGCGGGTTGAGCGCCGCGAGCGCGGGCGGCGCTCTCGGCCGTTCTGGCGATCGACGCGAGCGGCTACGCTGCACTCGATCCCCCGAATTCACGACGACGAGAGGCGAGGCACACATGCCCGACGCAGACGTCGACACCGAAGCCGAGTTCCGCGCCAAGCTGACGCCCGAGCAGTACGAGATCCTGCGCCGGCGGGGCACCGAGCGCCCGTTCAGCGGCGAGTACGTGTACTCCAAGGAGCACGGCATGTACCAGTGCGCCGCGTGCGGCGCCGACCTGTTCTCCTCGGAGACGAAGTTCGACTCCGGCACGGGCTGGCCGAGCTTCACCGAGCCCGCCACGGCTGCCAGCGTCGACCTGCACGACGACCACTCGCACGGCATGACGCGTACCGAGGTGACCTGCAAGAACTGCGGGTCGCATCTCGGCCACGTCTTCCCCGACGGCCCGCGCGAGGCCGGAGGACAGCGTTACTGCATCAATTCGCTCTCGCTGCAGCTCGAGCCGGACGCCTCCGACGCCGAGCATGAAGGGTAATCGTTAGCAGTTCGTAATGATCGCGCGCGCACGCGCGCCAGTCCCCTTCCGCAGGTTGGCAGCACCGGGCGAACGGGATACGGTTGCAGGGTGGAGCCGTCCACCCTCGCGAGCCGACATTGGCGGCTCGCCGTCACGGCGGGCGCGGCGCTTGCCGTCCTCGTCACGACGTTGCTCCTCGCCCCGCACTCGCCGGGTGCGGTGGGCACGACCACGCCGGCCATCGTCTACGTGCTGCTCGTGCTCGCCGCCGCGCTCGTCGGCGGACGCCCGGCGGGCCTGGTCACGGCCGCGCTCGCACTGATCGCGCAGGTCTACTACTTCGTCCCGCCGGACCACGGGTTCAGCATCCAGGGCTCGCGGAACGCGATCGGCGTGATCGTGTTCGCGCTCGCGGAGCTGATCGTCTGCCTCGTGGGCGCCTCGCAGCGCCATGCACGGCTGCGTGCCGAGCGCGCGGGGGCGGTGGCGACGCGGCTGCAGCGCTTCACGTCCTCGCTGTCGCGCGCCCTGACCACCCAGGCGGTCTACGACGTGGCCCTCGAGGAGGGACGCGAATTGCTCGGCGCGAACGGCGGCCTCGTCGCGCTCCCGGTCGACGACGGATCGCGTCGAGCTGGTCGCCAGCTTCGGCTTCAGCGACGAGGAGACCGCGGCATGGCGCCGCTTCCCGCTCTCACAGCGCACGCCGATCGGCGCGGCCATCGAGGACGGCCTGCCCGTCTTCCTCGGCGAGGGCGAGCGCGAGGTGCTCTTCCCAGACGTCGGAGCGCGCGGCGCGCCGACGGCGTCCGTGCCGCTGCGGGTCGGCGACGAGACGATCGGCGCGCTCGGATTCCGCTTCGACCGCGGGCACGTCTTCGACGACTCCAGCCGCGAATTCGCAGTGACGATGGGCGAGCAGTGCGCCTACGCGCTGCAGCGCGCACGCGTGTTCGACGCTGAGCGGCGCGGGCGCGGAGCGCTGGGCCTGCTGGCCGCGATCGGCGAGCAGCTCGCCCGCTCGCTCGAGCCCGATGCGGCGCTGCGGACGCTGGCCGATCTCGTCGTGCCCGCCCTGGCCGACCAGTGCATCGTGGACATCGTGGCTGATGACGAGGTGCGCAGGCTGGTGGTCGTCAACGCGAATCCGGAGGTGCACGAGGCCGCTCTCGTGCTCGAGCGCTATCCCCCGGTGCTCACGAGTGACACGCCAGTGGCTGTCGCGATCCGCACGGGTGAGCCGCAGGTCGTCCCGTCGACGGTCGATCTCCCGGACACCGCGTATCGCAGCCCGGAGCACCGAGTCGCCGTCGAGCGCGTCGGCATCCGCACGATGTTCGCGACGCCCATGCTCGTACGCGGGCGCACGCTCGGCGCCCTCACGTTCGGCTGGCAGTCCCAGACGCCTCCCGACGACGATCTGAAGCAACTCGCCGCGCAGATCGCCCGCCGAGTCGCGCTCGCGCTCGACAACGGGGCGCTCTACCAGGAGGCGCACGGCGAGCGCGAGCGCCTGGCCGCGCTGGTTCGCCAGCTGCCACTCGGCGTGATCATCGCCGAGTCCTCGTCGCGCAAGCTGTTGTTCACGAACCAGCGCGCGCAGGAGCTGCTCGGGCACGGCGCGTCGGAGCGCTCGATCGCCGGACCCCACGCCGAGCTCGTGCACCGCGCGCTCGAGGGGGAGTCGAGTGCGGATCACGAGATCGAGGTCGTCCGGGCCGACGGCTCGCGCGGCATCGTGTCGCTCAGCGCCGAGCCGGTCCGCGACGCCGGCGGCGAGATCGTGGCGGCCGTCGCCACGCTCTTCGACCTCACCGAGCATCGCCAGCGCGAGGAGGCGCTCGCCTTCCTCGCAGAGGCCAGCATCGTCCTCACCGAGACGCTCGACGTTCAGCACACGCTCGCGGAGCTCGTCGAGCTCGCGGTACCGCGGCTCGCCGACTGGTGCACGATCGACATCCTCGAGCGCGGTGAGATCCGCACCGTCGGCGTCGCCCACGCGGATCCCGAGACCGCGCGTCTGGCCAGGCGCCTGCACGCGCGGCGCCCCGTCAGGGCTCAGGCCTCCAGCGGAGTTTCCGCCGCACTCAGCACCGGACGCTCCCAGCTGATCCCCGACGTACCCGCGTGGCTAGCCGGGCAGGCGACACCCGACGAGGAGCTGCTGACACTCTCGCGCGTGCTCGGCGTGCGCTCGTCCATCGTCGCCCCGCTCGCGCATCGCGGGCGCGTGTTCGGCGCCCTCACGCTGGCCACCGCGCAGTCCGGGCGGCAGTACTCGGAGGAGGATCTCGCCGTCGCCGAGGACCTCGCGCACCGCGCCGCGCTCGCAATCGAGAACGCGCGCCTCTACAGCGCCGAGCACGACATTGCCCATGCTCTGCAGCAGTTCCTGCTGCCCGGCACCCTCACGCAGCCCGCGGGCGCGGAGATCGCGGCCAGCTACCGCCCGGCCGGCGAGGGCGCCGAGGTGGGTGGCGATTTCTACGACACCTGGCAGCACGACGACGTGCACTTCCTCGCGATCGGCGATGTCGCCGGGCACGGGCCGCCGGCCGCGGCGCTGACGAGCCTGACCCGCCAGGCCATGCGCGTCGTGAGTCTCTACGAGCCGTCTCCCGGGCGCATCCTCGCGGTCGTGAACGACACGATCCGCGCGCAGACGGCGCCCGAGCAGTTCTGCACGGCGGCGCTCGCATCGTTGCGGCCGGTCGAGGGCGGCTACCTGCTCACCGTGGCCTGCGCGGGCCACCCACCGCCCGTGATCGTGCGGGCCGCCAACGGCGAGCCGGAGGAGATCGGTACCTGCGGCGCCCTGCTCGGCGTTGTCGCCGAACGCGAGTACGAAGACCGCGAGTGCCTGCTCGGTCTCGGTGACCTGGTGGCGTTCTGGACCGACGGCGTGACCGAGCGGCGCCACAGCGGCGACATGTTCGGCGAGCAGCGACTGCTGTCGCTCCTCGCGGGCGCGGCCAACCGGTCGGCCGCGGACGTCGCGCGCGAGATCGACGAGGCGGTGATGGAGTTCGCGCCAGGGCTCCCACACGACGACGTGGCGATCATGGTCGCGCGCGTGACGGCGGTCGTCGGCGCAGCGCGCCGGACTGCTCGGCCGCCCCCAGACGTTGCAGTCCACATGACGGAGGTGCGTGAGCTCCGGCTCGTGGTGACCGCCGACGACTACGACGAGGCGCTGCGCTTCTACCGCGACGTGCTCGGCCTGCGCGAGCGCGCCGCCTACTCCTCGCCCGGGGGGCGGGTCGTGATCCTCGAGGCCGGCAGCGCCACGCTCGAGTTGACCGATCCCCCGCATGCCGCGTTCATCGACGAGGTGGAAGTCGGGCGGCGCGTGGCCGGTCACATCCGCGTCGCGTTCGAGGTCGACGACTCGCGCGCGGTGACGAGCGAGCTCGCGGCCGCCGGCGCCACGGTCATTGCCGAGGCGACCGTCACGCCGTGGAACTCGCTGAACGCGCGGCTCGAGGCGCCGGCGGGGCTGCAGCTGACGCTCTTCACCGAGCTCGGCCCCGACGACGGCTGAGCTCTCAGCCGAAGGTGAACGAGTACAGGCTGGTGCCGCGCCGCACCGTCAGATCGAGCGTATGCGGGCCGGCCGTCGCGAGATGCGCCAGCTGGTACAGATCGTCGTGCGCGACCCGGATGCTCGCCAGCGTCTTGCCGTCGACGTTCGGCGAGAGCGCGCCCGCGGCGCCGGCCGGCGGTGCCGCGACGACGTAGATGCGGGGCGCGACGTACCGGAACACGAGGTGCGCGTCGTTGCCCGCGATGATCTTCTGGTTCTCGACGCGCCACTCCCCCTGCAGCTGCAGGTCGTTGATGTAGGGATGGCTCGCCGCCGTGTACCTCCACGGCTTGCCGGCATGCACGACCTGGCTGTACTGCGCGCGGAAGGTGCCGAGGTAGGTCTCCGGCGACTGCACCGCGTCGGAGGCCGTGATCGCCCCGCTCGGCGCTGCGTGTGGCGCGGAGCTCCGCTCGCCCAGCAGCGTCCGGATCTTCGTCTCGGTCTCGGCGTACGCGCCTTCGCCGAAGTGCGCGTCGCGCACGTGCCCGGTGCGGTCGATCAGGTAGTCGGCGGGCCAGTACTGGTTGGCCCAGGCGTTCCAGGTCTTGTAGTCGTCGTCCACTGCGACCGGGTAGCGGATGTCGTGCTCGCTCACGGCCCGCCGCACGTTGCCGACCACGTGCTCGAAGGCGAACTCGGGCGTGTGCACACCGACGATCACGAGCCCTGCGTCGTGATAGCGGCTGTACCAGGCCTTCAGGTACGGGAGCGTGCGGATGCAGTTCACGCACGAATACGTCCAGAAGTCGACGAGCACGACCTTGCCGCGCAGCCCGGTGAGCGTGAGCGGCTTCGACCCCGGCGTGTTGATCCACGCACCGATGCCCGCGAAGTCCGGTGCGGGCCCGAAGTCCTCGAGGCGGTCCGGCGAGTCGCCGGCGGCGAGCGCCGCCTTCGCATGCGTCGTCGACGGGTCGAGCGCGCGCAGGTCGGACCTGATGGCCGACGCGCGCTCGGGACTCTGGATCCACGAGAGGTAGCCAGGCGTGGCCGCCGCCAGCCGTGTCGGGAGATTGGTCGTGAACAGCCACGCGCCGAGCAGGAGCACGACTCCTGCGGTGCGCCGCAGCGCGAGCCCGTGCCGGCGCAGGCCGGCGAGGCTCGAGCCGGCTCGCCGGCCGAGCAGCGCGAGCACGAACAGGGGCACCGTGGCGCCGGCTGCATAGGCGATCGTGATCAGCACGAGATTGCCCGAGACGTGGTGTTCCGCCGCGAGCACCGTCACCGCCGCGAGAATCGGACCGGCGCACGGAGTCCAGACGACCGAGAGCGCGGCGCCCAGTACCAGGCCGGACGTGAATCCGTCGCCGCCCGGCAATCTGCCTGCCGCGCGCGCCGCAAGCGGCTGGAACAGGCGCCCCGCCCACTCCGCGAGCGATGGCGCCACGAGCAGGAGGCCGGCGAGCGCCAGGAGCACCACGGCGATCGTGTGCAGCAGATCCTGCGGCAGGCCGAGCGCAGCGAGGACGCGCGAGGCCGTCAGGGTGAACACCACGAACGCGAGCGCAAGACCGACGGCGACACCGAGCGGCCGGCGGCGACCGCCCGTGGCTCCGCTGGCGAGCACCACGGGCACGATCGGAAGCACGCACGGTGACAGGAACGTCGCGAGACCCGCGACCACGGCCGCGAGGACGAGTGTGAGGCTCACACAGCCATCCTAGGCCCCGTCGGCCCGGGCGCCAGCCTGCGAACGCGGTGTTCTGCAAACGTTCATGTGCCCCGCCGCTGCGCAGCCACCGCGCCGGCGGGCGATCGCTCCCCATCTGAAAACGACGCGAGCCTCGGCCATCGCCGAGGCTCGCAGTGCGTCACGCCAGGTGGACGAGATCAGTCGTCGTTGCCGTGGTGACCGTGGTCGTCGTTGCCGTGCTGTCCGTTGTCGTCGTTGACGCGCTGGGGATTGTCGTCGGCGCCCGGCTTCGCGCTGGGCGCCGCAATGGTGGCGACGGCCTTGACGCTCTTGCCGACCTTGATGGTGGCGGAGCAACCCTCGCCGGCACGGGTCGCGCTTGCCGTCACGGTCCCGGTGGTGCCGACGATGCGGCGCTCGAGGCTGAACGAGCCGCTCGGGGCGAGCGTCGTGCGCGTGCCCTGGAACACGAGGCGGCCGTCCTTGCGCAGCTCGACGGTCCACGGAACGCCGTTGCGGTTCTGGTCGACCTCGAACTCGACTGCCAGGCGCCGATCGTCGCGCTTGACCTTGAGCTTGGACGAGCTGGTGTCGCTGCACGTACCGGCGACACGAACGCCGTCGCCGCTCTTCGCGGAGGCGGCCTGAACCGTTGTCGCGCCGAGCGCGGCGGCGATTGCGACGGCGGCGGTGACGGACTTTGCGACGGTGCTGATCACGATGACTCCCATGGTTCGGATTGACAGGATCAGCCTGTCATCCGGCTGGTTAGGCGCTGGTAAGCCACGCCCAAGGAGTCGGTCAAGGTTTCGCTAGTCGTCACTCCCGTGGCCGCCGCCGTGGCCTCCCGAGCTGCCCGAGCCGCCGCCCTTCCCTCCGGAGCCGTTGCCGCTCCCGCCGTGATCGTCGCTCGTGGTCGAGGTGCCGGTGGTCGAGGTGCTGGGGCTGGTGGCCGTGGGCTTCGGCTTGGGCCTGTCGGCTTCGGCTTCGGCCTCGCCGCCGTCGTGGCCGGCGCGCTGGTCGCCTTCGCAGCAGTGGGCTGATTCGTCGCCGGCGGCGCCAGGCTCCCGGCCGATGGCAGCGCGTCGACGCCCGGCGTGAACGATCGGCTCGCGATCGAGTTCGCCGCGAGCCCGACCGCCACCGCGACGAGCAGGCCCGCGAGCACGAGGATCCCGGCTGTCAGGCGTACGCGCATCTTGCCCTCACGGTACCGCGGGTCGGATCGCGGGACTGCCGGGCCGCGCGCTCCCCTCGGGCGCGGCCGGCAGCCGGATCTCCGCGCGGGTGCCGCCCTCGGGGCGCCGCGTGAGCGACGCGGAACCGCCCCAGCGCTCGGCGAGCGCGCCCACGATCGCCAGGCCGAGGCCCGTTCCGCCGCGTCCGGCGGGCCGGGTCGCGCCGCGCCGGAAGCGCTCGAACGCCGCGGCGGCATCCTCGGGCGAGATGCCCGCACCCTGATCGAGCACGGCGACGAAGACGTCGCTGCCGTCAACGCCCCAGGTGATGGTCACCGCGGTGCCCTCCGGGGTGTGCACGAGCGCGTTCTCGATCAGGTTGTCCAGGCTGGTGGCGACGTCGTCGCCGTTGCCCAGGCCGATCGCCGGATCGGCGTCGCCGGCGACGACCCGGCGGCCTTCCAGCTCGGCGCGGGCGCGCCAGCGCGCCTCGGCCTCGCGTGCGGAGTCGCCGAGGTCGACCGGCTCGCTGGGAGGCGCGGGAGCGTCTGCCGAGGCGAGCGTGAGGAGATTCGTGACGAGGCGAGCCAGGCGCAGGGTCTCGGCCTCGGCCGCAACCAGATCCTCGCGAACCGCGGGATCGGTGTTCGCCATGTCCGCGGCCTCGAGGCGCAGCCGGAGCCCGGTCAGCGGGGTGCGCAGCTGGTGCGACGCGTTGGCGACGAATTCGCGTTGCGCCTCCAGCGCAAGGGTGAGCCGATCCGCCATGGCGTTGAAGGCGCGCGCGACCTCCTGTTGCTCGGACGAGCCCTCCACGGCTCCGCGCGCTCCGAGATCGCCCCGGCCGACGCGGCGGGCCGTGGCTGCGAGATGTCCCAGCGGCCGCGCCAGCGAGCCGGCCACGAACCAGGCGACGGCAAGGCCGAACACGAGCGCCAGCGCGCCGATGCCGACGAGGGCGTACTGATCGCGGCGGACTTCCCGATCAAGCGCGGTCACGCTCTGGGTCACGCGCACGGCGCCGGCGGTGCGGCCGGCCTGGACGACAGGCACCGCGGTGTAGAGCAACTGCTCGTCGAGCGTCTCGGAGCGCCGGCGGCCCTGCACGGTGCGGCCTGCCAGGGCGTCGACGATCTCGGGCCGATTGCCGTAGGCCACACCGCGCGTCCCCGGCTGCGCGGAGTCGGCGAGCAGCGAGCCCGTGCGGCCGACGATGATCACGCGAGCGCCCAGGTTGCGCGCGACCTTGCCCACGAGCGTGTCGAGCTGACCGGTCTGACCGAGCCGGCCGGATGCGCTCGCCGCCACCAGTTGCGCGCCGTCGGCGGCCTGAGAACGCACCTCGCGGTCGATGCGATGCTGCGTCGAGAGAGCCAGTGGCACCGCGAGCGCCACGATCACGAGCACGAGCACGTAGGCGAACGAGGCCAGCAGGCGGGCTCGATAGGTCATCCTGCGAGCTCGTCCGGCGACGCGAAGCGGAAGCCCACACCGCGCACCGTGTGCAGGTACCGCGAGTCGACCGCGTCGTCGCCGAGCTTGCGCCGCAGGCTGGAGACGTGCACGTCGAGCGTCTTGGTCGAACCGAACCAGTTCGTGTCCCAGACCTCGTCCATCACCCGCTCGCGCGTCACGACGGTGCCGGCATTGCGAACGAGCAGGGCGAGCAGGTCGAACTCCCGGCGCGTGAGCGCGATCTCGGATCCATCGAGCGTGGCCCGGCGCATCGAGGTGTCGACCGTCATGCCGCCCACCTGGAGCGGCGGCTCGGCGGCGGCCGGAGGCGGCGCGACCGGCGGGGGCTCGTCCTCCGGGATGCGGCGCAGCACCGCCCGGATCCGTGCCACCAGCTCACGCGCCGAGAACGGCTTGACGACGTAGTCGTCCGCCCCCAGCTCGAGACCGACGACGCGGTCGGTCTCGTCCCCGCGCGCGGTCGAGCATGATGATGGGAAGCGAGGAGAACCGGCGCACCTCGCGGCAGACGTCGAGGCCCGAGCCGTCCGAGAGCATCACGTCGAGCAGCATCAGATCGGGCTGGAGCTCGGCCGCGAGCGCGATCGCGTCAGGCGCGGACCCCGTGACGCGCGTCGCGTAGCCCTCGCGCTCGAGCGCAGCGGCGAGCGGGAGCGCGATCGATTCCTCGTCCTCCACGACCAGGATCGTGCGAGTCGCCATGCTCGGAGTATGTCTCCGCTACCCTCGCCCGTCGTGACGTTGGACGTCGAGACGGTCGGGCCCGCGCCGCTCGACCCGCGCGCGCGGCAGCACATGGTGCCGATGCGCGACGACGTCCGCCTCGCGACCGACGTCTACCTGCCCGAGGGCGCGGGGCCCTTCCCGGCGGTGCTCGTCCGCCTGCCGTACGACAAGAACGGCCGCTACTGCTGGATGCCGTTCCTGGCAGCGCATTTCATCGCCCGCGGGTACGCCTTCGTGCCGCAGGACGTGCGCGGCAAGTTCCGCTCCGAGGGCGATCCGATCGCGTTCGTCGGGCGAGGTGCCGGACGCCTACGACACGCTCGAGTGGATCGTGCGGCAGCCGTGGTCGAACGGCGACGTCGGCATGTGGGGCGACAGCTACTACGGCTTCACGCAATGGGCCGCCGTCGCGTGTGGGCACCCCGCGCTCAAGGCGATCGTCCCGCGTGTCACGTTCGCCGACCTCGACCGCTGGCTCGAGGGCGTGACCCCGCTCTACGGGGCGCACTACCTTGCCGAGTACTGGACCGACCACAACACGAACGAGTGGAAGCCCGACTGGAGCCCGCGGCCGCTGGCGAGCGTGTTCGACCCGGCGTTCGAGGCGCTCGGCCGGCGCTCGGCGTCGTTCGACTACGTCCTCGACCGCTCGCGCGGCGGCGAGCGCGTCGCGTTGTTCCCGGGCGCGCATCCATTCGAGCTGTTGCGGATCCCGACCCTGCACGGCGTCGGCTGGTTCGACAACATTACGCCGCCGCACATGCTGGATTACGAGGCGCTCGTGCGGGATCCCGCGACCGCGCCCTTCCAGTACCTCCACGCGGGGTCGACTGACCACGAGAACTACCAGTTCGAGCACGTGCCGATTCCCGAGTCGGAGGACCACGCCCAGGAGGACGACGCACTGGAGCGGATGCTGGCCCGCTACATCGCGCCGGCGCTCGACTTCTTCGACGCGTTCCTGACCGGCGCGAGCGACGCGGCCGACGTGCCGCGCGTCTCCTGGCACCTCGCGCACGTCGGCTGGCGCGAGTCCCCGATGTGGCCGCCGCCGGGCGCCGGCGAGCTGCGCCTCTACCTCGACGACGCCGGGCGTGCCACAGTAGACGCGGCAGGTGGGTCGCTGGTGGCAGCGCCACCGGGACGCAACGAGGCGACGTGGGTCCACGATCCGTCGAACCTCGTCCCGTCCACGCTCGTCAACCCGTTCGCGGCGCTGTACGAATACCCGGACGAGCGCGAGGTCGAGTCACGCGCCGACGTCCTCACGTTCACGACGCCGGCGTACGAGGAGGCCGTGACGCTCGCCGGCCGAGTTGTCGCCCACCTCGAGGTCTCGACCACCGGGCCGTCGATGTTCGTGCACGTCAAGCTCGTCGACGTCCACGAGGACGGCCGCGCCCACGCGCTGCTGTTCGGTCAGCAGGTCGCCGCCGAGCCGCGGCGGCTCGGGACGACCGAGGTCTACCTGGGCCATACGGGCTATCGCGTGCTGCCCGGGCACCGGCTGCGACTGCACGTGGCCTCGAGCGATTTCCCCGTGTTCCTCCCCCACCCCGGCACTGCCGAGAATCCGTGGGACGCGATCGTCACGCAGACGAACCGGCAGGTGCTGGCCACCGGCGGCGCGACGCCGTCACACGTCAGCCTTACGGTGGTCGCAGGGCGATGATTTTCGCTCGCCGGCGCTGTCTCTAGGGAGTGCCTCGCACGCCCGCCCACAGGAGGATCGGATGAGCCTGCCCGAGATCACATCGAGAGACGAGTGGCTGGTCGCCCGCAGGCAGCTGCTGCAGCGCGAGAAGGAGCGCACGCGGGCGGCCGACGCCCTCAAGGCCGACCGCCGCCGGCTGCCGATGGTGCGCATCGACAAGCCCTACGTCTTCCAGGGCCCGCAGGGCGAGGTGGCACTGGTCGACCTCTTCGAGGGCAGGCGGCAGCTGATCCTGCAGCACTTCATGTTCGACCCGTCCTGGGAGGACGGCTGCCCGAGCTGCTCGGCAGAGGCCGACGAGCTGTCGGCGGGACTGCTCGGCCACCTGCATGCGCGGGACACGACGTTCGCGTCCGTGGCCCGGGCCCCGCTCGAGAAGATCGAGCGGTACAAGGCGCGCAAGGGCTGGACTCATCCCTTCTACTCCTCGCACGGCAGCGACTTCAACTACGACTTCCACGCGACGATCGACGAGTCCGTCGCTCCGCTCGAGGTCAACTACCGCACGCGCGCGGAGCTCGAGGCGTCGTCGCCGTCGAGCTGGATCCTCACCACGGAGCAGCCGTTCGAGATGCCGGGCATCAGCTGTTTTCTGCGCGACTCCGACGACGTGTTCCACACATACGCGACGTATGCGCGCGGCACCGAGGAGCTCGGCGGCGCCTACGCCTTCCTCGACCTCACCGCGCTCGGCCGCCAGGAGGATTGGGAAGAGCCCAAGGGCCGAGCCGCCGACCCGCACGGCGCACTGCCAAACTTCGCCGTGTGAACCTCTTCGAGCCCGTGGCCGATGCCCGCCCGGACGATCGGCCATGGCCTCCGCTCGTCTGGCCCCTGGAGCCGCAGGTGCGCCTGCGCGGGCGCGTCGTCGAGCTCCGCCCGTTCGAGGCGGGGCGGGACGCAGCTGCGCTCTTCGCCGCGCTCGACGACTCGTCGGCATGGGCGCACGTTGCCGGCCGCCCCCCGGACGCGGCGACGTACGCGGACGCGCTGTCGCGCGCACCGAGCCAGGGCCGCTTCCCGTGGGTCGTGCGGATGGTGATGCCACTCGCCGGCCTGGCCGCGGGAAGCGTGGCCGGCACCTCCTCCTACCTCGACGTCTCCGTGCCCGACGCGCGCCTCGAGATCGGCTCGACGGCCTACGACCGGCGCGTCTGGGGCACGGTCGTCAACCCCGAGGCCAAGCTCCTCCTGCTGTCACACGCCTTCGACGTCCTGGGCGCGGGCCGGGTCCAGCTCAAGACCGACGTGCGCAACCACCGATCGCAACAGGCCATCGCCCGCCTCGGCGCCCGCTACGAGGCGACGCTTCGCCGCTACCAGCGACGCGAGGACGGCACGGTCCGCGACACCGTGCTGTTCTCCATCCTCGCCGAGGAATGGCCCGCCGTGCGCGATGGCCTCTTAGAGCGCATTTCTGAATGAGCGTGTGTGGCTGGGGTGGATGGAGCGAGCAGGGGCGCCGGCCGGCTCGCAGGGCAGGCGGGACGCCTGCTCAAGAGCCGGGCGGTGTCCCTGCGACGCCCCGGGGCCGCCTCGCGCAGCGAGCGGGCCTCCGGGTCGACCGCAAGCCGGATGATGGGCGCACCTGTCTGTTTCGAACCGTCGCGCGCCGATCATCCGGCTGGAGGGCGATCCAGCCGCCCCAGACGCCGCGCTCATTCAGAAATGCGCTCTAGGCGGCTCGCGCACCTCAGCGCTCCCGCAGGATCTCCGTCGGCCTGACCCGGCGGAGCACGGCGAGCGCGGCGAACGCGGCGATCAGCGCTGCGGCCACCGTCGCGCCCACGAGCACGGCGATCGCGCTCGCCGGCACGGTGACGTCCGGTGGCAGGATGAACAGCGGGCGCAGGACCTGGATCAGCAGGAACGCCGACGCGGCGCCCGCCAGCAGGCCGGCCGCGAGGCCTCCGGTGGTGAGGAGCGCGGCCTCGCCCAGCACGAGCCGCCGGACATCTCGCGCGTGCATGCCCTGTGCCCGGAGGAGGACGTACTCGCGCCTGCGTCCCAGGATCAGGCCGAACATGAAGATCCCGATCACCACCGCGCTCATCAGCAGCGTGAAGAGCGAGCCGAGGTCGACGAGGCTGCGGACGTCGAGGGCGGTCAGGCTCGACTGGTCCGTGTCGAGCGCCGTCTCGGTCGTCTCGATCGCGAGGGGATCACGCGTCCCGGGCCCAGAGCGCAGCGCGGCGACCGCCCGGGCGAGGCCCGCGTGGGTCTGGTCGCGGGTCCGCGCCAGGAAGAAGTCGACAGGCGCGGCTCCCGTGACCGACCTGTAGGCGGCCAGGCCGACGACGAGGTCGGGCGCGCGCGCGAAACCGGCGAAGCGCGTGAACAGGCCGGCGACCCTGAACGTCGCAGAGGCCTCATGTGGCGTCCCGAGCGCGAGCACCACCCGCACACGGTCGCCGGTCTCGAGCGAGAGGTCGGCTGCGGTCGCCGCGCCGACGAGGATCGCGCGCGGATCCGCTCGCAGCGCAGCCATCGCGGCACCCGGGGCCAGCCCGGCAAGCGACGAGGCCGAGAGCCGCGCCGTCCCGCCGAAGGTCGACGGATCGACCGCAGCCAGATCCGTCCTCGCCCGCCGGTAGGCACCGATGGCCAGCGAGTTCTCTGGCCTGAACACCACTGGAGTCACGCGAGTCACTCCGCCGATGCGGAGCCGGGAGGCGTACGCGGCGGTGCGCGGCCGGGCGCCCGGTGCGATGCGCAGGTCGGAGCCGACGACGAAGCCCGCGTCGGCGCGCTTGGCGGCGTCGTAGGTCGCGATGAAGGAGCGCAGGCTCGTCCCGAACGCGATCACGAGCCCGAGCGCGACCGTGCCGGCGGCCAGCTCCCAGGGGCGTCGCCTGAGGCTGCGCACGAGCAGGCCCCATGCGGCCCCGCCGAGCTCGGGCGCGGCACGAACCGGGAGGCGCGAGGCGATCGCGACCAGGAGGCGGGTCGCGAGCAGCACGCCGCCGACCCACGCGAGCAACGGGACGAGCAGGAGGTAGGCGGGGAGCGAGACGGCGCGGCCCTCGAAGACCGAGCCGTGGGCAGCATCGAGCGCGCCCGATCGCAGGACGACGAGCTCGGCGAGCGCGGCGGCGATCAGCAGGAGGACGTCGAGCCACAGGCGTCGCCACGCGGGCGGGGATGAGAGCGCGAGCTCGCGACGCTCCTGGGCGATCTCGCGGGCGAGCGCGCGGTGACCCGGGACGAACAGGGCCAGGCCCGTGACCAGCAGTCCGCCCACCAGTGCGGCGACGGCCGAGAGCGCGAGGGCGCCGGGCGCGGCCTGGCGGAGCGCATCCGAGCCGAGGATCGCGCGCGCCGAGATCAGCCCGGCCGCCGTCCCGACCGCGGATCCGGCGCCCGCGACCGCGAGCGCCCGGTACGCGAGCACGCCCGTCAGGTGACGACGGTCCGCACCGCGCAGGCGCAGCAGGGCCTGATCGCGCCGCTGCGCGGCGGCCAGCACGGTTCCCGCATAGGCGGCGACGAGGCCCGCCAGCAGGATGGCGGGCAACCCGAGGAACAGGAACATCCGCTTGCCGACCGCGGCGTCGGCGCTCGCGACCATGAGCGTGTTCGACACGTTGTCGATCAGGTAGTCCTGCGCGGGAGCGATGCGCCCGATCGAGCGAGCGACCGCGTGCGTCTGCGCGAGCGCCGCAGCCGGGTCCGCGCGCAGCCGGCCGCGCTCGACGAGCACGTCGACCTCCTCCACGGGCAGGCTCTTGGTGATGCCGCCGAGCTGCGCGCTTGCTGCTCGCAAGGCCGGCATGACCGTGCTCGCGAACGTGGCAGGGCTGACGACGATGGACTGCGGCACGTAGAGGAAGTTCTCGAGGTCGCGCGAGCGGCGACTGGAGAAGAGCGGCCGCGCGCTCGCGAGGTCTGCCACACCGCTGATCGGCAGCGAGACGTTCCGTCCGGCGGGAAGGCGCAGATCGACCGACCCGCCCGGCCGGATCCGGAGTGCTCGTGCGGCCTCCGCGCTGAGCAGGGCTGCTCCCGCGCCGAACGAGCCCGACGCGAGTCGGATCGACGGGTAGTGCTCGCGGTAGCGCCGGTCGAACGCGAAGACGCGGACGGTGCCCGGCACCGCGATGCCGCGGGCGCGCAGGGACCCGGGCGGCAGGTCGACGAAGGCCAGGCCGTCGGCCGAGGCCACGCCCGGAATCGACGCGATCCTCGCCCGCACCTGCTCGAGCGTCAGGAGACGGGGACTGTTCGCGGGGCTCGGCACGAGGCTCTCACGGCTCGAGACGCGAGCGCGCGGCCGCAGGGATTCCGCCGATACCGCGCGCGGGGCTCGGGCGCGGTAGCTGATGGTGACGATCGAGCCCGGCGCCACCGTGCCGATGTTGCGTCCCAGCCCGGCGACCCCCTGCGAGAACGGGCCGTCCCCGTCCCCGTCCGGAAGCGGCGTGCCGTTGAGCGTCGCGGTCCCGGCCAGATAGCGAAGAGGTGCCGGTGCAACGTCCTCGACGACGACGTCGTGCGCGGGCTCGGCGCCTCCGTTGATCACCCGCAGCGTGATCGTGACCGGCTCTCCCGCGGAGATCGAGCCCGTCGCGCCGAGGCGCTCCTCCAGGCGCAGGCCGCTTCCGAGCGGCGCGGTGAGCACCCGCTGCATGTCGAGGGCGAGCGGCGCGACCGCGCGTGCGGTCATCGTCGCACCCGACCCGTCGATGAAGAAGAGCACGGCCGAGAAGAGCCCCACGCCAAGCGCCACGCCGGTCATCGCGGCAAGCGTTCGGCGCGGGTTGCGCACGAGCTCGCGCCACGCATAGCTATGCACGCGGGCCTCGCGTCTCCGGGCCTGCATCCTCCACGGGCTTGCCGTCGCGCAGGCCGAGCCGCCGGTCGAGCCTTGCGGCGAGGGCGAGATCGTGGGTCACCACGACGAGGGTGGCGCCGAGCTCCTGCTGGGCATCCAGCAGAGCGGCGATGACGGCATCGGAGGTGGCGGCGTCCAGCGCTCCGGTCGGCTCGTCGGCGAGGATCGTGCGCGGCTGGTGCACGAGCGCCCGCGCAACCGCGACGCGCTGCCGCTGACCGCCGGAGAGCTGGTCGGGGAGCTTCCCGGCGTGGTCGGCGAGCCCGAGCCGCGCCAGCAGCTCGGCACAGCGCTCGTATCCGTGCCGGGCGCCCCGCACGGCGAGCTGGAGTGCGACGTTCTCGACCGCCGTCAGGAACGGCAGGAGGTTGTCGACCTGGAAGATGAGTCCGATCTCGTCGCGGCGGATGCGCTCGCGATCGCGCCCGGGCAAGCTCGAGATCGCGTGGCCCGCCACGGAGACGCTTCCGGCGGACGGGCGCTCGAGGCCGGCGATCAGCCCGAGCAGCGTCGACTTGCCACACCCGCTCGGGCCGGTCACGGCGAGGCTGCTGCCGGGCTCGACCTCGACGCTGACGCCGTCGACCGCCCGGACGACCCCGGCGCTCGTCGCGTAGTGCTTCGAGAGCGCCTCGATCCTGATGCCGGCGCGCCCGGTCACAGGCGCGTGCACGGCACCGTCCGAGAGGGCCAGCCTGTGCTCGGCGCGCGCCGCGAGCTCGTCGCTGTGCGTGACATAGAGCACGGTCAGCCCGCGCTCCCGCCAGGCCTCGAAGATCACGTCCATGACCTGCTCGGCGGTCGCGCTGTCGAGCTCGCCCGTGACCTCGTCGGCGAGCAGAAGGTCGGGCTGGTTCGCAAGCGCGACCGCGACCGCGACGCGCTGCGCCTCGCCCCCCGAGAGCGCGTGCGGGCGGTGCTGGAGCCGCCGCCCGAGCCCGAGCTCGGTCAGGAGATCGCGCGCTCGCGCTCGCGCACGCGATCGACGGGCAATGCCCACTGCCAGCTCGACGTTCTCGGCTGCGCTGAGGAACGGGATCAGATTGTCGCGCTGGAGCACCACGCCGATGCGGTCCGCGCGCAGTCGCGCGCGGGCGGCGTCGTCGAGGGCCGCGAGGTCGCGACCATCGAACATCACGGACCCTGCGTCGGGCAGGACGAGTCCGGCCAGAACCGAGATCAGCGTCGTCTTGCCGCTCCCCGAGCGTCCGACCAGGCTCGTCGTCGCGCTGCGCGCGAGCCCGAGGCGGACGTCGCGCAGGACCTCCGTCGCGCTCTCGCCCTCGCGGAAGGTCTTCGAGACGCCATCGACCCGGACGAGCACGGGCGGGCTCGCGGGCTGCGCGCTCGCGCTCAGGGCTTCCGCGTCGCGGCCGGCGCGGCGCCGAACGCCGCCGGCATCGTCGTGCGGGCGTGCCTGTCGAGCTTGAGCACCTCCGCGCTGATCTCGGCCAGCCCGCGTGCGCCCAGCTGCCGCACGTTGACGAGGTCCTCGGTCTCGTCCGGACCGCTGGACGACCTCGGCTCCGTGCGGATGCCGCCGACACCGGGCGCGAAGTACTTGTACTCCTCACCGCCCTCGAGGATCACGACGACATTCTTGAAGCAGCGGAACGGGACGCACTTCGTCTGATGCGTCTTGACGACCTGGGCGCTCGTGGCCTCCTCGCCCGGAACCTGCTGCTCGAAGTAGGCGGCGGCTCCCGACGCGCGGGTTGGCTGGCATGAAGATGCCGGCCTTCGCGCCCTGCCGGCCGTCGAGCCAGCCGTCCAGCGCGCTGGTGAAGCGGCCCCCCTCGTAGCCCTCGGTGTAGGAGCCCCGGTACCACACGGTCCCCTTCGCGTCGATGGAGAGGTAGTCGATCGCCTGCTCGACGATCTGCCCGCCGTCGATGTCCTGGTCGAGCACGGCCACCGAGCGCACGCCGTGGATCACCTTGACGACATCGGTGACCGTGTACACACGCGTGTGCGGCAGCCGCCGGCTGCCGGCGTTGACGAAGCCGCGGGCGACCGATTGAAGGCCGGGGGTGAGCGGCTGCCACTGGTTCATGGGCGGTGCGCCGTCCGCGGCTGGAGCGAGGGCGGCCGCGCCGCCGAGCGCAGCGACCGCGAGCAGCAGGCACCGCCTTCCCGTGGAACGCATCATGCGCGGCGCCTGCGCAGCTTGAGCCCAGCCGTGAAAAGGCCGATCGCGATCGGCACGCCGAGCGCGACCGAGAGGATCCCGCCGGCATTCAGGGTCTTCCTGCCCGCGACCGCGACGTCGACGAGCGGCGCCGTGACGGGAGGCCGGTCGTCGCCGCGCTTGCGGAGGACCGCGACGTAGACGCCGAACGATCCCGAGCTGACCGCCTTGAGCCGCCACGTGATGGTCTGCGAGCCGCCTGCGCCGACCGGCCTGAGATAGCGCGTGCGGTGTGTCGACCAATCCTCGGGGTCGACGTAGACGTCGCCCCGCAGGCTGACGATGTTGAGGTGGGCGATCAGTCCGTGGGCCGTCGCCGCGCCGTCGTTCGCGATCCTGGAGCGGAAGACGAACGTGCGGCCGAGCTCCGTCCGGATGCTCGTGCGGTCGACGGTCGCGGAGACTCCGGGCGTGCCCGCGGCGGCGTGCGCCCCTGCGGCGAGCGCAAGCGCGAGGACGGTGGCTGCGACCGCGAGCACGGGCAGCGCGGGACGGGCGCGCGTCATCCGGAGACTCCTCCCCGCAGGGAGATGAACCGTCCAGCCACGAGCGGCGCCAGGACTGCGAAGACCACGGCCGCGAGCACGGGCGAGACCAGCCACGAGGCGTCCTCGCTCCAGGAGTGACCGTTGACGACGATCCTGCCGACGAAATGCTCGCCGGCCGTGACCGGGTTGAAGCGGATGAGCAGGTTGCCGGCCCAGCCCTGCTCGGCACTCGACGGCAGCTGCGAGGGTGCGAACAACGCCAGCAGCACGAACAGGCTGAGCGAGAGACTGAAGCGATTGGAGCCGCTGAACACGCTGATCACGATGCCGAGCGAGGCGAGGAAGATCGCGAGCAGCGTCCCCACGACCAGCCCGACCGCGAGCGCCTCGGCGACGATCCCAACGCCACGGCCGAGCCGCCAGACGTACGGAATGGTGACCACGAACGCCGCGAGCCAGAGGGAGAGGGCGGCCAGGAGCTTGCCTGTCGCGATCTGCCGCCGCGGGGCGGGCGTGAGCAGCAGCGTCTCGAGGGTTCCCCGCTCGCGCTCGCCGCTGATCGCATCGCCTGCCACGAGCAGGGCCAGCAGGGCGCCAACGGCGATCGCCACCTGCAAGGTCAGACTGACCGACTCGCGCTGCTCGAGGAAGTTGAGATCGGTGTTCGTGGCGACCAGGTAGGCGATCACGCTCAGCAGCAGGCTGAACGCGAAGCACATGACGAGTGCGCGACCACCCGTCCAGAGGTCGCGCAGCTCGCGCTCGAACACGACCGCCCACGTCCACGGGCGGCCGGTGCGGGCGGGCTCGGGATCGCTCCGCGCGACCGACATCTCAGCCGGCTCCGGTCATCGCGAGGAATGCATCGCTGAGGCGTGAGCCGTCGAGCTCGAAGGAGCGCAGCGCGATCCCGTCGTCGAGCAGCGCGCGGATGGCGTCGTTCGGGGAGGGTGCGTCACCGTTGACCTCGCCCCGCCCGGCGAGCTCGACGGTGAGCCAGCCAGGCTGGCCCTCCGAAGACTCGACGTGCTGCACGGCGGGCACATCTGCGAGCACGGCTGCGGCCCGCTCCGCCTGCTCGGGCGCGACCTGGAGACGCACACGCCTGGGCGCGGCCGCGCGGCTGATGACCTCGGACACCGTGCCGTCGGCGATCACCCGGCCGCCGTTCAGGATCAGCACGTGCGAGCAGTTCTCCTCGACCTCGTTGAGGAGGTGGGTGCTCAGGAGCACCGCAGCGCCGCGCTCCTTCGCGATCGTCCGGACGCTGCGGAGCACCTGCCGCTGCCCCGCCGGATCGAGGCCGAGCGTCGGCTCGTCGAGGAACACGGCGACGGGATCGTTGACGAGCGCGCGGGCAATGCCCAGCCGCTGCCGCATGCCGCGGCTATAGGCCGAGATCGGCGAGCGGGCGCGCTCGCGCAGCCCGAGCTCGTCGAGCAGCGAGCGGGCGAGCTCCCCGGCCCGGGCGCGCGGGTATCCGTAGAGGCGGGCGTGGTAGGTCAGGTACTGCTCACCGGTCTGGCCGCCGGGATAGCCCGCGCTCTCGGGCAGCACGCCGATGCACCGCCGGATCTCCTCCGGGCGAGAGTGCGGGATGCCCGCCACCGAGAAGCTCCCCCGGCTCGGTTCGAGAATCGTCGTGAGCATGCGGACCGCGGTCGTCTTGCCCGCGCCGTTCGGACCCAGGATTCCGAGCACTTCGCCGGCTCCGACCGCCACGGTCAGATCGTCGACTGCGACGAGCTGTCCGAAGAGCTTTGCGATCCCGTTCGCCTCGACGACGGGCGTCATGCCACCACACATCCTCCCAGCTGGCTGGACCCGGACGAGGCTACCGGCTCAAGATGAATGCGGCATGACAACTGGTTTCAAGAGCAGACACGGCCCGCGAAAGCCTGTGAGAATCGCCGCATGCGCGTACTGGTCGTCGAAGACGAGCTGCAGATGGCGAGCCTCATCCGGCACGGCCTCCTCAAGGAAGGGCTCGCGGTGGACATCGCGGCGAGCGGCGAGGACTCGCTCTGGATGGTCGGAGCGGTCGAGTACGACGCGATCGTGCTCGACGTGATGCTGCCGGGCGCGAACGGCTTCGAGACCTGCCGGCAGATCCGCGCCAAGGGCGTTCGCGCCCCGGTGCTGATGCTCACAGCGCGGGACTCGGTCGAGGATCGAGTCGCGGGCCTCGACTCGGGCGCCGACGACTACCTGGTCAAGCCGTTCGCGTTCGCGGAGCTGCTCGCGCGCCTCCGCGCTCTGGCGAGGCGGGGAGAGCTGGAGCGGCCCGGCGTGCTCGAGGTGGATGATCTGCGACTCGACCCGGCGACTCGCCGGGTGTGGCGGGGGACCACCCCCATCCAGCTCTCGGCCAAGGAGTTCGCGCTGCTCGAGACGTTCATGCGGCGGCCCGACGAGGTGCTCTCACGCCTGCATCTGCTCGAGCACGCGTGGGATTTCGCCTACGAGAACCGCTCGAACGTGATCGACGTCTACATCCGCCACCTGCGCAACAAGATCGACGAGCCGTTCGGCCGGCAGTCGCTCGAGACCGTCCGGGGAGCCGGCTACCGGCTGCGCCGGGACAGCAGCGCTTGAGCCGGCTGCCGATCCGCCTGCGCGTGGCGGCTGCGTTCGCCGTCGCGATGGCCGCCGTGCTCGTCCTCTCGGGCGCGATCCTCTACGTCCGCCTGGGCTCGCACCTGTCGCTCGCCCTCGACCGGCAGCTGAGGCTGCGCGCCAACGACCTCGCGGTGCTCGTCAGCCGGCCGGGCACGCCACTCCAAGCGGAGCACCGCAGCCGCTTCGTCGAGTCGGGGGAGAGCTACGCGCAGGTCCTCTCCCGGCGCGGGCGCGTGCTGGACGCGACCGCGCCGCTCGGCGGCGCATCCGTGCTCAGTGCCGACGAGATGCGGCGGGCGCTGGCCGGCGAGCTCTTCACGAACCGCGGCTCGGTGCCGGGCCTCGACGAGCCGTCGCGCATCTTCGCCACCAACGTCACGCGGCGCGGGCAACGCCTCGTGCTCGTCGTCGGGATCACCCGCGAGGACCGCGCGGAGACGCTGCGAAGCCTGCGCGACGAGCTCCTGATCGCCGGCCCGATCGCGCTCCTGCTGGCGACCCTGGCGGGCTACGTCCTCGCAGGGCTCGCGCTCCGACCGGTCGAGACGATGCGGCGCCGGGCGGCGGCGATCTCGGCCGAGAGGCCGGGCGAGCGGCTGCCCGTGCCGCGGACGCGGGACGAGGTCCAGCGGCTCGGAGACACGCTCAACGCGATGCTCGCCAGGCTCGAGGCTGCGCTGCTCCGCGAGCGCACCTTCGTCGCGGACGCCGGCCACGAGTTGCGGACGCCGCTCGCGCTCCTGCGCACGGAGCTCGAGCTCGCGCTCCGGCACGGCGAGGACGAGGCGGAGCTGAGAGCGGCGCTGCAGCGATCGTCCGAGGAGGTCGATCGGCTCACGCAGCTCGCCGAGGCGCTGCTCCTCATCGCTCGCTCCGACGCGGGGCCAGCTCCAGCTGCGGCTCGAGGATCTCGAGCCGGTCGAGCTGCTCACCTCCACCGTCACGCGCTTCGAGTGGAGGGCCGGGGAGGCGGGCCGCTCCCTCTCGGTCGCCGCGGCGCCGGGCCTCAACCTGCGGGGCGATCGCATGCGCCTCGAGCAGGCGCTGGGGAATCTCGTCGAGAACGCACTCCGTCACGGCGCCGGCGACGTGACGCTGTCCGCGGCCGGCGAAGACGGGGTCGTGGAACTGCACGTCCGCGACGACGGCAACGGCTTCCCGCCGGACTTCATCGCCGACGCGTTCACGCGGTTCGCACGTCCCGACCACGGCCGCTCGGGCGCGGGATCCGGCCTCGGCCTCTCGATCGTGCGGACGATCGCCGAGGCGCACGGGGGCAGCGCGCGGGCTGCCAATCTCCCGGGCGGCGGGGCCGACGTGTGGCTGTCCCTCCCCCACGCCGGGCCTCCCGAGGCCGCCGCGCCGCGTTGACGCGCGAGGCCGGCGCGGATCGAGCCACGATCCGCGCCGACCAGCGCTTCGAGGCCCCCGACCACACGCGGGGCGCGAGAGAATCCAGCGCTAACCGGCGATGAACCCGGTGCCGGTGACGATCTTGAGGACGGCGGCCTTCGAACGGGCCGGATCGAACGGTGCCGGGGCCGGAAGCGGGTTGCCGCCGTGGCCCAGGATGTCGCGCACCCAGGCGGCGTGGCGCGCTTCGACCGAGTGCACCGAGAGCGCGGCTGCGAGCGTCTTCTTGTTCGCGATCATCGGCGCGGCGCCGGCGTAGGCGGACACGCCGGTGTCCTCCAGCGCCATCGCCGTGGCGAGGAACGTGGACTGCTTGCCCGTCGTCCCCTTGAAGTCGAACATCGGCTTCTTGACGGCTTTCGAGCCGAGCGCACCCTTGAGGAACGCGACGTGCGCGGCCTCGTCGTGCGCCACGGCCTGCGCGAACTTCGCCGCCTCGCCGGAGAGCTTGCCCTTCGAGACGGCCTCTGCGTAGAACGCCGCCTCGAGGTACTCGAGGGTCAGCGCGAAGTTGAGGATGTCGACGTCGCCGGCCGCGGCCCGCGTCGTGGCGCCGAAGGCGCCGGCAGGGAGCGCCGCCATGAGGGCGGAGCCGCCGACCAGCGCGCCGCCGCCCAGCACGGCACGGCGAAGCGCGTCGCCGCGGGTCACGCCGACCCGCTCGGCGCTCTCGGCAAGCGCGCCGTCGCGATCGAGGTCGCCCAGGGTCAGTGCATCGGTGTTCGTCATCGGGAGTCCCTTCGAACCGGGGATGTCTCACCCAGCCGGTGGTTCCGATCGGCGTTGGCGAGACCCGTCGGCAGTCGTTCGCGACGCTCCCGTGAGCGGTTCGACCTCGAACCCGCGCGTGCGCCGCTGCGCGTCAGCTGCGCAGGAGCGGCGGATGACCGGGCGCTACGCGCGCGAACGCGCGCGCCGCCGGGACGATCGAGCGGAGATCCTCCCAGTCGCGCGCCTGGCGCAGCATGTACGCCGGCGCCTGGCTCCCGAGCTCGGCATTGGAGCCGAACAGCCACGCCTTGGCAGTCTCGTCGCCGTACGCGTCGACGAGCAGGCGCGTCGCCTGATACGCCTCGCGCAGGCGGATCTGCGACTCGTCGCGCGGGAGGTTCTGGCGAGCGATCCAGCGGTGGACCATCTTGGGATCCTTGACGCCGCTGATATACGCCGTCATGCGCTGGCCGAGGTGCTCCTGGAGGTATGCGATGACGTCCTGGATCGGGAGAAGCGCAGCCTCGTCGCTTACCTGCTCGGGGGGGATGGGATCAGCCACAAGATCACCTCCTCACTCGTAGCGGAGTGCTGTAATCGGATCGAGCCGGGACGCGCGCCGCGCCGGGTAGTAGCCGAAGACCAGCCCGATCGCGAGCGCGACCGCGAACGCGATCACGAGCGACGGCAGGCTGATGAGCGTCTCCCAGCCCGCCAGAGAGCCGATCGCGTTGACGGCGCCGACGCCGGCGAGCACTCCGGCGATGCCGCCGAGCGTGCTCAGGACGATCGACTCGATCAGGAACTGGGCCTGCACCATGAACGGGCTCGCACCCACCGATTTGCGAATGCCGATCTCGCGCGTCCGCTCGTGCACCGAGACGAGCATCATGTTCATGATCCCGATTCCGCCGACGAGCAGCGAGATGCCGCCGAGCGCGAACGTGAGCGCCTTGAACGTCGTGGAGGCGGCCTGCCCCTCCTCGAGGATGCTCGCCTGATCCTGCGTCGACCAGTCCTCGGGGTAGCCCGGCGGCAGCGCGTGCCGCTCTCCCAGCAGCTCGTCGATCGCATCCTGGGAGGCCGCGACCTCGGATGCGCTCGTCACGCGCACGGACAGGTGGACCGTGTTCACGCCGCCGAGCAGCACGCGCGTGACGACCGGCAGTGGCACGAAGACCCGGTTGTCGAGGTTCTCGTCGGAGAGCTGGCCGCGGCGGGATTGCAGGCCGACCACCTCGAACTCGTGACTGCCGACCCTGACGGTCTTTCCGATCGGGTCCTGGCCCGGGAACAGGCGCGCCGCCGCGTCCAGCCCCATCAGCATCACCTCGCGCCCGAAGCTCACGTCGGCGCTGGTGATGCCGCGTCCGCGCGCGACGCGCTGGTTGTACACGGACGAATAGGCCGGGGTCATGCCGACCAGCCAGGTGTTCGTCTGGAACCGGCCCGCCGAGACCACCTGGCTCTCGAGGTCCTGGTGCGGGGCGACGATGCTGATCATCGGGAGCTTCGCGACCGCGGCCACGTCACCCGGCGTGATCGTGCGATCCGTCGCCGACTGGCGCGAGCCGACGCTGATGAATTCCCCGTCGACCTCGACGACGTTCGCGCCGAGCCGCTGGATGCTGGCGGCGATCTGGTGCGACGCGCCGTCGCTGACGGCAGTCACGGTGATCAGCGAGGCCACGCCGATGACGACGCCCAGGGCGGTGAGGACGGCGCGGAACCAGTTCGCCCGCAGCGCCGAGAGGGCGATTCGCCAGTACTCGCGGGCCGCAGTCACCGAGCACCCAGCGCGAGCGATCCCTGCGCCGGCTCGTCCGAGACGATCGCTCCGTCGGCGAAGCGCACGATGCGTGAGGCCCGCTCGGCGACCTCGCTCGAGTGCGTCACCATGGCGAGCGTCGCACCCTGCCGGTTGACGCGCTCGAGCAGCGAGAGCACCTCCTCCTCGCTCGCGGAGTCCAGGTTGCCGGTCGGCTCGTCGAGCAGCAGCACGCTGGGGCGGATGACGAGCGCGCGAGCGACCGCGACGCGCTGCTGCTGCCCGCCGGAAAGCTGGGTCGGGAGGTGACCTGCGCGATCGGCGAGACCCACCTCGGCAAGGCCGGCGAGCACGCGGCTGCGGCGCTCCTTCGCGGGTACCCCGGCGTACACGAGCGGCAACTCGACGTTGCGGTAGGCGGTCGTCCGGGGCAGCAGGTTGTAGGCCTGGAACACGAAGCCGATGCGCTCGCCGCGAACGTGCGCGCGGCGCGTCTCGTCGAGCGTCGACATCTCCTCGCCCACGAGCTGGTAGGAGCCCGACGTCGGGCGGTCGAGACAGCCGAGGATGGCGAGCAGCGTGGTCTTCCCCGATCCGGACGGGCCCATGATCGCGACGAACTCGCCCTCGCGGATAACGAGGCTGACGGACCGCAGCGCCTGGACGGCGAGCTCCCCGGATTCGTAGACCTTGCTGACGTCGGAGAGCTCGATCACACGCGCGCCGGCGTCAGCGACCATCACGGCTCCTCCGCTGCGGAGCTCGTCTGGACGGCGACGCGCTCACCGGCGTGGAGCCCGGAGACGACCTCGACGCTCTTGTTGTTGGCGAGCCCGAGCTTCACCTTGCGCGTCGACTCCTTGCCGTCCGAGCCGATCACCGCGACGGTCGCGTTGTCCTCGTCGTCCTGCGAGACGGCGTCGATCGGAACCTGGACGACGTCCTTGGCCTGGGCGACGATGATGCGAACGCTCACGTTCATGCCCGGCCGCGGTCCCTGGACGCCCTTCATGCTCACGATGACCGGGAACGTCACGACGCCGTCCTTGTCCGTGCCCGTGAGCGCCGCGTAGCGCACCACGCCCGGGAACGCCTCGCCACCGAGTGCGTCCACGCTCACGCTCGCCTTGAGGCCGGGCTTCACGCGCGCGACGTCGAATTCGCTCAGGTCGACGCGCACCGCCAGGCGGTTGAGGTTCGTGACCGAGGCGACCGGCGTCGTTCCGTCCACGGGCGCGCCGGACACCGTCAACACGGACGTGACCGTCCCGGCGGCGGGTGCGCGCACCGTCAGGTTGCGCTGATCGAGCCGCGCTGACGCCAGCCGTGCCGCCGCCGCGCTGTACTTCAGCCTTGCGAGCGCGACGTCCGATGCCGACGCCGGGCCGCCGCGGGCCTGCAGCGCGACCAGGTCGGCCACGGCCCTGCGGACGGCGGCGCGGGCCGCGATCGCGGCCGCCGGCCCCTGCACCTGGATGAGCTTCGCGCGTGCGGAGGCGAGTGCATCGCGGGCGGCCGAGAGCCCCAGCTTGCCCGGACCGGCGCGAAGCGTACGCACCTCGGCCTGTGCTGCCGACCGTTCCTGGCGTGCGGCGGCCACGTCGGCGGGGTCGGGGCCGCTCTGCAGCGCGGTGAGCTTGGTGTGCGCGGCGTCGACGGCCGCCTGTGCCGCAGCGATCTCCTGCGGCAGCGGCGGCTTGAGCGCCGCCAGCGCCGCGATCGCCTTGTCCAGCTCGAGCTGGGCGGTGTTGACCGCCGCCGGGTCTGGCGGGCTCGCGGCCTGCGCCGAGGCAAGGTCGCCCTGCGCGACGGTCACGGCGTACTGGGCCGCGGCCACGTCCTCGGGCAGCGGTGTCGCAGGCGGCTTCTGCAGGACGGCGAGATCGGACTCGGCCTTCCTGACCTCGGCCTGGGCGGCGCTGATATCGGTCGGCGTGGCGGGGGCGAGCACCCGGTCGAGGCGCTTCTGCGCGACGGTCGCGCGCTCCTGAGCGAGTGCGACCGCACTGCGGCGTGCGGCGGGGGTCCCGCCCAGCAGCGCCTGGACATCGGCCTGCGCGCGCCGCACGTCGGCGCGCGCTGCGGCAACATCGGCGGCGTGCGTGCGGCCGGTCACCTGCGCCAGGTCTGCGCGAGCCGAGCCGACTGACGCGTGCGCGGCGGCGAGCTCGGCGGCCGTCGGCGGGACGCCTTTCTGCGGGTCGCTGCGGAGCTTCTGGTCGAGCTCGACGCGCGCCGTCTCGAGATCGAGCTGGGCCTGCCGCGTGGCCGAGGCCGAGACGCCGTTGTCGTCGATCACCGCGAGCGCTTGTCCCGCAGTGACGCGCCTCCCAGGCTGCACGAGCAGGCGGGCGATGTGGCCCGTCGTGCGGGCGAACACGGCGTCCGCCGGCGCAGAACTCGAGCTCCCACTCGTCGAGCCGGTCGTGCTCGCGCTCGAGCTCGAGCTCGAGCCAGGCAGCTCGATCGCGGCCACGTTGCCCGTGACGATGCGCCCGACGCCACCGACGGTGACGGTGACGTCGCCGCGGCTCGCGGTCGCGATCGTGACGTCCGGCGTACCCGCCGATTGCCCGCTCTGCGCGAGCCAGATGGAAACGCCGATCAGCGCCGCAGCCGCCAGCGCGGTGACGGCGAGCGGGCGCTGGGGCTTACGGGAAATCAAGGCAGGCATCTCGAGCCACCTCGCTCTGACCGCTCCGTCTGCGGCGGGTCGTCGTGTGAGAAGTCGGTGATCACAGTGTCGAAGGCCATCCTGCACATCCGAGATGAAGCGCCGATGAAGGTCGGCGGTTTTCGCCGCCATCGTGGAGCGCGGAAGATGAAAATACGATGAACGACCGACCGCAGATCGGTGCTGATGGGGTGTCAGTTCCCCGGTGGAATTCGCCCCCTGGGCGGGGGGTGGGTGGATTCGCTGGAAAACCACTTGACCCCGATTGAGCGTAGTGATACATAGGCGGGCCACAACTCACTGGGGAGTGAGAAACCACGGGGGAGTGAGGGATCGTGAGAGGGACCGGGAGTCCCGGCGAAACCAGCCGGGTAAAAAAGGGTGAGCCCCTGGACCAAATCCGGGCGGCGTGGGCGAGGTGGCCGCGATGACCCACTGGATCGTCGCGTGGAGCATGAAGTTCCGGTTGCTCGTCGTCGCGCTCGCCGCACTGACACTCGTCGTGGGCGTTTCGGAGCTCCGCTCGATGCCCGTGGACGTGCTCCCGGAGTACGCCCCGGTCACCGTCGAGGTGCAGACCGAGGCCCTCGGATTGTCCTCGGCCGAGGTCGAGCAGCTGATCACGGTGCCGATCGAGCAGGACCTGCTGAACGGCATCGCCTTCCTCAAGGACATCCGCTCGCAGTCGGTTCCGGGCCTCTCCCGGATCTTCCTGATCTTCGACCAGGGCACCGACCTGTTCACCGCGCGGCAGGTCGTCGCCGAGCGCATGACGCAGGCGCACGCGCTGCCGAACGTCTCGAAGCCGCCGCAGATCCTCCAGCCGCTGTCATCGACCAATCGCGTGCTGATGGTCGGCGTCAATTCGAAGACGCTGTCGCCGATCCAGATGTCGGTGCTCGCTCGCTGGACGATCATCCCTCGCCTGCTCGGCGTTCCCGGCGTCGCCAACGTGTCCATCTGGGGCGAGCGCGCACGACAGTTGCAGGTGCAGGTCGATCCGGCGAAGCTGGCCGCAGCACACGTGTCGCTGCAGCAGGTGATCGACACGAGTGGTAACGCCCTCTGGGTGTCGCCGCTGACGTACCTCGAAGCTTCGACGCCTGGCACGGGCGGCTTCATCGACACGGCCAACCAGCGAATGGGCATCCAGCACATCTCGCCCATCACGACGCCGGAGTCGCTCGGTCGCGTCACGCTCGAGGGCACGAAGATGCGACTCGGCGATGTCGCGACGGTGGTCGAGGATCATCCGCCGCTGATCGGCGACGCGCTCACGCCGAGCGGCCCTGGCCTGATGTTCGTGATCGAGAAGGCTCCGGGCGCAAGCACGCTCGACGTGACGCGGCAGACGGAGGCCGCCATCAAGGAGATGCAGCCCGGCCTCGCGGGAATCACGTTCAACACGACGGTGTTCCGGCCGGCGACGTACATCGAGCACGGCATCGACAACCTCGGGATCTCGCTGATCGTGGCCGGCATCCTCGCGCTGCTCGCGCTCGCGGCATTCCTGATGCGGTGGCGCCCGGTCGTGATCCTGCTCATCACGGTGCCGCTGTCGTTCGTCGCGGCAGCGCTCGTGCTCGACCTCACGGGTGCGACGATGAACGCGATCGCGTTTGCCGGGCTGCTCGCCGCGCTCGCGCTGGTGATCGACGACGCGGTCGTCACGATCGATTCCATCCTGCGGCGATTGCGCGAGGATGGCGCCGAGTCGACCGCCGGTGCCATCGCGCGCGCATCGCTCGACGTGCGCAGCGCAAGCGTCTACGCGACGCTCGCCGTCGCCGTGGCAATCGTGCCCGTCTACTTCCTCGAGCAGATCCCCGGCGCGTTCTTCCCGGATGCCGCCACTTCCTACCTGCTCGCGCTGCTCGCCGCCCTCGTGGTCTCGATCACGGTGACGCCCGCACTGGCGGTGTTGCTCCTATCGCGCAAGTCGGTAGCGGGCAACGAGTCTCCGCTCGTCGGGCTCCTGCGGCGCGGGTATGGCAAGTCGTTGCCGCGCATGATCACGCGACCGCTGCCGTTGCTCCTGGGCGCCGCGCTCGTGCTCGTCGCCGGCGGCGTCTCGCTGGCCTCGATGGGCAGCTCGGTCCTGCCGACGCTCAAGGAGAGCCAGGTACTGGTTCGCTGGGACGCGGCGCCCGGAACCTCGTTGCCCGAGATGGACCGTCTCACGGCGCGGGCCGCCCGCGAGCTGCGGGGGCTTCCGGGCGTGACACAGGTCGGAGGCCACGTCGGCCGAGCGGTCACCGCGGATCAGATCGTGGGTGTCAACTCGGGCGAGCTGTGGGTCTCCATCGGCTCCGGCGCGGACTACGGAAGGACGCTCGCGTCGATCAAGAACGTCATGAACGGCTACCCGGGCCTCGCCAGCCACGTCGAGGGGTTCTCGACCGACAAGGTCAAGGAGAGCCTCAGCGGGCTCTCGGGTGACAACATCGACGTCCGCCTGTACGGCGAGGAGCTGCCGGTGCTGGAGCGCACGGCGGGCATGCTGGCGAGGAAGATCGGTTCCGTCGATGGCGTGACGCGCGCCCGCGTCGTCCGCCAGGCCGCGGAGCCGACGATCAAGGTCCAGGTCGATCTCGCGGAGGCTGACAGGTACGGGCTGAAGCCGGGCGACGTTCGCCGCGCCGCGGCGACATTGCTGTCAGGCACCGTCGTCGGCAGCCTGTTCGAGAAGCAGCGGGTGTTCGACGTCGTCGTCTGGGGCACGCCCAAGGTCAGGCGGGACCTCACCGCCGTCCGCGATCTCGTGATCGGGACTCCGTCGGGCGGCACCGTCCGCCTCAGCCAGGTCGCAGATGTGGGCATCTCGCCCTCGCCGCCGATCATCCAGCGCCAGGCCGTCTCGCGGCTGATCGACATCTCGGTCGTGACCAACGGGCGTGACCGCGGCGCCGTCACGCACGACATCAACAACGTCCTGCAGGCCACGACCCTCCCGCTCGAGTACCACGCCGAGGTGCTGGGAGAGGACTCGCAGCCGATGACACTGCTGATCTCGCTCGGCATCGCCGCCGTGATCACGATGCTCCTGCTGTTCCAGGTGTGGCTCGGCAGCTGGCGCTTCGCAGTCCTGGCCCTCGTGACGCCGCTGATCGCGGCAGCGGGCGCATTCCTCGCCGCTCGCATCGCCGGCGACACGCTCTCGCTCGGAGCGTGGTTCGGGGCGTTCGCGGTGTTCGGCCTCGCCATGCGCAACGGCCTGCTGCTCGTGAGCAGCTACCGGAGGCGGGAGCGCGAGGCCGGCGAGTCGCCGTCCTACGCATTCGTGCTCGACGGGTCGGGCGAGCGGCTCGTTCCCGTGGCGATGACGGCCGTCGTCACCCTGCTGATCTCGCTCACGTTCATCGCCTTCGGATCGAGGCCCGGGCAGGAGCTCGCGTATCCGCTCGCGATCGCGGTGTTCGGCGGCGTGCTTGCCGGCACGGCCTCGACGCTGTTCGCCGTGCCGGTCATGTACGCCCGTCTCGCGGGATTCCACGTGTATCGGCGCGAGTCGATCCACGTCGACATCGGTGAGCGCGCGGCGCCCGAGAAGACGCTCGAGGAGACCCCGTGAAAGGAAACGCTGTGACGCGCAATCGCGCGATCGCCCTGGGCCTGGTCGTGCTCGGCCTCGTGCTCTCGGCCTGCGGAGGATCGTCGGGGAGCGAAGCTCCCGCGGCGCCCGCCAAGGTCACGAAGCTCGCCGGAGGTGGCGATCGGATCACGCTGACGCCGGCCGCCGCCAAGCGCATCGACGTCAGGACCGTCAAGGCCTCCAGTGACGGCGGCAACACTGTCATTCCGTATGCCGCCGTGCTCTACGACCCCGACGGTGCAACGTGGACGTACACGAGCCCGAAGCCGCTCGTGTTCGAGCGCGCGGACATCACCGTGGATCGCATCGAGGGCGAGCGCGCGATTCTCGCCAAGGGGCCGGCACCCGGCACCGCCATCGTCACTCTCGGCGCCACCGAGCTCTGGGGCGTCGAGTACGGCGGCATCGAAGAAGACTGACGAGCGGGCTCGAGCAGTGTCGGATCTCACCAGGAGAGGAGGGTCGGAGCGTTGATGCGTTGGATAGTCAGCTCGAGCGTGAAGTTCCGGCTGCTCGCCGTGTTCTTCGGCGCCGCGATGATGTTCTTCGGCGTGCAGCAATTGCGCGACATGCCGATGGACGCGTTCCCGGAGTTCGCGCCGCCGCGCGTCGAGATCCAGACGATCTGCGTGGGATTGAACGCCGCGGAGGTCGAGTCGCTCGTGAGCGTGCCGCTCGAGCAGTCGCTCAACGGCCTCGACGGGCTGCGCCTCGTCCGCTCCAAGTCAGTGCCACAGCTGTCGTCGATCGAGCTCCAGTTCGCTCCCGGAACCGACATCCTGCATGCGAGGCAACTCGTGCAGGAACGCGTGACGTCGGTCACGCCCTCCCTGCCCACATGGGCGGCGCCGCCGGTCATCATCCCGCCGACGTCGACGACGGCTCGCGTCGTCAAGATCGGCGTGTCCTCCAAGACGATGTCGATCCAGCGCCTCTCGACGATCGGCTACTGGAAGATCAGGGCGCGGCTGCTGCGAATTCCCGGTGTCGCCAACGTCGCGATCTGGGGCGAGCACCTCGAGCAGTACCACGTGCTCGTCGACCCCAACCGGATGAGCAAGCAGGGGGTCACGCTCGACCAGTTGATGGAGGGCACCTCCGACGCCCTCGACGTCGGCCTGTTGCGGTTCTCGAGCGGCGCGACCATCGGCACCGGCGGGTTCATCGATACGCCGAACCAGCGGCTGCTCGTCAACCACGAGTTGCCGATCGTCCGGCCGGCCGACCTGGCCCAGGTCGCCGTCAAGGGCAGCGGCCGCAATGCGGTGCGCCTCAGCGACGTGGCCGACCTCACGATCGGCACGCAGGCATTGTCGGGCGATGCCGTCGTGAACGGCGGCCCGGGGCTGCTCATGATCGTCGAGAAATACCCGTGGGGCAACACGCTTCAGGTGACGCGCGACGTCGACAAGGCGGTCAAGGAGCTCCAGCCAGGTCTGCCCGGAGTCACGATCGACACCCACATCTTCCGCGCCGAGAATTTCATCAACGTCTCGATCGACAATCTCACGCGCGCGCTCCTGATCGGAGCGCTGCTGGTCATCCTCGTGCTCTTCGTGTTCCTGTTCGAGTGGCGAACCGCGCTGATCAGCACCATCGCGATCCCGCTCTCGCTGACGGCTGCCGGCCTGGTGCTCTACTGGCGAGGCGACACGATCAACGTGATGGTGCTGGCCGGGCTGGTGATCGCGCTCGGCGTCGTCGTCGACGACGCGATCATCGACATCGAGAACATCTGGCGGCGGTTGCGCCAGAACCGCGCCGCGGGTGGCAACATCCCCATCGCCAAGGTCATCGTCGACGCGTCGCTCGAGGTACGAAGCTCGATCGTCTACGCGACGATGATCATCCTGCTGTCGCTGATCCCGATCTACCTGCTGTCCGGGCTCACCGGGACCTTCTTCCGCCCGCTGGTGCTGTCGTACGGCCTGGCCGTGGGAGCGTCCCTCCTCGTGGCCCTGACGATCACGCCAGCGCTGAGCATGCTCCTGCTCTCGCGTGCGCCGCTCAAGCGGCAGGACCCGCCGCTCGTCCGCTGGCTCAAGCGCGGCTATGCCTGGCTGCTCTCGCGCGTGATCCACCGGCCCCGGCCCGCGTACCTCGTCGTCGCCCTCACGGTGCTGGCGGGACTGGCGGTGGTGCCGTCCCTCGGCGAGTCGCTCGTGCCCACCTTCAAGGAGAGGAACTTCCTCGGGCACTTCATCACCAAGCCGGGCACCTCGCTCACCGAGGAGACGCGGATGATCGCGCGCGTTCAGCGTGACCTGAAGACCGTCCCCGGCGTGCAGCACGTGGGCACCCACATCGGGCAGGCCTTCCTGGCCGACGAGGTCGCCGGCGTGAACTTCGGCGAGGACTGGATCGCAATGGATCCGCACGCCAACTACGAGCAGACGGTCGCGAGGATCCAGCAGGTCGTCGACAGGTATCCCGGAGCGTTCCACGACGTGCAGACCTACCTCAACGAGAGGATCGACGAGGTGCTCACGGGGTCGAGCGATCCGATCGTCATCCGCATCTTCGGCGACGACCTGAACACGCTCCACCGGGAGGCGGATGACGTGAGGGCGGTCATCTCGAAGGTCGACGGGGTGAGCGACCCCTTCGTCGAGTTCCAGGAGGGCGTCGCCCAGATGCAGGTCACGGTCAAGCTCGCGCAGGCCCAGCACTACGGCCTCAAGCCGGGCGACGTGCGCCGCGCCGCTGCGACCATGATGGAGAGCGAGGAAGTCGGCGACATCTTCCGCGGCGGGCGCGCCTACGACGTGCACGTCTGGAGCACTCCCGCGACGCGCCACAGCGTCACCAGCCTGCTCAACCTCCCGCTCGACACGCCGGGCGGCGGACGCGTGGCGCTCCGCGACGTGGCGAATGTCAGGATCGTCCCCTCGCCGAACGTGATCCACCACGAGGGTGCGTCGCGGAGCATCGACGTCGCCGCCGGCGTCACGGGACGCGACCTCGGCGCCGTCGCGGGCGACATCCAGGAGCGTCTCGCGAGCGTCAAGATGCCGCTCGGCTACCACGCGGAGTTCCTCGGCGAGTACAAGGAGCGCCAGAACGCGCAGAGCGACATGCTCCTCTACGGCATCGCGGCGGCAATCGGGATCTTCCTCCTGTTGCAGGCCTCGTTCCGCAGCTGGCGGCTCGCGATCCTGTCGTTCGTCACGCTGCCGATGGCCCTCGTCGGCGGCCTGCTCGCCGTCGTGCTGGGCGCCGACGGAATCCTCTCGGTGGGCTCGCTCGTCGGGTTCTTCACCGTCTTCGGCATCGCCGCGCGCAACGGCATCCTGATGATCAACCACTTCCAGCACCTCGAGCGCTTCGAGGGCGAGACGTTCGGTCCGCAGCTCGTCATGCGCGGCGCGCTCGAGCGGCTCTCGCCGATCCTGATGACGACCCTGGCGACCGGCCTGGCGCTCGTCCCGCTCGTGGTCGCCGGCAACTCGCCGGGCCACGAGATCGAGCACCCGCTGGCCGTCGTGATCGTCGGCGGCCTCGTCACGTCGACCCTGCTCAACCTGTTCGTCGTGCCGGTTCTCTACCTCCGCTTCGCAAGGGGAATCAATGCTCCTCCCGGTGACGCCACCACCGCCGGCGCGTAGGAACGGCACGCGACTGCTCGCGGCCATGCTCGCCGCCGCCTCGCTTGCGCTCATGCTCGTGCTCACGACTCCCGCGTCGGCCGCAGACGACTTCGACGCCGCCGTCTTCTCGCATCCGACGCGCATCGACAACCCCTGGCAGTCGCTGCAGCCGGGGATGCAGTACACCTACCGGGGCAGGACGATCGAGGGCACGGAGGCCGTCGGGCACCGTCTCGTGTCCACCGTCACGGATCTGACGAAGGTGATCGACGGCGTGCGCACCGTCGTCGTCTGGGACAGGGACTTCAGCGCAGGTGAGCTCGTCGAGGCCGAGATCGCGTTCTTCGCGCAGGACGATGCCGGCAACGTCTGGGAGCTCGGCGAGCACCCGGAGGCGTACGAGCACGGCAAGATCGTCGAATCGCCGACCTGGATCCACGGCGTCGAGCGCGCACGAGCGGGAATCTCGATGAAGGCGGCTCCGCGAGCCGGGACGCCGAGCTACTCGCTCGGCCTCGGACCGGTCGTCGGCTTCACCGATCGCGCCCGCGTACTCGCGGTCGGCGACCGGACGTGCATCCCGGCGCGCTGCTTCTCGCGCGTGCTGCTCGTCGACGAGTTCAACCCGGATCAGCCGGGCAAGCACCAGCTGAAGTACTACGCGCCCGGCGTCGGCAACGTGCGCGTGGGCTGGTCGGGCGCGAAGGAGGACAGCAAGGAGACGCTCGTGCTCGTGGCACTCGAGCGCCTTGGCGCCCGCGGAGTAGCGAAGGCCCGATCCGAAGCGCTGAAGCTCGAGGCGAGTGCCTACCGCACGACCCGCAGCGTCTACGGGCACACGCAGCCCGCCGAGGCCGCGCCGATCCGCATCTGGGAGCTTCGGATGGGCCAGGCTCGCTGCGAGCTCCAGTGTGGGCGGTGCCAGCCAGACGAGCTTTGCGGCCACCACGCCTCGCATCGTGCTCACGGCCCGCGTGACCGCGCTGCCCGACGCGCTGCGCGGGATGAAGGTCGAGGTGATTCGCCCCGGCGGGAGGATCGTCCGCACCGTCTGGCTCTCGGGCGCCAGGCAGGGCGAGACCGTGACCGTCGAGCTCCCGCGCGCGCTCTACCTGGAGCACCCGGGCGCGTGGAAGGCGCGCTTCGTCGTTCAGCGCTCCGTGCGCTCGGCGATCACGTTCGCCGTCCGCGCGCCCTGATCAGCTCGACGGCGGCTTGACGGTGATGATCTGGTTGGCCGCGACGTTCGCGAGCCGGGTCCGGCTGCCGTCCGGGAAGCGCACGATGAGCGAGGCCAGCCTGGTCGCCGACCCGAGGCCGAAGTGCAGCCGGGGGTCCTCGGACGACAGGTAACTGCTACCCGCATGGGCCTCCTCGACGAGCCTCCGCCCGTCGGGAAGCGTCGCGGTCGCGACCGCACCCGGGTGGAAGCCCTCGAGCGACACCTCGAGCCAGTTGCCCGTCCTGTCGCGGTTCGCCAGCAGGATGAGCGGGCCGCCGATCGAGTTGATCGCGACGTCGACGTGGCCATCGTTGTTGAAGTCGGCGGCCGCCAGTCCGCGGCCGATGATCCGCGGCAGTCCGGTCTCGTCGACGACGCCGCTCGCGTTGCCGACCGGGCTCGCAGCTCCCCGGCCTGCAAGGTTCTCCAGTACCTGGATCGGCTCGGTGTCCTTGCGAAGGTTCGTCACCGGAACGGCGCCGTTCGCGATGATCAGGTCGGGATTGCCGTCGTTGTTCAGATCGACCCACGAGTCGCCCCAGCCGACGGTGTGCCTCCGCCCCAGTGCCTGTGCGAAGACGGTCTGCTGATTGCGGAACGCCGTGCGTCCGGCAGGGGCGGATGTGCTCGCGAAGACGGCATGCGGCTGCCCGCGCGAATTGGTCACGAACAGGTCGGGGCGCCCGTCGCCGTTGTAGTCGCCCGGAGCGACTCCCATGCCCGCGTTCCTGTCGTCGACGCCCTCGGCGCGGCCCCGCTCCACGAAGTGGAAGTCCAGGCCGCCGGGGGTCTTCGCCGGCCGGGCAACGTTGATGTAGAGACGGTTCGGATCCTCGTCGTTGGCGACGTAGAGGTCGGGCCGGCCGTCACCGTTCACGTCGGTGAACACGGCGCCGAGGCCGTGCGCGAAGTGGGAGCGTTCGAGGCCGGCCTGGATGCCGACCTCCCGGAAGTGCGCGCGGCCATTCACGCCATTGCCCTGGTTGAGGAAGAGCAGGTCGCGCACGCCCTGGTGGTTCGTCGGGAATCCGGACACCGAGTTCGGGATCGGAGCGTTGGGATCGGTGTAGCCCGCGACGAAGAGGTCGGGCCGGCCGTCGCCGTTCACGTCGGCCACGGTCGCGCCGGTGTGCCAGCCGAACGAGACGATGCCCGCGGCGCGCGCGCCCTCGCTGAACGTGCCGTCCCCGTTGTTCCAGAGCAGCTGGTCGTCCGACGCCGACGTGATGTACAGGTCGGTGTAGCCGTCACCGTTGAAGTCGGCCGCGACACAGCCGTTGCCGCGGATCCCAAGATCGGCACCCGACCTGCGGCTCACGTTCACGAACCTGCCCTTGAGGTTCTCGTACAGGGCACTCCTCGGAAAGCCGCCGTGTTGCAGCCACTCGGGGGCGTTCGCCTCGGAGTAGGAGTTGACCGCGAACAGGTCCATCCAGCCGTCGTTGTTGTAGTCGAGCCAGCAGACCCCACCGCCCATCATCGCCGGCGCGTCCGGGGTCACGCCGAAGCGGAACGCGCCCTGCCGGAAGTGGAGCCCGACCTTCGCTGCGACATCGGTCAGCTTGACGCCCGCGAACGCCGCGGTGCCCTTCGAGGCGACGGCAGGATGCGCAGCGGCCGACCCAGCGGCTCTCGTGGGCGTGGCGGCAGTGGGGCCGCGCGCTGCGACGATCACGAACCTGCTGCCCTCGAGCGCGAGCTCGTACGACTGCTTGAACGGCGTGGCCGTTGCGCGGCTCGCGAGCGATCCGCCCGAGTAGGTGGAGCGCTCGACCGTGCCCTCGAGCACCGAGACGACCCTCGGCGGCCCCTGCCCCACTCCAGGCTCGAGCGAGATGTGCGCCCGCTCGACGCGGTAGGCCGGTACGACGAACGAGCCGCCGGCTGCTGCGTGAATTCGCCCGCGTAGCTGCGCGAGCCACGCACCGCCCGCGCCGGCAGCGGCTCGGCTCGCGTCCCGGCGCCGCAGGGCGTCGGCCGCGACGTCCAGGTCGGCGACGGCGTCGCGCGCGATGCGGCGCCCCGTGGGCAGATCGATCGGCACGACGCCGGGCTCTGCCGAGACCGTTACGTTTGCGACCGCAGCGCCGGCCGCCGCGCCGCCGGCCTGGGCGGTCGAGCGTGCGGGAATGCCCGCGAGCACGAGCGCCACGGCGAAGGCCGCCGCCGCAGCGATCGCACCTGCGCCGAGCGCGCCGCGCCGGGCCGCCCGTAGCCGCTGCCCGCCGGTCGCGAGGTGACCAAAGAGGCGGCCGCGCCGCGAATCGGCGGGCGCGGAGGAGAGCAGGATGAGGATCGGGCGAGCCGCGCAGACGATCGTGAGCGAGGCGAGCAGCGCGACCTTGGCGCCGAACTCGGTCGTCTGCGGTGCGATCAGGAGCACCGAGAGCAGGCCGATGCTGACCGCATAGACCCGCCTCGCGATCCGGCCGTCCGGGACCGTCTTGGGATCCGTGATCATGAACGACAGGAAGATGAACACCTCGGGCGAGAAGATCAGGACCCGCCAGAAATAGCCGTCCGCCACGGGCCCCAGGTGCCAGTTGGCGCTCATTGCGTGACCGCTCAGGCCGAGCACCCCGATCGCGACGGAGAACGTCACCCAGAAGAGCAGCGCGATCCCGAGCAGGTGCAGCCGCGACAGGATTCCGAGGGCGCCCGCGATGATGATTGCGAGCGCCAGCACGAGCCAGGGAGACAGCGGGCCCCACCAGAACTCGAGCGGCTCGGCGCGACTGCTTCCGAGCAACAGGAAGCAGAGCACGAGCCCGAAGTTCGAGGGATTGAAGATGTGACGGCCCCGGAAGCGGATCAGGTACTTGGAGAGCAGCGAGACCGCCGCCACGCCGATGTAGATCCAGACGCCGTGGAAGCTCCACCAGTCCCCGTGCTGCGTGCCGGGAACGCGCAGGATGAAGGCGATGCCGTTGCCCGTCAGCATCGCGCTCGCCGGCCAGAGGATCACGCGCTTCTGCCAGAACGTGATGCCGACCTCCAGCGCGACGCACGTCAGGATCGAGGCGAAGATCTGCGGGATCGAGAGCCGGAACTCGAACGCGACCTGCCCCAGCACCTGCAGCGAGATGAAGACCGACGCCAGGTGCAGGCGCGGATCGCGCCAGGAAGGCAGGATCACCGGATACGAGACACCCCGGATCCGCAAGCTCGGCCTACCCGCGAAGCTCGGTGCGCTCACCGGACGATTGTACGCGCCGTCGTGCGCATTCGATGCCTGCGCGGGGTGCCGGCGGCAAGCTCGAGAGGCGTCGTGGCGAGCGGGTGCTGCGTGGCTCGCGCGGCGTGGAATGCTCCGCGGAGCTCACGTTGCGCACGGATGGGGGTCGCGTTCTGATGCACCGGCAGTACGACGAGTCCCGTCAAGTAAGAACGGACTTCGAGGATCCTGGAAGGTCGCTGCGTACGACGATCGCAAGGCGGCCGACGATAGGCAGAACGACGAGATTCTCGATCTGCTCACGATTGCGCGCACTCCGCGCAGCGGCGTAGAGTCGGTCGACCTGCGTCGGACGACCGAGCCCGCATCGCCCGGCGCTCCAGTCTCACGAAGGGATGAAGATGAACGTGCGCACGAAGATGCTCGCCGTCGCCGTGGCCGCCGCCGTCGCCGTCGGCGTGATCACCGCCGCCACCGCGAGCGCGGACAAGCCGGCGCACAGCTTCGCGGGCAGGACACGGCAGAGGCTCGATCACCGGCTTTCCGAACCAGATCAAGACGGTCGATCTGACCGGCTACACGATCGTCACGAGCTATTCGCTCGGGAACAACACCGGCAGCACGTTCCAGCAGGACTACTCGTCCACGAGCGTCGACGCATTCGCGATCGGCGGCCCGTTCGTCGGCGGTGGGCACTTCGACAGCGACTACACCGCGCTGCCCGTAGGACACAAGATGCTGATGATCGCGTGGTTCAACCAGACCGGCCCGCGCTGGTCCACGGACATCTTCGTGATGAACTTCAAGACGGGCATCGTCTCGGACATCGCGCCGCCGAACCCCCAGCCGGTCAGCCTCGGCACCGTGAAGATCGTCAAGTACGGCCCGAACCGGATCCCGTAGGCGCCGAGTGACGGCGGGCGGGTGCCGCCAAGGCCAAGCCCGCTCGTCGGCTACCCGGCGAGCGGGCCCGCACTGCATGATGCGTCGCTACGGTTGCCGCAGGCATGTTCTTCTCCCTTACCAGCTGGGAGCTGTGGCTCTTCGTCTTCGGCGTCATCCTCGGGACCTGCGGGGTGGGCGTGCTCGTCGGCCGCTCCCTGCGACGGCACTCGGAGACCTACCGCGAGCCGATCGGTGCCATCCAGGCGGCGCTGCTCGGCGTCGTCGGACTCATTCTCGCGTTCGGACTGTCGCTCGCGGTCGGGCGCTATCAAGACCGCCGGGCAGACGTCGTGGCGGACGCTAACGCGATCGGCACGACCTATCTCCGCGCACAGACCATCGCCGAGCCGCAACGAACCGCATCGCTCGCCCTCCTGCGCAGCTACAACGACCTGGCCATCCAGATCACTCTCGAAGTCCCCGGCAGCGCCGCAATCCGGGCCACCTCGGCGCGGCAAGGGCAGCTGCAGCAGGCCCTCTGGCGACGTGCCGGCGAGGCGCTCAACGCTCACCCCAACGCGAGCGCACCGAGGCTCTACGTCGACAGCCTCAACACCATGATCGATCAGCAGACCGTCCGGCTGTCAGGGCTGAACAACCGCGTGCCAAATGCGGTGCTGTGGCTCGAGCTGCTGAGCGCGGCGCTGACGCTCGGGCTGCTCGCCCTCTACCTCGCGATGCTCGGCAAGGGACTGCTTCCCATCGTGGCCGCCGCCGTGGTCATCAGCCTGCTGGTGGTCGTCACGTTCGACCTCGACCGGCCCACCCGCGGCCTGATCGAGGTCCCTGCCACGCCGCTCCTGGCCGAGAAGGCGACGATGAGTCTCCCGCCGGCTGCGCCGGCTCCTCGCTGACCGCCACGCAAGAGCCGGTCATTCGAGTGCGCTGATGGCGAACGCGAGCGCGAAGCCGAGCGTCGTGAAGACCCCGACGAGCTTGCCTCCGTGTTCGAACGCCTCGGGCATCATCGTGTCGGCGAGCATCGTCAGGATCGCGCCGCCTGCGAATGCCAGCACGAACGCGACGGTACTCGGCGACGCCGTGTCGAAGAGGCCGTACCCCGCCAGCGACGCAACTCCGCAGGCGAGCGTGACGATGACCCAGAGACCGATGATCCGCCGCCTCGCCCACCCGCCGGCTGCCAGGCCGGCGCTGGCAGCGATCGATTCAGGGAGATTCGACAGCAAGACCGCGACGAGGAAGGCGACGCTCACGCCTCCGCCTTCGAGCACGGTGAGACCGAGCACCACCGACTCCGGAATCCCGTCGAGGATGATGCCGAGCACGATCGCAAGCGCCGAGCCGCCCCCTTCCGTCCCGGCCTTTCGTTCATCGCCGCCCATGCGATCGATGAGCGTGTCGCCGACGTAGAACGTCGCGCAGCCCGCCAGCAGCCCGAGGGCGACCCCGCCGCTGCCGGCGGACGTATCGGACGCCTCCTGCACGAGCTCGAACGACACGGCGCTGATCAGCACGCCCGAGCCGAACCCCATGACCAGGCCGAGTGGGCGCCTGCCGACGTCGAAGCGAAGTGCGATGACTCCGCCGAGGATGAGCGAGGAGCTCGCGAGAATGCCCCAGAAGAATGCCTCGGCCATCGTCCGGGGAGACCCTACGCCAGCTCGCGCATGCGCGAAAGTGCGTCCGACCATCCCCGCCGCGAGCCTCGCACGCGCCGGGACATTTCACATCGATGTCTCCGCCTGCCGGAGCAGTCCCTGCAGTTCGGCTCGAGCGATCGCAGCTGCGCGCGAATTGACGCCGAGCTTGCGATAAATCGCCCTCGTGTGTGAACGCACAGTGTTGGGCGAGATGAACAATTCGCCTCCGATCTGGCGAACTGACAGATCCGTGTTCAACAAGCGCAGGACCGCAAGCTCTGCCTCGCTCGGTCGTTCGAGACACACGCCAAGGCTCGCACGACCATGCGCCCGCTCGAGCTCCTGCTCCACCTCGGACGCGAGCGCCGAAACTCGACCGGCGTCCGTGAACGTCTCGATTGCACTGCGCGCCGAGCGCAACGCGGCCTCGGCCTGAACGAGCCGACCACGCCGACAGCGCACCCCGGCGAGCAAGACGAGCAGCCAGGCGTGGTGCACCGTGAACACCTCGTCCCGAAAAAGGTGCTCGGCACTTGCCAGCTCACGCTCGGCCTCGGCGAGGTTGCCCTCGCCGGCAAGTACGCACCCGAGAGCAACTCCGGCGTTTGCGCCAAGCCATGTTCGGGTGATGCCGAGGTCGCTGACGATCGACTTCGCGCGCTCGGCGTGACCGCGTGCGGCCGAACTCCACCCGCGATCGACTGCAACGAGCGCGAGCGTCGACCGGGCAAAGGCATGGCCGGGAGGCCTGTGCTCGATGTCCGGATGCTCGATCGCCCTCATCGCAGCCGCCCACGCATCATCGAGCTCTCCTGCGAAGTAGAGCGCGCGCGCATAGGAGCCCAGAGCGGCGACGACGGCGACATCGACCTCCGCCTGCGCGAGGTCGACCGCGCGCCGGCCGGCCTCGACTGCACGCCCGACGTCTCCATCGAGTGCTGCAGCTCGGACGAGATCCACCGTCGCGCGAACGTACGGAGTCACGCGGTCCGGATGCTCGCGCTCAGCGCGGTCCGCAAGCTCGAGATAGCGCCGTCGCTCGAGATCGGCGTGACCGAGCATCGCGACCGCCGTCGCCGAGCTGGCGGCGATCTCAGGATGCTCGACGATCTGCTCGTCATCGAGCATCCGCGCCCACCGCAGCAGGGTGCGGATGCGCCCGGCCGTGACCAATGACAGGTAGGACTCGACCAGGACATCGGCCACGAGGCCGTAATCACGCGCGGCGGCCGCATGCTCCATTGCCGGCCCGGACAGACCCCGCGACCAGAGCCACCGGCTCGCACGCCGGTGGATGTGCGTCGCCGCGCCAGGATCGAGTGCGGCGAGCTGATACCCGGCGAACTCCGCGAACAGCGAGTGAACGCGATACCAACCGCCGTGCTCCAGACGATCGAAGAACGGATTGGCACGCCGGAGCCGGGCGAGATACAACTCCGAATCATTGCGGCCAAGCGCCGCGTCGCAAAGCTCGGCGGTGAACTGACCAAGCACAGACGCGCGTAGCAAGAACGCTCGAGTGTCCTCATCCAGCGAGGCGATCACCTCGGCGCTCAGATAATCGGCGATGAAGCGGTGGTCACCGCCGAACTCGCGGACAGCCTCGCGCGGATCGTCCACGCTGCGAAGCCACAGGGCAGCGAGGAACAGCGCGGCCGGCCAGCCCTCGGTCCGGGCATGCAGCAGTTCGACGTCCGCCGCGAGGAGATCGATGCCCTCGCGCTCGACGATGAGCTCATGAGGCCTCGGCTGCCGTGAAGGCGAGCTCGCTCGCTCGCAGCTCCGTGAGCCTGCCGCTCGCGCGTAGCTGTGCGAGCCTGAGCGCGGGGTCCGTGCGCGAGATCATGACGAGACGCACGCTCGCCGGGAAGTCCTCGATCGCGTGGTCGAGCGCCGCCATGCAATCGGTGCTCGTCACCGACTGCAGATCGTCCAGGACAATGACGAGTTCCTCCCCGAAGCCCGTCAGGGCATTTGCAAGTTCGTCGACCGCGCCCTCGATCGACGCTCCGAGCACGTTGAGCCTGTGGAGCGATCGCCGCCCGAGGCCGGGCCGAATCCGGTCAACCGCAGTGGCGATGTAGGTCCAGAATCGCACGGGATCGTTGTCACCGGCATCGAGCCTGACCCAGGCGACCGGCGGCGTCCGGCTGGCACACCAGGCGCGCACCGCCGTCGTCTTTCCGTAGCCCGCCGGTGCCGCGACGAGCACCGACGCGCCTGGATCGCTCGCGTCCAGCGCGCCGCGAATACGCGGCCGATCGACCAGTGATCCTCCGCGGGAGCGGTGCCGCGAGCTTTGCCTCCGCCAACGGTTGGCCCGCGGGCGAGTCGAGCCCGACGCTCGCCTCGGTGCCCGCCGTGCGCGACTTGACGCGGCTCACTCCGGGCATCGTAACGGCTGTGGCCCACCGTCGGTCAGCGCATGCGCTCGGCTCCCCATACCACACCTCCTGCCGCAGAGGTGACTACGCGCGTACAAACAGGCGCCCCCGCAGGCTAGGGAGGCGGGTGCCAACCGGGCGGCTGGGTCGGCGACGTGAGTCTACAGGACGCGTCTCAGGACGCGATGCGCGCCGGATGTCGTCCGAACGGTTGTGAAAATCTGGAGAAGACGTGAGATTGTCGCCGACGCGATCTTCTTGTGTCGTGTGTTACTCGGCGACACGCAGCTACTCCGTTGCCGGGAGCGGCCCTTCACTGTCGCTGCGACGTGCGGGAGGCGTCGGCTCGGCGACGCTCGGGACCTCCGAGCCAGGAGGCCCTGGCGTAGCCGACGGAACCTTGAACCCGATGAAGCCATAGGCGATGTCGAGGATCGGGCTCAGGAGGTTGAAGAAACAATACGGCAGGTACGACGCGGTCGACACACCGAGCACGCCGGAAATGTAGGCGCCGCACGTGTTCCATGGCACGAGCACGGACGTGACCGTTCCCGAGTCCTCGACGGCGCGCGAGAGCACCTGCGGCGCGAGCCCGCGCCGCTCGTACTCGTCGCGGAACATGCGCGCCGGCAGGACGTCGGCGACATACTGGTCACCGGCGATCACGTTGAGCCCGATCCCGCTCGCGTTGGTGGCGAGGATCAGTCGTCCACGCGTCGGAGCTCGCGCCACGACCGGTTGCAGCAGCCGTTCGAGGAACCCCGCGTGCTCCATGATCGCCGCGAACGACAGCGCCGCGAGCACGAGCCACACCGTCGTCAGGAGGCTCGCCATCCCGCCGCGCGAAAACAACTGGTCGACGGTTGCGTTTCCGGTCTTGCTCACGAACCCGTTCGCCATCGCCGCGTAGATCCCCTTGATGCCGGTGGCAACCGGCCCCAGGCTGGGGTCCGCGACGGAGGCCTTGACCACGGTCCACTGTGTGAAGCAGGCGAGGATGCCTGCGAACAGCGCCGATCCGAGGATCGCCAGGAACGGCGGCACCTTCCGGACGGTGAAGACGACGAGCAGCGCAAGGGGAAGGAGGTTGAGCACGGTGATGTTGAATTCGCTTCCGAGGACGTCGAGCGCCGCGTCCGTGCTCACCGCCCCGGCCGGGTTGGCACCCAGACCGAGGAAGAGGAAGATGATGAGGCTCACCGCGAGCGCGGGACCGGCTGTCCAGAACATGTTGCGCACGTGCGTGGAAACCGTGAGGCCCCTCCCGACGAGCTTCGGCACCAGGATCGTCGTCTCCGAGAGCGGCGTCATCTTGTCGCCGAAATACGCGCCGCAGATGACGGCCCCCGCGGCCGTCGCCTCCGAGAGCCCCATCACCTTGGACATCCCGACGAACGCGACGCCGAGCGTGCCCGCGGTCGTCCACGAGCTGCCGGTGACCATGCCGACGACCGCGCAGATCGCCGCGGTCGTCACGTAGAAGATCGTCGGGTTGAGCAGCTGGACGCCGTAGTAGACGACGGTCGGGATCGTTCCGGCCATGTTCCACGTGCCGATCAGCGCGCCGACCGCCAGCAGGATGAAGATCGCGCTCATCGCGGTCGTGACGCCCCCGATCGCCGCATCCGCGATCGCTGCGGAGGTATAGCCGTTCTTGAGCGCCATCAGGCTCGCGAACGCGGCTGACAGCAGCAGGGCGACCTGCAGCGGCCCGTTCGTCGCGTCGATGCCGAAGAGCGCGATCGTGAGCGCGATCAGCGCGATCAGCACGATCACGGGCAGGATCGCGTCGAGCAGGCTCGGCGGTTTCGTACGCAGGCTCGAGTCGACGCCCACGGTCATGTCACCGCCGTGTCACGACGACGTGCTCGTGGCCGGCTCGACCGACGGCTCCGCAACCGCGTCGACCGCCGGATCGCTCCGCTCGAGCCACAGGCGCCTGCCCTCCGACACCGGCACGATCACGAGTGCGACGACGATGCAGACGAGCCATTGGTGCAGGCTCAGGTGGACGGTGTTGAGGATGCGCTGCAGAACCCCGAGTTCCGTGCCGAGCAGGATCGCGGCGAGGGAGCCGGCGCTGCAGTACAGGAACATCCTGTCCTCGAGGATGTCGAGCGAGAACACCGAGCGCCGCTCGTCGCGCGTCGTGATCGAGAACAGCACGTTGCCGAGCGCGAAGGTCGTCAGGCCCATCGTGCGCGCGACGGTGCCGCCGTAGGTGTCATCGGCCCATGCGATGAGACCGAGCGTCGTACCGCCCATCACAAGGCCGGCGATGGCGACCCAGAGAAGGAGCGGCCGCGGCAGTATCTGCTCGGTGGAGGCGCGCGGCTTGCGCTGCATCAGCCCCTCGGCCGGGACGCCGTAGCCGAGCCCGATCGCCTGGAGGACCTGCGTCGTGAAGTTGACGTACAGCGTCTGCAACGGCACGAACGGGACGCCGCCGACGATATTGAAGATGCTGGCGCCGAGGAAGGTGACGACGAAGCCGATCAACACGCCCATCTGGAAGCGGATGTACTTGGTCAGGTTGTCGTAGAGACCCCTGCCGAGCTCGACCGCCTTCACGATCGTCGCGAAGTTGTCGTCGGTGAGGATCATCGTCGCGGCCTCCTTCGAGACCTCGGTGCCGGTGATCCCCATGGCGATGCCGATGTCGGCCTTCTTCAGCGCGGGCGCATCGTTCACGCCGTCGCCCGTCATCGCGACGATGTCGCCCTTTCGCTTCAGCGAGTCGACGAGGCGCACCTTGTCCTCCGGCGCCACGCGTGCGATCACGCCGATGTCGTCGATCGCCGCATCCAGCTCGGCGTCGGACATCGCCTGGAATTCGGCGCCGCTGATGGCCCGGCCCGGGATGCCGAGCTCGCTCGCGATCGCCGCCGCCGTGACCGCATGGTCGCCGGTGATCATGCGCACGCGGATCCCGGCCTGGTGGGCCGTCGCGATTGCCGCCTTGGCGGCCGGGCGCGGCGGGTCGACGATGCCGACGAGCGCCAGCACCGTCAGGCCTTGCAGCAGCGAGAGGAGATCGGCCGACGGATCGAAGCTCTCCGGGTCGAAGTCCTTGCGCCCGGTCGCCATCACGCGCAGTCCCTGGCTCGCGAGGCGCGCGTTCTCGTCCATGTAGCGCTGCTTGAACGCATCGTCCAGCGGCACGATCGAGAGGTCCTCGGGCGTCGGCCGCAACGTGGCGCGGTCGAGCAGCTGGTCCGGCGCACCCTTGACGAGGCAGCGGACGACGTCGCGGCCACTCTCGTCGGCCATCCGGTGGAATGTCGCCATCAGCTTGTAGGCCGCGTCGAACGGCAGCTCGGCGACGCGCGGGTACTCGTGACGGGTCTCGACCGCGTCCAGCCCACCCTTCTCGGCGAGCACCACGAGCGCGCCCTCGGTCGGGTCGCCCACCAGCTCGCCGTCCTTGACGACCGCGTCGGCGCAGAGCGCCATCGGCAGCAGGAACTGCTCGAGCGGCACCTCAGGCGGCCCGAAGACGTGCTTGATCGTCCCCTCGGTCGCGTAGCCGCCGCCGGAGATCGTGTAGCGGCGACCAGGGATCGTGAGCTCGACCGCCGTCATCTGGTTGAGCGTCAGCGTGCCCGTCTTGTCGGAGTTGATCGCCGAGGTCGAGCCGAGCGTCTCCGTCGAGCGCAGCCGCTTCATGATCGCGTTCGCCTTCGCGAGCATCTGCGTGCCGTGCGAGAGGACCGTCGTGACGACGGCGGGCAGCCCGGTCGGGATGGCGGAGATCGCAAAGGCGATTGCCGCGGTGAACACGGTGTCGAAGCTCTCGCCGCGTGACAGGTTGAGCACGATCGACACGGCCACTGCCGCACCCGAGATGAACAGGATCTGACTCGTCAGCTTCTTGAGCTGGATCGTGAGCGGCGTGTCCGCGTCCTCCGAGCTCTGCAGCATGTGCGAGATGTGGCCGACCTCGGTCGCCATGCCTGTCGACGTCACGACGAACCTGCCCGCGCCCCGGGTGACGTTCGTGTTCATGAAGACCATGTCCGTCCGGTCGCCGAGCGGCGTGTCGGTCGACGCGATCGACTCGACCCCCTTCGAGACGGGCATGCTCTCGCCGGTCAGCGCCGACTCCGCGATCTCGAGCGTCGCCGCCGAGAGCAGGCGCCCGTCGGCCGGGATCACATCGCCGGCCTCGACCGAGACGATGTCGCCCGGCACCAGCTGCTCGGCGGGAAGCACGACGAGCTCCCCGTCGCGGAGGACGCGGGCCTTGATGATCATCATCTTCTGCAGCGCCGCCACGGCCTCGGCGGCCTTCCCCTCCTGGCGCAGGCCGAGCACCGCGTTGAACAGTGTGAGGAACAGCAGCACGAGCCCGGTGCCGAGCTCCTTCAGCGGATACAGGCTGCCGATCCCCGCCACGAGCAGGACGATCTGCATCGGATCGCGGTACTGCCGTACGAACGCACGCCAGCGCGGCTCGACCGCCGCCGCCGTGAACTTGTTCGGCCCGAAGGACGCAAGCCGCGACTCAGCGTCGGCACCCGACAGCCCACTCGCCGGATCCACGCCGAGCCGGCCGGCGGCGTCGGCCGGCTCGAGCGAGTACCACGCGACCGCCTTTGCGTCCGCGGCCCCGTCGCCCTGTGCTGCAGCTTGGTCTGTCGCCATCTCTTTCGCCTCTTTCGGTGAGTTCCATCGCGGCACGTCGTCCGCTCAGTCAGGCGCCCCGACCTCGAGGCCGTCCGCATCGCGCGTGACCGTCGTTCCCGCGTCGCCTCGCAACAGTGCCCCCGTGTCCGCGATGGAGCCGATCACCGCCAGCCCGCCCGTCTCCTCGACGAACGAGCAGGCGGCGCGGACCTTCGGGCCCATCGAGCCCGCGGCGAACTCGCTCGCGCCCAGTGCCTCCGGGGAGGCGCGCCGGATCGCGCGCTGTTGCGGCGTGCCCCAGTCCGCGTAGACGGCATCGACGTCGGTGACGATCGCCGAGCGCGTCCGCGTGCAGGTCGCGCGCGAGCAATGCGCTCGCGAGGTCCTTGTCGATCACGGCCTCCACGCCGACCAGCGTACGCCCCGCGGGGGATGGATCGTCCGTGTACATGACCGGGATCCCACCTCCCCCGGCGCACACGACGACGCAGCCGCGATCGAGCAGCCACTCGATCGGCTCGAGTCCGAAGATCCGCTGTGGCAGCGGCGAGGGGACGACCCGGCGGAAGGAGTCGCCGTCCGGCTTGAACACCCAGCCCTTCTCGCCGGCGAGCCGCTCCGCTGTCCTGCTCGGTGTAGATCGGGCCGATCGGCTTCGTCGGGTCGCCGAATGCCGGATCGCCGCGATCGACCTCCACGAGGGTCAGGAGCGACGCGAGGCGCTTCTCGAACGGCAGCAGATTGCCCAGTTCCTGCTGGATCACGTAGCCGATCATGCCCTCGGTCTGCGCGCCGAGCAGGTCGAGCGGGTAGGTGTCGACGGCCGTGTAGGCCGAGCCCTGCAGGGCGAGCAGGCCGACCTGCGGGCCGTTGCCGTGCGAGATGACGAGCTCGTGCTCGAGCGCCAACGGTGCCAGGGCCTCGCAGGCCACGCGGGCGTTGGCACGCTGGTTCTCGGCCGTCAGCGGCTGGCCCCGCCGCAGCAGCGCGTTGCCGCCGAGCGCGACGATGACGCGCACCCTCAGCTCCCGAGCGTGGCGACGAGGACCGCCTTGATCGTATGCAGCCGGTTTTCGGCCTCGTCGAAGACGACCGATGCGGGCGACTCGAAGACCTCCTCGGTCACCTCGAGCGACTCCCTCCCGAACTTCTCGAAGAGCTCCTTGCCGACCTGCGTCTCCGTGTTGTGGAAGGCGGGCAGGCAATGCATGAACTTCACGTTCGGATTGCCCGTCGCGGCCATGACCTCGGCGTTCACCTGGTACGGCGAGAGCAGCTCGATGCGCTCTGCCCAGACTTCGTCCGCCTCGCCCATCGACACCCAGACGTCCGTCAGCAGGAAGTCGCAACCGCGTACCGCCTCCGGGACGTCATCGGTGATCGTGATGCTCGCGCCCGTGTCCTGCGCGGTCGCGCGCGCCAGCTCGACGATCTCCTCGCGCGGCCAGAGCGATCGCGGGCTGGCGATGCGGACGTCCATGCCGAGCTTGGCACCGCCCACCAGGTAGGAGTCCGCCATGTTGAAGCGCGCGTCGCCGAGGTAGCAGAACGTGACCTCCCCGAGCGGCTTCGGCAGGTGCTCGCGAAACGTCAGGAAGTCGGCGAGGATCTGGGTCGGGTGCCATTCGTCCGTGAGGCCGTTGTAGATCGGGACGCCGGCCCAGCGCGCGAGTTCCTCGGCCGTGTCCTGTGCGAACCCGCGGTACTCGATCGCGTCGTACATGCGGCCGAGCACCCGCGCCGTGTCCTTCACGGTCTCCTTGTGACCCATGTGCGAGCCCGACGGGCCGATGAAGGTGACGTGGGCGCCCTGGTCGTAGGCGGCAACCTCGAAGGCGCAGCGCGTTCTCGTCGAGTCCTTCTCGAAGATCAGCGCGATCTCCCTCCCGACGAGCTTCTGCTCCTCGCGCCCGTCACGCTTCGCCGCCTTCAGCTCGGCGGCGAGATCGATCAGGTAGGTGATTTCCTCTGGTGTGTAGTCGGCCAGCTTCATCAGGTGCCGGCCGCGCATGTCGATCGCCGTGCTCATGCGTTGGCTCCTTTCCTCAAGGCTCGCGAATGATCGGACACGTCATGCAGTGGCCGCCGCCGCGTCCGCGACCGAGCTCCTGCCCGGCGATGGCGAGCACCTCGATGCCCGCCTTGGCGAGCTTCGCGTTGGTCGCTTCGTTCCGCTCGTACCCGACGACGACGCCGGGCTCGATCGCGACGACGTTGTTGCCGTCGTCCCACTGGTTCCGCTCGGCCTCGAACTCGTCACCGCCGGTCGTGACGATCTTCAGGTCGGCGATCCCGAGCGCGTCCTTCACCTCGTCGAGGAAGGAGCGCTCCGAGACCTCGGCCTGTACGCCGGCCGGCCCGCCAGGACGGAAGAGGATGGGCCGGATCTGCGCAACGACCGGCTCATACAGCGTCGCCACGTCTCGGTCGCAGAAGGTGAAGACCGTATCGAGGTGCATCGCTGCTCGCTCGCGCGGCATCTGAGCGCCGATCACGAGACGCGCCGCCTTTGCTTCGAACATGTTGCGGGCGAGGATGCTGACCGCGCGGGCCGTGCTGCGCTCGCCCATCCCGACCAGGACGACGCCGTCGCCCGCAGGCATGATGTCTCCACCCTCGAGCCGCGCGAGACCCCAGTCGTGGTCGGCGCCGCCGAACCAGATCTTGAAGTCGGCGTCGCGGAAACGCGGATGGAAGCGGTAGATCGCCTCGACGTTCAGCGTCTCGAGCTGCCGTGCCGGCCAGAACATCGGGTTGATCGACACGCCGCCGTAGATCCAGGCGCTGGTGTCGCGGGTGAACAGCTGGTTCGGGAGCGGCGGGAGCACGAAGTCGAAGTCGCGCAGCGCAGCCCCGATCGCGGATCGCATCTCGCTCGGGAGCTCGCCAACGGTCACGCCGCCCGTCAGCCGCGTGGCGAGCTCGTCCGCCGGCATCGCGCCAAGCCACTCGCGCAGCGGCTCTGCAAAAAGGGCCGTGACGTCCTCCGGCCGCACGCGGCGGGAAAGCAGCCACTCGCGCGCCTCGGCGTCCTCCAGGGTCTGCGCGAGCAGCTCGTGCAGGAGCAGCACCTCGACTCCGCGCGAGCGCATGAGGTCGACGAACGCGTCGAACTCCTGGCGCGCGCGGCGCACCCAGATGACGTCGTCGAAGAGCAGCTCATGGGCATTGCTCGGCGACAGCCGCTCGTGCGCGAGGTCAGGACGGTGCATCATCACCGTGCGAAGCCGCCCGACTTCCGAGTGCGTGCCAAGGGTCGTGTCGGTGAGTGCGCTCACGAGATGCTCCTTGTGATCGTTCAACTGATGGCGCCGGCGAGGCCGAGAGACGATACCGCGGGGTACCTCAACGCTCGTCCGCCTCATCCACCGCGCTTGCGCTGACCAGGCTGAGGCCGAGATCCGAGATGCGCTGCATCAGGCCTTGAAGCTCCGCCTGGTCGCGGACACGACCGGTCAGCACCGCATTTCCGCCCTCGTTGCTGAGCTTCATGCCCGCGAACGCGGGCCCGAGGTGCTCGCCAAGCTCCCCCTCGACGGTGAGCCGGTACATCCGACCATCCACGCCGCGAGCGTCGCACGCGCCGGGCGTTCAAGACGCCCCGCGCGCGTCATTCACATGGGTGATTCCGTTTGCTGGTAAGACGGACGATCGGCGACGATCACCTGAGTGGTGGGCCTCCGCGGCCTCAGGCTGCCCGCTCGAGGACGACCGATAGGAAGGATGACGATGGATCTTCGAAGTCGACTTCTGGCTGAGCTCCGTGTCGAGCCTGGCGCCCCGGCCGCTATCTCCGAACGAGACCCCGGCTGGGCGGGTGGCGACGAGTTCGCAGACCTCGCGCGCCCGCAGCTCGACCAGCGGGCGAAGGACGCGCTCGCGCGCGGGGTCGAGGAGCTGTCCGACGCGCAGGAGCTTCTCTGGGCGAGCGACCGCTACGCATTGCTGGTGGTCTTGCAGGCGATGGACGCGGCCGGCAAGGACTCGGCGATCGAGCACGTGATGTCCGGGGTGAACCCGCAAGGGGTTCAGGTGTTCTCGTTCGGAAAACCGTCAGCCGAAGAGCTCGACCACGACTTCCTCTGGCGAACGGCGAAGGCCCTCCCCGAACGAGGGCGCATCGGCATCTTCAACCGCTCGCACTACGAGGAGGTCGTCGCGCTGAAGGTCCACCCCGAGTGGCTCGAGCCGCAGCGGCTCCCGCCGGGCGAGCGCGACGAGCGCTTCTGGCAGGAGCGCTACGAGGACATCAACGCGTTCGAGCGTCACCTCGACCGGAACGGGACGCGGATCGTGAAGCTCTTCCTGCACGTCTCGAAGGAAGTCCAGAAGCAGCGCTTCTTCGCCCGGCTCGACACGCCGGGCAAGGAGTGGAAGTTCAACGCCGCCGACGTCACGGAGCGCGCGCGCTGGGACGACTACATGGGCGCCTTCGAGGACGCGATCACCGCCACCTCCACGCCCTGGGCCCCGTGGTACGTCATCCCTGCCGACAGCAAGCACCTGACGCAGGCCCTGGTCGCGCTCGCGCGTCGTCGACGCGATCGGGTCGCTCGACCTCAGCTGGCCCAGCGTCTCCGAGAAGGAACACGCCGCGAACCTGGAGGCGCGCAAGGTGCTCGAAGCCGAGCCTGCCGGCGACTGAAGCGAGCGTCCCGCAGGCGAGCGCGTACTCCGCGTCGCCAGGCCCGTCACGTAACTACTGCGACCGGATCAGCATCTCGGCGTGGCGCTCGAGGTCGACGTAGGGCTCGCCGCTCACGTCGACCGCGATGCGGTGGAGTGTGCCGCCGGTGAACGCGTACGGCGACTCGCCGGGGTAGTCGTCGGTGACCGGCTCGCCGGCCTGGCGGCCGGCGAAGAGCGGAGCGCCGGCGATGGCGAAGGCGCCGAGCTGGGTCTTGATCTTCCCCTCGCCGACCTTCTTGTCGCCGTGGTAGAGCGAGAGCGTGCCGGTCGCGCAGGTCGGCTCCTGGCCCTCCTTCTCGAACGACGCCGACAGGATCAGATTTTCGCCCGTGGGGATGTCCTCGGTTGCGACGACCATCTGCTCCTCGCTGCCGACGAAGTTGTTCACATAGCGCAGACGGCCGTCCTTGACGTAGAGGGCGTGGCCGCCGAACCGGCTGCCGTGCGCGAAGAGCACTCCTTCGGCTCCCGGCTTCGGGACGTCGACGAGCGCGCCGACAACGAACGACCGGTTCTTCGTGTTGACCGCCTGCCACTCCGACACGGGCGCGTCGCCGGGGTAGTACGTGTAGCGGTTCCGGGGCATGGCGAGCTGGGGTCGGGGCTCCATCAGGATCTCGACCGGGGTGCGGTCGTCGAGCGGGAACGCACCGTTGCGCCCGGCCTCCGAGAACCAGATGTTGACCATCTCTCGGAGCTTGTCCGGCTGTTCCGCCGCGAGGTTGTTCAGCTCCGCGCGGTCGACATCGACGTGGTACAGCTCCCAGTCGTCGTCGTTGAAGTTGCCCCAGCCGGCGATGGTCGGATGCGTCGTCACCGCCTTCCAGCCCTCGTGCCAGATCGAGCGGGAGCCGAGCATCGCGTAGAACTGCGCCTTGCGCTTCGACTCGGCGGAGGCGTCATCGAGGCGTCTCGCGCATGCTGACGCCGTCGAACTGCGACTGTGTATGTCCCTTGATCGTCTCCCGGCGGCTCGACGCCGAGGGCATCGAGAATCGTCGGCACGAGGTCGATCGCGTGGTAGTACTGGTCGCGGATCTCGCCGCGAGCCTTCGTTCCGGCCGGCCAGGACGATGATGCACGGGTCGCTGGTGCCGCCGTTGAACTCGTAGCGCTTCCACATCTTGAACGGCGTGTTGAACGCCATCGCCCAACCGTTCGCGTAGTGGTTGTAGGTCTTCGTGCCGCCGAGGTCGTCGATCATTGCCAGGTTCTGAGCGAGGTCGTCGGGGACGCCGTTGGCGAACTTCATCTCGTTCACGGAGCCGTTGGGCCCGCCCTCGCCGCTCGCGCCATTGTCCGAGACGACGACGATGAGCGTGTTCTCGAGCAGGTCGTTCTGCTCCAGGTAGTCGAGCAAGCGACCGATGTGGTGATCGGCGTGCGCGAGGAACCCCGCGTACACCTCGGCCATCCGGGCGAAGAGCCGCTTTTCCTCGTCGTTCAGCGAACCCCAGGGGCGGGTGACATCGAGCATCGGGAACGGCTTTCCATCAGGCCCCGTCCGCGTCTCGTCCCCGATGGGGTTGAGCGGCGGCAACTCCGTGCCTTCCGGCACGATGCCGAGCTTCTTCTGGTTGGCGAGCGTCTGCTCGCGGATCGCCTCGTAGCCCATGTCGAAGCGGCCCTTGAACTTGTCGATCCACTCCTTCGGGGCGTGATGGGGCGCGTGGCAGGCTCCCGGCGCGTAGTAGAGGAAGAACGGCTTCTCAGGCGCGACTGCCTTGGCGTCGCGGATGAACTCGAGCGCCTTGTCGGTGATGTCCTCGGTGAGGTGATAGCCCTCCGCCGGGGTGCTCGGCTGGTCGACGGGATGATTGTCATAGACGAGGTCGGGATACCACTGGTTCGTCTCCGCACCGAGGAATCCGTACCAGCGCTCGAAACCGCGCCCGCTCGGCCAATTGCGTCGCGTCGCGGCCAGGTTCATCTCGTCGGTCGGACAGAGATGCCACTTGCCCACCATGTAGGTGTTCCATCCACGCTCGCCGAGGATCTCCGAGAGCATTCCGTTCTCGGGCGGGATCGTGCCACTCCCGTTCGGGTACCCGATCGCGCCTCGCTGATGCACGCCATGCTGTTGCGCGTGTGGTTCCGACCCGTCAGCAAGCACGAACGGGTCGGTGAGCAAAGCGCCGTCGTGTGGAACTGCGTGAAGCGGACACCCGCCGACACGATCCGGTCGATGTTCGGCGTCTCGATCGGCCCCCCGTAACAACTCATGGCCGAGAAACCGACGTCGTCCAACACGATGTAGATGACGTTCGGCGATCCATCGGGAGCCTTCGGAGGCTCGAATGGCCCCCAGTCCGGCTCCGAATCACGGATGTCGACGTTGATCGTCCCCTTGAATTGCTCCGCCATCGTCGCTTCCTTTCGATCCGAGTTCTTTGCCGTCGAAGATCCGCCTGCGCCGTGCGCGGTTCGCTTGCGCTCACCCCGGCGGCTGAACCACCACGACGATCTTCGTACCGTGGCTTCCGGTCTCGTCCCCGCGACGATGCTCTGGACCGCGCGCCTCCGCGATCAGCGCGATCACCAGGACCGCGGCGATCACCACGATCAGCACCCGGATGGCATCCATATTGACACTCCTCTCCTTTCGCTCCGTCCGGGTGTCAGATCACCGCCGCCACGGCGAGCACGATCACCACGAGCACCGTGAGCATCGCGAGCAACGGCCAGACCCAGCGCAGGTAGGTTCCGTAGGGGACGCGGGCGATCGCCAGGCCGCCCATCACCACCGCCGACGTCGGGATGAACAGGTTCATGATGCCCGAGGCGCTCTGATAGGCCGTGACGACGAGCGCCGGATTCACGTCCACGAACCTCGCGAGCGGCGCCGTGATCGGCATGGAAAGCGTCGCGAGCCCGGACGACGACGGGATCAGGAACGACAGTGGCAGGAACAGGGCGAACATCACGATCGCGAACGCCGCCTGGCCCGTGTCGCCGAGCGCGTTCTCGACCCAGTGCAGCACCGTGTCGGTGATCTGGCCGTTGTTCATCAGCACGGTGATGCCGCGCGCGATGCCGATGATCAGGGCCACGCCCAGGAGGTCGCGGGCGCCGTCGACGAAGGTCGAGGTCAGCTCGCTCTCCCCGAGCCGTCCGATCATCCCGATGATGATCGCGAACAGGAGGAACGAGGCCGTCATCTCGGGGAACCACCACCACCAGGTCGGTATCCCGATGCCCATGTCCTCCCACGGGATGACGCCGTAGATCATCACGCGCGAACGCCAGCACGAAGACCGTGAGGATGAGCTTGTGGGTGGTCGTGAACTCGACGGTCGTGTCCTCGCCCTCGGCGCGGTGGAAGCGCGCCTCGTTGTCCGCTTTCATGGCGTAGACCAGCGACCCTGACGGGTCCGCCTTGACGCGCTCGGCGTAGCGCATGACGAAGAAGATGCCGATCGCGAGGCCCGCGATCAGTATCACCAGCCGGCCGACGATGCCGTCGCTGAGCGAGACGCCGGCGATGCCCGACGCGATGCCCGTGGCGAAGGGGTTCACCGTCGAGCCGAGGACGCCGATCCCGCAGCCGAGGAGCACGACCGCGGCGCCGGTGAGGGCGTCGTAGCCGGCGGCGATCATGACCGTGATGACCAGCGCGTAGAAGGCCAGGCTCTCCTCGGCCATCCCGTAAGCTCGTGCCCCCGAGAGCGAACACGCTCATGAGGGCGGGAATGAGCCACTTCTCCCGGCCCTTCATCTTCTGGACGAGGCGCGCGATGCCCGCCTGGATCGCCCCCGTCTTCATCGTCACGCCGAGGAACCCGCCGATCACCAGGATGAACAGCGCGATGTCGATGGCGCCGAACAGCGTGCCGGAGTTGTAGTAGCTGATGTTCCCCTTCGCGTCCTCGATGCCGTACAGGCCGTTGATCGGGGCCGTGAGCGAGTCCACGATGATCCGCGCGGGATGCCCCGGTACCTCGTGGTACGTCCCCGGGACAGGCTCGCCGTTGGGGTCGAGGGTGTAGGTGCCGGCCGGGATGAGCCAGGTCGCGATCGCCGCCAGCACGATCAGCGCGAACAGGATCGTGTACGCCGACGGCAGCGTGAACCGGCTCTTCTTCTCCGGCTCGGGCACCGAGGTATCCGTCTCGCTCATCTGCGGCTCCTGCTCGGACACGGCGGCGCGACGCCGCTGGGGTCGGGACGAGATGGTGGCGCGCGGAAACGGGCCTGTGATCACCCGCTTGGGGTGAGGCGGTGCAGACCGCGCTGAACCGTCGCGCCCGATTCGAGGTCGCCCGCAGTTTGGTGCGGGCGCACTCGGGGATATCGCTGCGCACCACTACCGACACTCCCCTCGCGGTGGCCCACCCGGCCGTTCGCGAACCACGATTCGGAGGCCTGAATGGGCATCATCGCGTTCCTGATTCTCGGGCTGCTGGCAGGCGCAATCGCCAAAGCCATCGCGCCCGGGCGAGACCCGGGCGGGATCATCGTCACGATGCTGATCGGCGTCGCCGGCGCCATCGTCGGCGGGTTCCTCGCGGCCGCCATCTTCGGCGCACACCCGCTCGACGAGTTCTTCGACATCTCCACCTGGCTGACCGCAATCGCCGGGTCGCTGATCCTGCTCGCCGCGTACCGCGCTGATCCTGCGCGGCAGCGGCCAGCACCACCGAGGCGTACTCCGATGAAGCCGCCGATCACGGTCGCCGCCCACCAGGACGGGCCCGGTGACCGGCCACCGCTGAAAACCACGGAGAAGCAGCCGGCTAGTCCGAGTACGCGTTCATCGCACTCGGGCAACCCTCCGAGCCACGCACGCACTTCAGCAAGCCCACGAGATCTTCGCCGGGCTCAAGGCAGCGCCCGCCCTGGTCGAGACGGACACCCTCCTCCAGCGGGCCGCAGCACTCAGCGCGTGAGGCGACTCCGTCGGCCCGTGCGTGAGCTGCATGCGGCCTGTGCCGTCCGGCCGGACGCTGCAACCACCCCGCCTCGAACTTGACCCGCCGCTAAGCGGCGGGACGTGGCCGCTCGGCGAATGTGATGCCGTGTCGTGCGACCCCGGGGCATGCTGGCGAACGCCTGCGCACGAACCGAATCCGAAGTGAGTGCACACACGGCGGGCGAGCAGTTGTCGTCACCCATCCGACCCCGAAAGGCGACGTAGTCGCATGCTCACGAAGATCCTGATCGGGACGGCCGCCGTCCTCGTGACCCTCGCCGCGATCGCGGCCATCATGAACGCCGCCGAAGGAGGACCCGCCGCGTCGGCCGCTCCGAAGGCCCCGACCCGAGACAAGGCCCCGCGCTCGATCGCCGTCCACGGCCAGTCGCGCTACGGCGCAGAACAGACCTGGGGCACCCCCTACTGATTCGTCACCGTGCGCAACACGGGCATCAAAGCCGGCCCCTGCACGTCATCCATGGCGCCCGCTAGTACGGCGGGTCAACCGTCGCCCGCCGCGACAGTCGAGCTGGCGATGCGCCTGGTCGGCATCAAGGCGTGATCTTCGGCTGCCTCAGTAGTGACTATTGTCCGCGAGCGCGTCGCCGCGGCCGAGCTTGCGCCCGGTCGTATTACCGTCCGTGAAATACGGCCACATCACGTTCGTTTCGTCGTCCTTCGACGCGTTCGTGACGTGGTCGAACTGGAGCACGTGACCAATCTCGTGCGCCGCGACCGACTGGATGTCCAACGCGCCCGCCGCGCCGGTCGTCGACCACTTGTACGCGGTGTTGAACCTGATGTCCGACTCGATCGGGATGCCCTTCGCGTCGTACCACGTGGCTGTGCACGCGATCGCCCCATTGCAGTCCTGGTCGTTCTTGAGGCTGCCCCAGTCGACGACGCTCTTGCCGTCCTCCGTAGCCGCGTCGTCCGACGTCTTTCCCTGATAGGACGCCGGCGGGTTTGCCTGGTCCTTGATGCCGCACCAGTTGATGTCGTTCGTCCATTCGCCCTGCGCGTTCCTGACCGCGCTGACGACTGCGTCGCGGTTCATTCCCCCCGGTGTCGCGCCGATCCACCACTTCCTCGTCTTCTTCCAGTAGACGCTGCCGATCGTTGCCTGTGCGGAGCTGCCGCACTTCACGTTCGCCGGGCTCGGCGAAGTCGCGGCGTAGGAGCTGTCGACCGCGCTCAGCAGCGCCCCGGAGGGCCGATAGAACGCCACCCCGAGCACATGCTGCTCGGCATCGATGTGGAGTCGGGCGAACCGGCTGTCGTCACTTCGGAGAAGCGTGCACAGCACGAACCTTCCTGTCAGCGCACGGCGGACGGCTCGACCTCCCGCCGGGGTCATGAACAGAAGCTCGCCCCTTTGCGGCGGCGGGAGCCGTAGTCCACACGGACTCGAGGCGCCGGCCGCGCTCCGCGCCCAAAGCGGGACGCTACCGGCGCACACAACCGCGACGACCAAGATCACCATCACCAGTAGACGGCGTCTCGGCATGCGACTCGCTAGCCGGTGAGACCCGCGGGCTCGCCCCGGACGTCAACGGCGGCTCCAGGCGGAGCGTCGCGCGCGGAGGCGCAACGGCCAGCAAGAAAGCCCCCCAAAACAACCCCGCATGGGTGGAATCTAGCCACGAACGGCTCGAAGTTCCAATACGCTCGCGGCATGCACATGCACACCTGTGTATGGACGCTTCCCGTTTGGGCAGGAGTTGCGATTGCACTGAGCGGGACGCACCCCGTCCGAGGGCGTCGGCTGTTACTGGTAGCGCAGCGCCTCGGCGGGATAGACGCGCGACGCGCGACGCGCGGGTACCAGCGTCGTGAGCATCGCGACCCCGTAGACGGCTACGAAAATCAGCGCGAGCGTGAGCCAGGGCACATCGAAGGGCATTCCCGACCAGCTGGGCTGGCGCCGGGTGTCGGAGATGACGTTGTAGGCGACGGCGAGACCGAGGGCCGTGCCGACGACGATCGCCGTGAGCGCGACGAACGAGGACTCGATGAGGAAGCAGGCTTGCACCATGCTGCGGCGGTAGCCGATCGCACGGAGGACGCCGATCTGTTGCCGGCGCTCGACGACCGAGCGTGCGCTCACGACGCCGAGCGCGGCGACGCCGACGATCAACCCGAGCGCCATGAAGCCCTCGATCAGGCGGTCGAACGTCAGGCTCGCGGAGACGGCGTCGGCGAGCAGCTTCTGGAGGGAGTCGGCTTGCATGCCATTGGCAAGGAATGCCGACTCGACGCCCTTCGCAGTGCTCGCGGAGTCGACACCCGGCTTCAGCGCGAGCATGTGGACGGTCGGGACCACCCGGTTGCCGAACGCCGCCGAGAGCGTCGCCTGTGATGTCCAGATCCCGGCCATCATCAGCGGTGTCCTGTCCGACAGGATGCCGATCACGGTGAGGCGCACGCTCCGACCACTCTGGGGGTCGCGTACGTCAACTGGGATGGGCGCGAATGTCCGGTCTTCGAGGAAGAAGCCTTTCAACGCGAACTTCGGTGCAGGGCCGAAGCTGTAGTTCTGCTTGCGTGGCGCGACCAGGGAATCGACCACTGCGAGGCCCGGGTGCCGGCGCAGTGCGGTCCACACCGCGGAGGCGGATCCGTAGCCCGACGCCATGGCGGCGAAGCCGTAGGTCGTGTGGGTGAGGAAGGCCGCGTCGGCTCCGTGCAGCAGGTACGACTCGGGCTTTGCGCTCGTGCCCACCTGACGTGCCTCGATGGGGAGGAGCGACTCGTTGGAGACCACGGTCACGTCACGGGCATTCACGCCGGGCGCTCGCGCGAGAGCTGTCCGCAGATTGCCGACCGGGCTTGCCGGCGCGGTGGTCGCGCGGATGTCGAACCCGCCGCCGAACGTGTCGATGTCGTTGGAGCCGCTCACGAACGAGCCCGTGATGACCGCCCCGGTCACGAGGGTGAAGACGACGAGCGTGAACATCGCGAGCGTGACGCCGGTGCGGAACCGGCTTGCGAGCGGGTACGCGAGCGACAGCTTCAGGACTGGCGCGAGCCGGCGGTTTCGCCCGAAGGTCGCATTCAATGCACCGCTTACCGCGTCCGCGTTGTACATGAGAGCCCAGCTTGCCCCCACGACGATTGCGAGACCGGAGAGGACGAACATCGAGAAGTTCGTCTTCAGGTCTCCGAGCAGCCACCGGCTCATCGGAAGAACGAACCACGCGACCAGGGCCAGTCCGGCCGCGGTGTAGACGACTCGGTCGCTCGCTCCGAGACTGCGCGCGATCGGCGCGAGGCTCAGGACGACGAGCAGAACACCGAAGCCGAGAACGATGCCGTCGCTCGACGAAACGCCGGCGTAGAGCAGCAGGGCTCCCAGCGTCAGCCCGAGGGCGCCGAGCAGCCGGCGAGAGCGGCGCGCGCTCGTGGGCGGCTCAGGCAGATTGCGGATCGCACTCACGATGTTCATGCGGCTCACGCGCCGGGCGGAGAACGCGACCACGGCAAGGGTCAGCAGCACGCCGATGGCATAGGCGATGACGACGCTGGTGAGCCGGACGGAGAAGCCGACGGTCACATCCGCGGTCGCCGAGAACGCCGAGGCGATTCCGAGAACCATGGCGTAGGCGATCGCGACGCCGACGAGGGCCCCGGCCGCTGCCGCCAGGAGGTCGTAGGCCAAGCCCTCGTAGACGAACATCTGGACCAGGTGAGATCGCCGTGTGCCGACGGCGCGAGCGATGCCGAGCTCGGTGCGCCGCTCGGCTGCGAGCATCACGAAGATGAGGAAGATCAGCAGGATGCCCGCGGCGATCGAGAACGAGCCGAACGTCGTGAACAGGGACATGAACGCCGCTCCCTGCTCGTCTGCCGTCTTGAGGGCGTCCTGCTTGCTGTTGTCTGCCTCGAGGCCGAGACGCGAGAGCACAGGGCTGAGACTCGCGATCACGCGCTCGGTTGCGCCGGGGCCGTCGTGATTCGCGACGAACACGAGCTTGACCAGGCCCGGCTTGCCGAGCAGCCGCTGCGCCGGAGCGAGCGGCATCAGAAGGCCTTCGTCGGCGGTGCCCCCGCCGTGGTAGCGGACGATGTCCTTGACGCGCACGACCTCCGTGGCGCGCCCGACGAGGATGCGCAGGGAATCGCCGCTCCGGGCGCCGAGGCTCGAGGCGGCCTTTGCATTGAGGAAGACCTCGTGTGGCGCGAGGTTCGCGAGCGAAACCGTCCCGCGTTGCCCGCGCATGGGGCCGAATGCCTTCAGCGAGCGGGCCTCGCCGGCGAAGAGCGCTACACGTGGCTCGTTCTGTCGTGAGGTCAGGTCCTGCACAGCGACTGGCTCTACGATCACGGGAGCCACGCCGTCGACGAGACCCGAGGGGGCGGCCGCGCGCGCGATGCGCGCGGCGTCGCGCTGGGGGAAATAGCGCACACCGGTCGCACCGGTGCTGTCGGGTGCGAGGGGAGCCTCGACGCCGCGTGCGGCAACGACCTCGTCGGCACGGCCGAGCCCGGCGACTGCGGCCGAGCGGATCGTCTGGCTCATCGTGTCCCCGGTCGCCAGGGCAGCGGCGATGATCGTCGTCCCCAGCATCGATCCAGCGACGATCAGGGCCGTGCGCCCGGGCCGCCGGCGCGCGTTACGGACGCCGAGCCGGAAGAAGACGCGGTTGCGCGCCGCGAGAATGACGACGAAGCCCAGCGCGGCCCCGAGGGCCGCCAGGAGCACGACCAGGACTGTCTCGATCGGGATGCCGAACAGCTTGCTCACGGTCAGACCCCAGAGCGTGCGCCGAGCGGTGCCTCGGCGATCCCGACGTCGTACGTGTCGCGTCCCGGAGGCGAGCGGAAGAAGGTGGCGAATTTCGCAACCTGATCCGAATAGTGGCCACTCGCGAGGCCGGCATCGGCGGCTTCCTCGTCACTCCAGAGCGTCATTACCAGAGCCTTGCCCGCGGCCGTCGTGAGCACATAGCAGCCCTCGTAGCCGGGCTGCCCATGCAACGCGGGGATGACAGACGAGCGGTACAACTCGAGCGCGGCGTCCAGGCTCATCCGCACGACGTCCACCTCGGCGAGCGTGACCCGCGCGACCATCACGACACCCCCTGGAGCAGCTCTTCCTCGACGACCTCGCCGTCGACCATTCGCACGATGCGGTCCGTGGAGCGGCCGACCGAGATGTCGTGCGTGACGATCAGGAACGTCAGCCCGCGCTCGCGGTTGAGCGTGCGCATCAACGCGACGATCTCGGCGGCATTCTCGCTGTCGAGGTCTCCCGTGGGCTCGTCCGCCCAGACGATCGCGGGATCGTTCACCAGCGCGCGCGCGATCGTCGCGCGCTGCCGTTGCCCACCCGACAGCTCGTCCGGGCGGTGCATCGCCCGCGCGGCGAGGCCGACCATCTCGAGCGCGGTGAGCGCCCTGCGGCGCGCCTCCTTCGCGTGCACACGCGCCACGAGCAGCGGCAGCTCGACATTCTCGACGGCGCTCAGGATGGGCATCAGGTTGTAGAACTGGAAGACGAAGCCCATGCGGCGGGCGCGGTAGTCCGTGCGCTCGTCGTCGGACATGCCCGCCAGACTCACGCCCTCGATCAGGACATCCCCACCGTCGATCCTGTCGAGGCCCGAGAGACAGTTCAGGAGCGTCGTCTTTCCCGACCCGCTCGGGCCCATGATGGCGACCATCTCGCCCCGCGGAACGACCATGTCGACGCTGCGCAAGGCGCGCACCTGCAACGCACCCGTGTCGTAGAGCTTGTCGACCGCGCGCGCCTCGACGATGGCGTCGGTCGAGGCGGCCGCCACGTCCATCGCGTCGCGTGGTTCTAGTCGAAGAGCCATCGTTTCCCGCACCTCCCCCAATCTGCCTCTTGACAGGAAGAGCGTGGCGACTGAGCCGGCCCTGGTCATCGGAGAGCACCCGCGACGTCGCTGCGGCAAACTACGAACGTCGCGGCCGGGAGCCCTCCTCGAGCGCCGTAAGGGTCGGCCATGCCTTCGCTGCGGTCGACATGGGTGAACTCGGCCTCGTGAACGTCGGCAACGTCGCCGGCACCATGAGTCACTGACAACGATGCAGGACAGAAGTCTCGAGGCGCGCCCTGCCACGCGCTCAAATCCCATCGAGTTCTGATCGCCCGTCCCGGCCAAGTCGCTGGGCTATCGCGGCCGTCGAGATCGTCGTCGGCGTCGGCGCGGTGTACGGCGGCTACAGCCTCCTCAGCGACGCGGAAGGCCTGGGCGCCAAGCAGGCGTGGCTGGAAGGAAGCGTCTTCCCCGACTACACCGTCCCCGGACTATTTCTGCTGGTCGTGGTCGGGGGCGGCATGCTTGCGGCCGCCACGGTCACGATTCTCGCGCCGCGGTACGCGGCGCGGGCAGCGGGTACCATGGCTGCCGTTCTGGTCGCGTGGGGCTCGATTGAGACGGTGACCATCGGCTGGCGTGGGATGCCGCAACTCGTGCTTGTCGGTGCGTTCGTGGCTGCGCCGGCCCTCCTGCTCGGCGTCTTCAGCGCACGATCGCTGCGCGGGAAGCTGCGGGTGATTCCTCCACTCGTCGCCGGCTACCTCGAGCGCGCGCTGGCTGACCGTGAAGTGGCCCCGCTGCAGGTTCGACTCACGCAGGAGGGCCACATGTGGCAGAAGCCACGGGCCAGGCCGCGACGCTTCACGGCCACCCAGCACATCGCCGTGGACCGGGTGGCCTTTTCGTGGCGTGCGCGTTTCGGTGTGGGCCCGTTTGCGCTTGCGGTCGCGGATGGCTATTCGGATGGCCGCGGTGCGCTCGCGGTACGGATACTCGGACGCACACTTCAGCACGAGGAAGGAGCCGAGACGTCGGTGGGAGAAGCGATGCGGTATCTCGCAGAGTTGCCGTGGGCTCCTTCTGCGATGGCGGAAAATGCCGAGCTGTCCTGGCGCGAGCGCGATGCGTCCCACGCGGAGGTAGCGGCGGCCGCCGAGCCGGGGGCTCCCGCGGTGACATTGGAGTTCGACACTGCGGGTGACATCGTCCGGGCCTCGAGCGGTGCGCGACCCTTACGGCAGGGCGACGCATGGCTCCCGACTCCGTGGTCCGGCGAGTTCGGTGACTATCGTGAGCTCGGTGGCATGCGCATGCCGACGAGCGCCGAGGTCGGGTGGGATCTGCCCGGAAGGACGCTTCGTGTACTGGCGCGGACGCGTGACCTCGGCGCTCGCGCTCGACACGCCGTTCGTCCCTGGGTCGTGAGCACCATGCGCGCCCTCGTCCTCGATCGGCCGTGCCCGGTCTCTGGCGATCCACTCGTCCTGCGTCAGCTTCCGGTGCCCGAGCCCGCTCCCGGCGAGTTGCTCCTGCGTGTCTCGGCGTGCGGCGTGTGCCGAACCGACCTGCAGCTCGCCGAGGGCGATCTCGCGGCGAGGAGGCTGCCGATCGTCCTCGGGCATCAGATCGTCGGGCGCGTCGAGTCGATTGGAGCGGATGTCGAGGGCTGGATGCCCGGAGACAGGGCGGGGGTCACGTGGCTCGCCGGGGCATGCGGCGTGTGCAGGTTCTGCCGCGAAGGCCGCGAGAACCTGTGTGCACTGGCGACCTTCACCGGCTGGGATCGCGACGGCGGCTTTGCCGAGTTCGCATGCGCCCGAGCAGACGTCGCGGTGCGGCTGCCGGACGAGATCGACGACGTGGCCGCGGCGCCGCTGCTCTGCGGAGGTGTCATCGGCTATCGCGCCCTGAAGGTCTGCGGCGTGGAGCCGGGCGGCCGGCTCGGGCTGTTCGGGTTCGGCGCGTCGGCCCGGTGTGCGATCCAGATCGCCATCCATTGGGGCTGCTCCGTGTTCGTCTGCACGCGGTCGGAGCCGGAACGTCGACGGGCACGCGAGCTCGGTGCCGTCTGGGCCGGCGGCTACGACGAGGCGCCGCCAGAGCCGCTCGATTCGGCGATCACGTTCGCGCCGTCCGGGGACGTCGTTGTCGCGGCGCTTCGCGCGCTCGATCGTGGAGGCACGGTGGCGATCAATGCCATCCATCTCGACCGCATGCCGGAGTTCCCCTACGACCTGTTGTGGTTGGAGCGCCGCATCTGCAGCGTGGCCAACGTCACGCGACGGGACGCCCGCGAATTCATCGAGCTCGCGGCGTCGATCCCGGTTCGCGCCGACGTGGAGGTCCACCCCCTCGCCGACGCGAATCGCGCGCTGCAGCGCGTGGCCGGCGGCACGGTGGTCGGAGCTGCAGTGCTCGTGCCCTGACGCCTACGTCGCGATGTGCTGCCCGCGACCGCGCAGCACGTGGCGCGCAGTGGACGCGACGATGAGCGCGACGAGGGCGGTCACCAGTAGCGCCAGGGCCGTCAGCGAGCCCGAAGCCATGGCGAGCACCGCGAACAGGAACGCCGCGATCACGAGGCCGCCGAGGAGATAGGAGCGGGTGTCCGATCCCGGAGAGCTGAGGAAGCCGGCAGCGAGACCAAGCACGAGGATGACGACGGCGGCCCAGCGGTTGCTTTCCCCGATGAGCGGGACTCCCGAGCTCGCGTAGGCGACGACGAACACGCCGACGATGAGAATCGCGAGCGCTGCGACCGCGCTGTCCTTGCGATTGAGCTTCATGACGCATCCCCCTCCTTGTTGATGATTCGGACTTCGCAAAGAGCAGCATCACCTGCGCGCACAGCCCTGGCATCGGCGGTGCCCCGCGAACGCAGTGCGGCTTTTCCGCGCCGACTGTGGCCGACTACGTCGCGGCGATGGGATGACCGCGACGGCTGAGTACGAGGGTGACCCCGCCGAGCTAGACGGTCGCGCGCGAGCGCTCGGCCGACTCGGCAGTCGTCTCGCTGTGCGTGGGGGGCGGAACGATCAGCACGGGGCGGTGTGCATGTTGCACCACGCCCTGTGACACCGAACCGAGCACCAGCGACTTGAACGTGGACAGCCCGCGCGCGCCGAGGACGATGAGACCCGCGTCATGCTGGTCGGCGACCTCGAGGATGTCATGTGTCGTGCCGGCATACGTCGTCTCGGCGGCTTCGGCCGTGGCAGCAAGCCCGGCTGCCGCCGCCGCACGTGCGCCCCGCTCGGCAAGCTCCATCGCAGCCTGTCGCAACTCGCTGTCGTCGTACGTCGCCATCGAGACCGCTCCTCCGTACGTGCTGGCGATCAGAGCGACGGGGCTCCACACGTGCAGCACGACGGCCTTGCGGCCCGGGAACATCGCGCCGGCTGTCTCGATCGCCCGCAGGGCGCCCGGGGAGCCGTCGTATCCGATCAGAATCGGGTGGGTTTCGGATGCGCTCACTGCCATTCCTCCTGACTTTCGTCCACTCTAGAACGCGCTCGGCGGGTGCGTCATCCGGGGGAGCGCTCTGCTGGACTGCGGGTTCTTACGCGCAGATGCTTCCTCCTGGCAACGCGCGCCACGACAAAGGGCATTGGCGCAAACCCATGGGTGACAACGGCACCATCGCACTGCGGGTTCCTACGCGTGCGCGGCAGGGAAGCCGCTGATGCGGCGGTCTCTCCGCGCGTGCACGATGGTCAGGTGAGGAGCCTTCTCGTCCCAGGGGCCGTTGCGCTGGCGCTGGTCGCCGGTCTCGTGCTGAGACTTGCGGGTGAGCCGCACGCAGCCGACGTTGTCTGGAGCGTCGCCTTGATCGCCGTGATCGGGCCGCTTGCACTATCAGTGGGTCGCCGAATACTGCACGGCCAACTGGGTGCGGACGTCATCGCGCTCCTCGCGATGGTGGGTGCGCTCCTGCTGGGCGAACTGCTCGCGGGCCTCGTTGTTGCGCTGATGCTCTCGGGTGGCCAGTTGCTCGAGGAGCGCGCCTTCCGCCGCGCCCGGAGCGAGCTCGCCGCGCTCGCGGCGCGCGCGCCCGCCGTGGCCCACCTCCGCAGCGGCGAGGCCATCGCCGACGTGCCTGCAGCGCAGGTGGTCGCAGGTGATGCCCTCCTGATCCTCGCCGGCGAGATCGTGCCCGTGGACTGCACACTGCTGAGCCCACGCGCGGTACTCGACGAGGCTGCGCTCACGGGTGAGCCCCTCCCGGTACGTCGCGAGCAGGGTGAGGAGATCCGTAGCGGCGCGAGCGTCGTCGGCGAGGCGATCGAGGTTCGCGCCGTGCGGCCCGCAGCGGTGTCGACGTATGCGCGCATCGTGCGCCTCGTCGAGCGCGCCGAAGCCGACAGGCCGCCCACGGCGCGCCTGGCAGACCGCGCCGCCGTGGTGTTCCTGCCCATCACGCTCGCCGTTGCCGCGCTCGGCTGGGCGATCTCCGGCTCACCCGTGGCTGCCCTCGCGGTCCTGGTCGTCGCAACACCGTGCCCCCTGATCCTCGCGACTCCGATCGCCTTCGTCTCGGGCCTGGCCCGTGCTGCTCGACGCGGGATCGTGGTCAAGGGCGGCACGCCCCTCGAGCAGATGGGCTCGGCGACGGTCGTGGTCTTCGACAAGACCGGCACGCTCACTACCGGCCATCCCCGCGTGGCCGAGGCGAGCGACGAGGTGCTGGCTGTCGCTGCTGCTGCCGAACAGCAATCGGCACACCCGCTCGCCGCTGCGATTCGCTCCGAGGCGGCGGCGCGGGGCCTCAGCCTCGAGACTGCCGACGAATTCCACGAGGCGTACGGCGACGGAGTCGAGGCGCTGGTGAACGGCAAGCGGACACGTGTCGGGAGAGCTGCGTTTGTCGGCATCGAACCCGATCGGCCCGCGCTCGCCGGCATCGCCGAGGTGTGGGTCTCGGTCGACGGCGGGCGCTCGGGAGTCATCCGCTGCTCCGATCAGATCCGCGACGGCGCTCCACTCGTCGTCGATCGCATCCGGAGGACGGGCTCGCGGCCGCTGCTCCTGACCGGCGACTCCCTGGCGGTGGCGACAGCGGTCGGCAGCGCCCTGGGCATCGACGATATCCGTGCCGACGCCACACCCGAATCGAAGGCCCAGGTGGTTGGTGCGCTCCGGCAGGCGGGGGAAACCGTCGTGATGGTCGGCGACGGGCTGAACGACGCTCCCGCGCTCGCCGCCGCGGATGTCGGAATCGCACTCGGCGCGACCGGCAGCACGATCTCCTCGGATGCCGCCGACGCGGTCGTGCTGGTCGACGACCTGGGCCGCATCGCCGAAGCCCTCGAGATCGGTCGCGACACGCTCTCGATCGCCCGCACGGGAATCGTCCTCGGCATGGGCCTGAGCGCAGTGCTCATGATCATCGCCGCGTTCGGCGGGATCACTCCGCTGCAAGGGGCGATCGCCCAGGAGGCCATCGACGTCGCAGCCATCCTCAATGCCCTGCGTGCGCTGCACGGTCCCCGCGAGGCCTCGCACCCGCGCTCGCCGATCACGCGTGCTCGGCGGGCTGCCAAGCTTGCCTGACGTGGAAGCAATCCGAACGGAGGCACTCTCGAAGCGCTACGGGAGCACGCTCGCGCTCGATGCACTCGGCCTTTCGGTCCCGCCGGGCGAGGTGTATGGCTTCCTGGGACCAAACGGAGCGGGCAAGACGACGACCATCCGGCTGTTGCTCGGACTCCACCGTGCGACTGCCGGGCGGGCCGAGGTGTTCGGGCTCGACGCGTGGAGCGACGCGGTGGCGGCGCACCGCCGGGTGGCCTACGTCGCCGGCGAGCCGATGCTCTGGCCGAGCCTCACGGGTGCCGAGACGTTCGAGTTCCTGGCGCGCGTTCGGGGAGGCACGGACAGCGCCTATCGCGACGTTCTGGTCGAGCGTTTCAAGCTCGACACCCGCAAGAAGGTGAGAGCCCTCTCGAAGGGCAACCGGCAGAAGGTGCAGCTGGTCGCCGCGTTTGCCACCCGAGCCGATCTGCTCATCCTCGATGAGCCGACGGCCGGTCTCGACCCGCTCATGGAGATGGCGTTCCGGGAGACCGTGCTCGAGGCCAAGGAGCGCGGGCAGACGGTCTTCCTCTCCTCGCACATCCTCAGCGAGGTCGAGGCGCTGTGCGATCGCGTCGGCATCCTGCGCGAAGGTCGTCTGGTCGACGAAGGAACGCTCTCGGACTTGCGGCACCTGGTCGCCCAGACCGTGGAGGTGACATTCGATGGCCCGGCACCGAGCCTGCCGCAGCTCGAGGGCGTGCATGTCGTTGCCGCGGGCGTCAACGCGTTGCGTTTCGAGGTGACCGGTGGCGTGGGGCCGTTGATCGCAGCGCTCGCCCAGCATCGCGTGCTGGCGTTGACGAGCCGCGAGCCGTCGCTCGAGGAGATCTTCCTCCACCATTACGACGCGCGCGAGAGCGATGTCGGCGAATAGGGCGCTGATCTGGAGAGGCCTTGCCGACTCACGAGCCCGCACGGCGTCGTTTGCACTCCTGTTCGCCGCCGTCGCCGCTGCACAGGTCGTCGGCTACCGCGACACCTATCCGACTCGTGCCGACCGCATCGCCTTTGCCAAGACGTTCGGCGACAACAATGCGATCCGGCTCTTCTATGGCGTGCCGCACGATCTTCTGAGCGTCGGCGGCTACGTCAGCTGGCGGGTCGGCGGCTTCATGTCGCTCTTCGCCGCCGTGTGGGGGGTGCTCGCGGCTGTCCGCGCGTTGCGCACGGAGGAGGACACGGGGCGCCTGGAGCTGTTGCTGGCGGCGCCCGTCGGGCGCCGACGCTTCTTCCTCGCAGCGCTCGCGGCGATTGCGGTCGGCGCCGCGATTCTGTGGCTGGCCATGTTCGCCGGGCTCGCCCTGACGCGGCTGCCGGCAGGGGGCTCGGCGTTCCTCGCGCTGGCCGTGGTGTCACCCGTGCCCGTATTCGCCGGGGTCGGCGCGCTCGCGAGTCAGATCGCGCCCAACCGGCGCCTCGCGCTCGCGCTTTCCCTGACGGCGGTCGGCGTCGCGTTCGCGCTGCGGGTGATCGCCGACACGACCAGCGGAACAGGCTGGCTTCGCTGGACGACGCCACTCGGGTGGGTCGAGGAGCTACGGCCGTTTGCAGGGCCGCGACCCGCTGTGCTGTTGCTCTCGCCCTGCGTCGCGCTGGTGCTCGTGGTGCTCGCGATGGCAATCGCCGTCCGGCGCGACGTCGGCTCCGGGCTCCTGCAGTCGCGCGACGCCTCGGAACCCCGCTTCGAGCTGCTGTCCTCGCCGCTTGCCCAGGCTCTGCGCGGCGAATGCGGAACGCTTGTCGCCTGGCTGGCCGGCGTCGGCCTGTTTGCATTCGTCGTGGGCGTGATCTCCGATTCGTTCGCATCGGGACTGTCGAGCAAGATGCAGCAAGACCTCGAGAGGCTCGGCGGAGCATCATTGATGACGCCGACAGGAGCCCTGAGCTTCTACTTCGTCTTCTTCGTGCTCGTGATCAGCCTCTTCATGAGCGCACAGATGACGGCGGCACGCCACGAGGAGGCCGAGCAGAGACTCGAGACGCTGTTCGCGTGCCCGGTCAGCCGCCGGCGCTGGCTGGCGGGCCGTCTCGTGCTTGCGGCGGGCGGCGGCATCGCGCTTGCGCTGGCGGCCGGCCTGCTCGCATGGGCGGGCGCAGCGTCGCAGGGTGCGGATGTCTCCCTGCTCCAAATGCTCGAGGCGGGCGCGAACTGCCTGCCTGCGGCCTTTCTCTTCCTGGCCCTGGCCGCCCTGGCATTCGCGGCGATTCCGCGAGCGACGACCATCGTCGCATACGGCGCCGTCGTCGTCGCGTTCATCTGGAACCTCCTGGGCGAGCTGCTCGGAGCGCCTGGCTGGACGCTCGGGCTCTCGCCGTTCCAGCACGTCGGGCTCGTCCCGATCCACTCGTTCAGGCTGCCGGCGGCGGCAGCGATGCTGGCCATCGCCGCATGCGCGGTCGTTGCGTCCGTCGCCGCGTTCGCACGGCGCGATCTCGCGGGCGCCTGAGGTCAGTCCGCGGTGGCGAGCCGGGTCTGGCGCGCGATCTCGATGTCTTCCCGCGCGCGCACGACGACCGTGCGCACGGTGGCAGCGGAGTCGGAGATGTCGCAGTCCTCCGCACCGGTCGCGGCTTCGTTGCGCTCAGCCTCGAGGGCCACGCCGAGGTAGCCGAGCCCGGCTGCGGCACGCCCCCGCACGTCCGGCGAGCGTTCGCCGACGCCGCCGGTGAACACGAGGACGTCGAGACCTCCGAGGCTGGCGGTCATGGCGGCGATCGACTTGCGCAGCCGGTGCGTGTACACGTCGAGGGCGAGTTGCGCGGCGGGGCTGCCTTCGGCCGCCTGGGAGAGGACGACGCGCATGTCGGCCGTTCCGGCGATTCCGAGCAGCCCGGAGCGTCGCTCGAGCGCATCCTCGAGCGCGTCCGGCTCGATGCCCTGATGTCGCAGGAGCCAGACGATCAGTCCAGGGTCGAGATCACCCGACCGGGTTGCCATGACAAGGCCTTCGAGTGGCGTGAAGCCCATCGTCGTGTCGATGGCGTGGCCGTCGCGCACTGCGCAGAGCGAGGCCCCTGCACCGAGATGGCAGGTCACGACCCGCGAGCCCGCGAGCTCGCGATCGAGCACGGCGGCGCCGCGGCGCGCGGCGTAGGCGTGCGAGAGTCCGTGAAAGCCGTAGCGGCGAACGCCGAGATCGTCGCGCCAGGCGGCCGGGACGGCATAGGTCACGGCGGCGGCGGGCAGCGTTGCGTGGAACGCGGTGTCGAAGCAGGCGACGTGCCGGGCGCGCGGCAGCGCACTTCTCGCGATATCGAGTGCGGCGAGAGCGGCAGGTTGGTGGAGCGGCGCAAGCGCCACGAGCTCGCCGAGTGCGGAGCGCACCTCGTCGTCCACGCTGATCGCATGCGGATAGCGGCTACCGCCGTGCACGATGCGATGCCCGACGAGCGGCGTCTCGCCGAAGCCGGCGATGGCTTCCGCCAGCGTGGCGTCGTCGCCGGCGGGCAGGTCTCGCTCGGCGATCACGGCGTTCTCCCCGTCGAGAACGCGGAGCTTCACGCTGCTCGAGCCGACGTTGACGACCAGGACATCCTGAGCGCTCACGGCGCCGTTGCCCATGCCCAGTCGGTGATCTCGGGAAGGTCGGCTCCCGTCTCGCGCGTGTGGCGCCGCGCCTCCGCGCGCGCGTCGACCATGGCCTGCCGATCGACCACGGCGTGACCGCCGAGCTGCGGCACCCGGTCGATGGCATCCATCACGAGGTGGAAGCGGTCGAGCTCGTTGAGCATCACCATGTCGAACGGGGTCGTCGTGGTGCCTTCCTCCTTGTAGCCGCGCACGTGGAAGTTGACGTGGTTCGCTCGGCGGTAGGTGAGACGGTGGATCAGCCAGGGATAGCCGTGGTAGGCGAAGATCACGGGCTTGTCGGTCGTGAAGATGGCGTCGAAGTCGGCGTCCGAGAGGCCGTGCGGGTGTGCGCCGGACGGCTGCAGGCGCATCAGGTCGACGACGTTGACGACGCGCACGCGCAGGCTCGGGAAGCGCTCCCGGAGCATGCTGACCGCGGCCAGGGTCTCGAGCGTCGGGACGTCGCCGGCGCAGGCCATGACGACGTCGGGATCCTCGTCGCCCTCGCAGGATGCCCAGTCCCATACGCCGAGCCCGCGCGCGCAGTGATCGGCCGCCGCGTCGATCGTCAGCCACGTGGGAGCGGGCTGCTTGCCGGCCACGATGACGTTGACGTAGTTGCGACTGCGCAGGCAGTGGTCGGCGACGGAGAGCAGGCAGTTCGCGTCGGGCGGCAGGTAGACGCGAATGACCTCGGCCTTCTTGTTCATGACGTGGTCGATGAAGCCGGGATCCTGATGTGAGAAGCCGTTGTGGTCCTGGCGCCAGACGTGGGACGTCAGCAGGTAGTTGAGCGAGGCGATCGGCTGCCGCCAGGGGATGCCGCGCGTGACCTTGAGCCACTTCGCGTGCTGATTGAACATCGAGTCGACGATGTGGATGAAGGCCTCGTAGCAGGAGAAGAGGCCGTGCCGGCCGGTGAGGAGATATCCCTCGAGCCAGCCTTGGCAGACGTGCTCGGAGAGGATTTCCATCACGCGCCCATCGGGCGCGAGACCCTCGTCGAGCGGCGACCGATCGCCCATCCATGCGCGGTTCGTCTCCTCGAGCACAGCGCCGAGGCGGTTGGAGACCGTCTCGTCCGGGCCCACGAGGCGGAAGTTGCGTGCTTCGGAGCTGCGACCCATGACTTCTCGCAGGTACGCACCGAGCACGCGTGTCGCCTCGCTCGTGGTGGCTCCGGGTTGCCGCACATCGACCCCGAAGGCGCGGAAATCGGGGAGGTCGAGCTCGCGCAGGAGCTCGCCGCCGTTGGCATGACGGCTCGAGCCCATGCGCTTGGTCTCACGCGGGGCGAGCGCACGGATCGCCGGGACGGGATGCCCGCCCTGGTCGAAAAGCTCCTCCGGCCCGTAGCTCCGCATCCAGCGCTCGAGCGCCGCCAGGTGTTCGGGGTTCTCGCGCGTACCCGACAGCGGCACCTGATGAGCGCGCCATGTCCCTTCGACCTGCTCGCCGTCGACGATGTCTGGGCCCGTCCAGCCCTTCGGCGTGCGCAGGACGATTGCCGGCCAGCGCGGGCGAGCATCGGCCCCGTGCTCGCGCGCCTCGCGCTGGAACCGGCGGATGTCGGCGTAGGCGTCATCCATCGCCGCTGCCAGCGCCTGATGCACACGCGCGGGCTCGTCGCCGGACACGAAGATCGGGCGATGCCCGTAGCCCCGCAGCAGGTCGGCGAGCTCGTCGTCACCGATGCGGGCGAGCACCGTCGGGTTCGCGATCTTCCAGCCGTTGAGGTGCAAGATCGGCAGGACGGCCCCATCGGTCGCCGGGTCGAGGAACTTGTTCGCATGCCAGCTGGCCGCAAGCGGCCCCGTCTCCGCCTCGCCGTCGCCGATCACGCAGGCGACGAGCAGATCAGGGTTGTCGAGCGCCGCGCCATAGGCATGGCTGAGCGCATAGCCGAGCTCTCCACCCTCGTGAATCGATCCCGGAGTCTCGGGCGCGACGTGGCTCGGCACCCCGCCCGGGAACGAGAATTGCCGGAAGAGCTTCTGCATGCCCGCCGCGTCCTGCGTCACCGATGGCCAGTGCTGGGTGTAGGAGCCCTCGAGCCAGGTGCTCGCGCACATCGCCGGGCCGCCGTGCCCGGGTCCGGCAATGAACAAGGCGTCCGCATCGTGGAGCCGGATGAGCCGGTTGACGTGTGCGTAGAGCAGATTGAGGCCCGGCGTCGTTCCCCAGTGGCCGAGCAGGCGCGGCTTCACGTGCTCGGGTCGCAGCGGTTCGCGTAGCAGCGGGTTGGCGAGCAAGTAGATCTGTCCGACCGCGAGGTAGTTCGCCGCTCGCCACCACGCGTTGATGTGCTCGAGCTCCTCCCCGGAGAGAGGCCCAGCGGTCATCGGGTCGCTTGTCGGTTTCATGGATCGTCTCCTCGCTGCGAAGTCGGGCGTTCGTTCCCGCTCTGGCTTCCTACGAACCGCTCGCCATGCCGATGGAATGGGCGTGGTGCGTGAAGCGCCGAGCCCGGCGGCGAATGTGATGGTGTCTCTTCTGCTCGGTCGTCGGGCGCTGCCGGTGAGGCCGCTCGTGCCTGGCGTAGAAGCGCGCCTTGACGAGTTCGACGAGCACGAGATAGCAGCCGATCATGCCGAGCAGGATCAGGAAGAACGCGAGCGGCAGCGCCGCGAAGCCGAGCGTCGAGGCGAACGGCGTGAAGGGCAGGAGCGCCCCGATTGTCGCGCAACTGGTCGGCAGCGCGATCATCAACCGGCTCGGGCGGCTGCGCAGGAACGGCACCCGCCGCGTGCGGATCACGAAGATCACCAGCGTCTGCGTCGCCAGGGATTCGACGAACCAGCCGCTCCGGAACTCGCTGTGGCCGGCGTTCAGGATCACGAGCATCACGTAGAACGTCGCGAAATCGAAGATCGAGCTCACGGGCCCGAAGACCATCATGAACTTGCGCACGAATGCGATGTCCCAGGCCGCGGGCCGGGCGACCGCCTCGGGGTCCACGCGGTCGCTCGGGATTGCCATCTGACCGACGTCGTAGAGCAGGTTGTTGAGCAGGATCTGCGACGGAAGCATCGGCAGGAACGACAGGAACAGCGATGCGCCGGCGGCGCTGAACATGTTGCCGAAATTCGACGAGGTCGCCATGAGGACGTACTTGAGGGTGTTGGCGAAGATCCGCCGCCCTTCCCGCACCCCTTCGGCCAGCACGCCGAGATCCTTGTCGAGCAGCACGATGTCGGCCGCGTCCTTCGCCACCTCGGTGGCGGATTCGACCGAGATGCCGACATCGGCCGCATGCAATGCGACTGCGTCGTTGACGCCGTCGCCGAGAAATGCCACGTCGGCACCCGTGCGCCGTGCGATCCTGATCATGCGCGACTTCTGATCCGGGCCCACACGCGCGAAGATCGTCGTGCCGGGGATGGCGGCTGCAAGAGCGTCATCGTCCAGCCCATCGATCTCGGCGCCCGTCAGCGTGCCGTCCACCGGGATGCCGATGTCGCGGCAGACCTTGCCCGCGACGATGGCGTTGTCGCCTGTGATGATCTTGACCGCGATGCCGAGGCCCGCGAGTTCGGCAACCGCCGCGCCGGCGTCGGGCTTCGGTCGATCGACGAACGTGAGAAAGCCCTCGAGCTGCAAATCGCGCTCGTCCGACGGCGCTGGCGCCGTCAACCCGGGCGCCGGGCTCGTTGCCACGGCGACCACGCGGGCACCGGCGCCGAAGAGCCGCTCGAGCACCGCTCGGGCCTCCGCCGGGATCTCGGCACACCGCGCGAGCACGGCCTCGGGTGCGCCCTTGGTGATGAGGAGGACGCCCGTCGCCGAACGGACGACGACGGACGCGAGCTGACGCTCGTGGTCGAACGGAAGGAGACCAAGACGCTCGTAGGCGCCCGTCCCTTCTGGCGTACCCAGCAGGGATACCGCTTCCGGCGCCGAGACGAGGGCCATATCCAGGGCATTCCCGCCGACGGGACCGGCCGCGGTCGTCGTCGTCTCGTTGCAGAGCAAGCCGTACAGGAGCGTGTCCGCGCTGGCCGCGCCCGCGGCGCTCAGCGACTCGTGGAACGTGATCGCACCCTCGGTCAGGGTGCCGGTCTTGTCGGTGAACAACACCTCGATATTGCCGAGATCCTCGATCGTGACGAGCCGCTTCACGAGCACGCGCTTCCGCGCGAGCCTTCGCGATCCACTCGCGAGGCTGACCGACACGATCGCGGGCAGCAGCTGTGGCGTGATGCCGATGGCGATCGCCAGCGAGAACAGGAGCGCCTCGATCAGGGGTCGCGAAAGTGCGACATTGATGACGAAGATCGAAACGCAGAGGACGCCCGCCACCTTCACGAGCAGACTCGAGAAGTCGCGCAGGCCAACCTGGAATGCCGTCGCGGCCTGACGTTCTGAGAGCCCCGTGGCGATACCGCCGAAGGCCGTTGCCGTTCCGGTCGAGACGACGACACCTCGTCCCGCGCCCTGGTGCACGACCGTCCCCATGAAGGCGCACGACGGCAGGTCGACAGGGGAGTCGCCACCAGAAGCGGAGGTTCGCTTCTCGACCGGAAGCGACTCGCCGGTCAGCACAGCCTCGTCGCATTCCAGTTGCGTCACATCGAGTAGGCGCAGGTCGGCCGGCACGATGTCGCCGACACGCAGCGCCACCACGTCCCCGGGCACGAGCCCGGCTACGTCGAGGGAGGTCTGGGCGCCGTCGCGCCAGACGAGCGCCGTGTGATGCAGGTCGCGATGAAGCGCCGCAACAGCGTTGGCTGCGCGGTATTCGTTGAAGAACCCGAGACCGACACTGAGCACCACGATCGCGGCGATGATCGCCGCGTCCGTCGGGTCACCCGTCAGCCCGGAGACGGCCGCCGCCGCGAGCAACAGCAGAAGAAGCGGATTGCGCACCTGGCCCAGGAGCACCGCGAGTGCCGAGACCCGATGCACCGCCAGCGCATTCGGGCCCGAAGCACGCAGCCGGTCTGCTGCCTCCGCCGAGCTCAGTCCGCTCTCTGCGCTCGCCATGCGGAGCAACACGTCCGAGACGGGCAGCCCTGCTGCCGCGCGGGCATCGAGCTGGCCGGGCGCTGTCGCGATGTCGAGCACGCCGGGGGATCACGCTACCGGACTGCCGGTGGCCGCGGGCGACAACGTGCCGAGCCCGGCCAACGGCTGATCCGGCTCACGACTCGACGGCAGCGGGCACTTCGGCGCGGTGCACGACCATGAGGGGGACCGGTGACCGGCCGACGAGGGCGTGCGACACGCTGCCGATCAGAGCGCCGTGGAGCGCGCCCACTCCCCTCGATCCCACCACGAGCAGATCGACGTCGAGCTCGGTCGCGGCCTGAACGATGCAGTCGGCAACTGGGCCGTGGCTGACGTGGCGGGTTGCATCCACGCCGACCGCACGAGCGCGTTGGACGGCGGCGTCGGCGATGTGCTCCGAGCCGTGGAGCTCTTCGACCTCTGTCATCGGCGGACCCGAGCCGGCGCGTCCGTGGCACGCGCGGCGGACGCACGGCGAGCACCTGTAGCGTCGCCCCCATCTGCCGCGAGAGCTCGATTGCGGTATCGAGCGCCTCGGCGGCGGCGTCGCTGCCGTCGGTGGCGACCATGATGTTCTTCACGACGTTCTCCTCTCGGTGTCCCGCGTTCAAGGCGGGTGCCTGCAAGCATGCCGCGGGCGCGCTTCGGTGCCATCGGGGAGGACATCGGAGACCGTGTGCGGCTTTTCCGAAGCCGCGAGGGCGCTAGGTAGTGGGAGAGCTCAACGACCCGGCGGCGCCGTGGCGGACGATCGTGAGCGGCACGGGAGAGCGGCTCACGAGTGCATGCGAAACGCTCCCCAGCACGGCTCCCGCGAGTGGGCCATGTCCGCGAGATCCGACGACCATCAGGTCGGCTCCCAACTTGGTCGCGGCGCCTGCGAGCACGTCGGCGACTTCGCCGCGCGGAGCGTGGGGCGTTGCCTCCACGCCGGCATCGCGCGCCTTCTGAGCTGCCGCCTCCGCGATGTGCTCGGCGCCGTGTGGTTGCTCGACCTCGAGCATCGGCGGGCCGGAACCCGCTCGTCCGTGAGGAAGGGGCTCCTGCACCGAAAGTACTTCGAGCTTGGCACCCGCCTCGCGCGCGAGCTCGATCGCAACCTCGAGCGCGTCTTCTGCGGCCTCGCTGCCGTCAGTCGCGACCAGGATCGTCTTCATCTCTCCTCCTTCGTGTTCTCGAAGCGCAGGCGCGGCTGCTTGGTAGGGCGCGCATGCCGCTCAGACTGGGCCGATCTCGACGATGCGGCGCTCGAGCGCATAGCGGACGAGCTCGGCCCTCGTCGAGAGGCGGAGCTTGTCGAGGATATGGCGGCGATGCGCCTCGATTGTGCGGACGCTCAGATACAGCTGCCCGGCGATCTCCTGATTCGTATAGCCCAGTGCGATCAAGCGCAGGATCTGCCGCTCCCGCTCGGTCAGGTCGTCCTCCGGCTCGTTCATCACGAGGCGCGCGGCGAGGGCTGGGTGGACGTAGATGTGATCGGCGAGCACGGCGTCGATCGCCCCCGCGAGCTCGTCATCGGCGGCATCCTTGACGACATATCCCTGCGCTCCGAGCTCGAACGCCTTGCGCGCATAGGACGGCTCGTTCTGCATCGAGAGGATGACGACTCTGGCACCGCCCTCCCGCAGTGCGGCGATTGCATCGAGCCCCGAACCGTCCCGCAGACCGAGATCCAGCACCACGACGTCGGGGTGCAGCACGCGCGCTCGGTCGAGCGCCTCGCGTACGCCCGAGGCCTCGCCGACGATGTCGAAGCGCTCAGTCGCCTCCAGAACGCGGCGAACGCCGCTCCGGACGAGCTGGTGGTCGTCGACGAGGAGGACGGTGACCACGGCGACGGCGACGATACAGCACTGCGGGACATCCGCGATGATGGCCCGTGTGCGCACCGATGGCACGCGAGACATGCCCCGTCATCCTGGGCACGACGCGAGCGACACATGACGAGCACGCCGGAAACTGGAGGTGGCCGCGGCATGTCGAAGACGCTGATCGTCGTCGGGGCGCACGGATGGGCTTGTGCCTGTTGACCGCCTCGACCGCGTGCTCGCGGATGTGATTCTCAGGGATGGCCGGACACTCCGCCTCCGAGCGCCGGACAGCGGCGATCGAGACGCGGTCACAGCTTTCCTGGTCGCGCTCTCGCCGGAGAGCATGTCGCAGCGCTTTCACGCGAGTCTGCAACCGCGAGCCGGGTTGATCGAGCCGTTTCTCGAGCCCGACTGGATCACCAGGGGGGCACTGATCGGCGTGCTGGGCGAGGCTGGGAGTGAGCACGTGATCGCTCTCGCGAGCTACGACCGCTTGCGTGATCCTGCCGCCGCCGAAGTCGCGTTCGCCGTTGCCGACGAGATGCAAGGAGTCGGTGTTGGCACGCGTCTGCTCGAGCAATTGGCGGCACGTGCTGGCGCGAGCGGAATCGAGCGACTCGTGTTCGAGATCCTGCCTGGAAATCACCAGATGCTCGATGTCGTCCACGCGTCGGGGTTCGCGGTGGAGCAGCGAATGACTCGCGGTGTGGTCGAGGCGACGTTGCTGATCGAGCCGACCGGCGGCTATGTCGCCCGGGTCGACGATCGTGACCACGTCGCCGTGGCGGCCTCGCTTCGGGCCTTTCTCGCTCCCGAAAGCGTCGCCGTCTACGGCGCGTCGGCGCGGCGCGGCACCATCGGCGGCGAACTCTTCCGCAATGTGCTCGCAGGGCACTTCGCCGGACAGGTCATTCCGATCAACCGCCGCGGCGAGGCCGTCGAGGGGGTTCCGGGAAGGACCACGCTCTCCGGAGTACATCCAGTCGTCGATCTGGCAGTCATCTGCGTGCCGGCAAGGACGGTTCTCGCCGCCGCCCGAGACGCACTCGCATCGGGCGTGCGCTCGCTCTGCGTGATCTCGGCCGGCTTCGCCGAGGTCGGTTCTGAGGGCGCCGGCAGGCAGGCCGCGCTCCTGGATCTCGTGCGCGCGCACGGCGGCCGCGTCATCGGCCCGAATTGCCTCGGCATCGCGTCCTCCGCGCACCGGCTCAACGCGACGTTCGCCGCTGGAGTCCTCCCGCCCGGCAACGTGGGATTTGCCTCGCAGAGCGGTGCACTGGGCCTCGCCGTCGTCGAGCAGGCGCGGGCGCGCGGGCTCGGCCTCTCCGCCTTCGTGTCTCTCGGAAACAAGGCCGACGTCTCCTCCAACGACCTCCTCGAATACTGGGAGGACGACGCCGCGACCGCGGTCATCGCCCTGTATCTCGAGAGCTTCGGAAACCCGGCTCGGTTCGCACGTATCGCGCGCCGCGTTTCGCGCAGAAAGCCGGTGCTTGCATTGAAGGGTGGCGCGAGCGCTGCGGGCGCTCGCGCCGCGGCTTCGCACACGGCCGCTCTCGCAAGCTCGGACGCAGCGGTCGACGCGCTCTTCCGGCAGGCCGGCGTCCAACGCGCGCGCACGCTTTCCGAGTTCCTCGACGCTGCCCTGATCCTCTCATACGCAGCCGTTGCCGAGAGGGCCGCGCGTGGCCGTCGTGACGAACGGGGGAGGGCTCGGAATCCTCTTCGCCGATGCGTGCGCGGCCGAGGGCCTCGAGTTGCCGGAGCCCTCCGCGGCCACGCGTGAACGTTTGCGCGCAGTGACTCCGCCCGAGGGCAGTCTGGCCAACCCGATCGACCTGCTCGGGATCCGCGTCCGCCGCAACGTTCGCCGCCGTTCTCCCGTTGCTCCTCGACGACCCGGCATTCGACGCAGTCTGCGTGCTGTTCGCCCGACCGGCGTTCACTACAGGCATCGACGTCGAGCGCGCGCTCGACGAGGCGGTCGCTACGGCCACGGAGGAGAAGCCTGTCGTGGCCGTGGTCCTCACCGGCGAGGCGGCCGACGCCGTTGAGCCGCCGAGGCGCGTCACCACGTTCGCCTCTCCCGAGGCAGCGGCCGGCGCCCTGGGCACGGCAGCGCGCCGCGCGGCCTGGCTTCGTCGTCCACAGGGCATCACGCCGAAGCTGGCCGGAATCGACCGTGCCGGGGCGCAGGAGACGGTTGAAAGTGCCCTCGCTGACGCGGAAGAGACGTGGCTCGCCGCCCACGAGGCCGAGCGGCTCCTGGAGGCCTACGGCATTCCACTCGCCCGCGGCATCGTCGCCCGGACTCCCGCCGAGGCTGCCGAGGCAGCCTCGGCGATCGGAGGTCCGGTCGCCGTCAAGTCGGCGATAGCCCGGCGCGCACAAGTCCGAGACCGGCGGCGTTGTACTCGACCTGCGTGAGCCCGATGCCGTTCGCACCGCGGCTGCCCGCATCGGCGGCGACGTACTTGTCCAGCCGATGCTCGAGGGCGAGGAGCTGATCGCCGGAATCGTTCAGGACGCGAGCTTCGGTCCCCTCGTCGCGTTCGGCATCGGGGGCGTGATGGCCGAATTGCTCGGGGCGACATCGATCGCCATCGCCCCGCTGACGGACATCGACGCCGCGGAACTCCTCGCCGCCGGGCCGGTCGGTCGGATGGTTAGCGGGTTCCGAGGACGCCCCCCGCTGGATGCAGCGGCACTCATCGATCTCCTCCATCGTCTCTCGGCACTGGCGGTCGACCTTCCGGAGATCGTCGAGCTCGACCTCAATCCCGTGTTGGCCGGTTCAACTGGGTGCGTCGCGGTCGACCAGCGCATCCACGTTCGCCGCAGCCGACCCGAGCGACCACTGAAGTCCTGGTAGCCGACCGACGGTCGCGTGTCCTGCGCTAGGCGTCAGGTGCTTCGAAGCGTCCCGTGCGCTCGCCGAGCAGAATGCGAAAGACCGACCACGGCATGCCGGACGAATGCAGGCGACCGTCCGGGACACTCGTCGCACTGGGGACGAGTGGTGCCAACCTGCGGCGGAGGATCTCCATGGCGAACTCGGCCTCCCGTGCCTCGAGCTCGGAGAACGTCCCGAGTGCGATGACGCTCTTCCAGGTCGCCAAGCCGTCCCGGCAGTCGACCTCGAAGCAGACGTCGGGATTGCTCCGCATCATCCGGAGCTTGAGCCCCTCGCGCGAGTGTGCATAGACCGCGACGCCGTCGTAGGCGTAGGTGACCGGCACGACATAGGGCCGACCGAACGCATAGCAACCAATGCGTCCGACGGCCTCGCTGTGCAGCACCTGGTCGATCTCTTCCGATGTCAGCTCGCCCAGCACCGCGATTCCCTTCGTCTAGGCATCGAGAGGATCTTCGCGGCGGACGGGAGCATGCGCAACCGCGAAAGCACGCATTGAGATCGCGGGCGTCCCGCAGTCGCGGTGCCGGGTCAAAGTGTCGGATTTCCGCAAACCGTTCACGGGGCGACCCCGAGGGCATGACGCGCCCACCAGAGTGAAGCCGTGGAGGCACGCGATCGCCGCTCCGCGTTCTCACCGGAAAGGACCATCATGAGGCGCTGGCTGCAGTACGGCGGATTCGCCGCAGGAATCGTGCTCGTCATCTTCGGCGTCGTTGCGATCGCCATGGGCGTGAGCGGACGCTCGACCGTGAGCGACAGCTTGCGGAAGGAGCAGATCGTCGGCACACCCGACATGACGCCTGCCGCGATCAAGGCGGAGGCCAAGGCGGCCGGCCTGAAGAACGTGTCGCTGCCGAGTTGCAGCGTGGCAGGGAAGAGCATCACGTCCGGTACAGCTGCCCGCTGCTTCGCCAGCTACATGCGGATCCACGGACTCGAGGCCACAGGTGGGCTGACCTACAGTCAGATGCCACGCTACGCCTCCGCCGATGGCAAGGGCACGAATGTGGCCGCCAAGGCGACCAAGTCGAGCAGCGGGCAGCCGCTCGACAACCCGCGCGCACCGTGTGGATCAACGAGACCGCCCTGAGGCACTGTGGCTGACCGCCCTGAATATGAGCTACATGGCTTCGCAGCTCGCGCTCTTCGGCATCGTCGTTGGAGTTGCCTTGCTCCTGACCGGCATCGGGTTCATCGTGCTTGCCGCGTTCGGCACGTTGCGGCTGAGCGCAGCCGAATCAAAGCCGGAATCACTGGGGGCCGAGGCTGCGGTCGCCCGCACCGCGTAGCGGCATCCGGCCTTCGTTCAGAAAGACGGCTCCTGGCGTCGGTTGAAGACCGGCGGACAGGGGCCGTCTCTCTTGGAGGGGCAGACCGCGCGAGCCTGTGCGGACTGCGGGAATCCCCTCATATCGGTCGCGGGGTCACGCCGATGCCGCGATGCGTCCCCAAGCGGAGACTGACGAAAGCAAGACCGACACTTCTGATGACGGGAGAGCCACGATGAACAAGCGGACGATCATGATGACTGCGGTGGTCTTCGGCGCAGTCGGAGCCTTCGCGTCGGCCGGAGTGGCGGCGGGCAGCTCCACAACGCCAGCCTCGTCATTCGCCACCAAGTCAAGGGCTGCCACGAGTGGTCGCTCAACGGCGGCTCCTACGGAGTGACCAAGACGCGTGACGCTGTCGCGTGGCGGCACGCTCTCGATCACCGACAACGACATGATGCCCCACCAGCTCATCAAGCTGAGCGGGCCCGCCATCAGCGAGCGCCTGGTCAAGCCGGGCGCGCCTTCGATGGGCAAGATGAAGGCCCCGTACGCCGCCGGCCTGATGCCGCATATGGGCGCCGTGGTGAACGTGACGTTCACCAAGCCCGGCACCTACAAGCTGCGCACGAAGGCGCTCGAGGACTACATGCCGATCAAGACGGTCGGTGAGGACAACGTGCTGCGAGTAACGGTCGTCGTCAGCTGAACCGGGGGCAAGGGGTCCCGAGGCCGCCTGCGAGCGCGAGGCGGCCTCGGCGCGGCGTCTTCGTCAGCCGGCCCAACAGGCGGATGGCACCGGGCGCCGATCGCGCCGATCGTCTTTGCGATTGAGGGAATAGGCGGAGGGCGGGCCCCGCCACGCCGCCGCTCCGCGTGCGACCTCCGCGCTCCGCGCGTCGGCTCTCGGCCCGAATCGCCTCGTCAGGCAGACGCGAGAAGTAGAAGGCGCGTCGCTGGGTATTTGGGAATGAACGACGCGCCTTCGCGTGCAAGCGTACAGTCGGCATGGTTGAGCCGTTAGGGGGTTTTCCGACAGTTGACCCGACCGTGTGACGGGTCTGGATGGGTAGCGGCCCGCTGGCCTCTTCGAGGCGCCCGACGGCGAGAACGCGTCGATGACCAGCATGCGGCGCACGCGGCGCTCCGTTGACGGAACCCTTGGCGATGCGCCTTTCCCGCACCTCGGACCGGCCCACACGCGGATCTCGCCACGCCACGCGGGCGCCAAGCTGCCGGTTGTGAACGGCATTCGGCCAGCCCAGCGAGCGACTCGCACCGGTGCGCGTCTTCCAGCGACCACAGCGAAGACGCTTTGGCCAGTCGCGGCCTTCGTGACGTTGGCCTGCGCGATCTCGTGGATTTGAACGTTCCCGATCGCGGCGACCGGAGTCGTCGTTGACAAGGGCGTCGGTTGGCCGACTTATCTCCCCGCGCTCTTCGGACCGGCTCTCGCCGCACTCGCCATCACGGCGCTCGTCTACGGTCGCGCGGGCGTACGCGACCTCTGCGTGCGCATCTTGCGCTGGAAGATGCCCCTGCTCTGGTGGGTGGCGACGCTGAGCCCCATCGCCTTCCGCAGTGTTGCTCTTGGCGTCGCGTCGGCCGCCGCCAACGCGCCCAGCGTGAGCGACTTCGACCGCTACAGCGGCCTGCCGCCGATCGGCTTCGTTCCCGTCGCCCTGATCGCCATCCTGTACGCGCTTGGCGAAGAGATGGGCTGGCGCGGCTGCCTTACTTCTTCACCGGACAATCGCGGCGGTAACGAGCGCCTTCGTCTACACCCAGGCCGTGCTGATCGTTGGGCTCGAGTTGCGCCCGCGCAGGCTTTCGATCCTCGCCCCCCGGGCGGGCGTGACGAGCGGCGATCCAGCCCGCCCGTGCGTGGGGCGAGGCGCTCGCAGCGCGTATCGAACCGAGAGATCTCCACTTGCCGGCGGGACTGTCGTAGCCGGACTCGAAGCTATGTCCCATCTCGTCACCGTCGGCGGCGCGAGCTATTGCGCAGGCGGCAACGTGGTCACCGCAGTCGGCGGCATGAAGATCACGAGCGCCTCCGCTCTGCAGAATTGCGCTCGAGCACTACCAGGCTGGATGGGTCATCGAGCTCGGGATCCGCGATCGCTTCGATCCTTCCCGCATGAAGCGGCGCTCTCGACTCCCCGCGACACCGTCGCAGCCAGGGCCTCAGTCAGGCTCACTCTCGACCCGACCGTTGCTCCACGTGGGATCGTCGTCGACAGGTAGCGGCCTCGAGGCCACGAGCCATGCGTTCCGAATCGCCTCGAGCGGATCGACCGAAGGGCCGACGTCCTCCTCCTCCGGGTCGCGCCTTGAGAATGAGCTACGCATTGCGACGGAACGTAGCGTGCGTGATGGCGATCGTGGCAAGGAGTGCGCAGATCGCAACCGGGATGACCGAGGGGATGGTCGTCGCCGTGGTGTTCGCCGAGGCGTTGTTCGACGTGAAGGTCAGGTCCGGGCCGAAAACGCCGACGAAGAGGACAGCGACCCACATCGACACGATCGAGAGGCCTGCCCAGATCTGCGTCGAATCCCACCAGGCGCGCGACGATCGCGTCTCGCCCGTCGCGCTCGCTTGCGCGGGCACGGTACTCACGTTCATGCTCCTTCTTCGTGGCTTGCCGGATTGGCCGCAACGAATGCCACAGCGGCTGTGCGCATCAGCGGCGATCGCATGCGCTCGGCGCGCCGCGGCGCACGACTTACGATCTCCTCTGGCCCCAAGCCTCCGCCTTTGCCCTTTTCTCCCGGACGGGAATCACTTGCGAGCGGGCGGATGCCGCACCGACGCATCGTCCGCCGGGTAGTAGATCGACTCGCGGCCGTCGTCCCAGCGCACAGAGAAATGCGGATGCGTCGACTCGCCGAGCACCTCGAGGATCTCCCCCTCGCGCGGGATGTCGTCGACGTGCCGACCCGCGACGATCAGGACGTCACCTGGCTTCCACTCGTTCGGCTGCTTGTTCATGAGCGCATGCTCTCGGCGGGCGACCGCCTGCACATCGGAGTTCTCCGCACTCTTCATTGCAGCATTTCCGAAGGGCCAGGGAGCTCGCTGCGGAAGTCGAGCGACTCCTCTCGGGGCTGCCCTCCTCGTGCGGCAATCCGCGCTGACTGGTCGAGCCGTTCGAACGCGATCTGGGCGCCGGGCACCGCGGCTCTCGGGGGTGCGGCCGGCCGCGCCTGGTCTCCCCCATGGCCGCAACGATCGTCAAGTCGCCCTACTCGGCGATCTTCGACGCCGGCCTCACGGCGGTCGTCGACGGCACGCAGGTCAAGGTCATCGCGTGGTACGACAACGAGTGGGGGTACTCGAACCGGCTCGTCGAGCTCGTCAAGCGCGTGCTCGTGCCTACGCCTGTCAAAGCCTGAGGCGCCGCCGAAAAACCGGAGGGCGGCACCCGAGCTCGGCAGCACGACGCGGGCCAGCACGCCGCGGACGGTGGGATAGGTAGCTCTCGGAGACCGGCTCAATCTGATCGCGCTATCCACGCGTCTCGTCGACGAGCGACTGGACGATCTCGTTCAGGGTCGCGCCGCTCCGGTGCCGCCCCAACTGCCGGTCGGCGCTCGTGCCCTCTCGGATGATCACCGCCACGCGGTCGAGAGCCTCGGTGGCGTCGAGGGCTGCCGCGTCGTCGGCCACGCGGTCGAGCAACTCCTCGACCATGCGACGGGCGGGAACACTCGTGTCCGCGCCGGCATCGACCATCGGAGCGTGCAGACCGTGGCGTGCGGCCAGCCAGCGGTTCTCACCGACGACGAGGCGATCGGCATCCGCGAAGCGCTCGCCGCGGTCGTAGAGCCGGCCGTAGTGGCGCACCAGGGCCTGCACAACCCCGGCGAGCGCGACGCTGTCGCCGACACACGGCTGGGCGTCCAGGATCCGGACCTCGATGGTGCCGAAACGCGGATGTGCTCTGACATCCCACCAGAGGTAGGAGTGGTCGGGAAGTGCCCCTGCATCCGCGAGTCGCTCCACACCGCGCGCGTAGTCCTCGTAGCAGCCGAACACCGGGGGCAGCCCGCTCCGCGGAAGCGACTGGAAGACGACCGTCCGCGTCGAGTGAAGGCCCGTCGGCTCGCCACGCCAGAACGGACTCGATGTCGAAAGGGCGAGCAGGAGGGGCAGATCCCAGAGCATCGCCTCGATCACGCGCATCGCCTTGTCGGCCTTGCAGACGGCGACGTGCACGTGCATCCCGAAGCAGGCCTCACGGCGCAGCGGATACCGCAGGGCGGCGGCAAGCTCACGGTAGCGGTCGCACACCGTCAACGGCTGGGACTCGGAGAGCGAGAACGGGTGAGTGCCGGCGCCCGCGAGGCGCACCCCGAGCTGGGCGCCGATGCGGATGACGCGCGAGCGCAGGTCGCGGAGCTCGTCCTCCGCGGCTGCAACGGTACGTTGCGGAGACGTCGCCAGCTCGATCTGACACTGCATCAGCTCCCGCTTGACGCGGCCGTCGTCGACTGCTGTCGCGACCGGCTCGACGCGCGGCACCAGCGCGAGCGCGTCGGCATCAAGGAGCATGAGCTCCTCTTCGATGCCAAGTGTGTACTCGGGGCCGGTTCCGAAGCGGTGCGCTCGCACCGGCACTGCCTTCTCGGTCTGAACGCGCATGGCCCGAGTGTGCGCGGCTCCGAGACGACTGTCATCGGCGCCGGCCACTACCACGATTGCGGCTTTCCCGATGCAAGCCCGCTCGACTGCACGTACACGGCGGCCGAGCGCCTACCAGCCGCTGCGGATCATCCGAAGACTGCACTCTGCGGAAACACCGCAGGCGTCAATGCGCGTGGGGCCGGATGCACGAGTGCGCGGCCGGCGGCAGGCTGTATGCGTGGCATCTTCGAGGCTGACGACTGAGACGACCGCTGCCGTGCAGGCTGAGAAACTCGTGTATGACTTCGACGAGCCCTGCCCGGCAGGACGAACGCTCCTGGGTGGAAAGGGCGCCGGCCTCGCCGAGATGACCGGGCTCGGCGTGCCGGTTCCACCAGGCTTCACGATCACGACGGACGCCTGTCGCGCATTCATGGCGGCGGGGGGCCGGTTGCCGGGCGAGCTCGAGGCCGAGATCATGGACCACGTCCGGCGGCTGGAGCGGAAGACGGGCCAGATCTTCGGCGACCGCTCGGATCCCCTGCTGCTGTCGGTTCGCTCAGGCGCGGCGATTTCGATGCCGGGGATGATGGACACGATTCTCAACCTCGGCCTCAACGACGAATCCGTGCGCGGTCTTGCCAGGCTGACGAGCAACGAGCGCTTCGCGCGCGACTCCTATCGCCGTCTGATCCAGATGTATGGCGAGGTCGTCGACGGGGTCGAGGCGGAGCGCTTCGAGAGCGAGCTCGCCGCGCTCAAGCAGCGCCGCGGTGCGGCAACCGACGTCGAGCTGACCGCCGCCGATCTCGGTGAGCTGATCGAGACGTACCTTGCGATCTATCGCCGGCACACGGGCAACCCCTTCCCTCAGGCACCGATCGACCAGCTCATGCGAGCCGTGCGTGCGGTCTTCGCGTCCTGGGATGCCCCGCGTGCCAAGGTCTACCGCCACGCCTACGAGATCCCGGACGACCTCGGCACGGCGGTCAACGTGGGTCGCATGGTCTTCGGCAACAAGAACGAGGCCTCGGCGACCGGCGTCTGCTTCACGCGGAACCCAGCCACGGGCGAGACCGGCCTCTACGGCGAGTTCCTCCTGGACGCCCAGGGCGAGGACGTGGTGGCCGGAATCCGCACGCCGGAGCCGATCGCGCGGCTGCGCGAACTGATGCCGGAGGCATTCGAAGCGCTCGTCGCGACGATGGAGCGACTGGAGCGGCACTACCGCGACGTCCAGGACATCGAGTTCACGATCGAGGATGGCCGCCTCTACCTGCTGCAGACGCGCTCGGCCAAACGTACGGCCGCGTCGGCAGTCAAGACAGCAGTTGCGATGGTCGGCGAAGGGCTGATCAGCCGCGAGGAGGCGATCCGGCGCATCGATCCGGCCCAGCTCGACCAGTTGCTGCATCCGATGCTCGATCCGAGCGTGAAGCTCGACGTCGCCGCGACGGGGTTGAACGCCTCCCCCGGCGCCGCCTGCGGCATCGTCGTGCTCGACGCAGACACCGCCGAGACGCGCGGCAAGGCGGGCGAAAGCGTGATCCTGGTCCGTGCGGAGACCGCAGCTGCCGACATCCACGGGCTCATCCAGGCCGCGGGGATCGTGACGGCATTCGGCGGCATCACCTCACACGCCGCAGTCGTCGCGCGCGGAATGGGCAAGCCGTGCGTGGCCGGCGTCGAGGAGCTCGTGATCGACCTCGAACGGAGGATCGCCAGCTTCGGAGGGCGGGAAGTTGCCGAAGGTGACGTGATCACGATCGACGGCACGGCCGGACTGGTCATGTTCGGCCCCGTCGAGCTCGTCCCGCCGAGCATCAACGAGGACTTCCAGACACTGCTCACCTGGGCAGACGGCTTCCGACGCCTTGGGGTGCACGCGAACGCGGACACTCCGGCCGACGCCCTCAAGGCTCGCGAGCTCGGCGCGGGAGGGATCGGCCTCTGCCGTACCGAGCACATGTTCATGGCCGAGGAGCGGCTCCCGGTCATGCGCGAGATGATCATGGCCTCCGACGAGCGCGAACGCCGCGCCGCCCTCGACAAGCTGCTGCCGATGCAGCAGTCCGACTTCGAGGGCATTTTCGAGGCAATGGCCGGCCTTCCGGTGACGATCCGGCTGCTCGACCCTCCCCTCCACGAATTCCTTCCGCCGCTCGAGGATGCGAGCGACGACCAGATGCGTGAGCGGATCAACGCACTGCACGAGACCAACCCGATGCTCGGCACCCGAGGCTGCCGCCTGGGACTGCAGTGGCCGGAGATCTACGAGATGCAGGTGCGCGCGATCGTCCGCGCGGCGAAGGCCGTCGCGGGACGCACCGGCGCTGCGCCCGAGGTCGAGATCATGCACCCGCTCGTCGCCTTCGCCGAGGAGCTTGCACGCCTGCGCGTCCTCACTGCCCGCACGGTCGCCGAGGAGGGCGGCATCGATTACGCCTGCGGCACCATGATCGAGCTGCCGCGCGCCTGCGTGCGCGCCGACGAGATCGCCGAGCATGCCGACTTCTTTTCCTTCGGGACGAACGACCTCACCCAGACCGCGCTCGGTTTCTCACGTGACGATGCGGAGGGCACATTCCTCTCCCGCTACCTCGACGAGCGAATCCTCGTGCACGATCCCTTCCAGACGCTGGATCAATCGGGCGTGGGCGACCTCATGAGAATCGCGATCGAGCGTGGCCGCTCGGCACGACCCGGTATCCGGCTCGGAATCTGCGGCGAGCACGGAGGCGATCCGGCATCCATCGTCTTCTGCCACGGGCTCGGGCTCGACTACGTCTCCTGCTCCCCCTACCGCGTCCCGATCGCGCGGCTCGTGGCGGCGCAGGCCGCACTTTCGCAGGAAGGCGTCGGCGACTACATCGAAGCTGGCGGCTAAGGGCCCGTCTCGGTAGGCCGTGAGCGACGGGCCCTAAGAAGCTCGCAGGCGGACGATAACCTCGAGCCCGCCACCGGGCGCGTCGGTCAGCTCGACCGATCCGCCATCGCGCGAGACGAGGCGGCGCACGATGGCCAGTCCCAATCCGCTCCCGTCCCAGCTTTCGTGCCCGCGCCAGAAGCGGTCGAACGCGCGCGCCTTGTCCTCCTGCGAGAGCCCGGGGCCCTGGTCGCTGACCCGCAGCTCGACCTGATCGCCGACGCGCCGGGCCGTGACGTCGATCGTGCTGCCCTCAGGCGAAGCGGCGAAGGAGTTGGCCAGGAGGTTGTCAAGCACTTGCTCGACGCGATCGCTCGCGGCGCGAACGCGCAGGTCAGGAGGCACGGACAGCGTGAGGGCAATGCCGGTGTCGGATCCGAGCTCGCGCCATCGCTCCACCCTCCTCGTAACCGCGGGTGCGAGCTCGACGGCGACGTCCGGCTGCGCCGCTTCCTCGGCGTGCGCGAGTTCCAGAAGGCCTGTGACGACGCGCGAAAGGCGTAGTGCTTCGGCGTGCGCCGCCTCCAGGTCGCGGCGGCCATCGGGGGCGACCTCGCTTTCGAGGTTCTCGAGTCGGAAGCGCAGCGCCTGCAGGGGCGTGCGCAGCTCGTGCGCCGCATCTGCGGCGAACGTCTGCTGGGCCCTCACGAGGTCGTCGAGACGCGAGGCCATCAGGTTGAACGCCGTCGCGAGGGCCCGAGTCTCCGGTGGTCCGGCTATCTCCGAGCGCACCGTCAGATCGCCGCCGCCAAGCGCCGTCGCGGACGCCGCGAGCGAATCGAGTGGGCGGCGAACGATACGTGCGAGCACGACACCCAGCGAGACCGCGATCAGCAGCACGACTGCTGCGATCGCGCCGAGCGTCTCCCATGCGCGCCGCGCGCGCGCGTCCGCTGTGGCGGTCGGGTAGCTCAGGCGAACCGCGCCGCGGACGTTGCCGCCCGATGCGATCGGCACAGCGACGTAGAGCAAGGTCTGCCTGAGCGTGCGAGACGGCCGCGACCCCTGAGCGACGATCCCGCGCAGCGCCCGGCGAATCTCGGGCCGGCTTGCGAAGCTCCGCTCGCCTGGCTCGGCGGGAGCCGTGTCGACGAGCGCGCTGCCACCCGGTCCGACGACTACGACGCGCGTTCCCGTGTCTCGCGCGTATGCGCGAGCAAGCGCCCGCAGGGAAGCGATGTCGCGCGATCCGTGCGGCGGGACACGGTCCCCCAGCAGGGATGCGAGCGCGAAGGCGTCGCGCTCGACGTTACTCGCGAGCGCACGACGCTGCGTGCGAGCGAGCTCGATGCCCAGTGGGATCGCGAGTGCAAGCAGGACGACCAGGGCGAGTGCGATGTAGGTAGCGACGAGGCGCCGCGTCATCGTGCGCGCAAGCGGAAGCCGATGCCGCGCACGGTCTGGATCCAGGCCGGGTCGCCCAGTTTGCGGCGAAGCGAGGCCACGTGCACGTCGATGGTCTTGGTCGCGAGGTGGTGGCGCCCGTTCCACACCTCGTCGAGCAGCCGCTGGCGGGAGACGACCGCACCGGGGCGGGCGGCAAGCGCCGTCAGCAGGTCGAATTCCTTCGCCGTCAACTCGAGCTCGTCTCCAGCGAGCAGCACGCGGCGCGCTTCCACGTCGACGGTGAGCGCGCCGAGGTGGTAGATCGCCGTGGCAGGCGGGCGCTCGCCAACACGCCGTGTCACCGCGTTGATCCGGGCGAGCAGCTCGCGGAAGCCGAACGGCTTGACCAGGTAGTCGTCGGCACCGAGCTCGAGACCGACAACGCGGTCGATCTCCTCCCCTCGAGCGCTGATGACGATGATCGGCACGCGCGAGCGGCCGCGTAGCTGACGGCACACCTCGAAGCCATCACGGTCGGGGAGCCGGAGATCGAGGAGCACGAGGTCGTGTTCGGGCGCCGCGATGGCATCTGCCGCGTTCGCGACCCACGTGACGTCGAACCCCTCACGCCGCAGCCCGGTCGCGAGCGGCTCCGCGACCGACTCCTCATCCTCGACCAGCAAGACCCGCATCGGGGAGATCGTGACAGAGCGCGCCGAGTCGCAGCCCGCGTTTGGTGATCCCTTTACGAAAGGCAACGCGCGCTTCGCGGTTGCGTCGCCCGCGCCTTCAAGTCGCCGCCATAGCGTGGTCTCAATCGACCAGGAAGGAGCCAGGCACATGAAAGCGGTCCATGCATTCTCCATCGCACTTCTGCTCGGACTCGCCGCCGCCCTCGGCGCGGTCGCCGGGACGCGGACGTTGACGGTCAGCCACGCGCAAGCGGCACGCGTGCAGCCGGCGACCGTTTCGCTCGCGACGCGCAAAGTGCGTCTCGACCGCTGGGAGCACCGGTTGCAGCGCGCGCTTCATCGCAAGCTGCCCAAGCTGCCCAAGCTCGTGCATTTCGCGCGCGTCGCCGTGCCCGCACGAGCCCCGGTCTCGCGTGCGCCAGTCTTGGTCTCGCAACCAGCCGCCGCGCCGGCACAGCGCACGATCTACGTGCGCGCCAAGGCCCCGCCTTCCTCGGCGCATGGTCACGAGCACGACCACGAGCGGTCCGACGGAGGTGGCCACGATGACTAACCACGTCGCTCGCCTGTACGCGCTCGCGACCTCGCTGATCGTCTTCTTCGCGGTGTGGCTTGCGGTCTCGGCCCACCCCTGGTCGCAGACCGCGAAGGCCGCTCCGGGCGGCGATCCGCAGATGGTCCGCCTGGTGGCGCGCGAGCGCCGGCTGCGGGCGCAAACGCGCGAGGTCAACCTGATCGTGCATCGACGCTACGCCGCCTATCGCAGAGCGCTCCGACAGCGCAACCGCGTCAACGCCACGGCGCGCGCGCACCACATCCACCAGCTGGCGGCAGCCCACCGAGCGGCCGTGGCCGCCCAGAGCGTTGTCGCCGCCCCGACGTATTCCAGCGCGGCGGCCGCGCCGCCGGCGGTGCGCATCGTCACCCTGCCCCCGGTCGCGTCGACGAGGACCTCATGACAATGCTGCAACGCACCTTCCGCGCAATGGGCACGGACATCGAATGCCTCCTCGAGCGCCCGCACGATGCGGTCGCAGAGCAGGCCCTCGATGCCGCCGAAGCCGAATTCGCACGCCTCGAGGCTGCGCTCTCCCGCTTCCTGCCCGACTCCGAGCTCTCGCGACTCAACGCGGTCGGCGAGGCGGCCGTCGGCGCCGACCTCCTCGAGCTCGCCGAGGCGGCCGTCGAGGCCCGCAGGCGCACCTGCGGGCGCTTCGACCCAACGATCCACGACGCGCTCGTCGAGGCGGGCTATGACCGCTCGTTCGAGCTCCTCGACCTTCCCGCATCCAGCTCGCCGGTCGCGGTCGAGATGCCGCGACAGACGCGGGCCGTGCGCTGCGGCGGCGAGGTATGTATCGATCGCAAGCGCTCACGTATTGCGCTCTCAGAGGGAACTCGCCTCGATCTCGGAGGTATCGCCAAGGGTCACGCTGCCGACCGGGTGAGCGCGGCTCTCGCGAAAGCCGGCCCCTGCCTCGTGAGCGCCGGTGGCGACATCTCCGTGCGCGGAGAGCCGAGCGCGAGTGTGTGGGCGGTCGCCGTGCCAACTGGCGACGGCAAGGTCACGGTCGGCCTCACGCACGGTGGACTGGCGACCTCCGGCGTCGATCGCCGGTGCTGGCAGCGCAAGGGCATCGATTGCCACCACATCATCGACCCGGCAATCGGCCTCCCGGCCGTCACCGATCTTCTGCGCGTCACGGTCGTGGCGGCGTCGGCGCGCGAGGCCGAGATCCTCGCGACCAGCCTGCTGCTGGCCGGCGGACTCGACTCGGCAGCCTGCGAGGCCGACGCTGCCGGCACACCCGCCATTCTGGTCGACCGCAACGGCCGCACGCGGCTGGCCGGAGGTCTCTGGTGAAAGACCCGACCTTCTGGATGCTCGCGCGTGCGAGCGGCCTGCTCGCGTACGCCGCCCTCACCGCCGCGACGCTGCTCGGACTGCTCGTCAAAGCCCGGCCGTTCCGCTCGTTGTCACGAGCTACGGTCACCGACCTTCATCGCTTCGTGGCGCTGATCGGACTCGGCGCCCTGTCCGCCCACGGCGTCGCGCTCGTGCTCGACGCGGCGATGCCCATGCCGGTTCCCGCCCTTGTGATACCGGGGCTCTCGCCCTACCGCCCGGTCTGGACGGCGGCCGGAGTCATCGCCGGAGAATTGCTGCTGCTCGTCATCGCCTCGTTTCCCCTGCGCCGCGTCATCGGTGCCAAGACCTGGCGCCGGTTGCACTGGGCGACCTACGCCATGTTCGCGCTCGCCGCGGTTCACGGAATCGGGAGCGGCACGGACACGAGCCGGCCGTGGGTGATGGCCTTCTACGCCGGCACGATCGGCGCGGTGACCGCGGCCACGGTCTGGCGCGCGCTCGTCCCTCCGCCACGCCGCGTCGCGAAGGCCGCGCCCACCAAGCACATCCCCGACAAGGCACTCGAAGGAGCACTCCCATGAGCACCTATCGCATCGTCATCGACCGTGCGCTCTGCAGCGGCTTCGGCGCCTGCGCCGAGCACACGCCCGAGTTGATCGAACTCGACCGCTCAGGCGTGGCCACGCTGCGCGCCGGCGAAACGGACGACGAGGCCATCCTCGACGCCGCGGCTGCCTGCCCGATGGGCGCGATCGCTGTCTATTGGACGCAAACCGGCGAACAGGCGGCCTGAGATGACGAGCGTGCTGATCGTCGGCGGCGGTCTCGCCGGGGCGCGCTGCGCCGAGACGCTTCGTGCGGGCGGCTTCGACGGCACACTCGTGCTGGCAGGAGGGGAGTCGCACGCGCCCTACGAACGCCCCGCCCTCTCGAAGGAGCTTCTGAGTGGCGCGCGGGACGCGGCATCGCTCACGCTCCGAGACAGCGCCTCGTGGCCGTCGGCAGGCATCGCTCTGCGACTCGGCTCGCCGGTCGTTCGCCTCGATCTCGCACGCCGGCGTGCACTCACGCGTTCGGGTGCCACGCTCTCGTATGACGTGCTCGTGATCGCCACGGGCGCTCGGCCGCGGCGGCATCCGGTGCTGTCACGGCTGCCCGGCGTGCACCATCTGCGCACGCTCGACGATGCCTCACGGATGCGCGGCCGGCTGGTCGCCGGGACGCGTCTTGCGATCGTGGGCGCGGGCCTGATCGGCGCGGAGGTCGCATCCACGGTACGCCCCCTCGGTATCGCGCCGACTCTCATCGAGGCTGGACCGACGCCGCTCGCGCGCGCGTTCGGTAGCGAGGTGGGCGCCCTTCTGGCCGAGCGCTGGCGAAGTGCCGGAGTGGCAGTCCGCACCGGCGTGCGGGTTGCTGCCGCCCGGGGAGACCGCAGCGGCCGTGTGACCGTACTCGCGCTGGAGGACGGCACCTCGATTGCGTGCGATCACGTCCTGGTCGCGATCGGCGCCATTCCCGCGACGAGACTCGTTGCCGGCCACCTCGACCTCGCGCTCAACGGCGGCATCGCAACCGATGCGTGTGGCCGCACCAGCGCCCCTGGCGTATTCGCCTGCGGGGATGTCGCCAGCTGGCATCGTCACGAGATCGGCAGCGGAATCCGGGCCGAGAACTGGACGAGCGCCGCAGGCCAAGCGACGACCGTCGCCCGCACCATTCTCGGGGACGGGCTGCCGGCCGGCGACGCGCCGCTGTATGCGTGGTCCGATCAGTTCGGACTGCGACTGCAGCACGTCAGCACGGGCGCGACCTGGCGGCACGTCGAGATCGAGCACGGGTCCGAGGATTTCGAGGCGCGCTACCTCGACTCCGACGGGCAACTCGTGGCCGCGCTCGTAGCCAACCGGCCACGAGCGGTCGCCGGGCTGCGTCGCAGCCTCACCGCAGCGGCGGTTGCAGCGTAGGCTGCGGTCGATGAGCCGGCAATTGCGCCCCGTCCTCCTCGTCGTGGCCGTCGGCTGTCTCGCCATCGGCGGGGCCGTCGCCGCGAACGTCGCGCTGCTCGGTCTCGTCGATCAGCCGCACGACCGCGTCGGGCAGCTGCAGCTACGGCTCGCGAGGTCACCCGCCGCGCACTCGTCGACCGCGAAGACGCCGACTCCCATGCTCGTCGTGACCGTCCCCCCGCCCCCCGGGCCGACGTCGAAGCAGGCCCGGACGACTAGCTCGGCCTCACTCCTCGATGCGATTCTCACCGCGCGCGAGCCGCGCATCGAGCTGTTCGCGGGCCGTTGACACGCGCTCGGACGGCTCGGCGACCCGACGCACAACGACCCAGACAAGCGCGAGGACGGCGACCGTGATAAGCGCCATGAATGCCGTGCCGGCCGAGCCCCATCCGTGCATGTCATGGCCATTCGTGATGGCTCGAGGGTAGACGCGGCCGGTACTGGCGGACATCGGCGGACTCGCTCAACCCAAGCCGCGGGATTCCCGCACAGCGCTCGGTGTCGCAGCTCTCGTCACGCGAGCATCCACCCGACAAAGTGCTGTGGAATGAAGCCGCCGCACCAGCGCGTGGCTAATGCACCGCGCGCATTGGCTGGCTAGGTGGCCCCGGGCTCGCCGGCCCACTTCGCCTTCGCGTCCTCCTCCATCCGCTCGAGCCGCGTGTAGTAGTCCGGGAACTCCTTCAGGTGCGCCAGCGCGATCTTGCCCGTGAGGGTCTCATCGTCATTGGTCACGTTCGTCTGCGGGTCGTGGGCACCGTGCTCGAGTTCGACGTTGAGGCCCATCCGGTATTGCTCGACATCGAACGGCGAGCTCGCCCAGTCGATCTTGAGCGTCTCGCCGATCCGCCGCGCGTCGTCGGAGCTGAACTCGCCGTGCGCCATCTCATGCCTCCGTCGTCTCGAGGTCGAGCGGACGTCGTGATTCGCCCACGGTATCAGCGCTGTCATGGCTTCCAGAGTCATTCAGGGACCACCTGTGACCGCACGGGACTGGCAAGTCCGGCGTGTTCGACACGTCTGTCACAAGTGAACCCGTGCAAACGGCAGACCCACGGAATCCTGAGCAGTACAGGAGGTTGTCTTTCGGGTGATCTGCACACTTCGGTTGGATTGTCGGCCTACCGCCGCAAGTCGCACCAGCCTCCGCGACACGCTGCACCGAAGTGTCAGTCACACTCTGGCGATGGATGCTCTCCCCACTGCGGCAGGCAAGAGCGCGAGCACGGTCAAGCCGGCCTTGTCTGACTTCGCCCGCAGTGTGGCGGCGTGGGGTGGCCTCGTCGCGGGCCGTGGTCTGACTTCTCCGAAGGGCAACGTGGGCGCGCGGCTCAGGTTCGCAGACGGCTCGTCGTCGTTCGTCTTCCGCGAGACGGCGGCGACCGACGTGGGCACGAGCGACCCGACGCTGCTAGTCATCCAGTTCCGTCTCGCCGCGCTCGGTAGCGATCGCCTGCTGCATGCTGCATTCCGCCGCGAGTGCGTCCTGCACACGCCGCTCTTCGCTGGCTTCCCCGGATTCCGGTCGAAGCTATGGATCGACGACCTCGAGACCGGCGTCTACCGCGGGATCTACCAGTGGCAAGGAGGCGACCTCGCCCGGCACTACGCGGCGCGCATGGTGGCGCTGCTGAGGCCGTTCTCCAACGCGGGAACTGCGCGACATCAAGTCGTAGAGGGCGTCCTCCGCGACGAGTTCCTGATGCGCCCAGAGGTTGCGCCGACGCACGCACAGAAGGCGACTGGTGGCGACTCGCCGAGCCGATCGCTCGGGGACCAGCGCCTGGACCGGCGTAGACGGCCGTTCGGGATCCTGGGGAGCCCCACTCGCGACAAGAAAACGGTTGCTATAGCTTTTCTCGCGAGAAGTCGGCGGGGTGTTCGTCTTCGCGTCGGTATTTTCGCGAGACCCACCGCCCCCCTTCGCGCCGCCGTCCGTAGCCTCGCGGTTCTCGCGAACCACGGAGAGAAAAACACTGCCGAGTGCGCATCGTGAGGGTGCGTCGCCAGACACCCCCGCCCTATTGTTCTTTGGCTTATCCAAGCCGTTTGCGCGAGGGTTAGGCGCTGCGAGCTGGGGTAGAACGTTTGGCACGCTGCTGTTGATGCCGAGGGGTCGAGAGCCGGCGTCCGGCAGCGTGCCTCGCGTTCGTCTTGAAGCGCGTGTTGCGCGCATCCGCTCGTCGTGCTCGTCTCGTTCGAGGGTGGCTGCGCTGTCGCCTAGTCGCGTGCCGGGGATGCCGCCGGCTACGCCGTAGCCCACGGCGGGGATGCCGCCGAGCTCGATGGCGCCGGCACGCGATCTGTCGACGTGCTTGCCTCGAACGTGTCCGCGTTGGGGTGCTGGCTTTCGGCGCGGACCGCTAGCAAGGTGAACGCATGACTGGCAGCTTCGTACCGCCCGACTGGATCGACCTCATGGACAACCAGCTTCGAGCCGATAACTCAGGCTTCGACGTCGCGCTCAGACACCTGGGACTAGACCAACAACCGAAAGGAACCACCATGCTCCGCAAGAACGCCCTCATCCTCTGCCTCTCGGCAATCATCATCGCCGGCGGATCAACCGCAGCATTCGGCCACAATAAGCACCACGGCTTCAAGAGCGACGACTTCGCCCAGCAAGACGTGTGCGTGGACGCATCGCCTGGCACCGCAACCGAGGCAAGCGTCTGGCTCTTCGGCGCATGCAACGACGTCCAGCTCAGCCGAGGATTCCAGACCCGCCAGGTCTACATGGTCCCCGTAGACAACGACTAGGCGTGGACTCTCCCGGAGATCTCACGACGGGTGTCGGTGTGAGGTCGCCGCTGGTTTGAATGGATGGCGCCGCCCGCGGGCGGCGCCATCCGGTGTGCTGCTCACGTTTCGGCGTCCTCCAAGACATCGAAGCAAGGGAGCGCACGTGACAGATGATGACGTGCTGTTCAGCTTCCGCCTGCAGCTCTTCGCGCATGCAGCGAAGGGAGCAAGAGCGCCAAGGTCTTCGTCGCCGACCTGGCACCTGGCAACGTGCTACCGCGCCTGGGCATCGACTCGAGCAGTCGCAGGCTCGCGGGCCGATGGAACGGCAGCTGGTAGTTCGTCGAGGGCTCGCATCAGCCTGATCTGGGCGTCGTCCCGTCGGATTTCCAGCTCGGCGACACTTCCGTCGAAATGCCCGGCCCGCTCGCTCAGCTGCTCGATCAGGGGAGGTGTCTAGCGTCGGGTTGCCGAGGTGCGGCCAGATCGCCGCCATGGCTGGTCCGAGGTGAGCGAGGTCTCCTCGCGGCAGCATCATGCTCCTGCGAGACCTCGTGTCAATGGTTACTATCACCTCCGCACCGGGACGTGCGCCGACTTGCAAGCCATTAGCAGCACCAGGCCAATCCGGCGTCTTTGCGGGTGCGGGAGCTGAGCACATTCGCGCGATCGCAAAAGGGGGGCCCGACACGGGGCGCGGTCGCCAGCCTGCCAGCGGCACCGCGACGGCCACCGCCAGGCGCTCGCGCTCGTACGCCACGTGGCGTGGTCGCGCCGCGAGCTTGGAGGCCAGTGTGCCCCGACGGCGGCGATTCGTCCTCGCCTGCTAACGCTTTGGCAACGCGCAGGGGGTCACGGCCAACCGGTTGGGCGGCGGGTGGTTGATCAGCGTTTCTTCGGCCGCTGCACCTTGTGCGGATTGGAATATAGTCGGCGTCGAGGTGGCTTTGTTCGTCAACGCGACGCAGTCGAACGACCGCCGGTGACGCCGCGCTTGAGGGGTCGTCGCGCGTTGACCGCCTCTTCGATCGGCGTTCTGCTCGCCAGTGTCGCGGTTTCCGGCTGTGGATCAGGGTCAACGCGCGCGTCGGGCCCGACCGTAAGCATCCCCTCTGAGTCCGTCGTGAAGTCGGGCACCTGCAATCCCATCGTCCCGGGGTTATGCAGCCGCCTGAATGTGGCCCAATGGCAGGACGTTGCATACACGCCGCCCATCCCCTGTGGCTCGGACGCCAGGGTGACGTGCCGATTGAGGATGGACATCACCGCTCCGACATCGGGTGGGCCATGGCCATTGATCGTCTTCCTCCCGGGCGGCCCAAGCCCGCCTGACCAGCGATATTCCGGCGATCTTGACCCGTTCGTGACGGAGATAGCTGGCCAAGGCGCGGTCGTGATGGTGGCTGGCTGGCGGGAGGGCCCCGACTGGGGCGGCGGATATCCGATCTCGTTCCAGGATGTAGCGTGCGCGATCGGTGTCGCACGCAAGATCGGCCCCGCGTACCGAGCGGATCCGGACCGGGTGACCCTGCAGGGCCATTCGAATGGTGGCTGGCCCGCGGCTGTCGTAGGCCTCACGCCCACACCCTTTACCCCAACTCCCGGATCATGCAATGCGACCGCCGGATCTCTCCGCCCTGATGCCGTCGTGGTCGCGGATGGCGTCTTAAATGAGGTCACCAAGCCCGAGGCGGTCGGCCTCGCGTACGTCACAGGCTTCCTCGGCGGCGACCGAGCGACGCGCCCCGAGGCCTGGGCGGCGGCCGATCCATTCGCTCTGGCGAAACGCTACCGAGCCCGCGCCAACCCCGTCCCCTTCCTGCTTATCCACGGCTCCGCCGACACCGACGTGCTGCCAGCGGTCTCCGAGTCGTTTCAGAAAGCCCTAGTCGCCGCCGGCTACCAGAGTCGACTTGTCGAAATCCCGGGCGCAGACCACGTCGGCAGCCTATGGTCCAAAGCCGGCATCGAGGCGATCCTGAAGGTCGCAACCGGGAAGTGAGCGCGAAGGAGAGCCGACGGTGAAGCGGCAAGCGATACCGGTTCTCCTTGCAATGGGGGAGGTGAGCACATTCGCGCGATCGCGAAACGGGGGGTGGCCCTCGGCGCGCGCGCCGCACACGCTGCCAGGCGGCGCGTCGGCCGCCGCGAGGCGCTCGAGCGGGCGCCCCCGCTTGTCGGGGTCGTGCCTCGCGCACGAGCCACCTCGCCTGGCGCACGAGGTCGCACAGCTCGACGCTGAACTTGCTCGGGACTGGGATGATCACGGCGGCGCTTCTGACCATCCCGGGGAGTCCACGTTTGGCCTCCCGCAAGGTGTCCGCAAGGTGGTGGAGCTCGGGAGCGCTTTCTAACGCTCCTAGGCGCACTTCCGGCCCGACCGCGCAAGCGGGCGCAATTCCGTACGGAGGCAGGGATTGCGCCTGTCCAAGGGATAGCGACGATTGCCCGCCTGAGGCCCGTGTCTTTAGTTCAATCCCAAGTACGCCCATCGTCCGAGATCTTGCACTGTCGGAGGCCGTGACCGCACGGGCGCCTACGTGCTGAGCGCCGGCAGGCACTCACACGCCGAGTCTCCGATCGAGCAAGCCCGCTGAGCGAACTGCGGGGCGGCCAATTGCCACCGCCTCCTCGCGTCAGATCTGCGCGATCACGAGCACGACGGTCATCACGGCGAGCGCGACGCCGCCGACGGTGAACAACCCGACCGTGCGGAACCGCAGTGGGACGTGGCCGCCGGTTCGCAGCGCATGCTCCAACTCGCGCTGGCGTTGTGCGCCGACGATCAACAGCCCGACCGCGAGAGAGGCGTAGCCGCAGCCGAGCAGAATGTACGGCCACGTGGCGACGTTGAGCAGTTGCGGGGCGAACCGGCCGACAGCGAGCGCCCCCGCGGTGGCGCCCAGCGCGGTGCGCCACCACGCCAGCCAGGTGCGCTCCGCAGCCATCGACGTACGGCGCGCCTGATCCAATTCGGACGGCGAGATCGGAACTGGAGGCGCGTCGTCTGGGGCGTCCGGGTGCTCTGAATCTGGCGGTGGATGCGGATGGGCCATGGCGGCATCTAACACGGTTCGTCCAAACTCGTGCACTCGTCCCCGCTGCGTTCCCCCATCTTCCGCTGAGCACATTCGCGCGATCGCAAAAGGGGGTCGTCCCGACGCGGGCGCGATCGCAGGACAGCCAGCGGCACCGGCCGAGCGTGCGCGCGCGTAGCCCGACATCGGCGCACTGCCTTTCAGGCTAGGATCGCCCTCCTCCACGACCCTCAAGACCTCAGGCCCGCCGTAGTGATCGACGATCACACGCTTCATCCCTGGTTCCGACAGGACTTCCGCGCGCGCTGCTCGAGCTGCTCCGTGAGGGCAAGATCCACCCGGTCGTCGCGGAGCGTCTGCCGTTTACCGACGCGCGTCACGCGCATGAACTGCTGGAGAGCTCGGCGGCCAAGGGAAAGCTCGTGCTCGTGCCATAAGCCGACGCGAATGCTTGCCTATCCGACGACGTCAACACTCGGATGGGGCGTCGTCGGCTTGCGCCCGCGGAACGTCGGGCGACGAACCGCGCGCTCGGCGCGGTCGCGCCCTGTGAGGCCGTCCGCGGGAGTGTCGCCAGAGATAACTCCTAGGCGGGGGCGGTGGGTGGCTGCGAGCGACTCCACCTCGTCCACAGCCATACCGCGAAGGCGAGCGCGACGATCGCGAAGAACAGCAGGATCAACTCGACCGGGGCGGACGCGCTTGTCTGGAGGACTTGCCGGCTGGCGCCGGGTGGTCCGAAGGGGGTCGGTGGTGGCGAAGAAAGGTGAGAGGGTGCTGCCCTGGATGCGACGACCGAGACCGTGGGCTTCCCGGTCAGGAGCAGCAGCGCCGTAACGACCAGTGCGATCGCTGCGAGGGCGGTGAACGCCACCAGGATGAGCGGTCTGCGGCGAGCGTTCCCTCGGCTGGGCGGTGCGGGGATGACACCTCGCTCGGCCGCCCAGGAGGCAGCGAACGAACGTGGATCAAAGACGCTGCTTCCGAGGTACTCCTCGGTGGAGACGCCTTCGGCCTCGGCGTCCCTGAGATCGGAGGCCAGGTCTGCCGCCATCTCCTCGGCGAGCGGGTCAGGGACAGCGAGGCGCTTCCACTCGCTACGGCACTGCTCGACGAAATCACTCATCACGCCACCTCGACCTTGACAGGGGCAAGCACCGCGTCGACGGCATCGCGGGCAGCTCGCCATTCGGACACCCCGAGCGCAAGTGCCAGCCGCCCCGGGCTCGAGGGCCGGTAGTACTTCCGGGCCGGCCCTCCGTTCTTACTCGCGGCCCGGTAGGTCTCGACCAGACCGTCACGCTCAAGGCGCCCCAGCAACGGGTAGATCGAGCCCTCGCCGACGATCGCGAGACCGCGGGCGCGCAGTCGCTTGGTCATCTCGTAGCCGTAAGCCGGCTCCTCCTCCATCACCGCCAGCAGGCAAAGGTCGAGCACACCGCGGAGCAGTTCCGTCCGTCGCTGAGAACCCGTTGCCATGCGCCGCAAGGTAGCAGCTAGAGCCTTGTCTCGCAAGCCTTTCGAGCGCCCGCTGCCACAGAAGCATCACGTCGGTGCGCCAGCATGGGACCCAAGCACACCGCGAACCGCAAAAAAAAAGGCACCCCTCCGCCATGAGGCGCGTGCGGCAGCCCCGCGCAATCCTCATCTGCGCAGCAGCCCGCGGCTACACCCAGTACGCCATCGGAGCCCATGACGCTGGAAATAGCGCACGCGGCCTCGTCAGCGCTTGAATCTGAGCCAGCTCGGTGACCATGCCTGCGCGCGCACCGTCGCCTTCGCACCGCGACGCGCGGTGATCCGTCGAACAGCGCATAACGCAACGATCACGGGCATCGCGGCGCCGGCGCTTCCCGCTGCGAGCGTTGCGGGGTTCGAGGGGGCCGCGCCAGCGCCGGCCGCGACGCTACGACGCGCCAAGCCGAGAGTCAATGCGTGCGAGTGGAACAAGCCTGAGCGACGAGAACAGCCAGCTGTATGACAGTCAGCAGCGTTGCCGTTCCAACGGGCACGACTCTCAGCGGCGACATACCAAGGACGATCAGGTTCGCCTCCGCGTCGTTGCCGAACTCTACGCCTGCGCGCGAATCGAAGGCGCGTCGCGGGGCAGGACCGGGGAACGACGCGCCTTCGCGCGCAAGCGTACACAGAGCACGCTGCCAGAGTCCCCAGTTTCCCCAGGCCCTGGCAGCGTGCCGCCTCACACCCTAGTCGGCATGGTTGAGCCATCGGGTGGTTTTCCGGGGGTGTTCCACGCCGCCCTGCGATGTCCACCACCTAGGCCGCTAGACCGTATGGGGTGCCCGGCGCCTCGCTCGTAAGTTGGCGCGGGTTGCCGTCGCGTTTCGTGCGGCGGTAGAGCCGCAATTACGGGAGGCGCCGGATGTTGCAGGGTACGACGGTTGGGCTGGATGTGCACGTTCGCTCGGCGTGGGCGGGTGTGATCGACTGTGTGACGGGCGAGTTGCGCTCGCAGCGTGTCGCGCCGCAGACTGATCTGATCGTGGCCTGGGCGCGTGCGTTGCCTGGGCCGGTGCGGGTGGCGTACGAGGCCGGCCCGACCGGTTTCGGGCTGGCGCGGGCGCTCGAGGTCGCGGGTATCGGCTGCGTGGTGGTGGCGCCGAGCAAGCTGGAGCGCGCGCCCGGTGACCGGGTGAAGACCGATCGGCGCGACGCCGAGCGGCTCGCGCGGCGTCTCGGTAGCGGCGAGTTGGTGTCTGTGCGGGTACCGACAGAAGACGAGGAAGCAGCACGCGATCTGGTGCGCGCTCGCGAGGACGCTCGCGGCGATCTGATGCGCGCGCGGCACCGCCTCTCCAAGCTGCTGCTCCGTCACGGGCTGCTCTACGAGGGCTCGGCCTGGACGCACAATCACGAGCGCTGGCTGGCGCAGCTGCACTTCGAGCGCCGAGGTGTGCAACTGGCCTTCGACGAGGCGCAGGCTGCAGTGCTGGGCGTACAGGCTCGGCGTGAGCGGCTCGATCGCGCGATCGGCGAGATGGCGGCCGAGCCGGCCTGGGCAACCGCCGTCTCCACCAGCGCTGGGTGGCATTCGATGCGCGCAACAAGCGCTCCACGATCAGCTGCGTCGCGGTCGCCCGCGAGCTCGCCGGATGGAGCTGGAGCCTCGCCGTCATGAACACCTGAGTCCGCCCACTACGGCGGGCGGGGTGAGCGTGCCGGGCCGCGCGAGGAGCGACACGCGACACAGCTATGAGCAGCCCCCGGGTGACGCTCGACTCTAGACCAGCGCACGCTCCCGACGCCCACACGGTCATGCGGTACCCAACCCGCGCATATCAGCCTGACCGCGCGTCGCCGAACCGCCCGGCACGCTCACCCGACCCGCCCAGAACATACGAAAGCCCCGCACAGACGGGGCCTTCGGCCACACCCGACTTGACAACAGCTACCCCATATCAGCTGTGGTTCCTGAGGAGGTTGTTCATCCGGGTCTCCCTGGATGCTTGTTGCTGCGAAGCGCAAGCGACGAGGGAGGCCCGGATGAATCTGCACCGTAACGCGCGGCTCACAGCGCGTGGGCGGCGACTGCTGGTGGAGCGCGTCTGCCGCCAGCAGGTGGCGCTTTCGGGAGGTAAGCACATTCGCGCGATCGCAAAAGGGGAAACCACTGCGGCCGTCGCGGCGAGGTCGACCAGCATCGCTGCGATAAAAGCACGCTGCCGGCGAGCGTGCGTGCTCGCCGGCAGCGGCTGCGAGGTTAGTCGTCGTTGTGGGTGGGTTGGAAGTAGTGGCTGAGGGCGTAGCGGGCGACGGCGCGTCCGAGTTGTACGCCGACCTGGCCGGAGGTGCGGTAGTGCAGTCCGGCCCAGACGCGTGCGTTGACGATCTCGCGGCGCAGATCGCTGGCGGTGGCGTAGTGGCGCGTGGTGGTGAGGGTGCTTGCGCCGCCGACGGCGCCGGGGTAGTCGACCTGGATCTTGCGGGTGTGCAGAATCGCCGTCAGTACGTCGGATTCGGCGCCGGTGATACAGCCGTGCGCGGCGGGGTATTCGGGGTGGTTGGGCGTGGTCAGCAGCGGCGTCCAAGTGGTGTCCGGGGTGGTTGCCGGGTTGCCGTCGATGTCGGCGTGCTGGATGGCGGTCACGGGTCGCCAGAGCTGGTAGTGGTATTTGGAGTCCCAGCAGGCGATGCCGGCGTCGGTGTCGACCATGTTCGCGATCGCGAAGGAGCGGGCGGCGTCGACGGCGTCCATCGCGCGCGTGCTGACGAGGCCTGTGATCATGGTGTTGGTTTGGTTGGTCGCGAACGCGTTCCAGAACTGCGCCACGGCCGTCTGCTCGGGTGTGCGTAGGGTGCTCGTGGCCGAGCCGTAGGCCTGTACCTCGTTGAGGTCGCGCGTGTAGCGGGGACTGGTGAGGCTGGGTGGTGGCCCCACCCGGAACTGCCACGGCGCGCGCAGCAGGAAGGGCCGCATGAACGCCAGCCAGGGCGTCTGAGCCGACTGCAGCGACGGCGGCGGCGCGAACACCCACACACCCGCCGTCAACGCGCCCGCCCCGTAGGGCGTGGAGATGACGGCATCCCGCCCGTCGCCGGTGCGCTCGGCAATGATGTCGTTGGCCGACGCTTGCCCGATCGCGACGCCCGCAGCCAGCCCATCGCTGGCAAGGCCGGCCAGATAAGCCGTATAGGTCGCCTGCAGCGTCGCTTGCTGGGAGGGGAAGTAGTACGCCAGCGCGGTGTAGGCCGCCGCCGCCACCGCCGCGGGCACAGAAGCGCCGCGCGGCGATGCGGGGCTCGCGAAGTCGTGGTAGGGCTCGTAGCGCCCCGCGATCTTCACGACCGCGTCGTACACCGAGGCTTGCACGTAGGCCATGTACAGATCGCTCTCGAGCTGGAACTTCGCAGGAAGGGCACCACGCACGGTCGCCACCGCAGTGGCGTTCCAGTCCAGCACCGCCGTCGCAGGCACACGCGCCACATCCCCGCGACGCGTACCGGGATGCCCAGAGCGAGCCTCCGCCGCACCAGCCGACGCCGCGATCGCCAAGACGACCCCCGCGACGACAAACATCCGCCAAGGCCGAACCATGTCTCCTCCTATCCGTGGTTTCCGTGCCGGTTGCCTGCGAAAGGGAGCTCTCTCGCGCCCGGCAAGCCGCACTGGACTAGGCGTCGGCGCTCTGGCCGCGACCCAGATCCGTGTGGTCAGCCCTGCCTCGGTTTGCAACCCTCTGGCAAGCCACTCGCAGCACCAGGCCAATCCGGCGTGCCGTGCGGCTGCGCGGTGGCGCGACGCGAGGTCGGAGGGCGAGATCGATTGGACGCTGGCGCCGTGTCAACGCGATTCGTTCGAAGGTAGCGAAGTCGTGGGGCGTTATCGGCCGTTGCATCGCTTCTCCCTTTTGAGACCCGATGGGTAGAGCGACGCTATGCGTGCGCGATGTGGCGTCGCGTGAGGGAAACCCCGCGCACGGGCGCGCCCCGGCGGCGGCCTGCGGGAGGGCCGCTAGTGCGACCGTGGCCGTCCACTTGGTCGCAGCGAGTGTGGCCGTCCCCGAGCAGTGGAGGACGAGTCGGCGTGCCTTGGCTTCGCCAGAGCCGGGTAGGGGCGATCCCGCGCATGTCGCTAACGGCTCGCCGCGGGCGTAGGGTTGACCGATGCGGCTCGTCGGCCGGCATCGCGAGTGTGCGAGGATCGATCTGCTGCTCGAGCGGGCCTGCGGGGGTCGCAGCGAGACGCTGGTGCTGTGCGGGGAGGCGGGTGTCGGGAAGAGCAGTTTGCTTCGCTACGCCGTCGCCCGGGCGGGCGAGATGAAGGTGCTTTCGGTGGTCGGGGTGGAGGCAGAGTCGGACATGGCCTTTTCGGGCTTGTTGGAGGCCTGCCGTCCGATCCTCGCGGGGTTGGAGGAGATCCCATCGCCACAGGCTGCGGCGCTGCGCGCCGCGTTTGCGCTGGGACCGGCAGTGGGTGGGGGTCGCTTCGCGGTCGCGGCGGGCACACTGAGCTTGCTGGCGCACACGGCGGAGGCGCGCGCGCTGCTCGTGATCGTCGATGACGCGCAGTGGCTCGATCCGGCCTCGGCCGAGGCGCTCGTGTTTGCCGCGCGGCGTCTGGAGGCCGACGCTGTGGCGCTGCTCTTCGGGGTACGAGACGGCGAGGGGTCCTTCGAGGCGGCCGGCTTGGAGCGGCTGAACGTCGGCCCGCTTGACGCGCAGGCCGCACGGCTACTGGCCACGGCGAGTGCGCCCACGCCGCTCGGCCCACATGTCTTGGAACAGTTGCTCGAGGCAGGCGCGGGCAACGCGCTCGCGTTGGTGGAGCTCGCGGGGTCGCTCTCGGAGGCGGAGCGCGCCGGGGCCGATCCGCTCCCCGAGTCGCTTCCACTTGCCGCTGGACTCGAGCGCGCCTTTGCGCGCAGCCTCGAGCGACTCGCAGCCGACGAGCGCGACATGCTGCTGCTGGCCGCGGTCGGCGTCGCCGACACACTTGCGCCGATCCGCCGCGCCGCTGAGCCGCTTGGGCTTGATCCCCAGGGCCTGGAAGCAGCCGAGGACGCAGGGCTGATCCGGCTCGAGCGCGGACGCGCAGTCTTTCGCCACCCCCTGCTGCGAAGCGCAGTCGCGCGGCAGGCCCCGCCCTCGCGGCGCCGCGCCGCGCACCGCGCACTGGCCGCAGCCTACGCCAGCGGCGCGGAGCAGCGGGCGTGGCACCTCGCCGCCGCGGCGACCGAACCCGACGCCGAAGCCGCAAAGCTGCTCGAGCGGATCGGCGATCAGGCTCGCGCGCGCAGCGCTCACGCCTCCGCAGCCCGCGCGTACCAGCGCGCAGCGGAACTCGAACCATCGCAGGCACGCCAATCGCAGTTGCTCCTCGCCGCCGCGCAGGATGCCTGGAGGGGAGGCCAGGCAGGCGCCGTGCTGCCAATGCTCGACCGCGCGCTCGACACCACGCCTTGCGATGATCGGGGCCTGCGAGCGGACATCCAGCACCTCCGCGGGCAGGTGCTGACTCGCCTCGGCCACCTCGCCGAGGCCCGTGCTCTGCTCATCGACGAGGCATCGCGCGTCGTCCAGGACGACGACGCGCGTGCTGTGTGGATGCTCTGCGACGCCGCCGAAGCGGCCAGCTATGAGGGCAATCACTCGGCGTTTGTCGAGATCGCCGCGAGAGTGGGCAACCTTGGTGTTGCGGACGGCGGGCGTGTCGAGCTCTACACGAATATGACACTCGGCTGCGCGCAGGTCGTGCTAGGCCGCCGCGAGCAGGCCCGCACGCTCTTTCGGCGATACCGAGAGGTCCATCGCAGCAACGAGAAGCTACGCCACGATCCGTTAGCGCTGACAGGGGCGTCCCTCAGCTACGCCTGGCTGGACGACTACCCTCGCGCGGTCCACCTCGTCCGGCTCGCAGTTGAGCAAGCTCGACGACAAGGCGACCTCAGCTGGCTGGGTTACAGCCTCTACGGCCTGGCGGGATGGGAATTCTGGACAGGTCAGTGGGATCAGGCCGAGGCCGATGCCGGCGAGGCTGCTCGCCTGGCCTTGGAGCCCGGCCAGATTGGCGACGCGCTCTATGCCCTGGGCTCCGTGGCGTACGTCGCGGCGGGACGCGGACGAACGGACGAGTGTCGATTTGCAGCGAGCCAGGCGAGCGAGATCGCCACCCGGCTGGGAGCGCTGCACGAACTTGCGGGCGGCCCGCTGGGCCTCCTCCTGCTCGGATGCGGCGACCCGCACGCCGCCATCGAAGCGCTCGCTCCAGTCGCACGCCTCGACATCGGACAAGGCCAACACTGCCCAGCCATGCAGGTCTACGACCTCATCGAAGCACACACCCGAGCGGGCGACCGCGACGCCGCCCTGGCCGGACTCGCCGCCGTAGAGCGCCGCGCCTCTCGGCCATGGGAGAGCGCCGGAGCGCTTCGCTGCCGCGGCCTCCTCACCCCCGCGCCCGACTGCTACCAGGCCCTCGACGCCGCCTCCAAGGCCTTCGACACGCTCAGCATGCCATTCGAACGGGCGCGCACCGAACTCTGCTACGGCGAGCTGCTCCGCCGCGCAGGCCAGCGCACCGACGCGCGCGTCCAGCTCCAGCACGCACTGGAGACATTCGACACACTCGGCGCCGCTCCCTGGAGCAAGCACACACGAGCCGAACTGCGCGCTAGCGGAGCGACGCTACGACGCGGCCCCGCCCAGCACGGCGAGCAACTCACACCCCAGGAGCTGCAAATCGCCCTGCACGTAGCCGACGGAAAGACCAACCGCCAAGTCGCAGCCTCCCTCTTCCTCAGCCCCAGAACCATCGAACTACACCTCACACGGGTCTACCGCAAACTCGGCCTCCACTCCCGCGCCGGACTGATCCACCACTTCGCAACAGGCGCCACACCTCGCGAGGAAGCACCCGGATAGACTCGCCGCAGCGCCGGCTGTCCTTTTGTTACCTCCAGCGTCCTCACGATCCTCGCGCGGCCCAACCTTCTGTTCGATGGCGTCCGCGAGCACGTCGGGCAAACTCCACCCAGCTGCCCCGGCCACTCTTGCTCGCGGCTGGGCGGAGCCGCACGTGCCTCCTGGGTTCGTCGTAGTCGCTCACGAGCCGCTCCTCGATGGGGGAGGTGAGCACATTCGCGCGATCGCAAAAGGGAGGGTCGGCCCCGATGCGGGCGCGGTCGCGCGGCTTCCAGCAGCGCCACGCCGGCCGCCGCCAGGCGCCCGAACTGGTGCCCCGCGCGCCGGGATCGTGCCTCGCCTGGCGAACGAACTCGCGCGGCTCGACGCTGAACTTGCTCGGGACTGGGACGATCACGGCGGCGCTTCTGACCGTCCCGGGAGCCCACGATTCGCCTCCCGCAAGGTTCATGCAAGGCGGTGCAGCCCGGGAACGCTTTCTAAAGCCTCTTTGCGCGCTTCCAGTCCGACCGCGCAAGACGGGCGCAATTCCGTACAGGGGCGGGGATTGCGCCTGTCCACGGGATTGCGGCGATCGCCCGCCCGTGACGCGCGTCCTTGGTTCAATCCCAAGTACGCCTATGCCACCGGCAAACTTGGGCCGTTTGACTGTCTTAGGCTTATGATCGCGCCGTGGCTGACTTCGTCGGGCAGCTGGTGGGCGCGATCATCGAGTGGTGGATGATCCGGAGCGGGCGGGGCGGCGGCGGCACAGGTAGCCATCGCCCGCGACTAGTCGCCGCAACGAGTCGCCCGGGCGCGGTCCGGCGATGGCGCCGCCGCAGCCGCCTTTGACGCCGACCAAGCGCCCCGCCTCGAACTGCCAACGGGATCGCCTGCGGCGTAGCGAGGAATCAGACCAATCGCAAAGGTGTTCGGCAGCCTGTGGCGAGCATGGGTTCGCCGCCGTGAACCGACCAGGCAGCCACCGCCTGGACCGCGACACGACGGCGTTGCGTGCGACATGACCAGGTGACCGAATGAGGTGGGCGCCGCATGACCGAGGACTCGCTGACGAAGTACGTCGTGTGGGGCGGGCAGCTGGCCGGCACCGGCGAGGCGCTGCTGACGCAGGACCAGGCGTAGCAGGAGGGGCCGGTGGCTGACGAGGGTGCGTTCGTGCCTGCTGGGTTCGATCCCCCGCCGGGGCTCGCCGCTGGCGAGCTTCGCCTGGAGCCGCTCGGCCCGCAGCACAACGAGCGCGACTACGCGGCGTGGACTTCGAGCATGGATCACATCCACCGCTCCCCCGGCTACGCAGGCCGCAGCTGGCCGCACAAGATGAGCCCGGCTGAGAACCTCGCGGATCTGGAGCGGCACGCCCACGAGTTCGCGGAGCGCTCCGGGTTCACCTACACCGTCCTCGACGAGACCGACGACGTCGTCGGCTGCGTCTACATTTACCCGTGCGACGACGGCGTCCATGACGCCATCGTGCTGTCCTGGGTGCGCGAGTCTCAGGCGCTAAAGGACGGCGACTTGCGGCGCGTGGTTGCGGAATGGCTGACGAGCGACGCCTGGCCGTTCGCCCGGCCGCTCTACGAGCCGCTCCTCTCCTGAGGCCAGGCGCCAGCGCAGGCCCGCAGGAGCCCACACAGCATCCCGACGCCGACGCTTCACGCTGCGAGCCTTGCGGCGTTCGTGGGGGCCGCGCCGGCGCCGGCCGCAACGCTACGACGAGCCACGCCGAGGGTCAAGCGCCGCCTCGCGGCCGACAACGGGAGCGGCAAGCGCGCTCGAAATCGCTGAGCGCCTGCCGCGGCCCGTGTCGCTCGAGTTCGCTCAGGTCTCGCAGGCGACGCCGTTGCCGTCGCGGTCGAGCCGTCCCCTGCTGGCTGCGTAGAGCGTGAGGCTGACGCAGGGTCAGACCTTCGCGGTCTTGATGACCTTGAAGTTCTTCGCGATGTCGTGCGCGTGGACCTTGTCCACGCCCGTGCAGTTCTTGAACACGCGGGATTTGCTGGCGGACGCGATCGGGACCACCGCCAGC